>CAVYPA010000014.1:0-117167 GCA_963770295.1 uncultured Alphaproteobacteria bacterium
CGGGCCACGCCCTTCTCCGGGTCGAGCTCGGCCTTCGACCACCACCTGTTGGGCATTGCGCCCGGGACAGCAGGCATATTGCTCCGGTGGAAGGTCGGCTTCGAAGATCGGCTCTAGCACCAGCATCGCTGCTGTCATGCAGACCCGATCACGCAAGGTCAAGATGCCCAGTGGCCTGAGCCTGCAGCCTCGGCCTGTCACCGTATATCGTGACACGCTAACCGAAGGCTTCAGCCATTTCGTTACCTCCATAGCTGCTCCGGTTGCTTCCGGCTGGAGCGATTGCCGGGGTCGGGATAGAGGTACGGCGCGCGTTCTGCAGATCTTTCCTCGGATCCCCTGGACCCCTGCCGCGGCGGTTGACAAGGTGCGCTTACCCGTTTCTTCCCTTGTCACATCGGCCTTCCCCAAATCCCAATGGGTCGGCTCAACCGACGAGTATCCGCTCAACGACTTCAGAGCGGGGGGTGCTTACGCGGCTGCAGTCATTCGTTAATCTTCAGGCCTCCGAGTTTGCTGCCATCCAGGTCGTTCCCACCGCTGGCACTCCGTTCGGGTATCAGGGCGGCCGTGGCGTTTACGTCCGAGCAGAACGCGGTTCGTTGCCTCCCCGCGCATCGGATATGCTAGTCGTCCGAAATCGGGCAATTGACGGCAGAGGTCTTTCACCTCCTAGATCTGCAGCCTTGCTGGCTGCTCCTGGGATTTGCACCCACTGGAGAGCGCCGCCTTTGCACGGCGCACACCCTTAGCGGACTTCACCTAGCTTGATTGAAAGGCTGAACGAGTTGCCGCAAGGGCACTCAAAATCTATTGGGGGGTAGCCCGTGCAGATTCGACTCCTGCCGTCCGCACCTCAGGGCAGTTTTATTGTTGGCGCGGATCGGCGAATGCGCTGCGAGAAGTCGGGCGATCCGTCGGCTGCCTGTGCGTCCGCGTTGATCAGGGAGCGTCGCCGCAGCTCGGCGAACGGCAACGTCGTGTCCACTCGGCCCGAGTGGTAGAGGTAACTGTCAACAAGACCATTAAAGAGATGGCGAATGTCGAACCGGCCGACCCGGCCGGCGGCATTCGCGTAGCGCACGATGTTGATTGTGCAGCTGTTGGTCAGCAGGTGATAGAACTCCGGTTGATCGGCGAGTTCGTTGATCCGCGCTAGGTAAACCAACAGCAGCCGGCGTGCATCGTCGGCGGAGGCATTGAGGTGATAGAGGTACACCGGCTCCCGTCGGTGGTTGGTGCGCACGCCCACGAGGTCGCGCTCGTCACCCACTAAATAGATCAGCTCAAATTGTTTAAAGAGTGACGCGATCGGCGCAAAGCCCTCGCCGACCTCCGGCCGCGTTTCGATGGAGATACTCAGCGGCTGCGCGTTGTCGAAGATGAAACTCAGAAACGTGTGTCCGACCGGACCCTCGCTAAAGTAGGACACGTAGAAATCGAGGGCGGTCAGGTGCGACAGTAACACCTCGCGCGCCTCCCAGCGCACCGTGAAATCGTTCCGGTTAACATAGTCGAAATTGCGTACGCCGGTAATGCGGACGCGGTCGCCGTCGATAAACGCCCGCGGCATCACCGCGACTTCCGGTCGCCACTCGCGATCGTGCGATGGACTGATGGAGATCCACCACCCGACCACGCCAAGGAACATCACGAGGAATACAAAGGGCATGCGCCGTTGATGCGACAGCCAGAGCGCCCAGGTCGAGAACGCCGCGAACGCCCCTGCCAATCCCAGGCGCAACTCGGTCCATGGCAAATTCGAATAATAGATAGCTAGCGTGGCCCACGCGACAAGCACGGCGCGGAACAGAAACGAGCTTCCCACGATCAGCCAGCCGATCATAGCGTCATCTCCACTGAAGATTGACCGTCACGGCAAAGGTCGTCCCGACCAATCCGTGGTTCCATTGAGATGGCGTCGGGATTTTACCACGGGTATCGGCGCGCCAACGCGCACCACTGCGCTCCTGAGCGGAATATCGAGATGTAGCGACGTGATTTCGGTAGCTGTCGCGAGTGCTTCCACGTCGCTTGTTCGCACCAAGGGTGAGTTCGGTGCACTGCATAGTCCCCTCAGGCGTTGGGGGTGTTGCGGACGCAGTTCGGGGGGCTTCTGCCACTCCCGACCCATTGCAGTCGTTTTGATTTTCAGGTTGCCAGCGCGCCGCCTCCGGGTTTCGCCCGATACCGTTCTCCGCCCGAAGGGTCGATACAGCTTGCATCGCGTTCCAAGGGTGGCTCATGAACCTGACAGCATTGATTGGGCAGCTCATCGGCGCGCGCTAGGTGGCTACGCTGCTGGAAATGAACTTGGGCGCAATCGGCAACGCAATCGTCGGTGCATTAGGCGGCGGTGTCGGGGCCAGGTCTTTTTTGCGCTGCTTGGGTTGAGGCACCGTACAAGTCGTCTCAGCCTTATTGACAGGCGCAATCAGCGGAGGGCTCGCTACGCTTCTCATTGGATTTCTAAAATCAAAGATATCCGCCTAAGGCAGTTGCTTCCATGCTTGGAGTACAGCGCAGTAGAGGTTTCGGCGCACGGATCGAGGAACTTTCCTCACAAGCGCGCGGACACACCAAGCCGCACGGACCTTCAAAGCGGCTGGCGATTGTGACGGACCCCGCCTGCAACTCCAGGTCGGTCCGACCAAATGGGGTGCGGTAGTTGAAAGCGGCACGAGCCATCACGGCAAAGACGAAGATCGCGATAGCCTGCCAAGGCGGTGGCAGTCAGACGGCGTTCACCGCTGGCGCCTTAAAGGCGCTGTGCGAAGCGCGGATCGCCGACGAATTCGAAATCGTCAGCATGAGCGGCACGTCCGGGGGGGCCGTATGCGCTGTGCTTGTCTGGCACGCACTTGAGCGCGGTGCGGATCCACCGTGGCGACAGCTGATGGATTTCTGGCAGGACAATTCGGCAATCGGTTGGGCGGAGATCGCCTTCAACCAACTCCTCGTCGAATCAGTCCGGATGATCAATGGTGGCCTGCTGCCCACCTTCCAGCTGAGCCCCAGTTCGGTGGCCTCGCGGTCGTTAATGCAGTTTGCGACGATGGGGTTGCGTGAAAACTTCACGAGCTTCCAAACACTCCTTGAGACGCATGTCGACTTTGCCGAAATCGCGTCGTGGGGCCCGCGCGCGAAGCGACCCATCCTGATGGTGGGCGCTGCCAACGTCACCACAGGTATGCTGACCAAGTTCATATCGAACCGGGAGCCGATCCGGGTGGAACACGTGCTCGCCTCCTGTGCGGTACCAACTATCTTTCCGGCCGTGCAAATCGGCGAGGATGTCTTCTGGGATGGTCTGTTCTCCGACAATCCACCGGTACAGGAGCTCATTCGCCCGAGCAGCGTCGGTGCGGAGAACATCCCCGAGGAGATCTGGCTGATCAAGATCAATCCGACTCGGCGTGAAACAGTACCAGTGCGCATCGATGATATCATCGATCGGCGCAATCAGCTGGAGGGCAACATCTCCCTCTTCCAGCAGCTGCGGCACGTTGAGATGTTCAACGACATGCTGCTGTCCCATGCGTTCCGGCCCGAATTCCTCGGTCAGTTCGACCTTAAGATGCCCGTGCGTATTCCGAAATCATTCTCGGCGCTACCCGACAAGCCCTATCACATCCCCTGCATCGAAATGTCGGCCGAGCTGCAGGAGACGCTCGACTACGAGAGCAAGATTGATCGCTCGGCCGCGCATATCGAGCACCTTATCATCGAGGGCGAAGAGTGCGCACGGACGTTCCTGCTCGAGCGCGCGAGAGTGGTCGCCGCCGAGTCGCTCGTGACGATCAGCCGCTGAACCGAGACACATTGGCAATCCCAACGGCGTGGTCCGACTCGCGCCCCGAACGCGGTCCGATGAGATGCTGGTGCAGGGCATCGAACACACCGCTGTGGCCGACGAAGAGCAACAGCTCGTGGGGATGCGCGGTCAGCCAACTGGCAAGGACGGGAGGGATGCGCTCGAAGATCTCGTGAAAGGGATCAGCGTCCGGGGGGAGGATGTCGCGGGAGGATTGGTCGGCTCTCAAGCCGTGGCGCGCTTTGACCTCGCGGACAACGAGCCCATTGAAGCTTCCGAAGTTCCGTTCCACCAGCCCGCGCTCGATCTGGATCGGCTTGCCGAGCCGGTCGGCGACGATGGCGGCCGTCGCAACCGCTCGGATCAGCGCTCACCACAATCCTGTCAATCGGAACCTCGGCGAGGCACTCCGCCGCCGCACGGGCCTGAGCAATTCCGGCGCGGTTGAGCGGGATATCGGTGTGCCCCTGATAGCGTCCTTCAAGGTTCCAGTCCGTCTGGCCGTGTCGCAGGAAATAGAAAGCGTGTTTCGGAATCATGGTCTGATCAGATCACGCAGCGTGTGCTCGTTCAATTGCGCATCTGGCCTGGCAACGTGGCAGGACAACCGTCAGGGTCGGTTCGAAATCGAAAATGGCCGCCGTCGAAATCTATTCCCTCGCAGCGGCTGAAATCGCCTGCACTCATCACCCTTGCAAGGCTGGCCCCCGCGCCGGCAGCGCCTCTCTGGCCGCGGACCCCTGCTACGCCGCGGCTCGCTTGCGCATCGACAATCCGGCAATAAAATACATGATGATGTAAACGACAACGCGATACATCACCGCCGATCCCGGCGGAATGCAGATAAACGAAAATGCATTGCAACCAAGCTTGCCTGTCTCGTGCGCGAGACGGATGACTTCGTAGTCGGTAAGCCCGATGGGCTCGGCCAGCTCGCCCATGATGTCGCCGGGGGCCGGTCCGGCGCCACCGAGCACATCAAGGTCGAAGTGCGCGTATACGGCTTCCGTGCCTTCGAAAGCCTTCGGCAGCAGTTTTACTGTACCTTCTATGCCGAGCTCCGTACGCATCCGCCAGGACGATACAAAATGCGCGCCCGCCGCAAGATACGGCCGCACGATCTGCGGGAATTCCAGCATGCCGCGCTCGCCTATCTCGACCAAGTTGCGCGGGTGAAAATTCTTCAGATCGCGGTAGACGGAATCCTTCCAATTGCCTGCACCGGCAATTCGCGGATCCATGGTCGCGCGGTCAATCTTTTGCGCGTCCCAATGCGTGTCCAGGCTCACCATGCCAACCGCACCCTGGGTTCGTTCGGACAACGGTTTGGCGATGGCATAAGACCCACACGGTGAATTCTGTCCGATCACGATCGGAACCGCACCTGCCGCAAGAACGTCATTGACCTTGACTTCCACCGCGGCCTGCGCCTCCAGGATGATGTCTACCGTCCCTTCGCGACTGGCGCGCTCCGGGATTTCTGCATCACCGTAATCCAGCACACGCATGTTCTCGAACACATCGAAATCGAAATCGAGAATGTAGCCGGAGCGATAGCGAATGGATTGTTGGCGCACGCGCTTCGGCGCCGCCAGCCATTGGCTCTTGTCCACGCCGCTGTACTGTGTGCCCCAGCCGGCCGCGTACGGCGCTCCAATGATGACGACGTCGGCGCCATTGAGATCTTCTCGGAAGATGGCGTGCGGCACACCGAAGAACGTCGGCGTGTCCTCCGCTAGCCGGGGGAAGGTCTTGCCAGAGACGAAGGAAGAGGAACGGATCTTTTCCCAGTCGGGATAGGTGAGATTGGACATGAGCGGGTTCCCAGTACGTAAGGACGCTGAACCATACACGACCCCGCTTTTGCCGCGATAGCTTTGATCGCGTCGCGCGACGGGCGACAACTGCAAGCGCTAGCAACCTGCGTTGCTTGACATCCCGTGTTTTAAGTCGCTAACAATCCAAGTGCCCCAACCAGAACGAGCAGGCGCACGAATCTGAGCAATCTTGCCGCGCGACCAAGGGAAACAACGTGGACTGAGGATTAAGTCGCAAGCCGTCTTCCTTGTCGGACAGTGAGCCCGCCAAGCCACACCCTCCAGCATTGGACTTCGGCACCCCGGGGTGACACCGGCATGGAGTGACGCGTGAGCTACGAGTGGTATTTCCCTGTCCTGCTGCAGTACTGGCCCGCGTTCGTCTATGGCGCCTTGAACACAATGAAGGTTGCCGTCGGCTCGATCATTCTGTCACTCTTAATCGGGCTCCCAGCTGGCATCGCCAAGGAAGTTCGCTTTGCACCGCTGCGCTGGGCGGCAACCGGCTACATCGAACTCATTCGCGGCACGCCGGCGCTCGTTCAGATCGTCTGGGTTTACTATTGTCTGCCGATCCTCATCGGCGTGCAGCTGAGCGCCCTGGCGACGCTGGTCCTGGCCCTCGGCGTGCATGCGGGGGCCTATGTGGCAGAGATCTTTCGGGCCGGTGTCAACGCCGTCGACAAGGGACAGCTGGATGCCGCCTACGCCATCGGCATGTCCTACGCTAAGGCCCTGCGTCGGATCATCCTGCCGCAGGCTGTGCAAAAGATGATCCCGCCCTTCATCAACGAATTTGCCAACTTGATGAAGTTGACGACGCTCGGCTCCACGATCGCCTTCACGGAGTTGCTGCACCAGTCGAACAATGTGATCGCGCAGATTTATCGGCCACTCGAGGTCTATACGGCGCTTGCCGCGGTATTTTTCATTCTGACCTACCCAGTAATCTATCTATCGCGACGTCTCGAACTGCGTCTGCGGGCGGGGCCATGAACGAGATCGCCGAAACGTGGCGCCGATGATCCTGCAACTCCACGATATTGTGAAGAGCTTCGGAAGCCTTCGGGTCCTTGACGGCATAAACCTCTCGGTCAGCCCGCACGATGTGGTGGCGATCATCGGCCCGAGCGGCTCCGGCAAGAGTACGCTTCTCAAGTGCATTAACTTCCTCGAACCCTACGACAACGGCGAGATCATCTTCGAAGGCACGCTGGTCGGCTATCGCAAGGCGGCAGGGCGGCTGGAACCGGCCTCCCAGAAGTCGATCCGTGAGGTTCGCCGGCGCATTGGCATGGTGTTCCAGAACTTCAATCTCTTCCCCCACATGAGCGTCCTCGAGAATATCATAGAGGGCCCAATCCAAGTGAACAGGGAGGCCCCCGCAGGGGCGATCGCATACGCGGAGGAGCTGCTTGTGAAGGTTGGGCTCTCTGATAAACGAGATGCACGACCCGCCACGCTTTCGGGTGGACAGCAGCAGCGCGCCGCGATCGCGCGCGCACTGGCCATGCGGCCCAAGCTGATGTTGTTCGACGAACCGACGTCCTCGCTCGACCCCGAGCTCGTCGGTGAGGTGCTCGCAACCATCCGCGAACTCGTGGCGGACGGCATGACCATGCTGATCGTTACTCACGAGATGGGGTTTGCGCGCGACGTCGCCAGTCGCGTGGTCTTCATGGACGCGGGCAAGGTCGTAGAAGAGGCGCCGCCCGAGATAATCTTCACCAATCCGCGCGCCGATCGCACGCGGGATTTTCTTGCCAGAGTGCTGAACAGGGAGAAGCAAACATGATGTCCACTAGGGAGTTTTGCCTGCGCCGACTTGCATTGTGCTGCAGTCTCGCAGTTGCGATGCTGGCTTTTGCTGCAGGTCTGGGCTCCGCCCAGACTCTGCAGGACATCGTCAGCCGAGGGGAGATGAAGATCGGCTACATTCCGGCACCGCCCGGAACGATCAAGGACGCCAATACTGGGGAACTCAGCGGTTTTTATGTAGACGGCATCCGCGAGATCGCCGCAATGATGAAAGTCAAGCCGGTGTTCGTCGAGACCACCTGGGGAACGTTCGTCGCCGGACTGCAATCCGGGCAGTTCGACATGGCGATCGCCGGAACATTCGCTACGGTGCAGCGCGCGATGGTGGTCAGTTTCACCAAGCCGATCTTCTATCTTGGATATGGTGCCGTCGTCCGGGTCAACGACACCCGCTACAAGACGCTCGATGATATGAATACGCCCGAAACGCGGATCGCCGTTGTGCAAGGCGGGTCGGCTGAGGATTTTGCGCGCCGCAACATGCCGAAGGCGCAGATTATCACGCTGGCGACCGGAAATTTGACGGCCGGCTTTGTGGAAGTAGTTGCGGGGCGCGCCGACGTCTCACTCGAGGACGCCTTTACCATCAATGCGTTCGTGGCGAAGCAACCGACGGTGAAAAATCTGTTCGCCGATAATGCTTACAACTTTACGCCGGTCGCGTGGACGGTGCGGAGGGGCAATGCGGACCTCCTGGCCGTACTTAACACCGGCATCGACATTCTTATTTCGACGGGCCGCTGGGACGAACTCGCTCGCCCGTTTGGGCCTAATACGCGTCATATCGATGCTCCGAATTTCGTGTCCTTCCCTCGCAGTCGTTAGGGAGGCACTCCAACTCCAGGATGCACCGACGTTTATTGAACCCCATCGCGAGAGCGCCCATGCGTGAACAGCTGCTAACAGCGATCGATGCGGACCAAGCCTCGATCGTAACCTTCCTTCAGGAATTCGTTCGGGCGCGTTCGCCTAATCCGCCCGGTGATACGCGAGCAGCCATGGCTCACGTTCGCACATTCTTGGACAAGAAGGGGCTCGGCTACCGGCTGCATACACGAGATGAGACGATGCCCAACCTCGTGGCATCGAAGCTGTTCGGGTCTGGCGAGAAACATCTCGTCCTCAATGGGCACATCGATGTCTTCCCGGTCAATGATGCGTCGGATTGGAAGGTAGACCCGTGGAGCGGCACCATCGTCGACGGCGCCATCTACGGTCGTGGCATTGCCGACATGAAAGTTGGCACCACCGCCTCTATTCTCACCTATGCCTATCTCAGTGCGTTGCCGGATCTAAAAGGGCGGCTGACACTCACCGTTGTTTCCGACGAGGAGACATTCGGACCGTACGGGGCGCGCCATTTGTTCGACGTATGCCCCGATGAAATCACTGGTACCGCGTGTCTCAATGGCGAACCCAGCAGCTTCGAGACGGTGCGTTTCGGCGAGAAAGGAGCTTTTTGGCTCCGGTTTCGCGTTACGGCGCCAGGCGGCCACGGCGCCTATACACACGTCAGCCCTAATGCCATAGAGCTCGCGTATGCCCTCATCGCGGATCTCAAAGCTTTGACCAAGTTCGAGTTTATCGAGCCCAAGGAAGTGGCGCTGGCCCTCGACCAGTCCAAGGCGCAATTCGATGCGGCATATGGTGCCGGAGCTTCGGATGCTGCGCGGAAGATTACCTTCAATGTCGGGACCATATCCGGAGGTCCGAAGGTCAACATGATCGCTTCCGAGTGCGCGTTCGAGGTCGATTATCGGCTGCCGAACGGCGTCGACCCGGAACGCTTCATGGCCGACGTCAAGGCCCTCGGGCAAAAACACAAATTTGACATGGAAGTCCTGATCGAGAATCGACCTAATTGGTGCGAGCCAAATAGCGAGTTGACGCGGATCGTGATGCGGAACGCGGAAAGCCTCACCGGGATCAAACCGGTCGATGTCGTAAGCCTTGGCAATACCGATGCCCGGCTCTGGCGATACCGCAATGTCCCCGCGGTTATCTACGGTCCCCCCCCACGTGGGTTGGGCAGCAAGAACGAGAACGTGCCAATCGCGGACGCCCTGAACGTGATCAAGTGCCACGTGCTCACGGCGTATGACTACCTGAGTTAGATCTCTGCAAGATTAGGACATCGGGGCATCACGACGCTCATCGGATAGCGAGACGGACGTCGTTGCTGTGCCCTGCCTGGAACCCTCGGATTTTGCCGTTTCGGTGCGGGTTGGGCAATCACGCCCTTGCGCCCGGTCAATCGCCGTCCTTGGCTTATAAGACCCTGCTTGTGCTAGCGCGGAGCCGCCTGATGCCGGGTCTCCCAAAGCCGCAGACCGCCGGTGAGACCCGCCGTGTTGGCGCCAATGCGCACATCCCGCGGTGGATCGATTAGCCTCGGCGCATTGCCGCCGCCGATATGGAGGACGTCGTAGTGGACCAGCGCGCGCACGCTGGCGATCGCCTTGTGCACACGCCGGCTCCATTTTTTTACGCCTTTGCGGTGCAGCGCCGCGTTGCCGATATACGCGTCGTAGGTCTGCCCCTTTCGGATCGGATGGTGGGCCAATTCCAGATGCGGCATGAGATCGCCGTCCCGGAATAGCGCGGTGCCAACCCCGGTGCCGAGCGTGAGGACCAGCTCGAGGCCATTGCCTTCGATCAGACCGAAGCCTTGCACATCGGCGTCGTTCAACACGCGCGTTGGTCGACCAAGCGCGCGTGCGAGCTCGTTCTCGAGATCGAAATTCTGCCAATACCGCGTGCCCAAATGCGGTGCCGTCACGATGGTGCCGCGCCGAACAAAACCCGGAAAGCCGACCGAGACGCGCTCGAAATCCGGCAACGACGCGATCAATTCGTCGATGATCTCGAGGAGCGCCCCCGGTGGACTATGATGCGGCGTGGCAATCAGCACCTCGTCGCTGAGAGCAGCGCCGTCGACCGATAGCACGATGGCCTTGACGTGCGAGCCGCCAACGTCGACGGCAAGCGTGCGCGGTCGCAAAGAGTGGCGTTTGACGCGGGCACCGCGCGGCGACGTCACCTTGAAGGCGACGTGCTCAATCGCCATCGGGTCTTTGTCCATCGGCTACACCTCCGGCGGGATCGGCCGCGCGATCGAGAAACCAGTGCACGCTGCCGCCCGTGTGCACCCGCGCCGCCGGCAGCGAGCGATCGCCCGACCAGACACGGGCAAGAATGCCTTGCTTGCGCCATCCCGTCGCCAGGAACACGACCTTGCGGCTGCTCTCCAGAGCTGGATAGGTCAGGGTGATGCGCGGTTCACCCCGTCGGACTTTTCACCTCCAGCACCCAGCGCTCGCGCGCATCGAGGGAGCTTTGGTTTGGGAACAGTGAGGCCGTGTGTCCGTCCTCGCCAATCCCCAACAGCGTGACGTCGAACAGCGGTTGCCGGGAGTTAAGTTCCCCGCCGCCGTAGAAATGCCTGAGCGTCGCTTCATAGGCGGCGGCCGCATCGTGTGCCGACAGGCCCACGTCCACGAGCGGCGCGCGATCCTCCTTCACCAACCAGTCCACTCCGGCAAAAACCCAGCTCTCGATGTTGTCGCGTTCGATCTGGGCAATGGCGCGCCGTGCAATGCGGCCGGGGACGGCATGCTCGGCGATCACGCTTAAATCGGGGCGGCGATGATGCCGCCATTGCACGCCGCAAAGGGAGTTGTCAGCCGTAACGGCGCGAGCAGCATACCGAGCCCGCGCGGCGGCCGACTGCTCATGATGGTAAAGCCGATGCCGCGGGCACGCAGTTTGGCGACGGCGGCCCGCGTCCGTCCGCTCAGGGTCTTGTCGCCGGTGACGAGCGTGCCGTCGACATCGGAAATCACCGCGCGAATGGTGGTTGGCATCGCCCTCATGGCGAGCCGTCGTCCTTGGCAATGGCGCGCCAGTGCCGGTGGTCGCGCGCGAGCAATTCATCGGCTTCGGCGGGGCCGGTGCTGCCGGCCGGATACTGCGGTATGGTCTGGGACTTATCTTGCTCCCAGGCCTCCAAAATGGGGGCCACCACACGCCAGCCGGCCTCGATATTGTCGGCGCGCTGAAACAGCGTGGCATCGCCTCGCATGCAGTCGTAGATCAGCGTCTCGTAGCCGGTATTGGGAGCGGCCCGGAAATGCTCCCGATAGTTGAACTTCATGGCGACGCCTTCCATGCGCACGCTTGGCCCGGGGATCTTGGCCCCGAACCGCAAGGTCACGCCTTCCTCCGGCTGGATCAGGATCGACAAGTCGTTCGGCGTCAGCCGGTCCACCGGCGTATCGCGAAACAGGGCGAACGGCGCTTGCTTGAACTGGATCACCACCTCGCTGCGCCGGGCGCCGAGCGCCTTGCCGGTACGCAGATAAAAAGGCACGCCGGCCCAGCGCCAGTTGTCGATCATGATCTTCAAGGCGACGTAGGTCTCGGTGGTCGAGCCGGGCGAAACGCCCTCCGAGCCGCGATAGGGGGCCACGGCCTCGGCCGCGACGGTCCCTGCCCCGTACTGACCACGCACCACGTTGCGCCTAGCGTCCTCGCGGCCGAAAATATGGGCGGCTTCCAGAACCTTGCCCTTCTCGGTGCGGACGGCGTCGGCGCCAAAGCAGGTCGGCGGCTCCATCGCGATCAGGGTCAAGAGTTGAAAGAGATGGTTCGGTACCATGTCGCGCAAGGCGCCGGTCTTATCATAGAACCGCCCCCGCCGCTCCACACCCACCGTCTCGGCGACGGTGATCTGCACGTGATCGATGTGATGGCGCGACCAGAGCGGCTCAAACAAGCCATTGGCAAAGCGCAGCACCATGATGTTTTGCACGGTCTCCTTGCCGAGGTAGTGATCGATCCGATAGATCTGTTCCTCGGCCAGGACCTCGAGCAGGGCGCAATTGAGCGCGTGTGCGGAGGCAAGATCGGTCCCGAACGGCTTCTCGATAATGACACGCCGCCAGTGACCCTCTTGTTGCTGCAGAAGTCCGACATCGGCCAGTCGCTTGGGGATCGTGGCAAAGGCCTGCGGCGGCGTCGCCAGATAGAAGAGGTAGTTGCCACCCGTATGCTGCGCCGCATCGGTCCTGGCGAGCAGCGCCGCCAGCTTCTGGTAGGTCGCGGGGGCGTCAAAATCACCGGCAAGATAGAACATGCGGCGGGCGAGCCACTCGGCGTCGCTGGCGGGACCGGCGCTATCGCCGTATCTTGTAAGGCTTTCCGCCAGTTCCGCGCGGAAGGCATCGTCCGTTTTCGCACTGCGGGCAATGCCGACGATCGCGAAGTTGGCCGGCAGCAAGCCCGCCCGCTTGAGGTTCGACAACGCCGGCAGCAGCAGCCGCTGCGTCAGGTCACCCACCGCACCGAAAATCACCAGCCCGCAGGAAGGTGGAGGCGGCGCCAAGGCGGTCATGGCGCGCCCGCCCGCTCAAGGTGGCCGCCGAACTTGTTGCGCATGGCCGACAAGACCATCTTGACGAAACGGCCGGCGCCGCTCGGCCCGCAGTGCCTATAGCCGCACTCGACGCGCAGGTCGCGGTCGCCGCGGCCCGGCGTGACGACAATGACGCCTTTGCCCGGCGCCAAGGCGCTGAAGATCGGATCGAGCCGCTCGACGGCGTCCTTCGTTCCGCCGATCGGCGTCGAATAGCCGCGTTCGAGGCCCCAGACGCCGCCGCTGGTGCCGCAATCGATGGAGTCGATCCCCTTCGCCTTGAGGGCCCTGGCTCGACGAATGTCATCCTTGTAGAAGGCATTTCCTCCATCGATGAGGCTGTCGCCCGCCTCCAACACCGCGCCGAGCGCGTCGACCGCAGCCTCCGTCGCCTCCCCGGCCGGCAGCATCACCCACACCGCCTCGGGCTTTTTGAGGCGCTGACAGAGCTGCCCGATATCGTCGACGCCGGTCACGTTGTGGCCGGCGAGGGCGGAAATGGCCGACGCGATGCGGTCGAACACGACACACTCGTGGCCGCTGCGCCCGAGCCGGCGCCCGATGTTGCCGCCCATGCGACCGAGGCCGACGGCGCCAACTTGCATTGTCATCTCCCTATCGCTTCCTAGCGCGCTGGCCCCTGGGCCAAGGCCGCCGCAATCGCGCCTTTCAAGGTCGCCAGCCCCGCGACAATATCGCCCTTAAGGTGGAGGCGGAGCGCCCGCCGCCGCCTATCGGCCAGGACGGCGAAATCGCCGCGCGCCGCCGCGGCCTTGGCAATGCCAAAGCTCACCTTCTGGCCCGGAACCCATAGGTCGCGCACGTCATCGGCGGTGATTTGAAGGAAGACGCCGCTGTTCGGCCCGCCTTTGTAGACCTGCCCGGTCGAGTGCAAGAACCGCGGCCCGAAGCCAAGGCAGGTGGCGACGCCTTTGCGGTCGCGCACCAGGCGCCGCATCTCCTGCAGCAGCACGCGGTGCGCGTTATTGCGTTCGATGTAGGCGAGGAAGGCGCAGTAGTCCTGCGCACCCAGGCGATCGAGATGCGTCCGAAGGCAGGCCACGAGCGTGTCGCCCGCGCCCGCAAGCGCTTGCGCATTTGCAGGGTCGGCGAAGAGCTCGATGCCGCGCTCGGCAAACAGCGGCGTCTCCGCGGGCAGCGCGCCGGACGCCTCGAAGGCGGCGGTAAGCTCGCGCGTTTTCACCTTGCTCGCCTCGACATCGGGCTGATCGAAAGGATTGATGCCAATCAGCGCGCCGGCAACGGCCGTGGCGAGTTCCCAGCGGAAGAATTCCTGGGCGATCTGGTAGCGGTCGGCGACGTCGAGGCGCAGGACGGGTTGACCGGAACGTGCGAGCCCGGCGATGGCGTCGTCCTGGGCGGCATCGGGATCGGTCGCCAACCGGAGATAGACAAAAAGGCGGTCGGGGCCGTAGACCTCGGGCCTGCCCAGCGGCTCGGCGTCGACCGGGATCAGGCCCTTGCCTTGCTTGCCCGTCGACTCGGCTAGAAGCTGCTCGAGCCAGGCGCCGAAATCGGCAATGGCCGGCGACGCCACGATGCTGATCTTATCGCGGCCGACCTTGGCCGACTGTCCCAGGATCACGCCGAGCCTGACGCCGGGGTTTTCCGCCGGCGGCACGCTTTGGGCGCAGGCGAAGACCATCAACCGCGCAGATACTAAGAGCTTTTCCAGGTCGAGCCCCAATACTGCGGCGGGCACCATGCCAAAGTCCGACAGCACCGAGTAGCGCCCGCCGATGCTGGGCTTGCCGAAGGCGACGCCGCGGAAATGCTCACGCGCGGCGACCTCCTGCAGCTTCGAATGCGGGTCGGTGACGGCAAGAAAGCGCAAACCCGCCTGCTCGGGCCCCAGCGCTGAGGTGAGCCGCTGCAGGAAATAGGCCTTGAGGATGTTGGGCTCCAGCGTGGTGCCGGATTTGCTGGAGACCAGAAACAGCGTCCGCGCCGGATTGAGCCGCGCTTCGATGGAGCGGATCTGGGCGGGATCGGTGGAATCGAGCACCAACAGCTCCGGCCGGCCGTCCAGTGGGCCAAACGTCGCCGCCAGCACCTCGGGGCCGAGGCTC
This sequence comes from uncultured Alphaproteobacteria bacterium, assembly GCA_963770295.1. Taxonomy (GTDB): domain Bacteria; phylum Pseudomonadota; class Alphaproteobacteria; order Rhizobiales; family Hyphomicrobiaceae; genus AWTP1-13. The sequence goes on from CAVYPA010000014.1 coordinate 14,953, forward strand.
GAGCCGCCCATCCCCAGCAGCACGACGTGGCTGAACTGAGGTCGGCGGATGTCCGCGACCAAGGCGCCCAACGCCTCGATCCGCTCGAGCTGCTCGCCGACGATGTCGAGCCAACCAAGCCAGCGGCTCTCATCGTTGCCGGTCCACAGGCTGGCATCGCCACGCCATAGCCGGCGGACCTTGCCCGCCTGCCGCCAGGCTTCGAGTTCGGCGGCGACGGCGCCGTCAAGCTCGCTCGGCAAGCTGGCGGCCTGGCCATTGAGCCGCGCCCCCAAGAGGCTGTTGCGTTTGCGCGCGATGGCGCCCAGCAGCTTATCAAAGGCCTCGGCAAAGAGCTTGACGCCGTCGTCAACCAGGTCGCTCGTTATTTGCTCGAGGGAAATGCCGGCAGCGGCCAGTGCGGCGAGTTGCTCATTCGCCTGATCGACATCGGTTTCAAGCGTCGGTGCCACCTTGCCGTGGTCGCGGAACGCATCCAGCGTCGCCGGGGGCATGGTGTTGATCGTATCGACTGCGATCAGCTCCTCGACGTAAAGCACATCGCAGTAGTTCGGGTTCTTGACACCCGTGCTGGCCCACAGCAGGCGCTGCACGCGGGCGCCGTTCGCCTGCAGAGCCTGCCACCGGCTGCCGGCGAATTGCCGTTTGTAGATCTGATAGGCAAGCTTGGCATTGGCGATTGCGATCTTGCCGCGCAGCGGCGCCAACGCCTCGCCCTGCGCGGCGGGCGCCATCGCCAACATCTGGTCGATGCGCTTGTCGACGGCTGCATCGATGCGGCTGACAAAGAAGCTCGCAACGCTGGCGATGTGGCTCAGGTCTTTGCCCTCGGCGGCGGCCTGCTCGAGACCGGACAAATAGGCCGCGACGACGTCCGCGTAGGTCTGCTGCGAAAACAGCAGCGTGATATTGACGTTGATTGCCTCGCCGGTGAGCTCGCGGATGGCAGGAAGGCCCGCCTTCGTGGCTGGCACCTTGATCATAATGTTGGGACGGCCGACGGCGCGCCACAGACGGCGCGCCTCCGCGATCGTGGCCGTGGTGTCCGTCGCCAGGTAAGGCGACACCTCGAGGCTCACGAACCCGTTACGCCCATCGGTCCGATCGTAGAGGGGCCGCAGGACGGCGGCGGCATGCTGGATGTCCTCGATCGCCAGCCGCTCGTAAAGCGCATTGGCGTCGTGATCGTCTTCGGCCTCGGCGGCCCGCAACGAGGCATCGTAGTCCGTGCCGTGGCCGATGGCCTTCTCGAAAATCGAGGGGTTCGACGTCATGCCGGCGAGGCCATCGTTCTCAATCAATCGCTCGAGGTCTCCATTGCTGATCAAGCTGCGCGACAAAAAGTCGAGCCAGATCGCCTGCCCGGCCTCGCCAAGTTGAAGCAGGGGATTGTCCCGCTGCCGTGCCTGCCTCGCTGCTGTCATAGCGCCGTCCGTGTTCTCGATTTGGCAAGCTGGTCTCTGGCCGCCGCGGCAATGGCCTCGACCGTGAAGCCGAATTTGCCCAACAGATCTTTAAGGGGAGCCGACGCACCGAACGAGCGCATGCCGATCCGCTGCCCGCTCGGGCCGACGTAGCGGTCCCAGCCGATCACCGACCCCATCTCCACCGAAACGCGCGCGGCCACGTCTGGCGGCAACACGCTATCGCGATAGGCCTGGTCTTGCGCTTCGAACAGTTCCCATGAGGGCATACTGACGACCCGGATCTTGATGCCCTCGTGCGCGAGTTGCGCATGGACGGCGAGACAAAGCGCCACCTCGCTGCCGGTGCCAATCAGGATCACCTCCGGCGCGGCCCCCTTACTGTCGGCGAGGACATAGGCGCCCCGGGCGAGGCCCGAGGCCGGCGCATAACGCGACCGATCGATGGTGGGCAGGACCTGTCGGCTCAGCGCCAAACAGGCCGGCCGGTTCTTGTGCTTGAGGATCGTGCGCCAAGCTTCTACCACCTCGTTGGCGTCGGCCGGGCGCAGGGTGAGGAGGTCCGGGATCGAGCGCAGCCCAACCAGCTGCTCGATCGGCTGGTGCGTCGGCCCATCCTCGCCGACACCGATGGAGTCGTGGGTGAACACATAGACCACCGGCAGTTCCATTAGGGCGGCGAGCCGAATTGATGCCTTCATATAGTCCGAGAAGATGAGAAACGTCGCGGCGAAGGCTCGCAGTCCCGACACCGCAAGCCCGTTGAGAATGGCGCCCATGGCGTGCTCGCGCACACCGAAGTGCAAATTGCGCCCACCCGGCGTCGCCGCCTCGAGCTCGCCGGCTTGATCGCCGGACAAATGTGTCTTCGTCGATGGCGCCAGGTCCGCCGAGCCGCCGATAAGCCAGGGAACGTGCGCGGCAATCGCGTTCAGTACCTTGCCCGAGGAGTCCCGCGTCGCCAGGCCCTTGCCGTCGGCGGCGAAGGTCGGCAGGGCAGCCTCCCAGTCCTCGGGAAGATCAGCATGCTCCAGGCGTTGGATTTGGTCGGCGAGATCGGGATATTGGCGGCGATAGCTCGCCCATCGCCGGTCCCAGTCTTGGCGCTGCCGCCGGCCGCGCGCCCCACAGCCGGCCGCGAAGTGCTCGCGCACCCCGTCCGGCACCAGGAACTTGGCAGCTTCGGGCCAACCGTAGCTCAGCTTGGCAAGCCGGACTTCCTCCTCGCCAAGCGGCTCGCCATGTGCCGCACTCGTATCCTGCTTGTGCGGCGCGCCAAAACCGATGTGGCTGTTGACGATAACCAGGCTTGGCGCCCTTGTCTCGGCGTTCGCGCCGTGCAGCGCCTGCGCGAGGGCGTCGAGATCGTTCACGTCGGCGACGCGGGCGACCTGCCAGCCATAGGCGCGGAAGCGACCAGCCACGTCCTCACTGAAGGCGAGGTCCGTGTGGCCTTCAATCGAGATGTGGTTGCTATCATAAATCCAGCAGAGGTTGGCGAGCCTTTGGTGCCCGGCAAAGGACGCAGCTTCGCTCGCCACACCCTCCATCATGTCGCCATCGCTACAGATCGCATACACCCGGTAATCGAAAATGGCGCCGGCCGGCCGGTTGTAGCGCTGCGCGAGCCAGCGCCCCGCCAAGGCCATGCCAACACTGGTGCCGCAGCCCTGGCCCAAGGGGCCGGTCGTGGTCTCGACCCCCGCCGTCAGACCATATTCGGGGTGGCCCGGACACGCGCTGCCAATTTGGCGGAAGCGTTTGATGTCGTCGAGCGAGACGGCCGCGGCGTGCCGCCCATTGGCAAGCTTTGCCGCCTGCACGCCGGCAAGGTACAGGACGGCATAAAGCAGCATCGAGGCGTGACCGTTTGAGAGCACAAAGCGGTCGCGATTGGGCCACAGCGGCTGCTCGGGGTCGAAGCGAAGAACGCGCTGCCATAGGGTGTAAATGAGGGGCGCCAGGGCCATCGGCGTGCCGGGATGTCCCGACTTTGCCTGCTGGACCGCATCCATCGCCAGCGTGCGGATCGTGTCGATGCAACGCGCATCAATTTGTAGTGATGAAAGAGCGGGGCTCGGCTTTGCCGCCGTGGGTGGATGCGCCATGGGCCTTGACCGCCAAGCGGTCCCTCTTTTCGGGGACACCGAAGGAAACGGTTTCGGGGACACAGGAAGCAACGCGTGCCGGGCAACGAAAGTTGCTCCCGCCGGGGGTGGCAAACCGTCCCATCACTCCACCCGAGCCTCGGCATTTGGACTGCGGCGGAAACATTGAGAACGGGCAAGACCCGTCGCACCAGGCGTCCCCCGCAGCGCGCGCTGGCCCGATGATCTGGCGCGGGGGCCTAAGATCTAGGGGATCAACCACTTGGCAGGGATCTCCAACTTGCAGCGGGCACCCTCGCCAGCAAGTTGATACTCCACTGTGCCACCGAGCTCATAGGGAATGAGATCACGGATCACGGACGTGCCATAGCCGCTGGCCTTGGGCGCCGCGACGCTTGGGCCGCCGGTCTCGCGCCACTCGAGCACGAGCTTGCCTCGCGCGCGGCCTCGCGACGGCAGGCGCCAACGGACCGAAAGCTGTCCGCGGCCATTGGACAGGGCACCGTATTTGGCCGCGTTGGTCGCCAGCTCATGCAGAACCATCGCCACCGGCTGCGTGGCCTCTGCGGCAAGCTCGACTTTCGGGCCCTCGATGAGCGTGCTCTCCTCCTTGGTGCAGAAGGCCAGTTCGGTACGCACGAGCTCATCCAGGCCGACGCCCCCCCAACGGCTCCGGCTCAGCAAAGCGTGCGTATTTGCCAAGGCATTAATGCGGCCATTGAGCACTTCGAGGAACTCTTCCGTGGACGTGCTGCGCTCTCGAGAATGTTGGGCAACCGCCGCCACGCACGCCAGGATATTCTTCACCCGATGGTCGAGCTCGGCGACCAACAGGCTCTTGTGATCCTCGGCCTTTCGACGTTCGGTCACATCGATGTAGACCCCGGTCATGCGCTTGGCCAAGCCGGTGCGGTCATAGTCAATGAGGCTTCGCGCTTCAACCCACCTGACCTCGCCACCGGGTCGAACAAAGCGAAACTCGTTGATGAGTTCGCGCCGCCGTTCCTTAAACGCGCTGATGTGCTCGGCACGCACGCGCTGCATATCGTCTCTGTGCACGCGCGCGAACCATTGTTCGGCGCCGATTTGCATGGTGCTGTGAGACAGACCATAGATTGCCGCACTGGCACGCGCGATCCGCATGCTTCGTGTCGGAATATCGTACGTATAAGAGCCAACGCGCGCCGCCCTGTGGGCAAGGTCGAGCTGCGCATTGCGTTCCGCCAGGCGGGCCTCGGCACGCTTGCGCACGCTAATGTCCTCAACGACGGAGAGGAAATAGTCGACGCTGCCGTCAACCTTGCGCACGCAGCCGACCGTGAGATTAGCCCAGACGATGCCGCCATCCTTGCGCAGGTAGCGCTTCTCGATGCAATAGCTGCTGGCCTCGCCGGCGAGCGTCCTCTTCAATATCGAGAGGTTGGTTGCAAGATCGTCCGGGTGTGTAATGTCCTGAAAGGTCTTGCTCTTGAGTTCCTCGCAGGAAAACCCGAGCATGCGGGCGAAACTGTCGTTGACCCGCAAGAGAGATCCGTGCGGATCGACCAGCAGGATCCCCACCGCCGCATTTTCGAAGGTCGCGCGAAAGCGTGCCTCACTCTCGGCCAGCGCCCGACGCGCCTCAACTTGCTCCGTGCTGACTTCGGCAAACAAAAGCGTACCGCCAACCTCGCCGTTGACTTCGCGCCAAGGCGCCATGGACCAGCGCACCCAGTCGGTGCCACCGTCCGGGTGCACGAATGGCTCCTCTTCATGTGACAACTCCTCGCCGGCCAGCACGCGTGCATGAATGTCGCGCCAACGCTGCGAGATGTCGGGAAAAAACTCGAAGTGCGAGCGGCCGATGAGCTGTGCGGCGGCAGGAAGGCGGTGGTTGCCAACAAATCGCCGGGAGACGGCACGGTAGCGCATCTGCCGATCGAACATGGCGATCGCCGTCGGGGCGTGTTCGACAAACACAGCCAGCTGCGCCTCACGTCCGGTGGGGACCTTCGCGGCCGGCTGGCGTTCTTTGATCTCGACAAGCACGTTGACGGCACCGGTCAGCCTGCCGGCGGTGTCGAACACTGGGGTCGCATGGCAAATGCAGGAAACGCGCGTGCCGTCCGGGCGCTCGGTGACCGCTTCCACGTCGCGGATTGGTCGTTTTGTTTGCAGCGCCCTCGCCAGCGGGGACGCCTCGTGCGGCAGCGGCGTGCCGTCCGGCCGGTAGAGCTTGTAAGACCCGCAGAATTTGCTTTGCCGCAACGCGGGGCGGGTGCCCCAAAGCCTCGCCGCAGCCTCGTTGTAGAAGGTGAGGCGCCCCTGCGCATCGCTCATGTAGACGGCAGCGGGAAGGGCCTCAATCGCCGCCCGAGGCAGAGCGATGACATCGCCCGCGGTGTCGGGGTGTGACTTGCCGATTGCCGCAGACGTTGTGCCCGGCTTTGCCCCGACCCCGCTCAGCGCTGAACTCCCACCCCTTGGCAAGGATTGCTGTCGGCAGAACCGTTAACGGTTACGCCCCTGAGCAAACACTGCGACGAAGCCGCTCCTGAGCATATTTTGCGCTTCTCAGCAAGCTAAGGCGCTGCAACCAGGTTAGCGTCGAGCCGCGCAGGACGACAGCTGACTTTTGTTAACCAATTCTTTAGCAAAGACGTCCGGCCCCTTCGGCTTTAGCAGGCGCCAGCACCGGTGAGCCGCCGCAGCGCCTTAGCGCCGGTTGCCGATGACGGCACCTGCCGGGCATGCCGACGCGCGAGTTGGGCCCGCAAGGCCCCGATAGGGAGGGGCCCGCTGCGCTCCACGCCCCGGCGTGACGAGCTCGAACGCCCGCCGGACGCGATGGCCGTCGCGAAAGCAACGCCGACATGATGGAACGGCCGGGCGCTACGCCCTGGGCCGGGGTCGCCTTGAGCCGGTCCAACGTTGCCGGCGTTGCAGCGCGCCGTTCTCTCAACGCCAAACGGTCCCGGCAAGCTCCGGGGCATGGTGAGGTTTGCGGGTGACAATTTGAGGGTGACAATTTGAGGGTGACAAGGAGCCACGATAGGGGTTGCGCGCCTCAGCGAAGCCGGCAAATGCTCTAAAGCGAGCCCCACCGCAGCCAGCCCAGCTCGGCGGGTCTGGAAATTCGTAAGAACAAGCGGGGAAGGTGGCGCCATGCAATTCCATCTCAATGGCTTCAGAACCGGCAATCCGGAACTCTCTGATCCGTCCGAGACGCACAAGCCCCAGCCCAACTCGGCCCCTCTTCCCGCGCACGTTGATGTCCTGATCGTCGGTTGCGGGCCGGCCGGTTTGACCCTGGCGGCGCAACTGGCAGCCTTTCCCGACATTGGAACCCGGATTGTCGAGCAGAAATCGGGCCCACTGCTGCTCGGCCAGGCCGACGGTATTGCCTGCCGGACGATGGAGATGTTCGAAGCCTTCGGCTTCAGCGAGCGCGTCGAAAAGGAGGCCTATTGGGTCAACGAGACAACGTTTTGGAGGCCGGACGCTGTTTGCCGACAAACAATTGTCCGGCACGGCCGGGTTCAGGATGTCGAAGACGGGCTCTCCGAATTCCCGCACGTCGTGCTCAATCAGGCGCGCGTACATGATTTCTATTTGGACATCATGCGCAATTCCCCGAACCGGCTGGAGCCCAATTACGCTCGCCGCCTCCTCGATCTGAGCATCGACACCGCGGCGGGAGTGAGCCCTGCATCCCATCCGGTGACCGTCAGGCTCGAGCGAATTGATCCCGACCACAAGGGACAGACAGAGACGATACGCGCCCGCTACCTGATCGGTTGCGACGGGGCGCGCAGCGCCGTGCGCCGATGCCTCGGGCGGACACTCGCTGGCGATTCGGCCAATCATGCCTGGGGGGTGATGGATGTGTTGGCTGTGACGGACTTTCCCGACATTCGCCTGAAGTCATTGATACAGTCCGCCAATGAGGGCAACATCGTGCTCATCCCTCGGGAAGGCGGCTATCTGGTCCGCATCTATGTCGAGCTCGACAAGCTCAATCGAAACGAGCGGGTCGCGAGTCGCAATATCACCTTAGACCGGTTGGTCGCGGCAGCGCAGCGGATCCTGCATCCTTATACGCTCGAGGTGAAGGAAGTTGCCTGGTGGTCGGTCTACGACATCGGCCAGCGCCTTTGCGACAAGTTCGACGACGTCGCCGAAGGCGATGTCGCGATCCGCTTGCCCCACGTCTTCATCGCCGGTGACGCCTGCCATACCCACAGTCCGAAAGCGGGGCAGGGCATGAACGTTTCCATGCAGGATGCCTTCAATCTGGGGTGGAAACTGGCGTCCGTCCTGCAGGGGCGGTGCACACCGCAAATTTTGCATACCTACTCGGCGGAACGTCACGCCGTCGCCAAGGAACTGATCGACTTCGATCGTGAGTGGGCGAACATGCTGAGCGCGCCCCTAAAAGCCGGCGACGATGTAACGGAGGAAAGCGTCGATCCCGGCGAGGTCCAGAGGTATTTCGTCACGCACGCGCGCTATACCGCGGGAACGGCGACCAAGTACAAACCCTCAATCATCTCTGCCGCACCGGCCCACCAGCATTTGGCCAAAGGCCTGGTGATCGGCATGCGTTTCCATTCGGCGCCGGTCATTCGTCTGGCCGACGCCAAGGCGGTTTGCCTCGGGCACACGATTAAGGCGGACGGCCGCTGGCGGCTTTTCGCCTTTTCCGACCGGGCGGATCCGCCCTCCTCGCGCCTACGCGCCCTGTGCGACTTTCTCGTCGCCTCGCCTGCCTCTCCGCTTCGAAAGTACACCCCGGCGGGCGCCGATATCGACTCGGTGATCGATCTGCGCGCCATTTTTCAGGAGGGCCATCGCGAGCTCAGCTTGCAGACCATGCCAGCCCTGCTTCTGCCCGAGAAGGGCCGCTTCGGGCTTCGCGACTACGAGAAGCTATTCTGCCCGGACCTGAAAAGCGGCAACGACGTCTTCGACATGCGGGGCATCGATCGGGAGCGGGGCTGCTTGGTCGTCGTGCGACCTGACCAGTATGTTGCGCACGTCCTCCCCCTCGATGCCTTTGCGGACCTTTCGACGTTCTTCGCTCGGTTCATGCTGCCAAAGGCTTAAACGCAGACCGCCGCGGCTGCGGCCGTCGATCAGGACGACGCTGACACCGCCCTCCGGCGCACGCCGGCCCCCTGCTCGCCGGCGAGCCACCGCGGAATTGTCGCTGACATTGTCGCCGCGGCTTATGACGGCAGCGGCTTGCCGGCATGCTCGCTGACGATGTACTCGGCATACCAGTCCGGCCAGTTCGCATCGTGCTGGCCGGTCCGCGTCTCGTGCTCACCGTGCGCTGCCGCTGCACGTCGGAGCGCGCTCGCGAGCTCGCTCGACGAGCCGAAGGTCGTATCGTCCGCCTGCACGCGTCCAGGCAATCGAACGGTGACCTCCTGAAACAGCCAGCCGTTGCCGTCCGGATCGCTGAAGGAGGCAAACGAGGCGTAACTGCGTCGCTTCGCGTCCGGGCCGCTGACGCGGCCTTCCCGGCCGGCATGGTGGAACACACCGCCGACGTCGTGGAACAGTTCGCTCACGTCGACGCCCCGCTCCACGAGCTCGGCGCGGGCTGCTTCGATGTCCGACACGACGAGATGAAGCCCCTGTGCGGAACCCGGCAGGGCCGACGTCACTCCGCTGCCGAAGATGATCGAACACGGCGAGCCTGGAGGTGTGAACTGCACGACGCGAAAGTCATCGCCCGTGACCACATCGGCGTCGAGCCTCCAACCTAAGCCGTCGTAAAAGCGCTTGGCCCGATCGACATCCGAGACAGGAATGACGACGACCTCGAGCTTGCTGTCGACCCTGCGCGCTTGCGAGGGCCCGGTTGCAGCTTGGGTGCGCACCTCAGCACGGCTCATGTCTCGCTCCTTAGGTTTGGCTGCCTTGGGATTGCCGACACGCATCCGAGCTCGCGACGCACGGCAACGGCGCGCAGCTCACTGGCTTGCACGAATAGCAACGGAGCAGGTCGGGGTCGCGCATGCGTCGTCGGTTACCTGCTTAGGGGGCGATCGCATCGTTCGCCGACACAAACGGCCTCGCTCCGGGCGGTGATGAGACCGCAATTGTGCGCGTGCCGTCGCCTCGGCTGTATCGGCACGAACCCCAATCGACACGAGGGAAAACGCTGAGCACAAATGCAAGGCATGCGAAGTCGAGGCCCGAGGCCACGCCGATCCTCTAGCCGCTGCCCAACAATAACCTGGCTTGGTCGATTTTAAGCCGAAGCGAGTGCAGCGACGATGGCATTTGTGGTCACGATGGCGCTGGCGTAATTCGGAATATTGATGTCGAGAGCGGCATGCATCTCCGCCTCCGAGTAATCCGCCGTCGCATCTTTTACCACCGTGACCTCGTAGCCGAGCTCAGCGGCGAAACGGACGGTTGCTTCGATGCAGGTATGTGCGATCAGCCCAATGACGATGAGCTGATGGATGCCGTGTTGTTTGAGCTGTAAATCCAGATCCGTGTTGGCAAAGCCGCTGGAACACCAATGCTCCGTGGCGACAATCTCGCCTGGCTGCGGCGCGAACTCGGCACGGACCTCGCCACCCCAAGTGCCATATTCGAAGCTCTTGTTCGCCCAGGCGGTCCTCTGAATGGGCGCAAGGTACTTGCAGGTCTCGTAGTCACCCGAACGGTAGCGGTGATGCAGGGCATAACACACGCGAAGCTTGGCCTTACGCGCGGCATTCAGGACCCGCAGCATATGCGGGACGCAGTCATTTGCTTCTGCGACAGCGCGAATGCGGGGCCAGATCTTGCCGCCCTCGGAAATGAAGTCATTATAAGGGTCGATCACCACAAGCGCCGTGAGCGCCGTGTCATAGGTTACCTTGGCCATGCTCCCTCCAAGCTAAGCGGACGAACCGCTCGAGGAGCACAATTGGACGCCCAGCGCGGGCCATTCGCCCCACCTTTGACCTGGCAGTTTGAGCCGGGCTGCGCCGCAATATATCGGGCATTACCCTGATTCTAGCGGTAAGCGAGGGCTGTCGACCGTGGCTCGACGTGTCAGCGTCCAAGCCAAAGGCAAATTGCACCCGGCCCGAACGGCATGGCGTTCATCGTCACATCAGATCTCGAGGAATTGAGCAATCCCAGTCGCGACGACAGACTTCCTTTGCGCCTTCCACGGCGCGCAAACCTCCCTCTAAGCGGAAGGCGTTGCGCACGCATGACAACCGCATCCGCGTCTCGATACGGATTTGCCATGCGTCCCGCGTCATCGTTTGGGTCCGCCGCAGATCAGCGACGGCGCTCAGGGGATCGTCCTCCTCAACGTGATATTCGGTTTTACCCTCGCTGCCCAGTTCCAGACCAATGCGCTCGATGCGTTCGATGCGCATGTCACCGCGACGGACGATCGTCGGCGTCTCGGGCAGCGCCGACTCGGGACCGGGCAACGGCGGCAGCAGCGCGTCGGTGGCTTGGCCTGCGCGCACCGGCAAATCGAGCGTACCGCGCAAAATCACCAGCGTCGCCTGCTCGAGGCTCGGCCAGATCATCGGCCAATAGGCCGTAGACAGGGCAAGCCGCACCCGGTGACCGGCCGGGATCACCGAGCCCGCATCGTTGAGCTGGACGCGGACCCGATAGCGGTCCCCTGCCACCAGGGGTGCGGGGGTTTCGTGTCCGTCGCGATGCGCAAGGTTGAGTACGCCATAGCTAACACGCAGCGAGGCACCGCTTGGATGCACATCGCATAGCCGGACCGCCAGGTTCGCGATCGGCCTGTCGCACGTGATGTCGAGCGTCACGATTGCGGCGCCGAGAATCTCGATCGACGTCGCAAGGGGCGGCGTCTCGAAAACTAGCGAGCGCAGGTCGTCCTCTTGCTGGTCGCCTGCCTGGTCGTGCCCACGACCAAATGGAACCCAATTTCCCGAACACTTACCAACGCTTTGCGGCGAGCACAGTGCGCGAGCCGTCAAGGGCGCCAGCTCGGTTTGCAGCCCCGCATCGGTTAAGAACAGGCGCCGGGGTGTTACTGCCGGCGCTGGCCATGACGGTGCTGCGACCCAGCGGCCCGGCAGCGTCTCGTAATGCGAGGCAGGTTTTACACTTTGCGTCATCCAGGCGCGCAGCATGGGTTCATCCATCACGCCGGTATCGACACCCTTTAGCCAATAGTCCCACCAACGCAGCGCCTCTTGCAGAAAACCGATTTGCGGTCCGGGCAGGGCAAAGTGCGGATAGCCATGCGCCCATGGACCGATGAGACCCTTGCGGGGCCCCTTCAGTCGTGCGAGCAGACGCGGAATTGCGTTCTTATAGGCATCGGTCCAGCCACCGACGGCATACACCGGACATTGAATTGCCTCGTAATCCTCGCATACCGAGCCGTGCTTCCAATAGTCATCGCGGCGCTGATGCTGCAGCCAACGCTCGCAGAAGAACGGAACGTTCTCCAGGCGCTGCAACCACATCGCCCGCCAACGCTCACCGACAAGCAGCGGATCGGGCGGTAGGCACATCGAACCGAAAAAGAACGAGGCCCACTCAAGTCCCGCCGTAAGCAGCGTGCCGCCCATGTAGTGGGCATCGTCGGCGTACCGATCATCGGTCGAACAAAGGCTGATAATTGCCTTGAGTGCCGGCGGGCGGCGGGCTGCAATCTGCAGGGCATTGAACCCGCCCCAGGAGATTCCCATCATCCCGACCACGCCATTGCACCAGGGCTGCGCCGCCAACCAGGCTATCACCTCAACGCCATCGTCCTGCTCTTGCCTTGCGTACTCGTCGAACAACAAACCGCCGGACTCGCCGCTGCCTCGAAGGTCGACGCGCACGCCCGCATAACCATGGCCGGCCAGATAGGGATGGGTCAGCGCGTCGCGCTCGTAAGTCCCGTCGCGCTTGCGGTAGGGCAGATACTCCAGGATGGCGGGAACTGGTCTCAGTTCGGCATCGTCCGGCAACCAAATGCGGGCCGCGAGCGTCGTACCGTCCTGCAACGGTATCAACGTATGCTCGATAACGCGTACCGTGTTTGGAAAGGTCGTGACAATCACTGCGGCACTCCTATGGCGCATGATTACGAAAGCGGTCGAGGCGGTCAACTGGCCCACCTGCTACGGTGCATCCCCGACATCAGGGCGTAGCCCTAACAAACCTTGCTGGAAATCGCGCTTTCTGTGAAAGACACCCGTCACGCTCAACCTCCTGGCCGATGCACATGTGCCACCTACGAAAAGGGGCAGCAACAGGAGTGTCACCACCCAAACGCAGCCGCAGCCAGCTTGGAGCTCCTGCTCGGCGACGGTTAAGACCCGTACCGCAGCAGGCGATGCGGGCAGATTTTGCCTGAGCCCTGCGCGGGCGTCTTCAAAGGGGCTCGACGACCGCGGGCAGCCCAATATCGCGACGGGTGTCGTTGATGATCTGCAGTACGCGCTGCCGAAACGGGGGGTACTTGATGGCGAACTCGGAGAGGAGACGACTGTTGTCAAGTCGGTAGGTGGCGTTGGACGCCTTGGCGCCATGCTCATTTTGAAAGCTGATTTTGGCGTCCGGCAGATAGCAACGTACGAGGTCGGCGATCTCACCCAGGCTGATAGGGATACCGCCGGAATTGTAAACGCGATGCGCCGGCTTGTCGGTCATCACCACGCGCGCAAAGACCTCGGCCATATCGTCGACATGGATCGCGCAGACCATGGCATCCTTAAAGGGTAATGTGACCGCGTTACCGCGCGCCGGCTCCGTAATGCACTTCACGTGGTCGACCGTGCCGCGTACCTTGTCTGGACCGGTAACGTAGGCAGCCCGGATACCGGTGACGCACATTCCGAATTTTTCGATGTAGTCCAGCGCCTGCCACTCATTCATGATTTTATGCCGGGCATACTGATAGTCGCCGTAGACCGGATCATCTTCCGTTACGGCGCGATCGCCATAGTTGGACTGCTTGCCGTTCGGCGCAAACGAGCCGGCATAGACTGTGTGCTTAACGCCCAGCAAGCGAGCGGCTTCGAAGCAATTGTCCGTGCCAAGGACGTTGACCCGCATCGCCAGGTGCGGGGGATGCTGACTGCCGATCAGGTAGGCAAGATTGACCATGCGGTCGGCCGCGGCCGCGGCAAGCGCGGATCTCACGTCTTCGAACTGGGTGACATCGCCGCGAACGCAGGAAACCTTAGGGCCTAGGTCGGCAAAAGAATGCGCGTTTGGGTTGGAATCCATGCAAGTCACGGTCTCCCCCCGCGCGACAAGAAGCCTGACCAGGCGATAGCCGATGAAGCCCGTGCCGCCGATGACAAAAACAGCCATTGCTCTCTCCCAAACGATCGACAGCAACTTAGCACTGCGTTCTTGGCAGCGGCACTTGCCTAACCCATGCAGCCGCCGCGAACGCTTGGGATGCTTGAGGTCTGGTCGCGAACCGTGGCCAATCCTGGCGCGACAGTAGCGCTGCTGGCGCACAGATTGAGACCAGGTGCTGCAAGACGAACATCGCCACATCGGCCGGCCGCAATATCGCTTGGGCCACCCACGGGCCGCCGCCAGACCGTCTCCACGAGCGACGCGAGAAGGTTGCCATCCACAACCTGAGGCATCTGCCAAGTTGACAAGGTCATGCTCGTAGCCAAACTTTCGCATCCGTGGCCTACACTGGGGGGTCAAGATGACCGCAGTAGGCAAAAACACGACGGCAAGAGCCCAGCAGCTCATCGACGGGGCGTCGTTCGGGCCTGAAGCCTTGAAAGCAATTGGCGAGGCCTTCGATGCGGCCTGGGCAGAGATCGCCGGCAACTTCGGCGATGATCCGGAGGATGTCGAAAAAGCACGCCGGCGGTTGGCCAAGGCCATGCTTTCGGTTGCCAGTGAGGACAGTCGAGATGTCGGCGTGCTGAGGCGCGCCGCGCTGCAGAGGATGGCCCTCGACTACAGACGGCGACGGTAAGGGCCCCACCGCACAAGGCACCCCTACGAGGGTGAAAGGCCGAGACGTCCCACGCGATGCTGGAACTTTTTCACGGCCGGATGTTGCTTATAGCCTCTGGCTGTTTCCTTGGCAGCTATCACGACAACGCGCTCTAGGCGCTGGTAACGGTTGCCAAGAAGCAGGTAGTCGAGCCGATCCTGGGCAAGCCCAACCACGGCCGCGCCATGTTTCGGAACCTTCTCATTTCTCCCGTCCAGCAGCACCCAAACGAGCTTCGTGTGGAGGAGGCAGACCGGCGCTCCGTTGCCAACGATCAGCGGATTATCGACGTCTTCAAGCCGGTGATGCACCAGCATCGTCTGCTCGTAGGTGCGTCGCTGATCGAGCAAGACTTCAACGGCGCCGAAGACGTTGATGGCAAACGGCGTGCCCTCGACAGCTTGTTCGACAAGATACTGCGCACGGTCCGTGCTCAAGGCGCCTTCGCGCAAGACCACAGGCTCGATCCCCTCGCTGGGGCCGCCATCGCCCATGATTTCGAGCACCCGGCTCGGGACACCGACGTGGTTGCGGTGGACCACAAGCCCAGGGAGTTGGACAAGGAGTTGAACAAGTTCATCAAGCATGCCGCCCCCGCAAGCACCGCACTGCGCCCCCGCGCAGGTCGCCTCAGGCATCATGAGGCGAAGCCAATGAGAAGCCCAAGGGCCTCCCACCTCTCCCTTGAGCTGCGTTCACAGGCGCAGCCAAGGGAAATCCCGGCGAGGAGTGTCTACCTCCCCGGAGGAGCTGTACAGGAGGGGGGTGAAGTTGAGCGCAGGAGTGTGGTTTAGAAGTACCTGCAGCGGTACACCCCCGCCGACATCTCTGCTCCACGCAGCTGTGGATCCTTCTGCTTGCGCCGATGAGAGCGAGGGTTTCAGCAACGGCGACCGCCGAGCAATGGTTGTTAGTGGATGCAGACCGACCGGCCACCTCAGAGGATAGCGGGAACAATCGCTCTCTGCAGGGGCCAAGGGTACGCGAGCAAAAAAATGCTGGCGTGCGATAACCAGCCACACCAGCTTAGGTCGCCGGCGGCCGGGTCTGCATCCGGTCGATCCCGTACGCAATGCTCTGGAATGCCCTATGGTGGCGACCGCCGACGTGATCGGCTCAAAGATCACCTCGCTAAGCTTAGGCTTCGACTTTCATTTTTTGCCTGGGTTCTCCACCCCGTGTGGTCGTCACATGGCCGGTGCGGCAGCCCCGTGGCGGCGTCGGCACTTGGGAAATCCCGCTACCCTTACCGTTTGTGGCAACTTTCTTCGGGCATAGGATCTGGCGGCCGCGCGTTCGAGTAGCCATTGAAGGCTGAGGGCATAACGGAGAGGTGCGCCAAATGACCCCAGATCGTCGCGGGTTCCTAAAAGCTGCCGGGGCGGGCTGCCTCATGGCCGCGGCGCCGCGCATGTCGTGGCCAGCCGTGGCACAGAGCCGCGAGCCTGCCGACTATACGTTGCGCATGGCAAACGGCCTTGTCGAGCTGGCACCGCAACAGATCGTCTCGACCACCCTCTACAATGCTCAGTTTCCTGGCCCTCTGCTGCACGTCAAGGAAGGCAAGCCCGTCACCGTCGATGTCCATAACGATACCGACACACCAGAGCTGGTGCATTGGCACGGCCTCATGGTCCCGAGCGAGGTGGATGGAACGGCCGAAGAAGGCAGCCCCTATCTCCCGCCTCACGGCATGCAACGCATCAGGTTCCTGCCGAGGCCGTCGGGCTTCCGCTTCTACCACTCCCACATCGCCCCACGGCACGATCTCACGCGCGGGACCTACTCCGGCCTGGCCGGCCCGCTCTATGTCGAGCCAGCCAATAACGCAGGGGCCTACGACCGAGAAGTCTTCCTCGTGCTCAAAGAATTCCGGCCATCGTTCAACCGCGGCGGCGACATGCCGATGCACGTCCTCGTCGGGTCGCCAGTCCCGGAGCTGCAGCAGCTAGGGGAACGTGCGGACGCAACGTTCAATGGCCCCAAGGGTTATGAGGTCGGCTACGAGCTGTTCTGCATCAACGGCAAGATGTTGGGCCAGGGCGAGCCGATCCGGGTGAAGTATGGCGAACGCGTGTTGTTTCATGTGCTCAATGCCAGCGCCGGCGAAACGCGCAGCCTCGCCTTGCCCGGACACAAATTCACCATCGTTGCGCTCGACGGCAACCCGGTTCCGACGCAAGCCGACGTGCCATTGCTCTGGCTTGGCACGGCCGAGCGGATTTCTGCTCTCGTCACCATGAACCATCCGGGCGTCTGGGTGATGGGCGATCTGGCCGACGACGACCGCGGCCACGGCATGGGCATTGTCGTCGAGTATGCAGGCGAAAAGGGAAAACCCCAGTGGGTGACGCCGGAGCCTTACCTGTGGGACTACACCCTATTTGGCAAACCTGAGGCGCACCCCGCTGCACCCGATGAGACCATCGAAATCACGATCCTCGAGCACAATGGCGAACTCGATGGCTTCAATCAGTGGTTCCTCAACGGAGTGGCATTTTCAATGGAGACCATGCAACCAGCCTACACGGTCAAGCAAGGTTACCGCTACCGGCTGAAATTTCGCAATGCCAGCGACGACATTCATCCGCTCCATCTCCACCGCCACAGCTTCGAGCTCGTGCGCGTCGGCGGCAAGCCGAGCGCGGGCGTGATCAAAGACGTGGTGATGTTGGCCGGCTTCCAAGAGCTGGAGTTCGACTTTGTTGCCGACAACCCCGGACCCACCCTGTTGCACTGCCACCAGCAATTGCACATGGATTTCGGATTTATGTCCATGTTCAACTATGTATGACGTTAGCCACGACCTGGGAGGAGCGGACCTGAGCGTCCTTTCGGGCGCAAAGCCGCCGCTGTCTTGTCTGCCTCGCGTTCACGCAGCGGAGGCAGATATAAAGCGATCCTGGTCCATCGGCGTGGCCAATCCGTCCCCACTTCGATCAACGGCCAACCGAATTTGTCCACCATCGAGGCCGTTGCGCATGTCCCCGTGCGCTGGGCACTCTGACGATTGGAGCTTCTCCGCTAGAGCGCACCCCGGAACGTCAGGTTGAGGCGCGAGCCCCCAACGGTCGCGTGGAAACCCTCCTTCAGCCCGGATACGCCGTGGTAGCAAAGGCGAGACGGACCGCCCCAAACGGCAACGTCGCCGTGCCTAACGGCGAATGTCTTCACCCGGTCATTGCGCTTCAGGCCACCGAACTGGAAGGTCGCCGGCAAACCCAGCGACACGGAGACGATCGGATGGGCGAAATTGCGCTCGTTCTTGTCCTGGTGCAGCGACAGGCGCGCACCAGGCTGATAGCGATTGATCAGACATGCGTCGGGACGGAACGCCGGATAACCCGCTTGCGTCGCCGCGGTGACCGCTAGATCGAGGAAGCAATCCGGCATGGCCGGCCAAGGATTGCCCGTCTCGGGATCTATACGATCATAGCGATATCCCCTGCGATCGCTGACCCACCCGGCCGCGCCGCAATTGGTCATGGCAACGGACATCGTGTAGCCGCCCGGGGTGACCAGATGCCGGAACGGAGATGTCGCGGTGACGTCGTTCAGCGCCGCCAACAGCTCCGTTTCGACCGGAAGTGCCGCGCCGCGCAGGAGCACGGCTCCTTCCGCCATGATCACTTTCGACGGCTCCGGGGGTGCAATAAATTCAAACAGATCGGACACGCTGCACCTCCTCAGTCGTAGGGAGTGATGGCTGGAGCGCGGGCCGATAACCGGAGCCAAGCGCCGTCGGCGTCGGGGCGGTATCGGGCATGCATGGCATGGCGAAGCGCACCGGTGGCAGCATAGCCCACGGCCACGGCTCAGCGATGGCCTTCAGGATGGCTACGGCCGCCGGCTAGCACGCGAAAAGGCTCATTGCGTTCCGACGCGGGGGTTGAGGGGCGGGATGGCTGATGCAGGCCTGCCTTCCGGGAGGCTTCCCGGTCGAGCAAAAGGCGCCGGCGTTCGACGCCCCAGGCGTAACCCGAGAGCGAACCGTCATGGCGCAGAACCCGGTGGCAGGGAATGGCGATGGCAACATTGTTCGCGGCGCAGGCATCGGCGACCGCGCGTGCCGCCTTCGGGGAGCCGATACGCCGCGCGATCTCGGCATAGGAAACGGTCTCGCCGATGGGAATCTCCTGCAACGCCCGCCACACCCGATGCTGGAAGGCGGTGCCGCGGACGTCGAGCGGAAGGTCCAGGCCGATATCGGGCGCCTCGACGAAGCCGACGACCCGCGCGACCAAAGCCTCATAGTCGCGATTGGCGCCAATGAGGCGGGCGTTCGGGAACCGATCCTGAAGATTGCGGACGAGCTCGTCGGGATCGTCTCCCAACAGGATCGAGGCGACACCCTTTGTGCTCGAGGCGACCAGGATGGCGCCGAGACAGGTCTGTCCGACGGCAAATTTGATCTCCTCGTTCCTGCCGCCGGCACGGTATTGCGAGGGCGTCATGCCAAGCATGTCCGTCGCGTTCTCATAGAAACGTCCGCTGGAATTGAAGCCGGCGTCATAAATCACCTCGGTGACGCTGTTGCCAGCAACCAGTCCTTGCCGGATCTTCTTCGCCCGGTTGGCGGCGGCATATTCCTTCGGTGTAAGCCCGGTGGCAGCCTTGAACAGGCGATGAAAATGGCTCGGGCTTCGGCCGATCGCGTCTGCCAATGTCTTTAGCGAGGGCTCTTCTTCGCTGTCCTCGATGATCCGGCACGCTTTCGCGATCAGGGCTGCATTTTCCGATTCGAGCGACGCTGCTTCCGGGTTGCAGCGCCGGCACGGTCGGAAGCCCGACGCCCTGGCGCTTTGCAAAGTCTCGTGCAGCTGCACGTTCTTGGGGTTGGCGGTGCGCGAGGGGCACGACGGTCGACAATAGACGCCTGTGGTTGCCACCGAGTACCAGAGCTGGCCGTCGGCTGTCTTGTCACGCGCGAGAATGCGTCGCCATCGAGGGTCATCTGCCACTGGCGGGGGGATCTTGTTGGGCGTCAACGTCATCGTCTTTTTTCCTATTTGGTGTCGGCCCTATCTGGTGTTGGCCCTATCTGGTGTTGGCCCTATCTGGTGTTGGCGAGACAATGCCGGCCCATCCCGCCAACCACACTGCGATCCTTGCTTTCATAGTCGCCTACCCGCAGCCGAGAGGGGCTAGAGTGATCGCGCCGGGCCACGATCAACCAGACCGTCGGGCAACGCCACCCGATTTCGGCGCACTCACCGCAAATCCGCGTTTAGGAAGGCGACCTCGGGGCGGCCGATGAGGCCCGCGGAGGCGTGCGGACCTCACCCCGTGCGCTGCCCTTCGGGGGGCGGCAAGCGGCGGGCTGCTTCGATCAGGCGGCTTTGATCAGGCCAAGTTGGGTCAGCGCGGTCACGCCGTCGTCGAGGCCGATCTCCTCGAGGATCTGGCCGCCGACGACCTTCAGCACCGTGGTGCCGCTAAAGTGCATCTTGCGGCCGGTTGCGGCCGGGAGGCCGCCGATTAGAAAATCCTCGAAGGCTGGACCCGTATGCGTGCCACCACCTTCCCATTGACCGACGACGTAGTCACCCTCAGCGATCAGATCCGCCGTACCCCAGAAATTAAGATCGGGGAACGCCTCGCGGAAGGCGGTCATGAACGCTTTGATGTCGTCACGGCCACGCCGCGGTTCATGCAGCGAGTATTTGAGCAGCATGTTCGGTGCGGCGATCTCGTCGACAACTGCGAGATTGACGCTTTTGCCCCAGAATTCGGTAAACCAGCGACCGACAACGGCCTTGTTGTCTGCTTCCTTACGCATTGGAATGGCTCCTCATGCTTGGCCTCGTGGCAATCACCGACGTCCGTCGATGATCTAGGCGAAAGATTAGGCTTGACCTCAGAGGCTCAAACTCCGGTTCTTATCTTGGAATCGAAACTGCGATCGGGACGGCACCGCGCGCCGATCGAGCGAGGCATGAACGCGAAGCGGAGGCTCGCACCGCCCGCCTTCAGCGAATTGAGGCGTTCGCGAACGCCGCCGCGCACTCGTCCGCAATGAGGACGCGCGCCCGCTTCTGCAGCTCTTGGCCTCGGCGCGATGCAAAGCCCATGCAGCGCGGCCTGGATCACCTCTTCCCAGAGGCCGGGAAAATGTAATCTTTCGCGGCCAGCCTCGAGTGGCACGCGTGCCCGCCCTCGGCGTTGTTGCCAACGGGCGTCAACGGATCGGACGCGGCAGCATGAGAAACTCGGCGGATCCCTATCCGCTCAATCCACCAGGGGGGTCCGGCCCGTTCACAAAAAAAGCGGTGCGCGCTCGATCTTTTCCCGTTCCACCGTCCTGCGGGGGGGTGAAAAACCCTAACCTTTGTTCGGCGACCAGCCATAGGCCTTGGCGCAGGCGCCACCCATCAGCATTGCCCGCTCACTGTCGCTCAAACGGTCGGTGTCAAGAAAGGGCGCGACGGCCTGCTCGTAGTTGACGACGGCGAATGCGCGCGTCCAGTCCGTGCCCCACAGGCAGCGCTCGAAACCCCAGGCATCGAACACGCGGGCGAGCGGGTCCCAGATGTCCGCGAAGGGATAGGGCTGCTGGGACAGCGTGCAGGCACCGCTGACTTTGATCACCGCGTTCCGGCGCCGGGCGAGGTCCAGCACCTTCGGCAGGTCGGCCCACGGCTGCGGCGGCGCGGGCGGCGTGCGCGGCTGCATGATGCCCAGATGGTCGATGATGAACCGCGTATCGGGGTGCCGATCGATCAGCGCCGCGCCGTCGTCCAGGTTGCCCCAGCACAGCATGTTGACGGGAAAGTCGTGACGAACGGCAGCGCGCAGGATCCGGTCAAGGCCCGGGTCGTCCGGCCCGCGCTTTGCCTCCTTCGGCAACATGATGCGGATGCCGACCGTGCCCGGCGTCCGCTTCCATTCGGCGATAACATCGGCCACCGCCGGATCATCGGGGTCGACCGGCTTGACGAGGGCCAACCGACCGGGATGGGCCCGTTGCACTTCCACCGCATAACTGGCGTCGTAGCGATACATGGAGAAGGCGGAGATGAAGATGGCGCCGTCAACGCCGACCTTGTCCATCGCCGCCACCATCTCGTCCCCCGTGACGTGATCAGGCCAGTTCGGCACGCTGTGCCAGGGCCGCTTCGGCGTGTTGGCCTCATAGGCATGGACTTGGGAATCGATGATCGGCATCGGGGAAGCTCCTCTAGGCTCTGCGAGTTTGCTAGCGCAACTCGTCGGATCAGCTTCAGGGCGGTGTCCAACTTAGGCGCGCCAGGCAGGGCCGCACCGCTTGCCGGTGCGGCCCTTCGATCTCCAGGTTCAGCTGTGCCAGCGGAACTGCTGGGGCTTGCGCGCGGAGCCTTGCGAAATCACGACGTTGACAAGGGCGGGGCCGCGGAAGTTCATTGCCTCGTCGAGAACGCCGCGCAATTTCTTCGGGTCCTCGACGAAGAACCCCTTGCCGCCGAACGCCTCCATGATCTTGTCATAGCGGGCGCCGTAGATCAGGGCGTTGGGCTTCAAATTGAACATCGGGTTGTCCGGCATCTCGGGCATACCGGGGCCGATGCCGCCATTGTTCAAGACCACGATCTTGGCCGGCAGCTTGTAGCGAACCAGCGTCTCCATCTCCATGCCCGAAAAGCCGATCGCCGAGTCGCCCGAAAGGTGGATGACCGGTCGATCGGGATGCACGACGCAGGCGGCGATGGCATGGCCGAGCCCAACGCCCATCGTGCCGTAGGTGCCGGCATTGAGGCAGGAACGCGCATCGAAGCTCGGTAATTGAGTGAGACCGATATCCATGGTGCCGGCACCCTCGGCGCTGAGGATCGCGTTCTTCGGCATCCAAGCGGCGACGTCGCGCAAGGCCCGGAAATAATTGGCCGGCGCCTCGTCGTCGTTGATCTGCGGCCGGATCTGCGCCGCGTTTTCGGTCATCTTCTGACTCATCATCTGCCGCCAAGGCGTGTCCTTCGGATGGAACCACTGGCGGCCGCTGAGTGCCTTGTTGAGCTGGCCGACGATCGCCTTGCCGTCGCCAACCAGCGCCACTTCCGTCGCCTTGTTGTGACCGATCTCCTCGGGTGCGATGTCGAGCTGGATGACCTTGAGGTCCTTGGCGAAGCGCGGAGGCTGTCCGAAATGGAAGATCCAGTTGAAGCGCGCGCCCATCAGAAACACGACATCGGCCTTCTGCAACGCCAACGTCCGGGCCGCCGCCACCGATAGCGGATGGTCATCCGGCATCACGCCTTTGCCCATCGGCGAGCGCAGGAACGGCAGTTGCGTGCGCTCGATGAAAGCGCGGACTTCGTCCTCGGCTCGCGACCAGGCCATACCCTTACCGATGAGAACGAGCGGCCGTTCGGCGCGCTCGAGCAGGTTCAGCGCCGCCTCGATGTTCTCCGCTGGCGCCACCATGCGCGGAGGGTCGGGCACGCGCTCGACCTGGACGACTTTTTCCAGGTCGCATTTGCCGGTGATGATATCGTCGGGCACGTCGAGATAGGTGGCGCCGGGGCGGCCATAGGTCGCGTGCCGGGTTGCCATCTCGACATAATAGGGGATGCGCTGCACGCTCTCGATGCCGTGCGCGAATTTGCAGAACGGCGAGGCGATCAGCACCTGGCGCTCTTCCTGGAATGCGCCCATGCCGCCACGATAGGTCTCCGAGGCGCCGCCCAACAGCAGCATCGGCCAGCAATTCTGCTGGGCATTGGCGAGGCCGGCGAGACCGTGCACCACGCCCGGGCCGGTTACGACGATGCAGGCACCGGGCCGGCCGGTCAGATAACCGTAGGCCTGCGCCGCGTAGGAGGCAGCCTGCTCATTGCGCATGCCGATATAGGCGACGCCTTCCTGCTGCGCGGCCGCGGCAATCGGTGTCACCGGAAACCCGACGACCCCGAACAGGTGATCGATGCCCTGCTGTTTGAGGCTCCTTGCTAACAAGGTAGCGCCGTCGACTTCGCTCATGCTTTCCTCCTGACCGAAAGACTTGCACTGCGAGACTACGCATTAATGGCCGGGCCGGGAAAGGGGGTTGGTCACCAGAAGCGCCTGTTTGCGCCGCGAACGCCACCGAGGCGTCGCGGCAGGAGGATGGCAGCGACAAGGAAATTGGGCGTCTTGAGGCTCTGCGCCAAGGCCGATCCGCGTTGATCGAACAGGGGATCGAACGGGGGAACGGGCCAAGACCACCTCCGGTTCATGGCGGCCTCGGCGCTGGTGGATGAGGCTAGGGCCCTCGAACTACGTCGATATTTTGTTAGGTCAATCGCAGGCAAGCGCGAAAGCTGCCGTGCGAACGAGCCCGGTCCCCCCTCGGCTCGGGGTTGCGCGGCGGGGCCCGAGCCCTTGGGGCGGTCGATGGCTTCCAGGCTGCAAAGAAGACGCCAGGCAAGAAAGACCGTTATGATCCTCACCACCGGCTTTGAGCGGCTGGGGGCAGCAGATCATGAGCTCCATTCGGGGACTAGCAACCATGAGCCAAAGCGCACGAAACGGCAACCGCACCCCGGGCATCGCCGCAGCACGATGGACGATCGCGAGCTTGCTTGCCGGCCTGCTGGGGGTGGTTGGATGTCCCGCCCAGGCCATCCCGCTCGGCAGCAACGCAGAAGAGGCGTGCGCGGCACTCATCAAGGAGGCTCTCCCGCCTTCGGCGATCGGCCTACCCAGCGGGACCGCTGCGATCGAAAGCGCAACGATCGTGGCACCGATCCCCTTTGCCGTGGCCGAGAAGGGACCAACGCCAGGGGCGCGCATCACACCCGCAACACCCCCCTTCTGCAAAGTTCTTGGCCACCTCAAACCGATCGACCCCAAAGCGCCGAACATCAATTTCCAGATCAACCTGCCGCTCGATTGGAACGGCCGATCGGTCCAATACGGCGGCGGCGGCTTCAATGGGGTCCTGATCACAGGCTTGGGCCTGCCGCCGGCCCATCCTTTCGACCAACCTTCGCCCTTGGCGCAGGGTTTTGTCACCTATGGAACCGATTCTGGCCACCAGGCAAAGCCGGGCGAAGAGCCGCCGGCGTTCGCCGCCAACGACGAGGCTTTCGCAAACTTCGCGCATCTGGCCTACAAGAAAGTGCGCGATGTCGCCGTAGCGATCATGCAGCGCGCCTATGGCGGGAGGCCAGAGAAGCTCTACTTTATGGGCTCCTCGGAAGGCGGGCGCGAAGGCCTCACCATGGCGCAACGCTACCCGGCCGACTTTGACGGCATTTTTTCGCGCGTGCCAGTTATTAACTGGGCGGGGCTGCAGCACGCGGGTTGGCGTAGCGGTCTAGCGACCATGGGCGACGGCTACCTGTCTGCCGCCCACGTCAAGCTTGTCCATGAGGCCGTGCTGCGGACGTGTGACAACGCCGACGGCACCGCGGATGGCATTGTTTCCAATCCCGTTGCCTGCAAAAGGGCGTTCGATGTCAGTAGCCTCGCCTGCGCCGCGGGACAGCACGGCGACGCCTGTCTGACCCCCGCCCAGTTGCGGGCGGTTGCGACGTTGCACGCCTCGTTCACGTTTTCCGCCCCCCTTGCGAACGGCCTCGACGACTATCCCGGCTGGGGCGTCTCTGGCGAGGCCACACCCGGCTTTGCCGCAACGGGTGGCTGGCGTTCGTGGTGGCTGGGCTCGACGCCGCCGGCGCATCCCCCCGCCGCCAGCAACGGCATCGCCTGGATCTATGGTAGCGGCGGTATCCGGCACGTTTTCGCGCGCGATCCCAACGCCGACATTACGACCTATGACCCCGACAAACACATGCCCCGCATTCGGGAGGTTTCGGCGCTGATGGATGCGACCAATCCAGATCTGTCCACATTTGCAGGACATGGCGGCAAGCTGATCGTGCTCGAGCATATGGCCGATTATGCGCAAAGCCCCTATGCCGGCATTCGCTATTTCCAGAGTGTGCAGAACAAGATGGGGACCGATCGCGTCGATGACTTCATGCGCCTCTACACGGCTCCCGGCGTCGATCACGTCGGCTCGGGCGCGCCCGCGAATGTCGACATGCTGTCAGTGCTCGTTGCTTGGGTCGAGAAGGGCCATGCCCCCGGCGAGCTCACGGTAACCGAGCAGAGCTTGGAGGCGTCTCCCAAGATCGTGCGGGCACGGCCTCTCTGCCCATGGCCCGCCTGGCCGAAGTACAAGGCCGGCGAAGTGGACGACGCACGCAGCTTCGCGTGCGTTGAGTGACAGCGCGGCCATTAGTGCCGCCAAACCTCCTGGCGCCAGTCGACGTCGCCGGTTTGCTTGCCTCGCACGTCCTTTTGCGCTTTTCGAGGCAGCGACTTTACGCTGCCGGGTACGGTCGCGCTGGGCGCAACAAGTGGCCGGCTCGCTGCCGGCATCGACGCGGCGCCCTCACCGACCACGACGAATGGCGCCCAATTGGCGGGATGCGCGTTCCGATCCCCGCTCTCCATCAGCCGGAGCATCGATCGCCGCAGCGCCTCGGCGCGCCCAATCGCCGGATTGTCCTTGAGCTCAGCGAAAGTCCCACTGGTGAGGGCAACGGCAGACTGAGAGTCGACGTACCAGTGGGACACGAGCAGAGCTCGCGAGCCCGCATAAAAGAACGCCCGCGCCAGGCCTGACAATGCCTCGGTGTCGACCTTGTCGCCGCCGGCAGTGTTGCAGGCGGACATCACCACCCAGTCGGCGTCAATCTTGAGTTGGGCCACCTCCGAGGCCGTCAATAGCCCATCATCTTCTTCGCTTGCCCGCAGCGGAGGCGTTAGTATGAGCGCCGGCTCGGCGCGCGATTGCGCAATGCCTTCCGCCTCCCCTGGCAAAAGCCCGTGCGTCGCAAAGTGCAAAACGCGGGCGCGCTTCAGTTCACCGTCTGCGGATAGCGCCTTGAGCACGCGCTCGGTGGCCCGCTCGCCGAGATAGACCGACGTTTGCGACGCACCCAGTAGTTGCGCAACCATGCAGAGCTCGTCTGTTGTTTCGGGAAGGGGGACTTGGTGGCGAAGCTCAGCGACATCGGCGAGCGGCCCGCGGCGGGCTGCCAACAGCGGGCGCGCGATCGCGCGTGGGCTGGCTGCGGCACCGCTGCTGGATGCGCCCAGGCAGTTCTGCTTCGCCCAGGCCCGGTGATCGCCGCCGTCCGGTCCAGATAACAGTGGGTTGCCGAAACCGATGAAGGCTAAGCTGGCTTGAGATTGCTGGCGAAGTCGGCGCAGGGTGCCAAGGCTCGCGACCGAGGGCAGCACACTGACTGCGGCGTGCCGTGCCAACCAATCCGCCTGGGCATATTTGACCGGCTCCACGCGCAGTTCGGCCGCAGGATCGCTGACGAGCAGGACGTGGAACGGTAGCGTGGCAAGCGGGCCCGAGGCAACGACCAGGATCTGCTTGCCGGCGACCAGGTCCGCAATCTGGCCGAACAGGACCCGGTAAAGCTGGTGCGCCCGCACGAGATCGAAAGACAAGCCAGCGCCATCGCCGGGTACCGCGAACGACCGCAGAAGGTCAAGACAGCGACGGCCACCGTCGTCCTGCCACTCTCCGACGGCGTCGAGCCCGCAGCGCAGGGCCTTGACGTGATCGGCGAGCGACCTTGAACCGAGCGGAATTTTGATCCACCGGATTTCGGATCGTGTCATCGCCCAAAGGTAGGTGTCGTTGCGCGTGGGCACAAAAAATACCAGGGCCTCATCGCCGCCAAGCAATTTGACGACATCGTTGAGCGGCAGGGGCGTCGTACCCGCTAAAGTGGCGTATTCGGGGAAATGCTCCGCCAAGGTGTCGCCGATCGCCTTGAGACGCATGCTGGCTGCCTGCGATTTCGTTACCAGCTCCTGCTCCGAAGTTGAATTTCGCGCCTGCGCGGGCTGCGACACCGCCGCGATCAGCGCCCGATCGGCCGCTCGGACCTCCTCAGCGAGATCCTGGCTCTCACGTATGAGCTCTGCCAGGCGACCGTCGGCAGCCGCCAGGCGCGCCGACATTCGCGCAATAGCCGAAGCGGCGCCCATGCCCGTGACCCATTGGGCGCTCTCGAAGGCCTCGGCACGCAATCGCAGTGCGGCTTCTGTTTGGCTTGCTGCTGCCGCGTGATAGGCCGCCACGACGAGCCCCAGGAATGGGTCGGCGTTGTTTCTAATTTCAACCTCTCGACCCTCCTCGGAAGCAACAGAGCCCGTGGCTCGGCGCGTGATCCAGATGGCGCTGGCACGCTTGAAGGCAGTAAAAGCGGCATCCCATTGCTGAAGATCGAGATAATGCGAGGCTAAGTTGTGCAAGCTGACGGCAACCTCGGGATGAGCTGAACCGAAGACGGCCTCGCGCACCTCGAGCGCTCTCTGAAGCAGCGGACCCGCCTCTTCGTGCCGCCCCAGGTTGTCGAGAATACTTGCAAGGTTGTTGAGGCTATTGCCCATTAGTGGATGGGTGGGGCCCAAGGATCGCTCGCGAATTGATAGCGAGCGGCGTGCAAAAGCTTCGGCCTCTGCAAACCGATTGTTTTGGTGGAGGATCGCGCCAAGGTTGTCGAGGGCAATCGCGACCGCCGGATGGTCCGGACCGAAATGTGCTTCGCGGATGGCCAGCGAGCGCCGGTACAAGACCTCGGCCTCTTGCACGCGATGCTGAGCGCTGATGGCGTGGGCCAGATTGTTTGCCCGCGCGGCAACGTCGGGATGATCCGGCCCGACCGCCGTTTCCGTGATGGTGAGGGCTCGCCGCAGCAGGCCTTCTGCCTCACTTGCCCGACCTTGATAGGTAAAGAGTGTTGCGAGGTTGGCGAGTTGGTTGGCAACGTCGGGATGATCCGGGCCGAGCGCCCGTTCCAGGCTGTCAAGGCTTCGGCGATAGAGTATTTCGGCCTCCGCATAGCGCCCCTGGCGGACATGGAGCTCGCCGAGATTGTTCGCGACCGTCGCGGCGGCAACGCTTTGCACTCCGAACAAGGCTTCCTGGATCCTAAGGCTCTCCCGGAGCTGCGCCTCAGCGGCGGCGAATTTGCCCTGCTCCTTGTAAACGACGGCCAGATTGTTGAGCGTCACCGACACATATGCATGCTCGGTCCCCAGAGACTTACGCAACCCAGCAAGGGCGTTTTGAAAAAGCGCTTCGGCTTCGGCATAACGCGCCTCGCGATGCCGCACCCGAGCGATGCTGACCAACGTCAAAAGCGTATCAGGATGATGACTTCCCAACTCGCTGTCACGGATAGCCAAAACGCGCGTCAGGAGTTGCTCGGCTTCCCGATAGCGTGCCCGATCGATCGCAATGTACGATAGGCTCGCCAGCACCTGCGCCACCGTTGGGTGCACAGTGCCGTGTGCCTTCTCATAGATGACCAGGGCACGCCGCAACATCGGCTCCGCCGCGTCGAGCTGTCCTTGCAGGCGATGCAGGTCGGCCAGGGTGACAATGGCCATCGCGGCCATCGGATGCTCACTGCCAACCATTCTCTCCGTTTCGGTGACCAATTCCCGGCCGAGCGGAAGGGCCTCGGCGTAGCGGCCGGCCCTGGACAGCTCCGTTATGCGCCGCAGCAACTGCAAGGGATCGGCTGGCTGAGCTCTCGCCGTCACCGCTGCAAGCAATCCCTGCAACACAACGACAATGAGCACGTGGACAACGAAGCATTTGTAGCTGCACCGCATTGCACTCTTGCCCCAGGCCGAAAGGTGCCCGGCCGCTTCTGACATTGTCGTGGGGCCAGGTTATGGCGACTTGGCGCCATAGCGACGATCAATGGGCCGCCGCGCATTGGCAACACCAGCGCCGCTCAGGTTAGGCGGCGGCTAGGCGCGGGGCCTGCGGACGTCGGTCTGGCGCAGCGAGGCTCCCGGCGGGAACTCAGGTCCAATCTTCCTGCTGCCTGTCGGGACTGCCGCACTTACATCCAATCGCCAGGGGTGATGGCACCGACGCCGGGCCCGAGCTTGCTCGGTCAACATTTAGGCAGGCCCGAGAACGCCAAACTTGCCGGTTGCAACAGGTCGGTCCGTACAGTCAATCAGCACTCCCAATAAAGCATGCGATGTGTTTCAACTGACCCGTTGCCCAGCCGCAGTGCGCCTTCCCCAGTTCGCACGCGCGTTATTCAGACGCAGGTGCTTTAGCGGCCGCCCAATCGGACCGACGATAAGGACAGGGGGGCCGGCCCCATTTAACGGGCTGGCCCGGCGCGGCTGGCACGCCTAGGCATGGCCCATGTCCCTCGTGCGCGTGATCAGTGCATAGCCGCAAACAGCCGCCGCGTGATCGCCTCGGCTTCTTCGAACGACTGCGCCACATGCCGAGCCCCGGCCGAGCCGAGCCGCTCTCGCTGATCGCGCTGGATGTGGGAGGCGGCCAATATCCCAATGACCGTCATTCCGGCTGCGATTGCCGCCGCGACACCTGAGGAGCTGTCCTCAAGAACAACGCACCGCGAGGGTGGAACGCCCATCTGTCGGGCAGCGTGAAGGAAAATATCTGGATGCGGTTTGCCTCGTGCGACGGCCGACGCACTGAAGACGTTTCTGCCGAACTCGGATTGAAGTCCGAGCAGTTCGAGGCACAGGGCCAGGCGATCCGGTGACGATGAGGAGGCGATGCACTTCGGTACATGGGCGAACGCATCCAGATAGCGGCGCACGCCATCGACCAACCGCAATTCTTGCCGAAAGCGATCCAGCGTTCGTGCTTGACAGTCTGAGGCAAAGGCCGGCGGCGGCGCCCGACCAAGCGACCCTGCCACGGCGCTCATGACTTCGGTGAACCGCTTGCCCATATACAAACCGTAAGCGTCCTGCAAAGTGGTCGGCACGCCGAGCTCCGTCACCATCTCCGCAAGCACTGCATTGGCTACCACCTCACTGTCGGCGATCACCCCGTCGAAGTCATAAATTAGCAGAGGCCCCATTGCCCTCCCCTTGTGCTCGTCATCGCCCAGCGAATAGTTGCCCGGAACGGCGACCGAACGGCCGGCAGGCAATCAACGCGTTTTCTTTGTCGTGCTAGCGGCGGCCCTGCTCGATCGGTTTTTCCGTGAGAACGCCGCGTTGCTGCAGCGCTTCTAGCAGTCCATAGACGTCCTCATCGGAGAGCTTGTTACCCCTTTTGACGGCTCGGGGCAGCTGCCCCGCCGTCTCCGGGTTGGACGCCAAATAGGCGTCGAGCCAGCCCCGCGCCGTTGTCGGATCAAGGGCACGGATGTTGGCGGGCGCCAGGCGGCGCCCTGGCGATGGGCTCTTGCTTCGCGCGATGCGGCGGACGGCGACGGTCCGGCTCGCCCGTTCGAAGGCGCGCCGGGCGAGTGTGGCACCATCGTCATGATCGGCCGCGGCCTCGGCCAGGAGAGCGGCCTCCGAGCTGGCCAAAATGTCCTCCACGAGCGCGTCGGTCAGCCGGTCGAGCCGAGCCGAGTGGCCTTTGTTTTTTTGGCTCATGGCGTCCAATCCTTTGGGTAGGCTTTGTCGATCCGGCGGCGTATGAGCCGTCTTTTGCTGGCGAACTCAGTCTCGCTCAGTCCAGTAAGGCAACGCAACTGTGCCCCCGCAAGACCATCCATGATGCCTTCGAGCAGGCGTTGCGCAAGACCGTCATCGACGAAGAGGGCAAGAATGGCCGCCTTCAGGCGCACTGCCTCCTCGTTGACCGCCAACGCCTCATCGGCGGCGGGAGCGTTGTCGCAAACCTGAAGGACGACGTCCTGCAAGGTACCCGTTTCTGTAACCGAACTCATCTTCGGCCGTCGTCTTCGGGCTTTGCGCCAGTCAGAGGCGATGCTGCGCATGACGCCGGCCAGGAAGTGGACAATGTCGAGCGTGCGCGGACATTGTCGCGTTCCGTCGAGCGCCCGCTGAAATGCCTCTTGCAGAAGGTCATCGGCTTCGAAGGCGGTTTCTCGGCACAATGCTCGTGCCACCTTATGAAGCCGAAGCCAATCGGCCGCGGTCAAAACGGAAATGGAGCGTTTGACCTCCACCTGCGTCAACAGTGACACCCCAGAGCGCCTCGGTTGCAAAGTCGAGAGCCTCCCTTTTTCTACCTATGCGCCAACCGAGGCCCGGTACGGACATGGCCGATCAATGTCTGGGGGCATGGCCGATTGGCGCATGTAGCTTCGAGCGCCGACAGCCTTATGCAGAGCAGATAAAGATAGGGAACACCCATGCCGCCCATCGACGCCACCGTGGACCAATTCCGAAGTTTTTATGCCAGTTGCATGGCGGCCGCCGCTCGCCAGCCCGCCTGGCCGCCTGGCTATGCCTGGCAAACCCGGCTCGAGGGGGCTTTCGAAGCTGTGCCGAGAGAGATGTTCCTTCCACCTGGCCCTTGGCACATTGAAGCTGCGCCAGGTGGCTATGTCGAGACGCCCAATGCGGATATTAGGTTCCTCTATCAGGATGTCCTGGTGGCGATCGACAAGGAGCGAGGCATCAACAACGGCCAACCGAGCGGTCATGCCCGCTTCCTGGGCCAACTCGAACCGCGGCCGGGCGAGACGGTCGTGCACATCGGTGCGGGTACAGGCTATTACACCGCCATCCTGTCGGTGCTTGTGACACCTGGCGGGCGGGTTTCTGCCTTCGAGTTGCACGAGGATTTGGCGGCGCGGGCTCGCCACAATCTGCAAACCTTCGACAACGTTTCCATAATGACAGGCGACGCCACCGGGCTGCGGTTGCCCGCAGCCGATGTGATCTACGTCAATGCCGGCGTCATCAGGCCGCCGCTCAATTGGCTGCTGGCCCTGCGTTGCGGCGGCCGAATGTTCGTGCCGTGGCGGCCGGCGGTTGATATCGGTATCGCCCTCTTCATCAGGCGCACCGCCAGCGGCTTCGCTGCCGATCCGGCGATGCCCGCTTGGTTTATCCCGTGCGTCGGCGCCTCCAGCGGCTCGCCGGGTGACAAGCACCCTGGGCTCGACGGTGCCTGGGCCAGTCGGTCTTTATACCTAAAAACGGAGCGAGAGCCTGACGCGACTGCGACCGCTATCTACGATGAGATGTGGTTCTCCTCTGAAAGGCTCCCCGCACCGCGATGAGCTGCCGTGCTTGCGGAGGTTGTTCGCGGCCAAACTTTCCCTCTTGCCCGCATTGCAGCGCGAGCGCTGCCGGCACAAGGGCAAGCCCCCGATGTGAGCTCCAGGCGGGACGCCAGCTGCGAGATGGCTTATGGGGAGGCTGCGACCCCAACCCCGGCAATCCCTCCACACGGCGGCCCTCCACCCGGAGGCCCTCCACAAGGAGAAATGAGACGAGCCCGGGCAGCACCGCACGCAGTCGTCCGCGAAAAAATTCTGCAGGAATGCCCAGGCTCTAGCGGTGGCCCAGCGCGCCCCGCCACCTCGGGAACGATGTCCTGGAGGAGACGTTACGCCCCAGAGTCCCCAAACAGGAGATCATCATGGCAAAGTCAACGGCACAGCCGAGGCAACCCGATACAGCTCAGCCAGAGACTTCAGTTATCGGGCTGCCGATCTATGATTCCGACGGGACAAAGATTGGTGAAGCTACGCAAGTTGGCATGCACGAAGGACAGCAATCAATAGCGGCTCAGCTGGAGCCGTCCCTGATGGCGGCAATGGTCATTATTCCGGCGAAAATGATGACCCAACAAGGCGACCGACTTGAGCTTTCGATCACCGCCGAGCAAATCAGAACTCAGCTTTCTAAGGAGTAGCCCAACGCGGCTTTGGCGCCAGACCCCGCGCGTGCCCACCGGATCGGCCGGAGCCACTGTCAATTGCGCTCGCTAGAGATCTGGGCACCCCTCCTCTCGGGGCGGAGAATGCTTTGTGCTTTGCGGAGGCGTCAGCTGAGTTCGACGTCGCCTTGCGGCGTCTGGAGCCGCGCTTTCAGCCCGACACGCGAGCCTGGAACGACCTGGGCGTCGGCGCCAAGGCTCTTGAGCGTGCGCCGCATCCATCCCTCATCTGGGTGTTCGACCTCGAATGATGCCAGCAGGCAGCCCGAAGGCGACTGCTGCGAAGGATGGGCAGTGCCCTGCTGCCACTCGATGAAGAACGGAAGCCCCGCAACCCGCGGGCCGGCAAGGCGCAACGTCTTCCAGGTGAGCAAACGGCCGTCGGCTTGCACACGCGAGCCCGCGAGCGGACCGACGGTTTCGATGTTCTCCGCTTTGGCGCGCTTCGCCGTGTCGACAACGCTTTCGACGGCCACAGCCCAGGCAATGAGTTGTGGCTGCGACAGAGATTTGAGCTCCGGAAAAAGGAGACCTGGCGCCTCGGTCTGCACGGGATCAATGGCAATGATCTCGAGATACTGTCGGCCGCCAAGCGACAGCAGTGCATTGTGAGTTCCGCGTCCAGGATGTTGACCCCCGAAGCGGGCGCGTACGCCGCTCTTGTGCTCCAGGAATTCAATTCCGCGCGCGAGATCCGGCACTCCAAAAACCAGATGATCCATCCTTACAACTCCTTTTGCGCGCTGCCTGAGCCCGCGGTGCTGGGCCCGCCGTGCTGGTAGGTTGCGCCACCGAGCGCGACCCGTTTCTTCTCTTCGTCGACGCCTTCGCTATCGCTCCATTGCGGTCGCCCCCCACCCGCCTCCAACAGGAGGGCGGGACGGCTCGCGTGCGGCGAAAGCCGGTTCGCGCTCGCGGCCCGCCGAACCGGCGCCGGTGATGATGGTGTCGTACGCCTTCGACCGCAAGGCTCAGGCCTTGGTCGCGTCCAGATAGATCGAGGGATCGAAGTACTGCGAGGCGGGAATCGGGTTGGGGATATTGCCGGTTGTGGCGAAGAAATCGGTGACCTGCTGCAGCCACTTCGTCACGGTGCCGTCCCCAAAGAGCCTGCGCCATTCGGCGACCGGGAACACTTTCTGCGCCGCGTACTGTTCCTTGAAGTCGGCGAGCGGCACCTGCGGATACTGCTTCTGCTGCAGGATCTCGAGCGCCGCATCGGGCGTGCCCGTCAGATACTCGTTACCCGCTGCCCAGGCCTTGACCATGCGCACAAGCACCTCGCGGTTCTTGCCATGGAAATCGGCCGTCGTGGCCCAGCCCGACATGATGGCGGCCTCGGGGTAGTAGGCGGATGCGTCGACCAGCTTTCTGGCACCCGGCAGCTTGTCGCGCACGGTGATGTTGAAGGGAACCCACAAGGCAACGGCGGGTACCGCACCCGAGATAAAGGACGTCACGGCATCGGGCATGCGCTGATTCAAGATCTCGACGTCGGATGCTGCGAGATTGTTGGCCCGCATGGCCGTACTCAAGAACACGTGCGCGGTCGTGCCGGCCGTGGTGGCGATGCGCTTGCCTTTCAAGTCGGCGAACGTCTTGATGTCTTCACGCACCCAGAGCTGGGCGGTGGCAAACTCGACGGCATTGGCGAGAAACATCTTGCCCTGGCCGCGCGCCGGGAAATTGGAGATGACGGCACCGGTCGAGAGCATGTCCAGGCTGCCGCCGATCATGGCCTGGAACAGCTCTAGCCCGGTCTGGAACAGCTTGAACTCTGGATCCAGGCCGTTCTTGTCAAAGGCGCCCAAATGCTCCGCGAGCCACATCTGGCCGTCGACGGCCAGCGTGTGGAGGTAGCCGATGCGGATTTTCGTCTTGGCCTGTGCAATCGCAGGCGCGCCGAGCGTCCCGAGCCCTACCATCACCCCGGTGCCCTGCAGGAATGCTCTCCGGTTGATCGTCATGTTTTTCTCCTTGTTCATTGTTCAGCCCATTTCCGATGCGCGCTGACGCGCCTGCTGCGCATATTCTTGCATGACGAGATCGCGCACATGCGCGCGCAGGTCGCCAAACTCGGGGCTCTCGTGCAGGGCGCTGGCGCGTGGATAGGGGAATGGTACCTCGATGATCTCGCGGATGCTGGTCGGGCGCGCCGTCATCACGATAATGCGGTTGGACAGGTAAATCGCCTCTTCGACGGAGTGGGTGATGAGCAGCACCGTCTTGTTCTCGGCGGCGAGCACCTCGAGCAGCAGGTCCTGCATCGCCGAGCGCGTCTGGGCGTCGAGCGCACCAAAGGGTTCATCCATTAACAGGAATTCCGGCTTGACAGCATAAGCCCGCGCCAGCGCCAGTCGCTGGCGCATCCCGCCCGACAGCATGCGTGGCCAGGCCTCGGCAAACTCTGCCAAGCCCATCAGCCGCAGGTAGCGTTCGCAGATCTGATCGCGCTCGGCGCCGGTCGTGCGGTTGGCGCGCAGGTTGAGGCCAAAGGCGATGTTGTCCTTCACGGTCAGCCACGGAAAGACCCCGTATTCCTGGAAGATGACGCCGCGGTCCGGCCCCGGGCCGCTGATCGGCTTACCATCGAGCGTCACGGCGCCCCCCGACGGCTGCATGAAACCTGCGACCATGTTCAGCATCGTCGTCTTGCCACAGCCGGACGGCCCGATCACCGAAACGAATTCGCGGTGATGAATGTTGTAGGTGACATTGTCGACGACCTGCATGTGGCCGCCGCTGGGGGTGAGAAAGCGAACCGACACGTTGTCAAATGCGATGCGTGGCACAGCAGCCGTCATGCGATGCGCTCCTGCCAACTCACGAACCGGCGTGCCAGCGCGCGCAGCGCCAGATCCATGAACAGGGCGACAAAGCCAATGCAGATGATGCCGACGTAGATGATATCGAGCTGGAAGAAAGAACCCGCGTTCTGGATCAGGGCGCCAAGACCCTGCTGGGCGGCGATGAGCTCGGAGGCAACCAGTGTCGCCCAGGCCACGCCGAGGGCGACGCGCAAGGCTGTCAGCATATGCGGCACGGCCAGCGGAACGATGACTTTGGCAAAGATCTCTGCGTCCGTTGCGCCGAGGGTGCGGGCGACGCGCACGTAGATCGGGCTGATTTGTGAGATACCTTCATACATGACGATCACGCCCGCGAAGAACGAGGCGTAGAACAGGATCGCGACTTTGGCGAGCTCATCCACACCGAAGTAGACGATCACCAGCGGAATCAGGGCGATCGGCGGTAGCGCGCGGAAAAAGTTAATCAGCGGGTCGATGAAGCTGCGAATGCTGCGGTACCAGCCGAGCACGAAACCGACCGGCACGGCGAGTGCCGTGCCAAGCAGGACGCCCAGGAATACCCGCTGCGTCGACATCAGGATGTCCAAGGGCAGGCGGCTCTGCATCAGTTCGATGAAGCGACGGAACACGTCGTAGGGCGTCGGTACCAGAGCCGGATTGACTAAGCCGCTGTAGTGGATGCCATACCAGCCGACGAGCAGGAACAGCCAGGGCAGGAGGATGAAGGCCGTTCGACGCACAAAAAGGAGAGTCCCGGTCAGCTGGCTGGCGCAAACAGCCTAAAAGTACTGTGGCTCGGACGCTGAGGGCAAGGCGCATGGCGAACGCCCATCATCGTATCTTCGGCTCAACGCCGATCCCGCGCTAGGTTCAGCTCGCCGAAGGCATCCGGCAGCGCCTGGCCAAGGGTCGTTGGCGGCCTGCGCCGGCGCGATTTCGATGTGAGCTCGCGTTACCCGTGCTGACTTCCTTTCCCTGGCCTCAAGATCGCCAGCGCGCGTCAGACGCTCGCCACCTCAACCGCCGATGTGGAGACGTTGGTTGCGCGTATTCCGATCCATGCGCCGGTCGCCGAGGTGAAGCGGGTCATGCGCGGCGGGAGGGAACCGCCATCTACCTGGCGGAAGTCACCGACCGTGGCGACGACATCCGTTGAGAGATGGACAAGCATGGGGGCGCCCTGCCACCGGAGCAAACTCACCGCCTAAAAGCTTGGAAAGCTCTGCGGGCCAGGTTGCTGGCATGGTCGCGGCTCAATTCCCATGCCGAGAGAGCACTGCCCGCTTGTTACTTGTTTTTGATTTCGATGCCGGGCGCCTTGAAGAGCGTGTTGTGCTCACTATCCCAATACAAATAGCCCAGCACTCCCACCGCAATGACCAACGCGCCAATAATGAATGAGCGCATGTCGACCTCCATCAAGGCTCCGTCACCAACCAACGCCAAACCTCCAGATTCGGTTGCGGCCCCGACGCTGGATCAGCGATAAAATCGCCAATCCTTTTGCATTCCCTCACCCTAACGAGACCGCCGCCAGGCTTTGCTAGGCGCTCGACGTTCCCCCCGTCGACGCCGAGGTAGGGCGCCATGAAACGGCAGGGTTAGTGCCGAGGCGCATCGCCATTCGCACGACCGCGACAACGCTGGCTGCGACCAGCACGCCCGCCAGGCTCGCAAACAACCGCTCCTCGGAGGGATCATAGCCATGGCAACTCGGAAGCTGGTCGACTGGATCCCGAAGGCAAGGCGCTTCGCGCGATGCCACTGAGCCCAGACCGCGAGCACATTAAAAGTGACTGCCACACCACACATGACCCAGAGTTCGCAATTGGCGGGATCGGGCCGTTCCTCGCGGCGTTGCGTACCGAGGAGGGAGCCCGATGTCGCGCTACTTTTTTCATTTGAGGCGCGGTCAGGTGACCGGCTCGATCAAGACGGCAATGAACTCGCGAATCTCGAGGACGCAGCAAAAGAGGCAGGCAACCGCGCGCAAGAGATTGCCTCAAAGGATGCCCTGAATGGTGCCGCGGCAAACAGCAGGGTGATCACCATTGCCGATGAGCAATGGCGCCCGGTGATGGAATTGCCATTTTAAGTCCAATTGATGCAACGACACCACAATGGCCGCGGCACTCCGCCTGCGCCTTTGCCGGGCCGTGATGCCAGGGGGAAATCACGGCTTGCAACCGTGGCAAAAGTGTAAAACCAGATGAAGCCGTGACTATTTGGCAATTTCGATGTTCCCGTTTCACGACCTAGGCCTGCTACGGAGCTTTGCGGAGCCGCTGGCCGCTCGCTCGAGACGGCCGCGGCGTCGGATAAGCATGCCGGGTCGGCACTCCTCATCGGTATCAAGGGTTCCACTGATTATTACACGATCCAATGGGCCGAGCGTGGGCCGCCGTCGCGGGATCCGCTGCCGCTGGATCACAGCGAGTGGGGCAAGCGGTTCAAGATCTGCCCCATCATGCCGAACGAATGGCGTGGCTGCGGCCTTCGCGTAAATCTGGCCTGGGAGTATGGCTCTGCTCCCAACGCTGATGTGGGGGCATCGATCGCCCCCACCTCATTGCTCGCGTGAACGCGACGCGATTTAGGTCTTCTCGGGCACCCAGCTTGTCGAGGTGCGATCATATTTCAGGCCGGGAGCGGCCTTCAGCACATCCTTCGTGGTGTCCAGGGTAAGATAGACCTTGCCATCTTTCGTGGTGTGCTTCACGGCCGTGAAGGGCACCGCCACATCTTTCTCGCCCATGCCGAGGAAGCCGCCGACGCCGACAATGAGTGCGCTGACCTTGCCGTCCGGCGAGAGCAGAACGTCTTCTATCTCGCCAATCTTGTTATTGGACGGATCATAGACGCTCTGCTTGTACCAGTCCTTTACGGTCACGCTTTGGGCCGGCACGGACGTCATAATTTGTGTGGACCCTTGGGCGAGAGCCGCGCCGCCTAGCAGGACTGCTCCGACGGCCACGGTCATGAGTTTTTTCATTGTGGTTGCTCCAGTTATCGAGATAGACCGGAAACGCGCTTGGCTGTGAGGTGTTCCTGCGCGCATGCGCACAAGCGACGGGCCGATAGGGTGCAAGCGGTTGGGGGGCAGCAAGCGCGGCGGCAACCACGCGCCCTGGGCCGTGCCAGAGTCCGATCCACACCTCAAGCGCAGTGAGGGGCGATCAAAAGGTGGCTTGCCACCCACAGCCCACCCAGATTGCTCGCGCGCGCGATGAACGTTCGCCGGCTGACGAAAGAGCAGGGCCTAAGTGGGGGAGGCACCTAGGCCCTGCGGGGGTAGGGGAGAGATATGCTAAAATAACTCGGCTAAGCGCAGCGGTGTTCCATCGCAACGGCACCTCATCACCATCTATTTTTGCGCTGTGCCACCGGCAACCGACAACGGCGGGACCCGTGACCGGCGTTGCCGGTCGATTTGAAAGAGGCCCGCTTCGTCGAACCCCGACAGCGTCTGCCTGCGGCGCGCCTTGTCGCAAAATCGATGGGTCGCAAAATCGATGGACGCCGCTCACCGACCAAGCGTACTGCGAGCCCACGCCGGCCATGACCCATCGACCGAATTTGCGGCAACAGATCCTTTGCTGGGCGCAGCAGCCGGCCGAGGCTTGGCAGACCCAGTTGGCTTCGGAGGCATCGCCTTGACGGTGACCGGCAATGGCGCCTGCTGGGGAGTGAGTTCGCCGGCTTTGGTCACGTCCGCCACAGCGTGGACGTAGTCGCCCTTGCTCGTGTAAGCGCGACCTCGGCTATTGTAGGCGGGCGCATAGTTTGGATTTAACTCAATTGCTTTGTTGTAGTCCGAAATTGCCCGGTCGACTTCACCCTTGAGCGAATAAGCCTCTCCACGGCTGTGGTAGGCGCTGGCGTCTTTCGGATTGAGCTGGATGATCGCCGTGCAGCCTTTGATGCGCAGGTCATGGTTCTTATTGTCGAGGCAATCGCCCTTGTTATCTGCCCAAGCGGACGTTGACAGGAGCACGAGGCCCGCAGTCGCAATAAATCGCAACATTGTGCTAACCCCCAAAGAGACAACCCGCCTGTCTAGATGGCAGCGCGATTTTGTTCCTTTCATGTAGGGCCGCGGCGTTCCTACGCCCTGGGCGCTCCTGGGGGCGTTACGTCACGTTCCTTACCGTGACGCCGGCAAGACGGGTGCCTTGCCTCAAAGGCGGAGGCGGCAACGGCTACCGGGACGCTGCGGCGCTTTACCCGACCTGACCGCGCCGGAGGTGGCGGATCCGGGGGCGATCGCTGAGCCCGCCCGCATTTTTTTACCGAAAAGATACGCGGGCCGGTGGAGCGGCTCGACCTTTGGCTTGGGCGAGGGCATAAACCGAACAGGCCTGGATTGCCCTACCCGGCATCCCGCAAAACCGCAATGTCGATCACGTATTGTGCGGATTGCACCGTCAGCGGGACATCGCTTACACCAGGCGTGACACCATTTTCTCGCAGGAGGCTTCGATGATCCGCAAGGCGAAAGCGATTTGGCGCGGCACGGGCCGCGACGGTACCGGCAATCTTTCCACCGACTCCGGCGTGCTCGCCAGCACACCTTATTCATTCAAAACGCGCTTTGAGACCGAGAAGGGGACAAATCCCGAAGAGCTGATTGCCGCAGCACACGCCGGGTGCTTCACCATGGCGCTCGCCTTTGGCCTGCAAGGGGCGGGCCTTACCCCGACCGAGCTCACCACCGAGGCCGCCGTCACGCTCGAACCGGAGGGCAAAGGGTTTCGCATCAGCCGTTCGGCTCTGACGCTGCGCGCAAAAGTGCCCAACCTAGATGAAGCAAAATTCGCCAATTTCGCGAAAGACGCCGAGAAGAACTGCCCAGTTTCCAAGGTTCTTAACGCCGAGATCACGCTGGACGCCAAACTCGTTTAGACGTGCGATCACGCATCCTTTCGGTGGACGCAGCGATCCCCTGCTTGACCTCAAGGCCGTGCGGGGTGTGCCGCACACCGTTCGTTCATGCTGGTCCCGCAAGAGAACAGGGGCGACATAGCGCTCGCCTGTGCGTTAGAGCAAAGTCACCGCCCGATGTTGCCCCGTTGGTTAACAGCATCGCCGTTGCGTTGCCCAACGCGTCGGAAGTCGCCCGCCCCGGGCCAATCCCCGACGTGCCCACGTCCAATATGAGCGTTTCCACAATGCGGGCCAGCCCCACCCGCTAATAGGGGGGATCGGTCCCAGCGCAGCAAAGTGACACTCTGGGACCGACCGTCCCCCCGAATGGCTGCAACTGCGGTTTGCGACAGCAGCCGACGGAGGACCTTGGCATACGTCAAACCTAAAAGTCGCGACAATCCTGGCCCTTGCGGTGCGAACGCAGGCGCTGTGTCACGATGCTGCCACTCCCCACTTTGGGGGGCCGCATACGCTTGCAGGCGATGGTCGTGCCCGGGTTCTGTGCTCCTACGACCACGAGGTTTATCGCCTACTGCCTCGTCGTGTTCGCTGCGGGCAGTGGCCACCCTGCTCATGCTGGCGCATTGTCGGTTTGCAACAACGCCGGTGCGTGGCGAAACCGCTTGCACCTGGACCAACTTCAGGTCTTACGCTGGTTTGCGGCTGCGGCCTCGAATATCTTTCCGGCGCACGCTTTCCGAGGCCAGCGCACGCTTTCCTAGGGAAGGGCGCCGCCGTGTCGGCGCCTTTCCCTTGACGTTGATTTACAGCTTCTCAATGACCGGCATGGCGAACTGCCATCTTAGGCTGTCGCGCGCCTTGGCCTCCGTATCGAAGGGCCCCTCGGTCCACTCATGTACGAGGCCGGACTCCGTCCTGGTCGCGTCCACGTAAAACTTACCATCCTCGGCTTGAACAACTTCGACCGCAATCTTGAGTTCGAACATAATAGTGCCAGCGGTAGCCATCCGGTCCCCCTTCAGGCGTCGTCCGGATGCCCAGAATCGACCTGATCAAACCTCGTGTTTCCCGCAGCGTTGGTTATAGCCTGTCTTAAGGAGCGGGTCATCAAAGCTTTGGCAGCGATGCGGTCGGAGCAGAAAAACGTGGCTACCGACTAGGGCAACCGACCCG
Source organism: uncultured Alphaproteobacteria bacterium (assembly GCA_963770295.1). Classification (GTDB taxonomy): domain Bacteria; phylum Pseudomonadota; class Alphaproteobacteria; order Rhizobiales; family Hyphomicrobiaceae; genus AWTP1-13. Next base: position 56,949 of record CAVYPA010000014.1, read on the forward strand.
ATTGACTGCCAAGCTCACACCTCGTGTGACCGGCCGGGGGGCCCAAGCAGAAAAGCGGCCATCCAAGATGGTGCCGACGTCTACGACCGTCTGTAAACTTCTTGATCAATACGCCAACACCGCCGACGGATGACCCCACGCATTTGGCGAAAGTGCACCAAGGCGACGCGGCGCACCGCGCAACAGATGCAATCGTAGTGACAAGGACGTCGTGCTCGACATCAGCGAAGCGTCTGAGCAGTTGGCCCGGTTCTTGGAGGCTGATGCAACGACCTCCGCGCTTCGCGATAGGAAGACCTTGACTCTCTCTCGTCCTCAATTTTTCGGGTTCGAGTCATTCGTGCTTTAACGAGCAGGTAAGCAAGCATCGTTGCTAGCCTCTATCGTTTTTGCGTGAGCGATTTTCCATGGGGCACTCAGCACGAACATCGGCGAGTGCCGAGAAGAACACCATGCTGAAGCCCAGGCGCGTTCACATCATAAATGCGCAGATCGGACCAGTCGAAGGCCGCCGCAACGGCTTTCAGTGCCTTCGGCTCATTCACTTCGTGAACCTCCGTCACATAAAGGACGGGCTGGGCGCCGTAGACCTGCTCGAAATCATGCACGATTTCCAAGATTGGTGGCTTGGTGCGGTCGAGGTGCAGGCCCGTGTCCGGCCGGAGCGCGTCAGCCCACGGCGGTGCGAGAAAGACGACGATAAAATGATCTCCTGGGTGCCGTCGCGATCTCACGAGGTCCTTATAACTGCCGTTGACGAGTTCGATCGGCGCCTCAAGCTGCGCGATATTTCGGGCCGTCAGATCGAAGACGGCGGACTCGACCTCAAAACCGATACCGCTGGCACCCGGCAGATGCCGCAAAATCGCGTAGAGGCCGTTGCATGAGCCTGCGAATGGATCGACGACCCCGATGCCACGACCGCCTACCGCTGACAATACCACCTCGGCAATGTCACTTCCGATCTTGTTTCCGAGAGGGTCTTTGACTGCCTCTAGACAGGTACGCGCCAGGATGCGGATACCCCGCTCGTACCACGCCTTCGGCGGCAGCCCGTAGAGATGGACGTGGTCTGGGTCGTTGAAGCAATCGCGTCCGTACTTCTCAACCTCCCAAAGCTCGACGAGCTGATTGCGTTTCGCGGGGCTGAGCAAAAAGTCACGATCGTACTTTCGGATTTCATCTTGTGTCGCCACGACCCACCCCCACAACGTGCATCATTCCCAAGAGGGGCATTCTATCATTTGTCCGTTGCCGGAGTGAAGCCATCATCGCGCGAGCAGGCCGAGCGGCAAATTGTGCGGACAATCTGAAAGAAGGCCACACTCCCACTCGACGGTACCGCTCGAAGCTCCGGCGCACGAATAATCTCATCGCCATTAAGGCGTGCAAGCTATGCAACGCACCTCGAGCAATTGCGTGTGTTATTGCGGTCGCACCGACCACGCCGCCAATGCCCACTATCGAGCCCGTGATCGCCATTCACGGCGGCAGTAGCCCCGTCACAAGGGGGGCGCGCGATAGATCAAGACCGGGGGGCGCGATCGCGCAGGCTTTCGCGAGGAGAACGGCGGCGCCTGTCGCGAAGATCTCCTCGGACGAATGCCGAATGATAAATGAGGGTGGATCGAAGATGGCGGCACGGGTTTTTTGGCGTCGTTAGCATCCACTGCTCTAGGGTCACCGGCAGTGCCGAAGCGCACGGATCAGGGTCAATTCGCCGAAACCGAAGGGTTTGTCCTGATTCCCCGCTTCCGGTGCTTCTGTCAACTCTTCAGCGCTGACGACCCGGACGATTGCGCTTAAGGACCAGCCGGCCGATACAGGCCAAGAGCTCGGGCCGAGGCCGTAAGTGTTCGTCGCGCACAGTGCCGACACAGGCAACCAGTTAGGCATGCATCATGAAAGCAAACAAGCTTGTACTTGCCGCAATTCTCGCCTGTGCCGGCATGGCGTCGACTGCAGCTTTAGCCGAGGACAAAAGCCTGATGCACAAGATGACGCCCGCAAAGGAGATGCCGGCAAAGGCGCAATCGGGAAACGATGGCGTGTTGTCTTCGCTCAGCAGTGCCACAGAGTGGCTCAACTCGCCGCCGTTGACGGCAGCCAGTCTGCGCGGAAAGGTCGTCCTCATCGATGTCTGGACCTATACCTGCATCAATTGGCTGCGTACGCTTTCCTATGTCCGCGCCTGGGCGGAGAAGTACAAGGACCAAGGCTTGGTGGTGATCGGGGTGCACGCGCCCGAATTCCCCTTCGAGAGAAACCTCGACAACGTTCGTCGAGCTGTGCAGGCAATGAGCCTGACCTACCCAATCGCGGTCGATAACGACTTTGCGATTTGGCGGGCGTTCAAAAACCAGTATTGGCCGGCTCTTTATTTTGTCGATGCGCAGGGTCGCACGCGCCATCATCACTTCGGCGAGGGCAGCTACGATGAGTCGGAGAAATTTATGCAAAAATTGCTGACCGAGGCCGGCGCCACCGGCATCGGTCAGGAACTGGTATCGGTCGATCCTCGCGGTCTTGAAGCTGCCGCCGATTGGGAAAGCTTGCGCTCACCGGAAACCTACCTGGGCCAGGAACGTACCGAGCGCTTTGCCTCTCCAGGCGGTGCCGTCTTGGCCAAGAGCCGTCTCTATGCCGCCCCGGCGCAATTGCGACTCAATCATTGGGCCCTTGCCGGGGATTGGACCATGAACAAGGGGGCCGCCCTTCTGAACAAGAGTAGCGGACGGATCGCCTATCGCTTTCATGCCCGCGATGTCCATCTCGTCATGGGACCGGCCGCGCCAGGGACTGCCGTGCGGTTTCGCGTGCGCCTCGATGGACAGGCGCCGGGCGCTGCGCACGGCATCGACATCGACGACCAGGGCATCGGTACGCTGAGCGAACAGCGACTGTATCAGTTGATCCGCCAAGCCAAGCCCATCGCCGATCGCCTATTCGAGATCGAGTTTCTCGATCCGGGCGTGGAGGCCTTTGCTTTCACCTTTGGCTGATCCATCGATCCATTCCAACCTGTTCGTGCCGCATACGAACGTGTAAGCCCGGAGCATCACCATGTCCGCCAAGTCACCATCACCCACCCGGCGCGGTTTTCTCGGGACTTCGGCGGTCGGCGCCGTCAGCATTGCCGCCGCCCAGTTGGTGACCATCGGCGCTGCGGAGGCGCAAGCCAGCAAGGCCAAACCGGCAGACCTGCCCAAAATCAGGCCAGGAACCAATAGCTCGTTTGCTCCCCTAAAACAGGTCGAAGCCGGCGTCCTGACGATCGGCTATGCCGAGGCTGGCCCGGCCGATGGCCCCACGGTCATCCTTCTGCACGGCTGGCCCTATGACATCTACAGCTACGTCGATGTGGCGCCGCTGCTCGCCGCGGTGGGTTATCGTGTGATCGTTCCGTTCCTGCGCGGTTACGGCACGACGCGCTTTCTTTCAAGTGAAAGCGTCCGCAACGGCCAGCCGTCGGTGCTCGCCGTCGATATCCGCACCTTGATGGACACCCTCAAGATCGAGAAGGCAACCTTCGGCGGCTATGATTGGGGCGCGCGCACCGCCAATATTATGGCGGCGCTCTGGCCGGAACGCTGCAAGGCGATGGTGTCCGTCAGCGGCTATCTGATCGGCAGCCAGGAGATCGGCAGGATGCCATTGCCGCCGAAGGCCGAACTCGAATGGTGGTACCAGTACTACTTCGCGACCGAGCGCGGCCGGATCGGCTACGAGAAATACACGCACGACTTTGCAAAGCTGATCTGGCAACTGGCATCGCCGCAATGGGCCTTCGATGCTGCCACCTTCAATCGCAGCGCGGCCGCTTTCGACAATCCCGATCACGTCAGCATCGTCGTGCACAACTACCGTTGGCGGCTCGGCCTGGCCGCAGGCGAGCCGAAGTATGACGAGCTGGAACAGCGCCTGGCCCAAGCTCCCGTCATCGCCGTGCCGACGATGACCCTTGAAGGCGACGCCAACGGCGCACCGCACCCGGACGCCAGCAGCTATGCCAAGAAATTCTCAGGCAAATACGCACACCGGGTCATCACGGGCGGCGTCGGGCACAACCTGCCGCAGGAAGCCCCACAAGCCTTCGCCGAAGCTGTCGTTGAGGTCGACGGTTTTGCGTCCTGATCAACCCCATGAGCGACATCACGGTCCGACCTCCATGCCTGGCTCGCAGGGCCGTCCTCAACGATAAGGGAGCGCCGCCGCCCCCACGTTGGAGGTACTGGCGGCTGCAGCGAAACCAAGGATGCTGCCACGCCTTGAGGGCCTCCCAGCTTGGCGGGGGTTGCGGCCTTGTTAGCATCGCCGGCAACCGGGCGTTCGCTTTGCCACGTTGCCGCGCCGGGTCCATGAAGCGCGGCACAACCGCACGCAACCCCAGAGCCGGCGCTCGCGCTGACCTTAGATTTTCGCGGCCCGACCGGGCACGCGGCGCACGCGACGCGGCGCGGCAATCCAGATCGCAATCGCGGAAACGAGGCAGCATCCGATGATCAGGACAAAGGCCGGCCTATAACTGCCGAAGGCATCCTGGATAACACCTGCCAGCCACGGACCGGCCGCACCGCCGCCGATCAATGCAATGGTGATCGTGCCGAAGATCGAACCATAGTGCGGGCCTTCGAAGATCTCGGCGACAATCGGCCCCATCACGGAGGTCAAGCCATAGCCGAAGAAGCCCTGCGCGAACACCATCGCATACAGCAGCAAGTTTGATGGAACATACTCTAGCGCCAGTAGGGCTGCATATGAGACGGCGAAGCCAAGACAACCCACAGTCCATACCCACTCGCGGCCGATGCGGTCCGACAGCGCGCCCAGCAGAATCTGACCGGGTATGGCGATGATGCTCACGCCACCCAGCGCCCACGCTGCGACCACCGGCGTAAAGCCCACCTCGACCAGGTACTTCGTCTGGTGCACCTGAACCGCGTACCAAGCGACGAGGGCCAGAAAATAGCCGAGCACGATCCACCAGAAGCGGCCGCTCCGGGCAGCGCGCGCGAGCGTCCAATCGATCGCAGCCCAAGCCGGATCGACGACCGTCACGGCTTTGCCTTCCGCCGCGGCAGCCCCCGACCCGATGTCGCCATCGGGGTTCTGGCCGACTTCGGCGGGGCTCTTGCGCACCAGCAACGTGAGGGGCGTGATCACAAGGAGAACGAGCAATCCCATGGCGACACACGATGCGCGCCAGCCTTGGGAAAGAATGATGCTTTGCAACCACGGCAAGAGCAGAATGGCACCAACACCTGCACCAGAGAACGCGATGCTGATGGCGAAGCCGCGGCGGCGCGCGAACCAGTTTGGTAGGAACTGCGAGTGGGTGGTGTAGGTCATCATGTTAGCGCCACCGCCAACGGCAACGCCGAGAGTGGCGTAGAGTTGCCACGGGCTGGCCACCCATGGCGCGAGCAGCAAGCCAACCGACATCAGGGCCACCCCAGTCATGATCACCATGCGAGGCCCGCGTGTATCCATGACGCGGCCGACGATCGGGCTCAACAGCGCAGAAACCAGGAAGCCAAAGGAGAACGCACCCGCCACGAGACCACGGTCCCAGCTGAACTCCTCGATCAGGGGCGGCATCAGCAGCGAGAAAGCCGTCCGACCGGTGACGCCGATGGCCATGGTCACGAACGCAACGCCGACGATCAGCCAACCGTAGTAGAACGGCAGCCGCGACGACCAATGCTGTGAGGGTAGCGCCATATCCCCTCAACCGCTGGTGATGGCATGCAGCAGCGGCTCTCCCCGGGCCGTCCGCGCAATATTCTCGGCGATGACGGCGGCGCGTGCCTCAAGCATGCCTTGCGTCCAACCGGAGACATGCGGCGTCATCATCACGTTGTCGAGTTCGTTGAAGGGCGCCGAAGAGGGCAGAGCGTGTCCACTGGCCGTGGGGTAGCGATACCAGACGTCGAGTGCGGCGCCGGCAAGGCGGCCGCGGGCGAGCGCGGCATACAACGCACGCTCTTCGACGATTTCGGCACGCGCCACGTTGATAAGATAGGCTGACGGTTTCATGAGGCCGAGCCGGCGCGCATCGAGCAGGCCCCGCGTTTCAGCTGACAGGGAAAGCGTGATGGCGAGATAGTCCGACAGGCCGAGCAGGTCGTCGAGCCGCTCGGGCCCGCCGATGAAGGCGACACCCTCCGGCGCATTGGGCTGCGCCCGCCGACGGACGGCACATACCGTCATGCCCAAGGCTCGCGCACGATGCGCAAGCGCCTCGCCGATATGGCCAAAGCCTAGAATGCCGACCGTCTTGCCGCTGAGCTCCGGCCAGAGTGCGGGTGCCGGTCTCCCGACTGCCCATTGGCTTTCCCATTCTCCAGCTCGCAGCTTTTGATCGAGGCGCCGAAATGAGCGGGTGAGCGCAATCATTGCGCCGATAATATACTCGGCAATCCCGGCCTCGTGGCCAAAAGCGTTTGCGAGCGCGAGCCCGGGCCGAAACTGAGCGCGATCGACGCGATCCAAACCAGCACCCGGCACCTGCACGAGGCGCAAGCGAGAGCCGGCCGCGGCCATCTCTTTGCTGAACCCCATGCAGACCAGAACGTCGGCATCCCCAAGGTGATGCACGATAGCCGTCTCATCGCCCGTGACAATCTCGCACGGTACGCTGAGGCGGCGACTGACCGGCTCGGCCAGCCGCACGGCAAACGATCCCGCAAAAGCAGCTTTCATAACCTGTGTCCCTTCGGCGTTCCGGGCGCTTGTAGAACAATGCCTCGCGCACGAATATCGCGGCGCCAAGGTCAGCCATCAACTACGTGCCAGGTAATAAGGCGGCGTTTCCAGCCATTTCCTGCCATTTGCACAAAAGCGCATAAACCATTCACCCACCATGATTTCTCGGCTATAGCAGTGCGCAGACGTTTGCACTCATTTGCGTGCGTGCGGCGCGGTTGTAGCCCACGTGTAGCCCACGCCAGCCGGGACACACGACTGATGGTCGACCGCAAACTGATCACCGATCTCCTGCTCAAGGCAGTGCCGCCAGCCCCGCAAGGCGAGCGCATCGAGATATGGACAGCCGCGTCGCCGGCTTCGGCATCTGCGTTGTCACCGACCTCGTGGACCGCGACCCTACGCGGCGTGGGAAAACCGGCAAGATCACTTTCGTTCTGTTCGCCAGGTTTACACCGGGCGCGGCACCGACAAGGCGCGTCATCGGCGTCTATGGCGCATCACGCTCGAACAAGCCCGCACCACCGCCGGGGAATGGCGCTCGATGATCGCCAAGGGCATCGATCCCGCCGTGATCGAGGCGGAGCGGCGCGCGGCAGAGGCCCGCGAGAGGGCAATACGCGTCAAGCATTCGTTCGCCAACGTCGCGGAAACCTTCATGGCCGACAAGTTGGCACAGGAGCGACGCGGCAAGAGTGCCGAACGCGATCTGCGCTCGACTTTCGTTGCGGCATGGGGTGACCGGCAGATCGGCGAAATCACCAAGCTCGACGTGCTGGAGATCATCAACGCCAAGAAGCGCCATCGAGCGGCAGTCTGGCCCTGTGCCGTACGCGCGCAACAGGCGTCGAAGTCCGCTCGCGTCGGTTGGCTGACCGCCCAACGGGCGGCAAGCCTAACCCCTTTCGTAGATGCTTTCCGAATGAGCCTCGCCGACCTCGGATATGTCGAAGGCCGCACTCTCGAGATAGCCTTTCGCTACGGCGATGACGTTGTCGAACGGGTCCCCGAGCTAGCAGCGGAGCTTATCCACTTGCCTGTCGACCTGATTGTGGCGCAGGGTGCGGCCGTCTCGGTGCTAAGCAAGCTCAACCTGCCAGTTCCGATCGTCTACGTGACGAGCGGCGATCCAGTTGTCGCTGGGTTTGCGGAGAGCCTCGCCAGGCCGCACGGCAATATGACGGGCCTGACCTTTATGCTCGCAGACTTCAGCGCACCGTTCAAACAGATTCCTGTTACCGGACGGTTGGCAGGCTACGCTGGATCACCCAACCAGAAAGCCGCCGAGGTGCAGACCAAATACATCATCGTTGATATGTATGCGAAGGCGATCCAGGGCATGCCACCTGCCGATGCGGTCAAGGCGGCACATGGGGAGCTGGTCAAGATCTACGCCTAAGCTGGAACAGCAGCCGTGGCACATTCTGCGCCGGCCAGGCAAGAAACTGGCCGGCCTTGCAGGCCGACCGCAACTGGTCGCGCGGTGTAAGATTGAAACTTGACCGTCTGGCCGCCGCGGGATTTTCCGTATCGCTGCATTTGCGAACGGCCCAAACCACCCTCACCTTCGAGGATCATCCGGACAGGTTGGCCTCTTGGTGGCACACACCGCCCGTTCCCCGCATTGCGGCGAACGTTCAGTTGGCAGGGGTAGACCGGACGTCTAGTCGACGAATATCCTTCTGATTGGGGGAACGGCCCTTCCCTCCACTGGCATTACCAGCTTCATCGGTGACTTCCCCAAAATCCGAGGGTCCGCTGGGGCGCGTCATGCTGTGCTGGGCGCAATCCGCATTTGCGCAGCGGGGCTGGTGAAGCTCACCCAAAGAAACCCGTCAGCAGGGCGCGCTGGCGGATACGGTGTGGATGTCTCTAATGGGGCAAACCCCGGGTCGACGCGGTGCCCAGGATCCAGACGCTCCGACAGGCGCGATGCGCGGCCTTGCCGAATTGGTGCCGGGGGTGTCGTAATTCATGGAATGATCGAGTAGGCTCAGTTTTTGCTGCACTCGCTAGGTCGGAGCCGTGCCTCAGTCGATCACCAGCATGGCCGGAATTGAAGGAGCAAGAGACCAACGATGGGGGCTCGACTACTCATCTGATTTGGGCCGCAGGTGACCCGAACTGACCTTCGGCCAAGTCCGCATTGCGCCGCAACAAAATGCCTGAGCCCAAGAAATGATATCCTCTCCTGGGAACCGCGGGTTGAAGTCGCTCGCGCGTGCGCGGTGCGATGCAGTATTCTGCGCGTCGCATGTGATGTGCGCTCAGCCTGCTTCTGTCTCCTGACGCTTGGGTGAGGCATCAAATGAGACGGCGGGAATTCGTTGGGTTGCTCGGTGTGGCGGCGGCGTGGCCGTTCGGCGTCACGGCTCAGCAACCGGCGATGCCGGTGATCGGTTTTTTGGCCAGCGCATCGTCGGCACATCGGCAGGCAGAGCTCGCCGCTTTTCAAAGGGGCTTGAAGGAAGCCGGCTATATCGAGGGTCAGAACGTTGCCATCGAAATTCGCTGGGCGGAAGGACAGTATGATCGCCTGCCAGCGCTGGCGGCCGATCTCATTCAACGGCGCGTAGCCGTCATTGCCGCAATCGCCTCGCCTGCGGTGGATGCGGTGAAGGCCGCGACCACGGCTATCCCGACCGTCTTTCTGGTCGGCGGCGACCCGGTCAAGTTTGGCCTCGTCGCCAGCCTTAGTCGGCCGGGCGGCAACATCACCGGCGTCACTTTCCTCGCAAATCTGCTGGCGGAAAAGCAACTCGAAGCGCTTACCGAGTTAGTGCCCAAGACCAAACCGATTGGCGTGCTGGTGAATCCCGACAATCCGAACGCCGCGAACGATACGAGCGAACTGAAAGATGCGGCGCGCATTCTCGGACGTCAGTTGCTGATGCAAAATGCCGCATCCGATCCCGATCTGGAAAAGGCTTTCGCGGCGTTTGTTCAACAACAGGCCGGCGGGCTTATCGTCGTCGCCGACCCGTTTTTGCTCGGTCGCAGCGAGCAGGTACTGGCGTTGGCCGCGCGTCACACCCTGCCGGCGATCTATCCGGTGCGCGATTTCCCGGTGGCTGGCGGCCTGATGAGCTATGGCAGCAGCCTGACTGAGGCTTATCGCGAGGCCGGCGTCTACACGGGAAAGATCCTCAAAGGTGCCAAGCCGGGGGACTTGCCGGTTCAGCAGTCCACCAAGGTTGAGCTGGTTATCAATCTGAAGACCGCGAAGACGCTCGGTCTCGACGTGCCGGCAAGGCTGCTTGCCCTCGCCCAAGAGGTGATCGAGTGAAGCGGCGGGAGTTCACTACGAATTATGGCCGGCGGCGCGGGGATCGTTTGCTGCCAGGATGCTTCGCGTTCGCATGAGGGCAGGAAAATCATGCTGGTGCGCATCGTAGTTTGCAGCGTCGCGGGCACTTTCGGCGGCATCAACTTCACGGTGTGCCCGAGCTTGGTGATCTCACGCCCCCAATAATGCGCACTGCCGCAGGCCTCCATGCCGACCAGACACGGCGGCAGCTTGGCGAAGAACGCCAACACCTCCTTGCGTCTGAGCTTGCGAGCGACGACGATCTTGCCCTCGGCATCAACGCCGTGGATTTGGAACACCTTCTTTGCAAGGTCGAGCCCAACCTCCCGGCCAGACTGGCGGGGAAATCGATGGAGATCCCGGTCCCGTGCAAAAGGCTTCTGCGGATTCAGGGTCTACGACGACGCGGGGCCAGCATGCGTCTTGCGATATCGACACACGCCGTGTTGCCTTCTGTGGGACGGAAAACATCGGCACCCCGAACTTGGCTTGCGCCGCTCAATACCTCGCCTGCGCACTCCCCTGCGAACGCTTCGCGCCCGCCCTCGCGGGCAACCGTGCATCACTCGGGGCCGGTGTGGCTCGCTACGCCTTCACCCTGACGGCTCCACCGTATACCTTCTGCGGTCTCCCGGCGCACCCGTCCACCTCATCAGTGTCGGATGCGCGGGGATACCCATCCTGGCCCGGAGCATCAATGCTCCACACCAGAGGTCTGATACATTGATGCAGCTCTCCCGTTCGCCGCTCAATATTCCGCCTTGCGACGCACGACCGGAGGAGAACGACAGAACTACTCCGGAATCGGACGTTGGGTCACGCGTATGTCCCACCGGCCTCATGAGAACTCGATCGAGCCCGTGTGCTTGCGTTAACGAAAGGCTGCGACGCGCAGGACATTGTCGGCAATCACGCGGGCGTTGTCGTGCCCAACAGAACCGGCTGGGGCGCCGCCGATCAGGACGTCGGGGTTGGACCACACCGGCAAGCGGGGGCAGCCGCCGCAGTTTGCCTTATAGCTCATGATGTCGCGCCACTCGTTGCCATGGACATAGCCACGCTCGTGACTGGCGCCGATCAGATGCCCGATTTCATGTACGAGGGAAAAGTTGGCTTTGGCGCAGGCATGGTGCACGACAGCAAAGGCTTCATCCTCATCGGCCCCAACGCGGGTTGCCTGCCCGCAGCCGTCGGCATCGTCGACAATCAGAACGGCGACATCGGCCTGGTAGTGGTCGCGTAGGTCGTGAACTTCATCCATGTAGCCATCGGCCTTGTCGGCAAAGCGCCACAGATGCACGAATTGATCACCTGACTCTACATAGTCGGTCTGATAGGCATGGACCAGACGCAACTTGATGTGGCCAATGCCGCTCATGCGGAAGGACTCGTTGCCCCCTTCAATAGCGGGCTCGATGACCTGGCCGACGATATCGCGATAGCTTCTGGCCGCCGCCTTGGTGTAGGCGACGATGACATCGATCACGACCTCCCGCAGTGGGGCGCCGGGCTCGCGCGGCGGGGTGATGGCGATCGCCGCTGGGTTGAACGCTGCCAGCTGCATGTCCCTGTCGGCGCTTTGCGTTGGACGACGCATCCCGGCGGTTATAGGCCGGAGCTTACGCTTTTGGCCGGTGCTGACGGCCTGCGCCGCTTCGTTGCCCACATGCACGGATGTCTCGGGGCGGGCTGAGCCAGCCGGTTGCAAAGTGAGTGCGTGGGCGAGGCTCAGGCCCAAAATCAGGGCTGCGGCGAGACGGCCTGTCCGCTCAAAAACCGAGGTCAGTTTCTTGCTCATCTTCCGCTCCCGCCTCGAGCCGCCCGAGGGATGGGATCGGCTTCGATACGGGGCACAGTGCGGGAGCTCGGCCGTGCTCGCTGTTAGCTAGGGAACAACGGGCACGAATATGTTCCGGCGGGCTCGGTAAGGCGCCCGGCTGGGTTGGACGAGGCATGCTGGCGATTACGGTCTCAGCCCGTGCTTTTGACTGGTGCTGCGAACGGCTGAGCAAGCAAAGGCAGCCCCTGGGCGAGGCAGGCAATCGTCAGGGCTGCGGCGAGATGGCCTATCCCCTCAGGGCACCGGGCGCGCCGGGGAGGTGCAACGAACCTTCGTCGCTTTCCGGGAGATGCAGAGCCTGCAAGGCAACCATGGCTCCGCCGCCAAGGGGGGCAACGAGGGCGAACTGATGGGCCAAATCCACATGGCGCTGCAGCTTGTGCCCGCGGCCGCTGGCATCGAGAAACTTTGATATCCGCTCAAAAACCGAGGTTAGCTTCTTGGTCATCTTCCGCTCCCGGCTCGAGCCGCCCGAGGGATGGGATCGGCTTCGATACCAGGCACCGTGCGGGAGTTCGACCCTTCGCGCTGTTACCTAGGGAACAAGGGGGACGAATATCTTCCGGGCGGCCACGGCTGACCAAAGGAACGGGCATCTGCAAGACGGCAAAACTGACTGGCCTTGGCACCGGCATGGTGCACAAGCTCAGGCGGGAGATGGGCACCCCGTGAACGGTCTTGGACGAGGATTTTGCCGAACCATCCCATTGGCAGTTCCTGGGGGTGCAACGGACAAGATGCTGGACCCGGTCAGGAGGGCCGAGCTTGACCCGAAGCGGGCATCCGCGGCGCACCCTGAGCAGGTGTTCCGGATAAGCAGCCGATCGTTTGCGGGTTTCTGCTGATTTCCTCCCCACCTAGCACCTGCGAGCTTGAGATGAGATCGCACCGACGTTCGGTGCGAGTTCATATCCCGTCAACAAATCCATCTCGTTTGAAACTGGAGCATCTCCATGTCTCCGTCTAAAATCTCCCTGGTGGCCATCGGGATTGCGGCGATCGGCCTTGCTGTAGGTGTCTCACGCTTCGCAACTGCCGCAACCCAGCCCATTGATGATCTCGCCAGCAATGAAGGCATATACGTCGATAAAGGCAGCTTCAAAGTTATGCGAGGAATGGCGAAGACCGACCCCACCGCGCAAATCATGAAACTGGGTGCGAGGCCAGTGGAGGAGGGGGCGATCATCTTTCGCTCGGGTGACCAACTCTACATCGTGGATGCGGTTCCAGCAGGTGGCGCCCGCATGTTGAACAGCTTTCGGGACGCCTTTGCACCGCCAGGGTAAGCCCGTCACCGCGAGGAGATCGCTTGCCGATCGATCGTCTGATCTGCTCCGGCTTGGGGGTGGCTGAGCACTCGTCCACCCCCAAACGAAGCAAGGAAACGAGATCATGAATAGTTCCATCACCGCTGCTCGAGCGGCAGGTTTGTTGATTGCCATGTTGGCGCTCGGTGCTGCAGTCGCTCCCTCGAGTGCTGAGGCCAGGTATGGCTATCGTTCAGGCTCTTACGGCTACGGCTATAGATATTACGGCTACCGGCGTGGTTTTGAGCAGAACCCGGATCGTTTGCGGTTCGGCAGCGGGCGTTGGTGGCAGGCAATGGATAGGGCAAACCGCGGGGGCAATGTCGGCGGCAGCGGCAGCCGTTGATACTAAATCGCGCGACAGTTCGATCCGCAAGCGGTGAAAAAAGTGGGAATTTGTGCGGGTCTGCTTTGTGCACCTGCGGATGTTCAGATGTCGACGAAACGATCGCTCGTCTAGGCTGGCACTCGCTTGGTCTGCTCCGGCTGGGGCTGGTTAAGCGCCCCCGCGTCGAAACGCTAGAGGTGAAGCGATGGAATCGAGTTGCCGACTTTTTGGTGTGCTGCTCTCTGCGGTATACCTGTCGCTGCTCGTCATTCCGGTAAAGTTGGCAATCGCGGACGCGCAATCGAAACGCATTGCTATTGAATATGAGCCTCCCAAGAATCCGGCGCATCAGCCTCTCTACGAAATGCTGAAAGAGCGTCGAGTGCTCGAGAAATTGCAAGAAATCTTCAGTCCATTTCAGTTGCCGATTGAGCTGACGTTTAAGACGGTTGGGTGCGACGGGGTATCGAACGCATGGTATTCACGACCGACTGTGTCCATTTGCTACGAGTATTTGGCTGAGATCCAGCGGGACATGCCGAAGGAAACGACGCCGGCGGGCGTCACGCCCGCCGATGCGGTGCTTGGCCAGTTCTTCTATGCCGTCGCGCACGAGACCGGCCACGCGATGTTTGATCTCCTTAACGTTCCGGTCTTCGGGCACCAAGAGGATGCCGCCGATCAATTTGCCGGATACATCATTCTGCAATTCGGCAAGGCCGACGCCCGTCGTCTCATCCTGGGCGCCGCTCACTCCTATAGCAAGTACGTTAAGAACCCGACTGTGACCGCGCCGTTGACAGCGTTCTCCGATGAGCACGGCCCCCCCGCTCAGCGCTTCTATAATCTCCTGTGTCTCGCCTATGGGGCAGATCCAGTCCTGTTCGCCGATGTTGTGGAGAAAGAATACCTTCCAAAAGAGCGGGCCAGGCTTTGTAGGGGCCAATATGGAGAGCTTACTTACGCGTTTCACCAGCTCATTGTTCCGCACCTCGACCGGCAGCTTGCCAAACAAGTCATGGATAAGAGCTGGCTCCCCGCCGACAATATGCCAAGCGGGGCTGGAAAACCCAACTGATCTGGCGGCGGATTGTCAAAGACGGGCTGCTCCTAGTCGAGATACTCGCTCTCGCCTGCTCCTCGGTTGGACACACAGGCGCAGCGGGGTAATCTCCTCACGACGCGGATTACCGCATGACTCAGCGGCCGACACCTGAGGAAGCACGATTCGCGTCCTCAATTTTCTTCTCGAGATCCTGCTTGACGGCTTCGAGGTTGAAACTCGCGCCCTTCTGGAACGGTGGGAACTCGACGAAAGTCTGCCCATATTTCCCAATTTCCTGCTGCACGAAGACGAAGCGCCAGAACTCAAAGGCCCACCAATCCTTCGCAAAGAGCGATTGATTGAGCGTTGTGCGCTCGAAGGGATCCAGGCGGAGATTCACCAAAACAGGCCAGTCTACCTTGACCGTGCCGCCGAACCAGCCGTTCGGCTGGTCGATGAACCGATATTTAAAGTTGCCGATACGCACTGCGCCGAGAGTGGACTCAGCGAAATAGAAGACTTCGTTGCGCTTTGACGGGCCCTTACCGGTAATCAGATCCATTTGGTTGTAACCGTCGAGGTGGACCTTGTAGGTGCGCTCGCCGAGCTGTTTTCCCTTCTTGAGGTCTGCCGCGATGTCACCCTGATAGCCGGCCGCTGCGACAAAGGTCGGGAACCAGTCGAGACCGGAAACGAGGCCGTTTTCAATCTTCCCGGCGGGTACCTTGCCCGGCCAACGGACGATCATCGGCACGCGGAAGCCGCCTTCCATCACCGTCCCTTTGCCTGCTGCGAACGGCGTCTGGCCGCCATCCGGCCAGGTGAAGTTTTCAGTGCCGTTGTCGGTGGTGAACCCGATGATGGTGTTCTGCTCGAGGTCGTTGTCCTTGAGGTATTTCATCACCGAACCGACGACGTCATCGAGCTGTGCCATGCCAGCTTCCTGGAGGGACCAGCCGTTCTCCGGGGTGCGCATCTTGTGGTACTTGTCGGACAGATGCGTTATCACATGCATGCGCGTGGGATTGAGCCACAGGAAGAACGGCTTGCGCTCCGCCCTGGCCTTGTCAACGAACTTCAACGCATTGGCGAGGATTTCGTCGTCCACCGTCTCCATACGCTTGGGACAGAGCTCGCCCGCGTCCTCGATCTTCTGCCTGCCAATCTTGCCCCAGCGCGGTTGCACTGTCGGATCATCGACATTGCTTGCGAAGCTGTGCACCATGTTTCGCGGACCGACAGTGGCCTTGAGTGCCGGCGGATAGTTCACGTGGCATGGATCTTCCATTGCGTCGAGGTGATAGAGGTATCCGTAGAATTCATCGAAGCCATGCAGCGTGGGCAGGAATTCGTTTAGGTCGCCGAGGTGGTTCTTGCCGAACTGGCCGGTAGCGTAGCCCATCGACTTCAATGCGGTGGCGATCGTTGGCGCTTCGGAGGGCATTCCGATCGGAGAGCCCGCCTGACCCACGGTGGTCAACCCCGTGCGGATTGGCAATTCGCCCGTGATGAAGTTTGCCCGTCCGGCCGTGCAACTCGCCTCGGCGTAATAGTCGGTGAACATCATTCCTTCCGCCGCAAGCTGGTCGAGATTGGGCGTCCGCCCCGCCATCAAACCGCGGTGATAGGCGCCGATGTTCCACATGCCAATGTCGTCGCCCATTGGTCGAGATTGGGCGTCCGCCCCGCCATCAAACCGCGGTGATAGGCGCCGATGTTCCACATGCCAATGTCGTCGCCCATGATCATGACGATGTTGGGTTGCTGTGCCTGCGCAGGAATAGACGCACCCCAAAGGGTCGCTACTGCGGTGGCGGCTCCCAGACCCAGAGCAAAAAGCTTGGATTTCATCCGTCGTCTCCGTTGATACGCGAGCCTTGCCTGCGCCTAACCGTCACGAACTCCAGCATCGTCCGATCGTGCTCGAGGGACGCAAGGGACGGTCAGGTAAAGTTGAGCTGTGGCGGAGCGCGCCGATATCCAGCGTAACCCTGTCTTTTTGAAGTGGCGACTACTGACAATTGCTTGAGACCTCGGCGCCGCATCATGTGTCTCGACGCAAAAAACACCCACGCGATCTCATGTAATCACGGCCGACGACTTCTCCATTTGGCACAGGACGGGCATCTTCGGCGCTCAGCGAATGAGTCTGTTGATGGAGGTCTTAGAGACACGCCTAGCGCCTCGATAGCAATGCCGCTCTTGAACCGACGCCCCCGCCCTCAAGGTTCCAGGCCGAAGATGATGTGAACGATGCGCTGGACCTTGCGGAAGCGTTGGGTAGAAAGCTTGTAGATGACCTCCACGGTGCGATCCTCAGGCCGGTCAATCTCGAAGGCGAGGCGGGTGGGAGTGAACTCGATGAGCCGAAGCCGGAAGTGCCCGGCAAAGCGGTGTGTATCGTGGGTCTCAATGTAGCAGATCCCGCCATCGTCGTCCTCGAACTGGCGCTGCAGGAGGAGGTACGGCTCGGTGGGCGCCGAAGGATCGTAGTCTGCGGCGGGGTCTTGGTTCTCGAACGACACCTGAAAGTAGAGATCGTCGAAGTCGCCGATCGAAACGTAGCGAGCGTTGAGCTTCATGGGGGGCACCTTCAGGTATCAAGAACCCTACCAAGTGCTGTGTCGATGACCGAGCCCCGTCGAGAGGCCATTCAGCTTGCGATCAGGAGGGGGTAGCCCGTTGATCCATCGTCGGCTTCCGGGCTGGATTTGTCCTGGCATGATTACTTGGCATGGCCGCGCCACGTCCGAGCGTGACCCGAACCGGTCCTCAAGCTCGCGCGCCACATGGCGTATCATTGCGATCACTATGTTTATGTCCTCCGCAGAGATGAGTATCAGTATCGTTGTTTTTTTGAACGCTAAGCAATTAAGCTTGTGACATTCGCTATCATGAGTTCTTTGCAGGTGCTGCATGGCGTCGGCGCAGGGCAAGTCAAGCACATCCGACGCGTCTAAAAACCCGCAGCTCAAAGTCTTCATCTCGTACTCTCGCACCGACATAGCGTTTGCCGACGAGCTGGTTGCAGGACTTGAGTATGACGGCGGGTTCGAGGTTTCAATTGACCGCCTCGCCATTCATGAGGGCGAGGACTGGAAGGCCAGACTCGGCGCGCTCATCGCCGGCGCCGACACAGTGGTTTTCGTACTGTCGCCAAAGTCCGCCACGTCGCCTGTTTGCCAATGGGAGGTGGAGGAAGCGGAACGGCTGTCGAAGCGCATCCTACCAGTGCAGGCCGCGTCGCTCGATGGTGCCAAGCCGCCACCCCAACTTGCGGCATTAAACTACGTGCGATTTGATCCTGAAGGCGATGGTCGGCCACGGTCGTTCATGTCTGCGCTTGCGGGCCTGCGCCGCGCTCTGAACACCGACATTGCTTGGCTGCGCGAGCATACCCGTCTTCTGATGCGTGCCCGCGAATGGGATGCCGCGGGCCGTGTCGAGAATAGGCTCCTTTCGGGCAGTGACATTGCCGATGCCAAGGCGTGGCTCGACCGCCATCCCAAGGACGCGCCTGCGCCCCCTGAACGGCACCGAGATTTCATCGCCGCGAGCGAACAGGCGGAGGCGGCGCGGGTGAGGCAAGAGCGGCAACAGGTCGAGCGGCTGCAGGCGGCATTGGAGTTGGCCGAACGGCGCGAGCGCGAGATCCCACGACAGACACAGCATCTCCTTGGCGGTGAGGTGCGTGCGGCGCGGGAGGCGCACAGGTTCGCCACTGCACTTAGGCTAGCACTTGCCGGCGAGCCATCGGACGAGGAGCGATCCCGCGGCATTACCCCCGAACGACCCTTCGCACACACTTGGCTGGTGCCGCCCACTTGGCACTAGGTGCAATTCTTTTGTTGGGCATTTTGGCCCCGTAAAGAGCGCGAAACGCAGCCTTGACGGCCTCCGCTTGGTCACGGCCTCGCGAGACGGAACTGCGCGCATCTGGAACACTACGACCGGCGCCGAGCTCGCTCGGTTGGTGCACGATGGTCCGGTCAACAGTGCCGATTTTGACGCTAACACCAGACTTGTGCTGACTGCGTCTGCCGATGGCACAGCGCGCTTATGGGATGCCGTAGCCGGCGCCGAGCTTACGCGGTTGGTACACGAAGGCCCTGTCAATAGCGCCCTATTCAACGCCGATGGGACACTCGTGCTGACCGCATCGGACGACAGCACAGCCAGGTTTTGGAACGCGGAAGCGGGGGACGAGTTGGGCTGCTTGGTGCACGACGGACCGGTCAACCGCGCTGAATTTAGCACCGATGGCGCTCGCATCGCGACCGCCTCAGCGGACAGCAATGCCCGGCTCTGGGACGCCGGCAGCGGCGCGGAGCTGGCTCGCCTAGGCCACGACGCCCCGGTCAGCAGCGTCCAATTCAGCGCCGACGGGACCCGCCTCGCCACTGCCTCACGCGACAACACAGCGCGGCTTTGGAATGTGTCGAGCGGCGCCGAGATTGCCCGGATGACCCATGGCGGCTGGGTCTATTACGCCCAAGTCAGCGCTGATGGGAACCGTGTGCTGACCGCCTCGTGGGACAACACAGCACGCTTATGGGATGCCGAGAGCGCCACCGAAGTCGCCCGCTTCAGCCACGGAGGCACCGTGAGTTTTGCGCAGCTCAGCGCCGATGGGTGGTCGCGTGCTGACCGCGTCGCGTGACCACACGGCGCGCATATGGGACGCAGAAAGCGGCGCCGAGCTTGCGCGCTTAGTTCACGACGACACTGTCTGGCGAGCCATATTTGGCCCCGACCCCACCCGAATTGTGGCCGCCTCGTACGACAAGACGGCCCGCTTCTGGAATGCGGTCACCACCGCGGAACTCACGCGCGTCGCACACGACGCGGAGCTCCGCAGTGCCGCCTTCAGCCCCGACGGAGCCCGCGTGGTCACCGCGTCACATGACAAAACAGCGCGGCTTTGGGACGCTGGCAGCGGTGCAGAGCTCGCGCGGCTCGAACATGAAGACAAGGTCAATGGCGCTGCCTTCAGTCCCGACGGCGCGCGCGTGGTCACCGCCTCATACGACAACACGGCGCAGCTCTGGGACGCCAGTAGCGCCGTCGAGCTTGGCCGGCTAAGGCCGGCTGACAGAGGACGAGCTGCGCATCCTGCGCCCGCTTCTTGGGGGAGAAGATCGACCCTGACGTAGTGTCTCGTTGGCTTTCGCCCTCGCCCAACGATACTGAGATCGAGGCGATCTTGGCCCGATGGCGCCATCATCGGGAGATGGGCCTGGCGCTGACTTCGCAAGGACTGGGCGGCCAGGGCCGCCGAGATCAACGCTGGCCACGCCAAAGCGCGCGCCGGGCAGGGGAGCATGAAAACGGCCAAGCGCGTTTCCTGGCCCCTCCGGGTCGGTGCCGCCCTGATTGTGCTCCTAGCTCTAATCATCGCACTGGCCATGACCGGTTGGACCGACATTGCCGGCATGACGCGATAGCTGGGCGAGTATACCCTCTATAACGCCCTTCCAGTATTTGTATTGCAGCAAATGCCCAGATGAACTCGATGCTTGGCACTTCCGGGTTTGGCACTCCACGGACCCGCCCGCTCGCCCACCCCCCGAGGGCCGCTTATTGGAGTAATGCCGTCTAAGGTCAAGTGACGCTCGACCGGCGATGGCGCGGCTGCGGTCCCTCGATCATTGCTCGTACAATAGGCAGCCGCGTCTGGCCGGCGTGCGATCGAGCGTATCAACGCCCGTGGCGCCCTGATCAAGGTGCTCGACAAGCCGCACCCGGATCTCACCACGCCACTAGGCCGCGGCTTTATCGCCTTCTTGTCGGCTATGGCTGAGGACGAGCGCCATCGCATCGTCAAGCGGGCCAACGAAGGCCGCGCAGCCGCCCGCAAGAAGGGCACCAGATTCGGTCGCAAGCCGAAACTCACCGACCAGCAGCAGGCCGAGGCGTTGAAGCGCCTAGCCAAAGGCGAAAGCTGCCGCGCAATCGGCAAGACGATGGGCGTCCGTCACGCCACGATCGCAAGATTGGCGGCGTAGGTGACAAAGGTAGCTATGGCCGCCGGGAAGGGTGCCCGCCAGCTAATTGATGGAGCATCTTTCGGCCCCGAGGCCTTGAACGCGAGCGGCGCAGCTTTCGATGCTGCCTGGGCGGAGATCGCCGGCAACTTTGGGGATGAATTCGAAGACGTGGAAAAGGCGCGTCTCCGATTGGCCAAAGCCATGCTATCCATCGCCGACGAGGACAGTCGGGAAGTCGAGGTTCTGAAGCGCGCCGCATTGCAGCGGATGGCGCTCGATTATAGGCGTCGAAGGTAAGCGTCAGGCGGTTGAGCCTCTCGCCCGCACGCGCGTACTGCGGGGAAGTAGTTGCCCTCCGGTCCGCACACCTGTTCCGGGACACATCAGTGGCCAGGCTGCGGGACCGAAGGTCACCCCGAGGAGGCGTCGGCCGTGCTATGACCCGAGCTGCGTCCGGGCATCGAGCGTTCCCGCGCTCTTATTGCAACGCGCGCGACCCTGCCACCTCGAAGGCTAAGATGCGGCTCCAGTCGTTCTTCATGCTGATGACCGCCCAGCTTTTGCCTCGTCGTAGAGCTCTTGGGTGAAGTCGGACAGGCCCTGGGCAGGCGCCGTCATCGTGAACCCTTGTCCCCTCCAACCTGACGTGTGTCCTGACGCTCACGCCGTTCGTCCTTCCGGGGCGTGTCTTCGTTCGGTTGCGCGTCACCAGCGGTTGGCTGGGCCCAGACCCCGTGCTGGGTGGTGGCGTCCTTGCCTTTTTCAGGCGGTTGCGCGTCACCACGGGTTGACTGGGTTGGCGTGTGAGCAGGTTTCTTCATCGCAGATATCTCCTCGGAGGCTGGGCAGTAGCCGGACCGGTGGCCTGTTAGGGTAAGAACGTCGAAGCAACACGATGGTTTCGCTGCCAAATTTTGCCTCGATCAGAAACCTAGACAGGGCGGGCTTGGCCGGTTACGGCGACGTTCGGGGTCGGCGGCTGTTAGGTCCCGGCCCCTCCGTTCTGTCGAACGCAACCTACGCTCACGGTACCGGGATTGACGGGGCAACCAACCTCAGGGGATTGGGTGGAAAAGATCGCGCAGTCTATGGGGATCAGCTCAACTGAGTTTGCTGCACGGGGGCAGCAATTGCGGAGATTAGCGCCCCGCCGGCAGACCTGAATTTTTGATTTTCTATGATTTTTATATCAACGCGCCGAACGACGCCGCAGCCGCGGGATCAGCAGACCAAGCCCCGCATCATCGTTATGTTCCAGACGTTGTTCGGGTGCTCAAACCGATCGGCGAGGCGGTTGTACCTGGTCCAGTGCATGCCCGGCGGCCGGTCCGGCAGATCCGGAAGATCCACATTCGCCTCCGCCAGATCGATTTGTTTTGCGATCTTGCCCATCGCATGCTGCGCGCGGCGGATCCGGTCTAGGCATTGCGACTGGTACCGCAGCCGAAAGCAGCGCCGGCACGCCACCTTGCCGAATCAAGAAACAGCACGCGGCATCGGCTGCTGCAGCGAGGGCACAGCATCCAAGCCCGCCGACCACCAAAGCACGTTGATGTTTCCGTGTTGCGGATTTGCGCCGAGATCTTGCCATTGCTGATCGTGCCGATGCAGGAAGCATTTGGTTCTACCGCGTCAGGTCGGCGTAGATATTCCGCCAGATCGAAACGCTGCAGGCCCTCAGCAATCGGCCGTCCTGAGCCCCATCGACCCGATCGAGAGCCACCCATCGTCAGTGCCCCGGATTTTTCGAAATCATATGGAAATCGCCCCCTGCTATCGCTCTAGCCGCTGCAGGGTCAGCAAGGTGCGCAATCGGTCCTGAATCAGCTGCGAGCGTGCATCCCAGACCTGCCGACGAATGGGGTCATCCGCAAGAGGCAATACCGCCTCGATCTCGACCAATTCACGATCAATCGCTGCAATGTGCGCTTCAGCTTCGTGGATCTTCTGGTTAGCAAAAATCGCCATCTGAGCGTCCTCCCTCCTCACTTACGCTTGCCCTTCATGATCTCCCAGCGCTCCACGTCGACCTTGATCCTGCTGGAGCCGTCCTGGTCCAACGTGATCCATCGCACCTGCTGGAAGATCTCTCTACCCATTTAGTCTTGACCTGCGGCGATCCAGAACAGCGCGAGAAAGAGCATCCAGAATTGCCAATTTTTCATCGGCGCTTGCCTTCTCTGCGCTTCGCCTCGACGTGCGCCTCAAGCAGGATCTCCAGGTAATTCGACAATGGGCGCCGATCTGACCTTGGCGAGCTGCTCCAGCGCCGCTTTGATGCTGGGCTTGATGCGGAAGCTCAACGCTGCGGATCGCTGCTCTTGCATCTCGCGGAAGGTAGTCAAAATTCCGTCTTTTGCCACCAGGACTTAGTGCATTTTCACCTCCTCGACCCACGACGTGTAATCATCGCTGCCATCGGCGCGTGCGCTCAGATGCTAGAGCACGACGGTCTGGGTGAGGAAAGCCAAGGGAGGTCTGACCATGCTGTTTGCAAAGCCCCTGCTCGCCGCATTTGCCTTAGGTAGCATGGTTGCGCTGCCGGCGCATGCGGAGCTCGACGTCGCAAGCCTGAAGCAATCGATCGAGACCTCCTTCGAGAGCGAATATCCAAAACTCGATGCGCTCTACAAGGACATCCACGCCCATCCCGAGATCGCCTTCCAGGAGGAGAAGACCGCCGCAAAACTCGCCGCCGAGATGCGCGCGATCGGCTTCGAGGTTACAGAGAAGGTTGGCAAGACCGGGCTGGTTGCGCTTTACAAAAATGGCGACGGTCCGACCATCATGGTGCGCACCGAGCTTGACGCGCTGCCGATGGAGGAGAAGACCGGCCTGCCGTACGCAAGCCGCGACAAGACCATCTGGCAGGGGCGCGAAACCTTTGTCACCCATAGCTGCGGCCATGACATCCACATGGCGAGCTGGGTCGGAACGGCGAAGACGCTGGTCAGTCTGAAGGACCGGTGGCAGGGCACGCTGATGTTCATCGCCCAGCCCGCCGAGGAAGTGGGTGCGGGTGCGAGAGCCATGCTGGCCGACGGACTGTTCACGCGCTTTCCCAAGCCCGATGCCGGCTTTGCCCTGCATGACGGCGCCTTTCCCTACGGCTACGTCAACTACCGGGTCGGGGTCGGCTCTTCCAATGCTGACGGCCTCTACATCAAATTCAAAGGCCGCGGCGGCCATGGCGCAGTGCCACAGGCGACCATCGATCCAGTGATGATGGCATCGCGATTTGTGGTCGATGTGCAGAGCGTCATCAGCCGTGAAAAGGACCCGACCGAATTCGGCGTGGTCTCCATCGGCTCGCTCCATGCCGGCACAGCGGGCAACATCATTCCCGACGAGGCGATCCTGCTCGGCACCATCAGAACCTTCAAACCGGACGTGCGCGCCAAGATGCATGATGGTATCGAACGTACCGCCAAAGCGGTCGCCGCCATGGCAAATGCGCCTGCACCGGATATCAAGATCAGCGAGGGTATCAAAGCGGTCATCAACGATCACGCTGTTGTCGCGACCGCCGAGAAGGTGCTGAAGGCGGCCTTCGGCGACAAGTTCACGGCCACGCCGCCGCGCACAGCGAGCGAGGATTTTTCCGAGTACATCAATGCCGGAGTACCCTCGATGTTCTTCAATATCGGCGTCTACGATCCTGAGCACGTCGCTGCCGCGCGCAGTGGCGGCCCGCCGCTTCCCGACAACCATTCCCCACTGTTCGCGCCGGTGCCGAAGCCGACCATCCAGACCGGCGTCACCGCGATGACGCTCGCAGTATTGAGCGCATTCGACCAGAAGGCCAAAGGGCAGTAACGGCCCCGCCCGTCATTGCGAGCGAAGCGAAGGCAAGGTCCAGACCGTGACCTGAAGTCCGGTTGTGGCACTACCCGGAAACACTTGCGCGCTGCATCAAAACAGCTCTCGGAGGTAGAAGGGACGAGTTAGGGACTGACCGACTGCGTCCATTTCACGCCCGCCCTTGACCCCGTCAGTCATGTTCTAGCGGCCAAAGCTTGCCGATTGCACGCATCATTGTCGCCTTTAGTCAAGCCGGCGCGAGGCGGTGATCGGCGCATCTTTATCGATCAGCCGTACAGTCCGCTGTAGCTTGGAAAGAGTAGAACTGCCATGGCGACCAGGACGGCTATCGTGCTTATTAGGATTTCAGCCAAACCCGAATGACCGCCGGGCGATTGTTCGGTTTTCATGGCGAAGTATCCTTCTGGCTTGCAAAAAAGTTGTCTTTAATGCCGCGCAAGTCATGCGTGTGGGAGTAGGTGTCTCACGGTCCGAGCCGGACCGCTGTTACCGAGGGAACAACCGTGTCATCCTCGATCGGGCCTACGGGAAGGCTACGCTGCTGATTTCAGGGGAACGTCGATTGCGGCACTGGCTGCACAGAGGCGCAATTCGGCATCTGTGCTAACACGCGGTAGAGGTGAACATGCGCATCGCAGTAATTGGTGCCGGCGGGGTTGGCGGCGCGTTCGGAGCGGCGCTGGCTAAGGCCGGAGCCGAGGTGACCTTCGTCGCCCGCGGCGCCCATCTCACGGCAATGCGCACAAGGGGCCTGAAGGTGCTGGGTCCGCGCGGGGATGTACATCTCAGCCCCACCCATGCCAGCAACGAGCCAGCCAGTATTGGCATGGTTGATGTCGTCCTGTTTTGCGTCAAGCTGTGGGACGTAGAGAGTGCCGGCGCTGCCATTCTGCCGCTGGTCGGGCCGAATACGGCGGTCATCCCTTTGCAAAACGGCATTGACGCTAGTGACCGCCTAATTCCCATCCTCGGTAAGGAGGCCGTGATGGGTGGCGTGGCGCAGATCAGCGCCACTATTGCCGAGCCCGGCGTGATCCGCCAGACCGGCACCTTTATGCGTCTCGTATTCGGCGAACTGGACGGCCGGCCCAGTCAACGAGGCGCCGCCTTCCATGCGCTGTGCCAGCGCGCCGGATTCGACGCTGTGAACAGTGATGCAATCGTCACTGCTCTTTGGGAGAAGTTCATCTTGCTCGCCACCAACAGCTCGGTTGTAGCGCTGGCACGCCTACCAATCGGCAAGTTGCGCGACGACCCCGAAGTCTTCGCTCTGTTTGAGAGGGGCGTCGCCGAGGTTGCTGCCGTGGGCCGCGCCCGCGGTGTCGCGTTGTCGGCTGATATCGAGGCCAGGACGCTCGCGGTCACGCGCAATGCGCCGCCTGAGTTGTTGCCGTCAATGGCCGTCGATCTCTTGCGTGGCAACAGGCTGGAATTACCGTGGCTCGGCGGCAAGGTGGTCGCGCTGGGCTGCGAACTTGGCGTGCCCACACCTACACACGACACCATGTATGCGGCGCTGAAACCGTACGCCAATGGGGCACCAGCCTGAGGCTGTCACTCGATTGCGTTCGGAGCAGACCGGTCCCTCAAGGCTTGTCCTTCCGTCAGCGCTAGAGGTGATGGATTAAATCCCTCGTATACCCACATTGTTGCAGTTGGGCGGGACCGTTGTTGGCACATTCGAGAAATCTTCGCCGTCGCCCCGATTGGGTCCGGTTTCTGAGAGTCTTCTGTCGTAACGATGAGGTAGCCAGAATGGGTCCTCGTGACCCACACCACACTTGCGGAATCCCTTCACATCGGCTCCCTCGTCACCGTCGACGGCGAGCTCTGGCGCAGCGAGAGCTTCGGCTCCGAGGTCGTAGATCAGATCTACGCAACCTTGTGTAGCGTCAACCGTCGGGCCCGCATCGGGCGCTGGCTGCAGAAGGCATGACCAAAGCGACCAAAAACCCGTCCCCCAGGTCGGCTCACCGGGCTGGCGCGAGGAGCGGATCCAGCTGCTCGTGTTCTTCGGCCAGCTATCCGACCGCGCTCGCCAGACACGTGCGGCGCCTAATTCTGGCCCCCATGCCTGCACCTAAACGGACTAAAGCCTGATTACCATTCCCTGTCTCCCAGTCGGCAAGAAGAAACCCAAAGCTGAATAGCCGTGCCTCATCTCGCGTTTAATCCGTCCCCTCGTCCCCTCCTCGGCAGCCGCCACCCACGGGCAGCCTGGCTGCACGAGCCCAAGTGGGACGGCTTCAGGTTTAGTGATCAAAGACGGCGGCGATGTGCGGCTCCACTCTAAGAGCGGCGGAATACAGCAACAAGCTCCCCCGCATGCGCAAGGCCTTCGCCGAATTGCCGACGAACTCGGCAATTCTCGACGGCGAGCTGTGCCTGATCGATCCTCGAGGCTCGGCGCATTTCTATCGGCTGATGGCCCAAATGCGCACCAGCCACCCGGACGAAAGCCAGCTGATGTTCCTGGCCTTATCTACTGCACCAGGATGGCGTTGATTTGCGAGGCCTGGTGCTGTCCGAGCGCAAGCGTGATCTGGATCGGCTCTGCCGGAAATCAAAGGTGCCCTATCTCAGCCAGGTGGAGACGTTCCCGGATGGTACGGTCCTGTTCGATTACTGCAGCAAGTTTGGTTTTGAGGGCATCGTCAGCAAGCGCAAGGGCTCGCGTTATTTCGAGCGGACCCAGCCGCAACTGGGTCAAAACGAAGTGCCCCGGGGTGGAAGCGCATCAACTCGGAGAGGTATCGCCTGTTTGAAGGTCCGCGCAAGCCCGAGCTGACGAAAGCCCAGAAGACGCTAGCCAAGAAGCGCGAGGAGCTTGCCAGGGTGCAAGAACGGCTGCAGGCACCGGATCTGCGTCCGGGCATCGCTCGCGAGCTGCGCAAGCACCTCACCATTCTGGAGCGGGAGATAGCCGGGCGGGAGTAAGACAATTGATTAGGTGCACAATCCTGATGTGTATCTACACCACTGCAAGCGCAATCCTTCGATCTCCCACCAACAAAAACGTGACGTCGACGGCCACGCCGACGCCACGAAGAGATCTCCAAAATTTCAACGTCCTACGCCCCGTAGGACGATCATCGGTAATAGCTGGCGTGCCATTACCGGTGAGGCAGGCGCACCCGGTGGTAGACCTGCTCCCAAGAAAGCCGCCGGGCGCCTGTTTGCCACACCCTTCGCGTAACAACAACGGCGCAATCCGCACTCCTATTCCCGCTGGGTGGCTTTCACCGACCGCCGCCCCAGTCATAGTGGGCGACGTGGAGGACACTCAGCGTGACCCAGAGGACAACGTCGCAACGGCAAACAGCCCGCCGGCTATCCTGTTATCAATCGTAGTAGCACTTAACCCGACCATCTCGGGTTGCTTGGCAGTCTCGGTTGTCGTAACGCTCCGACAGCCGCCGATCGCGATAATCATCGTCACGGCGGCGACGGTCATCGTCGTAGTATTTGGTGCGGTCGTAATAGGTCCGGGTGTAGTACCGCCGGCCGTCCGCATAGTCGTGATCGTAGTACGGCGCGCAGCCCGCACAGACCGACAGTGCCAGCAACGCTAGTGCGATTTTCATGCTGTTTGCCATAACAATCCTCATACTCGACGGTTGGCTCGGGACCACTGTCATTCCACGCCATGAAAGCCTCAATGGCGTTGCAGAAGGTTTCCCGCACATGGCCGGGAGCATGACCATTCCGAAGCAGGCATAACAGCCTCCTCTTGTTCTGAAGGGGAGGCCTGGGCACATGCCCCGATCACGCTCGCATTGCCCAAGGCCATAAAGGCCGCGCCTTGCCTCCTTTTCAAGATATGAATGAAGGATTAAGCCAAGCGCGTGATAATATTGCCGTCAGAAGCGTCTCACGTCGCGCTACTCGAGCGGGCCGAGCCGAAATTGGGTCAAGACGAAATGTCCTGGGTGGAAGCGCATCAATGCCGGGCGGCACAAGCTGTTCGAGAGTCCGCGCAAGCCCGAGCTGACAGAAGCCCAAACGACGCTCGCGAAGAAGCGCCAGGAGCTTGCCAGGGTGCTTGAGCGGCTGCGATCGCCACAGCTAAGCCATGGCATCGCAGCGAGCTACGAAAACAGCGGGCCATTTTGGAGCGGGAAATTGCTGAATTGGAGCAGGCCTGAACCGGTCTTTAATGGCGCGGCGTCATCTCGCTCAGTGCGTTCGTCGGGTTCGACCTGACCAGCTGGAAGGCACGGACGCTGCCCCAAGTAACGGCCGTTTTTGACCCACATCTGCCGTCGATCGCCGGCGTAGTTGCGACGCAGCAATACCTCTTGCCCATGCGGTCGTGCACAGGGCCCTGGGTTGCCACTGCGTCAGTTGATTGCGCGATCCTTGGTCTCAGGCAAGAAGATGATGCCGATGACTGCCGTGGCGAGTGCGATCACGACGGGATACCAGAGACCAGCAAAGGTGTTGCCGTAGTAGACGACCAATGCGGAGGCCACGAAGGGCAGGAATCCGCCCAGAATGCCGACCCCGACATGGTAAGGAAGCGAGAGCGACGTTGCCCGGATTCTGGCTGGGAACATCTCTACGAGGAATGCCGCCATGGGTCCGTACACCATCCCTGTCAAGGCGGACAACCAGACCACGATCATGATGGCGCCAGCGTAGTTCACATCCCCTGACGTGGTGGGGAATCTGAGACTCAAGAGAGAGCTCTTGTACGATGCCTCATCGAATCCCTGCAGCCTCGTATCGCCAATGGCCGTAACAAGACCACTGCCCGGTGGGGCGGTTACCAGACCGTAGGACAACCCGTTACGGCTGAAGAAATTGCGCGCCTTGTCGCAATCCGATACCGGTTTTGCGAACAATGAGAATGTGCAACCTCCGTCAGCGTTGATAGTGATTTTGTTGTTTTCGGAGAACTCCGAGAAACCTGGGTTACTGAATTCAGCGAGCGCGTGAAAGGCGGGAATCAGGGTGAAGCCGCCGAGCAACATGCCTGCCACCATGATCGGCTTGCGGCCGATCCGATCCGACAGGGCTCCGAACAACACGATCAAGGGCATGCCGATGGTCAAGCCGACCGCAAATATCGCACAGCTCGTCTTGTAATCCACTTGCAGCACGCCCTGCATGAAGAATAGCGCGTAGAATTGCGAGGTATACCAGATCACGGTCATGCCGGTTGTGATGCCGAACAGTGTGATCAGGACGCGCTTGAGGTTGCCCCAATCGCCGAAGCTCTCTCTGATGGGCGTGCGCGAAGTGCGGCCTTCCGCCTTCATCTGTTCGAAGATTGGCGACTCTTCGAGCTTGAGCCGTATGTAGAGGGATACGGCAAGGAGCACGACGGAGGTGAGGAAGGGAATACGCCAACCCCAGGCTCTGAAGGCATCTTCGCCGACGCCGGCCCGGCAGGCTAGAATGACGAGCAGGGAGAGCAAGAAGGCGGCCGTGGCCGTCGTCTGCAGCCAGCTCGTGGCATATCCCCGCCGCCCCGGAAGAGCATGCTCCGCGACATACGTGGCTGCGCCTCCGTACTCACCTCCAACGGCGAGGCCCTGCGCCAGCCGCATGGTCACCAGAAGGATGGGCGCCCATACACCAACTTGTGCGTACGTGGGCAGCAACCCGACCATGACCGTCGAGAGGCCCATGATGACCAGCGTAATCAGGAAGGTACGCTTGCGACCGATACGATCGCCGAGAGCGCCGAACACCAAGGCGCCGAGGGGCCGCACGGCGAACCCTGCTCCGAACGTGGCGAGACTGGCAAGAAAGGCGGCTGTCTCGTTGCCGGGCGGATAGAACAGAGCACTAAAGAAGACCGCTAGGCTCCCATAGAGAAAAAAATCATACCATTCAAACACCGTTCCCAACGATGCCGCTACCACCACAAGCCGCATCCTAGATGCATCATCGGAGGGGCTTCTGTCCGCCACAGACACATCAACGAAGGTCATATTCGCCTCCTGAACCGGATTGCGAGCAGCTCCGCCACTAAGCGCAACCAGTGCCAGCTGGGCGAGCGATTTTCGCGACATCTGTTCCGCAATGCGGAACACTGCCATACTCTCCTAGCTTTCTGAGGTTTGATGCCGCAGCATTGCCCATTGCGGTATGAGATGAGACGGGCGCCGATGGCGGGCGAAGATCGTAAAGGCATCAAGTCGGTCGAGGTCGCCGCTCAGATCCTCGACCACCTTGCGCGGGCTCAAACGCCAGTGGCGTTGCGAGAACTGGCGTCGGCTGGTCGCATGTCTCCTGGCAAAGTCCACCGCTACCTCGCCAGCTTTGTAGCAAGCGGTTTGGCGCGCCAAGATCCTGATACGCGCCAGTATGCGCTTGGCCCGCTCGCCCTGCAGCTTGGACTCGCAGCGCTGAACTCATATCAGCCACTACGGGACGCCATGGCGCTCCAGCGCGAGTTGCGCGATCGCTTCGATGAAACAATGGTTCTCTCGGTGTGGGCCACACAAGGGCCCACGATCGTACACGTCGAGGAAAGCAGCCAGCCAATCATCATGACGATGCGGATTGGAGCGGTACTGCCAATACTCGCAACTGCGAGCGGGCTGGCATTCGCGGCGTTCCTTCCGCGACATTTCACGGAGCCGTTCATCCGAAAGGCACTCAAGGCGAATGACGGCTCAAATCTGTTTGCCCGAGATGTGGCCACCATCGAGCGGCTGATCGTGCGGGTCTGCGAACAAGGCTACTCCTTCAACGAGGGGCATCTGATGCCAGGGGTGAACGCAATCGGATTCCCGTTGATAGATCGCATGAGGACGCTGGTTGCAGTGCTCGCCGTGATGGGGCGCCATGAACGAGTCAACCCACGCGATGGCGCGAAAATGGTTGCCTATCTAAAAAAGGCAACGAGAAATTTCAGTAATTGAGGACCGCGTGACGCCACCCCCGATTGTCGGTTGCACCCAAGGGCAAGTTCGAGCTCGTGATCAGCATCAAAACCACTTGCGCGCTCGTGAGGTGATCAACTCAGCAACGATGTGAGAGTCCGACGCACTTCGCTGCGCTGCATCAGTCAGGAATTGGCACCCAGCTGACGACCAACGCAGGCGCGCGAATAAGGTCGGGTTTCTGAGGGGGAGCCGAAGCTCCGGGACAAGTCAGTGAACAGGCTGTCGGCGCCCGAATTTGACCCAATTCTGCCGTCACCTCGACGCAGTAGTTGCGATGCAACGTGCTTCGAGGACTGCATGCGACGGCAATCGCGAACTGATATCTCGACAGACGTAGCGAGACCTCCTCTCCGTCATCAGCGCTGCACGAAGCTCGGCGACTCAACCTGCCACTTCCAACAACAGGGCAGCCAGCTCACCTGGGTGCGTAACGTAGGGCAGGTGCGAACTGGCGATCTTGCGTAGTTGCCACCCCGCCGTCCCGCTCGCAGTCCCCGCATAACGATCGAAGCCCGGATGCGGCCACTGGGTACGGATGTAGGTGCGTCGCAACTTCTCGGCGGCAGGATTCTTGCGCGTCACCGGCTCCTTGAAATGGCCGAACGGTGTCGGGCGCAGCCGGGGTAGTATCCATTCGAGATCCACCCTTTCGGTCACTTGCCAAGTCTCGGTCACAAGTTTTTCCCATGGCGGCGGCGCGAAACGCGGCAGGAGCCAGCCGTCACCTTCCTGCTGCACGAATGCTTCCAGAGCGGACCGACGATCGGGCGGGATCACGTCCAGCATGCTCTGGCCATCCGTCGGCACGAAGGCGTCGAGAAAGACTATGTGTGCGATCCGTTCAGGCATGTGATCGGCGGCACCAGTAATCACCATGCCGCCCGAGCTGTTGCCGACGAGTATGACGTTACGTAGATCCTCGCATTCGATGAAGTTGGTGATGTCGCGTACGTGTATTTGAAGCCCGATTTCCGGTCTCGCCAGGTGCGTCCGCTCGCCGAGCCCGGTCAGCGTCGGAGTGAACACCTCGTGCCCCTGCGCACGCAGCAGCGGCGTCACCTTTTTCCAGCACCAGCCGCCGAACCAAGCCGGATGGATGAGTACATAGGTCATCTTGTTGCCCTCCCGCGACTGCGCATTCGAGGCATCTGAGACTGCCACGGCCGAAATTGCCGCCCCGCTGATCGCTGCTAACGCTTGCCGGCGCGAAAGACGTTCACGGCTCCACTGGCTCATTTATTCCTCCACAAAGTGCCCCTTCTCACGCGGGATTCGACCCCGAACGTGAGCCGATCGTTTGCCGAACGCCCGATGGCGAACAAGTTCAAAATCTGGACTGGTCCGTGCGCCCTGAACATGTTTGAATTCCTCGTCATGAAAACCGGGTATGGTGAGTTCTGTCCTATCGCGAAGGCGTCCGAAGTCTTCGCCACACGTTGGACGCCCCTCGTGCTGCGCGAGTTGATGCTGGGCGCACACAGCTTCAATGACATTCACCGCGGCGTGCCGTTGATGTCGCGGACACTCTTGGCTGAGCGCCTGCGGCAATTGGAGGAAAGCGGAATTGTCGTAAAAAGAACGCAGCCTAACAATTCAGGCTGTGAATATTGGCTAACGTCGTCAGGGGAAGCATTTCACGACGTGTTGCGCGACCTCGCGCGCTGGGGTTTAGCGCACGCCCGCGACCGCCTCACCGCCGACGATCTAAATCCCGGCCTACTGATGTGGCGAATGCGCAAGCGCGTGGACATTGGCGCGTTGCCCGACCGTCGCTTGGTGATACGCTTTGAATTCTCCGGTGTTCCTAGGAGCCGAACGATGTTGCGCATCATGTGGCTGATACTCGAACGGACAGGCGTCGACGTATGTTTCAAGGATCCGGGATACACCGTCGATCTGACCGTTCGCAGCGACGTCGCTATCCTTGTCAGGCTCTATCTCGGGCACACGAGTTGGCAAGAGGTTGAGGGAAAAGCGCTGTCAATCGAGGGTGATCGACGGATGGCGCGGCGGCTTCCCATCTGGCTGCAGCTACACAGACAACTCGGCCGTGACTATCTGCCGTTTGGGCGGCCTTCCGCTTGACCAACTTGCTGCAGTGCAGGCGTCAGGAATTGTGAAGGTTTTCAGATGCCGGCCGATCACGGCGGTGCGGCACATTGGGGCCGGCGTCGGAAAGCCTCCAGGGAAAGAACCCGCGAGAGGTGGTCGACGGTCGGGCCGCGAGTGCTATGGGGATTTGTGGGTAGCTCGGGCGGGGTCGGGGGCGATCTGTAACCCTGTCGTCCGACGATCACGGTTATGGAGAGGGTGGATCAGCTTCGCTGCGAGCACGAGGGCAGTGTGCGACGGCCCCAATGGCCCAGCGAATTGCGGCATATGAAGAAGTCCCGAGCGAGGGATAGCGTAGCCGGCTGTGGAGTAGCGGTGAGAAGCGGACAAGACCTGTAAGAGTGATGCCGGGGCGTCGCTCATGAGGTGTCGATCCTGATCTTTGCGTTCAGCGGCTGATGTTGGGATTGGCAGTCGGGCTCAAACAATTCGACAATGAACATGCGGCCACCGCAGCATGGACAAGGATGAGCGTGCGCCGTGGCCACGTCTTCATCGATCTCGGGGGTGTCTGGATTTACGGCCGCGGCGAGCATGTCGCGCGCCTTGGCGATCGCCTCGGCTTTGGCGGTACCGGCAAGCAGACCGTAGTGGCGGATGCGGTGGAAGCCCTTGGGGAGGATATGTAGCAGGAAGCGACGGATAAACTCCGCCACCTCGAGCGTCATGCTCGTGTAGCGACCCGGTCCCTCGATCCGGTAGTCCTTGACCTTGAAGGTGACGCTGTTGGCATCGGCTGCGATCAGACGGCTGTTGGAGATGGCGACGCGATGGGTGTAGCGCGATAGGTACCCTAACACGGCCTGAGGACCGGCGAAGGGCCGCTTGGAATAGACGAACCACCTGGTCCGCTTCATCGGTGCCAGGAAAGCGGCAAATGCTTTCTCATCTGCGAGGTGTCTGTTTGCGCCGAAGAAGATGAGCTTGCCGGCCGCATGGGCGGCGGCAAGCTTCTCCAGCATCAGGCGGCGAAACAGCTTCGAGAGCACCAGCACCGGGCCACAGAAGTAGTCCTGGTTCTCGGGGGCAGCGAGCCAGCGTGCTTGGCTGGCGGCTTTGCTCGCTGCTCTGCAGCGGGGAACCGAACAGTACCGCTGGTGGCGGCGGTTACGCGGATCGGGGAGAAATAACTTCAGGCAGCACTTGCATTTACGGCGATCCCCACGAGCCATCGCGTCCCCTCCTGCGAGGACGCATCATCCCAGCCAATGTCTTGCTCTTGAGGTCCCGATATCCAAGTGGAGCCACATCCTCCGCCGCTCTCGGAGAGAACTCAATCGCTCGCGTCGTCCGCCCGGCGACCCGACATTGAAACCGTTGGCTTTAGCCGAGATTTAAACCGGCGCTGAGAGCTATCCAGCGGCTGCCATCTGAGGAGAGCCCGCCGCCGGGCACAATCATGTGCACGTGGGGATGGTGCGTCATGGCCGAACCCCAGGTGTGCAGCACCGAGGTGATGGCGATGCGGGCACCCAGATGCTTGGGATCGGCCGCGATCGTGAGCATAGTCTCGGCCGACGCCTTAAACAGCAGATCGTAGATCACCGCCTTGTTGGTATAGGCAATATCGCCAATTGGGGCGGGCAGGGTGAATACGACGTGGAAGTACGGCACTGGTAGGAGCTCGGCTTCCCGCTCCTCCATCCATGTGCGTGCCGCGGCGCCTTGGCACTTGGGGCAGTGCCGGTTCCGACAACTGTTGTAGGAAATAACGGTATGCGCGCAGTCCTCGCAGCGGGCAACGTGCCCGCCGAGGGCTGCCGTGCGGCAGCTCTCAATGGCACTCATGACCTTCAACTGGGCAAGGCTCACGTGGCCGCGGTTGGCCTCACGCCAAGCGGCGGCGTGGTCGCGGAAAATATCCGCAACCTCCAGAGCGGGACGCACCACGAGCGCTGGGCGGTTATGCCGGAGGCTTCTCCGGTGGCGAGCCCGGCGGGATTAGCCGATCGAGCGGGCTGGTGACGGCACGCAACATGTTGATCGCAACATGCGTGTATCGTGCCGTCGTCTCGAGTTTGGAATGGCCGAGCGGGCACGAGTTATAATGCACGTCCTCTTAACTCATTGAAAGTCAAGGACCCGCTGGTCGGGATTTGGTGTTAGCGGAGGGTCCGATCGCTTCCGGCCAGTAAATCCTGTGAGGTCCGCGGCCTTGATCACCCAGGGAGCACCTGGGCAGACCTGTCTGCCCTTGATGTCGCCGCGGCGAAGCATGCGCAGTGCCGTCATATTGCATACCCCGACGATTTTCGCTGTGGTCTCGAGCGTGATCTCGCCGCGCTCAGCCCATTCGCCGTCTCGGTAGCCCGCAACCTCGTGGTGGTTGCGGAAGCCGCGCACGCGTTCCTGCGTCCACGCATTGCCATGGCCGGTTTCGACGCCGATGCGATTGAGCAGGCGCGCGATCTGGCGATCCGGCATCAGTCGGGCCAGCTCGCGCATGAGCGCGATCGTGTCGTCCGGAATGCGCGGATTGTGCCGACCGGCTGCATTAAGCCGCTGCTTCACCTGCAGCTCCGTATGGTCGCCACCTTGCCAGTGCAGGACCGCATGGATGATCGCGCCATCCCGGCGCACGACGATCTCCGAGATTGCGGCGCGCAGAATGCGCTTGCGTGTTGCAGCTGTTGCTGCCGGATGCAACCAGGCGCGCTCGAGGTCGGCACCGAGTACCATCAGTTGCTGCCGTTCTGGCTCGCCAAGCGGTGGCGGACGCCGCGCGATCATTGTCGCGATCTCTCCTTCGATCTTCGCGACAGACTGCAACGCCTCGTTCCAGCGGCGCTCCAACTCCCCGGCGACGAGCCGATTGGTTGGATCGACAGCATCGTACCGCCGGCGGGCATGGGCGGCCTCATAGCGTGCCTGCTGCAGGGAGAGTTCCAGCTGCCGTTGCGCGGCCGTGGTCTCGTTCGACTGGGCATTGATCGCCTTGACCGCGGCTTCTATACCGAGTGGCTTCAGGACGCGCAGCACCTCCTTGGCGATCGCGGCGTCAATGCTCAAGCCACTTACCGAGATGCAGCGCTCGGCGCCGTGGTTCGTGCGTGCGCCGTAGCAGTTATAGCGGCCGAGCCTGCCGCCGTAGTGCACATGGAGTTTGCGACCGCAGTGGCCGCAGCGCAGCAGTCCCGGAAGCAGCAGCTCGCCTTCACGGGCTGCACCACGCGTGAGCGCGCTGCTCATGCTGGTCGCGTTGTTGGCGATTGCCTTGAGGTTGCGCTCGAACTCGTCCCAGGTGATGTAGGTGGCGTGATTATCTTTGATCAGAACGTCCCATTCAGCCATCGGCCGGTGCACGCCACGCCGAACGCGCTTGCGACCGTCCACCACGCTGACCCGGCTCGTCGTGCGCCCGAATGCATAGGCGCCGGCATAGATCGGATTGGTCAGGATGCTGTGGACGATGTTGTAGGCTGGCAGCCGCCACACGACGCCGTGTGCCTCACCCCGGCGGGATTTGGCGGGCAATTCGATCCCTTCGTCTCTGAGCCAAATATGCACCTGCCGCGCACTCTGGAGCTCGGCGAATTTCGTGAAGACGAGTTGAATGGCCTCCTGCACGCGCTTGTCCGGATTCTTCTCGATCCGGTCGCGCCCGACTTTCACATAGCCCGCGGCAACACCAAGAACCAGGGCGCCACGGCGCGCCTTCTGACGCAGCGCCTCCTGCGAGCGCTGGCGGAACAGCGACAATTCAAGCTCGCTCATCGTCCCCTTCATGCCGAGCAGCAGCCGATCATTGGGATGGCGAGGATCGTAGATTCCATCTTCGTCGACGATGATGGTGTCGACCAATCCACAGAACTCGATCAGAGTGTGCCAATCGCGGCCGTTCCGGGCGAGACGCGAGGCCTCGAGCGCTAGCACTGCCCCGACACGGCCCTCGCAGATGGCGGCCAGCAATCGTTCAAAGCCTGGACGGGCAATGCCGCCGCCCGATCGTCCGAGATCGTCGTCGATGATCTCGACAGTCGTCCAACCAAGCTGCTTGGCGCGATCGGCAAGCCCATATTGCCGCCGCTGGCTTTCAAGATTGTGCACGAGCTGATCCGGAGTTGATTGACGGATATAGACGCATGCGCTGCGCTGTAGATGCTCAGCCCTGATCTTGCTCATGGACGCTCTCCCCGTTTCTTACGTCGGCCAGCGTCTCTGCGATCTCGCGAAGCAGCGCTTCCACGAGGCCTGCGAGCTCGACCCTCTGAGCCGAGGTCGGCTCCACGCGCGCCGTCTCTTCGTCGAACAGACTTGGTTGGTGATTTTCGGATTTGCCCGCCATTATCGGCTGTCTCCGTTTTTGATTCGGACCGGAGAAAGCCTAAGAGCGCATCGACCTCGGCACGCATCGAGCGCAGGATTTGGAGTGGAAAGTGCGGTTCGTCGCCTATCTCGAAACGAGACGCGGCTGGTTCAATCATCCATGCCGGCAAGCACGCGAACGAGCCGTCGGGCTGGAGCACAACGACGAACTCGATGCCGCCGCTTTCGAGCCGCCGTCTAATCTGCACCACTTCGCCGAAGCGCGGATGATAGCGGTAGCCGATCCGGGCTTCAGCTGGCTGTTCGTTGGCAGTATGTCGCTGTTCTGAGCAGCACCTGGATCACGCGCACGTCAGTGTTGCTCTCCAGCAGGTGCGTGGCGAAGGAGTGCCGAAGCGTGTGCGGACTGACCCATGTGCCCAGGCCGGCTGCTTCTGCCGCAATGTGGCAGACACGGTTCAGCTGCCGTGTGGTGATCGGCAGCAGTGGATCACGGCTCGGGAACAGCCAGCCCTTCGACCGGCACTGCAGCCACCATGCCCTGAGCAGCTCCAGCAGCTGAGGTGAGAGCATCGCGTGCCGATCTTTGCGACCCTTGCCCTGTTCGACACGGATCAGCATGCGCTTTGAATCGATATCGCTGACGCGCAGCATTACGACCTCGCCAGCTCTGAGACCGGAGCCATAGGCAATGCTCAAGGCCGCCTTGTACTTCAGGCCCGGACCGGGGGCCGCTTCCAGAAGACGGCCTACCTCCTCGGGCGAGAGCACGCGCGGTAGAGGCCTCGGGTAGTGCACGCGAGCGAGATACCGGGTGAGCTCAGGCCGATCGAGGGTCGTGCCAAAGAAGAATTGCAGCGCCGTGGCCGCCTGGTTGATCGATGACGGCCCCACTCCAGTCTCAGTCAAGTGAATTTGAAAGCGGCGCACGTCTTCTGCCGTCGCCGTGTCGGGGGAGCGGCCGAGGAAGAGCGTGAAGGTCTCGATCTGCCTGATATAATTGGACTGAGCCTTCTCGCCGAGCCGACGGACAGCCATGTCCTGAAGCATGCGACTGCGCAACGGGCTGATGGGCTTCTCGCTCATTGGGGGCTCCTGTCTTGAGGTTGAGGTTCCGAAACCCCTCGATCCTCAAGACGGAGCACCCCGCCTGTCACGTCATCTCAGTCAGGCTTAACCCCTCCTCGAGCACGACCTTGCGCGCAGCGCTCTCCCGCGAGAGCGGGTTCGTTCCTTGACCCGAAGCCGACGACGAGCCGTAGAACATATTTTTTCGCGCCACCAACAAAGAGCGCGACGCCTTACAGCTAACTTGCCAATTGCCGATGTCCTCGCGACTCGTCGCTGACCCAACGCGCTGGCCTCTAGCCAGTGAACTGACGGGCCAAATTGAGCCATCGGTCCGAAAAGTCGTGTCACTGCTGTTGCGATTGGGCCACTGACCAATTCCGTTCCTTATGGTGCGCGCGAAATCAGGTCGGACCGATTTGGAACCTGCTCCCGCGAGCACGCGTTCATTTCCGCAATAGCAGCCTTATAAGGTTAGAGGATCTTGCCATGTCGAGACGCAAAGCGCGGTGCCAACTCTACGCGTTAGTAGTTGGCGCAGGAATGGCATTTGGAACCATCGCTGTGGTTGCTGGAGTGAGCAGCTCTTTGGCCGGTTCATGGAGCGGGGGTGGTGCTGTCACGGTTGGGGGCGCTGGCATCAAAGAGACGGCACGCTGCAAGGCGAACTACCATCAAGTATCCACTTCAACCTACCGGTTGGAAGCAATCTGTGCCACGCCCTCGGGACGAGCCACCCAGACCGCAACGTTGCGCCTAGTCACAGGAACCACCTATCAGGGAAATTTTCACAATCCTGACTACAACGTGACCGGAACGATCAAAGTGATCGTTGATGGCGACCGACAGACTGTCTTCCTAACGAGCGATGCGGGCGACGGGCAGTTCGAACTTCGTCGCTGATGAAGCAGATCTACCTCGCGCTTGAGCGGGACTCACGAACCCTACTCTTATCATCTTAATGGCAGCGCCGGGTCCGTTCTTGGCACAGACCGACCGTTTGTCGCTGCCGCGGCGATCGCGTCCGAAATCTGGGGGTCACCCGACCTCCCATGAAGGGCCTCCCGATCCTCCTGCGGTGGCCGAGTATGACCCTCTGCAGTCATTCCCGCGCATGCCTGACGCAAAATAGCTGACGTTGTCCGCAACTCTTGGGGGTCACACGATGGGTTCTCGCGGCCCGGACGCGATCACTGCGGATACCCTGCCTTCAGCAGGCCATCCTTTAGATGCTCGGCATCCCGGGGGCGTTTGCAGGCCTTGGTAAAAGGCATCTGGCCGATCGTGAACCATGGTTGGATGCGCAGTCCTTCGGCCGCCTCGGCCCTTGCCTCGTCCAGCCGACCCAGCTGAGCATACGTGGCGGCTAACCAGTGACGGCCAAGAGCCAAATTCGGTGCGCGCAGTACAGCCGCCTTCAGATGGGGCACGGCGTCCGTGTAGCGCCCGAGCATGTAATAGCCCGACCCCATCCACCAGGGCGCAAAGGGCAAATAAAAGGGATCAAGCCGCATATGCGCCTCGAGTGTTTGGATGGCTCGCGCCGGCTCGCCTGCGACCACCAGCGTCCATCCAAAGACAAAGTCATTGAGATTGGGATTGAGGACGGTCGCGCACTCAAATTCAGCGACGGCGGCTTCGTGCTGGCGCATCCAGATCAAAGCAAAGCCAAGCGCGACACGCGCCGTAGGAAGATTGGGGGCTAGCCGCACCGCCTCTCGGGCGGACTGATGGGCGCGGTCGAGGGCTTCGGACCAGGGACAATCGTCGTCCCACCGATGAGCCCAAAGGGACACATAGGTCCTTGAAAGGGCGGCGTGAGCCCGTGCGTAGTGGGGGTCGATGGACAGCACGCGACTTAAGCCGCGACGGCCCTCAAGAAGATCTGCCCTGTTGAGTGATGAATGGTAGGAAACCAAAGTATCAGCGGCCCTCAAGTAATGCTCGTAGGCCTGCCAGCTGGCCGGTGGCGTCGCCAGGACACGCTCGGTTTCGGCCTTATTCACGTGGACGGCGAGCACAGACACGATGGTGCGGGTGACCTCGTCCTGGACGGCAAAGACGTCCTCAAGCTTCCGATCGTAACGCTCGGCCCAGCGGTGCGCCCCGGTGACGGCGTCGACGAGCTGGGCGCTGATACGTACGCGATCGCCGGCCCGGCGAATGCTGCCCTCCAGCACGTAACGCACTCCGAGCTCGCGCCCCACCTGCCGTACATCGATGGCCTTGCCCTTGTACTGAAAGCTCGAATTGCGGGCGATAACCAACAGTTCAGAGAAGCGTGACAGCTCGGTGATGATGTCCTCGGTAATGCCGTCGCTGAAGTAATCCTGGCCCGGATCGCCAGTCATGTTGGTGAGAGCAAGAACGGCGATTGAGGGCTTATCTGGGAGTGGGAGGTATGACGTCGACGGTTGCAAGGCGTTCGACTCTAGGCTCCCGCTGGGTTCTTCCTCCTTCACCGTGCCTACAAAGCGGATGCCTTTCCGAGGCACGGTCTTGATGAGGCGTTGAGCCTTGCCGGTGTCGCCAATCGCAGAGCGCGCTGCGTTTATGCGGGTCGTCATGGCCGAGTCCGAGACGATGCGTCCACACCAGATGGCAGCGATCAAATCGTCCCTGCTGACCATACGCTCGCGATTCCGGATTAGGTACTCGAGGAGATCGAAGGCTTGCGGCTCGAGTCGCACAACGTCGCTTCGCCGGCACAATTCTCGCCGGTCGGTGTCAAGAACGTAGTCTTCGAAGAGATAGCGCATTCACAGTTCCTTACCCAGGCGCGCTGTCGCATCGACATCCAAGCTAGCACGCTCGGCCGTAGCGGAAAAACAAGCCCGCGGTAAGAAAAAAGAAGCTCCTCTGAAGGCGCAGGCCCGGCCACACGGGTATTTCTCAGAACTCAT
This sequence comes from uncultured Alphaproteobacteria bacterium, assembly GCA_963770295.1. Lineage (GTDB taxonomy): Bacteria > Pseudomonadota > Alphaproteobacteria > Rhizobiales > Hyphomicrobiaceae > AWTP1-13. The sequence continues at coordinate 98,538 of CAVYPA010000014.1, forward strand.
CGATGAGGCCCGGTCCGATGACGCTTCATGGTGTCGGTCGAGATCTGCGTCGGCAACTTGAGGAGAACGACCTGTGACACAACAGAGGAAGATCTCTCGCCGTCGATTTGTCCAAGCGACCGCTGCAAGTTCGTTGGCACTGGCGGGCGCGGGTCTTAGGCGCCCTGCCTGGGCTCAATCACCAAAGCCAAACATCGTCTTCATTCTGGCGGATGACCTCGGTTATGCCGACGTGAGCTGCTACGGTCAGCGCGATTACACGACGCCCAACATAGACCGGCTGGCGGTAGAGGGATTGAAGTTCATCCAGGGTTACTCCAGCTCCCCTGATTGCTCTGCAACCCGCGTGGCACTGATCACCGGTCGCTATCCAGCTCGCCTGCCGGTGGGGCTCGAGGAACCACTTACTACGTTAAGTCCCAAGGATGTTGGCTTGCCGCCGACCCATCCCACCTTGGCGTCACTGCTAAAAAAAGCGGGCTACGGCACCACACTCGTTGGCAAATGGCATCTCGGGTATCTGCCAGATTTCGGTCCCTTGAAGAGCGGCTACGACCACTTCTTCGGAATACTCGGCTGCTGTGCTGACTATTTCAATCATGGTGCGGACGCTTCCCGGGTGTACCACCCTGTGTTTCCCGGCCTGGCGAGCCAACTCCACGAGCAAGAGGTACCAGTCGAGCGTCACGGGTACATGACGAACCTGCTTGGCGATCGGGCGGTGCAGACCATCGAAAGCTATGCCAAGTCGACAGAGCCGTTCCTACTGAGCCTCCATTTCACGGCACCCCATTGGCCATGGGAGGGGCCCGACGACGAGGCCGAGTCGACGCGAATCCGAAGCTCTGGCTTCGCGCACCGCGATGGAGGCACGCGTAGGACCTATGCCACCATGGTGCAGAGCCTCGATGCCAATGTTGGCCGCGTGCTGCAGGCGCTCGACGTGACGGGTCTTGCAAGCAACACGATCGTCGTCTTCACGAGCGATAATGGCGGCGAGCGGTTCTCCGACACGTGGCCGTTCTCCGGCATGAAGGGCGAGTTGCTCGAAGGCGGCCTTCGCATCCCGGTGGTAGCGCGGTGGCCCGGCCGTATCGCGGCCGGATCTGTCTCCGATCAAGTTATCATCACGATGGATTGGATGCCGACTCTCCTAGCTGCCGCCGGCACTGCGCCGGACCCCGCTTATCCATCGGACGGCCAGGACCTGGGACCGATCGTCATTGGTCGCGAGACACCGCATCCGCGACAGTGCTTTTGGCGCTACAAGGCCGGATCGCAACGCGCCGCTCGCGGTGGCAACTGGAAATACCTTCGCATCGCCGGAAACGAATTTCTGTTCGACGTTGTTCATGACCCGCGCGAGCGCGCCAATCTCAAAGATCGGGAAAAAGACGTGTTTCATCGGCTGAAGGCCGATTGGGAGGCTTGGAATGGCACCATGCTGCCGGAACAGGCGCGACCGGCATTTTATTTCCATCCGGGCAATTTTGTGGCTGACCACTACGGTGTCGTAAACCCGGCACCCTCGAAATGAACCATGGATTGCGACGCTCACGTAGCTGCGTTCGTCTGCTTTCGGCTCCGCCTTCGCGACCATGACAGGGATGACCGCTTTTGGCACGAGGCGGGCGTCTTCGGCGGTGCAGCGAGCCTGTCCGTTTACTGAGGTCTTGCGGACCTCATCAGCACATCGATTGCGATGCCGTTCGTGACCCACGAATGAAGTCAATTTCTGTTGCCGCTATCGGCATGCCTTCAGTTGAGGTGGAGATCGAGAAACTGATGCAGGCGGTGACTTGCATTGTCCGCTGCCTCACCGTTGTATTCCAACCAGTGACCAAACATGGTCGTGCCTGGCTGGAGGTGCGGGTAATAGAATCCATGGTACGCGCCGGGATAGACAACAAGCTCGATTGGCGGCCCGTCGTTACCCCAGCTGGCGATTTTATTGGAGCAGTCTGCCGCCAGCGTCCAATCGTCAAGGGCCCCAATGAAGATGAGCGTGGGTATCCCCGGACGCGCACCTGCCTGCTTACATGGAGGATTGAATGCAGCCGCCGCCCGGAACCGCAAGTTGCTTGGAGGGACGAACGGTTCCAACGAATTGGGCTCCGCCACAGAGAGGGTAACCCAAGCGCCCGCCGAGAAGCCGACCGCAGCCACACGCTGTGGATCGACGAAGGTTTGGCGAGCCAAGAAGACGAGAGCCCCGTAGGCATCCGGCCTGCGCCTGAGGAAGATGGCAAACGCGCTTGATGTGCAGGCGTGATCTATACCACGCGTTGCATAGCTATCGACGAGCAGGACGACATAGCCCCAGGCGACAAGTTCATCGACTAACCTTTGCTTCGTCGTGTCATGCATCCCGGCACAGCCGTGCAGTCCGATGACGGCGGGAAAAGGACCTGCGCCATCGGGCTTGGCGAGATAGCCCTGTATGTGGTCGCCCCGAATGAGCCCGCCCGAAATGAGCCGTTGAGAGGAGCTTTCAAACTCTACACGCTCCAGAGGTGTGGCCCATGCATCAGTCATCAGCGCACGTACGACGCACCAAAGCATCAGCACTGCCACGGCTTGGAAAGTGACTGTTCTAGCCAATGGCGTCTCCCTTGAATGTTCGTCCGACGTAGTCGTGCGGATGCGAAACCTACTAACAGCACGCGGCAGACTGCGCCACGCTTGCGGCTCAACCCGGCTTGCCGAACGCGCCGGAGCGCCCCATTCTGCTGCAACCTTAGTCGAGCTTGGTAGCAGCGGGCTTTTGGGAGAATGCATGACCAAACCTCGTGCGTTGATCATCGGCGGCTCGGTTGGTGGGCTGTTCGCCGCTCACCTGCTGGACTCGATCGACTGGGATGTCGACGTGTTCGAGCGCGTCCACGATGATCTTGCCAGCCGCGGCGCCGGCATCGGCACACATCCGGCCCTGCGGGAGATCATGCGGCGGCTGGGTCTTTCGATCGACAACTCGATCGTCGTGGCGACGTCCTCCTACATCTGTCGCGATCGCAGCGGCCGGCTGATCCTGGAGCTCCCTACCCCGCGCATGATGAGCGCGTGGGCGCCGCTGTATCGCGGGCTCAGGGACAACCTGCGCCGGGCCACGTATCACCGCGGCAAGGACTGCTTAGAGGTGCGTTTCTCTGGCGGCAGCGTCACGGCCGTCTTTGCCGACGGCTCGCAGGCAACGGGCGACCTGCTGGTCGCGGCCGACGGCATCCGCTCCACGGTGCGCAGCCAGTTTCTCCCGGACGTCAAGCCCGCCTACGCCGGGTACGTCGCCTGGCGCGCGTTGGTGCCAGAGCGAGACGTGGCACCTGCGACGCGAGCGGTGCTCGAGCGCGAGTATCTCTTCTGCGTGCCAGAGGGCGAGCTGGCGCTGTGCTACGTGGTGCCGGCGCGCGACGGCGGCACGCGCGTGGGCCACCGCGACTACAATTTGGTGTGGTACCGGCCCGCTGACGAGGCCGCACTCGCAGACCTCTGCACCGACGCGCAGGGGCGCCAGTACGGCGGCTCGATCCCCCCGCCCCTTATCCGCCCCGAGGTGATCGCCGACCTGCGGCAGTTTGCCAGAGCCGAGCTGCCGCCGCCTCTGTTCGACGTCGTCGACCGCACCGAACGGCCATTCTTTCAGTCGATCCACGATCTCGCCTCCCCCCGGGTGGTGTTCGGTCGCGTAGCCGTGCTGGGCGATGCGGCGTTCGTGGCGCGGCCGCATGTCGGTGCCGGGGTGACAAAGGCAGCGCTCGACGCGCTCTGCCTCGTGGAGGCAATCTCGGCAGCGGGGGGCGATCTCGACGCGGCGCTCGCGCGCTACGATCGTGAGAGGTGCCGCTTCGGCGATTGGATCGTCGGCCGCGGGCGCGACCTCGGTGCCTCGATCGGCGTACGGGCGAGGACGGAGGGTAAGGTCAGCCAAGTGGAATTGGACCGCCGTGCAGCGGCGGCGATGGGCGGCTACGCCGCCAATGCCGAGGAGCTTGCCCGGCTGACCACCGACGGCCGCCCGCCAAGCTGAGCAGAAAGCGGGTGCGATGCCAGCGTTCTGGTGCCGAGCCCTGACGATCGCGAACCGACCCCCCGGATCTACGATTTCGCCGCATTGACCCCTGCCGGTGCTCTACGACGAAAAATGCTTCCTGATACGCGGCGGCGGCCTCACGTTCGACGGCCCGGACAACGACGATAGCTTCGACCGCGTTGCCGCCCTCGTTGATCGCATTCGGATCCGCCGTTTGGGGATCCGCGATTTTTCAAGTTTGTGATCAACGCTAAGACCACCAAGGCCCTCGGCTTGGAAATACCTCCCTCCCTGCGAGTCCTCGCCGGCGAGGTGATCGAGTAGCACGCACTTGCTGCAAATGCTCAGGTCTCAAGGTGGACGAGGCGGGCGCCTTCGGCACTGCAACGAGCCAGTCCGTTTACTGGGGTCCAAGAGACCCGATCGGCTCACTTTCGGTAACTATTATTCCCGGCTGCGCTTCGCGATCAGGATCGGCGACCCATCCGCCATCACGCGCGGAGGCGCGCAGGACTTTGGGCGCAAGATCTGCTGGCCACCGATGAAGGGTAATCGCGCCAGGCCGTCCCTCGAGCCGCCGCGGCATCTGCTTGAAAAGTGGAAAGGCAGCGCTTGATCCCGCCCGGTCTCTACTCCCAAGGCCTTCGGTTCGTCTGGCGCTCTCGCCCATTTATGAAGGGGCCCTCTCCCCCGAAACGGGGATGCAGGATTATCGAACACACTTTTCATCAATGGCCCGACCTAGGTCCGTGGCGGACCTCTAGCTACAGAGATCAGCTTTGTACTACGCCACGACGTGAGAATGGGTGCCAACAGCGGGGACAAGTCGATGGCAAATCCGATTGGAAGGCACGCCATTGTCGTTGGGGCGGGGATGGGGGGCCTGACCGCGGCAAAGGCGCTCTCTACGCATTTTGAACGTGTAACGATTCTGGATCGCGACGCGTTACCCGAAAAGCCGGAACCGCGCCAAGGTACGCCGCAAGCGCGCCACACTCATGCGCTTCTCGCCGGCGGCCAGAAAGCGCTCGCCGAATTGCTTCCAAGTTTCGAGCAAGACCTCGAGCGCGCCGGAGCCATCAAGACGCGAGTTCGGGCTCGACATTATGCACGAACGTCCAGGCTACGATCCCTTTCCGCAACGCGACCTTGGCTTCGATGTCTTTTGCATGTCCCGACCAGTCCTTGAGTTCACGGTCAGGCGTACGGTTGAGAAGGTCGCCAACATCAATGTGCGCTCGCGCTGCCGCGGTGTGGAGCTTGTCGCCTTGCCGGATCGCGCCGCTGTAACTGCCGTCCGGTGCAAAGATGCCGAAGGCCGTGTTGAGACGATCGAGGCGGAGCTTGTTGTCGATGCCTCCGGACGTGGCGCGCTGACGTTGGCGTTGCTGGAGGGCCTCGGACTCGCAAAGCCGGTCGAAACACGGATCGAAATAGATCAAGCTTATTCCACGGCCATCTTCGAAATTCCGGATAACGCTCCGACGGACTGGACGGCGCTCCTGCACCTGCCGGCCCCTCCTCACAGCAGCCGCGGCGCATTCATTTTTCCGATAGAGAACAGGCGATGGATCGTGACCCTCGGCGGGAACCATGGCGATGCACCCCCTGGCGACATCGATGGATTCTTGGCATTCGCAAAGGAGCTTCGAACTGCAACTGTTTACAAGGCCATTCGAAGTGCCAAACGCATCGGCGAAATAGCCCGCTTCGTCTTACCTGCCAGTGTGCGGCGGCATTTTGAAAGGCTGGAGTGCTTTCCACGCGGCCTGATCCCGGTCGCTGATTCGCTTTGCCGGTTCAATCCAGTTTTTGGACAGGGCATGAGCGTCGCTGCTCAGGAAGCGTGCCTGCTCGGCCGCCTTCTCGGTTCACGAGCTGAGCTGCCAGACACGCTTGATGGCCTTGGTCCGGCATTTTTTGCTGATGTTCAGGCCTTGCTCGAGGCCCCATGGTCCACTGCCGTTACCGACTTCGCGTATCCGAAGACGCGCGGAGAGCACCCGACGGACCTTCAGAAAAGACTTCAGTACGGAGCTGCTTTGATCCGGTTGGCAGCGGAGGATGCCTCGGTGCACAAGATCGTGGCAGAAGTAAATAACCTCATTCGGCCTCAGAGTGCGCTCCGCGCTCCGCAAATTGCGAATCGAGTTGCCGAGATGATGCAGGCCACTTCTTGACCCTGCAGCATTCAGTGGTGAAGCGCTCGGCAGCGAAGGCTGGCATCAACGTGGCAGTATCGCCGCACTGGCTGCGCCACGCGCACGGGTCGCATGCCATCGACGCGGCGCGTCTCTGCGTGAGGTACAGTCGACGCCTGGGTCACGGCAACATCACCACCACACCAGGTTACCTGCACGCCCGACCCTACACGTCGAGCGCCCGCCTGCACCTATATCCGGGAGTGTTTCTTCGATGAAAAATGGGGGTACCGCCGGCGCCAGTCGGTCCCCGCCCTGGGGTGCCGATCACGACACGGCAGCTGAACCGTGTCTGCCACATGGCGGCAGAAGCAGCCGGCCTCGGCACCTGGGTCTCGCCGCACACGCTTCGCGGCATTATTCCGAAGTCCCGGATTATGCCGAGTGACTCGTCGATGACCGCGATTGACCGGCAATTCCATCCAGATTTGCTCGGCATAATTCTTCGTCTCCGAAGTCCGGCTCATCAACGACGGCTGGTCGCACACGCGTCGATCGCCGGACGGCACTCCCGCCGCAGTGGATCACGGCTCGGGAACAGCCAGCCCTTCGACCGGCACTGCAGCCACCATGCCCTGAGCAGCTCCAGCAGCTGCGGTGAGAGCATGGCATGCCGGTCCTTGCGGCCCTTGCCTTGCTCGACACGGATCAGCATGCGCTTGGAGTCGATATCGCTGACGCGAAGCATCACCACCTCGCCGACCCTCAAGCCTGCGCCATAGGCGATGCTCAAGGCTGCCTTGTACTTCAGGCCTGGTCCAGGTGCCGCTTCGAGAAGACGGCCCACCTCCTCGGGTGAGAGCACGCGCGGTAGAGGCCTCGGGTAGTGCGCGCGGGCGAGATACCGGGCGAGCTCAGGTCGATCAAGGGTAGTGCCAAAGAAGAATCGCAGCGCCGTGGCCGCCTGGTTGATCGATGACGGTCCCACCCCAGTCTCGGTTAAATGAACCTGGAAGCGGCGCACGTCCTCTGCCGTCGCCGTGTCGGGCGAGCGGCCGAGGAAGGCTGTGAAGTTCTCGACGTGGTAGATATAGTTGGACTTGGTCTTCTCGCCGAGCCGACGGACAGCCATGTCCTCCAGCATGCGCCGGCGCAACGGGCTGATGGGCTTCTCGCTCATCGGGGTCTCCTGTCTTGAGGTTGGAGTGTTTTGACCCCTCGATCCTCAAGACGGAGCGCCTCGACTGTCACCTCATCTCAGTAGACCCAACCCCTCCTCGTGCGCGACCTTGCGCGCAGCGCGCTCCCGCGAGAGCGGGTTCGTTCTTTGACCCATACTGGTCGGCTGCACGTATCCGTTGCGTTGCAGCAATCGCCTGCCAGGGCCGCGCAGCGGGGCCGAGTTCGGCCGGTGCTCGGGTTCGCAACCCTCGGCATTGTCGGCTACGACTATCGCCAGCTGACCCCGCTTATCGCACTTGCTAGTCGTAGAAGGTGCCGGGGAAGTGGTGCACGTTGGCGGCGCCATCGCTTTCCGCACCGTTGTGCGCATTGTCGAAGTGCAGCTGGTGCGCCATTGCCAGTCAAGATCCTGCTCGTTCCATGGGTAGCGGGTAGAACGCCCGACGCATAGTCTGCAAATTGGTTGCCTGATTTCTGCCTCTTTGTCGCGGGCCTGCTGTCCGTCGCTTAGGTGCGGATGAGAGGTGCGGACCTAACAGGAGGACGTCGCAAGGCGGCGTCTCCGACAACGCTGGCGACGGGAGGGGTGAAGATGTCATTCATCGACGTTGCGATTCCAGCCATCATTGGCTTGGTTGCACTGGTCCGGCCGCAAATTATGTTCTACGGCAGCCGGGCCACTCCGAATGAGAAGAAGATCCGCCTTATCCGCGGCGTTGGGGTGATCCTTCTAGCCGCGGCGCTCATCTATCTCGGCATCAAATTTGCGGTAGCCTGACACGACCCCAGTGTGATGATTTATCCGAAACCGGCCCCTGACGGGCATGCGTTTGCCGTCGGGGCCTACGCCGAGCGTCGACTGGGAATGGCGTATAGTGCAACCGATCGGTGGGGGGCTGTGGAGAAAAATCCTTCCATCGAGCGCCTTCGCGAGCTCCTTCGATCACTCGACATGGAGGACAACGAGCATCCTGACGTTGCCCTGAAGCACGAGACCGAGTGGTGCCTAAGCGCGTATCCTGGTGGCCTTCTGGTGTGGGAGAACGCTGAAGTCGATGAGGGCATCGCAAGACATATGAAATGCGTCCCGCGAGAGAGGGTCCTTGATCTGTGGCTGGCGCTGGCGCAAGGCGACCTTGCTGCTATCGAGGTTGAACCCTGGCTGCCAGGTTATGGCTAGCGCCGCGGCACGAGGCTGGCGTCTCCGGCGCTGCAGCGAGCCGGTCCGTTAACTGAGGTCTTAAGAGACCCGATCAGCACATCGATTGCGATGCCGTTCGTGACTAGGAAGCCGACCATCCCAATCGCCTTTGGCACGAGGCTGAAGTCTCCATTGACCGGAACAAGCGCATCGAGCTGCAGCCAACCCCTTGTCTGGTAATGGGATGGCCCGGCCGTGCTCAGCGGCCTAAAACTACCGTTGAGCAAGACGGGGAGGCATCAAAGCTCAAGGAGCTCACGATGCATACCCATCAGAAATCATCCGATCCGGTCGCGACGATCGGCCTCGACATCGGCAAGAACACCTTTCACCTCGTCGGCCTCGAGAAGCGCGGCGCCATTGCGCAAGGCGCTACCTGAGGTCTTGAGCTCACCTCCCGAGACGCTCTCGCCGCGCATACTGCGCCTCATCGCCGAGCTCGATGAGGACTGGCGCCACCTCGACGCGCGCCTCGAAGCGGTGTCAGCCGAGATCGAGAGCCTCTCCGACAACGACGTGGCCTGCCAGCGCCTAATGACCGTGCTGGGTATCGGCCCGATCATCTCCAGCGCCGTGGTGGCAGCGATCGGTACCGGCAGCGGCTTCAAGCAGGGTCGCGACTTCGCCGCCTGGCTCGGCCTCGTCCCCAAGCAGGAGTCGACCGGCGATCGCACCAAGCTCGGCAGAATCTCCAAGCGTGGCAACAAGTACCTGCGCACCCTCTTTGTGCAGGCCGCCCACGTCGTCCTCGAGCGGCGGCCCGCCGCGGCGAGGCGCGCCCTGTGGCCGTGGATCGAAAAAGCTTCCAAGCGCCTCGCCCATCGCAATTTGCTGGCTATCGCGCTCGCCAACAAGCTCGCGCGCATCGCCTGGGCCGTGCTCGCCCGCGGCCGCGACTACGAACCACGGAGCACCCCCAATGCCACATGAGATCTGCTCGCTCAGATTCACCAAGGGAATGGACGCCCTCCCTCTCCGCCACCCTTGCTCGCCAATCCCCTTGGATTGGGTAAGCGAGCGAGGATGGCTCCGAGGGAATGGCTTCACGTGACCTTCCATAACTATGCAGTTTTGAAAGGGTCAAATATCGATCGGTTCAACAGCTTCCCCACCGAGGTCTGCGAGATGGAATGAGGAGATGGACGAACGGACTGCCCGGCGCAACCGCGAGACTGGGTGCCAATTTGGCCCTTTGAGGTCTTTCCGGTAGTCAGTGTCGGATGCGCGCGGATACCCATCCTGGCCCGGAGCATCAATGCTCCACACCAGAGGTCTGATACATTGGTGCAGCTCTCACGTTCGCCCGCTCAACGTTCCGCCTTGCGACGCACGGCCGGGCCATACATTTTGGCACGAAGCCACAATTGCCGAGGATCTACGACGCTGGTCCGTTGCTTCTATGGGGGTAGAGCGGTAGATCTCCTGTCGTGCCAACTGGGATGGCAATCGTCCGCCCGTGACCCCATGCGGATGTCGAGTGCTTGACCACCGCGACACTGTCCACATGAGGAGATACGATCATTTCGGTGTGTCGCGCGCTTCGTGAATAGGTGAAAAAAAGGTGACTGGGCCAATGTCGCCTCGAACGTGGCTGTCAAGTGTCCTTACCGGAATTGTGCTCTGCGCCGAGGGCGCTTTTTCTTACGCGCATGCCGACCAGCGCGTGCTCGAGGCGAACACGAAGATCAACGGGCCCACCTTGAACTTCGACTGGTCGGCGATCCAGATTGGAGTGGGCAGCTATGAGGAAGGCCCCACGGGGCTCACCATCATTCACTTCAAGAACCGCGCATCGGTGGCGGTAGATGTTCGTGGCGGGGCGCCCGGGACCGTCAATACTGACGGCCTCCGCAACGGCTATGGGGCCGCATTCACCGATGCGATCGTCTTTACGGGCGGCTCCGCCTACGGCGAGGAGGCCATCACTGCTGTGGCCACCGGCATGAAGGAGTTCGGGCTTCGCGGAGGGGATTGGAACAGCGTCGCCTTCGTGCCCGGAGCCGTGATCTATGATTTCGGCGGCCGCCGGCTCAACGAAATCTATCCTGACAAGCGGCTTGCACATGCGGCTCTGGGTGCCTTGCGGCCAGGTGTATTTCCCCTCGGTGCACAGGGCGCCGGCCGTATGGCCATGCAGGGAGGCTATTTTGGCTGCCTGGCCCACTCGGGTCAGGGAGGGGCTTATCGACAGATTGGTCCCACCAAGATCGCCGCCTTCGTGGTGGTGAATGCCCATGGCGCGGTCACCGACCGCGAGGGTCGATTGGTGAGCTGCAATCGCGCCAAGTCATGGGGAAACCTGACGAAGACCTCGGAACTGCTGGCCCATCTCCCGCTCAGTCTCAACGCCGATTGGGCTCCTCCGGCAAGTGAGCAGCGCACAGAATCAGGAACTACGCGAAACACGACCATCAGTCTGGTGGTCACCAACCAGAAGCTGGTCCCGTGGGAGCTGCAGCGCGTCGCGGCGCAAGTCCACACGTCGATGAGCCGCGGCATCCAGCCGTTCTCGACGCAGTTGGACGGAGATACGCTGTTCGCTGCGTCGACGCAGGAGGTCGAGAACAAAGACCTGGGCAGCGTTACAATGGCGGCGATTGCCAGCGAGATCATGTGGGATGCCATCCTGGCCAGCGTGCCGGAGCAGAAAGCGCTTGTCCCTTCCGCGACACCACCGACCGTGAGCCCGTTGGCATCGTATGCTGGAAGATATGACTTTGCGCTGTCCAAGGACCTAGGCGACATGCGCTTCGGCGCCGTCGGCACGAACATTGCGGCCGAAGAAGCCGGCGCCAAGGTCCTGAAAGCGATAGAGGGAGGTCCGGCGGCAAGTGCTGGGGTTCTCGCGGAGGACGTAATCACGCACGTTGACGGCGAGCCTCTTGCAGGTCTCTCGCTCAATCAGATAATCGGCAAGCTGCGCGGCCCCGTCGGTAGTGGTGCTCGGCTGCAGCTACAGCGCAAGGGCCAGGCAGCACCGCGCGACATTAGGGTTGTGCGCGAGGTAATCAAAACCGTCCTCCAGGTTCGTATAGAGGAAGGCCGTCTCGTCATCGAGGCGACCGCTGGACGTCATCTCTTCGAGTTCGAAATGGGCAAGCCTATCGCCGTTGTTCCCCTCTCGGATTCCGCGTTCTACGTCGACGGCCGGTACCACACGCAAATCGCTTTCACGAAAGACGCTCTTGGTAGGGTCTCTGGCGCCATTCTGAACCCCGGCCCATGGGAGCAGAAAGGAGTGAGAATTGATTGATGCAGGTCAGCGATGAGGTGATCGAATAGTGCGCACAGTTTGCTGCGGTGCAAGAGTTCGTAGCTGGCACTAAGCGTAAGTGCTCCGGTCAATCAATGTCATGACTGGAATCTGGGGAACTTCGGACACGGATCTAAGGCGGTAAAAGCTGGGTGAGGACGACAGCCCTTGGTAGAGTCGGAATGTGGCGCGGTGTGCTCTGGCTGCTTCCGGCTGGAGCGGTTGCCGGGTGGGAGTTGCACCCACTGGAAAGGTGCTGCCTTTTCACGGCGCACACCCTAAGCTGTCATTGGAAAGCCCGTTAACTGTTCAACCTAGATGGCGCGGACGACGGAATGACGGCAACAGCGGCAGCGACGACCTTGCCTGCAGCATGGAGGCGTCCCAATGAGCCTGACCACCGACGAGCACGATCAGTTGCGCCGCCTCGAAGAATCGTTGTGGCGTGCGGAAACCCGCTTCGATCGCGACCATATGAACGAGGTCCTGGCGCCCGATTTCTTCGAGTTCGGACGATCTGGCCGCGTATATCGGCGCGAGGACACTCTCGACGCTCCGGCCCAACCGATCTACGCGACGCTCCCATTGGGGAAGTTCGCTGTGCGATCAATCGCAGCGGATGTCGCCCTCGTGACCTATGTGAGCGAGGTGACTTACGCGGAGGTCAAGGAGGTCGCAAACCGAAGCTCGCTATGGTCACGACATGCGGGCGGTTGGAGGATCAGATTTCATCAAGGCACGCCGGTGTGAGGTCGCTTGCCGCTGACGACAGCGTTCGCGCGTGCCGCTATGGACCGCTCCTGCATTAGGCGGCCCGCGATTGGCCCTTGCCCGCGTCAGAGATGCGACCCTAGAGAACGCGCCGGAATCCCCTGTCGGGCCCTTGTGAGCGCGACTGGCCTTGCAACCTTCGGCGAGCCGGCCTCTCGCGAGCGTCTTGGACGGCGCTTCGCGGAAGCAATGGCGGTATTGCTGCGAAAATCGTCCGAAATGATCGAACCCCTAGCACTGAGCGACCATCGTCACGGAGGTGTCGCTGGTGCCCTTCGGAAGCTGCTCGCGCGCCGCTGCCTTCCGCGGTCGCGGACCATACGCATTCGGATGCGGGTCACTCGGAACGAACCCTAAGCCCATCACTGCAAACCTGGGAGACAATATCTGCCGCCAGCCGGACCTTCCTATGTCGTGCAACCGTCTTGTAACAGCCACATGGTACATCCACCCCAGCGGCATCAACGCTAACACAAGGTACTCGCGGCTCAGATTGCGGGCTGCAACGACGAGACCGCACAGAAGGAGAGCCAAAGTGAAATGACATCCAGATCGAGAGAGGCGACCCATGCCAGTAAGGCAGTTCAAGGCGCCCTCCTGTTCGAAAGCAATTTTCCTGCATACAGCGAAAAAGAGCCGCAGCCTCATGCTCGCGGACCAAGGTACCAGGATCGCTGACGGCAAAAATGGGCGGATAAAGGGTCCGTGAAGGACGCCGCAGCGCGAAGGAGCGTCTTACATGATCCAAGGCGACCTCCGCCTTGAGCACCAAGACAATGCACTAATCGTGCGCTCGAAGCACAATGCCAGGTGGTACGGGGCGCTGGGGGTCGGCATCGCGCTCATCTTTCTTATCCAATGGACTAGCGTGCCCGCTCCGAGTGGGCTCGCCTTGCTTGCCTACTGGTTCGGCCTCGTGATTGGCGTCGTAGCGCCCGCCGGCATCGGCGTTTTTCTTTTGCTGCCTCGTGAGGTCATCACCACTTTTGATCTGCGCTGCCACCGCGTCGTCCACCATGTGAGCATCGGTCGTGGCTGGTACGAGCGCCGCCGCACCTACGCCTTCACAGAGATCGCAGGCTTGCGTCTGAACGGGTATGACCCTGAACCTGATTCCTACATGCCAGTCATGATCCTGCGGAATGGCGAGACGCGGTGGCTCAGCACGGCAAACAGCAGCTATCTGATCTGCGCAATGACAATCGAGGCGATCTGCGAAGTAACTGGATTGCAGAAGCTCGGCGTCGCCCGGCAGCGCTTGTGGGGAAGCTGGGCGGCACATTTTTGTGTGCCAAACGCCGCCAACTCGAAGGGGCGTCGACCCGTTCATCAACCTCAAGAGACCGCGAAAGCGCTCGGCCTCTCCGTGCCAGCCACTTTGTTTGCCAGCGCCGACGAGGTGACACGATCGCCCCTGATCGCTGTTGCCGCTCACGTCGCGGGGTGCGATGCTGGCTCGCTGGCGGCCACGAGTGCTGAGCCGCGGTATGCCGGTATAGTGTCCAGGGAGGCCAACCCATGAAAATCATCGCCAAGTTCACGACCAGCGACGGCAAAGTCACCACCGCGACCTTCGATCGGGCAACCGGCACGGTGGTCAGCGACGATGGCCGCAAGGGCACCTACAAGCGCGAGGGCAACATCCTCAAGATCTCAGGCGACCAGAGCTTCACCATTACCATGCAGGGCAACATTCCGGACCCGCCCACGGCCGGGTTCACGGCGCCGTACACCTCGTCGATCGGCACGACGGGAACGATGACGATCGTTTCTGTTGGCTGAACGGCTGATCGCTCGTCGCAGCTCCTTTGTCGGCCCCTACTGAACGAGTCGACGAATGACCGAGGGTTATAAGACGATAGCCCCTCCCATCGGGTGATGGTTGCTCGACCACCCAGCGAGCCAACCTGCATCGGCCACAATGTCGGTTGTTGGCACCTTTTCCCCTTCGAACCTACGCGCGACGGCCGAAGCACTCCGAAAGCAGACGAAGAGGGCAATGGCGAAATTGTCGAGTTGCCCAGGGGAATTGCGGCGGCTAAGTCGGCTCGCGCGCTAACCAGCGTTAGTGACGAGATTTTCCCCACAGGTATCATACAGCATCCACGCAGCACCGAACCCCGCCCTCGCTAGTCGGGTTCGGCCTTCAGCGTCGGCCATCACGCTTGTTGCGCGTTGTAGGATTGATCGACAGCTCCCGTTTTCTTTGGCTCGTTGTGCTGCGCGCAGGAACTTGACGAGCGCGCGGCGGTTACACGGCCTAGGCAGCCCCGCGACTACCTCCTGACTTTCGGGCACGCTAGAGCACCGGTCGTGCACGACCGGTGCTTTTTCGCCTCGGGGCTCCTCTGGCCATGAAACCGCTGCATCCGCAATTCCAACTTCAGTGGTTCGACGTCACATTCATTGGGTTTGGGTGTGCATGACGAAACGGCCCCGCACTTTAATGCAGGGCCGTTCGGCACAAACTGAGTAATTCTGATCTACTTGATCTCAACCCAGACACCGTTGTGCCAATGGCCATGACCACGGCCGGACTCGCGCCAGCGATACTTATCCTTCTCGTGTTCCTGCCACTTCCAGTCATCCTTCAATATACGGAGCTTTAGGCCTGGCTCGTACCGCGGCTCGCCGCTAACGCGCCAGCAGTCACCTTCCTCATTGCAGACCACGGCCGCCGACGCAGCGCCTGCGGTCAGGGCCAAGGCAGCAGCTGCGCCGAGGATAGCTTTGCTCAATGCATTCATCATCGTCTCCATGGTTGCTGATATAGTGGAACGCCTCAGTGGTCGGAAGGTTGCTCCTCAGATCTTCTGTGGCCTGAGCAAACATCGCCAAGGTGGATCGCATTTCGAGGTGGAGGCGCTTGGGGAATTCACCCTGCAAGGGTTTTCACCGCCAAATTCACGCTTACAACGTCTTGAAGTTTGCCCAGACGCGCGGAGCGACCCGGCTCGCACAATGGCAGTGGGCATCTACTTGCCGGATGATCCTGAAGAATTCTCTGGGGAGTGATAGACGGTTCTCATTCCGAGTTGCTCGCCGAGCAGGCCATAGGCGATCCCTGCGGCGACGACGAGACTGAGGACGATAAAGCAAGTTGTCAGACCTGGTCCGGTTTTGATCATTGCCCACCCCCTTTGCTGCCACGCAGTAGGCGCATGGGATCATTCCTCCTGACAGAGTTGGAAAGTACCTACGTCGGTAAGGCGGAACTCTTGGATTAGGCGTCGCGTTGTGGCCGTCGCAGCAGTGACGTTGAATCGGATGAAATCAGCTCCACGGTTTGCCAAGGGGACATCAGCCGGCTCAGGTTGGCTCATGCGTCGTGGGTCAATTCCGCGCTGGCTGGCCTTATGAATGACGGACAGAGTTGCTCCGAAGGCGACGCGCTTCCGCGACCACCTCCGGCCACAGCTCGGCGTGTGACTTTACTTGGTGAGGTAGGTAATGACGAACCACGTATAGCCGCACAGGTTGCCATCACGACTTCCTTGTCGCGTTATCGCTTACTGCGCACGGAGGTTTCCCTCAAGATGGCATGCCTCTGCAGCCATCGATCCGACGGTGGTGCCACATTGGAAGAAAAATTGTCGATAGTCCGGCGGGCACCGCTCGGCATATTGGCCGACGCAACCGCGTACCTTTTTACAGGCGAAAGCTGCTTCAGGCAGCGGCGCGATCAGTCCGACGACTTCACAACGCACGAAGTAACATTGCTCGCCCCGCCCCACTAAGTTCATCGCCTCCAGGGACGCAATAATCGGTTCACGTAGCAATGCACGTGTCAAGAGCAAACCGTGCTGAAAGCTAGGCGGCACTGAATTGACGCCGGCACCCGAGACAGTTTCGCTGACCGAGCGGGGAGAACTACTGCATGAGCGGGCCGGTACGTACCGCCCTTGATTGAAGGTCGGCTTCACTCCGGAAACAGACAGAATAGCCTTGGCCCCTTTTTGACCCTGATCGCACCTCGCGCTGCTTTAGTTTAGGTACAGGCCTTACGGAACGGCACGGCGCGCAGCATCTTCTGGCAACTTGTTTGTCTTCGCCCCTTGCGGCTGAAGGCACTTTAGGAAAGGTTGGTGGCATGATCAAAGCCCGTGCGGTGCCCGTGCCGTCCGACAGCGTACTGGCGCCGCATTATGTGGGCGCGGATCTGGTGGATGCGTTCGCGATTTACCTGCCGGCGGGGGCGAGCGACGATCTCGAAGTGCTGGCGCGCGCCCTGTTCGAGCGGCAGGCGTGGTGGATTCGCGCGCTGACCTGGGTGCGCGATGTGGTGATGGCGACGGTCGGCGTCAAATCGTCTCGCGCGATCGGTGCTGCCGCGGCGGCGCGGGGGTCGGTGATCGGCTACTTTCCGCTGCTGTCGAAGAGTGCGGGGGAGTTGGTGGTGGGCGAGGACGACCGGCATCTCGACTTCCGAGTTGCGAACCTGCTGCGCAGGGGCGCGGCGGGTCGACGGGAGCTAGTCGTGGTGACAGTGGTGCATTGCCATAACCGGCTGGGGCGGACGTACCTCGCGGTGATCGCGCCATTCCACCGCACGATCCTGCGGGCGAATTTGGAACGGGCGGTAAGGGTGATGGAGGGCTAAATCGGTTCGACGGGGATGCCGAGGATTGGCGCGGCTTCCGCCGCCCTCTTATCGAGCTTGACTAGGCAAAGCTGCATTGAGCAGCGACAGCAAGGCGTAGAGGCATTGCCCGAACGAACGCCTAGACTAGCCGGTGCAGAATTAAGTGCCGAAGCTCGCGCATGTCGCCTTTTGGCACACTTGCCCCGTACGAGGCGGCAGCCTGGAACGTCAGAGAACGGTGTTACATTCCCCGTCGCCAAGTCGGTGTCAGACCGATGAATGTTGACCCGTTGCGGAAGTCGCGCCGACGCGCCGCTGTTGCCGACAGAGTGCCCACATGCCATCCACCCAAGTGGTGGCAGACGCTTCGCTCGATAGAGTACAAATGACCCCAGGCCAATCCGGCGCGCGGCTATTTGCGGAGGATCTTTTCCATCGCTTTGCCCTTGGCGAGTTCGTCGATGAGTTTGTCGAGGTAGCGGATCTCGCGCATCATCGGCTCCTGAATTTCCTCCACGCGGACGCCGCATACGACGCCGGTGATCAGAAAGCGAGACGGGTTCATCTTCGGCGCGCGCGCGAAGAAATCCTCGAAGCTCGTCTTCTTCGCAAACTCGGCTTCCAGCGAGGCCTGGCTGTGGCCGGTGAGCCAACGGAAGATCTCGTCGACCTCGGCCCGGGTGCGGCCCTTCTTCTCCGCCTTGGCAATATAGGAGGGATAGACGCTCGCGACGGGCATGGCATAGACGCGGCGCCAGTTGGCGGCGGGCCTGGCTGTTGCTTGCTTCATGGCGGCTAGTCCTCTGGCGGCCCCGTGACGACGGGCATGACGTCGATGCCGTCGCCGGGGAAGACGGTGATGTGCGGGTGGTCCTGGAAGAGGCCGGCGGCGGCGGCGATGTCGGCGGCCTCGACGATCAGAAAGCCGGCGATCTGGTTCTGCGCATCGGCGATGCCGGATTTGGTGACGCGCCTGGTCTTGCCCACCATGACGTCGGTCGCGACGATGGCGGTGGCGTTGCGCTTGCCCCACTCCTCCCACGCCTTCAAGCCGACCTTGTCGGTCGCCTCCTGCTCGGATTTGGGGTGCGCGCGGAAGGCGGCGAGGTCTTCCGGCTTCATGGTGTAGACCGCGACGAAGCGAGGCATGGGCGTGCTCCGGACTTGGTGGGATGCGCATCATAGGGGGGCGACACCACCGGCGCGAGGCCTCCGCGCGGGGCAATACTCACCTGCAGTACAGCGACGCTAGTCTCCTCTCGCCTCGGCGCTTGGGGACGATGCGTCGTATGTCCGGGGCGGATTGGGCGAGGGGAGTGACAGATGCAGATGGTGTTCGCAGGCGTTCGCGCCGGGGCTGACGAGGGTGGCCGACCTCGCCCTGCCGGGGGGCCAGTCAAGTCAGGCCGGGGGTGGAGCTGGTCGCCGGCAACCCGCCCATCGCCAAATGTTTGCGGGTGGCCGCGGGTTACA
>CAVYPA010000015.1:0-382618 GCA_963770295.1 uncultured Alphaproteobacteria bacterium
GTCAGTGGCAAGAGCCCACGAGATCGACGCCATCCTCGGCACGGTAGCTAAGCCGCTGGGGCCGGAGCACGCAAGACCTCGTCCAGACGCTCGACGATCTGCACGACTGGAAAGACTGGCTTGAGCTTCGATCTCAGCACCGCGAGCGGCAAGCTGATGCGCACCATCATGGCGGGCGTGGTCGAATTCGAGTGCGATCTGATCAGAGATCGGAAGCTCTGACCCAGAAACGGCCCATGACAAGCGACAAACGAGCGCTTAAGTCTGTTCGCGACCAAGCGCCAGGCGCTCGACGATGTCAAAAGCGCCGAGCGAGGCTAACCGCCAAGGGCCAACGCAGCACGGTCCTTGTGCACGGGTCGGCCTCAGGCGGCAGAAGCACACACTACTTCCGCCCTGCGACCCACGACTAATGAACCGTTATTTGCTCCCGTCGTCCGAGCCTTTCTTTTCGGCTTCTCTTTTGGCGGCGCTTGCGGCCAGCCGCTCGTATGCCTCGCTAATGCGCAGCAAAACTTCTTTGTTTGCTAACGTAAGTGCAGTCTGGGCCTGTGCCCGTGCTTGAGCGGCCAGCTCCGCCCAATATTGTTGGCCTCTTCGCACTTGATATCTTCCGGTTCCCTATCGGCTTCTCTTCCCAGCGAATTAGTGGCTATCCGAATGCCAATTCAACAATGGCCAAACTGTTCCCCACCAGGCATGCGCTCATCAATGACCTCGGCTAGGGGCGTGACCGAAAGACCGGGCGCGGTTGTAGTGCTACCTCTCCCTCCGTCATAGGTCGCTCGGCCATGATACTTTGTATGCAAACTATTGCATTCGCGATGCGTCGCACCGCAACAATCAGGAATTACCGCTACTGCCGCCACCCACTAAGGTTCTACCGGAAGGAGCGGAACTGCGGGGTCCGCGGAACGGCGGCATTCAAGATATTTACAATCAAGAATTCGCAGTTTCCCATGAAGCTTTTTCCTTGTGTTGTATGCTGCCGGCTATGGCAAAACCAGCGCGCAAGCCACATCTGCCGCCGCTACAGCGGCCATTGGCGGTATCGTCGGGGGCTCAGTCGAAACCACGCCAAGTTGTGGGCGTCACACTCACAGCCATGAGCAGCATACCGACGCGGTGTGCACCTCGTGGCGATCTTGCGACCCGACGTTGTATCGAGCAAGTCGTGTTCGAGGTGGGGACCGAGATTGCAACATCGCTTAACGCAATGCCGATGAAGCCGGTGAGCCGCCGCTCAGCGAACAGGGCTGACGAGTTGGCCGCTAGCGCCTGCTCCCGGTTTTTCTGATGCGCAGCGGCGCGTTCGGAGCGCCTTTGCGGGGCACGCCCTTGCGCCGCAACAGACCGCGGGCGATAGAGCTCACGCAGGATGTCGCGCATGACTTCCAACGCCTCTTCCGCCGAGCGGGTATCATTGCCCGAAGCGGTTAGCCGGTCGATAAAATGTGTTGGCCCGCCAGGCGCCACTCGGCCTCCCAGACTTGACTGCTGTTGCAGCTGTATTGCTCGTCGTGCCTGGTCATCACTCGCCCCCTCAGTCCCCAAGCACCACCTTTCGCTGCCTAGAACGGGAATTCAAACAAGGTCTGCCAATTATCGTCGGCAACGATTATCCTCCCGCGGCTGGCGGACCGACCGTTCAAGAATCCCCCGTTCAAGGATCCCCCGTTCAAGGATCCCCTATCCACGATCTGTTGTGCGCGTTGTGCTGCCTCTACTTCAGCATCCACAGTACCAGCGAGTTCGATGCCTTCCTGGTCGAGTACGGTCATTTGGCCACGTTTGACGTGGAAGTAATAGCGAGGCATAGCAAGCCTCCGCACCATGTTTCCGATATGAGGGATGGAGAGCGCCTATGACGGCGCGGCGCGGCACCTTGATTTAGTGGCGCATGCCTCAACGTTCGCTATCGTACACTATTCAAGGAATTTGTTCAAAACCGAACAAAACCCCTGATTGCAAGCGGCTGACGAGCCAAGTTGCCAGCTAAGCCTTCAGGGACTGATCACAGCGCGTATGGAAATCGAGCGCATCAACACGTTTGCGTTGGACGAGGTCGTTCCCAGCCGGTCCAGTAACTTTTTGCGGGAAGGAATGGACGCCGAGCGCAGGCTGGAGGGGGATGGTCGGCGGCGCTGAGCAAATCAGGTCTGGGTCAATACGGCGGGACACTCAGCTTGCGTGCTCCCGACGCGGAGCGGTTCTTCCCGCGCGGTACTATTTTGGGAAAGCCGACATTCCAAGCAAGAGATTTGGAGTTGCACGATCGGTTTGTTTATTTCTCAGGCAGGCCCGCCTTGCGTAGGCCATCAAGGAAATGCTCAACATGCTCGGGGCGCTTGAACAACGCCGGTCGCCTTTGCGTGCCAGCGATCGTGTACTTCGGATCGATCCGCAGAACCTCGGCGGCCTCTGCATAGGCCTTATCGAGTTGCCCCAACTGCGCGAGATTGGCGGCCAAGAAGACGTGGCCTTGCCTCATATCTGGCACCCGGAACGTAAGTTCGCGCAGGAGGGGCAGCCCCTTCGAATACTCCTTCAGCATTTAGCGGGCGAGCCCCAACTGGCCCAGCGCCCATGGCGAATGAAACGGATCGTATCGCATGGCCGCCTCGATGCTTTTCGGAACCCTCGTCCTTCGAGCACATGAGCTGGCGACGGAGCTTGCCGACTGGATCAAGCTAATTGGCCGCCGCCTCAAGATATGGGTGGACGCATGTGCAGCGACATCTGTGGCGGCCGCTCTGTACCGGTAGCTGTCCCAGGCTTTCCGATGCTGAGCTCGAACGGCGCGGCATACCACGCGGCGAGCTTCACTGGTGCGTGTTCGAGGCGCTGGACAACTCAGCGGCCAAGAGTACCCCCGACGGCAATCTCAGGACGCAAGTCACCAAAGAACGGCGGGGACAGCGGAGGCCCGAGGTGTTCGCCACGCATCTGGGACAAGCGTCAAAGCGGTCGCAGTCATCATGGCACCACCCGTGGACTAGAGGTGATGGTCACCACCGAAGTAGGGCCGCAGCGCATCGGGCAGCCTGATCCGGCCGTCTGACGTCTGGTGGTTCTCCAGAAGCGGCACGAGGATCCGTGGCGTCGCGATCGCCGTGTTGTTAAGGGTGTGCACGAAGCGCACCTTGCCTTCCACGCCGCGGTACCGGACGTTCGTTCGCCGCGCCTGCCAGTCGTGCAGCGTGGAGCAGCTGTGGGTCTCCCGATAAGTCCGCAGGCTGGGCACCCACGTCTCGATGTCGTTCATCCGGACCTTGCCGACACCCATGTCCCCGACCGAGCACTCCACGACCTGATAGGGCAACTCGAGATCCGCCAGGATTGCTTCCGCGTTCGCGAGCAGTTTGGCGTGCCACCGGGCGGACTCCTCCGGATCGTCGCGGCAGATCACGAACTGCTCGACCTTATAGAACTGGTGGACCCGCAGCAGGCCGCGGACGTCTCGGCCGCCGCTGCCCGCCTCCCGGCGGAAGCAGGGAGAGAAGCCGGCGTAGAGCAGCGGAAGGTCGCCCTCGGCCAGGATCTCGCCGCTGTGCAGGCTGTTCAGGACGATCTCGGCGGTTCCGGCTAGGTAGAGGCGGTCCCGTGGGGTTTCAAAGGCGTCTTCCTCTCCGAACGGGAAGTGACCTGTGTTGATGAAGGCACGCTTGGCCGCGAGCGACGGCACTCCCAAGAACTGGAAGCCGTCGGCCATAAGGCGCGTCGCGGCGTGCAGCCAGAGCACCTGCTCCAAGAGAGCGAGACGACCCTTGAGACCATAGGTGCGGGTGCCGCAGACCTTGGTCACCCGAGCGAGGTCCGCCCAATCATTCTCCCCGAGCAGCGTCACGTGGTCCTTCGGCTCGAACTCGAAGATCGGCGGCCGCCCCTCCTGGCGTAGGGCGACATTGTGGATGAGTCCGGGGCCTTCCGGTGCGCCTTCCCAGGGTAGATTGGGAACCCACAGCAACAGTTCGTCCAGCCCTGCGTTGCTGGCCGCCGTGGCCTCCTCCAGCTGCCGGATTTCTCCCCGCAGGCCGGCCATGCGATCCCGCAATGCGGTTCGCTCGGCGTCGGATGCGCCCCGGAAGCTGAAGGTCAGACGGTTCCGTTCGGTACGCAAGTCGTCGAGCTTGCCGCGGGCGGCTCGAAGGTCAGCGTCCAGCTGCAGTATCTCGTCAAGATCGAGCTCGACGCCCTTCTGCCGGATGGCCTGCCGGACCCGGTCGCGGTGAGTCCGGATGAAATCGAGAGCGAGCATCAATGCCTCCTGGGACCGCGGGTCCGGAGGAGGCCTCGAAACGCAAGAAGCCCAGCCGGACCGGCAGGGCTTCTGGGGTGGTCGCGCTTTCGCTTAGCTCAGCACAAACGTCGTCCCAGCGGCCCCGGAGGGACGCTCGAACTCGACGGCAATGCCATCGGCGTGCGCATGAAGATCCTATGCCACCGACGCCCGCTGCCGTCAATCTGGCGCCGCGGCGTCAGTCAGCTGCGTCAGCGCATGATCGAGGACACGGCCGCGCGCAAACTGAAGGTCCGTCGGCAGGAGACGGACGATGAAGAAAGCCACTTTACTGAGGGGCAGACGTACTTCGCTTTCCAGCGGCAAAAAAAGCTCCCTCATCCAGTGTGCCGGCTGCAGACCTCCGGTCGTCGCCGCAGCCTCCCGCTCACGCAGCATGCGCAGCGATTTCGTGCCATGGCACGAGGCAGGCATCTTCGGCGCTGCAGCGAGCCAGTCCGCTAGCTGAGGTCCAAGCGTCTTACAGAACCCAAACGCTGAGTGCGGCAACGCGGTGACCGACTTTCAACAGCGAGCAGAGGGCGGCAGTTGCTTTCGCCGAAGCGGCGCACGGCGCGCTAGGGTTGCTTGCATTCATGTTCAAAAAGGAATTGACGGTCGCATGGATAGCCTCATATCCGAGCAGGCGAGCAGTGAGGGACTGTCGAATGAGGATCGCACCAAGCAAACCACGGAAGTGGCCGAAACACTGCTTGCGACCAAGAGAATTATCTGCACACTGATTGAGCACGCGAGGGCTGAGTGGTTGCCGGCAGATTACACCGACGAATTGAACCCGCTTGCAATCCTCAGCGTCGTGCAAGTCGAGGCGCCGGCGGTCCAACCGGGATCGAGCCTCGGCATGAGTGGGCTGCTCAAGCGTTGAGGCGGATCAAGATGATATTATCAACGGCAAACCGAGATGCGCTGGTTGATGACAACCCCTCGGTGGTCGTCCTACCGAGCTCGACCTTTCTGTTCCAAATATTCAATTAGACTTGGTAGCCACACCTCCGGAGAAGGATCGTCGGAAGGCACATACTCGAGCCCCATGTCCACAAGGTCCCTAAGTGATTTACGCCGGGATAGCACTTCTTCGTAGACCTTCTTCATTTGTAGCAACAGTTCTCTTTGCTCACGAGCGCTGTGCTGTGTGCAATAGTTATCGATTGCGTCCGTGTTCCGTTCGAAAAGTAGGTCGAAGTTCTGACATAGAGCTGGAACAATTCAATGACTCGGCTGTGCATGCATCTCAGTCCGTTGGCGGCGGCCCCGTCCTTACCTGCCACGCGCTAAGCCTGGCGGTCTCTGGCGCGATTGGGGGGTGAGCCGCGCCCGTCGTTGCCCAAACTGTAGCCCGCGAGCTGACGAGAAAGGCCAAAGTGCTTTTTTATGGGCACGATCGAGGCAACATCTGCTAAGCCTCGGATAGCCGACCCAATATGCGCGACGGTGAAGATCGTCAGCCTAGTACCAGAGCACCCAACTCGTGCGTTGCAGCACAGTCTCAATGCAATGGAATACCGCATGCTACGATTTCTTGCCCGAACGACGGCGCATGATCGCGTAGAGTCCACCTGCCCCAGCCACAAGAATGGGTATTCCCAACGCAAAGCGCTGACGCTCGCGCGCCTTGCTGCGAAGATGAAGCAGCACGAGTTGATCGCCGGCCGAAATCTCGCTCTTTCCCATTATGTATTGTCGCAGCCGCTCCGCCTTCTCCGGCTCCATCTCGACCTGGCCCCAATGCACATCCTGGTCGAGCGCCCTGAGCCGCGTGAGCTCTGCCCGGGCGCGTCTGATCGACTCGATTGCCTCGGTTCGTGTGGCACGCTCGCTGGACGTGAGAAACCCCGTTTGGAGAGCCGGCGCCATGTCCTCCAACGCATCGAGCCATGGCTGATCGAGTTGGGGGAAAGCAGCTAGTGGAAGGCCGATGAAAATGGCCAGCGCGCTGGCAGCAATGCTAGCCTTTCTTCGCGTGAGCCGCCGGCCTGCGGCGCCGAGAGCGAAAAGCGCCGTGGCACCGCCGAAGGCCGCGACGATTGCTGGACCGGTAGGCAGGTCCCAACTCCACGACGCATAAAGACCCAGGGCGGTGAGAAAAGCGCCAAGACTCCAGGCCAACATCAGCCGGTGCTGCAGGTCGGATACGATCACGCCGGCAAGCGCAGCGGGAACAATAAGATAGCTGAAAACCAGAAGTACGCCGGCAATGCGCACGGACGAAGTAACGACAAGCGCAAACGAAACATAAAAGATCACGTCCCAGACAAAGGTACCTCGGGGCAGCGAAGCAGCAAGTTGCGGATGGAATGAAACCTTGGTAAGTGGCCGCCTGCAGGCGAAGTGAAGCGCGCCAATTGCGCCATAGAGCAGCACCAGCAATCCCACATCATTTGGCGTAACGGTGAGGATCGAGCCGATCAGAATCTGCTTGATGTGCTCGGCGCCCAGCGGCGCGCGGTCGAGCACGATCACGGCGAGTGCCGCCGAGACCGCGTAAACGATGCCGATGACGGCTTCCTGCGGTAGCAAAGACTCATATGGGCGCGCAATGGCAAACAGCACCGCCCCGGCGATAGCAAAGACGAGCGCGTACCAGTACGCCGCCTGACTGTGCACGGGGTGGCCGGCAAGGATAGCGACGGTGAGACCGAGTGCTGCAACCTGAGCTAGCGACAAATCGACGAAGATGACGCCGCGGGCAATGACGTGCAGGCCGAAGTAGGCGTGAATGCTGGTCAGCACGAGACCAGCGAGGAGCGGCCAAAACAGAAGCTCCAGCATCGGCGCCTAGTCCAGGTTGAGGGATGCGGAGAGCCGCTTAACGTTCTCCTCAAAGAGAGCGATGTAGTCGGTTGCGGACGGGAGCAGCGTCACAGACCTAGCGCCGCCTTTCTCCTTGATTTGCTCCACCAGCGCCGGGTTGGCGTGCGGATCAGCAATGAGGACTTGCACGTTCGATTCCCGCATGCGCGTGAAGAGCATCGCCAGCTCTGCCGGCGAGGGCGGAATGCCAGGATGCGGTTCTGCCGCAGCAACGATTTGCAACGCGAAGCAGTCGGCGAAATACGCCCAGCTGTCGTGCATCACGACAACCTTCGTGCCACGGAAGCGCTCGAGGGTCCTTTCCCAGACGGCGATTTTCTCATTCAGCCGCGACAGGTACCGACCTCGATTGGCCTCGAAAGTGGCGCTTTCGCCAGGGCGTAGGGCAACCAGGCCAGCAAGAATCGACGCCGTGATCGGTTGCGCATTGCGGGGATCGAGCCAGTAGTGGGTGTTGCCGAAGGCGTGAATGTGCGCCCGCCGCTCGATGCGCAAACGCGGGATTTCCGTTTGCAGCAACCTGACCGATTTGGAAGCATCGACAACCGGAACGCTGGGTGACGGCAGGCGGGCGAACCACGGCTCATGATCGAGGCCGATCCTAACGATGATCGCTGCGTTCCGCAGCCGTGCAAGCTGCGCCGGCTTCACCTCGAATGTATGCGGGTCCTGCTCGGGAGCCGTCAAACTCTCCACTTCCACCTGATCGCCGCCGACCGCCTCGGTCAGCGATTTCAGGTCGGTAGACGTTGTTATGACCCGGATCTTTTCCAGCGACACACCAGCGTCCGGCGCAGCCGGCAAAAACGCGGCGAGCGCCAGCGCGAACGTCCGCACATAGAAAGCGAAGCTCAAGATTTCTTGGTGAATATTGACTTCGGGATCATGCAGTGCACGCCTTTGCGCACGTCCACGACCTGGGAAACGCGGCAGTCACCCACCATCGATACTAGGCCGTAGGCTTCATAGCGGGTCATGGTCACCATTTTCTGATTTGCGAGCCAGTCGACCGCCTCGCGCACCGCGTTGACCATCGCCACGTTGAGGTCCTCGTTGAAGCCGGTGGAGATCCAGTGCGTGCGCGTCTCGATGAATGGCCAGTCGAGCTTCATGTCTTTGCGCACAATCAGTTGGAGGCGGATCTCCTTGTACGAGCACTCAAGCGCAGTGAGGTTCACTTCGCCGTTGCCCTGACGACAATGAGAGTCGCCGGTCCAGAGCAGCCCGCCTTTGAGGAGGACCGGGATGAAAAGCGTCGAGCCCTCCTGCAGCTCATTGATGTCCATGTTGGAGCCGTTCTTCCAGGGGCGCAGCGTCGACACCGGCGCCATCGGGTCATCCTTCACGCTGCCCTTGCGCGGCGCGGGATCGTTCGGGTCAATACCGACGGCGAGCGTGCCGGGGAACGGCTGAAGGTCGATGTTGATGCCGGGTTTGAACTCAATCGCGCGTTTCTGCAGGTCAATGGGGAAGAACTTGACGTGACCTTCCGGCATCTCAGATGCGAGCGCACCGATGGTCGGGAAGTCCTTGCCGGGCAGGTTGAAGTTGGTAGCCCAGGCTTTCGGCTCGATCTTGAGGATGCGAATCTCGAGCACGTCTCCTGGTTCAGCGTCATTGATGTAGATGGGCCCGGTCATGGAATGCGGGCCGCCGCCGGGGTTGGCTTTGCGCAGCTCGACGATCTGCTCCATTGTAGTTCCGGGCTGAATCTTGTCGTGCGAGTGCATCATGGTCTCGATCGAGACCGTGTCACCCGAGTTGATGGTCAGCTTGGGCTTCTCGCGCGGATCGAGCCAGCCCCACTGCACCGTCTCAAGCGTGGCGGCCAGCGAGTGATGCTTGCCGGCGGGTACCTTTGGCGCCCAATCGTGGTTGCCGCGAGCGGGTGCCTTCTGCTGCGCATCGCTCGAGCCTGCGGCTACGGCGGCAACGAGAATGGTGAATACGGCGGCGCCGACGGCCCACCTGGCCGGCATCGAGCTGCTCTTCATGGATACCTCCTCCCATTGGTCAGATATTGGGGGATGCGCTCTAGTCCCGTTGTCAAGCACGCAAGCTCACGGTGTCGGTCGAGAGCGTTTCTGTGTCCGCCCATCATAGGTGGCGCAATATAGTGCAAGGCGGTTTCCTTTGCTATGCAGCCTATTCTATTGCATTGCAGTATTGAGTTCGCGTTTCGCGTATGAGAAGGCTCCAGCGCTGACTCTGAACCGCAATGACGATGTCAATTATCCAGCCTCCCTTTCGTCGTGCGACAATCAATGACGCCGGCACTTTGGCGCAATTCGTGGAGTTCGCGAGCGAGGGCCTCGCCGTCTACCTATGGACAAAGATTGCTGGCGGCGGGCCAGACCCATGGCACATTGGCCGCGAGCGTGTGGCGAGCGAAACCGGCGGCCTATCCTATCGCAACGCAGTTATCGCAGAGCTTGCTGGGCAGCCCATTTCGGGTCTCATCAGCTATCCACTGGGCGACAAAGCCGAGCATATTTCTGACAGTCTTCCAGCTGTGCTCGTACCACTGCACGAGCTCATGAACCTCGCACTCGATACCTGGTACATTCATGTGGTTGCCGTCTCCCCAGAGTACAGAGGCAAGGGCCAGGGCTTGGCACTCCTTGCTTTGGCCGAGAGATTTGCCGGTTCTGCGGGAAAGGCGAGCGTGAGCCTCGTTGTCTCGGACACGAATACTGGTGCGCGACGGCTATACGAGAGCTTGGGGTACCGCGAGATTGCGCAACGTAAGATGGTCAAGGAGCAGTGGCAACATCCGGGCGTCAACTGGGTGCTGCTTAGAAAGCATCTTTGACCGGAGCGCGCGTGGGCCGTCCTGCTCTGGAGGTCGCGGATCGTCCGCGACTACGGTGCCGCTTGGCGTGAGGCCAATCGCGGCCACGTGAGCCTCGCTCAGAGCTGCCGCACGGCAGCCCTCGGCGGGCACGTTGCCCGCTGCGAAGACTGCGCGCATACAGTTATTTCCTCTACATTAGCTGCCAGAATCGACACTGCTAACAGCCATTCCTCGGGAACCATTTCTGTACCGGCATCGCGATCGTGTGCAGAACGAACCCTGACACGGGCGAAGCGCGAGGAGAGAACCTCGTTCGTGCCCTCACGCCAACGAATTGTTTTCCAACTTCTCTTTGGCAGCGCCAGCGCCAGCTTCTCGACGCTTAACGGCGCGCTTGCGGCATCGTGCGACGTCCGGGCTGGACGGCGTCCGCGGCCAGAATTCGCCAACTGCGACACGGCAAGTGTGTCCGGCGCCCAAACGGTCGTCGTCGTTTTCACGCCGGCGACATACTTGAGATTGAGAGCGCTGATCTCGCTCCTGAACTTCGCCTCGACGCCATAGCCGGCGTCAATTACGACGACACCACGTGGCAGATCCGCCTCACAAGCCCATTTGATTTGCTCCAGCGCGATCTGTGGTTTTGTCCTGAACTCCAAGTCCTTGGGCACGCCCACTTTCGCCCGCCGCTCGGCGTCGTTCGCCCATGATTGCGGCAGGTACAGTCGATACGCCACCGGTAAACTCGCCTCATCATTGGCGAGCGAGAGCGAGACTGCCACCTGACAATTGTCCTGCTTGCCGAGTTGTCCGCAATATTGCCGTGCGACGCCGACCGAGTGCCTGCCCTTCTTGGGAAACGCAGTGTCATCGACGATCCACGCCGAAATGGCGCCGTGCCGCTCAATCCGCGGCATCGTGTAGGCACGGATACGCTCCATCACGGTGGCGTCCGACCACTCCCCCTGCCCAACGAAATGCAGCAGCGATTGGTGCTGTGCCGCGGTTCGCGTCGGGGCCGTCAACGCTGCCATCGGCTCAACGCTCTTACGCTCGGACGGCAACAACAAGCCCGTGCAATAACTGATCATTGCCGCATATCGTCGAGCGTCGCCGAGCACGCTCGCCAGCTCGGCTAGATAGGCCGAAAAGCGTTTCGTGCGATCCCCGCCATCCTCGTTTCCCATGATAGCTCCTGGTCTTGACCGGAACCTAAAGTGCCAGGGGGCTGCGGCACGTACGTGCATGGAAGAGCGGCGAGCCGAACTCCCCCGCCGGTGCCCTACTTCCACGTCGTATTCACCCTACCAGCCCCAATTGGCGATATTGCCTATACCAACAAGGCGGTGGACTACGATCTGCTGTTCCAGGCGTCGGCCGAGACCATGATCACGATCGCGGTTGATCCCAAGCATCTGGGTGCGCGCATCGCCATCACCTCGGTGCTGCGCACCTGGGGTTCGGCCATGACGCACCATCCCCATGTGCACATGATTATGGCCGGCGGCGGGCTCTCGTCGGATGGCAGCCGCTGGATCGCCACTAAGCCTAACTTCCTCTTGCCCTTCCTCGTACTCTCCAAGCTTTTCCGCCGCCTAATGCTCGAGAAGCTCACCGCCGCGCGTGCGGCCGGCAAGTTCCGTTTCTTCGGCGCACACGCCAACCTTGCAGATCAGAACGCATTCGCCACCTTCCCGGCACCGCTCCAGAAGCGGACCAGGTGGTTCGTCTATTCCAAGCTGCCCTTCGCCGGTCTTCGGGCCGTGTTGGCGTATCTATCGCGCTACACCCATCGCGTCGCCATCTCCAACAGCCGTCTCATCGCAGCCGATGCCAACGGGCGTCAGGGTCAAGGACTACCGCGAGGGACCGGGTCGCTACACAACCATGACGCTCGAGGTGGTGGAGTTTATCCGTCGCTTCCTGCTACGTGTCCTCCTCAAGTGCTTCCACCGCCTCCGGCACTACGATCTGCTTGCCGATACGAGCCAAAGCCGAAACAATCGCCAAGGCTCGCAACATCCTCATCACAGGCGTAAATCCAGACACCGCCGAGATCGATGAAGACGTGGCCGCCGTGCCCGCTCATCCTTGTGCGTGCTGTGGTGGCAGAATGACGATCGTCGAGTTGTTTGAGCCCGGCTTCCAACCCCAGCCCGTCACGCCAACAATCAGGATCGACACTTCATGAGCGGCGCCTTGCATCTCTCTCCCAAGGCTTGTCGCGTTCTCGCCGCTACTGCACAACCGGCTACGCTATCGCTCGCCCGGTCCGTCTTGTTATGTGGCCATTGGTTGGGCCTCGGGGTCGTCGCACACCCCCTCCGCGATCGCAACGACGTCAAACCTCCCTCCCGATAAGCGTTACGGTCCCACGACCACGTCACAGCTCGTCACCGACACCGCCAGCGCTAACCACAATTCCCATAGTACTCGCGGCCCGACCGTCGACCACCTGCGGGTTCTTTCCCTGGAAGCTTGCCGACGCCGGCCCCAATGTGCCGCACCGCCGTGATCGGCCGACTCCTTTTCCATTGGCCCGACAAGGAGCCGGGCTCTGACGGGTCATCCCGGCAGACGGCCAACAACCTGGATCATGGCGAAGGAGATCGTCATGGTTTCTGGCCGGGCAAGATGGTCAGCCACTCGACACACAAGGGCGTCAAGTTCATCCTTCGCCATCAATCCCATTGAAGTGATTGTCTCCGACATGGCCGCCAACGTCATCGGTAGGTGCATTGTCATCGGATCCTCTGCCGTAAGCGCATGCAGGCAGGGTTTGACTTTCAGGTCGAGCAGACCCTTCTTGAAAAAGATGCCGCGCAACTTTGGTCCCATCTCAGTATCCGCACCGACAGCCAGGAAGGTTTCCTTCACCAAGGCCAGTGCCCGATCCCAATCCGACGTCGAGGGCGCGCATTGCATGGTGTGCGTGTTTGCCTCTTCGACGAACACGACGCCAGCGGGGCGCACAAGCGTTAGCATATGGTCGACAATACCCAATCCATTCTGAATGACACTCACCGCAAAGCGGGTGTGCACGAGATCGAATGACCGCGCTGCGAGACCGCTGTCGAATGCGTTGGCAGCGATAAACTCGACGTTCGATAATCCGCCTTTCGCCGCCCATTGGCGCGCACGAGCCAGCTTGAGCGCGTCGATGTCGGCGCCGACGACGCTGCCCGCATCACCAACCCATTCACTTAGAAGGTCGGTAATGCCGCCGCTGCCACAACAAAGATCGAGAACCCGCAAACCCGTTCCATCGCCAATCTGCGCCAGCATTGTGCGGGCGTCGTTGCGAAAGAGATCAGCCTGGATCTTCAATCGTGTGAATTCGTCTGCAGAGGTGCTGATGGGATACTTAGCAGCAGCCATATCGTGCATTTTTCGCTTGCTTGATGGAGCCGGTGCGGAACGCGGTCCCTTGCGAGTGTTAGCAAGCCACGGGCTTAGAATCCACCACTCGCCATGAGCAAGAGGCTATGGAGCGTCGCCGAAGGATCGGCTTGCCACGTGCGCAGCGCCTTAAGTATGTCCGTCAGACCCCCATGAACGGGCACACGGCGCCTTGGATCGCGACGACTGGGGAAGTGGCACAAGATTTGAAGTTCCCGCGCGGACCCGTCGGATTATGGTCGGCGTGCAGGGTCGTCCGGAAGCAAGGTTGGCGTCCAACGGAGACCGAGTTTGGTGACGTCGCCGAGCACGTCGTCACCTTCCGGCATGGTTCCGCGTTCCATCCATGCCACTAGATCGTCGAAGGCGCGCTCGCGCACCGTGCCGTCGATGCCGCAATGACCCGCTCGGCGCACCGCGCGTTGCACCAAAAGGTGGGCGGTCCCGGCGGCTAGCGCACGGCGGCGATAGTCTTGTTGAAGTCGGAACGGCACCCGGAAGTCCGCTGTCTCGTGGATCGTCAAGAGCGGTACTTGGATCTTTCCTGTCATCTCCGCGAATACGGGGTTCGCCTCGCGTGACCGTGCGCCCGAGACAGCAGTGACGCGCCGTATATCGCGATTGAGTTCCGCGGCGTCCAGACCATGCCCGGGATCGATGTCGTACCAAACGTGCCGTGTATCTGCGTGGCGTGCAAATTCCTGCGCACCACGCGCGCTCTGCTGGCGTGGGTTGAGGTTCAGGAAATAGCGCTGTTTCATCCCTTCGAGGCGGAGCGGAACATCTCCGCCCGACAGGTGCTTTATAACACTATCGAAGTGCAGACCTCGTTCCGTATAGGCGCCCGGCGTGCCCATGAGCTTGGGCCACGCAACTGTTGCCAGTGCATCGAAGTCCGGGCGCGGGGTATCGAGCAGCGGCGTCGCCGAGAAGTACTCGGCGGCCGCGGTATAGGCGTAGAGCCAATCCATGAGCCCGACGCCATCCACGACGCCGCACTCGACCAGCGCTCCTTGATAGATCTCGGGACGAAGTTCGAGCGACGCGACGGCAACATGGCCTCCCATGGACTGACCATGAATAATCGTCCAGCGCGGCTGACCGAACTCTTTGATGAAGCGTGCGCGCAGCGCCTGCATATCCGCGAGGAACCAATCGGGCCGATAGCCTTTGCTTCGATAACCGGATGCGGCCCAAGCATACCCACCCTCGGTAAGATGGAAGTCGAGCGGCGAGGCGCGCACGCCGCCGAGACCCGGCCCTTCGCCCTCGTAGCCGTGGGCGTACATCACCAGCCCCCCGTTCCAAGACGAGGGTATGCTGATGGTGAATTCGGCGCCCTCGTGCGTGCCCTCGCGCATTGCGCGCGGATCGGCGGCGCCGGCCGATCTCGATCCGACGGCCAACACAAGCAGCAGCACCAGCAATGGCTCACGAAGCCTCACAGCACTCCCGAAAGCAGTGAGATTAAGGCGCCGCAGCGCGCTTGCTGCTTTGCTATAGCCATTCTCGAATTGGAACATTTGGGAGAACACAGATACCGTCGGCCAACCACCGACTTCATTTCGAAGACATCGCGACGCAGCGACGATCCGGCCCCTTTGCCCGCCTCCAAATCAATTGACCACGGCGATTGACGCAGGGCAAGGACCTTGAGCCACGGCGCAATCGCGAAAGGGGTTGCGATGTCCGGTAAGGGTCGTGTGACACGGAAGCGTCGTCTGCGTAGCAGCGACGCCCAACTGTGCGAGTGATGAAGGAGGGCCCTTCGCTCGGCGGATGGCATGATACTGCCGAGCGGCACGCGGCATGTAGGCGGCGCGGACCTCAACCAGGCAGTCGCACGGAATGTGTTTTCAGCCCGATTTCGCCGTGCGCTGGCTAAAGGCCGCGCCAACGAGCTATGTCGTGATCGTGCCGATGTTGATGGTCGTCATCCCGCCGATCCAGCGCTTCGTCATGCGGCAGGGATTGCCGACGTGGTAAGGTCAGGTTGCCGCACAAAAAGAAAACCCCAGCACAAACCGGAACCGCCAATTCTTCATTTGAACGTAACCCAAGGTTAGCCACATGACGACGAAACATAAATACGACAGCCCGATCCTCGTGACCGGAGCAGCCGGCGCTGTGGGCGGCATCGGCCGCAACCTCACCGAATTTCTGCTCGCAAGGGGGCACAAGGTGCGCGCCTTGGTTCGGCGTGAGGATGGGCGCGCCGAGGCCCTACGGCGCCTCGGCGCAGAGGTCGTAGTGGGCGACCTGACGGACCTCGCCTCGATGCACCATGCTATCGGAGGTGTCGGGCGCATCTATTTCGGAATGTCTGTCTCGGCGGCCTACCTGGAAGCCACAATCAACACCGTCGCGGTGGCACGCCACTATGGCGTCGAGGTTTTCGTGAACATGTCGCAGATGACCGTCACGCAGATGAGCATCAGCGAGACGACCGATAGCCCGCAGCACAAGCTACATTGGCTGGCGGAACAGGCTCTGTCCTGGTCGGGACTGCCGGTCGTCACAGTACGGCCGACAGTTTTCCTCGAGGGCTTCTTTCGTCAATTCGCCGCCCCCGGCGTGCGGTCCTCCGACGAGTTGTCGCTGCCGATGGGCGGGGGTAAGACCTCGCCGATCTCGGCAGTCGACGTGGCGCGTGCGGTAGCGGTGATCCTCGACGACCCAGCACCGCATATCGGACAGATCTACGATCTGACCGGGCCGGAATCGGCCGATCTGGATCACTTTGCGCGCGCCTTCTCCGAGGCGCTCGGCAGACCGATCCGATATCGCGACGTCCCACTCCCGGCGTGGAGCGAAAGCCTTCGTCAGGCGAAGTTTCCTGAGCACCTGGTCAGGCATCTCTCGGCCATGGCCGAGTTGACCAAGCAGGGGCGTTACGACCGCATGACCGACACCATGCGCGAGCTCACGGGCGAAGCACCGACGAACATGCGCGAGTTCGTGAAGCTCCATGCCGCTGAGTTCAAACAGCGTGGACCGGCTCATTCGTGAGGCGCTCAGCACTCCCAGGAGCGGAATTTGACCGTTGAGGCGCCCGGATGGTCCGTTTTGGGTCGGGGCTGTATAAAAACTCGGCCGACCGAATTCCAGCGTAACAATCTGCCTGCGGCCACGCTCTGTCTTCGGTCTGGCGCAATGCGGAGCCACGCCCGCGCTAATGTTGCACACAGCCCAGGGGTTCGGGCGCAAAAGGGACACTAAGCCCTTCTCTGAGCCACCTCACAATGCACGCGCCAGTTAGAAAACGACTTCGCGACGTCGCGAGCACATTCGATAAAGCGTTGGGATGTCAGGTTAACTGTACGGCCTTTCAAAGTAACGATTCCGATGGTCTCCAGTGCGTTACCAGATCGATTGGCAAGGCTCGTCGGCTTGGCTTCTGACTGGCAAGTGGCACAAAGTTGTAATCGGAAGAACCGAGCGAGACCGTCCGCTTGCGACAAGCGCGATACGAGCCGGAGTCCAAGAGGTGACAATCGTCGCAACCGGAACCTCCAAACGAACTCGCGGCGCTTGCTCACGCAACCGGAGGGCTTTAGATGCGACGATGAGAGATGGCCGTCCGCAATGAGATAGGTGCCGAAAGCGTTCGCCAATTCGTTAAGACGTTCGAGACAGTTTCGCACTGCGGCCCGCGCCGATCAACGCAGGAGGCATCAACACAAGCGCTGAGCACTGACTGTCCACCGCCAAGCGAATGGCACCTGCGTCCGCTTGGCGATGACCGTCTGCGCGCGCGTGATTGCGCGGATATCAGCGTCGACCGGGCCGGATGACTTCGCGGCGGACGTGGCGGCGAGCGGACGTGGTTATGCATCTGCCGTTAATCATGTGCATACCCGCGCCGCATCCTTCGCGGACTTGCGTAATCACGTTGTCCGGCTGTTGCACCGGCGCGAGTGACATGGCCTGCGCAGATGTTGCAACGGCCGAGGCAAAGACAACAGCGATCAACCTGATCATTTTCTCCTCCTATGTGAAACTTCAGCATGAACCCCGCCCGACGAAGCGAATATGGGTAGATGTACCGACTTTCTCTGGCGCAAATCCGTTGATGGAGAGCGCGACCTGTCCGCCTTGCTCGTTGATGTTTTGCAGCATTTCCCCCAAATTAGGGCCCGTGCATCGTCACGCCTTCGACCGCCTCCGTTCCCGCTCCGCAGCCGTCCGCCCACCCAATAGGGACGACTGTTTGCACGAAGCCAAATGGGACGGCTTCCGGTTCCGGGTCGTCAAAGACCGCAGCGTGGTTCGGTTGATTCGCGCCAGGGTGCCGAATACACGAGTCGCCTTCCAGGCATGGTCGAGGTCTTCACGAAGCTCCGCCACACGCGCGGCGATCCGCGATGGCCGCCTAATTCGACCTCACTGCGATAAAGGGACCTAATTCATTGAAATCTGGCCTCAAGATCCGAAGGCCAGTTGGCAATCGGCGAGGGGCTCGAAGTTAGGCCGCGAGCCGCCGTTGAGCTGCGCCGATGTTCCGCTTCAGGAGCATTCGATTCAAAATGTCGCGATTGGTTCATCAGAATAGGTTAGGGGAAAACCCCGTTTACTGAGCTCTGCGCGACGTCTCTCCGACGCAACGTCACGCAATGCGATTTTGTTATGTCCGATATCGCACGAACTCCGCCATCGACTTCGTGCGCCAACCCATTAGCTTGCAGGCGCTCAGGTTGCCGCAGGTTCGCCATTGCTGCGAACCAAAGCCAGGGTGGCAGGTGCTTACTCTGTCGACCGCTCCGATCTTTCTGCATCATTTGGGGACTTTGGCAGGTGCTCATCTATCTATTCCGCGACGAAAGAACGGACAAGCGCGCGCTCACGATGGACGTGACCGGCCGCAACATCCCACCCGTCACGTCATCAACAGTTTGGCTGTTCGTAGAGGCGATCGACACACATAAGCTTCCGCCACGGTGGGACAACCCGTATTTACGATACGCGGCGCGCCAGGTGAGGATGATAGGCTTCTTTCTCTTCGAGCCTGGACGGGTACTGCCTCCTCCAACGCAAACTTGTTGATGCGCTAGATTTCCGTACGCGCCGTGATCAATCCCCCCGACGGCTTAGCTGGCAACTCGGCTTGTCAGCCCCATACGATCAAGGATTTTGTCCGGTTTTGGACAATTCCTAAAGAGTACTGTACGATAACGGACGTTAAGAATTATGCGGCGCTAACCCAAGGTGCCGCGACGCGCCGTTATCGGCGCTCTCCAATACCCTCCATCGGAGGGACATTGTGGGAGGCTTGCTCTGCCTCACTATTACTTCCACGTGAGACGTGGGCAAATCACCGTACTAGACCATGAAGGCATCGAACTCGCTGATGCTACGGACGCTGAAGCGGAGGCTGCACAACGAGCGCAAGGGCTCGTGAGCGAGGACGTGACGTCCGTCAGCCTTGGGAGGATCATCGTTGCTGACGATAACTGGGACACTTTGTTTGAATTCCCGTTCTAGGAAGCGTCGGCGACTTGCTCCGAGGTGGCGTTGTCGCCGGCAATAATAGCAGCCGGATCAGATGGCGTCAGACGCAGCGATTGAAATTGTTCGGCGACTTTAGAGCGTCGACAGATGGCTGCGCTATCGATGTGAAATTGAAGCGCGCATGACTGGTCCTGGCTTACCTCGCCCTTGCCCCTTTAGGGCGCGCACGTCAAGAAGAGCTCATGGACTTGCTCTGGAGCGAGCGTGGCGAAGCACAAGCGCGCCAGAGCCTACGTCAGACCGTGGCGGTGATCCGAAAGGCCTTCTTGGTGAGGAACATCGATCTCGTGTAGGGCGACGCAGAGGCAGTTGTAAGTGATCCGAAAAACGTGACTTTTGACGGGGCAGCCTGCAGGCATTTGGCAGTCAGGAACACTCCCTTGACGACCTTGAGTCAGCTTCGGATTGCACGCTGGAGAGTTTTTGAGTTCGCTCTTTCGGACCTCTGCGCAGAAGATTTGGAGAGTGGTGCGTCGCAACGGCTACTGGAATCATTTCACCGCTGTCTTGGATCACTACTGACCGCCCAGCGCCGCGGCACATTGCTGCACCGGCAATTAGGAGTGCGCGACAATCAGATGCGGACGCGTGCGCGCATTGATTGTCGCGGCGCGTCAATCAGTCTTCTGCTTTTTCGGTTTTCTTGATGCCGGCGGTGCTGATGCCGAGCTCACCCGTGTCGGTGAAGTCGGGGAGGCCGAGGCGGTCGGGCTCATGCCGAAGATCACTCCTCTTCAGGTCCCGCCAAAGCTTGCCACGTCCGCATCCATCGTTCCAGCGCGCGGCGGCTGCCTAAATTGACCTCAGGATGGCGCCGTCGCATTTCTCCGACTACGCCCGGATATGCTGGTCCTGCCTCTCGGCGTCCCATAAGTCGGCGAGCGGGCCTGACCGCGGCCGGCCGCGCGGAGCCTTCTTCTGGGATGGCCCCGTCGGGGACCGTACCGTCTTTTGGCTTTGATCCATTCTTTGGTAACACGAGGCACGGGTCGCTCCGTTTAGAGACGAAAGTGATGTGTCGCGACTGACCCGGTCACCACCTCCCGACGTGGCTACTTCAACCCCACGAACTCGATAAGTGTACCGGCCGGGGTAAATCTTTTATCAGTCTGCCCTGCCACCCTAGGCTTTGTGCGTCGCT
Source organism: uncultured Alphaproteobacteria bacterium (assembly GCA_963770295.1). GTDB lineage: Bacteria > Pseudomonadota > Alphaproteobacteria > Rhizobiales > Hyphomicrobiaceae > AWTP1-13. Next base: position 19,954 of record CAVYPA010000015.1, read on the forward strand.
CCGGTGATGCTGTTTCGAAGCTCGATTGGGCTGGCGATGGTGCGGAGCGTCTCGAAGCCTTCGCCGGTGCCAAGGATCGTCACGTCGCCATAGTCGAGCATGCGCCCGAGGATCGATTGATCGATCTGGACGCTCTCGACCTTGTCCATGTTCATCTCGTTGGTCTGCCGCCGGATCAGACCTTTCTTGTAGATGATCCGCCGATTGGTGACTGCGATCTCGGTGACCCACCACTGGAGCCATTGTTGGACCAGGAGGACGACCGCAACGAGCGCGAGGGCGTAAGCAGTATACCGCCAAAGTCCCGTCAGGAGCCGCGTTTCGCTGAGGCAATAAGCGGCCACCGCCAGGAGCGCAACCGCAACGCCGGGCCAGTACACGATCCAATGAATGGGCGAGATGTGCCGGACCTGTTCGCCGGGCTGCAAGACACGCTGAACGTAGCTCATGCAATAAATCTCCTTCTACACCCCCGTCGCCATGCCAAGGATAGGGATTTGTCCAGAATACGTTGCTCGCGCTTGCCGAAAAGGTCATTGAATCGGAAGTCGAAGCCGGGCTCGATTTTGCCGATGAATGTTGCTTGGGCCATGTTGTCTATTGGCACACTTCTACCAGCGAGCCTGCCACTGGCCCGTCCGAACATAGAGTGTACAGCTGCCGTCGCCGTCGTGTCGATGGAAGAGCAGGCCCGCGTGCACGTGAACCAGGTAGGACCCGACACCCGTCATAGGTCAGTCAGATGCTCGAAATATTGGCCGCCCACGGTAGGGAACGCATCCCACGTTTCCCGCCGTGCGGTGGCACGAACAACCGCTTGTCAGCATCCAGGCGACAACTCGTGCAGACCGAGGCGGATCAGCGGCTTGATCGTACGGTCCCCGATGTTGTCGTGATCTGTACGCGTAGGGTCGCGCACCAGGGGCCACCAGTCGCTACCGCGTGGGGTCCACGCCCGCTATGAGGATTCTGCCCCCTGTCGACATACCCGTTGTTCTTCCCGATGAACCACAAGCAGATCATCGGAAGGCCGTTCGGCGCGTTGGCGGAACATGATGCCACGGGATCACTTCCTCATCGGTCGCTGGCGAAATCCGGGGCGCCGAGCCATCGTCCTGGGCAGCGGCGAACGCCTCGCCCCACGCGCGTTCCAACGCACGCGGCACCGGTCATGTCGAACTTGTGTTGCCGATCGTGGCGATCCTTGAACACGATACTCTGCGCTTCTTCACGCCAGACGAGCCTTGCGGGGTGCGCGTGCAAGGCAAGGCCCACAGCGGCCACAAAAAAAGCGCCCCGTCGGAGTGTCGGGGCGCGTAGAAGGTTTGCGCTGCTATAGCGTCCAAAGTGGGAGTGGACGGAGAATGAAGCCTCTATAGCAGGGCCCTACATATCGCAGGCAAATCGCCAGCGATCTCGGTGCGACACCGTAGAAAGCGTCAGGGCAAAGCCTTATACCACCGGTTGAAACTGCTGAGCCCTGTGGCCGTTGCGGGATACCATCATCTGCTAGGCGCGCCGCGACGTGGGAGGCAACGGCCACAGGGTGGTAGTCGGCGCATCGCCTTAATCCCGCAGCATCGGCGAGTAGAGAATGATGCCTTCCTGTCGTTGAGTGCGATCCTACCGGTCGGCGACATCGGTCACCTTTTGCTGGGAGCAGTTCTGCCCCTCCGGGGCGTCGCCCCCTCGCACCCACGTCCTCATCACAGCCCACGCGACGGACAGAACTATTGGGCCGAAGAACAGCCCGACGATCCCGTAGGCAATTGTGCCTCCAATAACCCCGACCATGACCACGGGCATCGGGGTAGTTAGGCCGCGCGCCATCAGCACTGGCTTGAGGATGTTGTCCAACAGGCCGACCGGAATCATATAGGCGGTGAAGATCAAGGCATGTGTCGTATCCATCGCCGTCCAGCTCCAGACCACGACCGGTAAAAATAGGAACGCCGGTCCAATTTGGACAATAGCCAACACAAGAGCGATGAAGGCGAGCACGCCTGGGGCGGGTATGCCTGCAACCAGAAAACCGGCGCCAGCGAGAACTGCCTGCACCATCGAAATGCCTACGACTCCCCGCGATACGTTGCGGATGGTCGCGCCAGCGAGTTGCACCAGTTCCTTGCCGCGCTGGCTAAGGATACGACTGACAAAGGCACTCAGCGCGTCGACGAGTTGTGGCCCTCGGGCGAACAAGCACCCTGCCATCACGATGGAAATGAGGAGTTCGAGCAGAGAAAACAGTGCACCCTGCGCGAGGTCGAGTGATTTGATCCCTAACGGCTTGAGCATCGGCACCAGTTGGGCCAATGCAACCTTTATATTGTTGGCGGCAAGGCTCCATAGCTCATGCACGCGCTCGCCGATGATTGGCCAGGTTTTCACCGCTTCAGGAGGCAAGGGAATTGGCAGTTGCCCGGCATCCACACCTGCTGCCAGGCCCCGAATGGTGCCGATCATGCCAAGGCCGAGCCACGTCACTGGGCCGACCACAACCATTAAACTAAGCAAAGTGACGAGTGCCGCCGCGACGCGAGCTCCCAGTCGTGCCTCCAATCGAGCGAACTGAGGATAGAGAGCGACGGCCAGTATGACGCTCCACAGCCCGATGGTCAGCAACGGGGCAATGACGCGAAATGACCAGTAAGCGAGGAGACCGAGGAACCCGAGGCGGATCGCAAGGTCGATCGTTGTTGAGCTAGGCGTTATCCGGATCGGGTCTCGCGCGCTACCTGTGCTCCAAACTGCCATGACCTCATGGCCCTCTTCGGCGCAATGCCAACAATGTCCGTAGCCTCGTCAGTCCGAAGGGAACACCCACACTTCACCCTGTTGGACAGAACCAATGAACTCAGCTTTGGAGCTGCTCGTGCCTCAATTGCTACGCTTCTGGCGCGTATCGGCAATTCGTAGAAACCCCGACATAACGAAGTTGATTTCACAGATGCTATAGTGGGGCACTAGGCTCGTTTCCTGCCTGTTCGCGCCATTTGGGCTGCTTGTTGCTTCGGCTGGGCCTAACTCTGCCTACGGACCTTTGTCGATTGCGCGTCCTGGTTCATTGGTGGTGCCCGCTTCGTGTCCGGGGGGTATCGCGGTCGCCAGAGCTCGTGCCCTGAAGAGAAGAACGCACAAAGGTGTCGACTGATCTTCTTGGTACTCCAGGCGCCGCGCCGTTTTTGGCGTGCTGCGGCGGGGCGTATGGTAAACGGTCTGCTGGTTATGGCTTTCCTCTTGCCGGATTGCCTACATACGCTTACTCGACCCCGCTCTGCTTATGCTGGCTTAGGTTGACGTGGCTGAGGGGGGCGCCGGGGGATGTCGAGGTTGGTGTGCCGCTCCTCACGTGCCTTGGTATTGGCATCGTCATTTTCGGCCGCGCTGACGACCAACGGCGGATCCGGGATCCTCCATCTCGGTTGCTCGATAGTTAGCGCCACGGAAAGTTTGCGAATGAGACCATGGCCGATATGGGGAAAGTGGCACCCAGCTGACAACCAATGCTGGAGCACGAATATGGTCGGCTTTCTGAGCAGCCGAAGCTCCGGGACAGGTCCGTGAGCCAAGTTATTGGCGGCCGCCACCGAGGAGAGTGCGGCCGCGAGCAGATCTTGCAAAGCAGCATTTGTTGGTCGGCGGAGACCAGTTAATCGTGACCCCGCTCGGGCTTAGCGACGGAGACCCTCAAGCTCCCCTTTCGCCCAATCGATCACCTGCTGCGGAGTGTAACCGGTCACGATGCGTGCCACCATCCCCGGGATCATGGAGCGGGTCCAGATCTGCACCCCAATGTCGGGCGGCCCGCTTGAGCCGACGATGTAGTACTCGGCATCATGGTGGGGGCGGACGGGATAATTATAGATCGTGCCTTTCGGCGGCTCAATTTCGGCCCAGACCGGGAGATCCGCCATCGACAGAAATGGTGGGATGTCATAGCCCGCCGCCGGAATGCTCAGCTTGGTGACGATGTCGCGCTGGCTGAGGAATATCATCAGGTCTTTTGCCGCGGACTTATTCTGTGCCCACTGCCAAATGCCCCAGAAATAGGGGCGATGAGGCACAAGTCGACCCATCTTGCCCCTGGGATTTGGAAAGTGCCAGGTGTCGGCTGCGATAGCAGGCGCATCACGCTTGGCCACGGCCCAGGCACTGGGTGGGTTCCAGATTAGGGCCGCCGCGCCTGCAACGAAGGCCTTATTGTTGGACGCGTCATCGTAGGAGACGGTGTTGGCGGGCAAGTAGGGGACGAAGCGTTTGACATAATCAAGCACCTCGCGGACCGGATCAGAATTCGACGGTGATGTTGCCCTTGCCATCTACGAGATGCGCCCCGAACGCCCCGAACGTCGCGCCCCAGGTCTGGTTCGCGTCAGTGCTGTTGGCTCCGCAACCAAGCGCGAACACGTGGCCCGCCTTGTGACACTGCTCGGCCATTTTCAGCTGCTTCTCGTACGTCCACTCGGCCGCACCTTTGGTCTTCACGTCGTTGGCCGGGTACCACTCGGTCACATCCTCGGCCGTAAAATTTTTGATCATGGAGATGCGAGCGCACGGCGGCAGAGGAGCCGAGCCCCAGGCGACCGGCACCCCCAACCATTTGCCGTCCGACTTGCCAAGATACTCCACGGCCTGGCTCACCGGCCCGTACTGCTTGATCAGCCCAGTCATGACGTCGTTCACGGGCGTCAGTTTGTTGCCGTACTGCTGGGCATTCCATTGGTCGAAAGCGAGGATGTCGTGCCCACTCCCCGCCTGCGCCTCTGCTGCCTGCGTGAGGATTATCTTGTTGCCGGCGGAGGGAATGAAGTCGATCGTTACGTCAACCTTGTTCTTGGCTGCCCACTCGTCGACCAATCCCCTCAGCACCGGATTGGCCGCCGGTACCCAATGATCCCAGATGCCCATCGTCAGCTTGCCAGCGGCGGCGGCTGTCTGAACATGCACCAGCGGCAGGGTCGTGCTGACTGCGCCAGCCGTGACCTTCAGCGCTTGGCGACGGGTGATCCGATGGACACGTGTCATGGGCTGCTCCTCCCTGTTATGCGCGCTTTCCACCTATATTTTTTGGGTCGAATTTCTGCGGCCTCTGGCACCCAAGATGCGTATTTGAGGCCCGCCGGGCAATATAGTGGCTTTGACCGGCTCTTGTCCCGCTGTGGGAAGCCTATTTGTCTGCAGAACAGGCCGTGGCGCGTCAGCTTTTGGACGGCGAACCCGGTTCCGGTCGTCTTCTCGGACCGTGTTTAAACTAGGTGTTCTCTGGCATTCGTGTTAAAGAAAACTATGCCAAATCCAACGGTCTACGTATTTACGTGCAGCAACCCTGAATTCAACGGATTTTCCCTCAAGGAGGATGGGACCAACCTCCCCACATTGGCCAGCACTTCGGATTGTAGGTGGACGTTCGTCAGGGAAGTTCCGATGTCCAGGATGGACCTGCAGCCCTTTGCCCGAGACGCGCAAGTCGCGGTCGTGAACTTGAAGAGCCGTGGGTATCACATCGCACGCAATACGGCGGTTGTGTTGAATCTCCTGGGATTTCGCGCCAGAACTTAGCGTGCCTCCTCGGTTGTCGCGCCGCCACGACGGTGGAAGGCGGACATCGTCTGTGCGTTAGCTTTTCATGATCGCACTGGTCCGGTCGCGCCGCACAGGCCGAAGGCGGCAAGCAGCGTGGTTCGGCGTTTCATCACAAGGCGCGGGCATGTGTTCAGGGAGCACTTAGCGGTTGAACCAGGAAGATCGCCTGCCTCGGTCATAGTCTGGTTGTGCTGGGTCGCTCCCTCTCACCACCAGGGTGCTGCGTTTACCCCTGGCGCGCAGCTCGCCGCGAAGTCTTTTCACATCCTCGAGGGCCTGCCGCTGAGTGTTGAACAAACCCAGCCGCTTGGTTCCGTCACACACGGCCCAGCCATATTTCGTGGGTTCGACAAGAAAGCTCGTTGAAATCTGACGCGTGCTCATCAATGGCCTCTGCAAGAGCTTAGTCCGTCGGCGACGGGTTCCTTGGTCAGAGGTGCCGCGATGCCAAACCGCGGCACGATTGCGCACCGGACGACGAGGCTAAGCCTCAATTTTTGATCGCGGCTGACTGCATCCGCGCCTCAATGGTCTTGCCGCAATCCCGCCTGAACGCAAAGCTCATGTCACCGCGGCCAGCGATCATCTTCAGATGATCGCGCACCACGTCATCGTAGTCGGTCGTGCGCTTCGTCTTCAGTTCGGCAAGTGCTGCCGGATTTGCCAGGATCGCATCCGCACAAACTGGGAGGAGTGCGGTCCAGCCCGCGGCGTCTGCCTGCATCTTGGCAGTACTCCCAGTGACCCAACCACCCCACGTAAATCCAACGAGGGCGAGCGTGATGGCTCCGGCAGCCACGCCCCAAAGGCCATATTTGTATTTCTCTTGCATTTTGCGCGCGCCCTTAAGATCGTAAATGGGCGGGAAATTATTTCCCACCCATTCAGCAGCGTATAGGATTTTTCGCTGGAAAGATATGAAAACGACAAGTTTTTTCAGGCTATGGAAAATAATTAGGCTGGGTTCGCCTCGGGTAGAAGGCAACCAAGCGTGGATTGCGCAACCGTTTGTGCAGCACTCCGTGGCGGCCAACCCGGCCCGTGTCGAACCGGCCGCGTTAGGCGAGTCATGGCGTTCGGTTGTGAGCAAAGACCTTGCGTGTGCGCCGGTCGCTTTGGAGCAACTTCTATCCAGTCTGCGATGGAAAGCGTGGTTAAGATGAAGTGCGGCGCACCATTTTTTTCGATCATTTTCATGCTGAACGTTGTTGCGCTAGACCGCAATTGCAGGCCCATCCTCGAGCGTTGTTCTAGCAACGAGCCGTTTTCCGGCGGGTCCTGAGTTGATCGGGGACAAACACAACTCCAAAACGGTTCGCGATCGATCCGATGCGCCTCAAACTGGGACTTAGGCCGGACCTAATTTTTCATAACATCGCGTTGCTGCGGACGCGTGAGTCCGGGCGACTTGCTTGCTCCCTCAAGACGATCGGATCGCCATGACCCGCTCTGGCCATGGCTCCAATAGCGTCCGCCAGATTTTTGCGAACCACGTTTTGGCTCGCGGCGCCATGTAGACACGTCCCGCAGACAAGTCCTAGAGCGGTAAGGAACAGACCATGGCGTGTCGTTAAGACGTGGGAGGCCAGCGTTTCTCACGACTCGGCCGGACGGATGAACCGCTCCAGCCCCGCCATACGTAGTAACCGTTGTTTGCAATGCCCTTGATGATCGGCTCGGCCATTATTGGAGCTGGAACGCGCGCCCTGGGTCCAAGCTCAAACTGCTCGCAAAAGATCCATCCCTGCGTGCATGGCGAGCGAGGGATGTTGGCACCGGTAATGTCATGCGAGATGGCGAATAGATCTTCGCCCTTACATTGGAAAAGATAGACCGTGTTGGAGACCTCAATCATAGTAATCCTCCTTTGTAGCAGGATGTGCTCAGGCAATGACTGAGTGGGCGTACGGCGGCCGAAATCGTCATGTTGGTTGCGTCAATGCGGCCGATGCTTCGCGCTAAGTCGTACGTACACGCGTGCCGGGCGCCCGAAGATTAGGCTCGGCAGGTCCGAGCTGTGAAAACAGCCTCAATTCGTTATTCTTTCCTTTGGCCGCGACACATTCATCCGAGCGGCATTGCGGATCGCTGCGTAGCGTGCCTCGCGGCAGCTTCGTTGGAGACACCCCGCGCGTCCTGGGCTCTCGGATGCAATGTTCGGGGCGTTCAACAGGAGGACAAGGGGGACTGAAAAGCCGACCCATATCCATTACGCGGCCACGGCCGCACAAATCGCTCATCGAGCGGGTGGGTCCGTTCTGTCATGCTGCCACGGACAAGTCAACCGCAGCTGCGGTTGCGATGCCTGCGGTCTCTAGCCACCGGCGAGTAGGGTCTGGGCTAGAGGTGTAAAGCATTCACGCAATTTTGCGCCCGTTCATCAGCTTCAATCACGTCGCGCTCTCGCAATGGCCCCAGCAGCGAGCTCTAGCTTGTGAAAGCAGGTGCTGTGAATCCTTTGGACGGGATTGTTCGAGCTGGCAGCGCCTCTCCGTGCTGGAAAGACGACGTCGCGGGCCGCGTTATGGCCTTCCTTGCTGACGCTCAGGTCGCGGCAGACGTCTGCCGCATTGGCTTGGACTGTGGCATTTGGCAGAAGCGGGCCGGTGTGCGCCTCTGTGTGACCGGTTCTATTTGATTGACCAAATCCAAAAATAGGGTCCGCCGAAAGGGCGGCTAGGCGTCCCTGCTGACACGCGCTCCCAAGGCGATATGCTCGCCAAGGGAAACTCGCATGCGCGCTCACCGAGCTGGGTCGCCGGCGCGGGGACGAAGCGCCGCCGGCCCATCGCTGCAAATAGTCCCGCAAAAATCAAAATCGCAAGCGTGGGCGGCGCGCGAACAAGGGGGGCCGCCTCCGCTGCGCCCAATCACGCCGAACGAGTAGCCCGTCGGGTTAGGGCGCGCCGTCTCCACGCGTCACGACCATCCCCTCGACTAGTTCCCGAAAATCAACCAAGATCGACCTGCCGCGCCGCAAGATGATGAGACTCAGCCTATGGACGATGAGCACCCTCTAGAACAACTGCTTCGCGAAGCGAAGAAAATGGAGGATCTCAAAGCTGCCGCCGTAGCCGCGGAACAACGCAAAGCATCTGACCTGAGAGATAAAGTAAGGCTGCAATGGGAGCAAACTAAAGCTGGACTGATTGAAGAAATTGCGCGCGCGAATGCTGTTCTACAAAGACATGGTCTCCCCGAGCACTACACATTGCGAGACCTGTCTGAAACTGGGACGGATCACATCGCTCGCTGCAATTTGGCCTTAGCCTATCCATCCAAGTCTCCGCGTAGCGAGTATGACCTCTCAGTGTTGGCGGCCGACGGGCAAATCATTCTTCTGCACCGTGCGACCGGCCAGCGGCACCAAAAGCTAACAGTCTTCACCGCGACTAAGCATAATTGGGAGAATATCCTAGTCGGTCTTTACGAAGATCATTTGAAGAAGGGGCGCGATGCCGTGGCGAATATAGAGCCAGCGACCAGCGTCATCCGTCCATCCACGCCTCGTCGCAAATCGCAGTAATGCCGCATCCCAATTAAAAGGATGCGCATGCCACCTTTGTCCGCGACATCCTCTCGCATCACGCGCGCCTGGGCGGGGGCGCATACCGCCACCCCGACATCGCGGTCGCTTGCACGTCGTGATTGGGAACGCCACGGTGGCGCTCCGCTTCGGCAAGCAGGGGCGGGGCGGGGGGATGGGGTGCACCAGGCTTTTGCAGCCTTGAGGGCCCCTCGAGCGATTCTCTTGTCGTGTGAAGCGGGCCGGCAGGGATGAGCTTCACGGTGGTCACCACGCGAGTGACAGCATCCGGAAGTGGCGAAATCATTCGTCCTGCTGCACTGGTGAGAGGGGGACATCATCACCATGTTACCGAACGTGAACACGGCAGGCGCGAGGCGATATTCACCCTGCGGTTGGCGTCGGCATAAATTTGCCTCCCAAGAGGAATGGAACCGAGATGGCTCGCCCGCGTACGCCTTCGACCGCCAAACCTGCCCAACAACGCAACACTGCGCGTGACAAGATGCGAATGGGCTACGACCGCATGCGACGGGACATCAAGCGCACCGAGGCTGAACAAACGAAAGCGGCGGCCGCGCAGACGGTCAAACGTGGGCGCAAGTAGCCGGTTTGCGCTCCCCCCACAAACAGTTCGAGCAGCCCATTTGATGGTTATTCTAGCCTCCGTCGACCCGGCGAGCTGGGGCGTCGGCAGGCGGTGCAGAGGTCGAGCTGGCGTCTTTAAAAAAAAAGAAGGGGATAGGGAGATCGGTAAACCGAATTGCTACGGTGTGGCTGTTGGCACAGCTTCCGCGGCCGCCCAAGACCGCGATCACCGCGCTGCAAGCGGGTGCTTGCCTTCAAGGTTCGGCTTGCAATCGTCGGCCGGGCGGGCCATATGCCGTTGGCCGGTGCGATCCATGGTGGGCCGCGCCTCTCTATTTTGGTTAGATCACCTCGCCATCACCGGCCTCGTGCCCTTACCCGAACCTGAGTTGCCAGGGCTTGCGTGAGTCCTATTGACCGGCTTTTCTTCACGCGACGGAAAGGGTTCTCAGCATGAGAATTAATGGCACGGTCAAGTTCTTTAACGGCGCAAAGGGTTTTGGTTTCATCTCGCCTGCCGACGGTTCCAAGGACGTTTTCGTGCACGCCACGGCGTTGGAACGAGCGGGCATCCGGGCACTCAACGAAGGTGACAAGGTCACGTTTGTCCTGGAAGACGATCGCAAGGGCCGCGGCAAGCAGGCGGCTCAAATCGAGCTGGCCTAAGTAGGCAGCCAATTGCAAGACGCTGAGCGTGCGCCCCAGCTCCGTCTGCGGCGCCGTTCGGATCCTGCCGCGGGCTAAACTCAGAAGGTAACCGATGCTGCTCGAGAACGCGAAACGCGGCACCAAGCGCGTGTGCCCGGCGTGTAACACGCGCTTCTATGATTTGCTGCGCGAGTTGATCCCATGCCCCTCATGCGGCGTCCAGTTCGTGGCGACGGTCGAGGCTGTGGCGCTTCCAGCGACCCAAGCACCCAAGACGGGATGGCGCAGCAAGCCCTATAAGCGGCCAGAGCCGGTCAGGCAGCCCGATCTGGAGGTAACCTCCGAAGCTGCGGGCGATGACGGGGCCATTGATAGCACAACCGAGGAGGCGCCAGGTCCGGAGCCCGATACTAATCCAGTACTCGAGCATGAACTTGACGACGAGGATGATCTCTCCAATTTGGTCGAGCACCAGGACAACGCGGACCGGGAGCACTAACAGAAGCGATTGCACTCGGCCTGCCGCTTCGCCTACTTCCAACCATCCCGCAAAGGCGGCAATCAGGTGTGCAACATTCGCGCTGGCGATCGTTTCGGCAATGTGCGCAAGCCTGCCAAGGACCTGGCAAATTCCTGGCCCGACGGGGCTATGAGATTTCAACCGACGCTAGCGCTTAGCGGTTGGAAATGCTAGAAAGCAGTTATCGGTGACAATACGCGTTCTAGGCGTCGCCGGCTGAGAGAGCCCACGATCCGCTCCCGCCTGATCGAATACACGGGAGCCGTAAGTGTCGTCCTGTTCTCTACTCCGCCACGTCCGATCACTTCGCTTTGCCGCGCCTTTGACGATGCGTGGGGCAAGATGCCCGGCAACAACCGGGCGCCCTTGGTTGCTGGAAACCAGCCGCAAGCGCTTCTTAGCCATCAGTTTGCGCTTTGCAGGGGGCGGTCAGGCAATCCCACGCAATCATCGACATTGCCTTGCGGCAAATGACGGCGCGCCAAGTTGAAGCTTCGCACGGGAGAATGAGATGCCACTTGCCCACGCTACTATGCCGTCATCTGGCGCGAACAATGCGTAGTTCGCGACACCCAGCTTGAGAGAGAGCTAGCTCTTGCGTTGGTATCAAGACGACAGCAGCGACAGGGGTAGCCTCGGCCATTCTCGCCACCGCGTGCGCCTCCGCGCTTGGCTGCTCAAGCGTGTGAAGGGTCCCTGGTCAGGTCTTCCCGCATGGCAGATACTTTTGTTCGCGGCAACTTTGACCGCGATCGTCGGATTCCACGTTTTCACCTTTCGCGTGAACCCGGATGAGGTCGGCATCGTGCTCCGCTTTGGCAAGCCGGCACGCCAAGAGCCGCCTGGCTTGCACTTCCGTTTGCCTTATCCGATCGACGAGGTGCATCTGCCGAAAATCACGCGCTGGAATATCGTTGAAGTCGGCATCCGCACGCCCTCTGAGGGCGGTCGGCCGACCCGTGTGCGTGAAGAAAGCTCGATGCTGACGGGAGATGAGAACATCATCGATGTTAGTTTCGTCGTCCTTTGGCGCATCGAGGACGCGAGCAAGTATCTCTTCAACATCCAGAATCCCGAGACTACGGTCAAAGACCTGGCGGAAAGCGCCCTGCGCGAGACTGTCGGTCGATCCGAGAGCAGACCGCTCCTGACGAGTGCACGGCAACAGACCGAAAAAGCCGCGCAAAAGCTCATGCAGGAAACCCTCGACCATTACGGGGCCGGCATTCGCGTCGAACAGGTACGCTTACAAAGCATTGACCCACCACCTCAGATAATTGACGCATTTCGTGACGTCCAGGCCGCCGCTACCGACAAGGAGCGATACCAGAACGAGGCGGAGGCCTATTCAAATCGTGTTGTTGCGGAGGCGCGCGGCGAAGGTGAGCGCATCCTGCAGCGCGCGCTCGCCTATCGTGGACAATCCGTGGCCGAGGCTTTAGGCCAAACGGCCCGCTTCCTAAGCATCCAGGAGGAGTACAGGAAGGCGCCGGAGGTCACGCGCAAGCGCATGTACTTGGAAACCATGGAACGCATCATGCAGGGCACCGACAAGATCATCATAGATACCATGTTCGGCCGTGCTGTCGTGCCAATGCTCTCCGTCGGGCCGCCAGACAAAAAGCAGCCATAGTCATGAAAAATTGAGGGTGAACAGCACGGACCCGGGCGGGGAGTCAAAATCTGCCAGCAGATTTGCCTGATCTACGGGGTGAGGGGTCGGGGAGAATTGGCGTAGCTTCGGTCATGACGGCGGCAAAATCCGGCGGACGAGGCGCACGCACTAAGGTCAGCCGGAGTTTGTGACTTCGAAACCTGCGAACAAGGTGGACTAACTGGGCAAGCGCCCGGATCGCGCGTCACTGTGCTTGTCCTCCAGGCACGCTCGGATTTCGGCGGGATCGATCGTGTCGGCGATGAACTGCCAGATCACGGCGTCAATCCCTTCATAGGCGCGCATGGAAATCTTGCGCTGTGTGGCAGCGAGCCTCGCACTGACCCAGCCTTCAACCAACGATGCCGCCATCCTGGCGGGATCGGGGCCGCGAGCCTTTCGCCCTCCCGTTGCGCGCTTGTTTGCTTTGGCTTGCTGCAGCACCGCGTTCTGCAAATCGATGGCTCCATTAGCACCGCCGGGCTGGCGCTCGATAAGAGCCATTTGGGCAATGACGTGCCGCGCTACCACCAATCGCGCGTGGGGCGTCATGACATTCCGCGCGGTATCTACGTCTCTGAGCGCATTCCGTCTTAGGGTGCGCCCTGCGAACCAGCCGAGCATGAATTTTCCCGTGTCGTGTGCCGAGACAAACGGCCTTTCCGTCAGACCGGTCTTCCAAATAGCAATGCGAGCGCGCCGCCTCGATTGCGGCGAACGGCCGCCTAGTAAGGTAGCACGAGTAAGCCATCCCGGCGCTGTCTAATCTGGATCGGGGCGGCGCTGCGCCGAAGCCGGAAGAGTCGCCATTCGTGCTGGACGACAGGTGCATTCGAGGGCGCCTACAGGCTCAACCCAGAACTTGCGACGCGGCAACTGTACGCGCCGGACGCGGTGATCGGGAAGACGTCCAAGCCCCCTGCTGGCTCTGGGTGCATGAAAAACCCTAAAAGGACGCTTACGGATGGGGAACCACGCTTTTCTGGGTCAGCCAAATTTGAGGGGCCTCGCGACCGCGCCGGCAATCCACGGTTATGAGCAGCCCAAGATCCAAAGGCGATTGCGCCGGCGGCTGTCAATCTCGGTGACTGGCACTAAGCCAAGCTCCATTTGGTCGCCTGATCTCTTTTGTAGAATTGCCGCCCGTGGCATCGGTGCGGTTGCCTCGAGGGGTCGCCGGACAAGCCGCCCCTGCTGACGCGAGGTCAAATTCAACGCTATTCGTGCACCGCGCGGAGAAGGGCTTGCAATTGTTTCGACAGAGACTTTCCGGCGATTTGCGCGATAGAATAGCCCTCTTTGCGCAACTGCTTCTTGATGTCCGGGATTGAGCTACAGCTTCCAGATTTCGCGAGTGCAAACGCTCGCTCAAGAACTGTTGCCTTGTGATCCATGGACCCAGGATAGCACGCGCGGGACGAGAGGACGAGCGCAAACACGCTGTTGACCGGCGCTCATGGGCCACTGCTCGTTTCTGGGAAGCACCTTGATCGTGTGGATTGCGAAGGTCGGGCATTGACGGCACAGCCGAACAACGACCGATGTGGCCGTCTGTTTCTGGGTGACGGGAGTTCTTGGGCTGAGCATGACTGCGACGCAGACACGACGATGCGAGTCTCTCCGCTCACTGGATATCCTCCCCGCGGTTTCGGCGCGGTTCGGCGTCAAGACTGTCAGTCGTGGATCTCTGCCGTGAACTGGCGATACGGTCCCAATCTTCCCTTACAACCAAGGAGCTTGGCGATCCGCCAACAAAGGTGATCTCACTGCCTTTTCCGCCCCGGTGTCTTTGGTAGGGCCGGATCCTCACGACGTGATCAAGTTTAGCCGAATCTCGTTGCCGTCTAAGGTGGTGCATTTCATCCAAGTTGACATCGGGCGCGCTCCAGTTCGTTGGATTGTCGATTAAGAATACTAGGCAATGGCCCCATTTTTCTTGTAGCCAAATCTGCGAACAGGGATGCAAGCTTTCGCAACATCATCGGAGCTTGCCTCGAGCGCTACGACCTTACCGGCCTCGAGTGGCGCGTTGTCGAGCCTGGAGACCGCGGCGTGGCCGCTAAATCCGGAAATTTGCGCATTTTCTGCGCGGCGCCTCTTCGCGGAGTGCGAGCTTGTCCGCCAACCTGGCGCGCTGGACGAGTGGAACATTTCCCACCACGCGACATGGATCGTAACGAAACTTGGCGTGCACTTACCACAAGCACGCTATTAGCTCCAACCGCGTGCCCCGCTCCCGGAGGTGACATCCGTCGGCCGAGGAAGACTGGCCGGCCTATCCGAAGGGTTCCCGCCTCTGCATCGCGCCGTGAAATGGCGGCGCGTCGCCTTGAGGTCGCCATCAACTCGATGCGGAATGATCGCCCGACGTGAGAGCGATTTCGCATGCGGGGTCGCCGGGCCGTCGGGCGGCCCCCGGCCCGATGGCTGCGATCTTAAGACGCCTTCGTTTTTGTCGGCCATGGGGGTGCTCGCTACGACGCGGGCGGGGGCACCCGTGCATTTACTCATTCTGTAGGCGCTTGTCGGAGTATGCCGTCGCCTCAGTGCACAATCGATGGCTGGCGCTCGATGGGTGCTTGCTTCGCGGACGGCATTTAGGGCCACGGGTTGTTAGCGCCACAGCAACAGGCGCCGCACACGTGGCCGCCCGCCGCCCATTTCTGCATCACCGTCACAAGCACTGGCGCCGACCCAGGCGGGCTTCAGGCAAACGACAACTGCATTGACTTGTGCGCTGCAACATGAGATAAGCCGCGATCGCTCGAGGAGCGATTTGTGGCGCTCCAGCCGCGTGACGGACACATCCCGGGCTTTTCAAGTTCGATGTGTCCTCCTGTTGAGCGCCCCCGATATTCACCCGACAACCCAGGACACGCGGGGTGTCTCAAACAAGGGCCGCCGGTGGCCTGCGCAGCGACTTCGCGTCGGCGCAGCCGAAGCGTGCGGCCGTGAGAAAGAACAGCAATTGACAACTTTTATCGAGCTCGGCCTTTCGGCGCCGATTCTCAAGGCGCTTCGGGATAAGGGCTACGTGACGCCCACGCCCATCCAGGCCAAGGCTATTCCCATCGTGCTGACGGGCCGTGACCTGCTTGGCATCGCGCAGACGGGCACCGGCAAGACCGCCGCGTTCGCACTGCCGATCATCCATCGGCTCGCCGCAAAAAAGCGCAGCGCGATGCATAAGGGCTGCCGCGTGCTGGTGCTTTCGCCCACGCGCGAGCTGGCAACGCAGATCGCGGAAAGCTTCCGCAGCTACGGTCGCCATATCGGTCTCACCGTCACGGTCGTATTCGGCGGTGTCGGTCATACGCCCCAAGTCAAGACCCTGGCGCGCGGCGTTGACGTACTGGTCGCCACGCCGGGACGTCTGCTCGACCACCTCGGCGGCCGCAGTCTCAACTTGGCGGGCACCGAGATTCTGGTTCTCGACGAGGTTGACCAGATGCTCGATCTTGGCTTCCTGCCGCCGATCCGGCGCATTGTCGCCAACCTCTCGAAAAACCGGCAGAACCTCTTCTTCTCGGCGACCATGCCACCCGAGATCCACAAGTTGGCCGAGGAGTTGCTGCACGATCCGGCGCGGGTCGCTGTCGCGCCGGCGGCGACGACGGTGGAAAGCGTCGCGCAGCGCGTGCTGCACGTCGAGAGTGGGAACAAGCGCGCGCTTCTCGTGGAGCTACTGGCCGACGCGAGAATGGCACGGACGCTGGTGTTTACACGCACCAAGCGCGGCGCCGACCGGGTTGCACGGCATCTGGTGGAAGCCGGCATCAGGGCGGCCGCAATCCATGGCAACAAGAGCCAGTCGCAGCGAGAGAATGCACTGGCGTCATTCCGCGCGTCGAGGATTCGCGTGCTGGTGGCAACCGATATTGCGGCACGCGGCATCGACATCGATCAGGTGACGCATGTGGTGAACTTCGAGCTGCCGGACGTGCCCGAGAGCTACGTGCACCGCATCGGGCGTACGGCCCGCGCCGGCGCCCAGGGTATCGCTATATCACTTTGCGACACTGAGGAGCGTGGCCAGCTGCGGGACATCGAGCGCTTGACCCGCCAGGCAATTCCAGCCGAGGATCGCTCTGCGTCCTCGCAGGCTCGCGGGTGGGCAGCACATGGCAACGCCGACAGGCGCGAGGGTAAAGGCATCGCACGCGCGGGACACGATCACGGCAGACCTGCGCGCCACGGCCGGGCCAATCGCAACATGAGATTTGGCCGCACCGGCAGGGTGGAGCGAAGCTCCTCGTTACTCAGATCGCAAGGAGCTCCCGATCGGGGTGGGACTACCTCCTTCGTAAAGTAGGGTCATCAATGCCGGCATTGGGCGGGTCCGTAGCATGCCGACATGATAACCCCGTCCTATCGGCGATACGGCAGGCGTCCGAAAAGCGAAGGCAGGAAACCGTGGGAGGTGTGCGCCGAGACAGACGAGACAGTTGAGAAAGCAAGTCGTCGCGCGCTATCCCCGGTTGCCGCATGAATGTGTCGACCCGAGCGTGTGCAATTGGTCCAGTCCAGATCCCGAATTTGAGGCGATGTTCGCTTCCCTTCGCGCGAAATTCCTCCACGAAGCTTCCGTGCCCCCTAACAGCTCCAGCAGACGCGCTGCGCGTTCTCTCCATTCGCGTTTCGCCAACCCACACCGAGGTCGCCAAGATTGGCGACCGACCTCCCGAAGCACTGCGATCGCGGCGCGATGGCGTTGTTGACGGGCTACCTTTGGCTGTCTCGAGCCCCTATTTCTTCCATAGAGCGCCCAGAACGAAACCGATTACCCCAGCGATGGCGAGGGTCTGCATCGGCTGGTCTCTAACCGATTTCTCCACATATGGCTTGAACTCTTTCGCCGCCTCCTGGGCTTTATTTCCATACTCGCGCGCCTGCTCGGTTACCCTTCCGGCAAGTGCTTGCGCGCTGTCGGCAGCAGCCTTGAGAGTATTGGATGCGGTGTCGACCATCTCGCCGAGTTGGTCTTTGGGATCGCTAGTCTTCGAGTAGTCGAGCGGGTATTCGGCGCTTTGACGGGTCACGAGGGGCCTCCTATCTGACGAATAGCCGGTGAACGCCGAAGTCTTAGGTTGGTTCATATCTAACCGCTGGGTCACCGCGAGACCCCAGCGTAGATCGAGCACGGTCTGCAAGGTCCTTTCGACTGTTCCACTCGGGTAGCGTTGTAATTCGCAGTTGGAGGATCGAGCCTCAACGGCCGAGTTGAGGGACCGTGTAGCGAATACGAATGGGCGGCCATTGCCCAAGAGCAACGAGATCCACCAGCGACGGCTCCCATCCACCACCGATGCAACCACCACCGACGCAAAATGTACCGGCCGCGCAATATTGCAGGAAAAGGTTTGAAGTTTCAGGTGCTAGAGCGAAAGGCGTGCTCCTTGCGAAGCACGCCTCTCCTGCCCTTTACGACGGGCTACTTCTCTTTGCAGACTACGGCGAGTTGTTTATCGGCCTCCTCGCGCGTCACGAATGCCTTGTCGCCCACCACCACGACGGTTTTCTCGGTCGGCCTCGTCTCGACGACCTTGCATTTTTTGTCCGGACCGCGGACCACATAGTACTCAGCGGCGGATGCCGGAAGTGTAAAGCCGGCGATGAGCGCGACTGGAAGCATGAACTTCAGCATTGCAAGTTCCTTTTGTTGCCATCCGGTGGTCAGAAAACTCCACACTGACCGTGACGTTCCTCCCGACTGGCGTGGGTTGTTCGCGGAAAATCAGTCTGGCAAGCATCTTCGCCGACGGCTTCCACCGAAGTCGGTATTGGGGTAAGCGAGCTTCAAAGCAACAGGGGTGGAATGGTCCGGAGTGTGCCCCTCGCGCTGCCTTGCCAGACACTCGAGGAGGCTGCGGAGATATTCCAACAGCTCTTTTATGACGACGTCTGACTATGGCGATCTCGTTCGGGCGGATGAGTCGTGCCGACGCACTTACGATGAAGCGTGCTATTAAAGGGCCCTTGCCACTATTGTTCGCCGTGAGACGGTATCCGGCCTCCAGCCCGATGATCGGCGCAAAAGCTGCGGGGCCGCACGCACAGCTGGGTGGATGTTCTCATCGACGATTTAGCGGCCGTCCACTAAGCATGGCCAATTCCGGGCGTCTCGCATCTTTGCAGCGCAGGGCATCGACAACGCGAGAACCGCCGCCACCTGTTTCGAACACTGTGGTTGTCAACTAGTTGGCCCTTCCCAAGTCATTTGCCGTCGTGCTCCGCCTACGGCAGACTGCTACGATTATGGCGATACTAGATGGATCGCATCGCGGCGTTAGGGGCCGAAGAGCTCCTCCATTCCGGAGCGATGCGGCAATGTAGGCTAAGCGCGCCAATGCCTAGCTCAGGAGCTCAGGAGGGGCAGCGATGTGAAGAAAGGGCGGCTCGCACCCTTGGGCGCAACTGTCGGTCAACCAGGCTCGCCAAAAGACGATGCCCGCGAGGGCTCTGACCGCCTCTCGTGCGAACCAACGCCTACGTCTGCTGTCCGGTCATCACCCTATAAAAGTGCTCGGCGTGCTGGTAGAAATTCTGTGCTTCGATCGCATCGCCACTTAAGAGTGCGGCCTGCGCGAGTGCCAGATAACGCTCGTATTGTCTTTTGGCGCCGGCCACATCGTTGTTGCCGTCTCCGCCTCGTTGCGCGGACGCGCGGGTCGAACGGAAGCCCGACCCCGGACGATTGGATGAGCGCTGGCGCGAACTTCTATGGAAGTTATCCCGCATTACCTTTCCAGCCCGTCATGTTGTTGAAGGATCCCTGTCGCACGTTGATCTGCCCCAAATTTGTCGGCCTCGGCCGACGGCAGGCAGACCCGCAACGAAATTATGGCCCCCGTTGCCAAGATCACAACGGCCATCGTGACCATGACCGCTATTCGATTATCGGTCACAGCGGCTCCCAGAAAGCCCGAAGTCACGCGCAGCGTCAGCATGATCATGCTAGCAACCACAGCTTCGAAGTAGTGACGAGCCGTAGGCACGGAGAAACCTTAAATAGGGGTCGACTTTAATCTAAGGGCGACGAGGATGCTTATGGCCATAGGTTGCTTGTCCGCTCCACTACGCTGATCGCCTTCTTCGGTCATCGCCTCCAGCATGACCGAGCTGTTGCTCTCGCCGACCAGTGGCGTTACTCGTCCGGGCGCCGCCCCGGCATCGATTGAATACAATTGCTGCAGGAAGCCGGGTGTCCCAAGCATCGAGCCGGTCCCCTTGACGTTCCAAATCATCACGGGGCTCTCGCCGTCACGTTGATCCTGACTGATGCTTTGAAAGGTACCGGAGTAGGTCTCCTCGGGACCGTCGTCACCGGGCTTAAATGCGCAAAGCATTTCTCGCGTCTGCCGTAGCGGACCAGGGGCGCTCGCCCCCGGCGCATCGGAGGTTACGGCGAGGCTGCACGTCAAAAAGCCGAGATGGGTTAGCATCGTCTGTTCGCCATGAGTTTCCAGGGCGCCGGCCGCGAAGAGCATTGCCAAAGCCAGATAATATCTTCGCATCCGAGATCCTCCTCATGGTGGCGAAACCGCTAGCGTGCAGCAAGCTCCCGCTCCTTGGCGACGCGTTCGAAGGTCTCCCCGGGTGATTTGATGCGGTAAAGAAGATCGCTGCCTTCGGCAGGCAGCAGTCGCAAGATCTTGTACTGCCAGGACGAGGCCGGCATGCCCAGCCGTCCCGGATTGTAGTCGACAAGTTGTCCGACCTTGAACTTGTGATGCATCGCCGACCTATAAGGGTTTAATGGTTCGTCCTTCGGCCGCCGTTTTTTAGCGAGCCAATGGCGGCGCGAATGGCGAGGTCTGGGCGACAGGCGTTTCGGCTTTATTGACCTCGGATTTGCGCGTCTGTTGCTTGCTTGGCTGCTTGGCCACCAGCGTCTCCCTTTACGCTGAACTTTGTCGATTTAGGCTCTTGGACGGCGCTTCGTTTCCCGCCGCTGAACTCGTTCGAACGGGGATCGACGAGCCTATTCGGTGGATTGCGGTAGCCGCCACCCTGGCGAGCGGAGGCTGCAGCAGGCGGCGTAGCATTTCGATCAACTCGGTGCCGATAATTGGACGGTACAAAGCGGGGACCACGAACGGTGCGCAGGTCTGGCCGGCGTCTGTGCAGAAAAGGAATGGGATGCGGAGCTCGGTAAGCCGCATCGCGACAGTATGGCGGCTCGCCCGGCTTTCGTCGTAGTCGAGGACCGCCGCAGATACCTCCAGCTCATCAGCCGTGCAAATTGCTTCCTTGCAAGTTCGTGGCGCGAAGACGCGTGCACCTGCACCGTCAAGCGTCCTGCAAAGGTAGTGCTCGGCGTCGGGGTCGCGCTCGATCACAAGGATCGAGAAGCCGACGAGCGTCGTATGTTCCAAGAAGGGTCCTTGACGCGCGGCAGCGCGCTCGTAGCGAAGGCACCTTTCACCAAAGACGGTTGCTAGCCGAGATCGGCTCTTCGATGTCTCAAGCCCCGCTCACACCCAAGAGACGCAACATGTTGTGAGCGAGCCGGGGGGTGATCGCCAAGCCAAGGGCGATGCGCCGTTGCGTCTGGTGTCCCATGGACACGACCGCGACCATACGCTTGTGCAGTCGAAGTGTCACGACAATTCTCCCGACCCGGCGGCAGGCGTCGATCGCCAGTACTTGGAGTGCAAGACATACGAGGTCGAGCAGTTACGATCAGTAGACTGAGGATCTGTCGAGACGCGGTTCGCGTCATATTCGGCTTGTAATCGTCATCAAGGTGGCCCATATGCCCTTTGCCGGTGCGATCCATGGTGGGCCGCGCCTCTCTATTTTGGTTAGATCACCTCGCCATCACCGGCCTAGTGCCCTTACCGAACCTGAGCAGCCTGGGTTTGCGTGGACCCATTTTTGACCGGCTCTTCTCTTTCACGCGATGGAAAGGGCTCGTCATGAGAATCAGCGGCACCGTGAAGTTCTTCAACGGCGCTAAGGGCTTTGGTTTCATCTCGCCCGCCGACGGTTCCAAGGACGTGTTCGTGCATGCCACGGCGCTCGAACGCGCGGGCATCCGGTCGCTCAACGAGGGCGACAAGGTTACGTTTGTCCTGGAAGACGATCGCAAGGGCCGCGGCAAGCAGGCGGCTCAAATCGAACTGGCCTAAATAGCCGACCCATTAAGCGATGTTGCGCCGGCGCCGCGGCACCGTCTGCGGCGCCTTCCTGGGCTGTCGGCGATCAGGTGCAGGCCGAAGTTGGCCCAGCATTGAAGGGCAAGCTTTGGCGGAGCTTGGCGAAGCGAAAGGACGCCGCGTACACAGTCGCGACAGGAGTAGGCGTTGCTGTAACGCGCCAGCGCGTGTCTCCTGAAGGTAGTGCCCACGATTGCCGCATCTACCCTTGCTTCGCACCCATGGAAGACCAACCCGCCTCCAGGAATCCAAAATGCTCGACGCCGACGTTGCCGTCATCAGCGGCTTGATCAGGGAGAACGAAGCCGAACTCCTTTCCTCCTGGTTGCGCAGCCAGCTCGACGCCGGGTCGCTTCGCTCAGGCCAGCTCAAAGAGGACGAGCTCAAGCAACAATCGCGCCAGTTCCTGCGTGAATTTTTGCGCGCGCTGAAGTCCGCAAAACTCGACGACATCAACGCGGATGAGTGGAAGGCCACTCGGGACCTGCTCGGTGATATCTCGCGTTCGCGCGCAATACAGGGGTTCACGCCATCAGAGACGGCGACCTTCATCTTTTCGATCAAGGAGCCTTTGTTCTCACTCTTGCGCAAAGAGACCAAGGAGGATGTCGTACGGCTTACCGACCAGAGCTGGGCAATCACGAAGATTCTCGACAAACTGGGACTCTACACGACCGAAGTCTACCAGCAGAACCGCGATGACTTCATCAAGCGCCAGGCACAGGAACTACTCGAGCTTTCTACTCCGGTGGTGCAGCTTTGGAACAAAATCCTCGCTTTGCCTCTGATCGGCACGCTGGACAGCGAGCGGACCCAAACGGTGATGGAGAACTTGCTCAACACGATTGTCAGCTCGGGCGCTGAAATTGCCATTATTGATATCACCGGCGTTCCAACCGTCGATACGCTGGTAGCCCAGCACTTGATCAAGACGGTATCGGCGGCACGCCTGATGGGAGCTGATTGCATCATCAGCGGCATCCGCCCGCAAATCGCTCAGACCATTGTGCACCTCGGGCTCCAGCTGGACGTGGTTTCCAAGGCTACCATGGCGGATGCTTTCGGATTGGCATTGCGCAAGACAGGACAGAAGGTTGTCTCGACGCTGGTCCCCAGCTCCCAGGCCGCAAGCGCGTGACGCAAAATTTCAGTCAGTGGGAGTAACACGTCCCGAGAAGCAATGGCGAAAGCACCTTATCGAGGTCGTAACAGAGGAATATCTAGGCAGCGCTAAGTTGGGAACGCGGCGTCTTAGCGCCGTCTTTGCCGCTAGCTGCACGCATCCGCGCGATGCACGCTGGGTCGAGTTGCTCGGTGGCCCCACCGACAAACAGCCCGGCGATTTTTAAGCTGAGCTGAGCCCCTCTATTGCGCCCATCGGGTCCTCCTTTTCAGAGCTCCAGCTCAGACAGCCCAGTCGCGACCGGTTCGTAGGACTGGCGTCACTATCGCATTAACTCCTGGTACGCCGCCAATGCCGGGAGTGCCGCCGTTATCGACGCTTCGGTCGTGTTGCCGCCCGGCATAAGGCCGATTCTGACCCGTGCACCCCGTGCGGTTGCCGGTTGGCTGTTGGTCTTCCCCGCGAGCCGGCCTGGGGGGCGGTGAATTATTCCGAACGGTGATCATCTTATCGGTCCCCGCCGAAGACGTGAGGTTCTCAGGGTCGACGCCCCCCCTTGTCTAAGGGTTAGTGTTGATTCAGCTCTTCGCGCAAATGCATTACGGGCTCGACGCGGAGATGGGGTGTCGAGGCTCTCCGATTTGCGGCGGGCCCAACCACGCCTGAGTTCCGCGGATCGGCAACGACTGGCGCATTTTATGGCCAAAACATTCAAAGCCGCCAACCGGAAAACGGAGGACGGGATCGTAGGCGAGACGATGGATCCTGGCTCCGAGTTCGCCATCTCCGATACGCACCTGAGCAAGATTAGCAACAAGCACACGGGTCGAGGATGCGGTTCGATTTCGTCAGTCCCAGCCCCGCGTCGGACCCCGCACTGCTGGCAATGAGGACATAAACCAGTGCAAGACGTTGTGCCTAAGTGGAAGCGTCGCTCGCGAACCCGGCCTCCCTTCGAGTGTATTGCCTTGCTCCTCCAGGGTGGCGGCGCTCTTGGCGCCTACCAGGCGGGTGTCTACCAAGCTCTCTCGGAGGCCAATGTGCACCCGGACTGGGTTGCCGGCATCTCGATCGGCGCCATCAATTCCGCTATCATCGCCGGCAATCCACCCGAGCAGCGCATCGACAGGCTACGCGCCTTTTGGGAAGGCATCACCGCCAACCCGTTGTTTGATTGGGTTGCTGCAGCCGACCAGTTCGCGCCCAAGGGGGACATCGCCCGCAGTGCTTTCAACCAGTTGAGTGCAGCCTGGGCAATGGTCGGCGGGGCGCCGGGTTTTTTCGCACTACGCCAGCCGGCGCCATGGCTGCACCCCGGTGGCTGCCTCGAAGCGACAAGCTTTTATGAGACCAAGCTCCTCAAGGCGACCCTGGAGCAGCTCGTCGATTTCGAGCGCATCAATTCGGGTGCAATGCGCTTCAGTGTCGGCGCCGTAAACGTGCGCACGGGCAATTTCGTCTATTTTGACAACACCACGCGCGAGATCCTGCCCGAGCACGTGATCGCAAGCGGGTCACTGCCGCCGGGTTTTCCGGCCATCGAGATTGAGGGCGAACACTACTGGGATGGCGGTCTCATCTCGAACACGCCGCTGCAGTGGGTGGTCGACCACGGTCCGCGGCAGGACACGCTCGCCTTCCAAGTCGATCTCTGGAGCGCGCGCGGGGAGTTACCGGGCAACCTCGCGGAGGTCACGACAAGGCAAAAGGAGATCCAGTACTCGAGCCGGACCCGAGCGAACACGGACCAATTCAAGCGCCTGCAACGAACGCGCTGCGCTCTAGCGACTTTGCTGGAAAAGCTGCCCGACGACCTAAAAGAGAGCGAGGAAGTCAGGTTGCTTCGTTCTATCGCCGACCGCAAGCTCTACAGCATCGTGCACCTGATCTATCGCTCCAAGCACTATGAAGGCAACTCCAAGGATTACGAGTTTTCGCGACTGACCATGGAGGAACACTGGCGCGCCGGTTATCACGACGCGGTGCGCACGCTACGGCATGAAGAGGTGCTCGAGCGGCCGGACACTATGGAAGGCTTATCCACCTTCGATCTCGCCTACGACGGCCGTGAATGAGAGTTAGTGCCGCCCTGGGCGGCTTCTCAGCAGGAGAATTCCATGAAAGAAACCGACGTTCGCGCCAAGGCATTCGCGATGCCGCTCACCAGTCCGGCCTTTCCGCCGGGGCCCTATCGCTTCGTCAACCGCGAGTATCTGATTATCACCTACCGCACCGACCCCGAACGGCTCCGCGCCGTCGTGCCAGAGCCGCTCGAGGTCACTGAACCCGTGGTCAAATACGAGTTTATTCGCATGCCGAATTCGACCGGTTTCGGCGACTACACCGAAACCGGCCAGGTCATCCCCGTGTCGTTCCAGGGCAGGCGGGGCGGCTATACCCATTGCATGTTCCTGAATGACGAACCGCCGATTGCCGGCGGGCGTGAGCTTTGGGGCTTTCCGAAAAAGCTCGCCAGTCCCAGCCTGCGCACCGAGATCGACATGTTGGTCGGCACCTTGGACTACGGGCCCGTCCGGGTTGCGACAGGGACGATGGCCTACAAGCACAAGCAAGTTGATCTGGCGGCGATCAAGGCGACGCTCTCCGCGCCGAACTTCCTCTTGAAGATCATCCCGCATGTCGACGGCAGCGCGCGCATTTGCGAGCTGGTCGAATATTACCTCGAAGACATCACGATCAAAGGCGCATGGACCGGTCCGGGCGCGTTGTCGCTGAGCCAGCATGCCATGGCGCCAATTGCCGAACTGCCAGTCCTGGAGGTTCTCTCCACTGTGCACATTCTCAGCGATCTCACCTTGGGGCTTGGCAAGGTCGTCTACGACTATCTCGCACCGAATGCGCAGAAGTCGAGCCGCAACAGGGAGAAAGTGGTTGCGTCCTAGAGCCAAGGTTGCCCGTCGTTCACCGGTCCTGCAAACGGTGATACGTGCGGAAAGGAGGAGCCATGCTTCTGGCACGCGATCGGCGCTTCACGCGCCGGGAAGGCGCGTCCGAAGCTGTGCAACTTGAGGCTCTGCAAAAAGAGCAGTGCCGTCGATACTTCCGCAAAGAGAGCAGTACCGCATCGTAGTTGCGATGCTGAGGCAACCCTTCAGCGTTGATGATCCAGGGTTTCGTCTTGTCCCGGCTTTGGTTTGACCGTGGGCAAAAATCCGCCCGACTGGCGGTTCCACAGCTCGGCGTAAAGGCCGCCGTGGCGCAGGAGTTGTGCGTGATCCCCCTCTTCGACGATCTTACCTTGATCGAGCACGATCAACCGGTCCATCGCTGCAATGGTTGAGAGCCGGTGGGCAATCGCGATCACAGTCTTGCCCGTCATCAGGTTGAACAGCTGTTCCTGAATAGCCGCCTCGGCCTCACTGTCGAGCGCGCTGGTTGCCTCGTCGAGGATCAGGATCCGCGCACGCTTGAGCAGCACGCGGGCGATGGCGATGCGCTGGCGCTGGCCTCCGGAAAGCTTCACCCCGCGCTCGCCGACGCGCGCCTGGTAGCCCTTGCGGCCATCTTTGTCCTCCAGACCAAGGATGAACTCGTGCGCATGCGCGCACTTTGCCGCCTCGATCGCGGCTTCCATGCCGGCGTCGGGCTGTCCGTAGAGGATGTTCTCAAGCACGGAGCGGTGCAGGAGAGAGGTATCCTGCGTCACCATGCCGATGGCGGCGCGCAGGCTTTCCTGTGTCACATCCGAGATGTCCTGGCCGTCGATCAGGATCCTTCCTTTCTCAGGGCCGTAGAAGCGCAGGAGCAGGTTGACGAGGGTCGACTTGCCAGCTCCGGAGCGACCAATCAGTCCCACCTTTTCGCCCGCGCCAACGGTGAGCGAGAGCCCGTCGATGACGCGTGCCGGGTCGGCACCCGGTAGACCTTTGATGCTGCCGTAGTTGAAGCCGATGGCATCGAAGTTGATCTCGCCTCGCGTGACGATCAGCTCGCGCGCCTGTGGCAGATCGACGATGTCGTGCGGTTGGGCGATGGTCTCCATGCCCTCCTGCACGACGCCCACATTCTCGAAGATGCTGGTGACGAGGTTGAGCACCCAGCCTGACATCTGACTGATGCGCACGACGAGCCCCGTCACCAGCGCGATCGCACCCAGCGTGATGCTCTGCTCGGCTCCAGAGCCACAGGGCGAGCGCGGTGGTGCCGGCGATTAGCAGCCCGTTCAGGCTGAATAATAGGGCGGTCATCAGCGTTGTGAGGCGCACGTACTGACGGTGCTTTGCCGTCTGTTCCTCAATGGCTGCGCGCGCATAGGCGTCCTCGCGCTCGGCGTGCGCGAAAAGCTTGACGGTGAGAATGTTAGTATAGCTGTCGACGATGCGGCCGAGCAGCATGGACCGTGCCTCGGAGGCATTGGTCGAGCGCTCGCGGATGCGCGGCACGAGCCCGGCGACGATGCCCACATAGGCGGCAAGCCAGATAAGCAGCGGGACCGTGAGACGCAGGTCCGCCGCCCAGAACAAAGCGAGCGCGCTCAGCCACTGCACGGCAACGAACACGGCGGCGTCGCTGAGTTGCAGGATCGAATCGCGCATCGCCGGCGCCGTTTGCATCAGTTTGTTGGCCACCCTGCCCGCGAAGTCGTTTTGAAAGAAACCCAGGCTCTGGCGCAGCATGTGCCGGTGCGACTGCCAGCGCACCCGCGCTTGGAAAGGCGGAGAGAGCACCTGGCTCTTGGTCAGCTCGTAAGCCACAAAAATGACCGGCCGGGCGATCAGCACGACGAACGCCATCCCCAGCAAGAACCCCGTGTGCTCGGCGAAGAGCGCTGCCGGATTGGCTATCCCCCTGAGCAGGTCGATAAGGTCGGCGACGAACTTAGCGAGCGCCACCTCGGTCAGGGCCGCGAGCAGGTCGAGGACCAGAACCACCAGAAATGCCGGCCAGACGGGCGCGACGAAATGCCAGTAGAAGGCCCACAGCGGCCGCGGCGGATGCTCGGTTGCCGCGCGCTGGAATGGATCGATGCGCGATTCAAGCCAGCGAAGCATGCCGCTATCCAAGACTTTTTCGGCAGGGCGCGCGTCATGCGCAACGTGCCCTCGGCCGCATCAAATAGCCGGCGCAGCGACCCCTGCCACCGGCGTCACACCGGATGAGCGGCTGTCTTTCGTGTGGCCGCTTGCAATGCTCCGCTGCGTAGCCATCGATTGTGTCTATTCTGCAGCGCTGCGTTAGGCAAAGCGTGGCAAGAATGCCTGCAACGACTTGAGCCCGCGCCGCCGGTCAGCCACGTCGTCGGGCGATGGGCGGGGTGGGTTGCCCTTGATTGCGTGCGTGGCGCGACCGTCGACCCAGCAACGGTTGATGCGGCGTCCAGTTTCGGGCCGCGCAGAGACGGGTTCAGTTCCCAAACCGGCACCGGCTTTAAGTCGACGACGGTGCAACCTTGGCCGCATCGACGGGAAAGGAGACGTGCTCAGCGCGTCGATAGCACGCCTGCGCTTGGCCCAAACGGTACTCAGAAAAAGTGGACACCGCGCTATGTGACCGTGCTGTGGTATGCTGTGCTTGCCTGTCGTGATCGTCGGCTCTGGGGACGCAGATGACGAGGTGCGCATTCACCCTCCTGATGCGAAGAGTGCAGCCGAGCAAGGGATCGCATGCAGGCTGCCATCGGCGGGCGAGGTTTGTTGCCGGAGTAACGAGATTTATCCAGGTCACGGTTATCCATGTCATGGTGCTCGCCATGCTGGGTTGCGCTGCGGCCGCCGCGGCACAAAATCTGGTGCTGGAACCTGTTGCGGAAGGTCTGACGGCGCCGCTGCATCTGGAGGAGCCCGCCGACGGCAGCGGACGAAAATTCATCGTCCAGCAGAATGGCGTTGTACAGGTGCTTGGCCCGGACGGCCGATTGGAAGCCGAGCCGTTCCTCGATTTGCGGCCACGACTGCTGCCGCTCGAGCAGAACTTCGAGGAGCGCGGTCTGCTGGGCTTTGCCTTGCACCCTCAGTTCGCGCGCAACGGCCGCGTGTTTGCGACCTATTCGGCGCCCTTGCGCCCGGCCGCGCCCGAGCGCTGGAACCATACCCGCCGAGTGTCCGAGTTCAGCGCTGACCCGGGCAACTTGGCGAAAATCGACGCTGCCTCGGAGCGGGTTCTGCTGGAGATCGACTGGCCCAGCCGCAAACACAATGGCGGCGCCCTCGCCTTCGGCCCCGACGGGTTTCTCTACATCGGCCTTGGCGACGGCGGCATAGCGCATGGCATCGGCAAGACGGTTCTTTGGGAGGCCTTCGAAGTTCCGGCGCAGGCGCTGACCTGGGACGGTCTCGCACAAGACACCGAGTCGCTGTTTGGCAAGATCCTTCGTATCGACGTCGATCGAGGATTTCCCGGTTACGCAATTCCGCGCGACAACCCATTTGCGTCCGGACCGGGGAAAAAGGAAATTTGGGCTTGGGGATTTCGCAACCCGTTTCGGATCGCCTTCGATCGCAATGACGGCAGCTTCTTTGTGACCGCGGTCGCAGAGACACTTTGGGAGGCAGCCTATCGAGTCAAAGGCCCTGGCAACTTCGGATGGCCACTGCTGGAGGGGACGCACTGCGTGGACCGGCTGCAGCCGCGCCAACCTCCTCCAACCTGTCCAGCTCGGGACGACCCGGGCAATCGCATCGTGCTTCCGGTCCTCGAATATCCGAACATGCAGGCATCGCATCCACAGACAAAGCTTGGCGTAGCGGGCATCGGAACGGCCATTACGGGGGCCAGAATGTACCGGGGTGGCGCGATACCGGCACTCGCAGGCAAGCTGGTGGTCTCCGACTGGAGCGCCGCCTTCAAGCAACCGTCGGGACAGATTTTTATCGCCGACCCCGGCGCCGAGGAGGGGCAGTTGTGGCCTTACCGTCGCGCCCTGCACATCGACAGTCGCATCATCAGTCTCGCCGAGGACCGTGCCGGCGAAATCTATGTCTTGACCAACGAGACGCTGGGGCCCTACGGCACGACCGGCAAGGTGCTGCGGCTGGTCGTGCGTCCCTGACCCACTTGCGCCGCGGGGGGCACGCAGATTTGCCTGAGCCGGCGCCCAAGGGTGCGTGCGGCGGGGACCCTGTCCCATGGGATAGCAAACCAATTTCCGATCTGGCTGCCGGAGCCGAACCGGTCATTTCCAAGTTTGCCCAATCACGCCGTCAGGCTGGCTAGCCCGAAGTAGCGCGGCGCGTTGCGAGCACCTGAGACATGACGAAAGCAGCGCCGCATCCCTTGCATGTTCCGCTTTGTTGCCGCTGCAGCCGCCTGCGCGACGTCGCGCGCCAGGCGTCTCCGTCCGCGGGCTTTCGCTAGCACAAGCAAGCGTTCGCGCGTTTTCTCGACGGAGGGATGCGCTCAACGCAGCCGAGGCTGGCTAGAAGAATTCGCCGAGGAACGCCGCGGCATCCGCCGAGATCCGAACGACCTTGTTCGTTGCCTGACGATAGAACTTGAAATTGAGTTCGGTTCCGGGCTGGCCGTCATTCCAATTGCTGAGATGTCTAAGCTCGCTGCGTCCCAACGGCCGTTTCGCGAGCGCCGTACGTCTGATGGTAATGCTCACACGCGGCGTTTGCCGGGCGATGCCGGCTTTCTTCGCAACCGCTGCGGCGGAGGTGACGACGCCGCGGGCGATGAGGCCCTGTCCGCCTTCGTTCTCGCTAGCGAACACGAAAACCGCGTCGCCTTTGCTGATTTGCTTGCCGCCATACATCGTCTTCTGCGCAGTGAAGGCGAACGTCTTCGCCCGCGGATCGCGAACCTCGGTTTTAATTGCGAAGGCCATGCGTCTCCTCTCCCACCCCAAATGAGTACGCTAGTCATGCCAACCGCGCGCCCTCGATAAGCCCTCGCTTTGCGGCCCGTAAAGGCTCAAATTTTGTTATCTCGGGCACAGACGCGCCCTGGCAGGTCTTGGCAGGTCCTGGCAAGAGCAGTCGAACACCGGTCGGAGCTTCGGCAGATTATTGACCTCGTTGAGACGCACGGCGTCGACCTGAGAGGGCGCCGATTGGCCGATGTTTCGCGTCCGCGGAGGAGGGGG
Organism: uncultured Alphaproteobacteria bacterium; assembly: GCA_963770295.1. Lineage (GTDB taxonomy): Bacteria > Pseudomonadota > Alphaproteobacteria > Rhizobiales > Hyphomicrobiaceae > AWTP1-13. The sequence continues at coordinate 50,798 of CAVYPA010000015.1, forward strand.
GCTGGCTCGTTGCACCCGTGAAGCCCTGGTAAATTTGGCCGAGAGAGGGGGCCGCCGACAGGCGCTAGCGACCGAAGACTAGCATGAGGTCAATTGCAGCGGGGCTCAGCGGTCCGGGGCGGAGACCAACAACGCTGCCATCGACAGAGCGATGCAGGTGGCGAACACAAGAGTATACGAATTGGTGTAGGCGAAGAGCGGCACCAGCGCGAAGCCCGTGGCGGCTTGCGCCAATGCGTAGAGGGCGGTTGCGCGTACCCACAAGATCCCCGCTGCGGGACCTGCAAGTTCGCGGGCGCGTGCGAGCACTACGGCGGTGATGCCGAGACCTGCGAAGCCGCCGAGCATCGCGGATACGAGGAGACTGGCGACAGAGGCGTTGAGTGCCAGGGCGACGGCGGTGACCTGGAGCGCCAACCAGAGTTTGAGGCTCCACGCCGCGCCCCAGAGGTCGGCGACCCTTCCACCCGCCAGCGTCCCACAGATTGCGCCGAGCCCGAATAGCAGCCACATGAGAGCGGCGAGATGAGGAGCCAGATGGCAGCCGCGCACGACATAGTCGACGAAATAGACCATGTGCGGCACCATTCCCGCACCGGCCAGACCGTAGCTAAGGATCAGCGCCAATCCCTTGACGCGCGCGGCCGCGGCGTCAGCGGCTGCGAGGGGAGTTTGGGGCCAGTGCGGATGGGCGAGCCTCCACAGAGCGATGACAAGGACGGCAAGAGCGAGCCAAGTGACAGCTAGTCCCGCTGGCAGCAGCGAAGGTATCAGCAGGGACGCGGCGATGACGCCGCCGCCAACTCCCGTCACGACAATGCCGCCGCCCGTGCCGCGCCGTGCGGGCGCAACGGCGCCTTGAACCGCGGGACCGGCGAGCGCCATCAGGGCTCCGCCTGCCAAGCCAGCGAGCAGTCGCCAGAGCGCGAGCCAGGCAATGCCTCCATCCCACGCACACGCAGCAAATGCGAGGCTCACGAGTGCCATGCCAGCATCGAGCGCGCGCGCCGTACCGAGGCGCGCTGCCAACCCTCGCCCGCCGAGTACGCCGATGAGGTAGCCGGCAAGGTTCATCGCCCCTAGGAAGCCGCCTTCGGCTCCCGTCACCCAGCCGGCGGCGACCATGGCAGGAAACAGAGGCACGTAGGCAAATCGCGCCAAGCCGATGCCCGAAAAGGTCGCCGCTGCGCCGGCGAAGGCTGGGTTCAGTGACCGTCCGGGGCCTGCAGGTTGGTGCAGCATTTGGTGATCATAGTGGATCATGGAGCGGCCAACGGTGGTTTAACCTCGTCGTTGTGGGGGCTAACTGACCGCTATCGCCGTGCCGGAAGCTCACGTCCGCCGTCCCCTTCGCGGTTGGGTCGGGGCGCGCTGGCACAATCCCCGAGTGGCGGCGCCTTGGCGCCTGCGAGGCGCGATTGAGGTTGCTAGGTGCGACTTCGACAACAAGCTCCAATTCGATCGGCACGCCAAGGGGCAGGCTTGCAACACCCAGCACGAGGCGACTTGGAAGCTTGTCCGCTCCGAATACGGAGGCCAGAACGTCGGACGCCGCATCCGCGACCTTCGCGTGTTCCCGGAATTCGCCTTCGGTCGCGATGAACACCCCGAGCCTGGCGACACGAGTTATGAGATCGAGAGATCTCAGCAGCTCTTTCGCTGCCGAAAGCGCGTTTAAGGTAGCGGTCGTTGCGGCCTTCCGGCCGTCTTCGAGGCTCAATTTTCCACCCACCCGCCCGATAAACTGGGGCTTATCGTCGACGACCGGCAGCATCCCGCTCAGAAAGACCAGCTGACCGCTCCGAACCGCTTCAAGGTAGGCGCCCAATGGTGTCGGTGGCGAAGGAAGCACGAGGCCAAGTTCTTTTAGCCGCTGTTCTGCGCCAGCCGGCCGCGCACGGTCGCGGTTTACCATTTGCCCAAATGTGCGCCGCCATCGACGTGCAGCACCTCCCCGGTTATGTGCGGGGCCTCAACGAGGAAGACGACCGCGTCGACGATCTCCTCAACCTTGGAAATGCTGGCCATGGGGGACAGCGTCTGCAGGAATTCCTTTGCGTTGTGCTTGTGCAATGGTGTGTCGACCACGCCGGGAGCGACCGTGTTGACCCGGATTCCGTCCCGTGCGTATTCCATCGCCAGGCTTCGGGAAATCGCGTCGATGCCGCCTTTGGTGATCATCGCCACCGAGGCGGTAACGCCGGCGATGGGATGATCGACCAACGACGACGTGATGGAGACGATGCTGCCACCGGTTCTTTGCACCAGCATGTGTCGGATTGCGAGTTGCGTTAGATGGATGAAGCCGTCGAGATTCGTCGAGGATAGCTTTCTGAAGTCTTCAATCGTGTAGTCGACGAATGGCTTGGGGAGGAAGATGCCCGCGTTGTTGACCACGGCATCGATGGAGCCGAAGGTCCCGATGGCCGTCTCCACGACCTTTTTAGCCGTTGCCGGATCGCCAATATCGCCATCGACCAAAGCGAGGCGCTTTGACGATTTTATCTCCGCCGATCGGCTGACGTGGCGAGACGTTGCAACGACATTGTAGCCATGCGTGAGGAAGGTATTGACGAGGCCTGCGCCTATGCCTTGAGAGGCGCCGGTGATCAGTATTGTCTGGTTCCGTTCCATGTCGATCTCCGCTGGTTGCTGTGCGCCCTTGAAATAGGACGAAAGCCATTCCGACATAATTCGGAAATATCTGGAATCTGTTTTGCATCCATGCAAAAATGCCGCCGATGGCGGATCTGAATGACGTTGCGGTTTTCGTGAAGGTGGCGCAGCTCGAAAGCTTCACCCGCGCCGCCCGTGCGCTTGCCATGCCGGTCTCGACCGTCAGCCGAAAAGTGACAGCTCTCGAGGACCAGCTCGGCGTGACGCTCTTGCAGCGAACCACGCGCAAATTGAGCCTGACGGCGCAGGGCCGCAGCTATTATACGCAGTGCAGCGAGCCGCTCGGCCAACTGGCCGAGGCGGAAACGGCACTCACGCGGGCACAGAAGGCGCCCGAGGGCCTGATGAGGATTTCGGTTCCCGTCATCCTCGGTCAGGAGGCGTTCTACGAGTTCCTATCGCTGTTCATGAAAAAATTTCCTGCGATCCGCGTCGACCTTTTCATCACCAACCAGTTCGTCGACCTGGTAACGGATAATGTCGATGTCGCTATCCGGTTTGGAGAGCTTGCGGATTCGACCATCATCGCCAAGCGGATCGGGAGAAGCGTCCGCTATCTCGTGGCTTCACCGCACTATCTGCAGGGCCGAAGTGTGCCGGCAAAGCCCGAAGACCTAGCCAAGCATCAATGCGTCGTGCTGAACGGCCGTAACAATGAGGTGGAATGGCATCTGGTCAGTGGTCGAAGGTCGGTGAAGCTTCATGTCTCGGGGTCTATATCGAGCCGAGATTTCCAGAGCGTCAGTGCCTTCACCTACAGGGGACACGGTATTGGTCTGCTGCCGTCGAACTACTGCGAGCCGGAAATCAAGAGAGGCGATCTCGTTCGCATCTTACCGGAATGGTCATCGCCGGCGATTTTCATTCATGCCGTCTATCCGACACGTCGTTTCGCTCCATCCAAGCTTCAGGTCTTTCTCGACGAGCTCAAAGCCTGGAAGTCTCCACTGTGGCTTCCGCTCGGCTGAGACCACTATTGGTCCGATGCTGGGGATCGCGGCGAGCGAAGCGGGCAGCACGCCGACTAAGGACAGCCGAGTTGGCGTAGTGTAGGTCTCGGCACCACCGTCCCTCGCATGTCGTCAGGGTTTCCTTATGCTTGAGCTGATCGAGACAAGCTGCATCGAGGAGGGCAGCGCGTTTGCGGTAGAAGTTGACGCGCTGCTCAACGATGCTTTCCCCGACGGTGCTCCAAACGAACGCAGCGCGTACTACGCACGGCATGGTGTCCCGACGACGTCGATGCTTTTAAGGGACGGTGGGCGCGTGGTCGGCCATCTGGCGATCTACGAGCGTGACATCAAGATTGGTGAGGAGGCCTTGCGCGTGGGTTTACTTGGCGAGATCGCCATCGCCGCCGATCGTAGAGGCGCGGGCCTCGGCCGCAGACTGGTTCGGCGGGCTCACGAACACTTGCGAGCGCGGTCGATCCCATTCTCGATTTTGTTTGCTTTTGCGCCGCGCGTGTATCTATCCAGCGGCTACAAGCTCATGCAGAATCAAACACGTTTCATCGACGCGGATGGCCATTGGAAAACGCTCCGCTATCAGGGAAGCATGTATGCAGAACTGCTCGGCAGACCTTGGCCAAATCAATCAATCGATCTGGGTGGAACGGCGGTGTAGCAATCTCCCCAAGTGGGGCCAGGTGCTCCTATTGTCCCGCATTGCGCACTGACCGGTGCGCCAGTGCCAAGCTCCGCGCCAGATCATGGCACAAGCGAAGACACGCCACGGTGTGCCGGGCATGGCTCGTTCTTACCCCGAGCCGACACCATCCGCGCCGCGCCTCGAGCCCGTGATTTTGCGCGCGCTGGCAACACGATGTTGTTCGGGGCGATGCTTTGCACTTTCGTGCGCAAAGGCTTGTCACAGGACGCCAGGTGCTTGAAGATGGACGAGGCGGGCCGGCTCGCGTCGATCGCGCGCTGCGCCGTAGGAGGAAACGGAGCAATGAACGAAATTAGCCGTCGTGCCATGCTCGCCGGTACCGCCGGTCTGCTTGCCGCCCCGGGCCATTCCCGCGCCCAGGGTCCAAAGCCGCGCCTGACCGTGATCTCCCAATGGTCGGCCGGCAGTGACGGGGCGGCCATCACGGCGCTCGGCAAGAAATTCGAGGAGAAGGGCGGGACCTGGCAGCACTCGCCCGTTCCTGGGTTCACCACCGAGATGATGAACAAGCTGCGCGCCCAGATCATGGCCGGTGATCCACCAGCCTGTTCGCAGCTCAAGGGCCCTGAGATTGCCGCCTGGTCGAAGATCGCGGCCACCGTGAACCTCGACGCGCTCGTTGCCGGCGCTGGTTACGAAAAGGTTGTCGCCCCAGACCTTGCCAGACTGCACAAACCAGGCGGCAAGTGGATCTCGCTCCCGTTGCAGATCTACAGCACCAACATGCTGTTCCTCTCCAAGCGCGCGATGGACAAAGCCAAGGCCGACAGGATCCCCGTCACATGGGCCGAATTCAACGCGCTTGCCGAAAAGATGAAGGCGGGCGGGGTCACATACCCGATCGCAAACGGCGGGACCCGTCCCGATGATGGGCAGAAGTTCGAGGCTGCCCTCGCCGGTATCAGCCCTGCCGCCTACCGCACGGCCATCATGAACCTCGACGAGAAGGCCTTGAAGGGCCCCGAGGTGAAGGCCGCCTTTGCGCAGGTCCGCAGCATTGCCGACTGGATGGACCCCAACACCGCTGCCCAGCACTACTCCATCAACCTGCAACGCTTCGTCGCCGGTGACATGGGCATGATGCTGCAGGGTGGCTGGGCGCAGGGCGTGCTCATCAATGCTGGCTTCAAGCTCGACGATTTTATCATTGCACCGGGCCCCTCCGACAACGGCAAGCCGGTTTTCTTGCTGAATGCCGATGCTTTCATATTCTGGCAGCGCAAGGAGGCCGATTTGCAGGCCGGTCAGACGCTGATGGCCCAGCTTGTCATGGATCCGGCAATCCAGACCATGTACTCGCAGATCACCGGATCAATCCCGGTGCGCACCGATGTGGACCTCTCCGGTGCCGGTTGGTCGGACGGCCAACGCCGCACGGCCGCTGCGCTCAAGGAGGCCGTCGCCGCCGATCAGGCCGTGCTCAGCCTGGCGCACAATATGGCGCAGGAGAACGGCATGACGGCGGCGATGATCGACGTGCTCACCGAATACGTGAAGAACAAGGCGATTACGCCGGACCAGGCGGTTGCCCGCCTCAGCAATGCTGTCGAGGGTGCGCGTTGAGCAAAGCCGTGCCTGCGGCCGCGCGGACCGGCCAGCGGCGGCTGGCGGTTGCCGCGCTGCGCCGCCTACCGGAACTGCTGACAATCTGGGTTCCGCTGCTGCTGTCCGCCGCGCATCTCATTACATTTGCGTTGTGGACGATCTGGGTCTCGTTCACGGCCTCGACGCTGGTTCCAGTCTCGGGCTGGGTGGGGCTGCGCAACTACACCGCCATGATGGCCACGCGCAACTGGCAGATCGCGTTCGACAACCTGTTGCTGTTTGGGAGCGGCTTCGTGCTGCTGAGCGTGCTGACCGGCCTTGGGCTTGCAATCCTGCTCGACCAGCGCATCCGCGGCGAGAACGTGCTGCGGTCGATCTTCCTCTACCCTCTGGCCGTGTCCTTTGTCGTCACGGGCACGGTCTGGAGCTGGCTCCTGAATCCGGGCATCGGCATCCAAAAGCTTGTCAACGGCCTCGGCTGGACCGCCTTCCGCTTCGACTGGCTGATCGACCGCGAGATGGCGATCTGGACCATCGTGATCGCCGCGGTCTGGCAATCCTCGGGCTTCGCCATGGCGCTGTTCCTTGCCGGCCTGCGCTCGGTCGACGCCGACCTTATCAAGGCCGCCCAGATTGATGGTGCCGGACCGATCCGCATGTACCGGCGTGTCATTCTCCCCGCGCTGTGGCCGATCACGGTAACGGTGGTTGTGATCCAGCTGCAGTTCGCCATCACCACCTTCGACCTCGTGCGCGCGCTTACCGGTGGGGGCCCTGGAATCGCGACGCAGCTGCCGGCGCTGGTTGTCTACGATTTCATGTTCCAGCGCGGCCTGCTCGCGCGCGGCGCGGCGGCGGCAGTTCTGATGTTGCTAATCCTTCTTGCCGTGCTGCTACCCTATGCGGCGTGGCGATATTTGCAACGCCGGCAGTCCGCCCATGCGTGAGCAGACTTTCAAGCCGAGCCGCATCCTCATCTATCTCGTCGTCTCGTTGATCGCGGCGGCCTATCTGGTGCCGCTCCTCGTGGTTGCGTTGAATTCTTTGCGCACCGCCGAGGAGATCGCGCAGACCTCGATGATCGGCTGGCCGAAGCAATGGGCCTGGGGCAACTATCCCATCGCCTGGGGCGATTTTTGCATCGCGCAGGCCTGCACCGGCATCCGGCCCTACATGCTCAACTCCGCGCTCGTCACCATCCCCGCGACGATTATCTCCACCCTGCTCGGTTCGGTCGCTGGCTACGCCGTCTCGCTTTGGCGCTTTCCTGGTGATCGCTGGATATACGGCGTGGTTACCCTTGGCATCTTTCTGCCCCAGCAGATGCGTCTCCTTCCCTGGACCATCGTTTTGCGTGACCTCGGCCTCACCAACACGCTAACGGGGCTAGTGATGATCCACACCATCCAGGGGCTCTCCTTCACCACGCTGTTTTGTCGAAACTATTACATCGCCATTCCGCAGGAATTGATAAGGGCGGCGCGCATCGATGGCGCAGGCTTTTATCGCATCTTCTGGCGCATCGTGCTGCCGCTGTCGCCTCCTATCCTGATCGTTACCGTGATCTGGCAGTTCACGCATATCTGGAACGAGTTCCTCTATGGCGTGACATTCACGACCGGCCAACAGCAGCCCGTCACCGCCGCTTTGATCGCGCTGACCGCCTCGGTTGCCGACATACCGCAACATGGCGTGCAAAGCGCCGCGGTGATGATCGCGGCCCTGCCCACTTTGCTGGTCTATCTTTTTGGCGGAAAGTATTTCGTGCGGGGTCTTACCGCCGGCGCCGTAAAGTAGGTAACCGATGTCGGCTCTCACCGTCCGCGACGTGCACAAGAGGTTTGGCTCGGTCGAGGTGCTGAAGGGAATCAACCTCGAAATGGCCTCGGGCGAGTTCACGGTTCTGGTCGGGCCCTCCGGCTGCGGCAAGTCGACGTTGCTCAACATCATCGCCGGGCTGGAGCGTCAGAGTTCCGGCAGCATCCAGATCGGCGGGCGCGTCGTCGATGACATTCCGCCCAAGGATCGCGATATCGCAATGGTGTTCCAATCCTACGCGCTCTACCCGTCCATGACGGTGCGTCAGAATATAACCTTCGGCATGGAGTGCCGTAACGTCCCTCGCGCCAAGCGCAATGAGGCGGTGGCTCGGGTTGCAAAGCTTCTGCAGATTGACGCCTTGCTAGACCGTAAACCGAGCCAGCTCTCCGGCGGCCAGCGCCAGCGCGTCGCCATGGGCCGAGCCCTCGTGCGCGATCCCCTGCTCTTTCTCTTTGATGAGCCGCTGTCAAACCTCGATGCCCAGCTGCGGGTCGAGATGCGAATGGAAATCAAGCAATTGCACCAGCGCTTGGGCTCAACGATCGTGTACGTCACCCACGACCAGATCGAGGCCATGACGCTTGCCAACCGCATCGCGGTCATGCGGCAGGGCGTTGTGCAGCAATTCGCCGACCCGGAAACGGTCTACAACCGTCCCGCTAATCTATTCGTCGCCCGCTTCATGGGTGCGCCGCCGATGAACACGCTTGCCGCCCAGCTAGAGGCGAGTTCCGGTGGCACCGTGGCGATGATCGGACAGGGCGAGGCGGCGATCCGGCTGCCGGCACCCGCGGGCAGCGAAGGCTGGGTTGGCCGCGAGGTTGTGCTCGGCATTCGGCCCGAATGCATCGCCGAGCCGACACGACATTTTAGCGACGCCTCGGACGCCGGGCTCATCATTGCTGCTCCGGTGGAAATGATTGAGCCGACCGGAGCGGAGACCATCGTCGTGCTGCGCTTCGGCGATGACCGAGCGCTTGGCCGGGTGTCTCCCGATCTCCGCTACCGCTTGGGCGAAACGGCGCGATTTGCGGTCGATACCCGCAAAATCATTCTGTTCGATCCTGCGACGGGTGATCGCATCGCATGACCCTATTGGGACTGCTGCGTTCCAGTGCGCGCAGCGCGCCGTCGATCTCCGGCGCATCCATGTGGGCAAGGATCGTCGTGCCGCTGGTGCGGGATACCAGGTGCTGCATCGGGCCTCTTCCTCGCATCGACAACACGTGCGGACTGGCGCGCTCAAAGGATGCAAACAGGCGTTTGCCTGTTGAGTCGCTCAACCATAGGCTTTCCCGCAGCGACCGGATCGAGGCGCGCCAGCCAGACGTGGGTGAGTTTACCAATGGCGGGGTTGAACGAAATTGCTACGGCGTGCCATGCGTGCCCCTGCGCAAGCGAATGTTTCCTGCCATCGAGACTGGGTCGGCTGGCTCAGGCCAACCCGTCGCTCATGGCAGCGTGCGCCATCACGCTTTCCTAGTCGATCACACGGCTAGCTCGGTGTGGGCGTGATGGTTAGCGCCGTCCGAAACCTCGCCCGCCGCCAAAGCCAACACGTCCAACGCCGCCAACACGTCCAACGCCGCCAACACGTCCAATGCCGCCAACACGTCCAATGCCGCCGACGCGTCCAACACTGCCGTAATGGGCCACGCGATGGCCGCGAAAGCCCCCGTAGCGGGCGACGTAATTGCCCCGATACCCGCGCCAACCGCCCCATCCACGATAGCCGCGCCAACCCCCATAGCCGTAGCCATAGGAGGAGCCGTAAGAGGGGTAAGCCCCACCGTAGCCATAGCTGGCGTAACCGTAGCTCGGATCGTATCCGTCGTAATCATTATACCCGTAGCCCCCGGCGTACCCGTAGCCCCCGGCGTACCCGTAGCCCCCGGCGTACCCATAGGCCGCGGGCGCCCCATAGCCATAGGCCACGGGAGCAGCATAGGTGTAGCCATAGGCCACCGGCGCGGCATACCCCGCCCCACACCCACAGCCACAAGAGCCATAGCCATAAGAGCCATAGCCCCAGCCACAGGCAAAGGCAGGCGTAGCGAATAAGGAGAGCGCAGCGAGAGGGATTGCGAGCGCAAGCTTAAGCATGTCGCGAACTCCGCTAGATGCGCCGCAACCGCGCGGCATAAGGGAGTGTACCGCTGCGAGCCAGACGCCAGTATCAGGGATAGTCTGTACTCATCGGTTCGGCGGAAAACGGTTGCTGGTCACGGGGATCATGCCGGCCGTCGGCTGGTGAGAGGGGCAGATCAAGGAGGTTCCTTTGGACTGGCTGAGCTTGCGGACAGCAGCCACGACCAGGCCTAATCGAGGTTAATCCGGCTGTTCTTATTCCGACAGCGGGCTATCGACAGAGGCCTGGTGAGGATGGTCGCGCACGTCCCATTCGAGTGGCGCGATCCGTTGGCGCTTGCGGCAGAGCCATGGCGGTAGATTTGAACGCCTTGGGAGGAGCATGCGTTACCGGATCGCGGTCATGGCTCTGAGGCCCCCGTAGCGGCCTTCCCGGCCATGCCCTTGAAGATATCAAGATCAGCGACAGCACCTTTCTGCACGGCGGCGGCGGCACGACCGAAATGGCTGCGCTGCGGCCGGCCGAACGGCCAGATAGGGATCCCGAGCCGGCCCACTGTCGGCAGAGCATTTTATCTGCGGCCTGTGCGCAGTATTGCGTATCGCCCTATCGAGGTCGCCAGCGTGGCGGCCGACGCGCGTGCCTCGTTCTGGCTCGGCGATGTGGGTGGCGCCGGCCTCCTGCGCGTCAGACTTCCCCGCGGCAACGGGCCGGCCTGCGCGCTCAATGTCGTGTCGGACTTTCGCATGCAGTCCGTCCGTGGCTTCGATGACATTTCAATCGATGGCGCGGTTTCCCGTTTAAAGATCTGAGCTGTTTGCAAGTGTTGCGCCACCAGCATGGCACTGGCCAGAACGTCCTGAAGTTGGCTCGGACCGCGCTAGCGACCGCCATTGCTGGCGTGCGCACGAACAGGCTGGTCAGTCTGCTTGTCGCAAGCTTGCTCATCGGGGGCGGCGCCATTTGCAACGGCAGACGGCGCGAGATTAGTCCCAAGCTGCGCGACCCCGGTGCGTCAATCCGCTCGCCCACTCGGAGGGGTGGTTCACGCACCCGACAGCGAGCATGATCACATATTGACGAACCGCTGCTCAATTGGTTTCCGGAGTATTCAGAGCGGTGTTTGTCACCAGCGCCTGGGACAGGTCCGCGAGGAGGTCGTCCGGGTGCTCGATGCCGATCGAGAGGCGGATCGTCGCGTCACTGACGCCGATGCGGTCGCGCAGCTCGGCAGGTACGCCCGAATGCGTCGTGCTGCCAGGGTGGCAGGCCAGCGACTCCGTTCCTCCCAGGCTGACGGCAAGCTTGAAGATCTGCATCCGATTGAGGCACGCGAACGCCTCCGCTAGCCCGCCTTTGATATCGAATGAAAAGGTCGAGCCGGCGCCGGTACACTGCGCCTCATACACTCGCCGCTGCGGCGCATCCGCGGGCAGGAATGGCAGATAGTGCACCTTGGCCACCCTGGGATGATCGCGCAGATATTCGGCCACGATCCTGGCGTTGCTGTTGCCGCGCTCCATGCGCAGCGCGAGCGTCTCCAGCGACCGGCCGATCATCCAGCAGGAATGCGGGTCGAGCTGCGTGCCGATGGCGCCGCGCAGCTGCTTGATCGGTTTCATCAGCCGCTCGCTCCCCAGCGCCGCGCCGGCAATCAGATCGGAATGGCCACCCACGTACTTGGTCAGGGAGTAAACTGATACATCGGCACCAAATGGCAGCGGACGCTGGAAGACGGGTCCAAGCAGCGTGTTGTCGCAGATGATGATCGGCCGGTGCTGCTGCCGCGATGCGATGTCGTCGGCGATGCGACCGACGAGCTTGATGTCGACCATTGTGTTGAGCGGGTTTGAGGGTGTCTCGATCATGATCGCGGTAACACGCGCCCTTTGGCCTCGGCCATCTCCGCGGCTTCGCGCATGGTCGCCTCGTCGACGCCGTCCGCAAAGCCGACGGCCTCAATGTCGTAGGCCGTCAAAGTCCGCGACACGAGCGTCTCGGTGCCGCCATAGAGCGGCTGGGAGTGCAGAATGACATCGCCCGGCCGGGTAAAGGTCAGAATGGTCGTCGCGATGGCCGACATGCCCGATGAGAACAGGATGCAGGATTCCGCGCCCTCATAGGCCGCCAGCCGATCCTCCACGATCTCGCTATTCGGATGGTTGAAGCGCGAATAGACGAGACCGCCGCTTTGACCTTTCGGCGGCTGGCGGCGCCCGGCCGTATAGTCGAAGAAGTCGCGGCCTTCCTCGGCCGAGCGGAATACGAAGGTGGAGGTCAGGAACACGGGCGGCTTGACGGCACCCTCCGAAAGCAGGGGATCGTAGCCGTACCCCAGCATGAGCGTCTCGGGATGCAGCACGTGGTTTGCCAGCCGGTGCTTGTGGTAGCGGTCTTCCTTCATGGCTAATCTCCAGAAACTGATCCCCCGCGAAGGCTAGTCGCTGCCTACGTGCAAGACCAGGCAAACGAAAGCAAATGCGCAAGCGTTGATCCATGGGAACCGGTGGAGCGCGGCCCAATCCAAGTGGGACCAGTCAATGCCAGCCAACGCCGCTCCTGCGAGGCCGACGCCTCAGTACGAGCTCTGAGACGGCCAGCGGTGCATCGCGCGCCTCGAAGATTGTGCGCAAATCATTCCGGCAGTGCTTCGAAGAGGTGCTTCGCGTCCTGCGGGTATGTGAGCCCGAACAGGGGGCGAAACCCGGAAATGGTAAAGTTGGGAGCCAGGCACAATGCCTCGGCAGCCTCAGCCCGCCTCGTCGAGATGGCCCATGCGCGCAAGGGCCGCAGCCAGCAAGGCGTGACCTGCCCACCAAGTGGGCGACTGGGCGACAAAGTCGCGGAGTGGTGGCCGTGCCTGCGAGGAGTACGCGAGCCTGCAGTACGCCTAGAGCATGGGGGTGTTCAGGCTTGCCACGCGCCTGGTGGCGGCATGCCTCTCGCGCAGCGCGATCCCATGCCGGCCGAGACCCCGGCGGAACTCAAGTGACGAGCGCAATTCAAGCAACGCCAACGTCCGCAAGGATCTTCACGCCCAGCAAGCCCATGGCGCCTGCCGCAAGGCGATCAATCCAGCTCTTGCCGCGAACATAGGAGTCGCGGGCCCTGCCGCTCGAGAAAGCAAGTGCCACCAGCGAGTACCAGCCAAACTCGATTGCGAAAATCGTGGGTACCAGAAGCGCCGTGAGGAGCCAGGAAGTGTGTTGCGGCAACGCGGCAGAAAAGACGCTGGCATATACGATCGCGGTTTTCGGATTGCTCAACTGCGTGGCCAACCCCAGCACGAACGCTTGCAGTGCGGAGCTTCGAGGTGCAGCCCCGACTGAAAGGTCCAACCGGTCCGGTGCGGTTCGCCAGAGCTTGTAGGCAAGGAAGATCAGATACAGCGCGCCTAGCAACTGCAGGGTTCGGTAAACCGACGGTACTGCCAGGAGGATGAGCTGAAGACCCAACAGTGCCGCCAACGCAAACAAGCCGCCGCCGACCCCCATCCCGAGTGCAGCGAGCACGCCTTGTCCACGAGAACCAGCAACGGCGGTGCGTGCAACGACGATAAAACTCGGGCCTGGGCTCATCGCCCCCAGCAGGATTGCAGTCGAGATGGCGAAATAGACAGCAAAGATTGCCACGATGTCTTCTCCGATGTCTTCGGTGAGCCGGCGTATGAGTTCACACGACGAGCTTTCCCGTGTTGGCACAGGGCTGCCAACCGGGGATGTCGAAGAGGTCGGCGTTCAGAGCCTCTCAAGGCACCCAGCAGATCATCGCCAGTGATTTACAGGAGATGCCGGCCACCTCGTTGAGCCTACTTACCCAAGTAAGGCCGCTGACCAGGAGGGCGCGCAACGCTATTTAAAGTGTGTGCCCCACAAAGTTTGCCGCCGCTTGACGTGTCGAGGACGAGGCGCGCGCGCCAGTCGTTAGGTGTAGAGCGGGCGGCGAGGGCCGCCCGCAAGGTCGGGTAAGGCTGGTCTGCACGCTAGCAGCGATGACAATACTCCGTCACGCGCTTGCGGCAGACGCCGGCCCAACGCCGCACGCAGCGGTCATGGCAGTGGCGGTACCTTCGGCAATGAATCGGCGTGATCGCCCCGTCATCGATGCTCTCAAGGCCCGGCAGGGCCGATTGCGCCGGAGCCGCTTGGCTGCTCGGCGCGGAGGCGAATGTGAGGCCCACTGCGATCGCGACGGCGCCTAGCCAGGGTAGCAATTTCTTCATCGGTGTCCTCCTTTCAGGTCTTAAACGCGGGAGCCTAGGCTGAAGCGCTGGCTGCAGCAATCGCCAGTGGGTCCGGGCTAGCCCGTTCGCGGCGACGCTGTTGCTCACAAGAAACGTAAGTGGCAGTACCGAGATCACGTGCGCGTTCGATTTGTGGCAGAAGTAACGAATTCGGCAGCGCTGTGGTGGCGAACCGCTAGCTGCGGGGCATGACCGGAAGGCCGGCCCGTGCCAGGCTCCGGGCAATGGCCGAGGCGGGCAAACGCCATAGCGGGCAAAAGCACAGGCCCCGGACCGAGGCCGGCAAAGCTCGAGCGCGTGAGGGTCTCTACCGCAAGTCGGCTGTTGACCACGCGTGGTCCCAGCTAGGGGCGTAACGAATGGAGCATCGCCGGCCTCGCTGCGTGCGGTGGACATTCAGAACGGATATCCTGCTCGCATCTCTTTAACTTTGACGAGGTGGTCGAAACACTAAAGCCAGCAGTTAGGTCGTCATCCGCCTTCTGCTAAACGCCGCCCTTTGGGCGGTCGGCCGCCCTCCAGTCTCTAACCGAACGAGGCGAGTGAAGAAAATGAAGATCGAGCGTGTCGGCGTGATGAGCCCAGGTGACATGGGTCAGGCGGTATCGGTGCAGCTGAAAGCGAAGGGCTTCAATGTCTGCACCGGGCTGGAGCGCCGCAGCGAGCGCAGCGCGTGCGCTCGCGCGCGAGGCAGGATTGACCGATGTTGGTACGGTTACGCGGCTTGTTGCTGAGTGCGATGTCGTACTCTCGATCATGGATCCGGGCGCAGCCGTTGGTTTCGCTCGCGTAGCGGCAGATGCGTTGCGCGCCACGGGTCGCCATACGCTGATTGTCGATTGCAATGCGATCGCGCCCGACACGGTGCATGAAATCGCACAGCTAATCGAAGGCGCCGGTGGACGTTTTCTCGACGCCGGCATCATCGGGCCACCGCCGCGTGGCAAAGCGACAACGCATTTGTATCGCGTCGGGCCCTGGTGCCGCCGATCTCGAACAACTCGCGGGCCCGCAGCTCATTGTGCAAGTGATCGGGGACGGCATCGCGGATGCGAGCGCGCTCAAGATGTGCTACGGCGCCCTCACCAAGGGGACGCAGGCGCTGTGGCTGGAAGTGCTGATTGCCGCACGACGCCTAGGCGTCGCCGATCCGCTCGAACAGCAGTTACGGCAGTCCCAGGCTGAGCGTTATGGTTGGGCGCTCGACCAATTTCCGATCTTACCGCCCAAGGCCTATCGCTGGGTGCCGGAAATGCTCGAGATCTCCAAGACCTTGGAGAGCGCCGGCATGACCCCGAAGATGTTCGAGGGCGCCGCTGACATCTATGGCTTTGTCGCCGGCACGTCGCTTGGCAAGGAGACGCCGGAAAAGCGCGACAAGACGCGGGACGGCAAGGATGTGGTGCGATTATTGGCCGAAGAGCAAGGCCATCCTGAGCGCTGACACGGTCCGCCCTCAAGCTGCCGTTGGTGTCGCCCCCGCGCCGGTCAGACGCATCTTCTCGTTGGTTCCCGACTTTGGCGTCAGAGCCGCGGCCTTCAGCCCGGCCTGCACCTTGGGCACGGTGGCCTTTACGTCGGTGATAGGCAAGCCGTGGGTCGGGGCAATGGTTTTGACTCCGTGCCGCTCGATCAAAAGATCGAGCCGATCGCAGTAGGCGTTCATGTCAGCAAACTTGGTCCAGAAGAGCGCCAAGTCCGCGAAGGTCGAGGACACATCGGGCAGGTCGAGCGACGTCGCTTCCTCAGCAAGCAAACCGCAATGGCCGTCCTCGTGATAGTGGCTGTAGGCGAATCCGTCGCCCGGAAACAGCACGCGCTCGCGCGTCTCGAGTGCCCACCAGGTCGTGCGCAGGTCGCGGATCACCGGCTCCACGGCCATCAGGCTACGGCCACCGAGGTCGATTTCGTCGCCTTCGTACATCCAACGCATGCGATGTTCGTATTGCGGGAATGCCAGGTGATAGTCGCTCACGTCGCCGCACAGTAGCGTATCGGGAAAAGTCTTGAGCACGCGCCCGAGACCGCCGCAATGAGGTGTCTCCTGGTGGGTGACGAACAGATATTTGAGCGGCGGCACACCGCGGGCGAAGAGCTCGCCCAGGTGTCGCTCGATGACCGGGAAATCTTTGGGATGTCCGGTCTCGACCAGGCACGACGCCGTCTCGCCGGCGATCAGGTAGGCGGCGTTGTAACCGTGATAGATCTTGCCCTTGTGGCGCTGCGCCAGGCAGTCACCGATCCAGAATACACCGGGGGCGATCTCGCGCGGCATCTTGCCAGCCATTCTCAGCGCTCCTCGTCGCGAAAGACGTAGCGCGATACCGCCACGCTCTTGTCGCAGGCCTTGAGAAAGTCATCCAGCATTCGGTAGTGTCGCGCCACCACCTTGCGGCCGCGCAGGATACAGCCGTAGCCGGGTGCGATGGTCTCGATGTCGAACTTGTCGAATACCTCGCCGATGCCGCGCCGGATCTGGTCGGTAGGTGCGCCCTCCAGCCACCAGTAGCGCGTATTGAGCATGAACGAGCGCAGCTCGCGCTCGGTCGTGTCGTCGGCTTCGTCGCTAACGACCCACGGCCCGAGCGAGTGATCACGCCACACGTGGCTGAACAGGTCAGAGCTGAACAGCGTGCGCGTGGCGCGGTCGTAGAGCCAGCGCGTGGCAATCAGCCGGATCGGCGCCTGCATGACGTCGATAGGTCGGCCGGTCTTGCCGATCTCAATCGTGTCTGCGCGGGTCACGGCTGTGATCCGCATAGACTCCAGAATGCTGCGACCGTCCGCCTTGGTGCCAAAATCGAACCATAGGGCGGCGTCGACATTGCTGGTGT
Organism: uncultured Alphaproteobacteria bacterium; assembly: GCA_963770295.1. Lineage (GTDB taxonomy): Bacteria > Pseudomonadota > Alphaproteobacteria > Rhizobiales > Hyphomicrobiaceae > AWTP1-13. The sequence continues at coordinate 67,677 of CAVYPA010000015.1, forward strand.
AGCACTGCTCGACGTTGAAATGCCCTGCGAATGCCTCGACGTTGTTGATGGACATAAACTCGTTGAGCCGCAGCGGGAACATCGACAGCGGCAGGGCAGGCGCAATCAGCGTCTCGATCTGAGCGCGGATCACGGGCTCATCCTTGCCGAAGCCGGTATCGATGAGAAGCGCTGCGTCGCTCTCGGTCAGCAGGTAGCTGTTTGCCACCGAATAGCCGCGCGCGCTGCCCGGATAGGAGCTGACCCGCCCGTCGAGCGCAAAAGAATTCTGCAAAGCGTAAAGTTTGCCCTCGGCAAGCGCGAATATGCCTCCACCAAAGCGTCCCGCATCACGCGCTGCCGGCGGAGCGTGCTGTATCGACGTGGCCATGGGTTAGAGCTTAGCCGTCCTCGGCCGCGAATGGAACAGGCGACAGGATGCGCCAGCCTTGCTTCGAACCTGGGCAATCGCGAAAGGCAGCCCGGTTGTTCACCTCGCGGCACATAATTGCGCAGCTTACTGTTGACTTCGGCGCGAACCCGACATCTACTTTCTGCGTAATCCCCGCCATAAGGGGATACCGCCCTGACGGGCGTGGGAGGTCCGATGGCAGTCACGTCGACCATCGAGAACCGGACGCTTGTGCGTGCTGCGAGGCGGTCGCCAAGCTGGAGCAGACTGACTGGCTCTGATTGGCTCTGGGCGCTCGCGTTTGCCACACCCTACGTGCTCGTCTTCTTCGCCTTTGTGATCTACCCGGTCTGTTACGGCTTGTGGCTTGGCAGCGATCCTGCCGCCTACCGGCAGCTGTTTGCCGATCCGGTCTACCCCTCGGCGCTTCTCAACACGCTCATCTACCTGCTGGTGGCGGTGAATTTGAAGCTGTTCCTGGCGCTCTTGCTGTCGGGCTTCTTCATGCGCCGGGGGTGGTGGACCAAGACTTTGCTGCTCATCTTCATCCTGCCATGGGCCATGCCCGCCATCCCCGGCTATATCTCGATCCACTGGATGCTCAACGGCCAATGGGGTCTGGTGAACAACGTCATCTGGAGCCTGTGGCAGGCCGACGGTCCGCCCTGGCTTGACAACGCCAACCTCGCGCTCGGCTCCGTGATTTACGCGCATATCTGGAAATGGCTGCCCTTCTGGACCATCATCTTTCTGGCCGGCCGCATGGCCGTCCCGACGGAGCTCTACGAGGCTGCCAAGGTCGATGGCGCCAGCAGTTTCGACCTCTTCCGGCACATCACAGTTCCGATGCTGGCGAGCCTCTATCTGGTCTGCACGCTGCTGAGCTCGATCTGGGCGTTAGGCGACTTCAACGCCGTTCGGTTCATTTCCGGGGGCGGCCCGGCGCTCTCCACGCACGTGCTTGCGACGCTTGGCATCCGCAATGCGTTCGAGATTGGCAACCCGCCGCTCGGCATGGCGACCGTGCTGTCGGCGCTGCCGCTGCTGATACCTCTGGTCATCCTGCTGATGCGCCAGCTGAAGAAAGGTCAGGTGCAGCTGTGAGCCTCGCCCGTCGTGCTCGCCTCAAGCGGTGGGTGGCGCAGCTGGCGGCGATCGTCCTGGGCGTCTTCCTGGTCGTGTGGTCGCTCTTGCCGCTCTACAACATGGTGCGCGTGGCCCTGCAGGGGAAGGAGGATGTCTTCAGCAGCCACGTCATTCCTGTCGCGCCCAGCCTGCACAGCTTTTGGACGGTCTTCGACACCTCCTACTGGCTGCTGGCCAAATTCTGGGAGCAGATGAGTAACAGCTTTTGGATCGGCATCACTGTCGCTTCGCTCACGCTCAGCATCGGCACACTCACCAGTTTCACGATCGGGCGCCTGCGCCTGCGGCAGGGGTGGATGCTGACGAATGCCGCCCTGTTGACCTACGTCATTCCCATGTCGTTTCTCGCCATCCCATTTTATGGGATCATGGGAAAATACGGCCTGACCGATAATCCACTGGCCGTGATCGCGGTGGAGGTAACCTTCGCCACACCTTACGCGATCTTCATCTTCCAGCAATACGGCGCCTCAATCCCCTACGAGCTCGACGAGGCGGCGCGCATCGACGGCGCCTCTCCACCGCAAATCTTCTTTCGCATTTACCTGCCGCTGATGGCGCCGGCGCTGGTGGCGATCGGCACCTACGCCCTGCTGCTGTCGTGGAACGAATACCTCTACGCCTTTCTGCTGCTGTCGAGCGAAGGCAAAATTACGGTGCCCGTCGGCTTAGGGAAGTTCCTCAACAGCGACGAGGCACCGTGGAACTACCTGATGGCTGCCGCCATCGTTTATGCGATCCCGCCGATGGTGATCTACTATTCATTCCGCAGGAAAATGAGCAGCGGCCTCACCATGGGCGGCGTCAAGGGCTGATCCGCGGCAAACGCGGACTTCATCGGAGAAGAAACCATGGCACAACTGTCCCGCCGTCATGCCATTGCCGGTCTCGCTGCCGTCACCGCCGCCTCCGCCACGCGCTCCCGGTCGGCCAAGGCCGCCGAGCCCGTTACCGTCTGGTGGACGCAGGGCTTCTACGAGGCCGAAAACAAGGCGGTCATCGACAAGCTCGCCGCCTGGGAAAAGGCCAACGGTACCAAGGTCAACCTGACCATCATGAACGGGCCCGACCTGATCACCAAGCTGATCGCGGCGATGCAGGTGGGGGATGTACCCGATCTCGTTCACTCGGTGACCGGCGATCGGTTCCTTGTGCCGCGCGCCGCATGGGACGACCAACTTGTGGATGTGACCGACGTCATTGATAGCCAGAAGAGCGAGTTCCACCCGACGGCCATGCTGGGCTCGCGGTTCTACAACGCGAAACTGAAGAAGCACGCCTTCTACACCGTGCCGATCAAGTGCTCGACCTTGATGGAGCAGGTATGGCGGCCGCTGATCGAAGAAGCAGGCTTCACCGACAGCGATATGCCCAAGACCCATGATGCGTATTTCGACTTCTTCCAGACCGTCCAAGACAAGTTGCGCGCCAAGGGCAAGCGGATTTTCGGGCTCGGGTACTCGATGGCGGCCAAGGAGGCCGATTCTGGTACCCTGTTCCACCACTTCCTGGTGGCCTACGGCGGCACGGACATCGTGTTAGCGAGCGGCAAACTGAATATCGACGATGCGGCCGTGCAAAAGGCAGCCGTGAGGGCGCTGGAGAGGCTGACGACCCCCTATAAGAAGGGCTACGTCCCGCCTGGTGCGATAAACTGGGGCGACGTCGACAACAACAACGCCTTCTTCGCCAAGCAAATCGTGATGACGCCAAATGCGACGATCTCCATCGCGGTCGCGCAAATGGAGAAGGCCGATCAGTACTACAAGCAGGTGATCACCCAGGGCATCCCGCTCGGCAACGACAGCAAGCCGGTTCCCGGCATCCTTGCCGTGTCACCGTGCCTCATCCCGAAGGGCGCCAAGAACATCGATGCTGCCAAGGACTTGTTGAAAAGCTTTATCAGGCCGGACAATCTGAACGAGTATTTGAAGGAAACCCGCGGCCGGTTCCTCCCCGTGATGATGTCGAACGTCAAGTCGGACCCCTACTGGCAGGACCCCGCCGACCCGCACCGGCAGGTCGCGGTCGACACCGGCCTCATCAAGCCCACCATACCCTGGTGGATGAACTACAACCCTGCCTATTCGGCCGTGCTGTCGGAGCAGATCTGGAGCCAGGCAGAGGCCAATATCACGCAGAAGAACATGACCCCCGAGCAGGCGGCCGAGGAAGCGGTCGGGAGAATCAAGACGATCTTTGAGCGCTTCAAGATCGTCTAAGTGAGGCGCAGCCACGAGGGGCTCGATTTATGAACGGGCGAGGCCATTGCCTGGACCAGGCCGCGAAGCGTGCGCCTTGCAAGCTGTTAGTCGGCTGCGTGCTGCCTGAGGTGAGGATCTGGCGCCTTCTTGACTTCGCCGGCTCGGCAGATTGCAGCATCACCTCCGGCGGACACGCGGCATGACCGCCCCCACGTCCGGGCGCAAGCCATCAAGGTGGCCGCCGCGATGGGTCACCCGCACGAGGGCCCGCGTGCCTTTGCCTTCGGCGATGCGATGAGCCCGCCATCGGTGCCACCGCCAATCGGGACGATCGCGTCTCTTGCAATGAGGCCCGGGACATCGGCTGGCGCGAAAATTATTTTATGTGAAAGACGTACGCCGGGGGCGCCCGCCGCACGCTCGCAGCACCGAACCCTTGTTGCCGCTCTTTGTGCTGAAGCGTCACGGTATCGATCGCCCCCAATTGCGACTGAGAATTCATGGAGGGTATGTGCGCTCCCCATCGCCGGTCGCACCGTGGATGGCGCGGCATTGTCACTGGTGGCCAAGCCTTAATGGCCATGCCGCAGCTTCAGCGGCGCAACTATCGCTCCAACTGGGCGATGAGGTGGTTGACCACGACGACGGCGGCGAGCCCGAAGGCTATCCCTCCCAACATATGGCCGACCAGCACACCCTTAGAGCCCCAGTGGGAACCCAAAGTGACAAACGGGACCGTGCCGAGGGTCGCTCTCCCCCAGTTCAGCACGGTGGCATAGTGCGGGCGGCCGAGCGCGCTGCAGGCCGAGTTACACACAAATAGCGTGCCAAAGAATACGAACAGTGGCGCCAGCCAGCGGCAGAAGAAGACGATCAACATGGCAGCCTCACCGCTGGCATTAAAGAGCTGAACCAGTACCGGCGCCGCAATTGCGAGGAAAAGCCATGCAGCTGCCGATAGCAAGGCAGCAAATCTGAGACCCCCATGCAGCGCCTCGCGAACGCGGTCGAACTCGCGCGCCCCAAGATTTTGCCCAATGATCGGCGCAATGGCACCGGACAGGGCGAAGATTGCGCCGAATGCGATCGGAATGATGCGCCCGATCACTGCCCAACCGGCCACCGCACTATCGCTAAATTGTGACATCGCCAACGTCACATAAGCACCCCCAGCTGGTGTCGCGAGATTGGCTAGCACGATGGGTACGGCGAAGCGCGCGATCGTCGCCGCGTCATGCCCGAAGGCGTGCCAATCCGGCCTACCCAGCAATCCCTGAGTGCGCACGACGAGCCACAAACCCAGCGCGAGGACGGCAAGATGGGAAACAAATGCGGATATCGCCGCTCCGTACAGCGAGAGGCCGAGCCCGAGAATGAGAGTCGCGTCGAGGATCGTGGCAACGACGGCTCCCGTCAGGGTGATGAACATGGCAAGTCGCGCCTCTCCGGCCGATCGCAGCATGGCCGAGGCACACATGCCCAGCACAAGCGGCGGCCACGACGGCAGCACGATACTTAGGTATTCGTGTGCGAGCGTAAGCGTGCGTCCGCCCGCCCCGAGTGAACCGAGCAGCGCTGGCAGCGCCGGCCAGAGCGCGGCGACCAAAAGCGATGATGTGGCGCCGGCGAACACGGCGGCATGCGAGGAAAGCCGGCGGGCTCGGGCGATGTCCCGCGCGCCCAGCGCCGGCGCCACCAAAGCTACGACCGCGATCGACATGCCGATGCCGGCCGAGATTAAAAAGAACATGATGCTGCTTGCATAACCGACAGCTGCCAACAACTGTAGATCACCGAGCAGGCCGAGAAAAAATATGTTCGCGAAATCACTGACGAAGATGGCCATCAATCCGATGGCGCTGGTGCCAGTCATCACCGCAATGTGACGAAAGATCGAACCCGTGACGAAGCGTGGAAGTGGCTCGAACTGAGAAATGGGTGAAAGCGCGGAATTGGGCATCGACCGTCCTTTCCGCGTTATCGCGGCGATTGGCAAGGGAAAAAGCTGGCGCGGCGTTACGGCTGCAGAATTCGGCAGGTCAATCCGCGTGCGCGTCGTTGTGCGAGCCTTTCAGGAGGTGCGTCACCCTGACCCTATGAGCTTGGCGTTCCGCCCTCGTGTTCGTTGGCGGCCAGTGCTTTGGGGCACGGGTTCTGAAAGCGTTTTTGACCCACAACAGTCCTGCCGCAGTTGGTCGATTTGCGCCGCAACATAGCGAAGCTGGACGGCAACCTGGCCTAGCATCATATTCGGTTTACGAACGGTCGTTCGTGTTCAGGTTCTTCTTGCGCTAGCGAGGATCAACATGGCCGCTGCAGGCGCCGCCTCTCAGCTGACCGAAACCGTGTGGCCCGAGGCAGGTCTGACCCGCGTCCCCTACCGCCTCTTTCAAGACCCGCAGGTCTACGCCGCAGAACAGCGCGGGCTGTTTCAAGGTCCGCTATGGCACTTTCTGTGCCTAGCGGTGGAGGTGGCCAATCCTGGCGACTTCTGCACCACCGCAGTCGGCGACACGCCGGTCATCGTCACGCGGGACGCGGACGGCGAAATCTATGCCTTCGAGAATCGCTGTGCGCATCGCGGCGCGCTGATCACGCTGGAGCAGCGCGGTAACGTCAAGGACTTCAGCTGCGTCTACCACGCCTGGACCTACGACCGGCAGGGCAATCTCATCGGCGTCGCCTTCAAGGACGGCATCAAGGGCAAGGGCGGCATGCCGCCGTCGTTCTGCATGCAGGATCACGGACCGCGCAAGCTGCGCGTGGCCGAGCTATACGGGCTTGTGTTCGGCAGCTTCTCGGAGGACGTGCCGCCGCTTGAGGAATATCTGGGCGAGGAGATCCTGCCGCGCATCGAACGCGTGCTGGCGGGTCGCACGCCCGTGGTGCTCGGTCGCTACACGCAGGCGCTACCCAACAACTGGAAGCTCTACATGGAGAACGTCAAGGACTCCTATCACGCCAGCATCCTGCATCTGTTCTTCACGACCTTCGAGCTGAACCGCCTGTCGCAGACGCGGCGGTATCATCGTCGACGCGTCCGGCGGCCATCACGTCAGCTTCTCGGCGATCGACCGCGCAGGCCGAGAAGGACGCCGAGTACGCCAAGCAGAACATCCGCTCCGAGAGCGAGTACAAGCTCGCCGACCCGTCACTGCTGCAGGGCTTTGAGGAGTTCGCCGACGACATCACGCTGCAGATCCTCTCGGTGTTCCCGACCTTCGTGCTGCAGCAGATCCAGAACTCTATTGCCGTGCGCCAGATCGTGCCGCGCGGCACCGATCGCACCGATCTCAACTGGACGCTGATCGGCTTTCGAGGACGACACGCCCGAGCAGCGTCTGATGCGGCTGAAGCAGGCCAACCTGGTTGGTCCCGCCGGCTTACGTCTCGATGGAGGACGGTTGCGTCGGCGGCTTCGTGCAGCGCGGCATCGCCGGTGCTCGGCGATGAACGCGCCGTGGTCGAGATGGGTGGCAGCGGCGCGGACAGCAGCGAAAGCCGGGTGACGGAGGCCTCGGTGCGCGGCTTCTGGAAGGCCTATCGCGCCGGCATGGGCATCTGAGGAGCCGACCAATGTCTGACGACGTCGCGAGCCAGATCGGACAGACGCAGGCGGCCTATGCGCGCTGCATTGACAATGGCGATCTCGAGGCATGGCCAGAGTTCTTCACGGAGCAGTGCATCTACAAGATCACCACCGCCGACAACCACAGCCAGGGCCTGGAGGCCGGCGTGGTCTTCGCCAACTCGCGCGCCATGCTGGTCGATCGCGTCACCTCACTGCGCGAGGCCAACGTCTACGAGCGCCACACGTACCGGCATTTCCTCGGCCAGCCCTGGATCATGTCGAAGGACGGTGCCCGCGTCGCCAGCGAGACCCCGTTCTTCGTGGTGCGCATCATGCGCGACGGTACGACCGACATCTTCGCCACCGGCCGCTACCTCGATGTCTACTCTCTTCAGGCCGAAGACACGCCGAAGCTCGTCGAGCGCATCGTCGTGTGCGACAGCTCGCGGTTCGACACGCTGCTGGCGTTGCCGCTATGAGCTTTGAGGTCCGCGTCTCAGGCCGTGACATCGCCTTCGACTGCGCCGCCGGCGAATCCATTCTCGATGCTGCCGAGCGCGCAGGCTTCTCGCTTCCTTATTCGTGCCGCAAAGGCGTCTGCCATACCTGCGAAGGGTCGCTGATCGCCGGTGAGGTGCGGATGCGCAGCCAGCGGGTGACGGCAAGGCAGATGCCGTGCTCATGTGTCAGGCGCGGCCATGCTCGCACGTGGAGATAGCGCCGAAGCGCGTCGAGAGACGGGCGCTACCTCTGCGCAAGACCTTGACGGCAACGGTGTTCCGGGTTGTCCGGTTGGCGGCCGACATTTCCATACTCACCCTGCGCTTTGCCAATGGCGTGCGAGCGAGAATTCCAGGCTGGCCAGTATCTGCAAATCCTGCTTCCTGACGGCGACCGGCGCAACTTCTCCCTTGCCAACCCGCCCCATGACAACGACGGCGCCGAGCTGCACATCCGCCATTACGAGCGAGGCGTTCCAGCGGCTAATGGCCGAGCACGGGGTGACGTGCAGCATGAGCCGTTCGGGCAATGTCTGGGACAACGCGGCGATGGAGAGCTTCTTCTCTTCACTTAAGGTCGAACGCGTGGCCCGCAAAATCTACCGCACGAGGGACCAGGCCAGAGCCGATGTGTTCGACTACATAGAGAGGTTCTACAATCCGCGACGCAGACACTCGACAATTGGCTACGTCAGCCCAATGGAATTCGAACAACGAGTGCTATTAGCTTAGGTTGGTGTCTACCGAACTGGCAGCAGCTCAATGGTGGGAGCGTCGAGGGGAGCGGAAAATGTCCTTTGAAAAGCTAGAATATGCTTCCGTGGTGCCGCGCCCTCCCGTATGCGGGCCCCGGCCATGGCCCCCCAGGCGGGGGGTAGGCCGGAGGCTTTCGCCGTCGTTCGAGTTGAAGTCAATCACGCAGCAGCGAGCACCACAGCCAAGCCCACGCCTATGGCTGACAAGCCCCCGATCACCGATGCCAACCACACCATCTCTCGCAGCTCATCCCACAAGGTATTCCACATGTGCGCACTCCCACACTCTATCCGACAGCTGAAGATCAACGGCACATCAATTACCTGAGTTCCCGCTCAAGTAATTTTCGCTTGTGGAAATTCCGTTCAGCTCACAATTGGTCAGCGGGAACGCCGCCCTTGCGGCTTCGCCTCTGGTTGACGGCGCTCAGAGTGCCTCCGCTCCAGTTCGTCCAAACGATGGATCAGATCGACCCACCGTCGCGGCAGCGGCTCAAACGGAATATCTTCGTTCTGGTCGCGCAGTTTTTTGCCGATCGCAAGGAGCGTTTCGTTGCTCGCCAACATGCCACAACCTCGCTCATCGAGCGCTCACGCGCCCGCGCAAACCTCCGATATTTCTGGGTAGCAAGATGTCGCCATCCCGGCGACGGTTGCGGCGTCCTGAGGGACGCGATCTGTAAGCAGCAACGTGCGCTCAGACCTTACGTTCCAGGGAAGTGTATTAAATCGTACTTTTCTTAAGTCCTAGGCGATTTCCAGCAACAGGAGTAGTCATCCGCTGGCTTTTTGGGGGCGGACGCCTTGAGAGACGGCTGGCGCTCTTGCCCCGAAGGGAAGAGCGATGCCGGAAAACCCCTCCCGCGGCAGGACTCCAAACCGCATTCTCTCGCGTTTGACGCGCGACGACTTCGCCTTGTTGGAGCCGCATCTCGCGCCCGTTGATCTTCCGGTGAGGAAGCGACTCGAGGCTCCGAAGAAGCGCATCGATCAAGTCTATTTCATCGAAGCTGGGTTTGCCTCCGTGGTGGCAAACGGATCACGGCATTGCCCAGTGTCAACGGCACCTGCGGCAGCGCGAAAAAGATCACGCCGATCACCAAATCAATCCAGGTCAGCTGCGACAGCGCAAATGTTGGCAGGCGTGGTTTCCGACTGCGGTCACTTGCCTCGCGTCATGGTATGCTGACTTTAATTGAAATCACCTCCAGAACTCCGATGCGGCAATCGCGAAGTTCAGGTTCTGAGAATCGCGAACAGTGAAGGTCGTGACCCCGATCAAGTTGCCGCGATCATCGAATAGGCCCCCTCCCGAGGAACCCTCCGATACTGGCGCGGTGATCTGAATGTACTCTGCGGCTCCTTCTGATTTTCGCAGCCCTGACAACAAACCGTTGCCGAGCGAGTTGACCAGACCCTTCGGTGAGCCGATCGTGAAGACAACTTCCCCGACTTCCAGACTGCCGTAGTCCCGAACACCGGGGACAGGGTAGAGTTCGCCATCCAGCACTTTGAGGTAGCACCGATCCGTTGAGGGATCCGCCGAAGCAACCTCGGCCCTGAGCGTCCTGGCCGCATTGGCGAGCGTGATGGCCTTGGCATTGGCCACAACGTGACAGTTGGTGATCGCTTCCTTCGACGAGACGGCAACCGCCGATCCCTGGGATGTTCCCTGTCCCGTAGCCTGCGCGACAGCGAGGGCATAGACGGCCGGGCTCACTTTTGTGAACAGTTGGTTTGGCGTCAGAGTGGACCGCAGAACCCTTGAAGGCATCGGCGTGGATACGCTCCAGGCCGGCAGAGTAGGCTGTGACGCACTACCCAGCCGAGCTAGTGGTCGAGCCTCGGTCTGCTTCGTAGTCTTGGTTTTCTGGCGAGCACTAACCTGCCGCTGCTTAGTCGGCTTTGGCGCTTGATCTGGTGTAAACGCAAGCATAGCCGCCCGCTCTGCCGGGGTGCATCCGCTCAAAAGCGTCAGAACGAGGCCAGCGAGCAACTTTGATGATGACTTCATTGACAAACACTCCACGCTTTGTCGCGTGCAGAGTGCGAAGTGATTCGGGCCGCAAGGTCCCATGGCGTGATTCGTCTGTGGATTGTTTCGTTGGCGCGCCGCGCCGCGGATCAGGTCTTTGATCCTCGTGACAAGGACATTTTAAGGTATGAGCAGTTGGCCAGGCTCATCGAGGCAGAGCTACCGTCAAACGAGCAACTGGGAAAATCGCTTTAGGCGATACTGAAAGGTGCCGAATGGTTTTACAGGTTCCGGTACCCGCGCGCCTGCATCGGAGGCGACCGTGGAGCGGTCGCACTACCATGTCGGCAAATGCGTGAGCGTCGCCATCGAGGAGATCAAGGCGCTGGCAAGCGCGTGGATATGGTTCGTGGTAAAGGCCGCGCTTGAGAGGGATCGAGTGTCAATTCGACTGGGCTGGCGCCTAGTTTCGCTTAGAGCGATTGGCCGTGCCTGCAGATACAAAGAGAGGATCCCAGGGACCTCAAGCGAGGGCCCTTAGTTGCACCACCCAAGCACGACGCCGCGCGGCGCCGATGTTGGCCTGGAACGCAGACCCCAGACGAACGTTCTCGCTGCACTGGCGAAATTTAGCTCGGGGCTGGGAAAAGGACCATGTCGGCAGACGCCGAACGACATGCGAGTCACGCCGCACGTTGGCGAGAGCTTGAGCTGGAAGCGCGCGGTGTAGCAAGAGCAATGATTGATCCAGAAGCGAAGCGACATATGCTGTTTCTCTCAGAGAGCTACAGGGTCCTCGCTAAGCGCGCCGAGTTGCGCAAACAGCGATTGGCCGCGTTCGCAGAGGCAAAGAGAAACCCCCGTCAGCATTGACCGACGTGTAGCAAAGGTTCCCGCCGAGGTCCCTTCGCTTTTGCAGCCACCGGCTACCGTGCTCAGGGAGCGTCAGCTGTCCCAACGGGAGCTTTTGGACCTGCGGTCACGCTTTCAGCCCTTGGTGACGTGTTGGCTTTCGAAATATTGCACAGCGGAACCATCAGCGCGTACTCAAGTCCGTTTTCCGTCAGCTCCGTGACGGCGTACCCGTACATTGACAGCAGCGCAGATCCAAAACCCGGCGTGACTTTGGCGGGAGGGGGCGGCCCGCCCCGCTCCGTCCAGCTGAGTTTGAGATGCCTGCCCTCGGCGGTGAATACCACCGACCACCCCAGAGTGACGGTCCCCTGTTGCGCCGACAAAGATCCGTATTTTACGGCGTTGGTCGCCAATTCATGGACGATCAACGCAAAGGACTGAGCGAAGCCATTTTCCACTACCAACGGTTCACCGTCGATCAACACTTGGGGGCCGAAGGCGGCGAGCTGGGTATCTGCGAGATCCCTCAAGGCCACGCTGGGGCCCCCTTCCCCCGCCACCAGATTCTGAGCATTGGCAAGGGCGTGCAATCGTCCGAGGAGGGCCTTTGATGCTTCTTCCACATTTGCGGCTCGCGAAAGGGTATTGGTGGCGAGCGACTGCACGACGGCAAGTAGATTCTTACAGCGATGCTGCATCTCGCGCACCAGCACCTTCAGTTGTTCCCTGGAGGCTTCAAGCTCCGCCGTTCGTTCGGCGACACGTTCTTCGAGTTTCTGCTTGAGCAACTCCAGTTCCTGGCGATGGGTAACCAGATCCAGAAACACCTTGACCTTTGCCCGAAAAACGGATGCCGAAACGGGCACACTCACGTAATCGACCGCACCTGTATCGTAACCATGCAGTTGGTCCAGCTCGGACTGCGCAAATGCCGAAACAAAAATAATGGGAGTTCGCGCAAAGCGAGGGTGCCCCCGCACCATTCTGGCGAACTCAAACCCGTCGATGTCCGGCATCGAAACGTCGGTAATGATCAAAGCAATGTCGGTATCGAGAAGGGCGCGCAAACCACTGTCAGCTGAATCGGCCTTGACCAGCCGGGCTCCCAGACTGGCCAACATAACTTCGTAGGCCAAGAGCTTGGCAGGCGTATCGTCAACAAGCAGGATGGTTGCGGCGTTACTGGGATCACGGTCGTCTGTATTATCCATGCGCAACACCCCCCACAATCTCGCGCTTTCTCATGCAATGAGGCTTTCCCATCGCACCTCGGAGCGCTCGACAAGCCGCCGTAGCCGTCCGCAATGGGAAAGCATTACCCGCTTGGATTCCAGATCGGCCATGGAAATAGCGATGACGGCTTCTAGCCGCCGCCAAGGTTTGGCGTCGCGTTCAGTGCCAGGAAAATGAATGGACATGGCTCAATTGCCTTGCCCCGCACCGCTGCCACAACGCTGATTTAGAACCTAGGGTTCCACCCCCGGGAACACGACGGGCGGGTGATTCTTCACAGGTTATCCACAAGGACCTAACAGGGGACTGGAAATAGAACAGCGCCTCGCCCGTTGTGCATGTGACCCGGGCCTGGCACCCGCACCACCCAATGCCCTTCCGGGTCACCCGCTTGAAGGCGTCCTGAGATTTGTATGCGTACAGGATGCCTCGCGGGCCTTTCATGACCCGACGAGGGAGCCCCACCCGTGAGGCGTGGGGCTTCTTCCGTACATTAAAGATAAACGAGGGATGGCCCGCGCCAACCACCGGCTGCAGCCGCAAATGCGATGCGGGCCTCCCCGCTCTGCGCCGCGAGCGGTTGCAGCGCTCTTCACTATAACCCGGACGCAACGAGAAGTACTGTTCGGAAGATTACAGAATAGAACGACCGATTTGCGACCGACCAAGAACGGCTTCCATCACTCACGAAGCATGGGAGTGAGCTTCGCCTCCGCGAGCCTGGCGAGTTTCTCGTACGCTTCGGCGATTTCCAGCAGCGTTTCGCTTGCCGTGGGATCGATCTCTTGATCGGCAGCTCGACGTGCTTGGTGAGCACACTGACGCCAATGCGCGGGAAGTTTCTCGACCGGTGTTGGCGTACCCACGACGGCGCCATCCCCACACCACGCAAACACACCTCCTCCGTGGACGCTGTGTTCGCGAAGGCGTCGCTGCCTGATTACTTGTAAGTTTTGCGCAACTCTGCCCGCTCTGCAAGCCGCCGGTAGGCTTCTGCAATGGAATGCATGACACGTCTAGGCTCCAGGTCGGTCATGCTGGCGGCGACAGTGAGAGCTTCGGCTTCCAGTCTACGCCAGCGCTCCGCATCGCCGGCGACGTCATCCAATTGCTTCTGCATCAGCTAAGACCCCTCCCCTCAACGCGAAAACGCGCATGGGGCGATTGGGTTCCGGGGTTGAGAGGGCAGCGCTGTGGCGAAAGAGCGACAAGTAGCGCCCAGGCGCGTGTCGGGCCGCTGGGCACTTACGCCTGGCGCGGCTAACCGTTCTGCTGGAACGACCCGCCCCGAGCGCTGTCCTCATAGCGTTCATGCGGCAACGCCCAAGCTCCAACCATCCGGAGGCGACGATATTGCTAATCTCGCGCCTCCGCAGCGCTCAGCTGGTCGACGCTCTCGAGGTGCTTCGGGTCTTGATCCTGCGGGGGAGGCCAGGTCGCACAGAGATTTCAACTTATTCGATGCGGATATCGCTGGTTGCAGCCGTGATCGTCGCTGTCGTGGGCGTGAGAACTCTAAGCAGCACAATGCCTCCAAGCAGCGCCAACAGATATCCGATAACCATCAGGAGCAAGAGCCCGGAGTTCCTGGCATGGTGCAGATGAGCCATGTCTCGCGGAGGAAAGTCGCGCTGGTTGAACGGCAATTGCTCACGCAGTCTATAATTGAGGGGCAACACGACGACTACTCACTTTGGCGGACTTAGCGCGGGACGGTCCTTCTCCACCGTCAAATTTAGAACACTGCTTGGCGCGCGTCGTTCCTTGACGGCTTTGTTGAGGCCAACTTTCGTAGTTACCGAGATTAATTGATTGAAAGACCTTTGTTTTTTTCAGCATCGCCACGCGTTCGGCCCTCCGCGTCAAAGCAAAGAGGGGCACGTCGTCCGCAAACATTTAACGGGACTTGGGCCGCTTGCGTCATTTCGGAAAAAGCCTCCTCGCTCGTGATCGCAATTCAAGAGTTGGTAATCTTGCTGACCGTCAGCAACCTTACCGACGGGTCAACCTGATCGGTGCGTACGAGGCACCACACGTCACCCTCTCTTCTCGAAATGACGCGTTAACAGGGGAACCACCAGAAACGAGCATAAGTTCTTTTCAAGGAGTAAGTTTTGACGAGACAGCGTATGGACGGGAATGATCAGCGGGACAGCCTTCCGTCGGCAGATTGGCAAAGCCCAAAAGAAATCGAAGCCCACGATCAAAGTTGGAGCTTCTTGCCGGTCATCCTCGGCGCAGCAGCGGCGTGCCTTCTGCTGTACTTCGTCCTGACGCCAGGTTTTAACGCCGAAGAAGAGCGTTCCGCCGCGAGAAGCGCCCGCCCTGGCGCAACTACTCAAACGGCGCCGCCGCCGGCCACAAAGCCTTAACACGAGGCCCAGGCAGTCCTTGACTATCCCGGGAACAGCTAGGCGTACACCGCGGACGAAATTCAACGAAGCGTGCACGTCTTTCGCTGAATTACGACCGTCCGGCTCGGCGGTCGTGGCTCGCACCCATTTCGATTGAGACCCGCGTACCCTTACTGACGTGCTTAGCAAGCTCCAGCGCATCCCAGTTGGTGAGACGGATGCAGCCGTGAGAGGCTCGCTTGCTGACGGCTTCCGGGTCGGGCGTGCCGGCCGGCCTTTAGCCGACAGGGCGATCCAAACCACGCCTACCGGGTTTTTAGGCCCGGGTGGAAGCTCAAGCTTCTCCTGCACATCCCCCCTTCAAATTCAAGGCCGGGTCGTAGTGATACGTCGAATTCTCGGCTATTGCAGTGACTTTGAGCTCCCCTTGCTGCGAAGGACGTTCGCTGCTCCCCACAGTAGCCGGATACACGGCGACGACATTGTGTTCCTTGTCGTAGGCCCGCACGCGCTGCTCGCTGGCGCTGACTTCAACGCGAGCGATCTTGCGCTGGGCGCACTGGACGAAGACGTCTTGCGCGATAGCTCCTCGCGCTGCACGTTCGGTACGACGAATTCAGTCCCGGCACTCTCGCCCACTCTTTCCCCACCGGTCGCTTTCGCGGATATAGCCCTGTATCCGCCGATTTGTGGCGCGTGTGGGCCTGAATGCGGTCCTCGGCAGCCGCGGTGGTCGCGTAGCCGACGCGCAGCGAGTGGCCGCTGAATAGGGCCGCGGCTGCCTTGGCATCCTTGCGGGTCTTGCCTCGGCGATGCTCGAGCTGGCGCCTGCGTGTCTGCACGGCGAAGACGCTGTGGCGTGAGGCGTTTCGCCGGCGACTGTTTGCTTGACAGAGAGCAAACCCCTTCAACCCATAGGCGGGGGCGCTTTAACAATAGGGAAATGATGCATCAAGCAGGGTGGGCTGCGGCCCCTCGATAGTTACGCGGCAGATGCTTTCAGAGGCGCACGGGCGCAGTTTCATTGGGCAGATCTTGAATAGCTCCTCCGATGGCCACAGCAAGCTGTCTGCGCACGATTTGTAAGTCTTGGTCAATCGGACCAGTGGGGAACTCTGGCGCCGTATCGAGAAAAGGCCATTGCATGGGAAGAGTTGTTGCGAGCTCTTTGACCATTGGCAGAGCGTGGCCACCTCCAGTAATAAGAATCTCGACCGGGGTGGTGCCCTGTCCATTGGGTTGAGGGTGTTCTCGGGCGCATTCGACCGCAATTTCCAGAGTTTCTTGGAACTTTGATCGTAACCTTTGCACAAAAGATTGGACGCGTGGATCCGCAAGGAATTCCTCTAATGTGACGGTACGGGTGTCGTCGCCAATTTCAACTCTGACCACACCTTCCGCAAACAAGGCCTCTTTGGTAGCTCTCTGTCTCAAGCGGAGACGCCGCGTCAGGCCTCTGCCAGCCGGATCTTCGCGATCGATGCCGGCCCTGTCGAGAATATGGCTAGTGAGAAGCATGTCCAAATAATCTCCAGCTTCCCGCAAGATCTGAGAGCTGCCTATGATTTCAGCGAGCACCTCGCGTCCAGCCAGACCCGTCATGAACGCTCCGAAATCGGAGGTCCCACCACCGATATCCGCTATTGCGATTACCCGGCGGCCCGTTTCGCGGATCGATCCTGCTGCCACTGCTGTAGCCTCGAGCACGGAGGCACTCCCCTTCGGCGATAACTCGAAAACACCTGGAAAAGCCCTGGGGTCACGTAATACGTCATTGGCCATGACGATTGACAGCGCGGAGCGTGCGTCCTCGTGGGTGAGACCGTTGAGCGCCGAAAGGCGGTCTCCGAGTATATCAGCAATCGCTGACGCCTGGAGCACCAGGGTTTTGAGCGTCAGCTCTCCTATCTTAGCGCGCTTCGGTTCCCAGGCTGGCCTCGCGATCCGGAGTGGAACGGGCCAAGGAACGCCAGCTCTGGGCGCGGCGTGGCCAATCTGGACGAGCAAATGAGCGAAAAACAATGCGAGCAACTCTCGGGGTGTATACGTCCCGGTAGGGTCGACGCTAGGGTCAAGTTTTTCGTCGAGGGCCTCAGGTTGGTCTGTGCTTAGATACTGCTTCGGCGAGGCGAAGGCTTGCCGACCAGCTGCACCCCGAAGAGCGGCGGTTTGCGCCTCCTCGCCAAAGAGGACGCTTTGGTTGGTAACGTAGACCATTGAAGGGAGGAGATAAGGGTTCTTCACACTGACGCCCGCCCGAAGGCCGATCGCAAGGGGAACAATATCGTTGTTGGTCAATTGCGTTCGCGGCTTGCGCTTTGCGACCGCGACTTTTGAGAGCGCAGTTCCGAAATCGATGCAGCCGATCCACTCCGAATTGCGCGGACTTTTGAGGAGACTCACAGACACCTCCTTCTTCAGACCTATTTTTTGAAAATGGACCTAATCGAGTTCAACCTCGCCACGAATTAGGACCACCTGTCGTTCATCGGTACCGCGCACTATGGGCGGTTTGACGAGACGGACTACATCGCCCGGCGCAGCGTCGCCATCGCCGAGGTCGTGGAACACGGGGTCATAGGGAATTCTGTCCCCCGCGCTACCAAGCGGAGTGATCGTCCTTTGGCGAGCCGCTTGCCGGACCCACTGGAGCACCAAATCTGACGCGCCTTTGGCACGTCGCGTGTGGTTTGCGGCTTCGCCATCAACCACAGATTCCAACCGCTCGAACGATCGGAGGAGACGTCCGGTGTCTTGCAAGGCTCGCCCAAGAGCTTCGTCGGCCTCGCTCCAAGCTGCCTCTCTGATGAGGTCGGCCTGAGGCCTTTGCGGTAAGGGAGGAGGTTCCGTCACGATTGCAGAGAAAAGCCGATCCGCGTCGGCGCGTAATGTGGTGGCCACCTCCGGATCCAAAGTTGCTGCAAGAGACAAAAAAGGCTCTTCGAGAAGGAGCGTGCGATCCGCCACGGCAGCTAGTAGAAGAACGTCGCCTAGCTTACGCTTGAGCTGGGTATCATCCTTTGAGTATCGCTCCAGCATGATGGCCTCAACAAAAGCGACGAAGGCATTGACACCAGCTGTGGCAGGACTGGCCGGGCTCGCGCAGTTGAGCAGCTCCTCAACGAGCGCCGAGAGTTTGGATGGTCGTTTCGCCTTAGGTTCGAGGGCTGAAAGCGAGTTGGCGAGGGCGAATACGGTTCCATGGAGACCTCCTGCCGCCAAGAAGAGGCGAGACGCAAAAAGGCGGCGAAGATCCGCAAAGGGGAGAGCCAATAGCAGCGCTTTGCCAATCCAGAGCAAAGCCCAGCTCGGTCTTGCGCGTTCAAGTGCTTCGGCGGCGAGGCGGCGGTGCGGTGCCGCGAATTTCGAAGGATCTGGCCAGTCGCTGTTGGCAGCGATCGCCGCAGTTGCTTCGGTCGAAAAAGCTGGATTTAGGGCAAGACGCGATAGGCCAACCGCCGCAGGGGCCGAGGACCGGGCGTTTAGCGCGAGACTTTTGAGCGCGGTCGCGAACTCGGGATGTGCCAGCACGCTTGCGATCGCATCTTTACGGCGCAAGCGGATCAAGGCATCCACGCCCTTCACGGGGTCAAGGATGAACTTCGCCAAGCTTGGCTCTAGCACTTCCCTTCTGGGCGACGGTATCTTGTCTTTTGGACGGTTCACTGAAGTCACGTGCGACATCGGTACTTTTTTGCAGCTGGCGTTCTGTCATTTAAGACGGCGCGGTCATCTTCCGCAACGGTAAGCGTAGCAGGTCACAAATCTTTTCTTGTTCGGGCGAGATTAGGACCGAATAAAAGCCGTGACGCTCCTTTGCCTTTGGAGATAAGTCCCGGTGGCCCGGACAGTTCGGGCCCCGAGCCGCCGGTGGGCAATTAGAGAGACGCCGGCCAATCGGCGTTAGTGTGCGTGTGTTCTCCTGATCGTACCGCTGCGTTCGGGATTGGAGCGTCGGAACGCGAAGAGATGAACAAGTGCTCCCTTTAGTTCAAGGGCACCCCCACCGATCTCACCGGTGTCAATGCGAATTTCCTCGCCGAGGCCAACGGCAGGAAAGCGGTCCGCCGGGGCCTCCAGGAGCGCATCGGAGGAAGGGGCGGTTCAACGGCCCGAGGGGTGGGAAGTGGCTTCGGTTCGAGACGAGAGCAGGACGAGTGAGATGGAGACCACGAGCGCGCGGGCACCCATTAGCTGCTGTCGCCAACACCAATCGTCCGCCGCAGTGTCCTCGCGTTGATCATGATTGCGACGATAGCCTGGGTCACGCTGATCAAAGTCAGCATGAGGAACTCGGTATTGTTGAAGATATCGAGGTTTCTGACACCGGCTGCGGCGAGCGCAAAAAGTAGCACTTGAGCAACCGCGATGGCGGCCATCAAGATGGCCTCAATCGTGTTGTCAATTCCTGAATGTGAGAACTCTCAACTGCTCGGCCATCGCCATCATCGCGGCGCCGACCATAAGTACCTCGACCCAGGAGAGGTGGTATCCCTCCCACTGAACCAAGGTCGCCCTTGGGTCCGGAAACATGAGCTTGCCGGCTACGTAGAGAACCAGAATGTACGCAAAGCCTGGCACGTATTTGAGCGGCCTACCCCTCTCGGCGCCGGTGAAGTATGCAGCGGTGGCGTTGTTCGCACGCCCACCCTCAGAGCTTGTTGCAGAAATTCTTGCCATGGTCGGCTCCCGCCATTGTTCAGGCCAGAGCTAAAGGATCAGACGCGCATAATTCAACCCAGTGAATTAGAGTTCCGTTCCGGCTCCAACGGCGGATTGATGCAGAAGCGGAAGCAGCGTGCTCCGACCGTGCACTTGGAGCTGCGTGCGAACTAAGTCCTGTCTCTGCCCACGATAAATCCCCTCGGACGGTCTACGACGACTTCGACTACATCACGGATGCGGATCATCGCAGTGCAATAGGAATCCATGTCGGGCTCAAATTTGTGATGACCCATGCGCCACCGAAGGCGATAAGCCCCGCATAGACGATCTGCGGCAGCATTGCGATGAGCGCGGAGATGAGACCGACGATCGCACCGAGCACCGACTGGACTGCTTTCAACAGGTCTTTCGCGAGCTTATAGAGAAAATAAGCAAGCGCCGCGACCACGACTACGAAGAGCACCTGTTTCCACAACGGCAGGTTGTTGAACGGCATCTGGAACATCTTCACAACTTGGCCGAATGACCAGTTCCAGATGAATTGCAGTACTTGCCAGATAACTCCGGCGAGCCGCTGAGCGATCTGGCTGACTTCGTTGAGTACCTGCTGCATAGCTAACACTCCGTGTGACTTCGCCCGCGAGCGGCTATTTCGCTAGTGTTTTGCGATGGAAGGGGAAGGGGCGTCATTGGTCCCGTTTGGAGAGACGTTGAACGCCAGGGCCACGATGGCGAGCAGGAAGAGAAAACTCAGTGCGAACCACAGGAACGCGAAAAATTGGTCGGTACGCCCACGATCAATCGGCATGGTTTCCCCAGAACTGACAAGTGAGCGAGCTGCCCGCGCTCACGGACAGCTCATTAACCAACGTTGCTGATCTGTGAAAGTTCCCCTGGCCGGGCGAGGCTCAGCACCGGCACGTCCCTTGTGGGCCTTGATCCGAAGACGACGCTGGGGCCTCTGTCGGCATGGAGTGATGTGCGTCATGCAGGTGAGGTAATCAGGATACGGCGGTTATCCGAGTCGTCCAGACTATTTTTGCTCTCTCAGAGACTTACCGCCCTGAGCCCATTAAGAGATTATCGTTGGACATGCACTAGATTGTGCCACCACGTATTCAAAGTAGGTGGCGATCGTCCCGCTCATCAACGGTCAGGGTGCCGGTGGGTACGGCCGCCGATCTCGCTGCAGCGCATGCGGATCGTCCGGCCTGCTGACGCGGTCGGCGTGCTCGCTGCACTCTCCGGCTATTTGACGGCTTTCGAACGCCGGGCCCGGCGGCCACGTCGTGGATCTCCGGCGAGGCTCGCCCACTCATTGCAACATGGTCGACGTTGCTCCATACATTTTCCTCTAGGGTGCTTGGCACCGTCGATCCGTGGAGCCGAGACCATGACCACCCGCCACGCCACCTGCAGTTGCGGCCAGCTCCGGATCACCGCCGCGGGCGAACCTGTACGCATATCATGTGCCATTGCCTGCAGTGCCAGCGCCGCACAGGCGCCGTGATCAGCAACCAGGCCCGCTTCCGCCGGGAGGAGATTACCGTCACCGAAAAGGCCACTGAATGGACGCGCACGGCCGAGAGCGGCAACGTCCTGACGTATAGCTTCTGCCCAGTGTGTGGCTCCACGGTATATTGGGAGAACACCGGCTTTCCCGACATGATTGCCGTCGCCATCGGCACCCTTCTCTAAGAGCCCGCCCCCTATTTTATGGCGCTAACGCCGATGAGGGGTCCAGCCGGATGGCTATCCTCATCCCTGCTTCATTACGCGTTTCGCGGCTGGGCCGGACGGCGAGGACCCAGGGGTGGCGGCATTCCTCCGAGATGGTCGGCGGCGGGAAGCGCCAATTGGGGCGAGTAGGGTGAATACGACGTGGAAGTAGGGCACCGCCAGGGAGCTCGGCTTGCCGCTCCTCCATCCACGTGCGTGCCGCGGCCCCCCCCGGCACATTTGGCAGTGTCGATTCCGGCGGCTATTGTAGGAAATAACTGTATGCGCGCAGTCCTCGCAGCGGGCAACGTGCCCGCCGAGGGCTGCCGTGCGGCAGCTCTCAATGGCAGTCATCACCTTCAACTGGGCGAGGCTCACGTGGCCACGATTGGCCTCACGCCAAGCGGCTGGTCGCGGAGGATCCGCGACCTCCAGAGCAGGACGGCCCACGAGTGCTGACTGGCTATGCCGGTGGCTTCTCTGGTGGTGAGCCCGGCGGGATTAGCCGATCGAGCGGGCTGGTGACTGCGCGCAGCACGTTGGTAGCGACGTGTGTGTGTAGCGCGCGGTCGTTTCCAACTTGGAGTGTCCAAGCAAAACCTGGATCACCCGCACATCAATTGCGCTTTCCAGCAGGTGCGTGGCGAATGAGTGCCGAAGCGTGTGCGGACTGACCTAGGAGCCCAGGCCTGCTGCCTTTGCCGCCATGTGGCAGACCCGGTTCAGCTGTCGTGTCGTGATCGGCAGCAGCGGATCCCGGCCCGGGAACACCCAACGATGCGCAGGCGATCGCCGAGGCCGTCACACGGCCAACCGTCAGACAAGTGGCGCTCAAGACGCCCGAACAACTCGACCTGCAGGCTCTCCACCGCGTGCGCGAGCGGTTGATGTTCCACTAGCGGCGAAGGAATCTACCACCTCGCAGACAGCTTGTTGAGGCCGCGCAGCACGAAGGTCGGGCGCCACTCGGGGTGATCGGCATCGTCGAGCGACAAATTCGGCAGCCGGCGTAGCAGACTGGCAATGGCGATTTCGGCCTCGATGCGCGCGAGCTGGGCGCCGAGGCAGAAATGGATGCCTCCCCCGAATGATAAGGGGCGGATGTTCTGGCGCGTGATATCGAGCCGGTCAGGGTCGGCATAGACGGCCGGATCGCGATTGGCGGCGCCTAGAAGGCACAGGACCGTGTCCCCTTCCGCCACGTCCGTGCCGCCAACTGCGACGGGCTCCAGCGCTGTTCGTCCGGTGAGCTGCACCGAGGAATCGTAGCGCAGGAACTCCTCGATGGCGTTGGCGATGAGCGACGGATTGCCTTGCAGTAGTTGCAGCTGATCGGTGTTGCGATGCAGTGCCAGCACACCGTTGCCGATCAGGTTCACCGTGGTCTCGTGGCCGGCGCCGAACAGCAGGATAATGTTAGCGGTCAACTCCTCGTTCGAGAGCTTGTTGCCTTCTTCCTCCGCCTGCACGAGCTCACTCGTGAGATCGTCGCCCGGCCGGCGTCGCCTGAGTTCAAACAGACTGCGGAAATACTCGACCTGGGCCGTGTTGCCGGCGTTGGCCTCGTCGATCTCGGCCCGCGAGAGCGCAACGGGATCGAGCAGCCGCCCGCCGGTGCGTGCCCCGTGGAAGAACAGCTGGTGGTCTTCCACGGGGATGCCCAGCATCTCGCAGATGACGGTGACAGGCAAGCGGAAGGCAAAATCGGCAATCACGTCCATGGAGCCCTGCGGCTCCATCCGATCGAGCGTGGCATCGACGATGTGCTGGATGCGCGGGCGCATGTCCTCCACCCGGCGGGCCGTAAAGGCCTTCACCACCAACCCGCGCAGGCGCGTGTGGTCGGGCGGGTCCTGCTGCAGCATCCAGTGGCTCATGCTGCGATAGACCGGCTCGTTCATGATCTGCGGACCGAAGCGCCGCGTCATGCGACCCGCGAAGTCCTTGCCGAAGCGCTTGTCGCGCAGGATCTTGGCGACGTCGGCGCGGCGGCTGGAGACGAAGAAGCCGAGCGGCGAGCGATGCATCGGTTCGCTCGTGCGCAGGCGATGGAAGTGCGGGTAGGGGTCGGCAATGACCTCGGGCGATAGCGGATTAAAGAGAGGCTCCCCTTGACCGGGCCGTGGCAGCGGTTGGTTCAAGGGCGCACCTCGCAGTCGGCAGGGAGGGTTACCGCGCCAGCATAGCACGACGCCCAGTTTGACGAAGCACCCAAATCGAAATCACATTGTGGTGCCTGCTGTACGCCAGGGAGAAGCGACCATGAAGTTTGGTATATTCTACGAGCATCAGCTGCCGCGGCCATGGCTCGAGGGCGCCGAGCTCAGACTGTTCCAGGAGGCGCTGAACCAGGTGGAGCTGGCCGACCGACTCGGGATCGACTTCGCCTGGGAGGTTGAGCACCACTTCCTCGAGGAGTATTCGCACTCCTCCGCCCCGGAGGTATTTCTCGCGGCCTGCTCGCAGCGCACCAAACGCATGCGGCTGGGTCACGGCATCGTGCTGATGCCACCGTCGTACAACCATCCGGCTCGGGTGGCGGAACGCATCGCAACGCTCGACCTGGTCTCGGGCGGCCGTGTCGAGTGGGGTACGGGCCAGGGCGCGTCTGCCGCCGAGATGGGCGGCTTCGGCATCGACCCGGAGCAGCGGCATGCCATGTGGCTGGAGGCCACCACCGAAGCCGCCAACATGCTGGTGATGGACCCTTATCCGGGTTACTTCGGCAAGTACTTCTCCATGCCCTGCCGCAATCTCGTACCCAAATCGGTACAGAAACCGCATCCGCCAATCTGGCTAGCGTGCTCGCGCCGCGAGACTATCCACCAGGCGGCGCACCATGGCCTCGGTGCACTCACGTTCGCTTTCATCGATCAGAACGAGGCCGCCAAGTGGGTGGCCGAATATTACGATATCATCAAGTCGGACGACTGCGTGCCGCTCGGCCATACCGTGAACGCCAATGTCGCAATGGTGGCTGGCTTCTCTTGCCACGCCGACGCGGAGGAAGCGCGCCGCCGCGGTCTCGACGGCTTCCGCTTCTTCGGCTACGCGCTTGGCCATCACTACATCTTCGGGCAGCACACCCCTGGCCGCACCAATATCTGGGCCAAATACGAGCAGGCGCGCGACCTGCTGCCTGTATCTCCGGGCGCCGGTGGCATCGGCACGCCCGAGCAGATCACCGAGAACATGCGCCGGTTCGAGGAGGCCGGCGTCGACCAAGTAGTTTTCCTGCAGCAGGGCGGCAACAACGAGCATGCCCACATCTGCGGGTCGCTGGAGCTGTTCGCCGAGGCGGTGATGCCCGCGTTCAAGCAGCGGCACGCCTCGCGCGAGCAGAAAAAGCAGGAGGAACTCGCGCCCTACATCGAGCGAGCGCTGGCGCGCAGGACGTTGCGCCCATCGCTGCGCGATGAGGAGATCCCAGCCATTGTGGCCCTCGGCCAGCAGCGAGCACAGCAGGAATTCGCTCGACGGCAAGACGGTCAACTTCGGCCGCGACGGCGAGATGCAGGTACCTCTCGAGGATCCGCTAGAAAAGATCGCGACGTAGGGCTCTAAGACCTCATCAACAAACATATGGAGATTGCCGTCGCCATATATAGGGGTTGCAAATTGTCTCGCCGCAAAGCTCCCTCGCCCAGCCACGTTTTTTGACGATACTTCGATTGCTGAGCAATCTCTATAACATCAAGACGCGCGGCGCTGACCTAGCCCGCAAGTTCTCTCTTTTGCAAGGTGATGCCTGGGTCACGAGTGCATAAGAATGTGCTCATTCCAAGCGTGATCCTCCCAGAAACCGCCCGTGAAGTGTGTCGAAGCAGCTGCCTGGAGGCGCTCGAGGAACTGCGCGTGCATGGCCTCCGCCTCTCTCACCTAGGCGGGATCGTCAATCGGAACTTCCTCGTCATAGTCGGCAAATCGCTGCAGCAATTCCCACCATTTCTCGCGAAAGCACTTATACGCCAGCAGCGAGGCCAAGTATGCGGTGACGTTGCCGTTCAGACTGAAGCAGGCCGTCGACTGCTCCTTCCTGGGGCGTGTCGGATACACCCACCACACGTTGCCGCGGATGCCGTCGATGCATAAAAGGCGCGTATTGCGGCCTGGTCCGGAGTCATGCTGACGTAGTGTCGGGCTCTGTAGAGCCATGATGATGGAGCGGCAGATAGGCGATCAGACCAGCTGTTCTACCTTTTCAACCTCGAGGAGCGCATTCCGGCACGCCATCTCTTACGCTTCATCAACCCGATCATCACCCGCGTGTTTGCCTGGCGTGCGCGAGAAGCCTACTTTTTCGACGGCATCGGCCAACACGAGACCCCGGAGCGCGCCTTGTAATACAATTGACCACCCCCGACATTCGCAGAGCGATAGAGTTTGCGCCCCCGCTGGTACAAATTAACTATCTTCCTGACTACAGACTGTCCGCAAGCCATGTCGAGATAAGTTCCGATGCCTACGCGGCGCTTTGGATGAAATGGGAGGCTCTGGCGCTCCAACAAAGGGCTGCGGGTGCTCAGCCGCGGCGGATGGCTTAGCTGAAGCCTGACCCGTGTGGTTCACACAACTGGCCACAGGAAGATCAAGTCTGCATAAAGCCCCCGAAATGGGGATGCTGAATGGCGGCCTAAGGATGCTGGACGGCAACGATTTGCTACTTCAGCAACTTTAGTATCGACAGCGAATCCTCGGAAATTGGCGCCCATGAAAGAGTGGAGTCGAGCACTGAAAGGGGGCGGAGCACGGCCAACCAATACGCCCACAGCCAACGCCAACAGACCAGCTACAATCTTGGGTGATGTCAACGCTCTGTTTCGGGAGGCGATCGAGGCGGTTCCTGCTGCCGTCTATATGACGGATGCGGACGGGTGCCTCACCTATTACAATGCGGCTGCCGCCACGCTCTGGGGTTGCCGCCCCGAGCTCGGCGAGAGCAAGTTCTGCGGTTCCTGGAAGCTGTACTGGCCGGACGGCACGCCGTTGCCGCACGACGAGTGCCCGATGGCATTGGCACTGCGTCAAAGGCGACCAATTCGAGGCATGGAAGCGGTCGCCGAGCGCCCAGACGGAACGCGGATACCTTTCATCCCCTATCCGACGCCGCTGTTCGACGCCTCGGGACGATTGACTGGCGCCGTCAACATGCTCGTCGATATTAGCGAACGCAAACGGGTTGAAGCGGCCCTTGCAGAACGACAGGCGCAGTTGGCGGTATTCGTCGAGCACGCGCCGGCAGCGATTGCTATGTTCGATCGCGAGATGCGCTACCTCGCCGTCTCGCGTCGATACATCCTTGATTTCCGTCTCCCCCAAGACGCACAGCTCGTCGGGCGGTCACATTACGAGGTGTTTCCCGACATCCCGCAGCGCTGGCGCGACGTTCATGCCCGCGTGTTGGCCGGTGAGGAGTTGTCGCAGGCGGAAGACCAATTCGCCCGCCAGGACGGCTGCACCCACTGGGTGCGCTGGTCCATGGCCCCCTGGCGCCGGGCTGATGGAAGTATTGGCGGCGCGCTTTTGTTCTCTGAGCACCGGACGGAGCAGGTCGAGGCGCGCCGTGCGCTTATCGATAGCGAGGCACGCTTCCGAGGAACGTTCGAAAATGCAGCGGTGGGCGTTGCGATGGTGGGTCCCGACGGATCAATTCTGCGCGCCAACAGAAGCTTCGCTCGGATGCTTGGCTATTCCGTCGAGGAACTCAAGACGAAGACCTTCCGGGACCTCACACACCCAGAGGATCTTGCAACCAATCTCTCGGTGCTCAACAAGACACTCATCGGCGAAGCCGATAGCTACAGCATCGAGAAGCGCTATGTCCGCAAGGATGGCGGCATCGTCTGGGCAAGTCTCACCGTCGGCTGCGTGCGGGCCACGGACGGGGGCGTCGACTATTTCGTCTCCGTAGTTCAGGACATTACCGACCGTAAGCATGCCGAGGCGCGTCTCGCGGAACGCAATGAACAACTGGACCTCGCCGGAAAGGTCGCCCGGATTGGGACCTTCACGTACGATCATGCCACCCAGCAATTGCAGCTATCGCCGGGTTGTGCGGTCATTTATGGGCTGCTGCCCGAGAGCACGCTCGAGATCTCACGCGAGCATTGGCGTGCACTGGTGCATCCGGACGATTTGCCACGGCTAGACATCATCGCTGAGCAGGCGTTCTGCAATGGTGAAACAGAGTTCGTCCTGGAATTTCGCATCTTCCGCCACGGGGAGGTGAGGTGGATCGAGTCGCGTGTCCTCATCTCATACAATGAGCTCGGGCGGCCGGTGCGAAGGTTCGGCGCAAATATCGATGTTACCGAGCGCAAACGGGCCGAACAGGCACTGGCCGAGCGCAACATACAGCTTACCCTGGCAGCAAAGTCTGGCCTCGTTGGCACCTACGCGTATGACGCTGACACTGAGATCATGCAGATTTCTGCCGGCTATGCGGCCATCCACGGCTTTCCTGAAGGCACTACCGAGATAGCGCGCAGCGAATGCCTAGCCGGCGTGCACCCCGACGACATCGGAAAGGTAGAACAGTTCCGGAGCGAGGCGTTCCGTGAGCGCCGGCGCGAATATAACGTAGAGTATCGTATCATTCGTCCTGATGGCCAGCTGCGATGGGCCGAGACGCGCTGTTTCCTTTCCTTTAGCGGCCAAGGACAGCCACGCCGAGTCGTCGGCGTCAGCATTGACATAACCGAGCGCAAACAGGTGGAGGAACAGCAACGCACTTTGCTGGCCGAGCTCGACCATCGCGTCAAGAACGCACTCTCGACCGTCAGCGCCGTCGTCTCCCACACCTGGCAAGGGCGCAGATCAGTCGCCGATTTCGTAGGGGCGCTCGATGGACGCATTCGCTCGATGGCAACGACACACGAACTGTTGAGCTCCTCTCGGTGGCAAGGGGTGTCGCTGACAGAACTCGTCCGGCGCGAGCTCGAACCGTATGCCACCCGCAACAACACCGCGATCGACGGCCCTGACATCTTACTCAAGCCCGAGGCGGGTCAGGCGATGGCCACGGTACTGCATGAGCTCGCCACCAACGCTGCAAAGTACGGCGCGCTCTCTACCAAGTATGGTCGCGTGTCAATCCGATGGGACCGGCATCTGAACGGGCACCCGCGTGCTCATCTCGTGTTCGAATGGCAGGAACTCGGCGGCCCCCCTGTCGTCGCTCTCGGCAAATCGAGCTATGGGACGAGCACAATTCGTGACCTCATTCCCTATGAGTTCGGTGGTACGGTTGACCTTGTGCTCGCTCCGGAGGGGGTCCAGTGTCGCTTGCAACTTCCCGCTGAATGGCTTGGTAACGATCGCCAACCTTATTCAGAGACATCACCGCGAACCGGAGAAGCTTGAATTAGGTCACCGCGCCTGAGCAAAACGACCGGGGAACATGCTGGCTTTTAGTGATTTGGTGGGGGCCCTCACATCCAGACCTGGCACAAACGTTGAGTGGGTCGGCAACATCGGCGCAGCTCCGTAGCTGGGGGCCAATGGAAGCTCGCCGACGCTCTTCGACAGCGTGGTTTTTCGTCGGACTCTAACCCCGAGCCGACCTTTGAGCATCGCAGACAGTCGCCGATGTTCGCAAAGGCTCGACGCTCTGCAGTTTCCGCCTCAGATTGGACCGAGCGTCACACCTGTGTCAGTTTAAATTGGTCTTGTGCCGCTGGGTTGCCTTCCGAGCGCGCCGAACAGCGTTCCCCAACTCTTTGACTTTGGATCATCATGACATCGGAACCCCTGCCAAAGACGGCAACCCCTGAAAATCTCACTCACGCGCTTCGTCGATCGGGTTCGCTAGGCGACGGTCGAGTTAGTGACGTCGTCGTGGAAAGCTCGCGCGCAACGATCCTCTCGAAAATTATTCGACTTCGTCTGACCTACGCTGGCGAAGCGTTGAGTTCGCCGAGCACCGTCATCCTCAAGACCGGGCATCCCGATCGTCTGGGCGACGACCATTGGGACGCTGGCCGACAGGAAGTGGCCTTTTACAATGAGGTGGCCGCCGTCAAGCCGGGGCAGCACCTCCTCCGCTGCTACGAGGCGGCGTGGGACGCTGATACAAGAGCCTGGCACCTCCTACTGGAGGATCTCACCGATACGCACGTCATTGCAACCGCGTGGCCGCTACCGCCTACAATGGAACAGTGCGAAAGTATCATCTGTGCCCGCGCCCGCTTTCATGCCGATTGGTGGGATGAGCCTCGTCTTGGTGCTTCGGTAGGGACTTGGCAAGACGAAGCCACAATGAGTGCGAACCTGCAGCAGTTCGAGGAGAAACTCTCACTTTTCACGGATCGCTTCGGAGACCGTCTCCCGCCAGAGCGGCACGATCTTTACCGACGTTTGATTGACGCAGGGCTTCGACTGCACACACATCATCGATCGCATCGTAATATGACGGTCGTGCAGGGAGACGCTCACGTCTGGAACAACTTCCTGCCCCGTGACGGCGGGGGTGATGTTCGATTATTCGACTGGGATTGCTGGCGTGTGGATGTCGCGGCTGACGATCTTGCCTATATGCTCGCGATGCACTGGTATCCCGACCGTCGCCTCAGGATGGAGCAACCGTTGCTAGATCGCTACCACGCTGCACTTCTGGCGAGCGGGGTACAGGGCTACGATCGCGCGGCATTAGCCGAAGATTATCGGTTGGCAGTCCTATGGCAGACAACCACACCCATTTGGCAGGCGATGTCGAATATTCCACCTCTCATCTGGTGGAATAATCTGGAGCGCATTTTCTTGGCTGTCGATGATCTCAACTGCCAAGAATTACTGGGTTGAAGGTATCAGCGCAACGTCGCCCGCATCGAGTATCACGAACCCGTGGTCGAGCAGTGCATCCAAACCCGCTCTTGCTGCCCACTTTTGGCGCGGGTCGGGCGTCTTCGGCGTTGCAGCGAACCAGTCCGTTTACTGAGGTCCAAGAGACCTAATCGGCACCTCGATTGCGATGCCGCTCGTGACCCTATCCGGACTGATCGCGCCGTGGCACGCTGCTCAACTTGCTTCGGCAACCCAGGCGAGACCGTCCGTCCAATGACAAAGGCTACATGTTCGCGGTATCGGCGCCTCATTGGCACATGTCGTCAGCAGTGGTGCAATTGGATCCGATTGGCAGACGTCGGTGACCTAAGTGAGGATAGCGCGATGAATGCGAAATATGACAGCATCGGAGTCAATTATGCGGAGCTTCGCAAGCCCGATCGGCGTATAGCTCGGATCATCGAGAGCGCACTCGGGCTGGCGCAAACTGTATTGAACGTTGGCGCAGGCACCGGTTCCTACGAACCGACTAATCGATCAGTCATCGCTGTCGAGCCATCGCGTGAGATGATCCGAAAGCGCAGTCCGACGGCAGCCGAGGCTATTCAAGCCAGGGCGGAGAATCTACCATTCGATGACAATAGTTTCGACGCCTCCATGGCGATCCTGACCATTCATCACTGGCCTGACAAGGAGGCAGGCTTGCGCGAGATGCGCCGCGTAACGCGCGGTCGAATCGTCGTGCTTACGTTCGATCCGTCGCGCCGGCCATGGTTGACGGACTATCTTCCTGAACTAGCGGCGTTGGACGAGGCGCAGATGCCAACGATGTCCGACTACGAACGATGGCTGGGCACTGTGCAGATCACTCCGGTTTTTGTCCCACACGATTGCAGCGATGGATTTCTGTATGCCTATTGGCGTCGGCCTGCAGCCTATCTTGATTCACACGTGCGATCCGGCAGTTCGTCCTTCTGGGCTATCAGCAACGTCGAAGTAGGATTGCAAAATCTGAGGCAGGATCTTGAAACGGGGGAGTGGGAGCGTCGCTACGCGGAATTGCTCGGCCTTGATGAATATGACGCTGGCTTCCGGCTCGTCGTCGCGGAATAATCCGGTATTGGCAGCTGCTGGCACGCAGTCGGCCATTTTCGGAGCTGCGGTGAACCAGTCCGTTGACTGAGGTCCAAGAGACCTAATCAGCACCTCGATTGCGATGCCGTTCGTTCTCTCATTTGAGACATTGGGTGCCGGAGCTGGCCCCGGCCGGCTTGTCGCAGAAGCTATTTGGTTAAGGCATTGGTTCGCCTGGCCTTGGCCTGAGCCGGTCCGAGATCGCGGCAATCGGTTTGTGGTCGGGGTATGCCCTAGGAAAAATGACTTCCAATCGTGAGCCGTTGCTTGCGCGAGCATCGTAGCCTGGTCAGGCGGGGCACGCCGCAGGGTTTGGGAACATTGTTGTACCAGCGGTCTACGGGAAACACCCGATAGACAAGCGTTAAATCTGGACGAACATTTAAGGTGTTTCGCGGGGGCACGTTGGGGACCGGCGGGATCACGACCGCATACAAAGGTTGCGTCTCAGAGCAAATTTTCGCGGTCCCATTTCGTCTAGCTTAGAGATGCCGCCGTGCTGTTTGTTTACCTTCTAATGCATCGAAAGCGTCACCGCTAACGACATGTCAGGTCTGAGGTAGGATTGTCCATGGGACGCCGACCAGGGCTGCTGATCATCTGCTGGGCGATGATTCTCTGGGGTGCCTGGGTGGTCCCAGCGGCGGCCGAGACCCGGCGTATCGTCTTACTTTCTGACGAGACCTGGGTTTTGCCCGGCTTGTCAACTCTCGACGACAGTCTCCTAAGTACGCTTACGGCCAACTTCTCGGATACTCTCGAGGTCTACCATGAGACCATGGATCTCTCGCGATTTGCCTCGAGCGCTTACCAAATCCGTTTGCGAGACTTTCTGGCCGCGAAGTATTCAGACCGGAAGATCGATGTGGCGATTGCCATCATGGGGCCCGCACTTGACTTCTTGCTCACCCATGGAGAGGGAATTTTTCCGGGTACTCGCGTCATCTTTTGTGGGGTCGACCGGAGAGAAATCGGCGATCGCTCGTTGCCGCCGCACGTTAGTGGCGTCCTCTTAACGCGTATGTTCGGGCCAACAGTGGAGCTTGCGCTACGCCTGCATCCTGGCACTCAACGAGTCATGGTCGTCGCTGGCACATCTGAGTTCGACAATCGGATTCTTAGAGATGCGAAAGAAGAGTTTCGTCAATATGAGGACCGCGTCGCATTCACGTACCTAACCGAATTGCCCCTTGCCCAACTCCTCACGGAGCTTGCGAAGGTACCGCCACAGACAATTGTATTGTTCACGACGTATTTCCGAGACGGCGTAGGGCAGCGTTTTGTCCCCCACGATGTTATCGAACGTGTTTCTGCGGCTGCGAACGCGCCTGTTTATGGCTTCGTCGATCAATATCTCGGCCGCGGCATCGTCGGCGGAAGCCTCTACGGCTTGGGTCCACAAGGGCCAGAGGCGGCAAAGCTAGCATTGGAGATCTTGAAGGGCAGTAGACCTTCGCGAGCTTCTCTGTTGGAGCCTGAATTGAATCAACTACTGTTCGATTGGCGACAATTGCAGCGCTGGGGTATCAGTGAAAAAAGCTTGCCCGCCGGAAGCCAGGTTCAGTTTCGTCCGCTGACTGCCTGGGAGCAGTATCGCTGGCAGCTGATATCCATTTTTGTCGCCCTGCTTCTTCAGACTGGAATCGTTGCATGGCTGCTGCGTGAGCGTCACAGACGTCGCACCGCCGAGCTGCAATCCAACACCAGGTTGATCGAGCTGAAACATTCGAACAAAACCGCCGAGGCGCTGACAGCGTCTTTTGCCTATGAATTCAGTGAACCCCTGCTAGCAACCGCCCTTAAGTCGGATGCGGGGAAACGCCTGCTCGACTCAAATCCGTTGGAAACTGGGAAGTTAAATGAGATCTTCAGCAACATTCGTCAAGCCAATCAACGCCTCGAGGTAGCAGAACTCGGTGTTTGGAGCATTGAGACAAAGACTGGTCGCTTCACCAACGACGCTCGTGACAGGCTGATCCACGGTCACGATCCTGCAGCCCCTCCTAGATCGCTCACAGAAGCACGGTCGGTCGTTCATCCAGCTGACCTGCCGGGCTTGGACGCTGCTTTTGCGGCTTCAGCGGGCAGCGGGCGTAGCTGCAGGGCCGAATATCGCCTTGCTCCGATTCCTGGCCAGATGCTTTCAGAACGCTGGGTCGAGGTCGAAGGCACCGTCCTCTGCGATACGGACGGCCGAGCAGCGAGATTGCTCGGGGTTACCTGCGATATCACCGAGCGCAAACAGACCGAGCGGTCGATCAAAGAGAGCGAACGAATTTTGCGCGAACAACTCGGGGCGCTCCCTGTTGCCATCTATGTGACGGACGCAGCCGGGCGGATCACCTATTGCAACCAGGCTGCTGCCGATCTGTGGGGGGCGAAACCCAAGTTTGGCGAGGATAAATGGTGTGACGTTGCGCGCTTCTATCATGGCAATGGCGCGCCAATGGCAATCAAAGATTGTCCGACCGAAATTGCGTTGAAGCAGGGCCGCGTCGTGCGAAACCTGGAGGTTATTCTTGAGCGGCCCGATGGCGCCCGCACTCCAATCATACCATGTCCTACCCCCTTGCGTGATGGTGCAGGCGCCGTCGTCGGCGTCTTGAACATGATGGTCGACATCAGCGAACGCAAGAAGGCAGAGCGGGCGCTGGCCGAGCGCAACGTACAGCTCGCGTTGGCGGGAAAGGCCGCTCTCGTCGGCAGCTACGCCTACGATCCCGGCACGGATGTCATGCGCGTTGATGAGGGCTATGTCGCCGTGCACGGTCTGCCCGAGGGAACTACAGAGACGACACGCCGCGCCTGGCAGGCTCGGGCGCACCCGCAGGACTTGCCTCGGGTTGAGGAGGTCCGCAGGCAAGCCTTCCTCGGGCGCTGGCGCGAATATGAGATCGAGTATCGCATTGTTCGCGCTGAGGGTGACATTCGGTGGATCGAGTCACGCAGCTCCATGTCGTATACCCCTGACGGACGCCCTCACCGGGTGGTTGGTGTCAACATCGATGTCACGGAGCGTAAGCAGGCGGAACAACAACAACGTGCATTGATTGCCGAGTTGGACCATCGCGTCAAGAACGTGCTCGCAACTGTCAGCGCCGTTGCCGCTCAGACGTTGGACGCGAGCAGCTCAATGGACCATTTCGTTTCCGCGTTTGATGGCCGCCTTAGATCGATGGCGAAAACCCACGAGCTGCTGAGCGAGCGTCGGTGGCGGGGCATACCGCTGGCGGAACTGCTGCGGCGGGAACTGGCACCTTATACGCGGGCCAACAATAACGATATTGGCGGCCCCGAAGTGATCCTGAGCGCGGAGGCTGGTCAAGTCGTGGGCATGGCGCTTCACGAGCTGGCCACCAACGCCGCAAAACACGGTGCACTTTCCACTCGCGAAGGCAGGGTATCGGTGCAGTGGCGCCGGCAATTGAACGGGGGCCCACGTGCCGGTTTGGTCATTGAATGGCAAGAGACCGGCGGCCCTCCCGCCGAGGCTGAGAGCAAAGCCGGCTATGGGATGAGCGTCATTCGCGAGGGTATCCCGCATGAACTCGGAGGTAAGGTCAATTACGTGCTCGCGCGCGAGGGAGCACGCTGTCAATTTGAAATTCCTGGCCGTTGGGTCGACGCACCTAGTTTCGATTTGAATGCAATTTCAGTCAGCGGAGCGAGACCCGCTGATCTGCAAGAGCGGGGACAGCCGGTATCGCCTGTTTGACTTCCCTCGTCTCGAGGACGCTCGGGTCGGCCAAGATGAAACTGATGACATCCAATTCCCGACCGCCTGCGCCGGCTAGGGCGTCGGGCTCAAGCCAGAGCCAAGGGAGCATCGGGGCAACGTGGGTGGCGACAGCTAACACGAAGCGGCTCGTCCAAAGCACACGGCTTGGGACGGCTAAGTCCGTCATCCGCTCCTCAGCAATGAGGTCCGGTCTCAACTCCTGTCACACCTGAGACACGCCGTAACTGGAAAGGGCTTCGAGCCTGGGCGAGGGCCTTGTGCTCCCCCGCTGGCCGGATCATCCCATACCGAATGATATAACATTACACAATGGTGGCCCATGGCCAGATCGCCGACCATCTCCTCGGCCTACGTTTTTGCACTTACATGTGCGATAATCGCAGGGAGCGGCATTGGGCGGGGCGCTGCGGCGCAAACGCAGCTTCCTGGAATCGTGGTGACGACGCCGAGCCCAGTGCGGCGCCCATCGCCGCCCAAACCTGCGGCACCGGCCACCACCGCGCCTACCCCCGCTCCAGCAGCCAGCGAGCCTACCCCCCTCCCGGGCACGTCACTGCAAATTCCGACGGCGCCGAGTTTCGTCGCCGAAGCCGTTATGACCCGGCCTGAGCTCGCCGCTCAGCCCTTTGCCCAGCTGGGGGACGCGCTTGGTACCAAGCCAGGTCTTGCCTCAACGTCGTTTGCACCCGGTGCCAGCCGGCCGATCATTCGCGGATTGAGCGGCTTTCGGGTAGGCATTACGGAAAATGGCCTCGCGACTGGCGATGTGTCTGCCCTCTCCGACGATCACGCTATTCCGATCGATCCGAATTCGGCCCGGCAAGTTGAAGTCGTGCGCGGACCCGCGACCCTTCGCTATGGCTCACAGGCGATCGGTGGCGTTGTCAATTCCATCAACAATCGGATCCCCGAAGCGATGCCGCCAAAAGGCTACAGTGCCGAGACGCAAGGTGGTTTGAGCAGCGTTGATAGCGGGCGCAATGGCAGCGCTCTGGTCGAGGCGGGTGCCGGCAACTTCGTCGTGCACGCTGATGCGTTCAAGCGGATCTCGGAGGACTACCGCATCCCCGGGGGTGTGCAAGCCAACACCAGTGTTGACAGTGAGGGCTACGCGCTCGGCGGATCGTACGTCTTCAAAGATGGCTTCCTTGGGCTCGCGTTCACATCCTTCAATAGCACCTATTTCATCCCTGGCATTGCGGCGGCGGAGGAAAAAAATCACATCGTCCTCAATCAGACCAGGTTGATGAGCAAGGGCGAATGGCGCATCAACGACATGGGATTGGAGGCCATCCGCTTCTCGTTTGGTGCCACCGACTACAAGCACAACGAGGTCGATGGTCTGGGCGCCGCCGCCGTGATCGGTTCAACCTTTCTGAACACGCTGTACGAGGCGCGGGTCGAAGCGCAGCTCCAGCCTATCGCGACCGCACTTGGCGAATTGCGGGGAGCAGTCGGTACACAATGGTATGATCGAAGCCTCTCCGCGGCCGGCGAAGACGGCATCCTCTTGCCGCCGGCGCACACCCAAAGCATAGCCGCCTTCATATTCGAGGAACTGCAGCTTTCAAAGAAACTGCGCTTGCAAGCGGCCGCTCGCGTCGAGAACGATGACGTGGATGGCACCGCCTCAACCTTTCCGCCAAACTTTCTTCCACCGCCTGATGATCCCGCTATCGCACCTGCAATGCGGCGGTTCTTGCCGATCAGTGGAAGTATTGGTTTCCTCTACGATCTGCCGCTCGGCGTCGTCGCGCGTCTGACTGGCCAGCACGTCGAACGCGCCCCCGACGCCACGGAGCTCTTTTACAAGGGTCCTCACAACTCGACCCAAACCTTCGAAATCGGGACCCCGGGCCTCATTATCGAGCAGGGCAACACCGCCGAGGTCGGATTTAAGCGCGCCAAGGGCGACTTCCGTTTCGATGTTTCGGGCTATTACACCGAGTTCAAGGATTTCATTTTCAAGCGCTTTACCGGCGCGAAATGCGACACCGAGTTTGCCTCCTGCGCGGTGGGTGGCATGGGTCCGCTTGACCAGATCATCTACTCGCAGAAGGACGCGACCTTCATTGGTGCGGAGGTCCTTGCCGAGCAAGATATCGGCCGCATTTGGCGTGGCGTCTGGGGCATCGAGGGCCAGTACGATTTTGTGCACGCCACTTTCAGCGATGGCACGTTCGTCCCCAAGATGCCTCCGCACCGGCTCGGCGGCGGTATTTACTATCGGGACGCCAACTGGTTCGCCCGCGTCTTTCTGCTGCATGCCTTCGCGCAGAACGAGTTCGCAGCCTTCGATACGCCGACGCCTGGCTATAATCTTTTGAATTCGGAGGTGCGCTTCACCTTCAAGCTGGATCAGCCGGGATCCGTGGTACCGGAGATGACAATTGGCCTTCGCGGCGAGAATTTGCTCAACGACGACATCCGCTACAGCACCTCCTTCAAGAAGGACGAGGTGCTGCAACCCGGCACCAACGTCCGCTTGTTTGGGATCGTAAGGCTCAACTAGCCAGGTGCCGATCCGATCCCCCTATCCTATCGCCTGCGACGCATAGCGCCCTCGAGCGCAGCATCGCGGCGATCCAGATCGCGACAAACGAGGCGAAGTATCTCGGTCGACGCATCGGCAACAAGCGCCCTATAGCTGCCCTTCCAGCGCGCGAAGAAATTGTAAATGATCACTTGGAGCGTCACGCCCCAGCAGTCATTGTGCTGTGCAGTGGGTCGATCAAAGCACTAGGACCGGTCAGCCGTCCGGCTGCTGACCACGTGTTCGACATCCCGGCCAGGGCTTACTGTTCTTCAGCTCCTGGCGCGGGCCGCAGATGGCGCAGCCGTACGACATTGGCTGAAGGAGGTTGGTTGGCGTGCGCTATCATCCGCGAAACAGTGCGGCTCAGTTGAGCCAGTTCAAGCGGTTTCCGCACAACTGCAAATTCGACATTCGCTTCGGCCAAAGACTGACTGTAACCAGTGACGAGCAAGACCGGCAGGTTAGGTTTTTGTTCGCGGATAGCACGTGCAAGCGCAACCCCATCCATTGTCCCGGCCATCACAATATCGCTGATCACCAGGTCGAAGGCTTGTTTGCGAACCCTTTCCAATGCCATGTCCGCTTCACCTACTGCCTCGGCCTGATAGCCAAGTTGTTCGAGCATGGATACGGTAACTTCCGCCACTTCAGGGTTGTCCTCGACCACTAGGACCGCCCCGCCGCCTTGGACTTCAATCTCGGGTTCCACCTGAGTTTCCACAGTCTCCGTAGTGCGCGGCAAAAAGATGGTGACCGTCGTGCCTTTTCCGAGTGTGCTGTCGACGGTGACCGTGCCACCGGATTGATGTGCGAAGCCGTGGACTTGAGAAAGGCCAAGCCCACTGCCCTTGTTCACTTCTTTTGTCGTGAAGAAGGGATCGAAGATTTTGGGCAGCAGGTCGGGCGCGATGCCAGACCCTGTATCGGTCACTCGGAGGGCTACGAATTCACCCTCGATGCTTGCCTTCGTATCCCGTCGTGACAGAGCTACGTTCTCGGCTGTGATAGCGATCAAGCCACCGTTCGGCATGGCATCGCGAGCGTTCACCACGATGTTGACGAGCGCGAGCTCAAGCTCACTTGCATCGACCTTTATCGGCCAGATCGTGCCGTCGATAGCTGAAGTCAGTTTCACCATTGCGCCGATGGAACCTGTCAACATCATGTGCGACGTTTCGAGACGCTCCCAGAGCGATAGCACAACGGGATTATGTGGCGAGCGGCGCGAGAAGGTGAGCAACTGGCGCGTAAGGGTGGCTCCACGTTGCGCGGCAAGCTCAATTGCCTCAGCGGCACGCACGACCTTGGGATCGTCTGTGATTTTCTTCTTAATCGTCTGGATGTGTCCGCTGACCACCATTAGGAGGTTGTTGAAGTCATGGGCGACGCCGCCGGTAAGTTGTCCGAGCGCGTCCATTTTCAGCGCCTGGGCACGCTGTTGCTGGGCATCTTGAAGCTCGATTTGCGCGTCGCGACGCTCGGTGATGTCGCGTGTAATCTTGGCGAAGCCGACCAGAATGCCATCTTCGTCTCGTATCGGGTCCATGACGACGTTGGCCCAAAACATCGTGCCATCTTTGCGGATGCGCCAAGCCTCCGCTTCAAAGCGCCCTTCCTGGGCGGCTGCATACAGTGCCTGCGAAGGCAATCCGGCTGCCCGGTCGCGTTCCGTGTAGAACTTCGAGAAGTGCTGACCGATGATCTCATTTGCCTGATAGCCTTTGATGCGTTCCGCCCCGGCGTTCCAACTAGTGATGATGCCATTGGGATCGAGCATGTAGAGGGCGTAGTCCGTAACACCAGCCACCAGCAGTCGAAATTGCCGCTCACTCTCTCTGAGGGTGTCCTGGGCGGCTCGGCGCTCGGTGATGTCGCGGGTGACCTTGGCGAAGCCCTCAAGGTCTCCCTTCTCGTTGCGGATCGCATCTATGACGACTGAGGCCCAGAAATCGGCTGCCGTCCTTGCGTACGCGCCAACCCTCCGCCTCGTAGCGTCCCTCGCGGCTGGCCGTTTCGAGAACTCGGGCAGGTAGTCCAGTGCGCCGATCTTCCTTGCTGTAGAACTTGGAGAAGTGCTGTCCGACGATCTCATCGGCCGTGTAGCCCTTGAGCCGCTGCGCGCCTGTGTTCCAATTAACAATGACCCCGCTCGGGTCCAGCATGTAGATGGCGTAGTCGATGACGCCTTCGACCAGGATACGGAAGCGACGCTCACTTTCCAGCAAACTGTCGCGTGCTCTGATGCGCTCTGTGATGTCGCGGGTAACCTTCGCGAAGCCTATCAGCTCACCGTGTTCGTCCCGGACATGGTGGAGAACTGCATTGCACCAGAAACGACCGCCGTCCTTGCGGACTCGCCAACCCTCGGCCTCATGGCGACCGTACGTGCGTGCAAAGTCAAGGATGCTCTGAGGTAGCCGCTTTGCCTGATCCTCGGCGGTAAAGAAACGCGAGAAGTGCTGACCGATGATCTCCGTCGGCGCGTAGCCCTTAACCTTCTCAGCGCCAGCGTTCCAGCTCACCACGAAGCCTTCGGTGTCGAGCATGTAAATGGCAAAATCCGAGACAGCGTCAAGGAGCAGCTCAAGCTTGTGAGCGTCTATAAGACCTTGCGAGCGGTCGACCGTCAGTGGCATCCTCGAATCTCGGATAGTCCGGACGTTTCAGGCGAGGCATGAGGTATCATGCTACGTCCTGTACTACCCATACACAAGCAAGGCTCGACCATGGGCTTAAGTTCCAACTCACTGCAAGAACTTCGACATTCTACCCCCTATCGGCTCGCTTCGGGCAGTAACCCGGAGGAGGATGGGTCAGAGAAGATCAAGCGCGCTGACCGTAGCAAAACGGCGCACGAGAACCTGCCTTACAAGGTCGAGCTGTGGGATGTAGACAAGAAGAGCGTGGAACAGATCCTCGCCGTGACTGCAAGCGGCAGCATCGGATATGCGGCCTACTACGCGGCGGCGCGCGAATATCCGGATCGCTACGTTACGCTCAGGCACAAGAATGGAATTGTTGCACGCTCGAACGGGCCAGACCGGTGACGCTTTAGCCGCGTTTGGCAACATCACATGGCACGGTCTCACGCTTCGTCTCGCTCCCTAGAAGGGCTGCCCTACCTCATAGAGTTGTGGCATGCAGAACGTCGGGACGATGTTGAACTGGTACTCGCGCGCGCCCTGAACGCGGAACTCGCGCGCGCCATCTTCAAGGCTGCAACGAGTGAACACCCTGAGCGTCGGATTACGCTGCGCAAGGATCGCAACATCATTGCGGATTTCCTTCGGCTGAGCCTCAGCCACGCCAAGGTAATGGTATGCGCCTCACCGCAGCTGGTCTGACCCGCGATAGACCACTCGCCAACCTCGCTTCCGTTTTGGCACTTTTTCAGCGGCTTGGCTTAGCGCCGCGGGCCGCCCGGTTTCAGCGCCACATTCGGCGTGCTTAACACGGCGTTGGCACGGCTGAGGTTGACTCGTTGCGAACTCCGCGAGACTTGCCGCCGTTGCTGATCATGATGGATTGATCCGGATCGCGATCGGCATCACGCGCGGACGACGTCGCGGCGTCGTCCGGCCGCGAACGTCTCGATGATGACCAGGCGGCCACCGCAGCACGGGCAGGGATGGACGCGCTTGTCCGGCGCGTCGGTGCCGGCGGGCGCCTCATCAAAAGAACCGCAGCGCCGCCACCGCACCGTTCATGGTCGGCGGCTGCACCGCCTGCGCGCGCTGACGAACCTGGAACGCACGCAGTTCCTCCCCCTCGGCCGTGTCCGGCGAGGAAGATGATATTGGGCAACGCTCTACCTGTTTTCACTCGGCGAGCCGCTGCTCTCCATTGAGCAGGACAGTTGGTGGGCACCGTTGGGCGCAACGCCGCTGGTTATGATCAGGCCGACGCCGCCTTTATCCCCGCACGGCGTAGAGCTTCGTGGTCCCGCGCCGCTACGTCTGCGGCGGCTTGGGGCGTCCGCTCCTCGTCCCGACGCTTTCAGATATGTAAGGCAAATTTGCAGGCGGCGGTCTGGTTTTGTTGACTTTGCCCAAGTAGTGGGCAAGCCTTGCTGCAGACCCTGTCAAACGGGGCGAGCGGCCTTAGTCGCGCAGAGCAGGAGGAGATTGTCATGCGACTGATATCAGCCTTGACGGGAATCGCCTTCGTGACCTCGATTGCGATGGCTTCGAGCGCTTTTGCACAGACCGATTGCACCAAGACCGTGCCGCCGTCGCCGTTCGGCAAGGACGATCAGACCGGGGCCACCAATCGTATCACGCCGGCCGTGACGAAAGCCGCGGCAGCGGAGATCAAGGACGGCACGGTCATCAGCCTGACCAATCCGCTCGTCGACGGCGTGCCGCTGTTCGGCTCCCGTTTCACCAAGTCGGTGCTGACGGCGGTCAGTCTCGCGCCGGGAGCGGCGTTCGGTAAGAACGATCTGACCTACATGGAAGACACCTGGCTCAGCCAGAGCCACGTCGGCACACACCTCGATGGCATGGGACATATCGGAAGAGGTGACTGCTACTACAACCAGACTCCCATGGGAAAGAACATCAACCAGAACAACATGACCAAGCTCGGGCTTGAGCACCTGAAGAGCTTCGCCACGCGCGGTGTGTTCATCGACCTGGTCAAGGTCTATCAGCAGGCGAACAAGCTGAAGAGCAACCCCAATTGCCGCACACCGTGCATCGACAAGGGAACGGTGATCAGCGTGGAAGATTTGCAGGCCGGCCTGAAACTGACGAACACGACGCTGCGCGAGGGCGATGTCGTGATCCTTCATACCGGCTGGGGCGACCTCTTCTTGCAGCATCCGGCCAAGAACACCGAGTACAACAGCGGCGAAGCGGGCCTCGGCAAGGCTGCCGCGAAATGGCTGATCGACCAGAAGGTCGTGGCCGTCGGCGCGGACAACTGGGCCGTCGAGGTGATCCCCGGCGAGACCCAGGGCGAGGCGTTCCCGGTCCATCAGATGCTGCTCACCGACAACGGTATCCACATCATCGAGAACGTGCGGACCGATCTGATGGCGGCGGAGGTCGCTAGCACCAACCGCGGCACGTTCTTCTTCACGATGACCGTGCCCAAGGCAGTCGGCATGACCGGGACATTCGTCGCGATCGACGCCATCCGCTGACAGGTGCATGGCAGGGGTGACAGGCAAGTCCGGCGTCCCTCGGGGCGCCGGACCTGGCTGACCGCCACCGCGGCCTCGGGTTCGTTCGACCGGCGGTGCCCGAGGGGACTACCGGAAAGACAGGCGCCATGGACCAGCGGAGCGGATGAGCGAACCCAGCAACCGGGATGCGGCCGGAACCCAGCGGCGCGACGTCAGAGGTGGGTGCGTTACACTGCGGGATCTCACGGTAGGATACCGCGAACGCGTCGCCGTCGAGGACGTGTCCGGCATGTTCGCAGCGGGCTCGCTGACGGCGATCGTCGGCGCGAACGGCGCCGGCAAGACCACGCTCCTGCACGCCATCGCCGGGCTTGTCGCACCGCGCCACGGGTCGATCGAAATCGCAGGGGCCGAAGTCCCCGCCGATCTCGCCTACCTGCCGCAGAGCGATTCCATCGACCGGGACTTTCCGATCTCGGTCCTTGAATTCGCCGCACTCGGCAGCTGGGCAAGGATCGGCGCCCTTGGACGCGTCGGCCCGGAACTGCGGCCGCGCGGCATGAACGCCTTGCGGGCCGTCGGCCTCGACGAGCTTGCCGGCCGCATGCTTGGCGAGCTCTCGGTCGGTCAGTTCCGCCGCGCCCTGTTCGCCCGCGTCATCGTGCAGGATGCCGCGATCGTCCTTCTCGACGAACCGTTCGCCGGCGTCGATGCTGCCACGAGCGACGACCTGCTGAGGCTTATGCAACGCTGGCATGCCGAGGGCCGCACGGTGATGGTCGCCCTGCACGACCTCGAGCAGGTCCTCGCGATCTTTCCGGAGACCCTTTTACTCATGCGCAAGGCGATCGCCTGGGGCGAGACGGCGACGGCGCTGACGCCGGAGAAGCTCGTTGAGGCCGGTCTGGCCGCGCCACCCAAGGGGCCCGGTCCGCGATTGCGGCTGGCAATGCCGTCTTGAGAGGCGGCCGGTCGACATGAGCCTCTGGTCCACCCTCGTCGCTCCCTTCGCCGAATACGATTTCATGCGGTCCGCACTGGTCGCTTGCATGGCGCTTGCGGTTGCCAGCGGTCCACTGGGCACGCTGCTTTTGCTGCGGCGAATGGGCCTCGTCGGCGACGTCCTCTCGCATGCAGTAATGCCGGGTGCCGCGGTTGGTTTCGCTCTCGCGGGTAGCGCGCTCGCGGTGCTGAGCACCGGCGGGCTCCTCAGCGGCATCGCCGTGGTCCTCCTCATGGTCCTCGGCACGCGGTTCGGCGCGCAGCGCGAGGACGCGAGCCTTGCGGCCTTTTATTTCGCGTCGATCGGTGTGGGAGTCCTCATCGTGTCGCTACGCGGCACCAATCTCGATCTCATGCACGTGCTGCTCGGCACAGTTCTCGCGATCGATGTCCCGGCCCTGGTGTTGATCGTCGCCATCGCGAGCGTCGTTGTCGCCGCGCTGGCCATCATGTTTCGGCCGTTTGCAATCCAGTCGTTCGATCCGGCCTTTCTGCGCACCATGGGCGGCAGCGATAGCATCTATCGCGTCATATTTCTGGTACTTGTCGTGCTGGATCTCGTGGCCGGATTCCAGGCGTTGGGCACGCTGCTCGCCGGCGTGCCGCTGCTCCTGCCGGCGGCGGCCGCGCGCTGCTGGGCGCAGCGCATCGGTCCGCTGGTCGGCCTCAGCATTGGCTTTGGCATTGCGGCTGGTTATGCCGGATTGCTTGTGTCCTACCATCTCAACGTGCCGTCGGGGCCGGCGATCGCCTGCGCCGCCGCACTCGTCTACGCCGTTTCGGCTCTCGTGCCAGCAAGCCGCATCTTGCTGACGGCACTCAACGTAACCAGGCCGACTTGAGGGGGATGATGCAAGACCGTCTTACCCGGCGAACTTTCATCGCGGCACTCCTGGCGCTTACGGCGATTCCCGCGCGAGCCGCGGAACGGCCGAAAGTGGTCGCGACCTTCAGCGTGCTGGGCGACATGATCTCCCGCATCGCCGGCGACAAGGTGCAGTTGACAACGATCGTCGGCGGCGACGGGGATTGCGAGCTCTATCAGCCTACCGCTGCCGATGCGCGCGCCGTCGCGGAGGCGCGACTGTTCGTGATGAACGACCTCAATCCGCGGTTCGAGCCCTGGGCCGAGCCGCTGTTGAAGCGAGCGGCGTTCCGCGGCACGAAGCTTGTCGCATCGCAGGGAGTGAACGCCATCATCCACGACCGGCCTCGGGCTGTCGTCAAGGGCCCGCAATTCGACCAGCACGCCTGGC
This sequence comes from uncultured Alphaproteobacteria bacterium, assembly GCA_963770295.1. GTDB lineage: Bacteria > Pseudomonadota > Alphaproteobacteria > Rhizobiales > Hyphomicrobiaceae > AWTP1-13. The sequence continues at coordinate 112,621 of CAVYPA010000015.1, forward strand.
ACGACCCTGCCAACGGTCTCGTCTACGTGGCCAACATCGCCGAGGGACTAGCCCAGCTCGATGCACCGAACGCTGCTTTCTATCGGACGCAGGCGGACGGCTACGCACACGAGATCCGTGCGCTCGACGCTTGGGCGAAGAGCGAACTCGCGGCGATACCGAGCGCGAAGCGGCGCGTCATCACCTCTCACGACGCCTTTGAGTATCTCGCTCGCGCCTATGACATCGAAATGACTCCAGCGCGCGGCATGGTCAACGACACCGATCCTTCGGCGGAAGACATCGCCCGGTTGATCCAGCAAATCCGCACGACGAAGGTGAAGGCGATCTTCATCGAGAACATGAACGATCCACGTCTGATCCAGCGGGTGGCGCGGGAAGCCGGCGCAAGCATCGGCGGCACGCTCTATTCGGATGCCTTGTCGAAACCGGGCGGCAATGCCGACACTTACCTGAAAATGGTCCGCCACAACGTTTCCACCCTCAAGGCGGCAATGCTGAAGAACTGACTCATGCGCCTGCAGGCCGCTCAGCGACGATCAACCCCGGACTCATGGCCGACAAGCTCGATTCTCGGCTCAACAAGCCGCCGCTTGGGCATGGCGCTTGTAGCCATCGGCGCGTTGTGGGCAGGGGTGCTTTGGGTGGTCCTGACGCCGCCGCGAGATGCGGAGCCGCCCTCGGCATCACCCGCCAAGGTTGCGGGCCAAGCCCAGACACCGCAACCGGAAGCGCCGGCCCCGGGACCTCAGCGGGTCGGGCTGCGCGCATTGGCCGTGACCGGCAAACCCGTGGGCGTCAACGGCAGCTTCGATCGCTTCGGCCTCGAGCTGATGACGATGGTCCTGGCTTCCAACAATCGGGGCGAGACGGCCTTCTACGCCACCATCCAGCGGAGCGCATCGGAGGAGGGGATATTCCTCGCCAAGGCCGACGGAAAGATAGCGCGCATTGCGGTCGCTGGCGATCCTGTTCCAGACCAGATGGGCCAGCTTATCGCCGGCTTCGGCGAGCGTCCGGCCCCGGTCATGAATGACGCAGGCGGCGTCGCCTTCACCGCCACGCTGGGCGGCGGCCGGGGAGCAGCCAGCGTGTTCCTCGCCAGCGAGGGCAAGCTGCGTACGATCGCTTCCTCGGGCATGAAGGCGCCCGTAATCCTCGGCGGCATCGGTGTTTTCGCCGAGTTCGAGGCGGTGTCGCTCAACGGTCGTGGTGACGTGGCCTTTCTCGCCTGGGTGCGGCACGGGCGCGAGACCATCGAGGTGATTTACGCCGCCCGAAAGGTGGGTGCCGTCCATCAGCTCACGAAAGTCGCCGCGGCCGGGGAGCCGGCTCCAGGCGGCGGCTTCTTCACCAGCTTCGGCGCGCCAGTCGTCAACGACAGGGGAGCCATCGCGTTTCCGGCCGTGGTCAAGCTGGGCCCAGCGCTCGGCGCTATCTTTGTCGCGCCGGCCGAGGCGCCCATGCATCTCCTCGTCGGCACGGGCGATCCGGCGCCGACGGGCGGCATTTTCGCCCGCTTCTCCGAAAGGATCGGGTTCGACGATTCTGGTCGCGTCGCCTTCGGCGCCTTCACCAAGGGGACCGGGCCGGATTTCGGCATCTTCGTTGCCGACGGCGCCGACCGGCGGGCAATCGCGGCGAGGGGGCAGGCGGCGCCAGGCGGTGGCGTTTATGCGTCCTTCGGTGCCTGGCCAGCCATGAGCCATACCGGCGACGTAGCGTTCGTCGCCGCCACCGACAAGGGGCCCGCCTCCGATGGCGTCTTCCTGCTGAATGCCGACGGCAAGATGACGCGCATTCTCGCGCCCGGCGATCCGCTTATGGACGGCGGAAAGCTCACCTCTCTCGGGCTCTACCCGACCGTTGCTGTCGCGTCGGATGGGTCGGTCAGTTTCCTCGGCATCGTGGAGCGCGACGGCGACGAGGCCAATGCGGTCCTGCGCTACGGTCTCGCACCCGTGACCCCTCGCTGAAGCGACCTTCGGGTCAGTTCATGTCGATCGGGGGATAGAACTCGGAACACGTTCTTTGCCGTTATCAGGACGTGGCCGGTGAACGAGCGTGGCGGCACCTGTTCACCGTGCAGCATCTTCAAGGCCAGGGGCAGGATCTCGCTGCCGTAGCGATCGAAAAAATACGCCACCGAGCCAAGCACGATGCTGTTGCGGTTGTTCGGATGGATCACCTTGTTGGAACTGGCGCCGCCGTGGACCGAGGTGTCGCAGCCTTGGCTGACAATCACGGTATCGGGCACCCGGCCCGACGGTCTCGGCGGCGAGCTTCGCCGCAAGTGCCGTCGCGTCGTCGAGCGTTGCTACCAGGACCTGCGCCCCGCTCTCCTTGGCAAAGAAGCGCCGCAGTTGCGCCTGCGCGTCGAGAAAGTTGCCGCCGCTGTCGAGCTGGACTGGCACAACGTCCGGAAGATGCCGATGCAGGCCCTCGGTGATCCCGACGATGCGAGCTTGGACGGCCTTCGCGGGATCCTTGACGGCTCCCAGAATGGCGGCCGCAAGCAGGCGGCCGGGCCACGTCGTCAGCGCAAATCTGCCCAGTGCGTCGCCGGCGAGGCGGCCGGCCTCGCGATTGTCCGCTGAGTAGAGGGGCGCGTTGCCGACCGGGAAATTCACCGCCAGAACGGGAATCCTGCGCAGCGGCCAGCCGCCGGGCGACTTCGTCGTTCGCTGCCTGATCGTCGCAGTATTGAATGTAGAGGTCGACCTTGCGCTGCACGGCATCTTCGGCGTTGGCAACGGCCTTTGCCCGTTCGCGCGCATTGTCATAGAGCACCAGGTCGATCGGCAGGCCGCGTGCGCCGAGCACGAAGCTCGAACGAATCTCTTCGCCCGTGAAGCCGAGCCCTTCGATTCGTGCGCCGGGATCGTCGGTGAGGTTGGCGAATCCAATCGTGAAGCGGCGCTGTTGAGCAACGGCGCGGCCTGCCGCTGCCAGAGCGATCACTGCGGCTAGACCCAAGACTGTGCGACGGCGCGGCAGAGGCGTTGTTTGAAGGATGACCATTTTCGAACCGTGCGAGCTCAGCGAAGCGCATCCATGCTGGCGACTATAGGGGCAATGCTGGCGATTTCCACCCTTCGAGGCTGGCGCTCCTCAGCCTGAGGCAATTCTGTGCGGGCCAGACAGGTTCTGGTGGTGCATGGTCCGGCCAATGTTCGGACTGTCCGATTGCGGGCTGCGCGGTTCCTTGATCTTCATCTACGATGTGTTGTTGGCGCCAATCTCGACGCCTGGGCATGGAGAGCTCGGAGAGTACGAGTACGGGCAGGAGGAAGTTGCTTAGTGGCGAACTTCCACCGCCGACCGCTACGCTCGGGTCTCACAACAGACTATCTCTAACTGACGCCCTTGACCGAAATTGACGATGGCTAGAGAGCACGGCACTACGTTTTTCGCCGTTCCGCGAAATGATGTGCGACGAGCTTGCGCGCGGCTGTCCAAAGCGCCGGAGAACCTGCTTCAATTGTCGGCCCGTAGCGCTCAACCACCTGTTCCTCGGTGACCGCATTCTCGGCCCAGGTGCCACCATCTGTCATCACATTAAGTAAGAGTGGCTGTAACCGATCCAGCGCCTTCGCGAACCGAGCAGCGGGCGTCCTGGCCTCTTCAAACTCGAGCCAAAGTGCGTCCATGCGCTCACTTTGGTCCTGAGGCAGCAAGCCGAAGATCCGCTTTGCCGCATTTTTCTCCGCCGTCTGCACGCTGTTCTTCTCGGCTGTCGACGAGTGAATTGGCGCGTCACCAGCATCGATCTCGACTATGTCATGAACAAGCAAGAGACGCACGGCATGCAATGCATCGAGTTCCCCTGCCGCGTGATCCGCCAGCACGAGCGCAAACATTGCAAGATGCCACGAGTGCTCGGCAGAGTTTTCTCGACGGGGGTGACTCACAATTCGCGATTGTCGAACGATAGTCTTGAGCCGATCCAGCTCGATTAGGAATTCTAACTGCTTTCGCAACGTGCCATCTTCCATCTTTAGCATGGTCCAAGCTCCTCGACATCACCGCAAGCTTATGGATTGATTATGTGAGGCGAGCCGACAGCTGAAATGTTCCGTCAGCGCTTGGCTTGAAAGCCTCAACACCGACAACGGCATTCACATTCAGAGGTCCATATATGTGCGGATAGGGCTTACCGTTGCCCGCGTCTTCGTATCGGAGACTTCGGGACCACGCTTACCGGATCGATCACAAGCAAAACAAGACCGCGTTGACCACGAAACAGGGAGTTGGCGACCTCGACGACTTGATCAGGGGTCGAGCAATGGATGAAGCCTTCGCTGTCGAGCGATGGACAGCGATATTCGCCGTTCCTGTTCTTGGTTGCAGCCCATGCAGTCGACGAACAAATGTGCAGAATTATTGAGTGCTGCAAGTCCTCAGCCCTCTCTTATGAGACCGCTTGGAACGCGACGGCGTGCCCATCAAGGATAGGAACGCCAATGGAATTTCAGCGTAGTAAAGCTGACATGTTGCTTTCAAACTATCGGCGCCATCCAAGCAGTGTCGGTTCCCTCATTCCCATCTGCCGTGATGCCTTTGCCGCAGTTTCTATTTGGGATCATGTCCGAAGCTGACGCCGAAATCCTTCGAAAGCTTCGGCAGACTGGCAAAGTCCAGCTCAAGCCCATAGCGCAAGGCGAGTGATGCAATTGCATTCGCGTCGGGTGAGCCGGCTTTGGACCGTAGGTCCAAGAGCTCTTCGAAGTACCGCTCGAAGCCCGCCGGAGAGATGATCTCCAGAACCCGTGCCGGCTCGTCACCAGCATTCCAGAAGGTGTGCCATTGGCCGCGCGGTTTGAAGATCAGGTCGCCTGTCTGGCCGTAGACCACTTCGTCGCCGAGCAAGGCGCCGACTCTTCCCTCAAGGACGAAGCTGTATTCGTCCTCCCGGCTGTGGCGGTGGAGTGGGGCTGCAAGTTTTCGTGGCGGCATTGGATGCTCGACCAGCGAGAACCCTCCCCCGGAGTCCGCGCCGGCCACCATGAACCGCACGCCGATTGAGCCGAGCATGCCTGCTTTTCCAGCGTCGGGCCCCAGCACTTTGGCTACCGACATTGTGTCCTCCACTTTCACTGAACAGCATGTATAATCGTTGCGTGAGGCTAGGATATCAATTAACAGCATGTCAACTGAAAATGGGAAACCCGCCCGAAGGTACCAACTCAAGGCGCGGGCCGAGAGTGAGCGGCAAACGCGGGCGCGGATCGTTCAGGCCACGATGGAGCTCCACCAAGAGGTAGGTCCGGCGAGCACGACGGTCGCCGAGATCGCAAGGCGAGCAGCGGTGACGCGGCTGACGGTGTACAACCACTTTTCCGATGACAGCGCGCTCTATAGCGCTTGCCAATCCCATTGGCTGGGACTGCACCCGCTTCCAGATTTCTCTGCAGCCCTGGCGCTCCCTGATCCGAGGGAGCGCGTGGGGACGGTGCTGCGCGCCTTCTACGCTTGGTACCGAAAGACCGCGCCCATGCCCGAGAAGATCCAGCGCGATCGCGGCGCAGTTCCCGCGCTCGACGCTCTGATGCAACGGACCTCGGATGCGCGGCTCAGTCAGTTGAGTGACGCTTTGGCTGCGGGTTTCGGTAAAGGTGGACGCAGAGCATCTCGCACACTTATCAGGCTGGCACTCGACTTCTGGACGTGGCGCCGGCTGAGCGCCGAAGGTCTGTCCGACAAAATGGCTGCGGACCTGATGACCAATGCTATCGTCGCTGCGTTCCCAGGACTAGACGTCTAGGTTGACCAATGTGCATCGTGCTACATCTGAATTTGGGTACACGCCTTACATACCGGGCTGGAAGGATGGCGCGTCCGTACATGAGGGAGCAGGGGACTACACGATGGACCCAGATCGGCCATCGTCTCGGTCTGGAGGTGACCCAACTCCGCGTGGTTATCGTCGGTGGGCAAAAGGATTGGTAAGGCCAAGTGTCAACCGTTGGCAGTCGGGTACCTTCAATGGCTCATCGAGACAGCGAACAAATGCCTTTGGCGCCATCGCCGGCGATGGCGCTGGGTTTGGCAACAGCGTATCAGGTCTCCCAGGCCCTGGCCGTCGCAGTCAGGCTTGCCATTCCCGATCTTCTGGCTAAGGGCGCAAAAAGAAGCGCTGACCTGGCGCAGGAAACGGGGAGCCAGCCAGACAAGATGTACCGCCTGCTTCGCGCGCTGGCGGCCTTCGATGTCGTGAAGGATCTGGGGGGTGACGAATTCGAACTAGCAGCTGGGGGAGAATTCCTGTGCACCGATGCTCCGAATTCAGTGCGTTCCATCGTCCTCATGCACGCTAGCGACACCTTCTGGCAAATCGCAGCGAGCCTCGGCGAATGCGTCAGAACGGGCAAGAACGCTTTCCAGCTCCTCCATGGCAATGATGCCGTCTTTGACTATCTAGAAACCCACCAGGACTTGGCACGCGTCTTCGATAACGCAATGAGTGGAAGATCCGCTCTCAGCGGATCTGTTGCGGCTCAGGCTTATGATTTTGCTTCTATCAAACATGTCGTCGATGTTGCCGGTGGTCATGGCAAGATGCTGGCGTCGATCCTGAAAGCGCACCCCCATCTGCGTGGGACGCTCTACGATCTGCCTCGGGTCGTGAATGGTGCATCAGTGTTCCTCGCCCAGGAAGGCATCGCGGACCGATGCGACGTGGTGGGCGGCGACATGTTCACCTCTGTGCCCTCTGGCGGAGACCTCTATTTCCTTTCCAGGGTCATTCACGATTGGGATGATCCACGCGCCACGGACATTCTGCGGTCGTGTCGCAGCGCCATGTCCCCGAATGCCAAGCTGCTTATATTCGATCGGGTGCTGCCAGAACAACTTCAAGCCGATCCAATGGCGCAAAGCCACGCCATACTTGATCTGACAATGATGCTTTGGACCGCAGGCGGTCGCGAGCGTACCGCCAAGGAATTTGCTGCGATCATCGAGCCGGCCGGCTTGCGGCTGGACCGCGTTATCTCGACGAACATACCGGACAGCTTGCTTGAAGTGACGCCGTCGTGAAAAAGGTTTGGCGGCTGGCAAGGGTAACGTCGGCTTGGCCCGTTTAAGACAGTGGGCGCTATTCACCCACCTTCACACCGACGAGTATATTGCGCCACCGATCGACCTCGCCGACCACAAGCTTTTGCATGTAAACCCCGCCTTGGCGCTCCGGTTTCGGCACACCGGCACCGATGCCAGTGAGCCGCTTGACGCTCGCAGGGTCGGCCAAAGTTTTGGCGATCGCCTCGGAAAGTTTCGCAAGCACCGCCGGGGGTGTACCCTTGGGCGCGTAGAGACCGGTCCAGGTTTCGACCTTGAACTCAGACAAACCGGCCTCGCTCGCCGTTGGCACGTCGGGAACAACCGACGAGCGCTCGGCGCCGGCGACGACGAGCGCTTTCAGCGACCCGCTCTGGACATGGCCACTGATCGTTGCGACCAGGTCGCACGAGCCGTCGATGGAGCCCGAAAGGATGTCATTGATCGTTTGACCGAAGCCCCGGTACGAAACCATCGTCGGCTCGACCCCGATCAGTTGGGACAGGAACACGATGGTGATGTGGGGGGCGGAGCCGATGCCTGAGTGTCCGAGCTTGAGGTCCTTGCCCCTCGCCTTGGCGAACGCGATGTACTCCTTGAGCGTGTTCGCCGGAAAATCCTTGCGAACGAACAGGGCGTTGGGCGTCGTACTAACCAGCCCGAGATAGTCGAAATCGGTCCGCGGATCGAAGGCGAGATGGGGATTGACCTGCACCGCGGCGGCGTGTGTACCCATGCTGCCGAGACCGATGGTGTAGCCATCTGGCCTGGCGCTCTTCACGCGGGCGGAGCCCGTTGCGCCGCCGGCGCCGCCGATATTCTCGACGACCACGGGCTGGCCGATGTGTTTCGAGATTCCATCGGCCATGATGCGCCCGATTGCGTCGGCCGCACCGCCAGCTGCGAATGGCACGACAATCGTGATCGGGCGCGAGGGATAGTCTTGCGCGAACGCGGCGCCAACATTCGCAAGGGCCAGGGCGATGGCCATAACCAAGGTCTTCATGCTCGCCTCCCTTGTGTGTGCGGATACCCAGTAGTAAAGTGGCTTTACGTACAACGCTCTTGGAAAAACGTCAAGGGACTTTACTAGTGCCCAAAGCTGCCACCTCATCTCCAGGCACGGCCAGAGGCAGTTTGCTTCTGCCGACCGCCGGCGCCCTTCTTCGAATGACCTACCAAGGAATTCGCCAACGACAGTTGGCAGCCTTGATCGAGAAGGGCTTCGAGGATCTCAATCAGCCGCTGCTGAACGTGTTCCTCTACCCGCCTCCCAATCGGATGCGCCCCAGTGAACTTGCCGAACGCGCCAGTATGACCAAGCAGGCGATGAATTATTTACTCGGTCAGCTAGAAGCTCGCGGTTACATCGAACGCCGCGTGGAAAGGGGGAGTAGCCGGCGCCTGGTGTTCCTCACCAAGCGTGGCTGGCAGGTGCGCGAGACAATTCTGGCGGTAGTCGCGGAGGTTGAGGCGGAGTGGGCGGCGGTTCTCGGTCGGCAACGCTTCGACGAATTCATGAGCACCCTTCGACAGCTATGGTCGATCAGGGAGAACGAGATGCGGGGCGCGAACGGACCTGCTGCGGCTCAGCAAGGTGATTGACACGAGCCCCCAATTCCGCGGTGCGCTGCCTCGGCGCCTCGACCGCGGCGGAAATAGAGGATTGCTAGGCCGTGAAGAGTGGGTCCCGCGACATACCTCGGCAATGAAGCTCCTGGCACACAGCGGCAATTCGCTGCGACGCACGCGGATCGTCGGAATCTTGGGCCTGCTAACGCGGTTGGCGTGCTCGCTGCACTTGCGGTTGTGACTTAACCAGACATCAGCAATCCATCAGCGATATCCGGATACTCCGGCATAGCCCAACCGCGAACCCCGTGCGATCATTGCGCATGCCCTCGTCATCATGGGATTTCAGCTGGCAGGAGAGGCCCTTGTGGCGAGCCTTGGTCTCAGCTTCTCGGCAGCACCGTGCGGGCTCCTTCTCTCCCATGGGCAACAACGATGCTGCGCTGCGTATTGATCGTAGTCGCTTTGCTTGTGACGGCGGTGTATTTGCTCATCGTCCTGGTTTCCGTCATGGCAGCCTAGGAGTGGATGCCGTAGGTGCCACTAATCTTAGGAAGACCTTGCCAAGTGACGAAGTTGGAGCCCGGAACTGCCACAACGAGACGGGCGTTAGCCCGACGAACTTCGCAGGAGCATGTTATGCCGACACAACTTAGGTTGTTTTCCGCGAATGGGTCCGAGAACTTTTCCAAACTCGAGAAAGAGGTAAACGATTGGCTCACCGCTAAGGGCGACAGTATCCTACCAGTCAACAGTCAGACGGCAACATGCGCCGTCGCGAGCGGCGGGGACCACAAAGAATTCCAAGCGGTAGTTGTGGCACTTTGGTATCTCGACCCACCCGAGCATCTGCACAAGTCGAGTTAAACTGTCTCGCGTCCCGGCGTCAAACGACGAGCCGGAGCGAAAACGATGAGAGCGCTTCGCGTAGTATCAAGGGTCGTTACCGGCCTTTATATTCTGGCGTTTGTCTGCCTCGTGCTGACAGCCGGCGCATGGCGAGAGATGGCCGGATTTGCGACCTACGCCTTCCTCGTCCTGCTGGCAGTTGGCGTGCTGATGAGCGCGATCGAATGGCGCTGGGGTCGTGGTGAAGGGGACCAATCACTTCGGGAGCCAGACGATGTGCATTGAGTTTCAGGGCGCAAGAAATTGGTCGGGGGCTCTCGAACGTGTGTCGCCTGCAGCGGCGCGCAGCCCCTTGAGGGGCGCCTGTCCCAGCGGGGCAGGGCCTTCCTCAAAGCCGGCACGGGTTCGTCAGGTTTGAATCGCGGGGCGCACCAAAAAGGCTACCGCGCGTCGAGAGGCTGGTGCTCAGAAATCTCCGCGGGAAGCTCGCAAGGCCCGCGCGCGAGTGACAGTAACTTACTAGGACTCGAGCTCCGCAAATGTGCGAAAATCGCCCTGGCCAAAAATTGGTGTCGCACGGCGGGCTCGTCGAGATTGAGGTGGCTGCCTCTAAAACAAAGGCCCCGGTAGCGAACTCGACACCCGTGCCAAAGGTGCCGATGAGGCTAACGGGGCCAAGGAACTGACGCGGTGCGTAGGGTCTGGGGTGCGTCAGGGGTTTAGGATAGGGCCGGACGTTAGGACGTATAAGCTGCAATTCTCGCATGGCAGGTCTGCAACCCACGCCCCCTTAGCGGGAGGCCGCGCGGGCCGAGATCGGCAATTGTGCAACACGGGGAGTTAAGTGCTGCTGCCTTGGACGATTGCTCATGAATTAGGCGCGCGGGCTAGACACGGGAAACATTGATGCTCATTTTTTAAGACGAGAGCGAAGCGAGAATTTCGCCTTCTCCATGGAGTGCTATGGGGACAAAAATTCCCCAATAACCAACGCACACAGAGCGAATATTTCCGAGGTAATCAACACGTTGAGGTTCCCCTGATGCATGGGACATCGGCGACTCCCAAGATGTCATCGATCATCTGAAGGCTGACGGGTATGACCTTTTCCGCGGCGAATTCGTTGACCCGAGCTTAGAGGACCCGCACCCAACCGCCAGAGTGCTGAAATCGGTCGCTATCCGGCCACACTGTCGCTGCAGAACTTACTTCAAGTACGGAACCGAACCGCCCAGTCCGCGTTCGGTTTGCAGGTTTCAACGGGACGCTAAGAACGCGCCGTCGACGCGCCGCCCTGGTATCCCGATTGTGGAAAGGCACCCGTTCCGCCGGGTGCCTTTTCGTTTGGAGCGAAGTACGAGCAGAGCCCCGGTACGAAATAGTGCATCAGCCGCGCCGGCACGGGCTTTCAGTGCCGGGTACCGGCAGCTCGCGAATGCGACGCCTAATTGACGCCGGCTTCTCTCTCTCGGAAGCAGGGGGCTCGAACCCAAAATGGTGAAAGTCTCCAAGCAAGGCCTCTTTCTCCTCCAGCTTGTGCTGATACCTGCCCACTGGCAAGCCGCTCGAGCACGTCCTCGACTGCCGTTTGCCGGTCGAAGCAGTGGATGAGCATGCGTGCTTGGAGGCCCGTCGAATTTCGTCTGGTCTTGGCCGTGCGCCCTGAAGGCGCAAAAGCCTCAAGCTACCGCGCTCATCCTCGGCTCTACCTCAAGGGCCATGCCTCAGTCGATCACCAGCATGGCCGAAATTGAAGGAGCTAAAACCGCAATAGGGGCTCGATGACGCATCGGATTGAGGCTGCATGCGACCCTGCTCCGACATGGAGCGAATTGTTGGAAGCGAGCGCATCAATGCGGACCGTTACCAAATATCATTGGCAGGTTGAACATCACTGGTACAAAAATCGTTAGCGCAAGTGCCGTGGCGGGCATGAATGGTGCCAAAAACGCTGCGCCGGTGTAGAGCAGCGTGCTGGCGACGCTCCTAACTAGAGTTGCTCGCCGGAATGGAGGTTGCTTTCGGTCGTTCTCCGGAAGGCGACCAAGATGAAAGCGTAGCAAACTGAAGACGGCTGAGCTCAGAGCGAGAATAAGGGCATAAAAAGAAATGGCGCGCGGCAAGAGCGGATGCTCACCGAGGAAGCTGGTCGCCAACGGGATCAGCGACATAAAGAACAAGAGCAGCAAGTTCATCCACATCAACTGGGGCGAGCCACGGCGTGCCGCTGCGAGCAGTTGGTGATGATTGATCCACATGGTGCCGACGATACAAAAGCTCAGCGCGTAAACGGCCAGCTTTGGCGCCAGCGGTGCCAAGAAATTCGACCAAACTTCGCCGTGGAACGCGGCCTCGGGCAGCTTCAGCTCGAGCACCATGATAGTTATGATGATGGCGAGGACCCCGTCGCTAAACGCAGCGAGGCGTTCCGTGCCCGGGCCTGCACTCTCAATGTCGCTCTGCTGAAGGTTCATCACAGCCCCTCCGTATTCAAACCATAGTTTGGGTAAGCGAATATGGTTCAGCGGCAATCTGTACTACCCGCCCGCGCCTGCGTGAAGTCGTCGACACGAAGGCGGGAGGGTCGAAGGCTACCGTTGCATGCGCCCAGCCAGAAGGGACGATCTGCTTCAACCTCGCCCGTCAATGCCTTCGGCGCCCTACAGCGACGGACGTGACACGCGCAGTCGCCCACTGAAAACGTTGTAATATAGATCCTCTCGCGAGCGCTGTTGGACAATCGGACAATCGCACGAGGCTCGTGGCTAACTAAGAGGGAGTTCGAGCGAGCATCTAAGCCCATCCTGCCGAAAGTCGAACACCGTCTCGCCGTCTCCTACGAAACACTGCTCAATGAGGATGGAACCAAACCCCTTGCGCTGGGGCGCAGTAACCGGCGGCCCGGCGCTCTCCCGCCAGGACAACCTCACCTTGCGGTCGCTGCCGTTGCCGAGTAGCTCCCAGATCACATGAACCCGCCCGGTGCCATTCGAGAGCGCGCCATATTTGGCGGCATTGGTCGCGAGTTCGTGCAAACACATGGTGAGCATCAAAGAGCTCTTCGCAGGCAGCGCCACGTTTGGACCCGCGACAATGATCCTGTCATGGCGGTTCGCCTCGAAGGGTTTCAGGGCGCGCCTAACCACCTCGCCCAACGGCGCCTGATCCCAATTCTCAACGGTCAGCAGGTCATTTGCCTCGCCGAGTGCGTGCAGGCGGGCCAGGAAGGCGTGCAGTTCGTCAGACGGCGTATTGCGCAACGTTTGGCCGGCAATGGCCTGCACCGTGGCCAGTGTGTTTTTGATGCGATGCATGCTCTCGTTGAGCAGCAACTCTTTCGTGTCCTCGGCGCGTAAACGCTCCGTGCTGAAGCCAAGTTGTCGGGCGATCGTGACAGCAAGGTCGATGTCGGCCTCTGTGAAAACATAGGGCATGGGGTAGTACGCCATGAACTTGCCGACGAGCTCGCCCCTTGCGATCAGCGGTATAAAAGCCAGCGCCCTTATTCCTTCCACTTTCACCGTCGCTTTCAACGAAGCGTCGAGCTCAGCGCGGTCGATATCGTCGATCCAGATCGGCTGCAGGTCCTTGCTGTCTCGCGTCCATGGTGAATGCCCTTCGACCGCCCGCCGATATGCCTCCGACAAGCCGCGCCAGGCGACAAATTTCATTGTCCCAGCACGATCGAACATCAGGATCGACGCTCGCTCGCAGCCTAACGCCCTAACAATGGCGTCGAGGGCAGCCTCATAGACATCAGTGACAGATGCCGCGCGAAAAAGCCTGTCGGTGAATTGGTACAGCGCCGTCTGGACCTTCTCGCTGCGTTTGCGCTGCGTGATGTCACGCGCAATCTTGGATGCGCCAACGACCGTGCCGGCGGTATCCATGATCGGCGATACCGTCAGCGCTATTTCTATGCGCCGCCCGTCCTTGCATTGACGAACGGTCTCATAGTGATCAAGGCGCTCTCCGCGCTTGATGCCTGCAAGTATGCCGAGCTCTTCATCCTGGCGCTCGGACGGGATGAGAATGGTAATCGGCTTGCCGATTGCCTCTTCGGCCTCGTATCCAAAGAGCTTCTTCGCCCCCTGGTTCCAAGTTGCGATGATGCCGTTGAGGTCTTCGCTGATGATGGCGTCGTCCGAAAACTCGACGATCGCAGCCAGGCGCTGGGCATGGCTCTGGCCAAGCGCCTCAATCGTCGCGCGCATCCCCTCGTGCAGCCGGTGGGCCAGTCCGCCAAGTACTCCTGATCGCTCGGCGTGGCTGCTGCCTTCAGGTTCCTGCTCGTCGTGGATTTTCCCTATGCTCATCGGGACTGCAGAGTTTTCCCTGACCCCTTGAGATTAAGCGTCTTGAGTTGATCCAGTCAACGCGCCCGCCGCCATCGCTGCAGTGCAGCGATGGCGAGAAGTCGCGAACGCGGCGACCCCCAGCTGTGGAAAAAGGCCAGCGGAATGAGGGCCTCACCGGCGAACATGGTTAGAAATCTTACGCTGTCACCTGTCGTCCGGGGTGAGGTAGGCACCGTTCGAGCTTCTGACCAACCCCTTGCGGTCAATGATGGTGACGGCGCCCCGCCGATGGGTAATCCATCCCCTGCGTTCAAGTTCCTGCAGCGCAATTGTTACGCCAGGTCTTGCGGTGCCGAGCATGACCCCGAGGAACTCGTGAGTAAGTGGGATTTCATGGTGATCAAGGCGATCATCTGCCAGAAGCAGCCAGCGCGCCAACCGTTCCTCGATCTTGTGGCGCCCATTGGATAGCGCCGTGTCCGCCATCTGGATCATGAACTGGTGAGCGTAATGCAACAAGCTCTGATGCAAGGTGACGCTTACCCTAATCGCCTCCCGCAAATGAGTCGCCGAGAGGCGCTGGGCTGAGCCGGCAACCTGGATGAAGGTCTCGTGCCGGGGCCGTTCGGTAGTCCCCATGACGATGGGGGCACCCGTCACTCCTTCGCGCCCAATGATCCCGATTTCCAGAGCGTGCGCGCCGTCGGCGACGATCGAGGCGATGCCACCCTCGAGGAAATAGACATGATCAATGCGCTTATTGCGTGGATGCAGCTGCTTGCGAACAGGAAGCTCAATTGCTTCAAGGTTGGGTTCGAGCAGGCCAAAGTCGGCACGCGATAGGCGTGCCAAAATACGGTTTGGCGACACGTGGCAACTTTCGGTGCGGCTAGGCGCGAAGTGACAGAGCCAGACGACCTATTTGATTCTGGTCGAGATGCCTCGAGCCGTCGATCAATCCTTCAGGCGCAGCAAGCGTGATGATCGACTGGAAAAGGTCTCGCCCGCGTAGCGACGGCGGCGCAGATGCTGCGATAATCACCCAACTCTACTCCCGCAGGCCGGCGGTGTCAAAAGTCAGTAGCTCCATCCACCGGCTAAAGACGGCGCTGGGATGTGATGCGCGGTCCCGCGCTTTTTTATGCGCGCGATCTGAGTGCTGCAGCTTAGCCGAGAGTTGTTAGATTTGATACAATGGAGTGGGAACGCGGCTAGCGCCCACTCGTTACCGCTACAGGCCCCGTCCCACCGGACGCCGCAACTGTCGCCGGGATAGCGATCCAGCTCAATTAGACTGCTCGAAAAGCGCACCGACCGCGGGTGGTCGGAGCGACGGAGGTGCCATGCTGCCGAGGATGCACAAACCATTCGACCTTATTGGTATCCACCTACGTGAGGTCTGGTCAGATGTCGTCACGGCCCCACTTCCGGATAGCCTGCGGTGCTTACTTGATACGCTGAGCCAGGTAGAAGCGACGAAGCCGCAAGTGGCAGCGGGCCCCCTTGACACCTGCCGCAGCGCCACCACGGTTTTGCGTGCTCGAGAATAGCGGAAGGCAACGTGTTCCTCGAGTTCCCCTCCCCCGGCTGAGGTCGTTGGAGCCTTTCTCCTCTATGCGGACGGGTTATGAAAAGACTCGGGGTTGGTGCGGCGACGAATCCGCTTTCTACTTTTCAAGTGCTTTGCTGCAAGTGCTTAGGTCGCAAAGGCACTAAGCGCAAGTCTACCAGTTGGTCGACGCTTGGCCGGAATCGAGGGCGCTGCTGACAGGACCGGGATGCGAGGGCTGCCCTTGACTGCTTCTCAGCAGCGCCGCGTACCGCCGCAGGGGTTGGCGCTGGCTTTAGGTGAGTCAGAAACGCCATACGCCTCGAACAGGTGAGTGTCGACCGGGCACCAATGTTCTGGATCCGCGCTGGCCACTAGCGATCGGAAGATCGCGACCATGTCTGGCGCAGTTTGATAGCGCGACAGCGAGTTGGCGTCGAGCGGCGCAATAGCCGTCACCATCAAGCGCTCACCACATTCACGATCGTGCCAGTCACGTTAACCCGGCCTTATTTAGACGGGAAACCTCTCGCAATCCGAACAACTCCGTAGGTACCGTTTGTCCAGACTAGGTCGCCACAAACCGCCACCCGTGTCAGGGTGGCTACGTTTAAAGTGACCAGATAGTCGGCCGGGTGCTCCGAGAGTCTGCCACAATCGCCTTCGAAGACCGCCTTCCGCCAGCGCACCAAAC
Organism: uncultured Alphaproteobacteria bacterium; assembly: GCA_963770295.1. GTDB lineage: Bacteria > Pseudomonadota > Alphaproteobacteria > Rhizobiales > Hyphomicrobiaceae > AWTP1-13. The sequence continues at coordinate 128,642 of CAVYPA010000015.1, forward strand.
GATACCAGCGCGCAATATCAGCCTTCTGTGTAGGAACAAACTTGTAGCTGATCAGCGTCGGGCGGTCGATAAGCCGTTCAAAGGCTAGCCAGGGTACCGTCCAATCAGTTTTTTTTGTCGGTTCGATCACCACAGTCGCATCAGGCGGAGTATTACCTCGCAGCCAGGCAACAAGCTCGCGTTCATTTGGCGTCAGCATTCGTGTAAGAGGAAGTTGGGGGGACAATAGAGCATGGGCAAAGGACGTTGCGCGTGGCACGGCAAATCCGATCCCGACTGCCAGCATGATGATTACCAGCGTGCGAGCACCATCCCTTCTGAGCGCTTGGCGCAGCCAAAGCGCGCCGAGCATTATCGTGAGCAGCAGAATCAAGGAGTTGGGACGAAACAGGATGAGCGGTCCGAGGAGATACGTATGACGATCGAAATAGGACAGTACGAATGACAGTATCAAATACGTATACATAACGAGCAGCCAACGTGCGAGCGCGCGGCGCTCGGAATCTTGTTCCTGCCACGCCAGAATCGCCACCAAGCAAGTCGCCGCTACCATCCAACTGATCCCGGGTAACCATGCGTGCAGCTGGCCCGAGAAAGGAGCGACATGATGAGGATTGCGAAACGCCGAATAGATCTGGTTGATCGTCAAATCCAGGTCCGAGATGTTCGGCATTGGGGCAATGAACCACTCATAGAGAAGGATCGCGAGAATCGGCAGGCAGAGCACCGTGTATGTTAAGAGCGCGCCGCCCATGCGAAGGACGTTTCCGGTCTTGAGTCCGATGAGCCCGATCACGGCGACAGCCCAGAAGCCGCCAACCAGGAAATGAAGGTAGGTAGCGACGGCGGCGACGCCGACGGCGGCCAAATCTTTGTCACGCCAGGCCAAGCCGATTGATGCGAAGATCGCCGCATAGGCAAAGACCTTGCCCTCAACGCCAGCGAACAGCCATTCTGCGGCGAAATAGCATTGCCCAACCAAGACGAACAGCATGAGTGCAATGAGGGTCTCGGTCCGCGACAGTTTCAAGCATCGAGCCAAATAAGAAAACGCAATTGCGTAGGCAACAATCGCGGCGAACCGCAGGGTGATCAACGCAATGTCATAGCCGAAAAGGACGACCGTGCCACCAAGAATGGCGAAACTCGCAAAACGGGCCACGCTGTGATCGAAGGCGGCGTGATTTGGACCGAATTGCTCGGGACGGACCGATCGCAATCCCAAATCAAAATAGTGAACTTCGTTCCCACCCCAACCAGCAAACGGTTCGATTTGCAATGTTAGCACGACCGCGACAGCCAGCGCGGTCCATACAAAAGCATTTGATCGCTCAAGCGGAGCCAACAATCCGTCGAGCATGTGTTTGTCCGGACTCCCCGGATGAATTCTGAACCGGGGCAGATTGTAGCGATTTCTGCACTACCTGGAAATCCCACCCGAGTGCCAGCGCTGCCTTGGGCTCAACGTGTGACGCCGGCCCACACCGCAATGACCAGCCCGCGTTTCTTTGGGGCCCTCGATGTGGGATTTTCATTTGGTTGACCGCGCTACGGCCTGAGCTTGTTCCAAGAACGCGTCGACGCGCGACGGCGCAGGGAAGCCTTGGAATGTCGGGCACCTATACCGTCAGTGGAAATGTTCTGACCATCAAGGTTGAGGCGAGCACGTATCCCAACTCCGAAGGCACCGAGCAGAAGCGAAGATCATGCATTTCAGCGACGACGAGCTTCGCAACAGCAATCAGGCGCCGACCAATGCAGGAGGTGGAACGGCAGGATGGCTGCGAAGCGCCTAAAGTAACGCGGCTATCCGCCATGTGGGGGCGCTGCGTGTCTTGAAGAGGGTAGCGCGCCTGTCGCGTGCCGTATCAGTGAAACCAGATGCTCCGGGTCCGATCAATCCGTATGCAAGCTGTGCTCCAGATCACAGCGGCGGTGAACCCGTGCGTTAGCTTAGCCGTGCGTCTGCCTAATTCCAGGTGACGACGGCGTCGGTGGCGAAATCTTCCCCAGGCGCAGGATGATCTGTCCAATGGATTTAGGAGGGAAATCATGACTCAAACCAATCGTAGAGCATTTCTAGGGGGACTGATTCTTGCGACCGGAGGTCTTGCCGCATCGCAATCGTCGGCGGCTGGCAATGACGGACATGCGTTGGGCTATGATGTGGCGCCAGCAACAGACCACATGACATTGATTCCTCGCCGCACGGGTGATCCCGTAACGTTCACGGCCTCGCTCGACAAGTCCGCGATCAAAGCCACTTCGGGCGGTTGGGCTCGCGACATCACCAGCAAAGCTCTCCCAATAGCTACCAACATCGCCGGAGCCCACCTTTATCTCAACCCCGGCGGGGTTCGCGAGATGCACTGGCATAATGCGGCGGAGTGGGCCTATATCTTGGCTGGTCACTGTCAGGTAACAGTCGTCGATCCACAAGGAGAAACCGAGGTCGCCAATTACGCTCCCGGAGACCTATGGTATTTCCCCAAGGCACATGCCCACGCGATCCAAACGATAGGATCTGAACCGTGCCATGCCATCCTGGCCTTCGACGATGGCTTGTATGGAGAGCACGGAACATTTGGCTTGAGCGATTGGATTAGTAGATTGGATCCTGAGCTGCTTTCGCAGGCGCTGGCCCTGCCGAAGGACCTCGCAACTAAGATCCCGATGGGTGAAGTTTACATCAAGCAAGGAGAGGTGATTGCGCGGGACAGTGCGAAGGCACAAGCTACGCAAGTGCTCGATCAAACCCGAACGCATCGCTATCGGCTGATGGCTCAGAAACCTCGCATCAAATCGCCCGGTGGTACTATTCATGTTGCGTCGGCACACGAATATCCAATATCCACGACGATCACCGCGGTAATTACCAAGCTGCACCCGGGCGCCATCCATGCGCCGCACTGGCACCCCAATGCCAACGAGTGGCACTACGTTGCAAAGGGACGCACGCGCGTGACCCTATTTGCAACAGACAAGAGGATGGCGGTCGCGGAACTCTCGGTCGGTGATTGCGCCTATATTCCACAGGGATGCGGACATACCGTGCAAAATATTGGTTCGGAAGAATGTGAGATTGTCGGCGTTCTCGATAGCGGCACCTATTCGGAGGCCTTGTTGTCCGATTGGTTAACGCATGTCCCTCGCCAACTGCTTGCCAATAATCTTGGCCTGCCAGAGAAAACCTTCGCGACCATCAATCCGAGAAGATCTGCGATCGTATCCGCGACATGAGGTTTTCACGGGATCTCGCTGAGACACACGCTTGCGTGTGTCGGCCGCAAGCGGCGACCCGTTTTGTGGGGGCAATTCGACGCGCGCAAGCAGTAGCCGGCACGCGAAAAGATGACGGCTAGCCCGGCAGCCATGGGAAACGATACGATGTGGTCATTTCCTCGAGCGGCGAAATCATGCCCCTCTCATGTCTAGCAAGGCTAGCCCGGCCGTCACCGCGCGTAACCCAACAATATCTCCACGTCCGCTTGCTGGGTTACGCGCGCAATGGGGCTCTCACAGTACCCATCGTAGAACCCGCCGCTATTGGTTGATCATTGGGCCTTGCCCTGCTCCTTATGTCTTCGCCGCGTATCACGCAGCCCTGTCAGCGAGCAATCTTTCGATTGATCTCGCAGGCAATTTTGGATGCGCCATACGTGGCTGGAGTTCGCGCCGACACCGTCGCGTCATTGCCGACGCCGGGTTGCCGCGCGCATCATGGGCTGCCTCTGAGTGAGGTGCCCGCGCTCCTACTCGGGCGCCGATCTTCAACCGAGATAGTCTCCAATCGGTGCCCCCCGGTTGCTACCCACTCCGCCAGGGGCATTTGCTTGGGGGCGATGATCTATGGCCCGGTGCCTGCGAAGTTCTCAGTCCGGTGGTGTCAGTCGGACCCATCGCCACGTTGCAGAGAATGGCACTCGACTACATGGCGCCGCCGTTGAGCAGACGGGGCCCGCATTACAAACGCCGTCTGCTCCCAGTCGCATTTTAATCGCGGTCTCGCTACCACCACACCCATAACAGGGCGAGCAGCACAATCAGCAACAGCCGAGCGCAGATGCCGGTCCAGTCAACCCAATCGAGAATTGCGAATGCCACGTCATCACCAGCCCCGTACCAACAGCATGAAGCAACACCCTTTGCTAACCAGACCGAATTAATGCCACGTGAATGCGCCGGGCTTGCCTGACGCGTGGTTCTGTTCATCTACGAGGTGACGTTTGCCAACCAGGCAAAGCCCCATCAGGCAAGCGATGATGACCCCTCGGCTTCGCCTTCGTTTTTTGAATGAGTTGGTCGCGCCGCTTCGGTGTCACATGGCCGGTGCCTCCACACTCGGGGCAGGCCTTGCGACGGAACGGCAGGCGACTTGGAACGTCGCCTTTGCCCCGACACACAGGGCATTCAGTCAGCGTCGGTTTTGACATGCTGCAGCTGGCCGATTGGGCAGATCGTGTTGATCGGTGCGATCCAACTCCCCAAAAGTGGGGATTATAGCTTACCCCAGCGCACATCAAGTGTACGTCTGGACAATGCCTCCCATAGAAGGCGCAGGCGATGTTCGTTTACTTGTTTCGGCAGCGTAATGCAGACCGTGCGCTTACAACTGACATAACCGGGCGAAATCTTCCGTCCCGCACGCCTACGAGCCATTGGATGTTCGTGAAGGCACTTCGAATCGACAATTGGCGACCGCTGTTGGGCGTCGCTGACTTTGAGGAAGCGTCCCGCCAATTGAAGCAAGTCGGCTACTATATCTTTGAAGCGGACGGTTAAGGCTCGATCAAACCAGTGCGAACGGCGCAGCGCACGCGACCGGCAAGGACAGGTAGAGCTTCCGCATGGCGGCGGCTCGATGGGTTTCCACCGTCCTCAAAGAGATATTGAAGCTGCGCGCAATCTCCTTGTTCGTGCGACCGTCGGCTATCAGCCTCACGATGCCCGCCTGCCGCATCGGCCAACTCGATCGACGCTAGAACGGCAATTCAAACAGTTGCCGCCAGTTTTCGTCGGCGACGATAATCATTCCACGACCAGACCTTCTGTTCCAAGCATCAACCGCCAAACACTGTTGCGCGCGGAGTACTGTTTCTTCCTCAGCCTGAGCAGAGTTTGCGAGTTCGATGCCTTCCTGGTCCAGTACGGTCACTTGACCACGTTTAACGTGGAAGAAGTAGCGCGGCACCTCGAAGCCCTCCCGCGGGCACGAGAACTTGCGCAGGAAACCCAATGGGACGGTATTCGATCCATCTATCCCAAAACTTTGATGTACCCCCGATCGTTGCGGTGCGATGCAGCGCGGATGCAATAGTTCGTAGACAAACAGTATCGTGGCCAAACGACCTATGACGTATAGAGAGGTGGCTACAACCCGTGCTGTTCGTTTGCGTACAGTTATACGGGTAGCTGGCGATAATCGACCGAGTATTAAGTCATGAGGCTTACAGACAAGCGACGGATCGCGTTCCAGACTATGCCTCGACCATTGCTCAGCGTTGGAAGGCGAGCTTGGCGATGCTGCATAGGACTTGGTACAGGCGGCTTGCGAGAAGCAATCGGCTTATCGCCAATGCGCGGCAGCGCATCGAAATCCAGAAGGCGCTCATATCCCAACTGGAGCGCAAGGAACGAAGTACTTACAGAGCTTTTGCGCGCTTAAGGCAATTCGAGGCGGCATTGCACTTCTTAGAGGACCAGCGCGAGGTCATCTTGGTGAAGGTGCGGAGGTCCCCGCTGCCTGCGGAACTCTGGCGTGTACCAGGCGTCAGCCTACTCTAATTCAGTGATTTCCCGCTCCACAATGGCCTCCTGCTTCCTAAGCTCGCGCGCACTGCCCACGCTGAGCTCCGGTGATGGCAACCGCTCGAGCACGCGCGCCCTCGCGCTTCCTGACCAGTACCCGCTCGCGTTCGCCCGCTCGGGGTTGCGCGGTCCCAAACTCCTTGTGCCGCGTTGCGGTTGGTCGGGGCACTTTGGCTTGATCCAGTAGCGGCGGGGACGCAAAGCGCGAACTCCGTCGTTTGCCGACGACGCCCTCGAACCAACGCGATTGCAGGTAATCGAACAGGACCGTTCCATCTGCGGTTTCTGAGCGGTCGGCAGCCGTTGCGATCAGCATTTCCCTCAGCGCTTTGCATGAGACCTGATATGCTGACCACGTGGACCATTGAGGGGATCGCAATGAAGCGGCGGGAGTTCTTCCTGATGTGTAAGTCAACGGGCGTGCCTGAGGGACCGTGATGCACCATTCCCGCCTATGCGCCGTGCTGATCGACTGCAAGACGTCCGACGTGGACGAGGCCGCGCGCTTCTGGGGCAAGGCAGTGGGACGCGCTGTCGATCCCAGCCATCCGAACAGTCGCGGCAATTACCGAATGCTGGAGACTCCGCCAGACGAGCTTATCGTGGAGATCCAGCGGGTGGACCACGAGAGCCGCGTTCATTTGGACATCGAGACCGACAATATTCCTGCCGAAGTGGCACGCCTGGAGAAGCTGGGCGCCACGGTGGTAAGCCGCCTGCGACGCTGGGTGGTAATGGAGGCACCGACCGGGCAACAATTCTGCGTCGTACGGGTGCAGCGTCCCGGTTTCCCGAAGAATGCTAACCACTGGGACTAACTGTCCTGGGTAGAACTGCAACGCGCCGCGTCGAGCGGGCCTGTCCGCGGCGGGCCGCATCAGCCGCCCCACCTACGTTCGACGACAAAAACAGCTTCGGCCTCCTGAAGCCGCTTCAGCCACCTTCATTTTTGTGCATGAGCTGGGCCGCGAAATAATCGGAAAAGGCTCGTACCTTGAGAGAGGGTCGACGGCCGCCCGGGTAAACGGCGTGCAGCTCGACCCAATCCAGTTGATAATTAGAAAGGATCGTGACCAGCTCCCCGGCCTCAAGTTCGGCTCGGCACATCCATCCAGATGCGAGCGCTATTCCGAGCCCGGCTTTGGCGCAGGCGACGACGCCGTCGGCCGAGGCGACCTTTATTGGCCCTTCTACGGTTATAGATGTTGCCCGCCCCGAGCGCGTGAAACGCCAGCCGGTTCGGCCGGAGAGACCCGGACCGAGAATGCAGTCGTGCCTGGCGAGGTCGGCGGGCGTTTGTGGCGTTCCCCTGCGCGCAAGGTAGGCAGGCGAGGCAATGGCGAGGCGCGGAGCCTTGCCCAGCAACCGCGCACCGAACCCGGAATCGGCCAGAGGGCCCAGTCGCAGGGCCACATCGGCGCCTTCGGCGATCAGGTCTTCGGTCCGGTCGGACATCAGCAGCTCGATGCCCAGTTTCGGATGTCGCACCGCGAAACCGGAGAGACGCGGGATGACTTCCCGAATTCCGAATGCCCCCGACAGCGCCACCCGCAACGTGCCGCGCAGGCCCTCTGCTCCGCGCGCGACATTTTCGGCATCGTCGAGATCGTCGAGAACGTGCCGTGCCCTTTCGAGCAATACCCGGCCGGCGTCGGTCGGCGCGACGTGCCGCGTGGTGCGCAAGAGCAGCTTCACACCCAGCCGCGCCTCGAGGCTCGCGATCATTCGCGATATCGACGGCTGCGACACCCCGAGTTCGCGCGCGACGCGGGAGAAGCTGCCGGTCTCGCCGGCGCGGACGAAGGCGGTCAATTCCCGGAGCCGGTCACTCATGCACCTAGCGTATAAGTCAGATACGCGGGGCTCGTCTACCGCTCGCGCCCGTTCGACGTCATCTTCTCTCGCAGGCGGGGGGGCAGGCGGCTGAAAAGAACGCGAGAAGGAGTGCGCCAATGACGACGACAGCCCTCATCACCGGAGCGACCAGCGGAATCGGCCGCGCGACAGCCGACAAATTGGCCCAGTCGGGCATTCATGTCATGGTCGTGGGCCGCAACGTGAAACGCGGCGAAAAGACGGTTGCCGAAATACGGGCAGCGGGCGGGAAAGCCGATTTCATCTCGTCCGATCTTCGCGACGCTGCGAGCGCCCGTGCGGTCGCGAGAAAGGCCGTCGAGCTGGGAGGCGGCCATGTCGACATCCTGATCAACAACGCCGGCATGTTTCCGTTCGGCCCGACGCATGAAATGAGCGAAGAGTCGTTCGACGACATCTATGCGCTCAATGTGAAGGCCCCCTATTTCCTCGTCGCCGAGCTTGCGCCGTTGATGACGCAGCGAGGCAGAGGAGCAATCGTCAACGTTTCAACGATGGTCGCCGATTACGGTGCGGCGGGCTTGAGCCTCTATGGATCGAGCAAAGCCGCCGTCAATCTACTGACTAAAGCGTGGGCGGCCGAATATGGACCCAAGGGCGTCCGCGTCAATGCGGTTAGTCCCGGACCGACCCGTACCGAAGGCACGGCGGCCATGGGCGACGTGTTGCAACAGCTCGCGGCGCAAGCGCCGGCTGGGCGACCGGCTGCGCCTGAGGAGATTGCCGAGGCGATCGTGTTTCTGGCGACCGACCGCGCCAGTTTCGTCCAGGGTGCGATTCTGCCGGTCGATGGCGGCAGAACCGCCGTGTAGATTTAGTCGTCCGTGGTATAAGTGGTGGGGCTTCGATCGATGGCGATGAATCGATCGAGAACGCCAATTGCGCTTGTGGCCACGCGCGTTGCTACCATCCCACTTGTCAGGTCACGTGATCATGCGCCCAAACTTATTCGCGAGCCGCTGACACAGAGTCGACCGACGCGCGACTCCGGCACGTCGGGTATTGCCGCAGGCCGGATATCCGCGGCGCCACAGCGGCGCTGTCTCTTGTCTAGCGCCATTGCGAAGGCTGCCCCAACCACCGTTATCATTGCAACGCTCGTGAGCCTGAGCCATCGGAATCGCGTCTCAAGGGGGGAGGGTTCCAGCGGCCGTCCGCGACCTGCGGCTTCGGCTCGTAGATCCGCAACGTCAATCCGAGTTGGCCGCTATTCGGTGCCGGCAACCAGTTTGCTTCCCTGTCAACTCCAGGGCTCTGGTTCTGGATGTAAAGATCGAGCGAGCCGTCGGCGCTGAAGTTGAGGGGATCACGGTCTCCGATGGCAAAACGGTTGAGCGAATTGGCTACCTGGAAGCCCTCTGCATCGTATAGTGTCAGCGACCAGAATGCGCCAGCCGGCGGCAACTCGTCCTTGCCGAAATGTAAAATGTACTTGTTTTCCGCCATGACCGGCTTGCCATCCGCGTCGCTGACGTTCAGCGGGTAGATTGCGTCCTCAACCTGATTGGCGCCAAGCCCGACTAGCGCAACGATGGCGCGCTTAAGATAGTAATTGCCGTAAACGCCTATTGTGTCGGTGTTCATCTGCCAGCCATTGGTTACGCGCGCGATCGTCGGTGCCTTCTCCCGCATAAGCTTCAAACCTGCGGCTGCACCCTGCGCAAGAGCATCGGCGCTGGCTATGCTATCGTCGAAGTCATCGCCCGGCTCTAAGCCAATGCGCTTCATCCGCGCATTGATTGACCAGTCGGTACTGTGCGGTGGATTGCGCTTCATCAGTTCCGCGCCATAGTTGAAGTATTCATCCGCCGACATCTCATTGACCTGGCGCACCGGTTCGGTTCTGGTATCGACCGCGGAGTCAATTTTTTGCTCGACCCTCTGCGGCGGTTTTCCCCAATCTGACAGAAGCGTAATTTTGTAGCCGTCTTGAACCTTGTGAACAGCCTCGTAGTCTTTCACACCGTTGGTCTGCGTGCGGCCGATGATCCAGACATACGACGTCGGCGCGTCGATGCTTTCAAGGCCCTTCGGGACCCGCCCATTCCATTCCGGTGGCACGAGAGCGAAGTCGGCTGCGCCAGTCCCGTTGGTCCGTTTGCCGGGAACGGCAAAAACATCGGTCCACATGTCGAGCATGGGCAGCATGAAATAGCGGCCACCCGTATCCGCTGTTGAGACGACGACCGGGCCATTGGTCAGGTCGAGCCACGCGCTCGAATAAAGGGTATCGAAATTCGGTCGAACCACCGTCCTCATTTCGGCCGTTGGAAATGCGCGGACATGAGCAAAGGCGTTAGATGGCCCACCGAATTGGTTGACCTTGGGGTCAAGATTGGTCAGTTGCTTGCGTGTCACGTCCATTAGGATCAGCGGATACAGGTAGATATAGGCTTCCTGCGCGATGGCCTGCGCCTCTTCCGCGGAAATGGATTGGTTTGCCCCTGCTGTTGAAGCCGGCCGCTGTGCTTGCGCGGTCTTGGTTACTAGCTCTGATCCCAAGGCCGAAGCTGCGGCAACTGTTGCGGCGCCGATAAGCGTCTTGCGGCGGGTCGCGATGAACTCATTCGCCATTTTTGGCCTCCGTGGTTGTGCAGGCGAAATGGCAGCAATCGAATAAAGCAGCGAAACAACTGCCCTCGAGGCGCTAGCAATTCATGCTCGCAGCGAGAATTGAAAGCGGCCATCAGGGCAAACCCTGATCATTAGAGAGCCAAATTCCGCAATAGATTGATCAGCTAACCGCGCTCGAACGATGACCGTTCTGGCACGGAACACCGATTCGCGGCAGCGCATCAGCTTGCGCAGCTGAGGCGTAAGCTGTCGTATTCAAGCGGTGCCAACTTGGTCCCAGGCCGACCCGTAGCCGCCCTGGGCCGCTGCCGCTGCCGCGATGCAGTATCTGATCATGTCGATCCGCGGCTCATCGCGCCTCGTCCGCGGTCGCAACAAAACGATCACATAAAATTCCTCAGGCCTTCAGCGGGCGCTCAATCTTGGCCACCAGCCGGTCTTGCCAATGTCGGAAGTCAGTGCGAAGTCGCTGCTTGCGATCTTGCGTCAAGCGGCTGCGGATAAAGAGACCCACCGAATGCTGTTGGCCGATCGTGAGTAGCGACCTTTTCAAGCGGGAACTCGATCCGGCACTGAACGCCGTCGGTGACGTAGTTAATGTCCACCGTACCGCCTAGCTCGTATGGAATAAGCTCGCAGATTACACTCGTGCCATAGCCCCGCCGGGTTGGAGCCCTGACTGGCGGACCGCCGATCTCCTGCCAGCGGATTGTGAGTACGGATTGCGAGCTCCCATCGGACCGACATCCCCAGTGTACACAGACCCGACCATGAGGTGTCGATAGCGCGCCGTACTTGGCAGAGTTGGTGACCAGCTCGTGCAGCACCATTGCCAGCGCCTGGGTGGCCTCTTCGGGAAGCAACACGTTGGGGCCCTGAACTGTTGCTTCGCATACGCCGATGCATGGTTCCAACTCGCGGCGCACGAGGTCTGCAAGGTAGACCCCTTTCCAACGGCCACGGCTCAACAGGGCATGTGTATTCGCCATTGACTGGATACGCCCATCGAGAACCTCGAGGAACTGATCCATCGAGCAGCTGCCTTCGCGCGAGCGCTGCGCGACCACGGCGACACGCGCGAGCACGTTCTTAATACGATGGTCGAGTTCTGCGATCAGCAGATTTTGCTGCTCTTCTGCCTTCCTCGCTGCGGCGATATCGCGAACAAAGGCGGCCGTCCGTCGCCGGTCCCGTCGGTCGAGCCCAACACCAACCAGCGTCAGGGTCAGGATGGCGAGGCCCGCCATCGCGACGCCGACGGCCATCAAACCCGGTGGCATGGCGGAGCCAGCCACTATTATCGTCGGATCGCGCACAATCGATGCTGCCCCCATTGCGGTGAAGTGGTGGCTGAAGATCGCGAGCGTAAGGAGAAGCGCACCCTGGAGACGCTGAAGCAATGTCGTGTTGCCGGCTCCGACGACCAGCGCGGCAGCGCCAAACGCGCAACCGAGTGCGATCGACGCCGCGACCAGAGGCTCGTCCCAGACAATGAATCCGGTGACGTTGAACGCCGCCATGCCTGTATAGTGCATGGTGGCGATGCCGCCGCCCACAAGCGCCCCACCGAGGGCCCTCCTTGGCAAGCCCCCGCCGATCGCAATAAAGTAGGCAAATCCTGTTACGGCAATGGCCGCAACGAGTGACAGGAGCGTGAGGACGAGATCGTATCCCGTTGGCCCGTCGGGACTGAAGGCAAGCATTGCAATAAAATGCGTGGCCCAAATGGAAAAGCCGTTGGCCACCGCCGTTGCGGCTAGCCAACACCAACGGCTACGCCCTTGCGCAACGCGCACATGATTGAGGAGAGTGATCGCGGCGTAAGAACCGAGCGCGCACACACCAAGAGCAAGCACTACCAAGCGATAGTCGTGCTGCTGCACGAGGCAATCCAGTACTCGGAGCATGGCTTCCCTCAATTTGCGAGACGCAACCTTCTCCTGAAAAAGTATCTACACCTGCGTCTCGGATGGCTCAAGTAAAGCCCTAGAGTAGCGTGACCTTGGCAGAGTCGGAAGGGCCGCAAGGCGCCTGCTGCTACTCGTCGAGGCGATGTACTATCAGCTCGTCATGGTGGCACAGCTTTTTGATGCCGAGGTTAACCATCAGACCGTGGCAGCGCGGTTGTCCTGCAAGAACGAGAGACGCGAGGGGTCATCCAATCGCAGCCTCGCCCACTAGCCGGAACCGCAGTTTGCTTGGAAGGACGAACTGTTCGAACGAATTGGTCTCCGCCCCCGAGTGTGGCTCAACCGCCTTGCGAGGTTCCGACTGCGGCCACACGTCGTGGATCGACGAAGGTCTGGCGAGCCAAGAACGCGAGAGCACCATAGGCATCTGACGGGCGCCTGCGAGCTCTGTCAAAAAATCCGCCCCCGCTGCAGGCATGTTCTATGCCGCGCGTTGCAAAGCTATCGACGAGCAGGATGACATAGCCCGGGCGACAGGCGTCTGTTAGCCTTCGCCTCGTCGTGTCATGCATCCCGGCAAAGCCGTGCAGTCCGATGACCGCGGGAAATGGGCCTGCGCCCGCGGCGCCGGTGGACGAACTTGTATGCGATCGCCCGCAATCAGTGGCTGAGAGGCGCTTTCAAACTCCACGCTCTCTGGGGGTGTAGCCAAGGCGTCAACGATCAGAGAACATAGACGCACCAAAGCATCAGCACGACCGCGGCGCGGAAAGGGACAGTTCTAGGCGATGGCGTCCCCTTGAAGGTTCGCCGGAAGTAATCCATCCGCCACCGCTACCTTTTTTTGCGTGCGCAGCTTCTCTCATTTCAAGGTGTCGCCATTTTCTTCGAGGCGACGAGATTCACCGTGAGCCGAACATCGTCACCCACCAGGAGGGTGGCGTGATCGAGCACACTATTCCAGGTGATCCCATAATCCGTACGGCGCAGCGTGGTTCTTACCAGGAACCGAGCGCGCGCCAGGCCTCCTCCGTCTTGGACGATATTGATCACCTCAACTGGCAGTGTGACCCTCCGCGTTACGCCGTGGAGCGTCAGCTCGCCGGTCACTTGGTAAACGTTCATCCTAGCTGTCTGCGTAATCGATGTGCTCTGGAAGTTAATTTTCGAAAACTTCGCCGCGTCCAGAACATAGGCAGAGCGGAGTTGTTGATTGAGCCCAGCAGAGCCGGTGTCCAGGGAGTTCACCATGATGGAAAAGTTGACGGTCGAAGCGCCAGGATTGGCGGGGTCCAAAACCATCACCCCATGGATGTCCCGCATCTTGCCAGTGATGGGCTTATAAAAGTAACGAACTTCAAATTTGGCCTCTGAGCCCCTCTTGTCGACGAAGTAGACGTCACCGGCGGAGGCCGAGGTAACTGCAACGGCGAGCGCGCCAATGGTGGCCAACGGTTTGCGCAAGTACGGCCTCCGACAGGATGAGCCCAGCTTCCCCCGCAAAGATCCTCTGGTGCCTCGGGGTATTGCAACAAAATCGAGTAACCAGGCAGTTAAAGTGAAAGCAACAAATTGAGATTTTGGCGATGCTGCGGATGATCTGGGCCCCGCGACTGATCTGAGACGACCAACCCGATAGGGCTTACGAACAAAAACGCGGACGGCAAGACAGCTGGCGGCAAAGACTGAGTTCAAATGGAAGCCGGCACCACCGGGTCTTTGAAGCCATTCTGATCGCTGGAGGGCAAGGCACACGGCGTCGGGTGCGCAAAGACCGGCGCATCGGTCCAGATCGCAAGGTTTTTACATTGCAGAATGGATCGTCGCAGACCCTAGGGCTACGGCCTACGTTCGCGTTCATTGTCCGATGAAAGACTTGACCGTGGCCGTTCGGAGGATGGGACCCGCGAGGCTCGCGTTTGTGGCTTGGCGCAACCATCGTTGGGCTCTGTTTAAACCGGTGGGTGGAGGAATACCCTGGGCCATGCGAATTCGCAGAACCGAGCAATCAGTAGCCCCGTCGCAGCATCTGACACCGGCTACGGGGTGGCGAGCACACCGCAGGGCCGAAGGCCGTGAAGGTGCCGGGCAAGCCGGCGAACTCGTCCGGCTTGGTTGATGTCGTAGAGCCCCGCTCTCGCAAGCCGAAAGCACCACAAGGCGCGGCCGACCAAGCCGCTACCAAGCGCGCGGCGAGATTATTGATTTTCGCGTGGGGCACGTGACCGCAAAGTTCACCCTGGATTAAGTTGATAACCGCCCGCAGCCGCCGATCGCGCGGATGGTCCGAAGCTCCGCGAACGCATAGGTCGCCGCGGTCCTTGTTGGCTTCCTTTCATTGAGCGCATTTCACCTTGATTCAATCGCACTTGCCTGACTGGCAAGGTGCGTGTTCGCGCTTTGACACGACGCCTTCCATTATGCCGGGTTCCAGATTATGCCGATATCTGTTTCAACCGAGCCGGACGCGGTGGCCTCCGGCTCGACTGAGGCGGCATCGTCAGAGGGATTCGAGGAAGATTACAGATCGACCCGTTGCCGTCATTCGGGATTTCACGCACTACGGCGCACGTGAGCCCTTGGCGACCCACTGGCATTGTCGGGTTCGCATGCGCCTAGCGGAATTCAGCCGGGCGCCATCCGTTCAAATTTCTGCAACGAGGGATCAATCGGGTCCCATGCATGGCCGCGGATGCTGTATGTGAGCGCTTGCGGGTTGAATTGGCTTGGGTCGTCAAGGCTGGTCGCGTGGACCGCTATCAATTCCGGCATTGCAGCGAATGTCAGGTAGACCGGTGTTCCGCATGTAGGGCAGAAGGCATGGATCTTGTCATTCCCGCTATCCCCGGCCACGCTCCACTGTGACGCTTTGCCGGTAATTCTCACGTCGGCTTGCTGCGGGAAGGTCAGATAAGACCCGTGCCCGGTACCGCTTCGTTTCTGGCAATCCCTGCATTGGCAGTGGTTCTCGAAGATGGGTTCACTGCTCGTTTCATAACGGATCGCGCCACACGCGCATCCGCCTGTATAGGACTTAGCCATATTGCTTCCCTCGGGAGGTTCTGGATTTGACGCCGCGCTGGATCAGGCCGCCTTTGGCTTGGCGAAGACGTCGAGCCCACGGCCGGTTTCCAGGAAGGATTTCAGGCTGGAGAGAACCACCGGCCAACCTTTTTTGATGCCGTTCGCCATCCCGCTGTCGGCTTCGAGCTCGTCATGGGTGACGGTCAGCCGGACCATGTTCTCGTATTCTTCGATCTCGAACGTCACCCGGCTGTAGCTTGCCGGGTCAGAGGCCTGCGAAGCGTTCGCCCAGGTGATGACCAGGCGGGTCGGCGGCGAGACCTCAATGACCTTGCCGACGAGTTGGACCGTCCGTTTATCATTGGCACGGATATGTTCCCATTTCGATCCGGGTCTCCAGTCGGAGACGTTCTCGTGGCCCCAGTAGCGTCTTGCGAGGTCCGGTTTCGTTATGGCCTCGAACACCTTTTCTGGCGTCGAGAGAATATAGGTCACGTAAAGAAAGCTGATCGTCTGTTTGGTCATAATCACTCTCCTTCGAGCTCTTTCTTCAGATCGTGCAGCAGGCTGAGCCGCTCACGTTCGAACTTCCGCACCCACCGCTCGTAGACTTCGTGGAGTGGCACGGGATTGATGAAATGCAGCTTCTCCCGACCACGCCTAACTGTGCTCACCAGATTGGCCTCCTCCAATATCCCGAGGTGCTGCGTGGCAGATTGCCGGGCCATTTCCAGGTTCTCGCAAAGCTGGCCGAGAGGCTGCCCGTTCCTCTCACAAAGAAGGTCAAGCAGTTTTCTGCGTGTCGGGTCAGCCAGCGCCTTAAAAACCTTGTCAATGTCCATCGATCTCACTCGTCGGCGAAGACATTGGCAGGTAACTACCTGCATGTCAAGAGCAGGCATCTACCTGCATGTAAATGGCCGCTCAGCCGGCATCATTCCTAGGGAGTGAGGGTGCTGGAATTCTAACCGACGTTGTCACGACTTCGGCCGCGGCAGCGCTGGGGCCCGCCGAATGAGGCTCCGCCCAGGATAGTCGCGGCGGCAATACGCGGCGAGTTCGTCTACGAATTGCTCCACGTATGCCGACAGAGATCGCCGAGGATCCCAGGCGATGGTCACCCATCGTCCGATCGACACCTTACGTTGGACAAGAGGGAGAGCCCGGAGATGTGTTGGAACGAGCACTGTCGATGGAACTACGGCGACACCGTAGCCGATCTCTGCCAAGGCAATGAGAGTATGAGGAGCTGCGCTCTCAAGCAGAACGCGAGCGTGCAGATGCGCATTGTTGAGGGCAGTGTCGAGCCACTGAC
Source organism: uncultured Alphaproteobacteria bacterium (assembly GCA_963770295.1). Classification (GTDB taxonomy): domain Bacteria; phylum Pseudomonadota; class Alphaproteobacteria; order Rhizobiales; family Hyphomicrobiaceae; genus AWTP1-13. The sequence continues at coordinate 145,148 of CAVYPA010000015.1, forward strand.
GCGATCCAAAGGTGCGGTGGAGCAGAAGCAACCGTTCCTGCGCCAAGTCCTCAACCTCGAGCACCCGACGACGGCTTAGGGGATGCTTGCTCGAGAGCACAGCGAGGTTGTGGGATGGGAAAAGGAGGCGACTCCGGAAACGATCATCGGGAACGATAAGCGCCAAATGAACGTCGCTATGCTCAAGACGGCTGGGCAAGCGCAGCCCGCCATCCTCGACAAAATGTACTTCTACACCTGGATGCCGGACCTGATACTTACCCAGAAAGGTCGAGAGCAGATGCTCAATCACCATCGGCGTTGCCCCGACGCGCAAGATTCCAGAGTGGCCGCCTTTGAGTGCCCGCGCTCGCGCGCTCAGCACATCAGCTTCCATCAATAGTCGGCGACTCTGCCGCAGCAAATCTTCGCCGTGTGACGTTAGCCGCAGTCTTCGTCCAACCCGGTCGAACAGCTGTACCCCCAGCTCAGCTTCAAGCGCGAGAACTTGGCGCGACGCCGCCGGCTGGCTCACATTGAGCCGCGTGCTTGCGTGGGCAATGCTGCCGAATTCAACAATGCTGACGAAGGTATGGAGATAGCGGAGGTTCATTTAACCTTCTCTCGATCTTTGCATAAGCAATAAGAACACAAATGCATTGGACACATCAACGGCAAGCAACGTATCGTCCCGTCTCAACGGTGATGCGTGCCGCAAGGGTGGAGGCTCGCGCATGAGGAATGCATTCCTATCAGCGGTGTGGCTTGCCGCGACCATGCTCGTCGCGTCGTCCGAAACGAGCGGAGCGGAGAAATCACTCAGGATTGGTTCGTCGCTTTCACTAACTGGAAAACAGTATTCGCTGCAGGGTGGTTACTGCCGCGAAGGCTACCTGCTGTGTCAAAAGCATGAGAATGCGCAAGGTGGAGTACTCGGCCGTTCGATCGAGTTCGTGATTTACGACGATCAGTCCGATGAGAGCACGGCCGTTCGCAACTATGAGAAGCTGATTACAGAAGACAAGGTCGATGCGGTGCTCGGGCCGTACGGCTCGGCGATCACCGAGGCAGTCGCCGATCTCGCTGAAAAGCATCGCATGATCATGGTAGTACCGACGGCGGGAAGCACGGCGATCTGGGAGAAGGGTCGCCGATATCTCATCATGATGCTTTCGCCGGTTGAGAGCCTACCGGAAGGTCTGCTCGATCTGGCGGTCAGGAATGGCCTTAAGAGAGTGGCGGTCATTAAGCTCGATGGACTGGTCGCGAACGCCGCTGCCAAGGGTGCAGGCGAGCTCGCTAAGAAAAAGGGACTCGAAGTTGTTTTTCTTGAAAGCTACCCGACCGGTACGACTGACTTCTCAGGCATCCTCAACAAGGCAAAGGCGACGATGCCGGATGTGCTGATGGCAGCCTCAGTACGCATCGAGGATCTAGTCGCGATCAATCGCCAGATGAAGGAAGTGGACCTCAACGTCAAGATGTTGAGCAGCGTCCCCTATGGGCTGCTTCCCGACTACTATACCAAGCTCGGAAAGGATGCCGAGTACGTCTACAGCGGCTCCTTCTGGGAGGCGACGCTGCCACACTCGGGCAATCGGGAATTCGTCTCGGCTTACGAGAAGGAATTCAACCGCACTCCATCCGTTCAGTCCGTGGCTTCGTACGCGGGTTGCAAGCTCTTCGTGGACACTATTCGGCGCATTGGCAGCTGGGATTCAGAAAAGCTCCGCGCGGCGCTCCTCAACACCAAAACGAAGACTGTTCTTGGCGATTTCGCGGTCGACGCGCGCGGATTCCAGACCGCACACAAGGCGATTACGATTCAATGGCAGGACGGCAAGCAAGTCGTTGTTTGGCCAGATGAAGTGGCGACCCGACCACCCCGTTTCCCGATGCCTACCTGGAGCCAGCGGTAGTGCGTGTCGGCGACGTCCTTAGGGCGACTTATTTGCGCCCGGCACTTTGGAATGAGTAATCCTGTCAAACGGCAGCGAACCCGTGATCAGGATCGGACTCGAAGAGCTGACCCTCCCTGGATTGCAGAGCTGCAGCGCCGAGCCTGGAGGCCAACGCATCGTAGGCACCGGAGGGCGTGGCGCTGGCCGCGTGTTTGGTGGGTCCGGATTAGACGCCGACCGACAACCCAGTCGACTGTCCACCTTTCGGCCCATTCGGGGTCGTCAGGAAGGGTGACCAGGCAGTGGCAGACGCTCAACGCCTCTCGCCGGCCACGCGTTCGTGAGCCACCTCGCGCGCGCCTTCCAGCGCTACGACGACGTCATGCCCGTCGTTCCTAGGTCATCGACAACCGGTTATGTCGGCCTCTCCGCAAGGTGCAGGCTCATGTAGACACGATTGAAGCCATCCTCCGTTACGCGATGCGTTTCGACAAATCCAAGATGCGCGTACATGGAGAGGTTTTCGGTCATCGCCACATTGGTGTAGAGCCGCAGCGCGGGCAGACCAAGATGCGCGGCCTCAGTGGCGGCATGAGCCATCAGGCGGCGGCCCCATCCTTTGCCCTGCCATTGCGGTTCGATGCCAATGTTCTCGATGAAGTAAGCATCATCTTCCGACCAGGCGACCAGGTAGCCGATGACGTTGCGTTCGACCTCCAGGACGACAATCCGTCCGGCGCGCACATCGGCATCATAGTCGGCCGCCATCGGCGCCGGTTCCCGACCGATCCTTGGCACATACCTCGCATAGGCCGCACGCGCGATCTCTAGAATGCGTGCAACGTCGTCAATTCGGGCGATGCGGATCATGCTGCCCTCATCTGATTGGGTTCCCGGGAGATGTGATCCGGGATTGCTATGCATGAGCAATAGCAATGGCGGACGGGGTGGACAATTGCGGAGTGAGGGCAATGCCACGTCGGCTCCTGTGGCGAGAGGCGGACGTCTTTGGCGTCGCAGCGAGCCGGTTCGTTCCCTGGGTCTAAGAGACGAGATCAGCCTCGAGCGTGCTGTCACTCGTGACCCAATGCATAAGGTTGTGAGCCCGGTCGAATGGCATCCCCTATTCCATGCAAATGCCACCGTCGCCTTGCCTCTCATCTATGCGGTGTCCCTTGGCGTGGCTGAAAGTGCGCGCGACATCGCCATTGAGCTCGGCAAGCGAAAACCACCAACTCAAGCAGTCGATTCAGTTCGCCGGCCGCGTGGATACCGCGCTGACAGCCGCGCGGCTCGCCCACCAATTCATGCTCGCAACCGCCTGTCTCAACGCGCCCTCGGCCTGTTCAGTCAACTAGGTTATGATCGGTCGACAACTCGTGGAGAGACACGCGATCGCGACGTCGACTGTGCGTTGCAAACTCGCCGGCGGCGCTGGATTTTATCATGCCAGCGGCCTTGAGCGCCGATTTTGCGATATCCAGATCGCTCGCTATCACCCGCTGATATCTGGACAGCAGGCCGAATACGCAGGTGCGATGGCGCTAGGCCTGCCGGTCGATCGCACCTTTTGATGTACGGTCTGTTCGGCGCGGTAACCAGCCAGTCCGCTCGCTCGGAGCTGGCCACGGCAGGTCCAGCGCGGCGGCATCCGCTAAGGTCCGGGACGCGTGGTAATCGTGTCTTTCCAGGGACCGCGCGGAACATCACGCCATTCGACATGCCGCCACGAGACCTTTGACAGGCCGCCCACTTGGAGGCAATCCCTAACGGCTGGAGATAGGTCGATGCCGGCGCTGACGCCTTTGGTGTTCTTCGGTATGGCCGCGGCTCCGAAGACATAGTGGGCATCGTCTTTCTGGAACGGACCCACGTCCTGCCATTGCGCGTAGCAAGTGATGCCATTCGCGTGGATGGCCACCCATCGATTTTTCAGTAGAGATTGTTTTGCCCCAGGCGCGTCCCAGGGAATGAAGTAGTTGACCTCCTTCCTAGTGCCATTGTCTTGCATGTCGTCGTAAGGAAGTGCGACATAGAAGGGGTTTTCCTTGGGTTTGAAACCGCACGGCTGGTAGCCGCAGCGGTGGTTGGGATGATCAACGCCGCCAAAGTGTTCGAGCCATTTCGCATCCCAGGCGCTCTTGAGATTGGCAATGTGATCGTTGTCGGCGGTCTCGGTTTCACCAACCCAGAACACCGTGGCGTGCGCGCTCTTCCATGGTGCCCCTTTCCTCTCGCGCTTCGCCGTCTGACTCTCAACGCCCGGTCCAGCGGACGCCTCTACAACGCTTGCCACGTTGGACCAACCCATGACACCGAGTGCAATTCCCAGCAGCTGGAGGCGGGACCGTGGCGTGTCAACCATGTTGCACCGTCTTCACTCGTTCTGGATACCCAACCACAGCCGCGACGGACGCACGTGTGCCGATCCATGTGCACGATTCAGACGCCGAAATGTCCAACCACGCGTCCGGTCCGGATCAACTTGTTCCAGCCCAGCATGCGCCCTTTCAGCGCCGCGGCCGCGGCGCGCAGCGCCGTCACGTACAGCAGCTGTCGATAACAGAAGCGTTGCAGCACCAGGAGTGGCAGCAACCGCCACATGCCACGGCCTTTCGGCTCGATGGCCATCGCCAGGGCGGCGGTGGCGACTTCCGAGATCTGAAAATAGGCCCAGTATGCCGCTACTCTTAGCAAGGCCGGAGGAAAGACGGCGTCGGGGGGACCTGAGACGTAATTGTTGATCCCGGAAGCGATGCACCACAGCAACATTAGGTCCATGGCTGGGGCGATCAGCGTGAAAACGAACTGAAAGATGATGATGTTGGGCAGCCCAAACAGGCCGAGCCCGATCGGCCGAATCCGCCATATCGCCGAGAGGTTCTTGAACGCCACCTGCAGCGTGCCGAACATCCAGCGCAAGCGCTGCTTCATGAAGGCCCCGATGGTTTCGGGGGCCTCCGTGCGCGCGGCCGCCCGCGGCTCGTAGAGTACCTTCCAGTCGCGCCGCGCCAGGCGCACCGTTGCCTCCGCATCCTCTGCCAGCGTGTCGGGCAGAAAACCACCCACTGCAAGCAGAGCGCTGCGTCGCCAAGCGCCGATGGCGCCAGGCACGACGGTGATGCCATTGACGATTTCGAGCGCGCGCCGGTCGAGGTTCTGGTTGGTGAGGTATTCCAGTGCCTGGAAGCGGGTGATGAGATTGATTTGATTGCCAACGATGGCCGCGCCGGCGACCGCGGCGACGTTTGCGTCGGCGAAATGCCGGACCAGCCAACGCAGCGCATCTGGCTCGAACTGCGTATCGGCATCGAGGGTGACCACGACCTCGGCGTCCGTATGGGCCAATCCGTAGTTGAGGGCAGCCCACTTGCCGCCGTTCTCTTTACTGAGCACGCTCACGCGCTCGCTGTGTGCAAACGTGCGACGCACGACGTCGATCGTGGCATCGCTGGATCCGTCGTCGATGACGATGATCTTGAAATTGCTCTCGCGCGAAGCCAGCAGCGCCTGCACAGATTTGCAGATCACCTTTTCTTCGTTAAAGGCGGGAATGAGCGCTGCGATCGAAGTTGGCGTCCACACCAGGTGCAGCCGCTGGCGCTCCCGGCGCGCATGCACCAGCGCAAAACTAACAACCCACACGAGCCGCACGGTCCCAAGCACAATCCCTGCGTAGAAGAACAGCGTCAGGACGGCATTCATGTTCTTGAAAACGGCAAAGCCCGCATAGTTCGAAGCCGCAATCCAAGCGTCTTCGGGTCCAACTCGCGGCATCACCTCGTCGCGGGACAGGCCCAGAAGCTCGTGCACTGGCAGGAAGCGGAAGCCTGCTTCCCGTAATTTATCAACGATCTGCGGGAGCGCTTCGATCGTGGAGTTACGCAGGCCCCCGGCATCGTGCAAGAGAATAACTTTGCCATTCCTTTTAGATGCCTGCTCGATGGTGGCGGCAACGATCTGAGAGGCAAGCGGTCGCTGCCAATCTTTGGGATCGATATCCATGCCGATGGTGAGATAGCCAAGCGCTCCGGCAAGCGTGAGAACTTGTGCCCCGTCGATCGTCTGCGGCTCGAGATCGGCACCGTAGGGCGGACGAAACAAAGTGGTACGTGCCCCGACGGCGGACTCGATCAGCCGCTGCGTGGCGTTGATCTCAAATTGAAGGCGCTCGGGGGAGGCAATTGTGGTATTGAGATGCGTAAAGGTGTGATTGCCGATCTCATGCCCCTCGCGGTAGATGCGGCGTAGCAGATCGGTATTGAGGGCTCCGGCGGAACCCACAATGAAGAAGGTGGCCTTCACGCTCTTTTCGGCCAGAATGTCGAGGATCTTGGGCGTGAAGCGCCGGTCGGGTCCATCATCGAAGGTCAAAGCCAGCACCTTATCATTGCGTGCGCCCCAGCGGGTGATGGTGGTGGCTTTCGGAAAAGCACCGATCTGCTGAGCGGTAATCAAATTGCTGGCGGGATCATGGGTAATTTGCCGGCTGCCCTCTTGCAGCACCCCGCTGGCGCTCAAGACCTCTCCCTTGCCCTTGTAGAGCACGTCATAGCCTGCATGCAGGGTCTTGATGGCGGCGAGCGCTGCCGCATCCGCCGACCGGCCGCGGCCAAGCACCGACCAAATGCTTGGGTCCTCGGTTCCCAGCCGCCACAATGCCAAGCCCTTGGGCCGCGCCGGCAATGCCACGGCGATTTGATCGTAGGCGGTCACCGCATCCAGATACCAAACCTGGTGCCGTGCTTGGCTGCTGGCATCGAAGTAGCTGAAGGTTGGGTTCAACGAGTTCTTGTCAAAGCTCAGTCTTGCCCGTGACTCTTCCAGAAGTTCCCAGGCCTCCTGCACGGAGATTTCCTGGGCCGCTTGCCCATTCTCCCAGTCGTAACCGTAGGAGCCAATACTGACGATGAGTTTGTCGGCGGGAAGACTCTTGAGATGCCGGGCAAGAACAGTTTCGAACCAACCCTGGCTGGCCAGTGGACCTTGGACGCCTTTTTCGGTGTGCTCGTCGTAGCTCATGACGATCAGCCCGTCGGCGGCGGCCGCCAGTCCGGCGTAGTCGTAGGCGGTGCTGTTCGGGGCCAGCGCGACCAACAGCTGGAGGCCGCGATCGCGGAAGATTTCGGCGAGTTCATGCACAAGCTTTACATAGTCCGATTGCGCGTCTATCGGGATTTGTTCCAGATCGAGGACCACACCGGCGTAGTGGCCATCGGTCACGAAGCGATTGATGTCGGAGGCGAACTGCCCGCGCGCCGGGGCGGATTGCAATACCGCTTCGGCGGCAGCCGGATCCCAGCGCGAGTGGACTTCATCGTAGTTGTTGACCAATGGTAGGACCTTGAGCTGCGGTGCGTTGGCTTGCAGCCAACCGTTCACCAGCGCCTCTTGGATCGGTGCATCACGTAACAGCACGCCTCCGGGGCCTACGACGTGCAGCCATTCCACGATCAGGTGATCGAGCGAGCGCGCGTTGCGCTTTAAGGAGGAGAAGCTGTTCTCGTCCCAATTGACGAGATAGGCGTAGCGGGCCGTAGCGGCGGCATCGGTCGCAAAAGCGAGGACCCCATGACCCCCGTACTCAGGCTCGCCCGTGCTTGCCGGCGCCAGCAGACGCTGCGAGGAGAGTTCGCGCGGCACACCCAACAGGGCAACGGGGAGCACGGGGCCGAACAGGCTGGTTACGATCAGACACGCAGTCAACACGCCGAGCAGCGACCCGCCTGCCCAACTCACCGCCGCAACAACCAGCCGGCGTCGTCCAGTCGAATCGAAAAATACCGGCCGGTGGGGCTCCGGCTCAACGCCTTTGATCTTCAAGAAACCAACTCGGCAACACATCGCACCGCGGCGAAGAGGCATCCTAGCCCCTGCCGCCAACCCCATAGAGATAATCGTCACGTTGCTGTTGAGCTACCCCAGTTCCGACGCGCGGAGATTACCGTGTTGGCCGGCCATCAGTTCGTAGCCGGCAGTAGCAATAACACCGATGGCACCGGGTACATCGGCGGCGGGGAGGGCAGCTAGTCTTATCAATTCGCGCGTGACCTTCAAACGCCGACGCGGCTCTCACTTTCGAACAGCTAGGCCTAACTCAATCGCGGACCCGAGCGAAGGCACCGACACGCGGGCAGCAAAATTCTCATCCCGACGACGCTAGCCACTGGTCCGAAGCTGTGCCGTCCGCCATGCGTGAGCCGCAACAGTGCGTCGAATGGAGCGGACAGAAATTGCTGTCGTAGCCGTTCGGGCTGTTGGCTCGGATGGTCAGCGCGTTAGGCTTGTGGCACAAGTCCATGCCGAGCCCGCTTTGCAAGCGACAAGGGCCGAGGAGCGCGTCGATCTGCTTGGCGGCCGCGCTCGCGACGATGCGTGGCGTGTCGACGGTACGGAGGGATCCAGCAGGTGTCGCCCCAGCGTGCCGAAGCGCCAACATCATGCACGATGCTGCTGCGCCGGTTCGCGGTAGACAGGAACCAATGCAGGCCCATCGTGTGGCCGTCGACACTGGCGATTTGCTATTGCGTTCGCGCCAAACCAGGCGTCGTTGCGCTCTCGCGCATGCCAAGCACGCCTGCAAGTAAGCGCACCGCGTCGGGCAACGTCGCGCGCGCAGCCGACGCCGGCCATGTCGACAGGAAGATCCCATGGCACCGAGGGCATGGCTCGACGCGGTGACCTTGGGCGAGACGAACTCGCGGCGGGCGCTGGCGATATAGCTGGCGTCCCGAGCGGCGCTCGCAGACGTTCGCGCGGCAACGGCTGGTCGTCTTTGCCGCTGCGCTTGGCGCCGCGGCGCGGGGTGAGTAGCCAAGAGGGGCGCATTTTACGGCCAGTGGCTCGAGATTTATGTATGCTGGGGCGCGCTGGGACCCATCACTTCCGTAGCTGAAGATATGCCGGACGCGAGGAGCCGGTAGTCGTTTGGTAAGCACCGTCAACAGAAAGGTGAGTTGCTTCATGTCGGAAAAGAACATCCGCGTCGGCCTGATCGGCGCCGGCGGCAACACCAGAGCCTTGCATATTCCGGGTTTTGCAAAGCAGGACGACGTCCAGATCGTCGCTGTCGCCAACCGGACGCGAGAATCGAGCCAACGCGTGGCCCACGAGTTTGCCATTGCAAGAATTCACGACCATTGGCAATCCCTTCTGGAAGACGCGAGCATCGATGCCGTTTGTATCGGCACGTGGCCCTACATGCATGCCCCGCTGACCATCGCTGCCCTCGAGGCCGGTAAACACGTGCTTTGCGAAGCGCGCATGGCCATGGACCATAGTGAAGCCCGCGCCATGCTAGAGGCGTCGCTGCGCCGTCCCGCGCTAACTGTACAGATCGTTCCCGCGCCCCATACGCTGGCCTTCGACCGCACCATCATCGAAATGATCGCGGGCGGATATATCGGCGAGTTGATCTCTGTCGATGCATGCATTGCCGCTGCCCGGAGCTATCCGGATGGCTCTGCCCAGCAGCATTGGCGTCAGAACCGGGTATTTTCTGGCGATAACATCATGAGCTTGGGGATCTGGTACGAAGCGATGATGCGCTGGGTGGGCCCCGCAAGGTCGGTCATGGCCGTTGGCCAGAGCGTTGTCAGGCATCGGCATGACGCCTCGGGTCGCCGGGTGCCGATGGAGATCCCCGATCATATCGACGTCATCGGTGCCATGGCCCAAGGTGGGCAGATGCGCCTCAATGTTTCGACCGTACTAGGCCACGCTCCGAACTTGGCGGACGTCCACATATTCGGTACGGACGGTACAATCCGGTTGCGGCAACCAGTCGGTGGCGCCTTGGCGCTTTCAGCGGGCAAGCGCGGCAAGGGGGAGTTGGAACCGGTAGAGGTTGATCCTGCCAAACGCGGCGGATGGCGCGTGGAGGAGGAGTTCGTCAACTGCATCCGGGGCATGGAGCGCGTGACACACACGGACTTATTTACTGGCGTCAAATACATGGAATGGACGTCGGCAGTAAGCCAATCGCTGCACAAGGGTCGGGCGGTGCTGTTACCGCTTGGGCCGTGAACGAGGGGTGCATGTGTGCCGCGCAGCTGCATATGTCGAAAAAATCCGCAAAGGTGCCAAACCTGCAAACCTACCGATACGCCTGGTAATCAACCGAAAGACCGGGGCGGACTTGGGTGTCGACCGGCGGTCCTCGCGCGGGCTGACGAGGTGATCGAGGAGAACAATAATCTGCTGCGGTGCACGAGCCCGACGCCGGCATACATGGGTGTCTCTCTCCCCCCGACACCAGGCGGGGTCTGAGGGGACTTTGGCCAGAAACCCTGCTTGCTGACGCCGGGGCTGGAGGACAGCCCTTGCCCGGGGCAGACGATCACGAACCGCGTGGATGCCCGGGGTTGCTCGGGGCGCCGACAAACGATGTCCTGTTGTTCACCTGTTCCGTGTCCAGCCCGCCTGCAACGGAGAACGATGTGGTGATTTCGTCGAGCTCGGTTTGCGAGATCACATCACTGATCCTGGCGAAGCCATTGGGCGCTCGGTCTTCCACCAACTGCATCGCCGCCTCCGGGCCAAACTGCCGGTTGCGTAGCGTGATATCATTCATGGCTGGCCGGCGCTCAAGGTCGTAGCGGCGTAGAGCTTCCGAAGGATCTGAAGCTGCGGCAAGCGCAGCGGTGAGCACGCGGGCGTCAATGATCGCTTGAGAACCGGCTTGGGAGCCAATTGGCTGCATAGGGTGGGCGGCATCTCCAATGAGCGTGACCCGGCCGCGCGTCCAGGTTTCGACGGGATCACGGTCAACTAATGGAAACTCAAAAATCTCCGCCGCCCGCGCGATCAATGCCGGCATATCGAGCCAGGGATACTTCCAGGCACCGAATGCGGCCAAGACGGTCTCCCGCGATGCCCGGCGGTTCCAATCTTCGCGTGCCGGCGCCATGCCTGCAACGGCGATTTGACAGATGCAGTTGGTCTCGAGTTCTCCGCTTCTCGCGCTCCGACCGATTGGATAGACGATGATCCGTTGGCGAAAATGCCCGCAAATGACCTGGCTATTGCCGCCGAGAAACGGTTCCGATTCGATCGCAAAGCGCCACAAGATCTGCCCGCCGAAGCGTGGCTCGCCCTCGTTTGGGTAAAGCTGTCTGCGAACCGTCGAGTGGATGCCATCTGCGCCGATGAGGACATCGGTCTCGTCGGTCACAGTTTTCCCGGACCTCCGGTCCAGGAATGTCGCGGCCACGCGGGTATCGTTCTCGGCGAAGTGTTTAAACTCCAAACCGCTGCGGACATTGACGTCTCCAAGTCGTTCCTGAGCCGCCCGCCACAGCAGCAGTTGCAGCCGGCCGCGATGGATAGCGTATTGCGGCCAGTGGTAGCCAGCCGACAATCCGCGTTGTTCAGTGCAAATCAGCTGGCCGTGCTTGTTGAAAAGACTGAGCGCGCCAATTGTGATCCCGGCGTGGTTCAACTGCTCGGCCAAACCAAGTTCGGTGAGCTCGCGTACCGCGGTCGGCTGCAAATTGATACCTACACCCAGTGGGCGCACATCTTCGGCGGCCTCGCAGACGCGGACGCGGATGCCTGCCTGATGCAGGCTAAGGGCCATTGTCAGGCCAGCAATGCCGCCGCCTACGACGATCACATTCATGGAGATTCCACGCTCGTTCTTCGCGGAAATGGCCGAGCGAGGCCTTACTGGCCCCGCTCGGTGCTTTGCCTGCAATTCGGTCGCTACTGCACTGCGACTTGCGGGTTCTTCACCGCCTCGAAGGTCTTGAACTCGATATTGAAGAGTTCGCCGCCGACCTTCTCAATGTTGCGCATATAGATGTTGTGAACGACATCACCCTTTTGATCGATGGAAGTCGGTCCGCGCGGGCTTTCCCATGTTGTCCCACGCATTGCCGCGACCAAGGTGTCGCCGTCGCTGACCCCGTTGCTTTTGCGCAGCGCCTCATAGATCAGGTGCATGCCGTCGTAGCCGCTGACCACCATGAAGTTCGGACGCACGCCCTGATCCTTCTGGAACGCGGTGACGAATGCCTTGTTCATGGGGGAGGGGTGCGCCGCCGAATAGAAGTGAGCTGTGATCGTGCCGAGCATGGCATCTCCCATGCTGGGCAGCAGCTCATCGTCGGCGATATCACCGGGTCCGATCAGTTTGATGCCGGCCTTGTCCATTCCCCGCTCCGCGAATTGCTTGCCAAGCGTGCCGGCTTGAGCCGATGGCACAAAGGCAAAGATGGCTTGCGGGTTGGCGTCACGAGCCCGCTGCAGGAACGGGGCGAAGTCGGGATTTTGCAGTGGAACCCGGATTTGCTCGACGATCTGACCGCCGGCGGCGAGATAGCGACTTTTGAACGTTGCCTCAGCCTCGTGGCCAGGGGAAAAGTCGGTGACGAAAGTTACGACCTTTGTCAGACCTTGCTGGACCGCCCAATCGGCCACCACGCCCGACGATTGCGCGAGCGTGCAGCTGGTGCGCACGAAATACGGTGACTTCTCGACCAAGGTGGATGTGCTGGCCAGCATGATTACCGTCGGCTTCTTGGCTTCTGTGATCAGCGCCGCGCTGGCAAGCAGATCACCGGTTATGCCGCCGGCAATGATGTTCACCTTGTCATTGACGAGGAGGTCCTGGATCAGCCGCTTGCCGACATCAAAAATCGTCGCGTCGTCCCGCACGATAAGTTCGAGCTTCTTGCCGGCGACAATATCGCCGTGCTCTCGCATATAGAACCTGGCTCCGGCGACCACCTGTTTGCCTGCGGCAGCGAGCGCGCCCGTGAGCGGCATGACCATGCCGACCTTCACTGTTTCCTGGGCCATGGCAGCATCGGCGGCAGCCGAGAGACTGGCGACGACGGCAAGGCTCTTGAGAAGGCAATTGATCTTCATCGGCATTTCTCCAGGCTGCAGTCATTGAACGGACAGTTCAGCGTTGCAAGTGTGGCCTCGGCTCCTGTAATTGTGAAGTTCGTATTCGTGACAGGGACGTAGTCATTTGGCTAAGGGGTATCCGGCATGGATTGGATCGATCGGGCGGGCCGGCGGGTGAGGTTGCGGGATCTTCACATCGTCCTTGCGGTTGCCGAGGCAGGGAGCATGTCCAAAGCGGCCGCGCGGCTTGCAGTCTCGCATCCTGTCGTATCCAAGACGATCTCGGATCTCGAGCACACTCTCGGTGTGCGGCTCTTCGATCGCGCAGCCCACGGGGTGGAACCGACGGCATATGGACAGGCTCTGCTAAAATGCGGTGTCGCCGTGTTTGACGAGATGCGCCAGGGCATCAAGCAGATCGAGTTCCTTGACGACCCCACCTCAGGCGAGTTGCGCATTGGTTGTCCCGACATCATCACTGCAGGCTTGCTGCCCGCGATCATTGAACGGTTCTCGCGTGACTATCCCAAGGTGCGCTTCCACGTCGTCCACGCCAACACCGCCGTTATGCAGGTGCAAGAGCTGCGCCACAGGACTGTGGAGCTTCTATTCGGGCGAACTCCCTTGCCCGTCGCTGACGAAGACTTGGCCGTCGAAACACTTTTCGATGAGCCCTTCGTGGCAGTGGCGGGCGCACACAGCAAGTGGGCGCGTCGCCGAAGTCTCGAACTGCGCGATCTTGTGCAAGAGCCCTGGGTTTTGCCTCCTTACGACAGCGTCCCCGGTGTTCTCATCTTGGAGATTTTTCGCACAGCCAAACTGCAACCTCCGATTCCCAGCCTGGCGACATTATCAGTTCAGCTCTCCACCAATCTGATCGCCGCGGGTAACTACATAGGGATCTTGCCGCGCTCGGTCGCGCACTATACCCGCAGGGTCGGCTTGAAGATTTTGCCCGCCCGCCTGGCCGATCAACGGTTAGCGGTTGGAAGCATCACCGTGAAAAATCGGTCGCTGAGCCCACTTGCATCGTTGTTCCTTGATCGGGCGCGGCAAGTTGTCGGCGAACTCCAACGGGCCTAGTTCAAGTGCGGCTGTGGGCAGGGAGCCGGAGGAGCAGTACGTCGGCTCCGACCGTGAGTGCGTGTTTCGAGCCATGTGACAAAGCCACCTAAAGGCCAGCGTGGACTGAGGCGGATGCGGCTCTTGCCGAGCGCGCATTACGGATTGCCCAGATGGTAAGCGACACTCCGATGATCGCCGGCAGGGTGACAGCTGGAAAGTCGCGCGCAAGGACGGAGGGTGAGCAGATACCGACCGCCACCTCCCAGAAGTGGAAGAAGGCGTGGCCGAAAAGCCAGAGGGTCGGGCCGGCCCAAAGCAAAAACGCGCAACTGCGGTCGTGCCGCCCCTCCTAGGAAGGCGGCGCCGAGAAACAGGAAGATCAAGCCGATGTCGCGGAGGAAATGCTGGTTGAAAGGTCCTGTGGAGGTGACGCCAGGTACCGTAAAGTACCAATTCTCGGGCGCCACCAACATGAAGATGCCGTTGGCTGCCAAAGCGAGGCCGAACAGCACGGCCACGCTAAGCCACAGGGATTTCGGCATCTCAATTCCCTCATTTGCGAGGTGCGGAGCGACTGAGCCAATCTTCAAAGCGGATCGAGCCGAGGCGCGGATTGTCGCCGGCGGTGAGGGATTGATCGTCGATCTCTGCGCCGAAGTAGCGGGCATGGGTGCGCGGATCCTGGTTTGCCCTCAAGTAGCGCCGGGCAAGCTGGTCGAGAGGTAGCCGCTCGGGACCGGCTATCTCGATCGTGCCGTTGACCGGCGCGCCAAGTGTCGCATCGGCAAGCGCTGCGACCACGTCATCGGAGGCGATGGGCTGCAGAAGAGCCGGTGATAGGCGAACCGTTTGGCCGACGGTGCTGGACTGGGCAATGCCTTTCAGGAACTCGAAAAACTGCGTTGAGCGCACGATCGTATAGGGAATCTTGGAGGCCTTGATCAGGTTCTCTTGTGCCAACTTCGCGCGCAAGTAACCGCTGTCCGGAAGTCGGTCGGCGCCGACCACGGACAGCGCAACATGATGTCTCACTCCAGCCGTCGCTTCGGCGGCAAGAAGGTTACGGCCCGCGGTTTGGAAGAAGTCTAAGACCGCCCGATCCTCAAAGGAAGGCGAGTTCGCCACGTCGACGACGACCTGAGCGCCTGCGAGTGCGTCGGCCAATCCCTCACCCGTGAGGGTATTGACGCCCGAATCGGGTGACGCCGCCACGACCTCATGGCCCTTCTGACGAAGTCTGCTCACAAGCTTCGTTCCGATGAGCCCGCTGCCTCCAATGACCACGACCTTCACGACGCCCTCCATTCGACAACGGCTGGCTGGAAGCCTGCAGGCCCCACGTCAGGCCCACATGCTCTTGAGTGTTCCGCCTGATGAAGGTGAGTAGATCGGCGTCGACCTGATCCTGATGTGATGAGGCCGTGCGGGCGCCCCGGATAGTCGGTGTCCTTTGCGCCGTGATCATTCGCGCCGACTTTTGCGGCCGATCCTACAGCAGTGAGAGCCCGCCTTGAGGCTTCGTCGCTGCCAGAGGACGTGGGCAACGAAGGAGCGCCGCCGCGCATTGTTGCGGGAGATATTGCCACCTCAAATCAGGAGAAACCCTGGAGAGCGATATGCAGAACTATTGGATCGCAGATCGCGAGTGTTGACGGCAGCTACTTACAGGAGAGGCCCAATCGTGTGCTGGGCCGAGCGGGTCCACCGCCCCGGTACATCGGACAATCATCCGTCGGTTAACCTGCTGGTATGGCACGCACAAGTCGCACAAGGACTGCCGCCCGCGGCCGAGCCCCGCACGGGTGACAGACAAGCGCGAGCTGGAAGGTGGGTGGCTCGCTTGTGCTTTCTTCATCCCGCTATTTGGCGTGCTGCGTTACGGTCATCGTGTCGGAGCGCCGTTGGACAGGCCGGCGTGACTGGCGTGCCCCCGACCACCGGTCGTGGTCGCATCCTCACGGCAGCCTTTGACAACTATAAGCGGCTGTTACGTAAGGCAGTGTCACTTCGCTCTTGCCAGCAAGATCAGGCGTGCTTGCGATGAGCTGCCGTACCTGCGCGGCGATGCTAAGCCGCTGTGCCGCCGGCAACGCCGCAATGAAGCTGGTCGAAAGCACACGATCAATGATGACATGTTCGGGTGGACCGGTGTGGCCGTGCAAGAAGCGCGTTTCGGAAAGCGGAGAGAAGCCAGCAGCTGGAAATACCTTTCGCCACTCTTGCGTGTGAAACCGAGGGGCGTCGCCCTCATGGGCGTCAAAGATTCGCCTCAGCTCGGAAACCCACTGCACGCTTTCGTCGCGGATGTTCCAGACCAGACCGAGAATGCCGCCCGCCTTCAAGACCCTACGGATTTGGTCGAGAGCCTCTGCGCTGGCGAACCAGTGAAAGGACTGCGCGCAGACGACGGCATCGACGGAGGCGTCAGCTAGCGGGATATCCTCGGCAGAGCCTTGCTTCGCTTCGATTCCTGGATGGCCATCCAGCAACTGCACGAGCATTGCGGCAACAGGCTCTACGGCAATGACGGTTGCTTCGGTACGGCGCAGATGCGGTAGGAACTTTCCGGTGCCAGAGCCAAGGTCGAGCGCGGTCTTGCCTTTGCGCAGGGCCAAATCACCACGCAGCCATGTATCCACCTCTGGCGGATACTGGGGCCGACCCTTTTCATAATGGGCTGCTGCTACCGAGTAACCCTCAGCCGCTGAGTGGTGAATGTCGGGCACCTCTGCGTCTCCGCCGAACAGACCCTCAGACCCGCCGCGAGTTGTTGTCCCCAGAGCTTATGGCACTCGCTACGCCTGAATATGGCACTCTTTCACCGGCTTGGCTCGGCGGTCGGCGCGCCGGACTGCAGAAGTTATATGCACGGGACTTAACGCGGTGCTGGCACGAGGGACGTCGACCCGAAGCCGCCTTCGGCCGGATGCAGTTCCGCTCCCGCCGCGGAAAAGGTGGGCAATCGGAGCCGAGGCCGCACCCGCGCTGAATGAAATCCCCGTCTTCTTGCATTGTGACGACGCCAGTCGTAGGGCGCGCGCTGCCACTTCGCGCGGAGATTGTTCGCCACAGCGACGACAAGGGCAAAGCAGAGTCCCCGCCCATCTCCACTTTATACATATGGCGCACAAGGCACTTGCTTCAAGCCCTGGCTCCTGCCGTAGAACGGCCAGCCTCAGTCAAAACCACGGCAATGGGGGTCACGCAAATGCGAATGTTGGTGCCGACGTACGGATTGTGTGGGGACGTCGAACCGCTGGTGGAACTCGTGGACCAGTCGCTCGGATTCGGTTGGGAGGTGTGGGCGGGCACATCGCCGAACTTGGCGGAGCCGCTGCCCGGTGGCGGCCTGCCGCAAGCGCCGACCGGAGCGTCGCGATGACCGGCCATGCGGTGGTGATCGCCGGAGGCGGTCCGACAGGGCAGATGTTGGCAGGCGAGTTGGCGTTGGCGGCGGTCGACGTTGCCATCGTCGAGCGCCGCCCCAGCGCCGACCTAACCGGTTCGCGCGCTGGCGGCTTGCACTCACGCACCATCGAGGTATTCGATCAGCGTGGTATCGCTGATCGGTTCCTCTCGCAGGGACAAGTGGCCCAAGTGGCGGGGTTTGCCTGGATCCGTTTGGACATCAGCGATTTTCCCACCCGGCATAACTACGGGCTGGGGCTGTGGCAGAAGCATATCGAGCGCATCCTCGCCGGCTGGGTCGGCGAACTGGCGGTGCCGATCTATCGCGGACGCGAGGTGACGGGTTTTGCGCAGGATGACGCCGGCGTCGTCGTCGAGCTGTCGGATGGCCAGTCGCTGCGGGCGGAATATCTCGTGGGTTGCGACGGCGGACGTAGTCTGATCCGCAAGGCAGCCGGCATCGAGTTTTCGGGGTGGGACCCGACCACCAGCAGCCTGATCGCCGAGGTAGAGATGGCCGCGGCGCCGGAATGGGGCATCCGCCGCGACGCCGTCGGCGTCCATGTCCTCAGTAGGCAGGAGGATGGGGGGCCGGTGCGGGTGATGGTGACCGAACAGCACGTCGGACTGTCCGGCGAACCCACCCTGCGCGATCTCAGCGAGGCGCTCATCGCCGTATACGGGACCGATTATGGGATCCACAGTCCCACCTGGATCTCCAGGTTCACCGACACGACACGGCAGGCCGCGACCTACCGCGACAGACGGGTCCTGCTGGCCGGCGACGCCGCACACGTGCATGCCCCGGACGGTGGACAGGGCCTCAACCTCGGTGTGCAGGATGCGGTGAATCTGGGATGGAAGCTGGCCCAGGTGGTCAAGCGGACATCTCCAGAAAGCCTCCTGGATACCTACCATGCCGAGCGCCACCCGGTCGCTGCCCGCGTGCTGCGCAACTCGATGGCGCAAGTCGCGCTTCGCCGCCCAGGCGAAGGCACGAAGGCCGTGCGCGACACCATTGCCGAGCTCCTCAGCATGGACGAGCCCCGCCGACGATTCGCCGCGATGATGTCGGCTCTGGACATTCGATATGATCTCGGCGAGGGGCACCCGTTGCTTGGGCGGCGAATGCCCGACCTCGATCTGGTCACGGCCAACGGCCCGCTGCGGGTCTATGCCCTGCTGCACGATGCCCGGCCGGTTATGCTCAACCTTGGTGAGCCCGGCGAGCTTGACATCACGCCGTGGGCGGACCGGGTCCAGCAGATCGACGCGAGATATGCCGGTACGTGGGAGCTCCCCGTCCTTGGTGCGGTCATCGCACCCACCGCCGTGTTGATCCGACCCGACGGGTATGTGGCTTGGGTGGGGGAGGCAACCCGGCTGGGACTCGCTCAGGCGCTAACCACTTGGTTTGGACCGCCTGCTGCGGGGTAGCGTGCGCGGTTCCAGATCATTGTCTGGGGGAGTAGTAGTGCCTCCGCCAGCCGATGCTGGTGGTGCTCAATCGGCCCCTTGAAGGGCAGGATTTCCCGGGCAGAGGGCGATGCCCCTCCCATTAGCCTAGCCATGACCGAGTGAGACAGCGCAGACCCCGCCAGGGAGGTGTTGCAATCGAAAGCCTGGCCGGACCTTGCGCCTGATGGCGCGAAGACTGCAAAAACCAAACGGCGCTCCATCGTCAGTTGAGCCGTAACCTGCGATGTTACGCGCGCCGAGCCCGGCTGCGGCCGAGCCATCGAAGCCTCGGACCTGCCCCTAAAAGCGGCCGAACCCAGTGAGAGCGTGCGTTGTCGCTCGCGGACGATTTCCGGAGTACCTTCAATTGCACCGTCATCTGGAGGCAGCCATGCCAGCCCGTATCATCGGTATGATAGGCGTCGCTCCACCGAAGCAAGACTCGACCTTGCTTGTCATCGAGGGTGAGATTTCGCCTCCTTTTGTTGTGGAGTTTGCCCAAGCCCATGAGGCGGCGGGATTCGACATGGTCCTTGTTGGCTATTCATCGTCCTCCGCCGAGGGCTTTCTCGTGGCCATGCACGCGGCGGGTCGAACCGAACGGATGTCATATCTTGTTGCGCACCGGCCGGGCTTCGTCGCGCCCACTCTGTTCGCGCGCAAGGTCGCGACCTTTGACCAGCTGACCGGCGGTCGCCTTGCGCTCCACATCATCACTGGCAAGACCGACGCCGAGCAGGAGGGTGACGGCGACTTCACGCCGAAGGCGGAGCGCTATGAGCGGGCGCAGGAATATCTGCACCTCATGAAGCGCACTTGGACCGCCGACAGGCCTTTCGATTTTGCTGGTCGCTTCTACCGGGTCCGCGGCGCTCATTCCGATGTGCGTCCACGGCAGAAACCACATCCGCAGATCATGTTCGGCGGCGCCTCCGAGGGCGCACTTGCCATGGGTTCAGCCGAGTGCGACGTGTTCGCCATCTACGCTGAGCCGCGCGCTACCACCGAGGAGCGCATTGCTGCATTCCGAGCCCGTGCCGCAAGGCATAACCGCACCGTCGGCTTCAATATGTCTGTTCGGCCGATTATTGCCGCCACGGAAGGGGCGGCGTGGGATAAGGCGAACCGCATCCTCGCCGGCATGACGGGTCGGCTCGGCTGGGCCCGACAGGAGGGCGTCCGCGCGCCGGTCGACAATGCGGGCCGCCGGCAATTTGCCTTCGCGCAAGACAAGGATGTGCACGATGAGAGGCTTTGGATGGGTATTACCAAAGCGACCGGTGCGCTCGGCAACACGTCCTGTCTGGTGGGTACCGCGGAGCAGGTCGCGGACGCGATGCTGCGTTACTACCGCCTCGGCGTCACGTCGTTCCTAATACGCGGCTTCGACCCTGTTGCCGACACCACCGAGTTCGGCCGCGAATTGATCCCGCGCATCAAAGTGGGGGCACTCGAAAGCGACAAACGTGCCACGTTTGTGCCGGCGCGATAGCTCGTAGCTCCGAACATGGAGCGAATTGTCGGGAGGCGACGGGGACTGGCTGCGCTCGGAGGGCGAACCGACGCCGTCGCTGAGGACGAGCGCACGGAGCGTATTTGCTAACCGCGGACGTGAGGGCGCGCTGTCCAATTGCATTAAGAATGGCATTACTTGTGCCTGGGCAAGCTGGCGGCCGGCGCCCGCGTTCGCGGCCTGGAGTTACGCAGCCTGCGCTATCCGACGGTTTGCTGACGGAGTTTCCGATTGTCGGGTCGAGCTCCGCAGCGCTGCAACGCCTCCAACATCGGTTGGGAACAAGACTGCCATCCGAGCATTATGGTTCGACAAGTCCTGTTAGAGGATCCTCGGGCATTGGCCGAGAGCTGGTGGAAGCACGGCGTCATCTATCACATTTACCCGCGCTCGTTCTTGGATACGAACGGCGACGGTGTCGGTGACCTCGGCGGCATTGTCCACCGGCTAGACTATCTGGCCTGGCTTGGGGTCGACGCCGTCTGGATTTCTCCGTTCTTCCCGTCGCCCATGGCCGATTTTGGCTACGACATCATGGAGTACTGCGGCGTCGACCCGCTGTTCGGCAGCATGCAGGATGTCGACCGCCTTCTCGGCGAGGCGCATCGGCGGGGAATCAAGGTCATCTTGGATTTCGTGCCCAACCATTCGTCCGATCAGCACCCGTGGTTCTTGGCAAGCCGCAGCTCTCGATCAAGCCCAAAGCGCGATTGGTACATCTGGCGCGATGGCGGAGCCGACGGCGTGCCGCCCAACAACTGGATGAGCAATTTTGGCGGTAGCGCCTGGGCGTGGGATGAAACCACGCGACAGTATTACTATCACGCCTTTCTCAAGCAGCAGCCCGACCTCAATTGGCGTAACTTGGAAGTGCGCGCCGCCTTATTTGATGTGATGCGGTTCTGGCTCGACCGTGGCGTCGACGGCTTCCGCGTCGACGTGCTCTGGCACCTCATGAAGGACGCGGCATTTCGGGACAATCCGGTCAATCCTGCCTATGCAGCCGGGCAGCCTGACATCAATCGTTTCCTACAACTCTACTCGGCAGACCAACCCGAGATCGCGCAGGTTGTCACCGAAATGCGGCGCGTGGTCGACGCATATCCTGATCGTGTCCTCATCGGTGAGATCTATCTCCCGCTCGCACGGCTCGTTGCCTACTATGGCGACAATCAGTCGGGCGTCCACCTACCCTTCAACTTCCAGCTGCTGTTTACCGCCTGGAAAGCCTCTGCCATTGCCGCCCTAATCGACGAGTACGAACGGGCGTTGCCGACCGGTGCCTGGCCCAACTGGGTGCTGGGTAATCACGACCAGACGCGCATTGCAACCCGTGTCGGCCACCACCAAGCCCGCCTGGCGGCGATGCTCCTGCTGACGCTGCGGGGCACTCCGACCGTCTACTATGGCGACGAGATCGGAATGCAGAATGAACCGATCGCAGGCGGAGCCGTGCAAGACCCTTGGGAGAAGCGCGAACCAGGACTAGGTGTCGGGCGCGACCCGCAACGCCGGCCCATGCAGTGGGACGCTTCGCCCGCTGCGGGCTTCAGTGACGGCGTACCTTGGCTGCCCGTCGCCTCAGACTATCAGCAAATCAACGTCGCCATGGAAAGACAAGACCCAAGTTCCATGTTGTCGCTGTATCGCCGGCTGATTGCTCTGCGCCGTGCCAGCCCCGCACTCAGGCATGGCGCATATCGCGCCGTCGCGGTTGATGAAGATGTGCTGTGCTACGAGCGAGCCCAAGCAGATCAGCGGTTTCTGGTAGCGCTCAATTTTGGCGGCCGGCCAAAAAAGATCTCCCTCCCATCTTGGTCGGGACGGCACATTCTGCTCTCGACGGACACTCAGGGCGTAGACCCCGCCGTCCCCTTTGTTTTGCGACCGCATGAAGGGGCCATTGTCGGGGACGCCTCGAGCGTGGGAGGCGTACCGCATGATCAGTGACCTTTGGTACAAGAACGCAATCATCTATTGCCTGTCCGTTGGCACCTTCATGGATGCCAACGGTGATGGCATTGGCGACTTTCGTGGTCTGGCGCGGCGTCTGGACTATCTTCATGGCCTGGGGATTACAGCCATTTGGCTGATGCCGTTTCAAGGGTCTCCGCACCGCGACGATGGCTATGACGTGTCCGACTACTACAGCGTCGATCCGCGTTACGGCACACTTGGCGATTTTGTTGATTTCACCCATGGCGCCAGGCAGCGCGGCATTCGCGTCCTCATCGACCTCGTCGTGAACCACACCTCCGATCAACATCCTTGGTTCAAGGAGGCCCGGCGCGATCCGCAGTCGCAATACCGCGAATGGTACGTCTGGTCGAAGAAGAAGCCGAAGAATGCCAAGACTGGAATGGTGTTTCCGGGCGTCCAGAAAACCACGTGGACTTACGACGACCAGGCCCGCGCCTATTACTTTCATCGCTTTTACGAATTTCAACCCGATCTAAACACATCAAACCCGGAGGTCCAGGCCGAGATCCTCAAGATCATGGGCTTTTGGATTCAGCTTGGCGTCTCGGGCTTCCGCATGGATGCGGTACCCTTTGTTATTGCCAGCAAGGGAGCCAAGGTCGGCAAGCCGGAAGAACAGTACGACATGCTGAGGACCTTCCGCGAGTTCCTCCAATGGCGCCAAGGGGATTGCATCGTGCTCGCCGAGGCCAATGTCCTTCCCGAGACCGATATGGAGTATTTCGGCGACGACGGCGAGCGCATGCACATGATGTTCAACTTTCAGGTCAATCAGCACCTGTTCTATGCGCTGGCCTCTGCGGACACTCGGCCCTTGGTCAAGGCGATGAAGGCCACCAGACCACGGCCCGCCACGGCGCAATGGGGACTATTTCTCAGAAACCACGACGAACTCGACCTCGGGCGCCTGACGGAAGCGCAGCGACAGAAAGTCTTCGAGGCGTTTGGACCGGACCAGAGCATGCAGCTCTATGACCGTGGTATCCGGCGTCGGCTGGCGCCGATGCTCGGCGGTGACCGCCGACGCCTGGAGCTCGCCTACAGCCTGCTTTTTACGCTGCCGGGTACACCGGTGGTTCGCTATGGCGATGAACTCGGCATGGGCGATGATCTCGCGCAGAAAGAGCGCAATTGCGCGCGTACGCCGATGCAGTGGTCGGACGAGCCGCATGGCGGGTTTACCAAGCATGACAAGCCAGTCTGTCCGGTCATCAGCGAAGGACCGTACGGCTTCGAGCACGTTAACGCCGCCATCCAGCGGCGCTATCCCGATTCGTTACTCAACTGGACGGAGCGCATCATTCGGATGCGCAAGGAGGTACCGGAGGTCGGCTGGGGTGATTTTGTGGTGATTGCGTTGCGCAACCCCGCCATCCTAGTGATGCGGTACGACTGGCGGAACAATTCGGTCCTTTTCGTCCATAACTTCGATGCTAAGCCACATGAGATCGCTTTCGAAGCAGGTGGGGAGGGCGAACACGGCGACGTGCTCGTAAATCTACTTGGCACTGAGCACAGCAAGGTTGCCGAGGATGGAAAACATCACCTGGTGATCGAAGGCTACGGTTATCGCTGGTTCCGTGTGGGTGGCCTCGACTATCTGCTACGGCGCACGGACGTCGGATGACGCCAACGCTTGCACGCCGCGTGGGCAGTCCGCGATGCTTGCCGCCTCAGATGAGTGCGTCGCCGCACGGCGCGGGGTCATCGCCAGTAAAACAACGATCGCATTGCAGGCGCCAAGGTCGGCCGTTACGATCGCGCCTTGGCCAATGGCGGCAAGGAGATACGTGATACGTGCCGCAACGGCAGAAACGAGGTCGCGGACTTTGCCCTGCCGCGATGCCGACCGTCGCGCCAGCGCCTATCGGTCAGAGGACCGGTGCCGGACGGCAGTACGCTCGCCGATCGGGGGCGCCGTCACAGAGCACGTGGCGTTCGCCCATCAGCCGATCCTGTCAGGGTGCAACGCGCCGTCTTTGGCTGCGGCAACAGGGACCCGATTTAGTAAGGGCATCAGGAGCCAACAACCAGCGGTAAACAGCGCTCCCACCCCGACCAGGATCTGAAAAGCCAAGACGTAACCCCAGCGTTCGGCCATCTCTTCATAGATCGAGCCGCCGATACCCTGGGAGAGCGCGGCGCCGAGATTGGTCAGCGACATTAGCAAGGCAAACGTTGTTCCAGCGGTCTGAGGCCGACAAACCCGGGCGGCTAGATCGAGTTGGATCAGCGAGCCGATGGCGTAGACGACGCCGACCCCTAGGCTGATGACCACCCCACTCGTCGGGTCGCGATATCCCCAGTAGGCGATGGTGGCCAAGATGCCCGTGACGATCGAGCCGTAAATCAGCCAACCGAGCGGGAGCATCCGACAGATAACGCCGTAAAAAATACTCCCCGTCAGGAGGCCGACGGCATGCCAGGACGTTAGCGATCCGACGAACTGTTCACTGAAATGGAGCGCCTCGGTCGAGTAGTAGTAGAGGACGGTTGCGGAGAAGGGATTGAAACTCCATAAAAACAGGAAGGCGCCGATTGCTAGAATGCCGGGTTCGCGAAAGGTCTGCCACATCTCGGCGATTGCGTGCGACCGATGGGCGTCTGGCACATCGCATTTGGCGGACGCGGACGCCTGCGCGCGCGGCTTGGCAGGTTGGCGGCGCTCTTTAACCAGAAACAAGACGGCGAGGAGACTGACACCGCAAGAAACGCCGGCAATAAGGAAGCCGGTCTGTTGCATGCCCCATTGGCTTAGCATGCCGCCGGCAACACCGGTGAGGATTGTGGCGGCGTACATTGAGCTCCATTGGATCGATTGCAGTCGACCTGTCATTCCGCACGGCTGACCGGCTGCGACCATCATTGCATCGATCACGACGTCAGAGAAGGCGATGGCGACCGCGGTTGGGAGCAGGAGGAGCAGGAGTAGCACCGCCCGCTCTGAGCTCAGCGGCAGAAGATACACCAGCATCAAGCTGATTGATGCCACAGCGGTGGTGAGGAGCAGATAGCTGCGGCGCCGCGAGCCAGCGAGGGGAACGAAGTCGGTCAACAGCCCATAGAGCGGCTTGATGGCCCAAGCGATGGATAGCACCGAGATGAACCATGCGGTGGTTGCGGCCGAATATCCCCAGGTCCTCAGCAGCGATTTGATGGGTTGGGACAGCAGCCCATCGGTTGGTTCAACGATCCCCTGCACAAAATAGAGCAGGCCGAAGAGCGCCCCCAACCCGAGCATCGAAGTGCCACGTTCACGGCCCGCGTCAGCCGGAGGGCCAGCTGCGGGCGGTGCGGTCGTTTGAAAATCGTCGGCCAAGGTTCCCGTCTTCAGTCTCAATCCGAGGCCCGTGTCAACCGCGAACGGGGCGTCCTACAGATGCCTGGGAGGTCGGACCCATTGCGTAAGTGCAAATCGACGATTTGCAAGAGATTGCCGCAGCGCTCAGCACCATCACTATACATGCAATCGTCTAGAGTGGATATGCAGCCGAATGAGATCGCGAGAGCATCAACGCGCTCGGTCTGGCGTTGTTTTTCGATTGTCTCGGCGTGGCCCTCAATGGGCCAGAGGTTGCGGGCAAGCGCAGCGTCATCAACGGGATTTTTCCAGAGTTGGGTGCAGGCTACGCCGTTGTGACATTCGTCGGACAAGCAGGCGGCAGCCGCCGCTACGAGGATCACGCTCGACCGACACGGTCTGACTCAAATCGTCATGCGACAGATGACAGCTACCGAAGCCGTTGAGGGGGGGGTTAGTAGCGATCGAGGCAGACGCGAGTACGCTCCCCGAATTGTTCGACCTCCTCGACGAGTTTCGGCTCATATTTCCTGTGCGAGAGGCGCATGCGGGCATCGCATCCGATCTTGCGCGTCCGCTGCCCTCGGGCGCGCGCGGAAATCTCTAGAGGCATGGCTTGTCGCAAAGGCCGCCGCCAAAGCTGCAAGCAAAAGCCCTGGCCAATGCCCCGCCGCAAAAGGCGACACGGTCTAGGGCCGGCGCGCAAGCGTGAAAGGACGCGGTGAGCGGGCGAGCATTGGGGGATGGCAGAAGGGGCTAAGCCAGTGGGTCCAGAAGCCCCTGGCCCAGGCGTAAGTGTAGAGCGTGCACATGGCGAATATGCCCCATTGCTCTGCCTTCCATGCCGCGTAGAACCAAAAGGGCTGAGCAAACATGCCGAAGATACACGCCCACCGCCGCCACCTTGCGCGTTTGTCTTGTGTCAGCCAGATGGCGATGACGCCGCTAAGGGTGATGCCGATTTGGTCTAGGCCCATGGACTTTTTCTCTGTGGCGCCGGCCCTTCACCGAAGACCAACCACAGCCTGTGCTGTTGTGTACGCTTCTGCTTATGCTTTGCGCAGCAGAGGTCATGCGCAGCGGTGCTGCCTCACGTCGAGGAGAGCTCTTGCCGTCGTGCTTTGAGAGGGGTGCGAGTATCGGTAACGTCCGGTTATTGCCAATCAATATGCGCAAGAACGCACTGGGAAGCGGGGACCATAACAGGCCAGGCGTCGATCGAAAGTGATGTGCGTCACAGAGCCCGCAAAAACTTGGAAATAGTCTGGGGCGCCGAAAAACATCGACCGACAGCTTTGCCTTGCGCCCCTATTGCTATCGCCATGAGCGGCGGAGAGGGTCGCGCAAATTCGTTCGGTGCCTTGAATGGGAAGGCGAAGGCGAGACGGCTGACAGGGCGGTGGCTCGTTCACGCTTCGGGCGGCAAACTGGTTTGCCCAGCCGTTAGGCTCCGCGAGCGGTCAGGCGCGATAAACAGGACGGGCTTGAGAACCGGGCGAGGCAGGCTGGGCGCACCGAGTGATCCCGAGGCAGCGTGGCTTTCGGCTCGCAGGGACCTGACGCACTCATGTCGTCAGACAGCGAGCTCAAACAATGGATGGGATCGTCGGAAGCCGGCAGTCTCGGCTCGCGTTGCGCTTGCAATCGGAGGGAGCATTGTGCCCTCTACTCCTTATTGCGTTTGCGGGACCGAATTCCTCCACTTTTTGCGAAAAAAGTTTGCTCGCTCCTTCCCTGTGGCTCTTTGTGGCTGGCACGCGCCGCCTTTTCGGCCTGGTTCCAGCGGCCAAGGAACTCTTGCGTCGCTCGCTTGTTGCGCTTTTCCATGTCGCGGACGCGTGCAATGTGGTCGGCGTCCTCGAGCCGGTCCCGGAAGGAGCGCGGCTCCCAGCCCTCCTGAAAGAGGCGCAAATGGTTGGGCCGCTCGTGGCTGCGCGCGTCCCTCAGAGGGTAGATCGAGTAGCCGGTATTGGGCTCTCTCGCGTCGTCGTCTTCCTTGCTCTGGAAGTTATCGCCCAGATCATTGAATTCGACGTCACCGTCAACCACTAAGCCTTTGGCAAAATCGTCCAATCGCGAGACCCGCAACCCCAGGTGCCGCTCGGGGTCCGTGACGGGGAGCTGCTCGCGCGCCTTTTGCTGGCGATATTCGGCGACGTCTTCGCGCGTGAGAGCGTTGCTGCGCTTGCGCTTGAAGGTATCGAACAGCGTGATCGCTCGCCGCCACCACGAGCGCTTGCCGTCAGCGCCTCGGTCATAGGCGTGTGGCGGCGCAACGTTTAAGAGGCGCGCAAGTTCACCCTCGTGCTTTTGCTTCACGGTGCATGGATCCGGCTACCGACGCACGCACAACCCAACGACGCAAACCAATTTGCCACCTAAATATGCCGCGATCATGCACCGAACTCAAGGACTGCTCGGTTTCCTGCGCAACTTGTGAGCCGCGTCGACGAGCTGGGCGCCAACCGTCCCGCATCCGATGTTGTCAAGCGGCGCCACCCCGATGGCTGCCAAAGCCGGTGCGCATAAGCTTGGCCTCGCCAGTTCGCTTTTGTGCCATTCAAATCATGACGGCGACGGCGGCAGCACGCCAGGCCGACACTTCCATCGACGCAGAAATGGCGTCAAATGTCCCGCCTCGCCGGGCGGTGCATGGGCGGGTCAGAACAGGTTATAACCAGGGGTGAGGACGTTGAGCGGATCGTAACGCCGCTTGGCATCGGCCAGCTGCGACCACTTTGACCCAAAGTGGTGCGTCCAATCGTTCTTGGACATCGGCAAGGCGCTGACAGGGTATTGGCAGCCGCCGGCATTGAGAATTCGCTCATAGAGCCCGCGATTTTTAGCAACCATCTGCTCCGCGCTTGCCACATCGTTCGAAGGGGGGATGCGAATGAGATTGAAGGGGAAGACCACGTTTTCCTGCGGAAGCCGAACCAGCGGCGTCTGTACCGACCTTGTGAGCATTGGATAGTAGGTTATCCGCCCGAGAGGGCCGACATCCTCATGGGTCAAGCCTTGCAGGATTTCGCTGACAGTCTCGACGGCGTTGGAGCCGCGAAGGAATGCGAGAAACCACGGATGTGGATTGAACCATTGACCGTTTGCGCGAAGCAGGTTTTCCAGCCGTGTGAGCGCTTTGGCCTCTTCGAGGTAGGTTGCATCAGAAATTACCGCGTCGCCTCGCAGATCCGACAAACCGGCGAGCAGGGCCTTATCGTCGGGGGTCGCAGGCGCGTCATAGAACACGACGCCCTCGAGCTGATGTCGCCACGCGCCGGCACCGTCAGGCAGGAGGGCGCCTTGCAGATGCTCGAAGCGCTCATCGGCAAGTGCAAGGTGCTGATCTGCGGTCAGGGCATGCAAGTTTGGGTAGAACAGGTGGAACCGGCGGACCCGTGCGGGAGCCCGCACCAGGCGTAGCGTGGCCCGCGTGATGACACCACATTGGCCGAGCCCAGCCCTGACGGCAGCGAACAGATCGGCGTTCGAACTTGCCGAACAAGCCAGTTCGCGGCCGTCACCCGTGACCACAGTCATGGCCAGAACATTATCGGTCTGCATGCCGTGGCGGTATGTCGTCCCACCTATGCCACCGACGGCAAGCGTGCCGCCGACAGACAACTCAAGATAGTTCGTGAGCACGGGCGGCGTGAGCCCGTACGGCAATGTGGCGTCGAGGACGGTGCTCCACGTCGCGCCGGCATCGACGACAATGCGATCGGATTGGAGATGGTGGATTGTGCGCAATGCGCGCATGTCGAGAACGACGCCGCCGTCCGTCATGGCACGACCAAAGGTGGAGTGACCCTGTCCACGAGGCGCGACCTTCAACCCTCGGCTGCCGGCCCAGTGCATCAGCTGGACGATGTCGGCTATAGCGGTTGGCTGGAGAACGGCTTGCGGGTGCTTGTGAATGATGTGGCCGAAATCGTCGGCCGCGGCATCCAGGACGCGTGCATCGCAGCTCATCGCCGCGCTGGAAAATGTCGCCTCGCAAGCTTTGGCCTTTGCCGCTGTGAGAGCGTTAGCCTGCGCCGCTAACGCCATACAGCCGGTGACGCCGGTGCGCAGCAGTTCGCGTCGATCAAGGGTCAAGGGGTGAGGCTCCTTGTTGGGCAGAGCTCGACGGTGCCGCCTCGATGTTGGGATTGCCTCAATGCGGGACAATCGGCCAAGAGTGGCAAAGACTCTTCCGAAATTCGGGAGAATTCTTTCACGCCGAGGCCAGGTGTGCCGGTCCGCCATTTCGTTCCGAGCGGATCGGTTGGACCTGGACAGCGTCGGGCCTTGACCGTGTGGCCACGCGCCATTATTTAACGAATACGTTAATTGCAGGACATGTTAAATATGCGCGATACGCTGACCCCACGCGGCGCGCCATTCTGGCCCGGCTTGTGGAGGGCGAAGCTACCGTGAACGAGCTGGCCCAGCCGTTCGACATCAGCCTGCCGGCGGTGTCGCGCCACCTGAAGGTGCTGGAGCACGCCGGGCTGATCTGGCGGGGTCGGGCGGCACAGTGGCGGCCCTGCAAGTTGGAAGTGAAGAACCTCGTGGCGATCGACGACTGGCTCGCCAGCTATCGGCGCTTCTGGGAGGAGAGCTTCGACAAGATGGTTACCTACCTCGATGACCTGCAGCACGGAGACGATGATGCGAGCCCAGAAAAAGATCGCTGACAACGAACTCTTGATCGTCCGCACGTTCGATGCACCGCCCTCGCTCGTGTTCGCCCTGTGGTCGAGCGCGGAGCACCTGAAGCGCTGGATGGGTCCCAAGAATTATACCTGCCCCGAAGCGACGATCGATTTTCGTGTCGGTGGCGCTTATCGCGCCATGATCAAGTCGGCCGAGCATGGCGAAAGCTGGTTCAGCGGCGTCTACCGTGAAATCGTGCAGGACAAGCGCCTCGTCTTCACCTTTCGCTGGGACAACGAGGGGCCGTCCGCAGGACTCGAAACGCTGGTGACAATCACCTTCGAAGAGCGCGACGGGCGCACAGTTCAGACATTCCACCAGGCACCTTTCCGCAACGTCGAGCGGCGTGACAGCCATGTGGGTGGCTGGATCGAGGCCTTCGACAAGGAGCAAGCCTACGCCAAGACCATCGCAAAGGAGCATCGAGCATGATCACGATCACGGCCTTCCCTTGGGTTCCCTCGTTCGCGCGCGGCCAAGTTCGCGATTTGCGTGTGCGCTGGGCCCTCGAGGAAGCCGGCCTCCCCTACAAGACCAGACTTCTTGAACAAGGCGACGGGGACAAGCCGGAGTATCGCGCGCTGCAGCCCTTCGGGCAGGTGCCGATCTTCATGGAAGATGACTTTGTCCTATTCGAATCCGGTGCAATTGTGCTCCACATTGGCCAGCGCAGTGACGTGCTCTTGCCAACGAAGCCTGCGGCGCGGGCACGCGCCACGCAATGGCTAATCGCGGCCCTGAACTCGATTGAGCCGTTCGTCATGAACGTTGCGGCGATCGATGCCTTCTACGCCGATCAGGAGTGGGCAAAACTTCGCCGCCCCGGTGCGGAAGCCTTTTTACGGCATCGCCTGGCGTCCCTATCCAACGCGCTGGGCGACAAGCCTTACCTCGATGGCGAGCAATTCACCGCGGGGGATTTGATGATGGCAACCGTGCTGCGCATCCTCCGTCACACCGACCTCGTGACGAGCGATCACCGGCTTGCGCCCTATCTCGAGCGCTGCACCGCGCGAGCCGCATTCCGGCGGGCGCTGGCTGCGCAACTGGCGGATTTCCGGGAGGCGGCGTAGCCTCAAGGCGAGGCCCCCACGCGTTGGGGCGCGAGCGCCCGTTCGCTTGTGCCAAGTCCGTCTCCCCAAAATGCTGGTCGGGATGATCCGCATCGTCCCGATCCATCGGGGACCGGCGTCGCCCTGCGGCGGTAGACTTGCCTCGAAAGTGGAGTTATGGAGGTTTCAGCCGCGCACCGAAGCTCGTTTGGCCGGCCTGTGCTTCGCAAAGACCAACGTGCGATGGATGTTCGAAATACAGTGCCATCGCCCCGGACTGGCGCGGGGCCGAACGGCGCGCTCTTAAGGATAACTGCTCCAATGGTCGGGCAGGTCTCTCGATTGGCTTGTGGCCCTTGCAAAGACGACGTGAGCCGATGAAGGAGGGTCGACGCCGACAAAGCGCTTCAGATTGCGTCTACGTTGCGCTCTTGCGCGCAGTAAACGTCGGCGGGACCGGCAAGCTGGCGATGTCCGACCTGAAGGCGATTTGCCGGGAGGCGGGGTTCTCACACGTCGAAACCTACATCGCCAGCGGCAATGTGGTCTTCCAGGCGAAAATGTCGGCAGAGGAAGTCAAAACCGCGCTCGAGGCGCGGCTCAGTCGCCACGCCGGGAAACCGGTCCGCGTGGCGGTTCGCAGCGTTGATGAGTTGGCCGCGATCGTCGAAGCCAACCCGTTCAAGAAGGAGTCGCCGAGCAAGACGGTCACCATCTTTCTCGATCATCCACCGCCGGGTGATGCCTTGATGCACGCCACGGGCCGGCAGCGCGAGGCGTTACAACTGGGTGAGCGCGAGATCTTTGTGCACTACGTCGATGGCATCGGCCGCTCCAAGCTGACCATCCCTGCCGCGCGCACTGGTACGGGCCGCAACATGAATACGGTCGCCAAGCTTGCCGCCTTGGCGGCAAGGACGCGGGCGGCGGTGCGCGGCTAAACAGGGGTTCGCGGTGGCCGAGCCACGGTCACTATCGCTACCTTCCCCTGCACAAGGAACGACACGCCTAGCTGCGCTTTCGAGCTGGATATTGGCGCCAATGCCAGGCTGCAGGTGCAAGATCATAAATCGTGCTGACGCGAGCGCGACCGCACGGCAGGCACGAAATCCCTCTTCACGGGATAAGGTGTTGCCGCAGCGCTTCGGCGACGGCTTGCACTCGGTTGCGGACACCGAGCTTGGTTTGCGCCTTTTTGAGATGACTGCGAATGGTCTCCTCGCCAAGGCCGAGTTCTTCGGCAACCTCGCGGAGTTGCGCTCCCGTCGAGACCAGCCGCAAGACCGCCAATTCCCTAGGCGTTAAGTGACGGTGTGGCCGGACCATGTTCGGATCGGGCTCCACAATTTGGTCGAGGCGTAGGGCCGCAAAGCTGACCGCGGCGCAAATCATCACCCGCATTGGTCGCGTCACAATGCTGGAGAGCTCCTTGCGGGACCAGAAAGACACCACCCACCGCCCACCGACTGGGCAGGTCAGTCCGTCGCGCATTCCATGCTTGAAGGCCAAGTCGTAGGACCATTTGTCAATGCCAATCGGTTGAAACATGCGCCTCACTTCAGTCCATGTATGGATCGCTATGCTGGTCGCCGCCAAGAACAACAGCGGTTGGAATCTGCCTCGGGCGAGTGCGCTGTAGTCTTCCCACCACCCGTCGGGAACACTTTTGTGAAGAAAGGCCGACTTTCCAAGCTGCACGGCCCCCCAATCGCCAGACTTCAGGGGGAACCGTGCTGCTCCCATGACCTGCAGCGGCAGGTGCCGTGTCGTGACGGCGTGCAGGTCATTCAGCACTTGCTCGGGGGAGGGTAACTCTTCGACCCGATCGGCGTAGGCAATGAGTTGGGTGGGCAGGTCGCCGAGGTCCGCTTGTCGACCCGGATTGAGCAATTTCAGGTCGGGCATCAAATTTCCCCAAAGTCGTTGCTGGAGGCAGTACGCATTAGCGTCAATGGCGCAACCATCCGGGGAACTACCCAATTGTGCGAGGCAGTTGCCGCACAACCGACCTCGGCGCGCTATGTAATTTTGCGGCCACAGCATGGCTAGATTTTATTTTCTGGTTACGGGCTGAGGGATCCGGCTAGGACAACCGGCACACGGTCTTCGGCAAAGTCACCTGGGAACGTGTGTCGTATTGAAACTCTGTCGCTGCACAGGTTCCGTTTGACCTCACCATCAGGCTCGAGCGATCCGAGGTATTTGCCCAAACCGTCAGCAGTCGTCGCGTAATCGATCCTATAAAATGAGCGCCGCCGGCTCGGACGATCTCTCGACCCCTGGATTTAGCGAACGGCAAAGTGCATTCGGCGTTTAGCCCTTCGCTCCGGGTGGGTGCCGGCATCGTGCTTGCGTCGTGGATTTGCCCCCTGACCCTGGTTCCCGCTGACCGGTGTCGCAATTCCAGCTACTGTGCTCGCGATCCCGTCGAGTGCCAGGCGGCCATGCCTGCCGGGTTACCGTGGACACCAGGTTGTCATGTCAGACCTCGATCTCAGGGCATATTTTGCCCGTATCGGTTATTCGGACGCGCCGACCCCGACGCTTGAGACCTTACAGGTTCTGCATTGGCTGCATCCGGCCGCGATCACATTCGAAAACCTCGATCCACTGATGAAGCGGCCCGTGCGCTTGCACGTGGACGCGCTTATGACCAAGCTCGTAGCGCAACGGCGCGGTGGCTACTGCTATGAGCAGAACACCCTTTTTGCGGCCGTCCTGCGGAGCCTTGACTATCGCGTTGTGACGCTGGCGGCACGCGTGCAATGGCGTGCGCCGAAGGCTGTGGTGCGCCCGCGTAGCCATATGCTGCTTCGGGTCGAACTGCCACACGGATCCTACATCACCGACGTGGGCTTTGGTCTTTTGACCTTAACCGCGCCGTTGCAGCTTCGGCCCGACCTCGAGCAACCAACGCCCCACGGGCTGCATCGCTTGGTATGCGTTGGAGATGAATTCCAATTGCAGGTAAGACTGACGGACCATTGGGCGCCCATCTATCAGTTCTCACTTCAGGAACAAGTGTCCGCGGATTGGGAGGTGCAGAACTGGTACACCTCCACCCATCCCGACTCGACCTTCACCAACAACCTCATGGCGGCGCGCCCCGTTGGTGACCTCAGGTACGCGCTTTTGAATGACAGGCTAAGCATCCATCATCCCGATGGGACAGTTGAGCGGCGCACCGCCCGCGGCGTGCCTGAGCTCACGTTGTTCTTGCATCGGTTTTTCGACATTCGCCTCCCCTGTGGATCGGACGAACTGTTGCGGCGATTGACGAAGGAGGAAGCGTAGCCTGGCTAAGTCCCTGTCCCCACGGCGTCTCACCCCATGTATACCTGTGGCGCAGGCGCAAGCTCATGAAAGCCGTGGCGATTAGGCTTGCTCGAGCCGGACCTCACGTCTTTGAGCTTATGGACCAGTTTTAACATGCACGTGCGCGATGCCTGTGAGCAGGACGCTGAGATTTGCTGCTCGGTTGTTCGCCGCTCGATCATCGAACTCTGCATCCTTGATCATCAAGGCGACGCTGCGAGCCTGGAGCTCTGGCTCGCCAACAAGACCGCCGCGAATCTGCGGCGCTGGGTTCGCGAGCATCATGTGCTCGTAGCGGTGGATGGGACCGCAATCGCCGGGGTCGCCGCCATGACCTCATTGGGTGAGATTATTCTCAACTACGTCTCGCCCGACGCACGCTTGCGCGGTGTGAGCAAGGCGCTCCTACGAGGGCTCGAAGCACGCGCGGCAAATCTGGGTATGCCGCTGCTCAAACTGCAAAGCACGGCAACAGCGCTGCGCTTTTATAAGGCTGCGGGCTACACGGCATGTGGCGCACCAACAAAGGGCTTCGGCTTGACCATGGGGCAGCCGATGCAGAAGACACTCCTTACCCCTTAGCCCTTTGAAAATGCCTGAACAAACCTACGCAGTCCTTGAAGGACTTGTGCAGATGGCACAGAGCCCGGCACTCCGAATTTAGTTGTCCGGCAGCACAATGTCTCCGTTCGGCAGCACAATGTGTCTGTCCGGCAGCACAACGTCTCCGGTGGAGCTGTCCTGGCAGAGCCTTCCTACGAGGACATATCCAGCGGGGCACTGCGGGTCGTTCGATTGCGCCGCGGCAGGTACTGACAAGAGGCCGACAGTCAAGATCGTGAGCGCGAGTTTGCGCATTCTTGCTCTCCACTTAGAGAGAAAAATCGAGTGCCACAGGTATGTAGGGCGGCGGTCCAAGCGGGCCCAGAGCTCTAAGGCTTTGCCCCACGCTTTCTAGGGTATCGCACGGAGATCCCTGGCGAAGGGTAGCGGACGGACCCACCTCGATACGGTGTCGCTGATGACGGCGCGGAGATCGCGACCAGGGTTTGATCAGCGATCAGAAAACCCGCTTGTGAGCTCGCTGTGCCGGCGTGCTGCGTGCTGCGCGGCGAAGGCACAACG
Source organism: uncultured Alphaproteobacteria bacterium (assembly GCA_963770295.1). Lineage (GTDB taxonomy): Bacteria > Pseudomonadota > Alphaproteobacteria > Rhizobiales > Hyphomicrobiaceae > AWTP1-13. The sequence goes on from CAVYPA010000015.1 coordinate 180,794, forward strand.
AGCAAGGCGATGAACGATCAACCGTCCTGGCGAGATCTGGAGCGCGTTCTTCCGCTTGAAGCGGCCCAAGACCTAACGTCGCTCAGTCGAGACACGCTGCCGATCGGTTGCTCTCATGCATGTACCGCGTGAGCGATCTACAACCCTTGGCGGATGCCCCTTGCGTCCAATCGTCCAGTCAAACCCGTCGCTTCGCCTCAACGTGGCGAGCAAAGTTGTTGAGAATAGCCTGCCACCCGTCACGTTGCTGCTCGATAGAATGAGTTTGCTCACTATCGAAGGTGACCCGGACTTTGACGCCAATTGGGGTAGGCGCGAACTCGACCTGGGCTGCGCGATCGCCGAAGGTGTATTCAATTCGCTTGTACTCGACGAGGTTGGTATAGGTCCCGGCGAAATCAAAGCCCACGCTGCCATCTTTTGCCTCCATGCGTGAGGAGAATGCGCCGCCGACGCGCAGGTCGACCGTGGCAGCGGTCGTGTGCCAGTCATTGGACGCAGCATTCCATTGTTTGATGTCCGCGGGTGTCGTATAGGCGCGCCAAACCTCCTCGATGGGGGCCGCGACGGTTGTTTCAACGGTAATCTTCATCGTGTGCCTCTTAGATGATGTGCTTCCACTCGGGCAACGGGATCCCGTGACCCCCGATGCCATGGACTAAGGACGATCAAGCAAGGCCGGTCCCGACATGCATGTGCGGTGACGTCGACAAATTAATTTGTTGCCGTCATGGCAAGGCCCTCTGTCGGTGCTTGCACCCCTAGGCTTGATCCGAGACAAGGCGGACATTTGCAGATCGGCCGGGTTGGATGCCTGGCTGCGCGATCAAAGGCATTGCGGACCATGAAGCTGCACGTGAAGCGCCTGGACAGGGAGGGAAGATACGAGACGCTCGTCGTTCGTGGTGACGGCGTCAGATTCCACGTGCAGGGGGTCGCGCACACGTTTGCGATTCCCCACGACCTTGCGCACTACCTGGTTGAGAAATCTCTAAAGATCGAGCACGGGTTTTGGGGCCTGATCGGGCGTGGAGCCGTGTTCCCAACGATGAGGTACTTGGATGGGCGACGCAAACCGAAGGCCGCTGAGCGATCTCGCCAGCTAATGAAGACGCACGCGCGCGACCTTGTGGAAGCTGAGGTGATGGTACGAATCATCAATGACACCTTTGAGCAGGGGCGTCGTGATATGCCCCTTACGATTGCGCGACGGGTTACAGAACGACTACCCGATTGGGGCAAGATCGATCGCCAAACGATTATGGCAATCCACACGAACTATAAGAAACTCAAATCCGACTGGGTCCACCTCCCACCGCAGGCGGTCCTCACCCAAGACTGGTGAGTGAGCTCGCCTGCAGAGGGTGGGCCCAACGTCCGGCGCAACCGATCGTGCCCAAGAGGACATAGATGACGGTTTACCAGCGGCGTATTGCTCGTCTACCGATTGGCTTTGAGGTGTTGAGCGCCGATGCCGAAGCCAATGGCTATCGCCACATGCGCCGCTTGGCGGCGGAGTTCGAAACGACCCCGGAGATGTTCCATGCGGTCCTCGCGGCCTTCATCGATGGCGCTTTGGCTGGCATCGGCGCCATTACCGACGAACCGCAGCCGACATCCGAGCCAGCTTGGCGCATGCGCAGGCTTTACGTGCACCGCGGATTGAGAAGGCGCGGCGTCGCGCGAGCCATCGTCGCCGCACTGCTGGAGGACGCAGCCAACGACGTTCGGATGGTGACGGCGCATGCGGGCAACGACAGCGCGGCACGGTTCTGGGAAGCGATCGGATTTCAACAAGCGACCGGTAAAGCCTGGACCCACCAAACGTGGGTATGTCCTGCAAGGGCAGCTAACGCTTCCAAACCACCATTCCCCGCGGCGCACAAACGTTGATGCGCAGTTGTCATGACGGCGTTGTGCCGACGCCAGGGTACCTAACAAAAGGTCCGATTTCCCCTGTCTCGAAACCCACTAACCTTTCTGACGCGCTTGTTGGCCGCATCACGCGCGTCGCGCTGAAGCAGGTGTGGTCAGATGCGAGGGGGGACGCTCGAACTTAGCGGTCGTGTGTCCTGGTTCACCTTCAAGCGGCTAGCTCGCAGGCGGGAGGTCGCCCTTGTCTCTCACCGATTGAGGCTCACTGACAATCTCGTTGGCAGGAGGCGGAGCGATGAGCCGGTCCAATTCAGCAGTCATTCGCAAGGCCTACGAGGACTTTGCGCGTGGGGACATTCCGGCGGTGTTTGCGGTGTTCGATGCGTTCATCACCTGGCATGTTCCGGGTCATAGCCCGCTGGCAGGGGATTTTCGCGGACACGATCAGGTCGCTGGCTTCTTCCAGCGCACGATGGAACTTTCCAGAGGTGCCTTCAGCATCGACGTCCACAACGTTCTGGCTAAGGGCGACCTCGTCATTGTACTGGTAACCGTCAACGCACAACGAAACGGGGTTTCGGCAGCATTTCCCGAAGTGCACGTCTGGAGAATGAAGGACGGCAGGGCAATCGAGTTTTGCGAATATCAAGGTGACGAGGAGCGGGAGAATCGGTTCTGGTCGTAACCGATGTCGGTCGGTTGCACCGGCCGTTTGTGGCGTACACGCAGTTGAATTTGGAGATGCCACGACGACGCAATGGGCCTGGGGGGACCACATGGCGCCAATAGGGGATGTAGAGCCGGATCCTCGAGTTCGATCCACCCCGAGGGCCCGCCATCATCTGGCAGGGTAGCGGCAACGTAAGCTTCGAGCTGGAGCCCAGGGGTAACAAGGTGCTGCTCACCGGGATCCATCGGCGTCTGCCCGACCGTGCAAGCCTCCTAAAGGTCGGCGCCGGATGGCACATGCACCTCGACGTGCTGGTCGCCCGCGCGACAGGCGAGCAGCCGGCGCCGCTCTGGGATGACTGGAAGCGGCTGCAGAAGGAATACGACGGGCGCATGCCGGCCTGACGCAGAGACTGGAGGTGGGTGCGCGGACGTCGATAGCCGCTATGAAGATTTCGGTTGCTGGCAAGAGGGAGGGATCGGAGGACACGGCGGCGTGCGTGTTCGGGGGGCATGTACGCCGGCGACGGGCGCTACGGGGCCCGTGATCCAGAATGAGCCGGACGAGCCCGTCTGGATCACGCGAAGCGCCGACGCTGCTTGAGATCGACGGGGCCCGTTTTGCTTGACGACTTTGGTTTCATCACGGGTGGCAAATTTCGACGATTTCGCGCACCGCCAGCCCCGCCATCGATGCTACCATATCGGCAAGGGCCGCGTGCCATATGGGGCATGATTATGCTGCTTGGCTGTATCGCCGATGATTTCACCGGAGCCACCGATCTTGCGAACATGCTGGTGCGGGGTGGCATGCGCACGATCCAGGCGATCGGCGTGCCCACGGCGCCGGTCGGGCAAGAGGTGGATGCCGTCGTCATTGCCCTCAAGTCGCGCACTATCGACGCGGCCGAGGCCGTTGCACAGTCCCTTTCCGCGCTCGATTGGTTGCAGCGGACGGGCTGTTCGCAGGTCTATTTCAAGTATTGCTCGACCTTCGATTCCACGCCCAAAGGCAACATTGGCCCTGTCACCGACGCCCTAATGAACGCGCTCGGCATCGGTTTCACCATTGCTTGCCCGGCATTTCCCGAGGCTGGTCGCACCATCTTCCGCGGCTATCTCTTCGTCGGTGACCAGCTGCTATCGGAATCGGGCATGAAAGACCATCCGCTTACGCCGATGACCGACGCCAACCTTGTGCGCGTGCTGCAGCCGCAAACCAAGGCAAAGGTCGGCCTCATCAAGTATGACATCCTGGCGAGTGGCGCCGCTCGAGTGCGGGAGGAGATCTCGGCCCTGCGCCAGCAGGACGTAGGCATTGCCATTGTTGATGCGCTTGGCCAATCCGACCTCGATTGTCTTATCGAAGCTTGCCACGACCTGCCGCTGCTTACGGCGGGCTCCGGCGTTGGTCTGGCGATTGCCGAATACCACCGGCGGTCTGGGCGTCTTCCGCATGCTGCGGTGGCAGCTCAGCTGCCTCAAGTTAAAGGCAATGCCGCGGTGCTTGCCGGCAGTTGTTCGCAAGCCACCAACGAGCAGGTTGCTCTTTGGCTGCGTTCGCGGCCCGGTTTTCGCATCGATCCTCGGAAGCTCGCGGCGGGACAGTCGGTGATAGACGACGCGCTTGCCTGGGCACAGGAGCACTTGCGCTCGGGACCGATCCTCATTTACGCGACGAGCCCGCCGCAGGAGGTGAAGTCCGTGCAGCGCGAGCTCGGCACCGAGCGGGCCGGTGCCCTGATCGAGGCAGCCTTCGCCGAGATCGGCAAGAGGCTTGTGACGGCCGGGGTGCGCAAGCTCGTCGTCGCCGGCGGTGAAACGGCCGGCGCGGTGGTGCGCGCGCTCAATATCCGCATCCTCAGGATTGGCCCGCAGATCGATCCCGGCGTGCCCTGGACCGAAAGCTTGGAAGACAAGCCGATCGCGCTCGCCCTCAAGTCGGGTAACTTCGGTAGCCCGGACTTCTTTTTCAAAGCGCTGGCACAGTTGGAGTGAGTGTATGCAGGAGAACAAGCTGCGAGATCATATCTGCGAGCTTGGAAGATCCATCTTCGATCGCGGTCTGACACACGGCTCGACGGGTAACATCAGCGCGCGCTGCGAGGATGGCTGGTTATTGACACCGACCGGCTCCAGCCTCGGCAGGCTCGACCCGTCACGGCTCTCCAAGCTCGACTGGAACGGCAAGCACCTTTCGGGCGATCCGCCGTCCAAAGAGAACTTCCTGCATCTTGCCATGTACCAAGAGCAACCGCGCAATCAAGCGGTCATTCATTTGCACTCGACGCATTCGGTAGCGGTGTCGCTGCTCGCCGGTCTCGACCCGGACAATCTGCTGCCGCCACTGACGGCTTACTACGTCATGCGCATTGGGACGCTGCCGCTGGTCCCCTACTACGCGCCGGGCGACCTCGCGCTCGCCGAGGCCGTGCGCGGCTATGCCGGGCGGCATCACGCGATGTTGCTCGCCAACCACGGACCGGTGGTCGCGGGTACAACCCTCAGTGCGGCGGCCGATGCCGTTGAGGAGCTCGAAGCCACGGCAAAGCTCTACCTGCTGGTGCAGAGCCACGATGTCCGGTCGTTGACACCCGCCCAGGTCGCCGAGATTAAGCGGCGCTATCCCTCGGGCTAGGGTGACAGTTCCGGGGCGCACCACCGGCGCCGATCGCCGTCTCCGCCAGCTTGTGCAGCAACAGCAGGCCTGCTCCGGGGGGCTCTGGCCTCATGCTGTGAAGTCGCGCGCGGAGGACGCTCGGTCGTGCCGCGTGTTGACCCCCGCATTTGCGACGGTTTCCGCGCGCCAAGCGCAAACGGCACTGCGCTCACCTGGTTCGGGCCGGGCAGCGGTGGGCGTCACAGGGTTGCGGCCTCAATAGCCCCCGGCGCCTCCTTCGGTCGTGAAGGCGCGCTCCCGCCAACCACTCTGGCCGCCCGATGGAGAAACGGCGGCCTTAGGCGCTGCTTGGCTGTGTTTTGCCTGGGGCGAACGCTTGGCCGGGTTTCCACATCGGTTCAAGCAGGCGTTATTGCCTTTGCATTTGCTTTCACAGTTGGTCTGCCCCGCGGCCTCGTCCAGGGGAACGATAAGCCCGGCGAGGAGGGCCAACGAGATCATCGCGGCGCGCATGTGTCCCTGCCTCATTGTTCGAATGGGTGTCCAACATCAGTCGATTTGTCGCCTGCTCGCTGACGACCGGCGGTCAGCACCAACCGGGGCGGCGTTAAGCATATTGGCCGGATCGACAAGATGTGAGCCGACGACTGTCGCCACGGTCGCACACTCGTGCGTCGATGAGCCTACAACGGTCTGGCGAACGCCGGCAAATCCCTATTGCGTGATCCAGTTGCGTTCGCGGTCCACCCGCCGTCAATCCGCGACGCCAGCCGGCAGCTGGGCATCCGGGTTTTCGCTCGCCTCAACACTGCAGCTGACGTCGGCAGCGAGCGCCCGCGCACGCGCTGCGAGCGCGGTATTCATTGCAGGACGGCCCTCGTCGAAGCATTGCCGATCGACGGACGCGGCAATTCCTGGAAATGAGCAAGCAAATGATCCGGACACGTTCAATACCTGAGGGTCCCTACGGAGGGTCGATGCCTGAGCCGCGCTGGGCGACCACCTCGGGCACTCGTGGTCAACCCGGGGTCGGTTTTTATGTTCGTCCAGACACTCGGTGCTGCGGACCCCAAGTCCCAACGCGAAGCCGCAAGGCTGAGGTAAGCCTGGCAACGTAAGCTTTCCCCCAAAGGCAGAGGGTTCGTTGGCTGTGGTGCGCGTGCAAAAGCCGAACCGCCACCGTTGCAGCGCTATCGTCCCTCGGTAAACGGGATGTCTGCAGGTGCGGGTCAGACGGGTGTGGGGGCTGGCAGCCATGGTGCGCCGCTCCTCGCCCTTCTCCCAGCGAGGGCCGTTGCCTTTGCCAATGAGCCGTCGCGAGGCTGCTGGCGACGTCGCTCGGATGGCGTTGCCGAACGAGAGCTCGCCGCTCGTCGTCTGCATCCGGCTTCACAGCTTGGAACAAACGGCCGGCGCGGCGGTTGCTATGCCAAGCACTTGGTTGAAAGGCCTAAAAGATGTGGAGGCGCCGCATACCAGTTGGTCAAAGGACCGAGGTTACCAGCCCAATCATCGCGATTGTCGGCGCAATTGCCCTCCTATTCCTTGCCATAATGGCATTTTCGCTGTGGCCAAACACGCAGACCGTCCGCACCGGGCCGACCGCGAACTTGCCTGACAATCAAAAGGGTGCGTCCGAAGCGCCAGGTTCCCCAAAGGGAACCAATTGAACGCGCTTGCTCGGTTCCAGTTTCCGCTCGTCGCATCCAAGGGCACTTGAAATCAATACCCTCTCCCGACCCTCACGGCCTACCGCCGCGTCCGTCGCGATCCATCTCCTGCCACCAAGCGCTTGAACCAAACTGCGCACTATCTGCGCTGAGCGTTGATACGGTAAAAGCGTAGAGATGAAGGCTTTCATCCGAGCCTCCTTTTCTGCGCTTTTGGCTCCCATGTTCCTCGGCACACACTCCGGCCTTCAGCTGAGTTGCCGAGGTTGAAACTCTGGGTGCCGGCAACACGGCGCGATGCTCGATGATGGTCGCCAACGCCCAGCGCCGACAAGGAGGAGCCGCTTCCGGGGATTTCGGCGATGACAAAGACCGCCTATATCCGCGTTAGATCATGGCGATTGGCCGACTTTGTTAACGACATCGGAGACAATGGTTCACGGCCCGAGCACTTTTCGCGACACGGGCCAAGCGGCGGCAATTGCGACTATACCGTGCGCGGCGCGGCCATTTCCTCGTTTTGCGACGGGCTAGTCAGCATCGACGAGCGCATGGACCAGGATATTGGTAAGCGCTCGTGGCGATCGTGACGGCCGTTGCCCCAGCCGTCCTGATCACGCCCGCTCTGCGGCTCGGTTGGCCACAACGAGAGCCTTCGCTTCTTCAATCAAGCCCTTGGCTTCGATTTCGCCCGCCATCGCGGCGGCAAAATAGCGAAGGACGGCGGCCATGTGTGCCGGCGTCAGCCCAAGATCGAAAAAGGCAGGCGCAAGCATCTTGAAAAAGCGTAGCGCTTCTTCGGGGCCATCAGGTGAGGGCTCAGGTCGCATCGGGTCGTCGAGGACACTTGCAGCGACCTCGGCCATACGCTTGAAAATCCGGTGATCTGACGCGCCGGCCTTCCTGGAGGCGTCGACGGCTTGTGCCAAGAAGTCTGATACCACCATGTCTAGGTGCAGTGGGAGCCTGTCGTTGATATCGACAACGTTGGTTGTTGCCTGATGCGGATTGCGCTTTTTGAGCTCCGCAAGATTGAACAGCTGCCGATCAAAATGTGCGCGAAAATTGAATGCGTTACTCTTCATCGCTCTTCCCCGCCCGTTCTTCCTCAAGCCGGCCCCTGCAAGGCGTCCGCAACATCGTCGCGGTCTGCTAGCAAGGGACCTCCGCCGCTAGGTGATGATTTGTTTTGACGCGCCTTCTCGTCAACCGGATGGTGCTGATCCCTCTGTGGACGAGCTGTGGACAATGTCAAATGTGGGAAATCGGTCACCTTGGCAACAGGGCTGATTGGCACAAGCCCACTCCGACCGGCTATTCTGGCGCTTCAGCCGTTGCGCAGCGCCTTCGTTCATAGCTTTCCCGTTGCCAAACCGCCAGCGGATCTCACGACTGACCTACGTTTCAGCATGAGCGTAGCCGCGATTTGCCACAGCCGCGCTATGGTTTGCCTGTTCCCACAATTTCGCCGGTCAGCCCTGGCGCCAGGGCAAGGTGCCGCAGCGTGGAGGTCTGCAGGCCGTTGCTGCGCAAGGAGCGTTTGGCGAGTCCCGAGCATGCTTGCGGCGCTCTCTCTGAGCGATCCTTTTGGGCGGGTCTTGACTTTATGTTTGTGCCGGGACTAGCGTTCCTGCAGGTCGACTAGGCGACCCACGGACCGCGTAAAGGGTTCAACCCACCTTTCAGCATTGAGCTGACATCTCCTTCTTTCTTGCCCGAGAGCCGCGGTCGCCGGGCGCAAAGAAAGAAGGTGTCCGATGCCACTGGCGCTCCCCATAAATCCCAATTTTGACTGGCTCAAAAAGGCTGCCAAGAAGCGGCTTGCCGCGCTGCGCGCGACCAAGCCTGATGCCAAGTTGCATCAGGCGCAGCGCGTCGTCGCCAACGACTACGGTTTCAAGAGTTGGCGCACCCTGAAAGCACATCTGGACGCGATCCGTGCGGTTCCCCACGAGCACGATCGCATTTTCGCAGCCGCCCGCGCCGGCGACGTCGAGGTCGTCCGTCGCGCTTTTGCGTTGGGTTTTGATCCCGCAACTCCCGACGCCGACGGTCGTACCGTTCACCAGATCGCCAAGGATCTGCGGCATGAGGCCATTGAGCTGCTTGCCCGCGATGTCCAAGGGGGTCGCAGCGCTCGCCCGGAGCAGGAGGCAAGGGCGATCCAAGACATCATCAGCGCGGCGCAGGCCGGTGATGTGTCGGCGTTAGGCGCCTGCCTCGATGCTCACCCCGAGCTCATCGATGCACTTGGCGGCAGCGGCTATGCGAAAGCCGCGGCGCTGCACCTGGCCACTCTGCGCAATCAGCATGCCGCCATGAGTCTTCTGATCGAGCGCGGCGCCGACCTCGACTGCCGCGAATTCCCCGACAATGCCGCACCCCTTCACTTCGCGGCGGCGCACGGGGATCTCGAGACGCTGAGGCTGTTGGTCGAGGCTGGCGCGGACGTCGACGGCAAAGGTGATGATTACGCGGTCGGCATCCTAGGTTGGGCCACATGCTTCAAGCAGGTACGGGAGGATGTCGCGGCCTACCTGCTGGACCACGGGGCGACGCTCAATCTGTGGACGGCGATCGCCCTCGATCGACCCCATGAGTTGCGCGCCATGATAGCTCGGGACCCGTTGCTGCTGGGGGCGCGCATGACCCGCAACCAACATCGACGAACGCCTCTGCACCATGCGGCGGCGAAAAACCGGCCGCGGATAGTTCGGCTCCTTCTAGAGCTCGGCGCCGACCCGAATGCAACCGATGCAACCGGTGCTACCGCCTTGACGACGGCATCTCAGGAGCAAGCCGACCAGGCGATCATCTCAGCCCTTTTGGCGGCCGGCGCAAAGCTCGATTTCCTGACGGCCATCGCCGCTGGCCACTACGACCAAGCCGAAGCAATGTGGCGGGCTGATCCATCGCGCATTGGCCTTGATGGTGCCGACACCATTGCCCTGCACCTTGCGGTCAACAAAAGAAATCTGGCCGCGATTCGCTGGCTGCTTGCGCATGGCGTCGCGCTCAATGCCAAGCGGTCTATGTGGGACTGCAATCACACGGCCCTCCACATGACGGTAGAAAGCGGCGCGCTGGAAATCGCGCGTGTGCTGCTGGATGCCGGAGCCGATCCAAATATTCGCGACGACAAGTACCAGGCCACGGCGCTAGGTTGGTCCGAGTTCTTCGGCCGGAAGGACTTTGCGGAGCTCATCGCCGAGAAGGGTGGCATCTAGTGACGCAGTGAAGCCGCGGCGATGGCTTTGGTGCCGCGCGCTCGGCGGGGAGTTCGCAAACCGCGAGCTCCCCGAACTCGCGAAAGTGCGGCAGCGAGGCTAACTGCCTTCCGGATGCACGCGAGAGCCGTGTGCTGCGGGGGATGCCAGGGTCGAATTGGGGGCGGTGATATTGTTCACTAACTCGCCTCACCACAGTCGCAAACCCTTCGCTACCATACGGCGCGCCGAGCTTTCCCCACAGCGCTCGGTTTTTCTGGTCGATCTGCGCGGCCTTAAGGTGTTCCGCTCGCTCTCTTATCGCGAGGCCATAAAGGGGGCAGATCATTGCCGTGATGGCGGCTCGACAGCTACGCCGATACGTCATACGTTAGCCTAGCCAAACACATGAGGTAGGCGGCGGGCTCCTGGATCAACCAGAGCAGTAGTCGTGGTCCCCAACAAATACAAGACAAGCGCGTGATGGCGAACGCCAGTTTCGCACGTGCGGAACGTGTGGCCGATCTCATAATGCTGTCACACGAGCCGATGCTCGCATGGCGTCTGGATGGACCAATAGAATTCTGGAACGCGGGAGCTGCACGGCTCTATGGTTTTACCTCGACCGAGGTGGTCGGGAGCAGCAGCCACACTCTACTTCAAACCAAATTCCCAATCGACTTTGGCGAGCTGCGCTCACAGCTTCGGACTCGGCGTCACTGGTCCGGCGAATTACGCCATAAATGCAAGGATGGTCGCGAAGTCATAGTCGACAGTCGCATGCAGTTGCTTGATGATGGCACTGTTCTCGAGGTCAATCGTGATGTTACCGAGCTCAAAGCGCTCGCCAATCGGCAAGCGCTACTTGCGAGCGAGCTGGCGGCTGCGGCCATCAAATTCGAAGCCCTGTTCAACCAGTCGGGTATTTTCGCCGGCATTATGGATCTGCAAGGGTACTTGCGGGAGGCGAACGACTTGTCACTGGATCGGTGCGGTTACACGAGGGAGCAGGTACTGAACCGACTTTACTGGGACACCCCGTGGTGGCGCGGTTCGGAAGATGTAAAGGCGAGGATCCGTTTTGCCACGGCACAGGCTGCGGCCGGAATCGTCTTCCGTGAGGAGCTTCGATATTGGCTCGCCGACGGCAGCGAGCGCATGGTCGATTTTACGATGCATCCTATACGTGATCCGTCGGGCGCAATAATGTTCCTGCATCCCACAGGAATAGACATCACCGAGCGCAAGCAAGCCGAAGTGGCGCTCATTGAGAGCGAGCAGCGCTTTCGTTGGCTGGCATCTATCGTCGAGTCCAGCGACGATGCCATTGTCAGTAAGAGCCTTGATGGCACAATCACAAGCTGGAATGGGGGTGCCGAGCGCGTTTTCGGCTATGCCGCGAAAGAGGCCATTGGCCAGCCAATTACGATTGTGATCCCACACGATCGACGCGATGAAGAACGGGTGATCCTGACGCGCATCGGACGGGGAGAGCGTATCGACCATTTCGAGACCATACGGCAGCGCAAGGATGGCAGCCTGATCGTCGTTTCGCTCACTGTGTCTCCTGTCAAAAATGCTGAGGGCAAAATTGTTGGTGCCTCAAAGATCGCGAGAGAGATGACCGAGCAAAAAAGAAACCAGGAACAAATTGCCGTTCTCGCCCGCGAAGCGGAGCACCGAAGCAAGAACCTGCTTGCGAACGTTCAGGCAATCGTCAGCCTTTCTCGCGGCGACACAACCAAAGATTTGAAGCGCGCAATTGAAGGACGTATCCGCGCGCTTGCAAATGTCCACTCGCTGTTTGTCGAGTCACGCTGGATTGGCGCTGAGCTATCAACCATCGCTGCGCAGGAACTTGCGCCCTATGCCGCGAACGACGTAGCGCGCGTCCGCGTGGATGGTCCACAAGTGTTATTGGAGCCCACAGTTGCTCAAGCGCTTGCTGTGATTTTTCATGAGCTGGCAACCAATGCAGCCAAATATGGAGCGCTGGCTACCGCCAACGGTCAGATCGAAATAAAGTGGTCCCACGCGGCCGACGGACAGATAACCCTGACCTGGTCGGAAATAGATGGTCCGATTGTGCAAATGCCTGATGGCCCGGGCTTTGGCAGTCACCTGATAGAAGGAACGATTGGCCAATTGGGTGGCGACGCCCGTTTCGATTGGCGTCCGGAAGGTTTGGTTTGCCAAATCACCTTTAGGACGCGAGCCCTTGCAGGTGAGTTTGGATTTGATGCTGTGAACCGCTCCTCCACCGGCACGTGAGTGGCAAGGACGTGGTTGCTGTCGTAGCGCCGGTCGGGCGCAACGGCCCTTGGGGGATGTTGGTTAGGGGTTGGCGTTCCGAGGCAGGTTAAGGTTTGCTGGCGACCTTGCCGATCTTGCCGCGGAAGACCCAGTAGACACCGATGGTGTAGGCGGCGATGACCGGCAGAACCACGACGCCGCCGTAAAACAGAGAATCTCAATGAGGCGTCCGGTGCGGCTGCGTCCGCGACCGTCACGGAATAGGGGATCATGTAGGGCCAGAACATCACCCCCAAACTCAGGAAGGCAGCGAGAAAAAACACACACGTCATGGCAAACGGCAGTTGATCGCGCCCCTTGCGCGCTCCCAACAGGATCCCAACCAACGCCAACAACGCGATCCCGGGGAAGGCGAGGGCCCAGGGCCTGACGAGCAAATTGCTGCGCGCGAGAACGCTGTAGTCAAACGTAGCGGTAAAGGCCACAAACAGCACGCCAAACACACTTAGCGTGAGCCAGCGGATGCGATGATGTGCCCAGTCGCGCAACTCGCCCTCGCTCTTGAGCACGAGCCAGCCGGCGCCCAGCAGCGCGTAGCCGGAGACCAGGCCGATCCCGGTCAGAATTGCAAATGGGTGCAGCCAGCCAAACGGGCCGCCGGCGTACTGGCCGTTGGCGACCGGAATACCCCGGATCATGGCGCCGACCGCGGCGCCCTGCGCGAAGCCGACCACGACCGAGCCAAGAAAGAAGCCTAAGTCCCAGATCGGGCGCATCCGCTCGCTGCGGTAACGGAACTCAAAGGCGATGCCACGGAAGATCAAGCCAAACAGCATCAGCAGCACCGGAAAATAAAAGGCGCTGAGGAACACCGCGTAGGCATCCGGGAACGCCGCAAACAGCCCGGCGCCGATCACGACCAGCCAGGTCTCGTTGCCATCCCAGAACGGCGCGACTGTCGCCATCATTTGGGCCCGTTTCGCCTCGTCCCGGGTGGTCCCAAACAGGATGCCAACGCCGAGATCTAACCCATCCAGGATCACGTAGAGCAGGACGGCGCAGCCCAGAACGCCAGCCCAAAACAATGCCAGATTGCTCACTTCCATGATGCTGACCTACCGGTCTCAAGTCCACTGCCGGTAGCCGTCTCAAGCGTGTCGGCGTACGCCAGCGGCCGGCTTCCTGTGGCGCCGGGAATGGGCTTCGCCGCGACGGTCGGTCCCTGCTGCAAAAGCTTGTAGATGTAGTAGATCCCAAAGGAGACAAAGGCGGCGTAAACGAGAATGTAGCTGGCGAGCGAGACCAAGACGTCGCCGGTCGTGAGCGAGGGAGTAACCGCGTCTTTAGTGCGCAGCAGCCCGTAGACGACCCAAGGCTGGCGTCCGACCTCGGCGGTGTACCACCCGGCTAGGATGGCGATGAAGCCGGTCGGGAAGGCGAGGAAGGTTCCCCAGAGAAACCAGCGCGTTTCCTCCAAGCGGCCGCGCCAACGCAAGAAGCACCCCAACCAGGAGATGGCGAGCATGATCAAGCCCATTCCCACCATGATGCGGAAGCCAAAGAATGGAATTAACACCGGCGGCCGGTCCTGGGGCGGGAAGGTTTCGAGCCCAATCTCGCGCGCGGTCCAGTTGCCCGAGGCAATGAAGCTGCCGAGCTTCGGGATCTCGATCGCAAACAAATTGCGCTCGCGGGCCTCGTCGGGAATAGCGATCAGCACCTCGCTCGCAGGCTGCTGCGTCTGCCAGCGCGCCTCGATCGCTGCGAACTTCGCCGGTTGATGCTTAAGCACATAAAGGCCGGTCAAGTGGCCGAAGAAGAGCTGGATCGGGATCAGCAGCGCCACAGCTGCGAGACCCCAATTGAGCATTACGCGGGCCTCCGCGCGATGGACGCCGCGCAGCGTGTACCAGGCCCCGGTCGCCGCCACGCACATCCCCGTCGTCAGGAAGGCGGCGAGCAGCATGTGCGGCCAGCGCACGCGCATGATGGGTCCGGTCGTGATGGCCCGCCAGTCCTCGGGGATAATCCTGCCGTCGATGATCGTGTGGCCGAGTGGGACCTGCATCCAGCTGTTGTTGGCGAGGATCCAGAACGATGAAAACATCGTCCCGAGCGAGACCATGCAGCAGGCAAAGAGGTAGAAGGCCGGCGCCACGCGGTCGCGGCCGAGCAACATGACGCCGAAGAAGGTCGCTTCCAACAAGAAGGCGGTGAAGGTTTCGTAGCCCAGCAGTGGCCCCTGGATCGAGCCGGTCTTCTGCGCCAGCACGCTCCAATTGGTGCCGAACTGGAACGCCATCACGATCCCGGTGACGACGCCCATGCCGAACGAGACCGCGAAGACCTTCAGCCAGAAATCGAACACCCGCCGGTAGAGCGCATTCCCGGTGGCGAGCCGCGCGCCCTCGATCGTCGCCAGCCACGCCGCCAAGCCGATCGTGAAGGACGGGAAGACAATATGAAAGCTGATGACGAAGCCAAACTGGAGGCGCGAGAGGAAGACGGGATCGAGTTCCATGGCCGCCTCATTTGTTCGTCGCGGCCGCGTCGAGGCCCAAGATTGAGACCTTTGCGGTCGTAATTTCTGTCGGCCATAGAATCTCTGTCAGTCCGGTAGCGGCGGCAACTTTCTGGCTTCCATTCACCGTGTAGGTGATGACGCCACCCGCAATCGCCCCGCCGATCTTCTGACCCCACAGCTTCTGGCCATTGACGGCATCCAGCGCATAGAAGTTGCCGCCCATATCGCCGAAAAACACGAGGCCTCCGGCGGTTGGGGTCACACCGCTTTGGATCGGATAGTTGGACTTCAGGCGCCACTTCCAGGCACCCGTGTCGGCGTCGACGGCGTAGACCCATCCAGCCCAATCTCCGAACGGGTCGGGCTTGCCCCAGACGTTATAGGGGTTGATGCTTGCCTCGCCGCTCCATGGCTTGCCGACCGCAGTCTCCTGAAGTTGTTTTTTAGTCTGCAAGGTCACCGTAGTGCACCAATCAACCTCGCCGGAAAAAATAAAGTTGGTCTGCGGATCGTAGGCAACCCCGTTCCATTCTCCCCCGCCCGTGGAACCTGGGCAGAAATGGACCGCGCTGCCGACCGAGAAGGGGACATCGGCATCTTTCATTCTCGTCACCGGGGTGCGGTAGAGCACGGCATTGGTGGCTAGATCGATGCCATAGAGATATCCGTCCTTGGGCGCGACTGCGAGGAGATGCTTGCCGCCCTGCGTATGGATCAGCGTGGGCGTGTTGGACACGTCCCAGTCGTGCCAGTCAATCGGCACGAGCTTGAAATGGTTTTTGTAGGCCCCGGTTTTGGCGTCTAGCACGAGAACCGAACCGGTAAATAGATTGGCGCCCTCGCGGACGTCGGTCGCGAAATCGGGGCCGGGATTGCCCACGGGTACATAGAGCAGGCCCGTTGCGGGATCCAACGTGTAAGACGTCCACGTTCCGCCTCCCGTGATCGGTATCTCCGGAGCATTTTTCCACGTCGACATGTCGAGCGGCGATTGGCCTATTGGCCCACGAGCGACTTCGCCCTCCGTTTTGGGCACCATGTAAAATTCCCAGACGATTTTGCCGGTTTTCGCCTCGAGCGCGTACATGCGCCCTTTGCCGCCCTTGATATCTGAACCGGCATTGCCGATGAACACGAGGCCGTCCCAAGCGATTGGCGCAGACGGCGTGGTCTCGCCACGTTTCGCATCGGCAATGCTCGTCTCCCAAACGCGCTTTCCGGTTTTGACGTCATAAGCGAGGACGCGGCCGTCCCCGGAGCCACGAAACAACAGGCCGTCCATGTAAACAGCGCCGCGGCTGACGGGCTGCGGCGTGGCGGGCTTATAATCTTCGTGGGTACGCCAGGTCTGTTGGCACGTTGCTGGATCAATCGAGAATATGTCGAATTGCGTCGTGAAAATCAGGGCATCGTTGACCTTGATCAAGCCGCTGTTGAAACCTGTATATTGACCCGTGTCGTAGGTGCACAAAACCTTTAGCGTGTTTACGTTCGATGTATTGATCTGGCGGATCTGCGAGAAGCGCTCCGAGGTGAGTGTGCGGTTGTAGCTCGGCCAGTCTTCGGCGCCACTGTTGGGTAAACGCGGCTCGGCGGCCGGTGAGAGCGCGAGTGCGGCGCCTTTGTAGCCCGGCGCAAGTTCCGTAACTGTCGTACCGGCCGGGGCATTCAGGTACTTGATATAATTGACGGCCATGCCGGCAAGTTTGATCGCCGTATCGAGGTTCGCGTACACGATCCCGCCAGCCATTGCGCCCATTACGACCAACACACCAAGGATGATAAGAATCTTGTTCCTCATTCAGGCCTCCTTGCGTATCGGCAGTATTTGCTCTCACCGACGAGCGCGTGCGACTTTAACGGGCGAACATCGCCAGCAAACCGATCGCTGCGAAAGATCAACGCCCAGATGCGGCCAAAAAAAACCTTGCCGCGGATGATGTCCCGCTCGACGACTATGGCCAGCGCCATAGGGCGCTCCTTTCCTAGAAGTACAAATTAGGCTTCCCTCATGCAGCCGGCGCTGTCTTTGAGTAATCGAAGGTGCGAACAGCTTCCAGCCTATTGGGGCGTTGCAGGACCTCGGGGTGACTCAGGCTGCGAACGGCATCCTCGAAACCCGCCTGCCAGTGCTCCACCATTGTCCGGCGGGAGAACTCGAAATCCTTCGAAAATCCTTCGTAGGGTTTGCTACGGTAGATCAAGTGAACGATATTGCAGACTTTTTCATCAGCCTGCTGCGCGAGTAACTTTGCTTCCGGACGATTTCGCAGCTCAGCGGGAAGCTGCTTGAGAAGCTCTGCGAGGGCTTTGCGAACCTTCTGCGCATTTTTGTACTGATCGGTCATCGCCAGGGTGCGGCTGGAAAAGCGAATTTCCTTCTCGCGCACAGCGGCGTGGAGGAAATCGCGTGGCACCTCCCCCGCAGCGCCCCACAGGTCGACCTGGAAGGCGAGCGTATCCTGGCTCGGCCTCGCCTCGAACACCCATTGCAGCGGTGTGTTGGAAACGCAGCCGCCATCCCAATAGTACTCGCCGTCGATCTCGGTGACCGGGAATCCGGGCGGAAGGGAACCGCTAGCCATGACATGCTCCGGGCCGATGCGATCGGTCGTGTTGTCGAAACAGACGAGATTTCCGGTCCGTACATTCGTCGCGCCGACGCTAAAGCGCATGGTGGCGGCGTTGATCCTGTCGAAATCCACGAGCCGTTCGAGCGTGGCCCTCAGCGGGGCGACATCGTAATAGCTGAGGGTATCAGGACTGGCCGGAGGGAACAGGAACGGCGTTGGCACCCGGGGAGTGAAGAATTGCGGCGCGCCACAGAGAAGCGTGAGAAATGCACGCGTCTGATCCATAAGGCGGTGAACTGAGGCATCCGTGATGTGGATTGAGGGGTCATAGTGCGGGCCGAGGACAGGCGCGCTGACGGCGTCCCAGAACTCCTGCAATTTCTCGACGCGCTTCTCCGGCGGGTTCCCAGCGATCAAGGCTGCGTTGATCGAACCGATCGAAATGCCGGCTACCCAGTCGGGATGCAGGTTTGCTTCAGCAAGGGCTTGATAGACGCCGGCCTGGTAGGAGCCGAGAGCGCCGCCACCCTGCAACACGAGGGCAACTCTTTCGAACGGAGGCCGTTGTTCGACATAGTGCAATTTAAGCCTGTTAGGCATGGAGGCCCCATTTTTCTCAAAATGATCGTCTGATCTCCGAAGAACACAATGCCGCCGGTGCCGGTGTCATCCCGCTTACGATCGGGTCGTTAGATTTCAGGTGCCCCTTCCAGGCGCCGGTATCGGGGTCGACGGCGTCGACCCAACCGGCCCAGTGTCCCGCCGTCGGGCCGTCTTTGTCGAACGTCCAGACTGGGCTCCAGATCGCCATGCCCGGCCACAGTTGTCCGCGTTCCACCTTCCTCAGATGATCTGAGATCCTTTGGCGTGACCGTGTCGCACCAATCGACCTGACCGATGAGGACGAGTTTCGTCCGCGGATCGTAGGCAGGGCTGTTCCATTCGGCGGCAAGCTCCGCAAGCAGAGCAGATCCTTTTCCGGATGCTCAAGGAGCAACCTGTTGGATTGCCGCGCAGAACACGACACTGAGTAGCTTACCTAGGTCTTGCCGGTTGTTGGAAGACGTGCACTTTCGCCAGCGATGTAAGAGGTTCAGGCTGGGCCTCCGAGGCGCAACAGAGCAATCCGTTCAAATCCGGATTTCAGAGTGAGACGTATCCTGAGCACAGGCCGATTAACGATGTCCGACAGAACAGGCAAGCCCGCGCCTTGTTCTGGCGAACCCGCCATTATAAGACCCATCGGATAAATATTGCCGATCCTGACCGGCCTGGATCCCGGCTTCCGTTAGGCCATTGGCCCCTCGGAATGCGAGCGGCAGACGCAACGACGCATCAATCATTCTGTCGGAGCGGCATTGATGTCGAAGACCATCATGTTGGTCCATGGCGCCTGGGTCACCACGGATTGCTGGACCAGCTTTCGCGATTTCCTCCAGCGCAGTGGGTACCGTGTTGTCGTTCCGCCGTGGCCCTATCTGGACAGGGCGGTAGAAGAGTTGCGTCGAAGTCCCGATCCGCGCCTGGCAAAGATGACCATCAAGGGATTGGTCGATCACTTCGAGAAGCAAATTCGGGATTTGCCGGAACAGCCTGTCCTGATCGGACATTCCTTTGGCGGCTTGATAGTCCAGATGCTTCTTGATCGCGGCTTGGGCACCGCGGGCGTAGCAATCGTTGGCGCTCCGCCGCGCGGCGTGTTGCCGAGCCTTACCGCGATTAGGTCCGCGCTTCCCGTCCTGCTGATGTGGCGTGGTTGGAGCCGCATTGCGTCGATGTCGTTTAAGAGCTTTTCCACGACGATCGCCAATACGCTGGCGCAAAGCGAACAGCGCCGCGCCTATGACCGCCACATCGTGCCGACAGCTGGCCGCATTTATTTTCAAGCGGCGCTGGGCATCGGAAATGCCGTCGATTTTGCGAACCCAAAGCGCCCGCCGCTGCTGCTCATTGCGGCGAGCGAGGACCGCACGAGCACGTCGTCCATGGTCAAAGCAATGTACCGCAAACACTCGCGTGCGCCGAGCCGAACGGACTTCCATGAATTTCCGTATCGTAGTCATTGGCTGATCGCCGAGCCGGGTTGGGAAGAGGTCGCGGACAAGGCACTCAAATGGGCCGAGGTGAACGCGAAGCCGGTGGGGATAGCTTCCAACGCGTCTTGAGATTTTCAGGACAATCGGACGCTGGTCTCAACCGCTCGATGCGTCCCTAGCGGCCAGTTACCGCTTCACCCTGGTCACAGACATTCGCTGAACGACGCTGACCCCAATGCACATTTTACGTTGGCCACTGGGCGACGGCGTCAGTGGCTTGCCCTAGCCAAGAAGCCAATTTGCGTGCTCTCACGGTGAATAGACCCAGCAGCCGCCCGTCGCGCGTTCGAAATGCTGCAGGCGTGGCTCTGTTGCCGGTGAAGGCGAGCATGCGACAACTCTCTTGAATGGGCGCGGCCGCCCGTTGCGCGGTGGCAACCCGCCGATGGATCAATCTCTTCCGGCATGGTGTCGACCGCGACCTGCGTCCGGATACAGTATGACTTTCACCGTCACCCCTCGCGCGGACGGCGCGAGTTTATCCTAAGGTGATCACGAGGCTCGGCGTGGCAAATTAAGGACAAATCACGAGCCGGGCGCTCGGCAAAGAGGGCTGATTTGGACGTAGCTCTCACTCAGACCAGGGAGCCATAGCCCCGCCATCATCGAACTGCAGGCTCTTCGGTATCAAACAAAATTTAGGAGGAAACGATGGTTCGCAATCTTCTGCTGGCCGCCGGCGCGTTGGTCGCTCTAACGGTTTTTGCGTACGCCCAAGGCCAGTTCGGCAACGCTGCCGAAGCTAAGACCATGCTTGAGAAAGCGGTCGCTGAGCTGAAGAGCAACGAAGGTGCTGCGCTCGCCAAGTTCAATAAGGGGGAAGGTGGCTTCAAAGACCGGGACCTCTACGTCTTCTGCTACGATATGGCCTCGGCGAAGTTCACGGCGCACGTCAATCAGTCGCTCTTAGGCACCGATGTTAAGGCGCTCAAGGAGAAGGACGGCTCGGCTCTCGGCGAGAAAGTCTTCAATGCGACGAAGCCGGGAACAATTTCTACTGTGAGCTACAATTTCCCGAAGCCTGGCACGACAGAACCGGTAGCCAAGGAGTCATATGTCACCCAGGTTGGCAACCAAGGCTGCGGCGTTGGCTACTACAAGTGACCATCATTGAGGCCGCCTCCCTGGTTGTAGGATGTGGCCTATGGCGAATTACCTCCTTGTTCACGGTGCATGGCATGGCGCCTGGTGCTGGGCGGCGGTCGCGACGGTCCTTGAACGTGAGGGGCACACGGTCGCCATGCCGACGTTGCCCGGCCTTAACGCAGCGACGCAGGCTTACGCCGGGTCGTTCGGACTTGCGGATCATATCAGCGCGGTCTCGACCGCCATCGACCAAATCCCCGGCCGGCTGCTTCTCGTTGCGCACTCCTACGCCGGTATGATTGCGCGCGCACTCGAAAGCCTGCGCCGTGACAGGCTTTGCCATGTTATCTACGTGGAGGCAGTCGTTCCCGAACCTGGCCGGTCGCTACTCGAAATGCAACCGGCTGGCGCCGCCGAAACGCTACGCGCCCTCACGCGTGAAACGCCGCACGGCGCAGTGCTTGCCCCGCCAAACGTCGCGCAGCGCTTTGCGATTACCGACGCGCAACTCGCCGCCAAGGTTCAGTCGCAGCTGATGCCCCAGCCACTGCGCACGCTCACCGACCCACTGCCTACGCCTGCCACGATGGGCGATGAAGATCTCCGGCGTACCTACGTCTTCGCGTCGGACAGGTTCCCCAATCCCTATCAGAAGTTCATAGACAACTGCACCCTCAACAAAAACTGGCAGGTGATCGGCATCAGTGGTGGCCACGAAATGATGCTGACGAACGCCGCCCAGCTGGCCGAGATACTTGCGAGGATTGGAGTGTCATCGCTCCCATAATCGAAGTGGAGGTCGCGGGCGAGGATGACACACTTGTCGGGCTGAGAAGTGCCGGGGCCCCGGATGTGTGCTTGCGGCGGATTGGCAGCAGGCGCACAAGAAGGCCGCTGGCACCTCACGTCGTGCCTCCACGTTGCCAAGACCGTTTCGCTTTCGTAACGAATTCAGGCGCTTCGACGCGAATGACCGGTCCTGCCGTGAGAGTCCCGAGGTAAATCTGATCAGGTACCCGCTTCACACTTTTTCATGAAGCTCGTCTTCGCGGCACCCGCAAGCTTCTTGCCGTCTTTTCCTAGCGCGCCCGCTTCGCAGCACTTTTTCATGGAGCTGGCCTTAGCTGCTCCCGCGAGCGCCTTTCCATCTTTGCCGACCGCTTTAGCGGCGCACGCGGGTCCCTCCTGAGCCATGACCGGGGCAGCAGCAAACAGACATAACGATACAGCGAGGCAAAGACGCATCATGGGCTACCTCCAAAGGTGGTGCTCCGTTCTGAGCGCGGCCATGCTGCCACTCCGCGTGCGGGGCTGACAAGCCTTCACGTGCCGGGGAAGTCATCGAATGAAGGGGTTTGCTGCGGTGCACGAGCGCAAAGTGGCCCGAAGCCGGCAAGTTCGCCGGCGCAGCAATTCAGTCAGCTGCCGGAGGTCACAGTTGAACAGGCGCCGGCGATGTAAAACTTTAACCCGTTGCAGAAATTAGCGTTCTTCACATCGTTGAAGTTTCGCGACGCCAAAGCCGCGCGGGCCTACAACTGCGCACTGGCCCACTTCCGACCGCGCCAACCAGACGACGCCATCTAGTCCTTTGCTCTGATAAGGCTTTGATGCATGGCCTTGCGGTCCAACTCGCTCAGAACCTCCGGCCCGAGGTTGAAGGTCACCTTGCCCAGCTTGCCGTTGAAGCGGAACGGCGGCTTGTAATCCCGATCGTCCAGCCCGGTGCGCGTATCGACGCCAACGTCGAACGTCTCCTCCATCGTCACGATGAAGGGGATCGTGTGCGGGATCGTCTGCTTGGCCACCTCGTTGTTGTCCACTCTCAGTGTACCGGTTCCGCCCTTACCAAAGCCGGGGCCGTCGTATTGGAAGTCAAACACAATCGTGTGCTTGCCCGGCGTGAGCGCCTCCTGGCCCTCCCAGCGAAAGCGCTTCAGGTCCAGCATATTGTAAAGAAACACCGGCTTTCCCTTGAGGAGGTAAAGGCCGTAGCCGCCGAACCGGCCGCCCATGGTGACCAACATGCCCTCCGCACCATCTTGGGCCGAGAGGCCGAGGGTACGACCCTGCGGGATCTCCACTTCCGCGGTGATGGTGTAGGACCGGTTCAGTATGCTCGGTGCATCGCTGGGAGGGAGGCCGGAAATCTCATGCGGATAGGTAAAAACGTTCCGCCCGGCGGTGTCGCTTGGCCGCGGTGTCAATACCCGCGCCAAGATCGAATTGTCGAGGGGAAAGACGTTGTATTTCGTTGCCTCCATCAGGAAGAGCTCCTTCAGGTCGCGCAGCTTGTCCGGGCTCTTCGCCGCGAGGTCGTTGTACTCTGAGTAATCTTCCTTGAGATTGTACAGTTCCCATTTGTAGCCGTTGACGATGTCTTCGGGCATTTTTGCCGTGCCCATGAGCCAGGGTGGTGCCGGCGGAGTTGTCGCGGCGATCCAGCCGTCATGATAGATTGCGCGGCCGCCAAACATCTCGAAATACTGCGTCGTGCGCTTTGACGCTGCATCGGCGTTCGCCTTGTCGAAGGTATAGGCCATGCTCACGCCTTCGATCGGTTTTTGGGCGATGCCGTTGACCATCACCGGCGCGGGTATGCCGGTCGCTTCCAGAATCGTCGGCACGATGTCGATCATATGGTGAAACTGCGTCCGGATGCCGCCGGCGTCCTTGATGCGGTTTGGCCAGGCGATTGCCATACCCTGACGCGTGCCGCCGAAGTGCGACGCGACCTGCTTTGTCCACTTAAACGGCGTGTCGAACGCCCATGCCCATGCCACCGCCATGTGAGGATAGGTCTCAGCCGAACCCCAAGCGTCGTAAGCCTTCATCTGTTCGGCGATGGGTATGTCGAGGATGCCGTTGTAGGTGGTGTACTGATTGGGTGTGCCGACCGGCGAGCCTTCTGGGCTAGTGCCATTGTCGCCGCTGATGTAGATGATTAGCGTGTTGTCAAGCTTGCGCATGTCATCGACCGCTTGGATCACGCGACCGATCTCATGGTCAGTGTAGGCAACATACCCGGCAAAGACTTCTGCTTGACGCGCGAATAGGCGCTTCTCCTCGGGGCTCAGCGTCTCCCATTTCTTTAGATCGTCCGGCCATGGAGTAAGCTGCGTATTCGCCGGAATCACGCCAAGCCGCTTCTGGTTGGCGAAGATTTCGTCGCGCAACGCGTTCCAGCCCATGTCGAATTTGCCCTTGAATTTCTCAATCCACTCCTTCTTCGGATGGTGTGGCGCATGGGCGCCGCCGGGGACGTAGTAGACAAAGAACGGCTTATCGGGCGCTGCCGAATTAAGCCGTTGCATGTGGGCGATGGCCTCATCCGCCATGTCTGTGGTGAAGTTGTAGTCCGACTTGCCGACCCACGGAAAAATCTGGGTCATGTTCTGAAACAGGTACGGTGTCCATTGGTCGGTCTCGCCGCCATTGAAGCCATAGAAGTATTCGAATCCCATGCCGATGGGCCACTGATCGAACGGGCCGGCCATGCTGTACTGGGAGCCGGGCGTGTTGTGGTTCTTGCCAAACCACGACGTGGCGTAGCCATTCTGCTTTAGGATGGTACCGATGGTGGCGTTCTCCGGGCCGATGACGGCGTCGTAGCCCGGATAGCCGGTTGACTGCTCGGCAATGACGCCGAACCCGACGGAGTGATGGTTGCGTCCGGTTATCAGCGCCGCCCGGGTCGGCGAGCAAAGTGATGTTGAATGGAATTGTGTATAGCGCAAACCCGCACGCGCGATGCGGTCCAAATTGGGTGTCGGTATCACGCCGCCGAACGTGCTTGGAATACCGTAGCCCTGGTCATCGGTCATGATGAGAAGAATGTTGGGCGCGCCCTTAGGCGGCACTACTTGCGGCGGCCAATAGGGCTTGGATTTGGCAGCCTCAAGATTGATTTCCCCACCGAACTTTGGGGGCGTGGGCGGAAGATATTTTCCGTCGATGGTCGTCGTTGCGCCCGGTGACCCGGGAACGCCGGTGGTCTGTTGGGCGAGTGCGGGGCTAGCAATCATCGTCAGGGCAAAAACTGGCGCCAGAAGTGCGTTGATCTTCATATCTACACGCTCCTCACGAGAGTGTTCTCACGGGAACTCTGATATCGATCGAGCGTCGTCTAGCGATACTCGGATACTGGTTGGCCTCGATCTGCTTCTTCAATCAGTCAACCCGTTGGCCCCGCCGGCGCGATCATGTTCGTGCTCAGGGGCGCGGCGCGTAGGCCAAAACTGATCTTCGTGACCCTCACGACAGGTCTCTGTTCGCCCAGCGACCTAAGAGAAGCTTGAGTGAAACTTGCCGCAGAGCCGTAAACACGCCTATCGGTTCGACTACTGATTTCAAGGTCAGACGTCCCCTGAGCACTTCCCGTCGAAAAAGGCAGACGCCGGGCGCCCTGAAAGGCGGCTCACGTTTGAAAACGACCAATTTGGTGGGAGACCGCCTGACGCACCTCACCTTTTGAAGGGCCGCCGCCCACGTAGAGCAGCCCAAGCCTCCCCACTCACTAACCCTGAGAAGGTGCGGTGTTTGGGACCGGCTTATTTGGGGGTACGGCCCGATGGCGTGAGATCCTCAGCGTTCTACCATCCGCCGTTACGCGCCCTGACTGACCCTTCCGTCATCTTTGGGCGCAAGCGCCACACCCGATAGGGAGGCTCCCATGACCAGCAATAGCATGAAAATCGCGGCGGCACTTCTGGCTGCCGCACTCCTTAGTGCGCCAGCACTACCCCCGGCGGCAGCGCAGACCAAGGCACCCGCTAAGGCATCAGAGTTCTTGTTCGTGCAGACGGCAAAGGACATTGCTTACAAGGATGGTGTCCTGACCTTGCAGGACGTCTCGCCCGTCACGGTCTTTTTCTCGGATCGTCCGCAGCGGATTGTGGGTCACGTCCGCAACGATCTTTTTTTGAAGAAATGGGCCGAGGGTAGCAACAGCTTCAAGAGCGATCCGCCCAACGCCGTGCTGTCGGTCTTAGATCAGAAAACGCCTCCAACCGGCGCCATCGTCGTGCTCAGCAACCCACGCCTTAACGGTAACAACCTGGCTTACGATGTGCGCACCCTCAAGGGTGACCT
This sequence comes from uncultured Alphaproteobacteria bacterium, assembly GCA_963770295.1. Lineage (GTDB taxonomy): Bacteria > Pseudomonadota > Alphaproteobacteria > Rhizobiales > Hyphomicrobiaceae > AWTP1-13. The sequence goes on from CAVYPA010000015.1 coordinate 206,457, forward strand.
TCCCGCAACGGCAATAGATGGCACACTATTCATCGATGGCAGCGGCGGATATTGCGACCCAGGCTATAGCGCCGAAGGGGGCGATCCGGGCTATCCGTGTTGGGCGCAGAAGGCGTTTGCCGACGGCACCCCATGATTAGGTACTGTGACAGCACCCAGTTTCTGATGCGATCGTGCGCAGTGTGACCTAGGGCCAAGAGGACGCGAGGTAGCGCCTGGCTTGATGGTGGTCTCTTGACCTCTTGACCTCTTGACCTCTATTTGCCCGTCGCGAGCGGAGCGGCATTCAAGGTAAGATGCCGCAAGCGATTTCTTGCACGGCCGCCAAATCGCAACGGCGCACAGCGCTTGCGCGCTGAGGGACAAGCTGTGGTCCAAGCGGGGCCGGCTCGGTCTCAGCCTGACCCCAACCGGTCGTTGGGGCTTTGGGTTAGCCTCGTCGAATTGAAGCCATCGTAGTTGATGCAGGTCGGATACGCATCCCGCAGCCACGGCAGCAACGAATGGATGCCCGTTCAGAATTGCGCTCATCAGGCGCGAGAAAATAGTGGCCGTTAGAAGCCGATGGTCAAGCCCAAGGACCGGCCCATGCTGCACCACATCGAATTGGTAGCGATTGACGCCTGAACCCTGCTCGTAGTCCACGCTCAGGGCCCGGTACCCCAGCAGGCCCGCGTAGGTGACGCCATTGCGAACGGCGAAGGTGAAGCTGTAGGCGCCAAGCACATTCCATGAGAATTGGCTGCCGGCATCAAAGCCACCCACATCGGCCCGGAACACCAATTCCTGACCCGGGGCCAATTGATGGCGAACTCTGAAGCCGACGAGCGGATCGACCCAGTCCACATCACCGCTGCGGGCAATCGCGCGGTTGCGCGACACCACGACACCATTGAGGTCCAAGGTGCCCGTCAGGCCGAATTTCAGGGACAACTCCTGGTGCCAGTATCTGGCCCCCGCCAGCAGGTCGATGGCGGTGCTGCCAATGCCGCTGCCGCCGGAGTGCCATCTGGCAACCTCGTAGGCGGCGCCAAGCTCGATGATGGTTTCCGAAAAGTCGACATCGGCATTAGCACCAACGGTCAGCCCGCGAACGGATCTGGAGACGCTACCATCGACGCCGAGCTTGGCATAGACGATATCGTTGTAGAGGGCGAGAGGCCCCCGCCGCGCCTCGACATAGCTCATCCACGGCGCCGCATCGAGGTGCTCGAGGACCTCAAAGGAATTGACATTAAGGTCGACCGACCGGCCCTTCGCCGTGATGTCACCATTGAGAGCGGGCAGCCAGCCGTAGGGGGTCAAGGTCACCGTCCATGCTGAGGGCGGCGCGCTCAGCGGCGGCGGCGGTCCAGAGCCAAGGTCGGCTGCTCCTGCGCTATGGCCCCAACCCAGCATGGCCAACGCCGCCAGCAAAAAAGTTCGCGGAGCGCAATGATGGAAGGGTGGCATTAGCAACCTCTCGCGTTGGTCCCACAACGATGCCGCATGGACGCCCACGCAAGGTTGCTATTCATCGAACTGATTCGCCACAACTCACACTTGGCAAAAAGCTCGGCCGATACCGCTCCGCGCTGACAATTGACAGCCACTCGTTGCCGGCGGGCAACTCCATCACCGCGGTTGCAGAAAGCTTGCGCCGACAACTATCCCCGGTCGGGGCTTGCACCCCAAAACCGCCGACCTCCGCTTGCGAACGGAGCGCCAGCGCTGATCTCCGACGTCGCCCTGGGGGATGCTGGGTAAGGGTTGGCGTTCCGAGGCAGGTTAGGGGTTGCTGGCGATCTTGCCGATCTTGCCGCGGAAGACCAGGAGACACCGATGGTGTAAGCGGCGATGACCGGCGGCAAGCTCCTCACTTGCTCGCCGCGGCGCTGCCGAGGCCGAGCACGACGACCTTGGCGTGGGCGGGCTTCGTGGGCCAGGCGACGTTCGTAAAGCCGGCCGCGACGGCAACCTTTTGCGCACCGCCCGCGGTATAGGTGATGACGCCGCCGCCGATCGCGCCGCCGAGATCCTGGCCCCAAAGCTTCTGGCCGGTGGCGGAATTGAGCGCGTAGAAGTTGCCGCCGACGTCGCCGAAGAACACGACGCCGCCCGCCGTCGGTGTCATGCCGCTGACGATTGGGTAGTTCGACTTCAGGCGCCACTTCCAGACGCCGGTGTCGGCGTCGACGGCGTAAACCCACCCCGCCCATGTCTTGTCGAAGCGGCCGAACATGTTGAACGGGTTCCACGTCCACATCCCGGCCCAAGGCTGCCCGACCTTCACCCGTCGCAGTTCATCGGCATCCTTCGGCCTTGCCGTGTCGCACCACTCGACTTCGCCGACGAGGACGAGGTTCGTCTGCGAAACGTAGGACGGGCTGTTCCATTCCGCACCGCCCACCGCGCCCGGACAGAAATGGACGGCCTGGCCGTGCGAAAACGTTTCGGCGACATTCTCAACTCGGGTAACGGGAACCTTGTAGAGCGCGCTGTTGTTGGCCAGATCGAAGGCATAGAGGTATCCGTCCTTCGGAGTGGCCACCATGAGCTGCTTGCCGTCCCTCGTTTGAATCAGGATCGGCGGATTGGAGACGTCCCAGTCGTGCCAATCTTTCGGCACCAGCTTGAAATGAAACTTGTAGTCCCCGGTCTTTGCGTCCAGGACGACAACCGAGTTGGTATAGAGATTCTCGCCCTCGCGCACGGAGATGGCGAAGTCCGGAGCCGGATTGCCACCGGGCACGTACAGGCGCCCGGTTTTTGTGTCGAGTGTGTACGAGGTCCAGGCTCCGCCGCCGCTGATCGGTATGCCGGTCGCGTTTTTCCAGGTCGCAAGCGGGCTCTTGCCTTCCGGTCCGCGGCTCACGTCGCTCTCGGTCTTGGGGACCAGAAAGAATTCCCAGACGATCTTGCCGGACTTCGCGTCGAGCGCGTACATGCGGCCCTTGGCGCCCTTGAAGTCGCCGCCCGCATTGCCCACGAAGACGAGGCCGTCCCAGGCAATCGGTGCGGACGACACGACCTCGCCAAGTTTCGGGTCCGCGATGGTCGTTTCCCAAATTCGCTTGCCGGTCTTGAAGTCATAGGCGAGCACCCGGCCGTCCTGGGTGCCGCGAAACAGCATGCCGTCCAGGTAGGCGGCGCCGCGGTTGGCGGGCAGAAGGCTGGGTGGATAAACCTCATGCGTTCGCCAATTCAGCGCGCAGGTCGCCGGGTTGAGCGAGAAGATGTCGAATACGGTCGTGCCGATTAGTGCGTTTTCCACCATGATCAGACCGGATTCGAAGGCGCTGTATTCAGCGACGTCGTAAGTGCACAAGACCTTCAGCCGGCCAACATTCTGCGTATTGATCTCGCTGAGCTGCGAGTAACGATCCGAACTGACTGTTCGGTTGTAGCTCGGCCAGTCTGTGGCGGTGGCACTCGCCGATGGCGCATCGGCGACAGGCGAGGCCGCAATAGCCTCGGCGGCTTTGTAAGCCGCATTCAATTCTGTCGTTGTCGTGCCCGGAGGTGTCGAGGAAAGAATGTAGTTGCGCGTCAGACCCGCAAACATCGACACCTGCACCGGGTAAATATCGTAAAGCGCGCCCCCTGCGGCTGCGCCTATTACAGCAAGCGCGCCAGCGATCATGAGGAGCATCTTTATCATGCTCGCCTCCTGTCGCCGTTCTCGATCGCAATAACCGGCATAGCCGGAACCTTCGCAGTCTTCGGAAATTGGTCAGAGAGAGCCAATGGAACCTTGAGTGGGCGCGCGGATCGAGATCCTGCGCAACGCAGCCCACGCGTCATGCCGGCTACTCGTGTAGATCGCCGCTTTCGCCAGCGATGTAAGAGAAGTTCAGGTTTGCCGCCGAGGCGCAGACGGATCAATCCGTTCGAATCCGGATGTCAGAGTGAGACGTACCCTGAGCATAGGTGGATTAACGATGTCCGACAGAACAGGTAAGCCCGCGCCTTGTTCTGGCGAACCCGCCATTATAAGACCCATCGGATAAATATTGCCGATCCCCCAAAGAATGTAACGTGATGGGTCAGGCGATTCGCCAAGGCTTCCCAGCCATTGCGCTCATCACCAACCCGTCGGCGCGCTCTGTTGCCGAATAGCACTTGCTTTGGAGCAATCCTAGAGACCATAACGGTGCGACGTTCAATGCTAAGCTTAGCGAGAAGGTGGGACCAGTTAGGGCCACGTGTCGAACGCGATTGCCGGGTGGCCGTCGCCGCGGAGGCGATTGGTTGCTCATCTCGTGTCAAGTGACGACGCATGACAATTACAGGTTACGCCGGATATCCAGGTTTTATCCTTGTGCTGCCAACGGCAGATAGCATTGCCTCGACGCGCTAGCTCACATTCATCCCTTTGGGGCGAAAGGCTCGTTGAGGCTTTAGACGTCTACGGACCAGCAGTCGTGCCGATCGTGGGCAGGTCGGAGTTCGGAGTTCGGGGAGGAACCCCATGCGCCATGTTCGCCTGGCCGCACTCGCCGCGGTCTTGGTGCTCGCCGCCTCAAGCGCGACGGCTGCAGACCGCATCCGGATCGCGGTGCAGCGGACCGGGACGCTCGCCTGGGAGCTTGACGTCATCCGGACGCACGGCATCGACCGCAAGGCCAATCTGCAGATCGAGACGATCGAGCTCGCCTCAACCGAGGCCGGCAAGATCGCGCTCAGGGGCGGCTCGGCGGACCTGATGCTGTCTGATTGGCTGTGGGTCGCGCGCGAGCGCTCGCTCGGCGACCACCTGGTGTTCTACCCCTCGTCATCGACGCTCGGCGCCGTGATGGTGCCGGCCGATTCCAACATCGCGAGCATCGCCGACCTCAAGGGCAGAAAGCTCGCCATCGCCGGCGGTCCGCTCGACAAGAGCTGGCTCCTCCTCCAGGGGCTCGCACGCCGCTCGGGACTCGACCTGCAGCGGCAAGCAACGATTATCTACGGCGCGCCACCACTGCTCTCGCAGAAGGCGCTCCAGGGCGAACAGGACGCGACGCTCACCTTCTGGAACTTCTGCGCCGACCTCGAAGGCAAAGGCTTCAAGCGCGCGATCGCGGTCGACGATGTGATGCGCCAGCTCGGCGCCAAGGCGGCGGTGGCGATTGTCGGCTACACCTTCGACGGCCGTTGGGCCGCCAGGAACAAGTCGGTGGTCGACCGCTTCCTCCAGGCCGCGCGCCAAGCAAAAGAGATTCTCGCCACCTCCGATGCCGAATGGCAGCGGCTTGCGCCCCGCATCGGGGTGCACGATGCGGCCGCGCTCGCGATCTTTCGCCAGCGCTACGGCGAAGGCATCTTCCGCCGCCCAATCGCCGAAGAGGAGGCCGACGCGCGCGCGCTCTATGCGGTCCTCGTCGAGGTCGGCGGCAGCGACCTCGTGGGTCCGGCGCGCGAGCTCGACCGTGGCACGTTCTACCGACCGGAGGAGTGAACGTGGCACTGCGGCTCCTCTCGCTCGCGTTGATGATTGCGGGCTGGTACGCCGGTGCGCTGCTCGCGGGGCCACGCATGCTGCCGGACCCGGAGGCGGTCGCGCTCATGATCGTCAGCGAAGCGCGCTCAGGCGCTCTTGCATTCAATCTCGGCGCCACGCTCGCGCGCGTGGCCGTGGCCTTCACCATCGCGATGGTCATTGGTTCTGTCATCGGCCTGCTGATGGGCCGGTCGCGCATCGCCGACCGGTTTGCCGACCCCTGGCTCGTCGTCCTACTTAATCTGCCGGCGCTGGTGATTATTGTGCTCGCCTACGTCTGGGTTGGCCTCACCGAGACCGCGGCCATCATCGCGGTCGCGCTCAACAAACTGCCGATCGCGACCGTGACGGTGCGCGAGGGCGCGCGCGCGCTCGACCGCGGTCTCGACGACATGGCGCAGGTCTTCCGCATGAGGGCGTGGGTTCGCATGCGACATGTCGTCTTGCCGCAGCTTGCGCCTTACCTTGCGGCGGCCGCCCGCTCCGGGCTATCTCTGGTCTGGAAGATCGTGCTCATCGTCGAGCTGTTGGGACGCCCCAACGGTGTCGGTTTCGAGATTGGCACCGCGTTCCAATTGTTCGACGTGACCAGGATCCTGGCCTATGCTCTCTCCTTCATCGCCGTCATGCTGGTGATCGAAACGATCTTGGTGCAGCCGCTTGAACGACATGTCACCCGCTGGCGTCCGCGGACGGCTTGAAGCCTTGATCAGGCACAAGTCGTTTCAAACCGCCTCTGGCGGGCGGCTGCATGTGCTCGACCGGTTGGCACTCCGCCTCGCGAGCGGCGAGGTCGGTGCGCTCGTCGGCCCCTCCGGTTGCGGCAAAACCACGCTCCTGCGGATCATCGCCGGGCTTGACCAGGACTACGAAGGCAGCGTCGAGCTGCCCGACCACGGCAAGCTCGGGATGGTATTCCAGGAGCCGCGGCTTCTACCCTGGCGCACGCTCGAACAGAACGTGCGGCTGGCTGCGCCGGAGGCAACGGACGCCAACCTGGAGGCGCTGTTCCGCACGCTTGGGCTCGATGCGCATCGCGATCACTACCCGGGTGAGCTGTCGCTCGGACAGGCGCGGCGCGTGGCGCTTGCGCGCGCGGTCGCGGTGGAACCCGACCTCCTCCTGCTCGACGAGCCGTTCGTGTCGCTCGACGATGCCTTGGCGGCGCGGCTGCGCGAGGAACTGGCCGAGCTGGTCAATAGCCGGCCGGTTACCACCCTGCTGGTGACGCACGACGTCGAGGAGGCGATAGGCCTTGCTGATAGGCTGTTCCTCCTCTCCGCAAGCCCCGCCCGTCTGCTCGCCGACGTACCGGTCGAGCGGCCGCGCGTAAAGCGCACGGCGGAGGAAATGGCGGCGCTGCGGCGAGAGATCGCGTGCAAGCTCAGCAATCAACCCTCGTAGCCCGGATGGAGCCTCAAGCGCGCTCAGGCGCGGCACGCCTATTCCCGGCTGAAAATCTATCAACGCCATCAACGTGGCGTTGCGCAAATCTATGCACGACCCCATCGCGACGACCGGAAGATCGCTGGAGCAGATGCTGCAAGGCATCTGAACTCCTACGCAGTCTCGGGCGACCACCCCGACCCGACGGTGGCTCTGGCTCAAGTCGCTCCGGCGGCGGAGTCATAACGCGTCAATCCTGGACGCGCTTCCTCCGGTTTGTGAATTGCTTCTTCGCGCCCATCAAGGTGCTACACCCATTGCCTCTTCACCGCTTCGACGCCAAACCGGAGAGAGGAGCCCGGTGCGTGCGTTAGCAGCGTTGGCCGGGGATCTGGCCGGCGGGCGTGGAGCGATCCCCGTCCCTAGCGGGACAGTCAATGATGCGTACATTGTTGATTTCGGGTCGCGAAATCGCGCGGGCACCCTCTCAGAGAGGTCGCGCACCCGGGCTGCGATAAGGCGCGCTCTGCGGCGTCGCAGCGAGTTGGTCCGTTCGCTGAGATCCAAGAAACTCGATCCGTACCTCGAGTGCGATGCCGTTCGTGAGCCATGGCGCCCTGGTCGCTTGTCAGTGGTCTTGTGGCTTGCAGACATCGCTATTCCGGCCTGCTTTTTAAGGACTGTACGTGGGCGGCGGCGGCAGCCATGGTCTGCTTTGGGGCAGCGAGCCAATTTGGATGTTCTCCGAACGGATGGACAGGGTTTTCACTGATTTCCGCAATTCGCCATGAGGGGCATTTTCGCGGATTATTCGACCCGAGGAGGCTGCGATGGCGAAGAAAGCGGCGCCCAAGATGCCGGGCGAACATTCTCAAGTTGGTCGCACGGGCTTAAGCCGCAGGGTTCTGCTACAGGGCGCTAGTTTGATTTTGGCGACACCTGCCTTGGTGGGAAACCTCCAAGCGCAGCAATTCCCTATTCCGCAGACGGCCGCGGAAGTTCCAGGTCCTGCACCCGGTCCGATGACAACGGCGTCTGTGCAGATGGTGGGCCGCATGGCCTACGTTTGGGGGTGGCCTCTCACCTATGTGTACAACCAGCGCACGGAGCTCGCGAAGGCTCCCGAAATGGTTCTCCTCGACGGCGCCATTCCGGTCGGTCCGATGAATCAGGTCGTAATGCTGACCAATTACATCAGTCCCAGCGAGACCTACATGGACATCCCGAACCAGGATGTCGTGTACGGAATGGCCTGGCTGTCTCTCGCAAAGGAACCCTTGGTCGTGCAAGTGCCCGACTTTGGTAACCGCTTCTGGACTTTCCCGATGTACGACGCGCGCACGGACGAGTTCAGCGAGCTTGGGTTGCAATACGAGACCAAGCCCGGGTTCTACATGATCGTGGGGCCGAACTGGAAAGGCGAAACGCCGACCAGCATTGCCGGCGTGGTGCGCTCGACCACCGACTTCGCCGCATTTATGCCGCGCATCTTTATGAATGACACCCCTGAGGATCACGCCGCCATCCAGCCCGCGCTGAGCCAGATTCAGGTCTATCCGCTGAGCCAGTTCGACGGGAAAATAAAGACCATGGACTGGAGCAAGCTCCCTCATCCCTCGCTGCCAAAAGAAAAGACGCGGCCCAAGTATTCGACCAAGCAACCGCCTTGGGTTGATCCGGCGGTGTTCTTTGACCAACTCCCGACCGTCATGAAGCAAGTACCTCCGATGCCAGGAGAAGAGGCGATCTATCAGCAGATCGGAATTGTGCTCGATGCTGCGGCAAAGGACCCGGAAGTGATGAACACGCTGCGGGAGACTGCTCTTGCGACCGATCAGGAATTAGTCGCGCCCATGATGCAGTGGCGCTACAACGGCCAGCCCGCGGGCAACGGCTGGACATCGGCGAGCAACAACGCCGCGTTTGGCACGGACTACATCCACCGGATGGGCGCAGTGAAATCCTTCCCTTACGCCAACAGGCGCAAAGAGACGATGTACTTCTATACCAGCAACGATTCGAAGCTAGAGCCGCTGGTGGGCAAGTCGACATACGAGGCCACGTTCGCAAAAGGCCAACTGCCGCCGGTGAAAGGCTTCTGGTCGTTGACGGTGTACAACCCCGAGCACCTCTTCTACCCGAACGATCTGAACCGCTACGCACTCGGCACCAAGAACAAGTCGCTAAAGTACAACGACGACGGCAGCCTGACCCTCTATCTCGGGAACCAATCGCCCGGCAAAGAGAAGGAATCCAACTGGCTGCCGGCGCCGGCTGGAGATTTTGCGATTTGGGTCCGCGCCTATTGGCCCGACCAGGCCATCCTCGACGGCACCTGGAAGCCGCCAACAGTACTCAAGGGCGGCGGCGCGGGCTCCAGGGCCCTGCAATGATTTCCCTTAGGACGCCGTGAGAGGTAGGCTCGCCCGCAGGTTGGAGATGCTGCAGGCGTGGGCTTGGTGCTGGTGAAGGGGGCCACGCTAACTGTTTTGAATGTGCGCCCCGCCGTGTTCGGTGGCTTCCGACAAACAGGTCAAACTCGCACGGTATAGCCGGTTCTTGGCACGCGGCGTCGGACGTGCGACAGGCACCCAGCGATGACCGCCTTTCCCTGGCAGTGGAATTTCTCGTTCGATGCCATTGACCCGGTCGGAGCGGGTCGTGGCACGCGGCTCAACTTGCTTCGGAGAGCCAGGCGACACCGTCGTGCAATGACAAAGGCGACATCGTCGCGGTATCGACGCCTCATCGGCAAATGTCATCAGCAGTGGTGTAGGTTGGATCCAATTGGAATTGGCGGAGACACCCTTCGACTGGTCCACGATGCCGCTAAGCTGTTTGTGGAGAACGAGACCTCGGTTTTGGCGACCCCACCACTGATGTGCGACAGCTCGGTGGTCCAGCGGCCATCGCCGGCCAGGGGTCCTTCCAAAAGCCACCCAGGACTATTCGTGCTCGCCCTTCAATCCGCAGATCGAGGATTGCTTCAAAAGCTGCGCCCACCTTGAGAAGGTAACAGAATTGACACTGAAACACGTCCCGCCGAGGCACGCTGCAGCACCTTCAGCGTCAAGGTGCTGACGCCGGAATTGGTCGATAACGTCTCACGTCTTCGACCAAGAAGGCCAACTTGACAGCGTAGTAAGTGAGTACTAACTTACTACAAATGAGCTCGCGTCGCCTGCAAGCCGAGGACCGCCGCGCCGCCATTATTGCGGCGATCCGCCCGTTGATCGCCAGCAAGGGCCTCAGCGGCACCACCACCAAGGAGATGGCGGCCGCCGCCGGCGTCTCCGAGGCCCTGATCTTCAAGCACTTCCCGACCAAGCAGGCACTCTATGACGCCATCGTGCACTCAGGCGCGGCCGGCGAGCCCGAACTCGAGCGCCTGCTGGACATGGCGCCGTCGACGGCAACGCTCGTGCACATGATCAGCCTCCTGGTGCGGCATTTCGCGGTCGAGGTGCCACTGAACGTCAAGGGCAAGCAATCCGAGCATCGCTTTGCGCTGACCGATCTTTTGCAGGACGGCCAGCTCGCGCGTCTGCGCTACGACTGGATCGCCCACAACGTGCAACCCTTGTTTGCTGCCTGCGTGAAGGCCGCCGAGGTCGCAGGGGATCTTGTGGCATCACCAATTCCGGCTGCGAACCGCCTGTGGTTCGCCGAACATCTGGGCTCAATGTTCGCGAGCTTGCACATGGGTGGGAGGCCGGCTGCGCCCTACGCCGGTGCCTCGGGTGATCTCGCCGGGCAACTGACCTGGTTTCTGCTACGCGGCATCGGCATCGCCGATCGGGTCATCGACCTGCATTGCCGCGTGGCGGCAGAAAAAACGACCAAGCGTGGGAGTGGGCATGAGCATCCAGGCAAAGATCGTCGCCGAGAAAGCGGTTGATCCCGGTCGCGTGGCAGGCATCGTCTGTCACGCATCGCGACAGCAACCGGGCAAATCGGGCCGTTCTCGCAAGTTGGCCTCTCCCATCGCAGCGGCAATCCTTGTGCTGCTCACCGGCGGCATTTATGCCGCCTTGCATGGACGGTCAACGCCGGCTCCGATCACCCCTGCTGCCATCGCGCCGGCGATCGAGCTGGCACCAAGTGAGACCTTCCTCGTCAAGCGAGCAAACCTGCGTCACACGGTTCCGCTGTCGGGTTCGTTGCGCGCCTTGAACCAGTCCTATCTCAAGGCCGAGGTGGGCGCGCGCGTGAGCGAGGTGCTCGTACGCGAAGGCGAGCCAGTTGAGATGGGACAGGTGCTGGCCCGGCTCGACGTTTCCGACCTGTCGGCAAAACTCAACGAAAAGCTTTCCAACCTTGAACAGGCCAAGGCGCAACTGGCGTTGGCCGAGAAGACACGCGCCACCAAGCTCGTCCTCAAGGAGAAGGGCTACGCCACCCAAGCGACCGTGAACGAGGTGGAGAGCACCTACCAAGTGCAGCTCGCCAACGTGCGTGCGATCGAGGCGCAGATCGCCGTTGCCCGCAAGGCGTTGGCCGACGCCGTCGTGCGCGCGCCGATGCAGGCTTTTGTCGGCGAGCGCAACGTCAACCCCGGCGAGAAGGTTGCCATCGACGGCAAGCTGTTCACCATCGTCGACTTGAGCGAAATGGAGATCGAAGCCATGATCTCCAGCAACGATATCGGCCGCGTTGCCATTGGCCAGAACGTCGAATTCAGGGTGCCGGGCCTGGAAGGCATCCAGTTCCAGGGCCGCGTCGTGCGCATCAATCCGACCGTCCGTCCGGGCTCCCGCTCGATCCCGGTCTACGTGCAGGTGCGCAACGAAGACCGCAATCTGCGCGGCGGCATGTTCGCCCTCGGCGAGGTCATCATCGACAAGGTCGACCAGATTGTCGCGGTGCCGGTGGACGCTATACGCGGCGATGCTGGCGATCGTCACGTACTCAAACTCGCCGACGGCACGGTCACGAGGCAGCCGGTCATGCTTACCGGCCAGCCCGGCGATAATGGGCTGATTGCGGTCGCAACTGGCGTCCTCGAAGGTGACACCATCATTAGCGCGCCGGCCATCAAGCTCGATCCCGGCACCCGCGTGCGCATCACAGCCAGGTAACCGGCACGTGCTTCTTACCCGCATCAGCATCAACAACCCGGTGTTCGCCACCATGATGATGGCGGCACTGCTGGTCGTTGGCTTGTTCGCCTACCGCGGCCTTGGCGTCGACCAACTTCCCAATATCGATTTCCCCGTGGTGGTGGTCACCACCACTTATCCCGGCGCTTCGCCCGAGACGGTCGAGACCGACGTCACGCGCAGGATAGAAGACGCCGTCAATGCCATTAGCGGTATCGACACTCTCACCTCCCGCTCACTCGAAGGCCGCTCGCTCGTCACTGTGCAATTCAATCTCACGACCAACCCCAATGTGGCCTTGCAGGACGTGCGCGAGAAGGTCGCCGCAATCCGCGGCCAGCTCCGCAAAGAGGTGGACGAGCCGACCATTACCCGCTTCAACCCCGACGACTTGCCAATCGTCTCGGTCGCCGTCGAGTCCGAGACGATGAAGCTGCGCGATCTGACCACCCTCGCCGACCAGTTGATCGTCAAACGTCTGCAAGCCGTGCGTGGCGTCGGTAGGGCAAGCATCGTCGGCGGTGCCAAGCGTCAGATCGAAATCCGGCTCAAGCCCGAACCTCTGCAGGCGCTCAACCTTGGCGTCGACCAGGTGATCACCGCCATCCGTGCCGAAAACCAGGACCTCCCCGCTGGTGCCCTCACGCAAGGGCGGGAGGATCGCGTCGTGCAGCTGGACGGCCGCGTCAAGGACCCGGGCGCATTCCTCTCCCTGATCGTCGCCCAACGCGGCGGCGCGCCCGTGCGCCTGTCGGAGGTGGCCGACGTGATCGATGGCCAGCAGGAGGTGGAGAACCGGGCGCTGGTCAACGGCAAGCGGGCGCTGGCCATTGATATCGTCAAGGTGCAGGGCGCCAACACCATCGGCGTGGCGGACGGCATCCGCAAGATGATGTCCGAACTGCAAAAAGGTGGCCTGCCGCCGGACGTACGTATGAGCCTGGTCCGCGACAGCGCCAAGGGTATTCGTAGTTCCGTCAACAACGTGCAGAGCACGCTAATCGAGGGCGGTCTGCTCACCGTCCTGATCGTGTTTCTATTCCTGCATTCCTGGCGCTCAACGGTTATCACCGGGCTGACGCTGCCGATCGCCGTGATCGGCACCTTTGCCGTGCTGCAGGCGTTCGGATTCACTTTGAATGTGATGAGCCTGATGGCGCTGTCGCTGGCCATCGGCATCCTCATCGACGATGCCATCGTCGTTCGCGAGAATATCGCCCGGCACATCGCCCTCGGCCGTGGTCACCGCGAAGCCTCACTGCATGGCACCGACGAAATCGGCCTGGCGGTGCTGGCTACGACCCTGGCGATCGTGGCCGTGTTCATACCCGTCGCCTTCATGGGTGGAATCATCGGCCGCTTCTTTTTCCAGTTCGGCATAACTGTGTCGGCGGCGGTGCTGATCTCGTTGTTCGTCAGCTTTACGCTCGATCCCATGCTGTCGAGTGTGTGGCATGATCCCTCTATCGGTGCCAAGCCCAAGGGCCCGCTGGGCGTGCTCGCCCGGTTCGTTGATCGCGCCATGGCTGGCTTTCTTGGCGTCTACAAGCCACTCCTGCGCTGGAGCCTGCGCCGCCGCGGGCTGCTGGTGAGCGCGGTCGCGGCGTTGTTCCTCGCCAGCTTCCTTCTCGTTCCCCGTATCGGCGTCGAGTTCGCGCCGAGTGCCGATCTCGGCGAAACTTCGGTGACGATTACGACAGCCGTCGGCTCCTCGCTCGACTACACCGAGGACAAGGTGCGCCAGGCCGAGGCGGCCCTGCGCGAATTCCCCGAGGTCGACTACACCTATGCCACCATCAACACCGGAAGTTCCACCAGCAAGGCCGAGGCCAACATCTACGTGCGCCTCAAGGACATCAAGCAGCGTAAGCGCTCGCCAGAGCAATTGGCCGAACCCCTCCGCCGCCGGCTGCTGCAAATTGCCGGCATCGACGCATCGGTTGGCATCCCTGGCCTCGGCGGCGGCGCCAACAAGCCGATCCAGGTCAGCATCCAGGGCCAAAAGATCGACGAGCTCGATCGGCTCTCGCAGCTGGCTCTGGCCGAGATGCGCAAGATCAGAGGCCTAGTCGACCTCGACACCAGCCTCAAGGCGGCACGGCCCACCCTTGACGTCAAGCTCAACCGGGGGCTCGCGAGCGATCTCGGCGTCAGCCTCCAGCAAGTCTCCGATGCGCTAGGGCCGCTGCTAACGGGTGAGGATATCAGCACTTGGAAGGCGCCTGACGGGGAAAGCTATGCCGTCAATGTCCGCCTGCCGCTCAGCCGCCGAGCCTCGCGTGAGGACCTGGCTCGGCTGTTCATCGCCAGCAAGCAGACCAACGAGGATGGCAGCCCGCGGATGGTCCCTCTCTCGCAGATTGCCGAGCTGGTGCCCGGCGTTGGGCCATCCCAGATCAACCGGCGCGACCTATTCCGCGAGGTGTTGTTGACAGCGAACGTATCCGGGCGTCCGGCCGGCGATGTCAGCAACGAAATCACGGCGACGCTCGCCAACATCAAGCTGTCGCCCGGTTATCGCTTGGTGTTCGGCGGCTCGACCAAGGACATCGCGGAAACTGCCGGTTACGCCGGCTCTGCCTTGCTGATGGCCGTCATCTTTATCTATCTCATCCTGGCTTCACAGTTCGGCAGCTTCCTGCAGCCGATTGCCATTATGGCGTCGCTGCCGCTGTCGCTCATCGGTGTATTCTTGGGCTTGCTTGCCTGGGGCTCGACGCTCAACATCTTTTCCGTCATCGGCTTCATCATGTTGATGGGCCTCGTGGTCAAGAATGCGATCCTGCTCGTCGATTTCGTTAACCAGGCGCGGTCCGCCGGCAAGGATCGCACCAGCGCCATCCTGGAGGCGGCCGAGATCCGACTGCGGCCGATCCTAATGACCACGCTGGCCATGATCTTCGGCATGCTGCCGATGGCGCTCGGCATCGGCGAAGGGGCGTCGCAGCGCGCGCCGATGGCGCACGCGGTGATCGGCGGCCTCATCAGCTCGACCATCCTGACGCTAGTGGTCGTGCCGGTGATCCTGACCTTATTGGATGATGTGGGCAGGTACTTCGGCTTTGGCGTGGACGCGCGCCTCATTGCAGCGCCGGACACGATCGCCGATGCCGCCTGCGCCATCGATGGCAAGGCATGATCACCGGTCGATCCCATGCCCGGAAGCGAGGGAGCTGCGGACGCCAATTAAAGCTCCCAGGAGCGGGATGCGAGGGCTGCCCTTGCCTCCTAACCGTCCCGTCCACGCCAGCGGTCAATTCCCCATGACGGCTTAGGGCCTGCGGTGCGCGCGCGGCGTACCTCGTTTCCCGCCGCTGCTCTCAGGTTCACAGGATCGAGGCCCGACAGCTGTTCCCAAACCACGTTTATCGGCATCACCAGCTCATGCTTCGCCCCGATGAGATAGGGATAGGGTGACCGATCGTTGTTGTTCACCTCCCAACGTCCTTGAATACGTAGCCTGAGCACTTCGCCGACATAGGTTACGAGCTGATCGTAGAGTTCTTGCTGCGCCCGCTCGACGCCGATCCCTTCCACGTACTCGGAAAGGATATCGAAACTCTGATACGACAGGTCGAGGTCATGCTGCGTCCGCGCCATCGTCGAACGAAGCTGATCGATCAAGGTGTCAATATTTGCGACCAGCTGGTGCTTCAGCGCCGAGTAGTAGGCCCAGTGGCTGACCGAGTTCCCGCGCCCATGCACATGCTCCTCGGAAACCCTCGCCCTCCATCGCACGAAGCGATGGAAGGCTTCGGCCGGATAAATGTCACCCTTTCCTCCCATGTTTGGGTCGGCCGGATCGAACACGAACAAGTAGCGTTCACCGTCAAGCTCGTACACAAGCGGCTGTTCCTTGAATCCCGTCGAGAACGTCTGCTCGAAGGTCGCGGCGAGATCCGGACGGGGCCTCGCACCCGACACAATCAGCTCCCGGACCTGGCGGCGAGTCAGCCGGCGTTCGTTGAGGGTTTTCTTGCGACCCATCTGCGGGCACCTGGTTTTGTTGAACCGGGCAAAAGTGCAAGTCCGATCGACGATCCGTTTTTTATGCGAGGCGTCTTGGGCACCTCTATGGCGACCATGCGAAACAATCTAGGGTAGAGCGACGACGCAGACTGACGCCAACCCACCGCTGCCGCTGAAGCATGGCCACCGGCAAAACTGTCCTCGTCGACCCGGACACGGAATTGGTGGCGCACGAAACGGTTGCGCAGAAGAATGGGATAGACAAGCCAGAATGGCGCTGTCCAGCTGTCTGGCATCACGGTTCAGGCACGCCCGCGCTAAGGACGCTCGCGTGTCTACGCGGGCGCGCACGCAGGCACCCGATCAGGCTGAGGTTGTGGAAGCAGTCGCCGCGACGCCCGTCGTTCGGACCGAAGCGTTTTGTCCCCGGACCATCTCCTCGTAAGCGTGATGGGTCAGAGCCCGTGCATCTTTTTTTGGTTCGTGGACTTAGCCCAGAACATGCACCCGCCCGGAACATGCACTCCTCCTATTCGGTGTCGTCCGGCGGCCAACCTGATACTTCCAGGCCGAGATGCAGCCGCAAACCGGCCAGCATCAACTTGATCCCGTCCAGCGACTTGCGTCAACGTGCGGGGCATGTCGCAGCACAAGCCGGGACTCTTGTCGACGCCTACTGTCCGGAAAGCCCCATGAAGGCCTCACTTTTCGTCACCGGCGCAGGGTTCCACTTGCCGGTCAGGACCTCCGATCTAGGCGCGTAGAGCCGCATCAATAAATTGAACCCTCCTTTGGGTGCCGGCAGCCAGTTCGTCTCCTTGTCCTTGCCCGGGCTCTCGTTTTGGAAGTAGAGGGTCAGCGAACCGTCTGGGTCGTACTTGATTGGCATCCAGCTGCTCACCGCAAAGCGATTGAGCGGGTTTGCTACCTGATACCCCTCCGGATCGTAGAGCGTCACCGACCAGAAGGCATCGACTGGCGGGAGCGCACCCTTGTCGAAGTGGAGTGCGTATTTGTTGGCCCCATCGAGTGACCTTCCAGCCTGATCACCGAGGCTCATCGGATAGATCGCATCCTCGGGCACGTTCGCGCCCAGCGCCGATTGCGCGATGATGGCGCGTTTCAAATAATAGTTGCCGTAGACACCCATCGTGTCGGTGTTCATCGACCAGTAGTTTGTGACGCGGGCAATGGTTGGGGTCTTCCACTCCATTAGTTTTTGCACCATCGCGGGGGCAGCCTCGAGCGCCGTCCTGACTGCGGGTGACGCCTTCTCTATGTCGAAGCTCTTGCCGGGCTCAATGCCGATGCGCTTCATCTGCGCAATGATCGGCTCGTCGGTGAGGTGTGGCCGGTTGATCTTCAGAAGTTCCGCAGCGTAGGCGAAGAACTTGTCGCCCGGCATAGTGTCGACCTGTTTCTTGGGCGGCGTTCTCATGTCGACACTCTGGTCGGTCTTCACCTCGACAGCTCTTGGGGTCCTACCCCACTCGGACAGCGGCGTGATCTTGAAGCCCGCTTGGATTTCGTGGACCGCGTCGTAGTCGTGCGGTCCATCCGTCTTGGTTCGGCCAATGACCCAGACGTGAGACGTGGGCGCATTGATGCGCTGCGTTTCACGCGGAAGCCTGAACTCATCAATGAACCTGTCAATCAGATCAGGCCGCCAACCCGCCGGGGCGACAAGAAAATGCTGGGCTTCCGTTCCCGTGGTGCGCCAGCCAGGTGAAGCGAAGACGTCCGTCCACATGTCGAGCATGGGCAGCAGGTAGTAGCGCCCATGGGTGTCGGGCACCGAGACAACGACGGGCTCCTTGCTGAGGTCCAGCCAGGCAACCGAATAGAGCGTGTCGAAGTTGGGGCGTACGACCACTTTCAAAGTGGCCGGGGGATACTCGGTCAGGTTGTTGAAAGTGTTTGGAGGACCAAAACCCGGTTCCTTGCCCGCCGGGAGGTTGGTCATTTGCCTGCGCGTGAGGTCCATGATCACCAGCGGATAGAAGTAGAGATAGGCATCGGCGGCGATGGCGTTTGCCTCCTGATCGCTGATCGGTTTGGTCTGCGCAGCTGCGGGGCTCGACTGACCCGCCATGGCTCCTAGAGTGAGCACAGCAGACAGTGCGCAAGCAGTGGCTTGCTTCCGAAGGGTTCGCCGCTCAGCCATCTGGCTTCTCCTCTACAAACGCGAGCACGGAGCGTCCGCGCCCCCCGGCACGAGAAGCTCACCAAGCACTGACGATAGTTGAGGAGGCGGAGTGGGAGCATCCGGCGTAATGCCCATTTTCGACGGTGGCGGCTCCCCTTAGCACTTTGGGTGGTGACGGCTCTCTTCGAACTCGGCTGCGGCGCTCCTGAAAAGGGCATGTCTGTTGCTGATGCTGTGGCGGGTGCGCCGTGAGACCGGCAGAGTAGACGGTGCAAGTCCGTCACGGTGAAGGCAAACTCAGTCAGTATCGTTTCCGCGCGTCGCGTTCTTTGCCCCGGCGCGTGACGGTCCTCAAGCTGCTCCAGACTTCCAGCGCCAGGCCAGGAAAGCCAGCACCAGAGCGACACCGATCAAATCAGCGAGAGTACTCGGGTAGAATAGGGCCGCGGCCGCGACGTACAAATAGATGCGTCCGGGCCATCCCATCGGTCCCGGCAGATAGCCGATCGAGCCGCCTGAGATAGCGACGATCGCCGCCCAGCTGATCGCCACGTGGTAGGCGATGGCCGGTGCCGTTCCATGCAGCATAAGCTCAGGTCGGTATACCATCATGAACGGGATGAAGAACACTGCGCCGGCGATGCGCAACGCCTGGCCTGCTACCTTCCAGAAATTCTCGCCGACGATGGTGGCCGCCGCGTAGACGGAAGCGCAAACCGGCGGAGTAATGGCCGAGAGGATGGCAAAATAGAAGATGAACAGATGGGCGGTGAGCGGCTGCAGGCCTAACTTGATCAGGGCCGGGGCGGCGACGGAAGCCGTCAGCAGATAGGACGCTGTGGTCGGCACATCCATGCCGAGCATGATGCACAGAAGCGCTGAGATCAGCAGGACGCCAACGAGATAATCCCCGCCGAACCCGAGCAGAAGCTGGGAAAACTTGACGCCGAGGCCGGAGGCCGAAAGGACGGTAACTAGCAGCGACGCCGACGCCAGCAATACGGCGATCACGATGACGCCCTTGCCGCCGTCGATGAGCCCCTCCCAGATCTTGCCGCCCAATTGGAGGCATTCTCGGCCGATATCGCCAGAGCGGCCCTGCTGCACGCATAGAACCACCCGGCACAGCACGGCGAGGGCCACCATCACGAGTGTCGCCGCCCCGCCGGCCAGGGTCGGCGTGTAGCCCGAGAAGAGCATCCAGGCGAGCAATAGTAGCGGGCCGAAAGCAGGCAGGGCCTCCATGGACAGAAAGACGTCCTGGGCGCGCGGAATGTCGACGCGCGGCATGGGGTTGAGGCCGTTCGCGCGTGCGTAGCAGTCGATGCTGAAGTAGATCGCGCTGAAATAGAGGATCGCCGGGATCGCGGCCGCGATCGCAACCGAGGCATAGGAGATATTGAGCAGCTCGGCCATGATGAATGCGCCAGCGCCCATTACCGGGGGCATGATCTGGCCACCCGCCGACGCGCTGGCCTCGATGCCGGCGGCAAAATCCCGACGGTAGCCTGCGCGGATCATGGTCGGGATAGTGATGGTCCCGACCGACATCACGTTGGCAACCGCGGACCCGGAGATGGTGCCGAACAGGGCCGAGGTGACTACCGCGACTTTAGCAGGTCCGCCGAACGTTCGGCCGGCCACCAGGGTGGCGGCGCGCATGAAGACATTGCCGGCGCCGATAGCCATCAACAGCGAGCCAAAGATGACATAAATGGCGACGACGCGGGTGCCGATGTCCGCCATCATGCCAAACAGACCCTGCGTCGAGGCATAGAGCGTCATCGCCGCCGCAGAAGAGGACAGTCGCCGAATTACGAGTGAATTGCGCGCAGGCGGCTCAGCGCCGGTGCCGCGAGGTCAACAAAGGCGCGAACTGTTCTGGGCATATATCGTGTGGTCGGAACGACGAGATAAACGGGCCACGCTGGCGGCTCGAATTCCTCGAGTAGCCGTACTAGGGCCCCCGACGCAAAATCATCCGACACCTGATAGGAAAGCGTCCGGCCAATCCCCCGTCCAGCTTTCACGGCAACAAGCACTGCTTCTATTTCGGTGGCCATGAACCTCGGACTGAGACGCACAGCTTTGCCACGTCCGGAATTTTGAAAGCGCCACTCCAATGGAGAAGGGCGATGCAATTCGTAGACGATATCGTGCTTGATTAGATCCCTCGGTGTGCGCGGACGGCCGCGCCGAGCGACATAGCCGGGACTTGCAAACAGTACCCAGCGCACTTGACCTAGGCGGCGCCGAATGAACCCCGATTCCATGAGCGGACCCATCCGAACTGCGACGTCGAGACCCTCTTCGACCAAGTCAAGATTGCGATTTGTCAGGACGAGTTCAGCTCGAACGCCCGGATGCGCATCGAGAAAACTTGCTATGAGCGGAGCAATATGCCAGCGACCGAACAGGGATGGTGCAGTCACTCGCAGGACACCATCTAACGGCGCATCTTGCCCCTCTCTACCTCTGCGAGTCGCTTGTTCGTAGTCGGCCAGAAGCTGTCGGGCGGATGCAGCGAGACGCCGGCCCGCCGCGGTCGGCGCCAATCGGCGAGTTGTTCGCTGAAGAAGACGAGCGCCGACACGCGCCTCAAGGGCTGCCAGCGACCGCGTCATTGCCGGAGGTGAACGACGCAACTGACGAGCGGCTCCAGCGAGGCTGCCGGCCTCAAGAATGGTCGTTAGCACAAGCAATTCGTCGAGACGGTCCACCATGGAGCAACTCTTCCACTAAGTGGAATGGTGACTTCCACTCTATCGCTCTTTGCCGCATGGGCCGCAAGAATTATGAGAGCAAAGGCGGACCGAAACGGTCGATCCAGACAATGAGGCGGCGCCCGTCCGGCGACGCGGGTCCCACCGATAGCAGCCTAGGGAGAGGAGAAACGCCTCATGGCAACCTGGACGCCCGATCCAAGCTTTTAGACGCCTGCCAACGTCACTGCGTTTCGATCCTGCCCGCAAGACGCCGGATGCCAATGGCCTACGAGCGGCGCGCGAAGCGTGAAGGGACATCCCAGTCACTCGGACTTGCGAAGGAGAGATACCGATGCGACCAATTCTTGCACTCGTCTATGGCGCCGCGGCCTATGTCGTGTTCCTCGGCACAATTCTGTATGCAATCGGCTTCGTTTCCGGTTTCGTGGTGCCAAAGACGATCAACTCCGGCTCGATCGGGCCGATTGGCGAGGCGCTTGTCATCAACGTGCTGCTCCTATCGCTATTCGCCGTGCAGCATAGCGTCATGGCGAGAAAGCCATTCAAGCGCTGGTGGACGCAGATCGTCCCTGCCCCGATCGAACGCAGCACCTACGTGCTTCTCGCCAGCCTGGCGCTCATCCTGGTGTTCTGGCAATGGCGGCCGATCCCGACGATCGTCTGGCAGGTCAGCGAGCCCACGATGGCCATGGCCCTGCTGGGGCTCTCGCTCTTCGGGTGGTGCATCGTGTTTCTCAGCACCTTCCTGATCAACCACTTCGAGTTGTTCGGCGTGCAGCAGGTCGTGCTCAATCTGCGCGGCCGGGTCGCGGCCGAGCCGCGTTTAAAGACACCCCTGCTCTACAGAGTGGTCCGGCATCCGCTCTATCTCGGCTTCATCATCGCGTTCTGGGCGACGCCGGCAATGACCACAGGTCATCTGCTCTTCGCGACCGTCACCACGGCGTACATCCTGGTTGCCATCGCCCTCGAGGAGCGCGACCTGATGGAACTCTTCGGTGACGAGTACAGGAAATATCGTCAGCGCGTCGCGATGCTGGTGCCGTTCTGGTGGAAATCATCGTGAGTCTCAGAGGGACATAGCGCTCGGTGGCACCGGCAAGCCGTCATTGAGCTCCGGTGCGACGGACAACCCTCAAGTTCGGCGGCGGACGGCGACGACGTCTATCCCCTGGGGTTGTGCAACGAGCCAAGGCGCTCAGGCACTCGTCCTGCAAGGGAGACCATCATGGCGACCCTCTAGATCTCTCTCATCCGTGTCTCGCTTGCGACCTGATCGTTCGCTGGCATGGCACACTTTGCCGTGAGCGATCAGGCCAAGGCAGGCAAGGGAATCACGGCGGCCAGCTCTGGAACCTACAAAGCGAGCCCCATCGTCCGTGGCCATGGCGCTGCCAGGCGCATTTCAACAAGCAAACTGACCTTGTCCGCGGCGTTCCGAGGCGAACCCCTCAGGTCTTGGGTGTGGTCCTGGCACCCTGCCTATCCGCGACCTGCTTGCGCCAAGCGGATGGATCTTGTCCTCTTGCTCTGCAACTCTGCAGACTAGGCACCCGCGTGTGCGACGCGGCCCGCAGTGGGAGGAAGGCATGCACAAACTTCTTTCTTCTCCTTTGTTTGGTTCCCTGCTCATTGTCGCTTTCCTGCTTCTCGCCGGCAGACCAGGCTTCGCTCAAGGCAATACCGTTCAGCCTGACGTTCTGCGAGACTTGGCTGCATCCGGCAAGCTGCGCGCGGCGATTAACTTCGGCAATCAGGTGCTGGCGCAGCGCGGCGTCGGCGGCGAACCCGAGGGCATCAGCGCCGATCTCTCTCGCGAACTCGCGCGGCGGCTCGGTGTGCCGCTGGAGTTCGTGAGCTTCGAGGCCGCCGGCAAGGTCTTCGAGGCGGCCAAGACTGGCGCCTGGGACATTGCCTTCGTAGCGATCGAGCCGGTGCGCTCCGGCGAAATCGAGTTCACCGCGCCCTATGTGCTCATCGAAGGCACATATATGGTATCGAAGGATTCGCCTCTGAACGAGGTCGCCGACGTCGACAAGTCGGGCGTGCGCATCGCGGTCGGGCTCAGCTCGGCCTACGACCTCTATCTCACTCGTACGCTGAAGAACGCGACAATCGTGCGCGCCAAGACGGGCGGTGGGCGCGCCATGATCGAGCTGTTCCTCAATGACAAGCTCGAGGCGGCGGCCGGTGTGCGCCAGCAGCTCGAGAGCTATGCCAAGACCAATTCCAAGATGCGGGTAATGGAAGGCCGCTTCATGGAAATCCAGCAAGCAATGGGCACACCCAAGGGCCGCACGGCGGGCGCGGGTTATCTGAGCACATTCGTGGAGGACGTGAAGGCTTCGGGCTTTGTCGCCGACGCACTCAAGCGCAGCAAGCAGTCGGCCGTGGTGCCGCCGCGGGCGCAGTGAGAACCGGCTGACGCCTCTTCGTGTGCAGATCCCTCACGCGTGCATGAGGGTGGGTACCAGGTATAAAGCCGACGGCAAGCCGTGTGGCGCCGAGGACGGCCACAAGAGACATCAGAGCCGGTTCAGCCAATGCTCCGCCAGGCTTTGCTCGGGGAGACCCGCGATGGGCAACGGGCATTGGCAGTTGGAAGGCAGCGCAGCTGGTGAGCGGACGCCCGGCGCGAACGCGTTCGTGCTGGCGCTGGACGAGGTGTTGGGAACCGGTGCTTCCTGCATCAAGAGGGGCGAGCACTCATTTGCTGACCCTGCGCGGCTTGAGGCATTGTTGAAAGGTGCCAGGTTTGGCGCGGTCGAGGTGCAAACGGTCGTGCAGAAGATCGCTTTCCCGTCCGCGCTCGACTACGTGAGGTTCCAACTCTTCGCCACGTCCATGACTGTCTTGCTAAAGGCGGCCCGAACGGCAAGCAACTATCGCATCGGTCGCGTCCAAGACCACAGCGTTGTCGACCCCAGAGATGCACGACGGCGGCAAATTTGTATTTCCACAGGAGGCGTATGTCGCCGTCGCACGTAGCGCTCGCTGACCATGACCCTAGTGGCACACAGCGACCATCCGTGCTGCGCGCGGAGCCGCACTGGGGTTTTATCTGATACATCGGGAAGTCTTTGCGACAACCGAGTTCTGACCTTAGCCGAAGTCATTGCGGCTTGCTTGCGAAGCCAGGGTAAAAGCCAAGCGGGTATACATCGGGCCAACGCCGCCGCAGCTCCGACAGCCAATCCCGGGCCGCACTGTTGATGCCGGGCAAGACGTGAGCGGCGTCGGTCATCTCGATGACCGTTTCGGCATACCAGAGCAACCTTCCGCGGATCGACCAGATGCCCCATCTTTCGTCGCGCTCGAGCGCCTGGTCCAATCGCCATGACAGAGAGGTGAGAAGCCAGATCGCCGCCATATAGGTGAGCTCGACGCGATAGGCGGTGTCCTCGTAGGCCTGGGGGATCGCAGTGCTGAGCTCGGCGCGATAAACCGCATCGACGCGGGCGGCGATATCGGCCGGAGTGCGTCCGGCGCACCAGCAGGTCGGAAATCCTATTCTCCAGTAGATGCCGTCGAGCAGCGCATGCGACGGTCGCGCGAACTCGTAGTCGATCAGGCGAATACGTTGGTCCACCAGCAGCGAATTGTCCGGGCATGGATCGCCATGAATGAGCGTCAGCCAGGGACCGGGATCGCTGAGCCGCGACGACAGAAGCTCCAGCTCTCTCGCGGGCGGGGTGCCGCCGAGCCTGTGCGCCACCAGTTCGGCATCCTTCTCGACACGCCATCCCGGAGGGTGGCGCGGCCGGCCCGAGCCAAAAACGGATTGCATCGTCTCATGATGGGCGTCGAGGCAGCCGACGGTGTCCGCGTGCAGGCGGCCCAGCGCTGTCGCATAGAGCGTCAGCGCGCGCTCGGCCTCTTGGGCCGTTCCTTTGAGAAGCGGATCGACCAGCGAGATGAGATTAGCGCCGAGGTCCTCGAAAACCATAATGCCGCCGGCAACATCGCCGGCCAGCAGCGCAGAGCCGTGACCGCGACCGGGAGCGCGTGCGGCAAGGAAGGAGCAGGCGACCCACTCCTTCGCCAGGCCCGAGGCCTGAAGCACGTTCTCGTCCATGGGATCGTAGCTCGGCGAACGTGTCGCCTTCACAATGACTGATCGGGCACTGCCGCCTGCATAGCGGGCTGCGGCCCGCGCGATGAAGTTGCGCCTATGATCGTTGCTCAGCACCTCCAGCTCACCGAGTACCACCGTGCCGCCGGAAGCCTTGGAGAGTGCTTCCCCGGCCCGGGCTGTGATTTCCTGGACATCAACCGTGCGTAGCTGGCTCATCACATCCTGCCACTCGACGCCTGTCATGGCTGATTGTTTAGACATGGGGAACGGCCAGTCGCAAGTTTGAACCGACTTCCGAAACGGCACCTTTTCCCCGTCGAGTTTATGTTTATGGACCCGCCTCAATGGTCCACTCCCTCGCGCGCGGCGGACCATTGACCCGTCGTACGCCCAGCCCAGGAACCGCCGGGCATGGCTTCGAACCGACGTAGTTAGGCCGCCGATGCTTGCGGAAAAGACACGAAGTCCGCGGCCCTTGGTCATGGGCGGTCATGCCCGCGCCATGAGGGCCCGCTAAACTGCCCGTCCTTGTGCGGCTCAAAGCAAAAGGGACGCCGAGATGCGCGCCGTGGGGTTTATTTTTGCCCTTTACTTTTCCGCCTTCGCAATTGCTGCGGCCCTGGCAGCCGACCCTGCCCGCGCGCAATCCGAAGCCGAGGTCGATGCGCTGCACGAACAGGCAGCACAGCTTTTCAAAGCGCGAAAGTACCAGGAGGCGATACCTATTGCCCAATCCGCGCTCGCGCTCGGCGAGCAGAGCTTTGGCCCCGATGACGTGCGCTTGGCCAGACTGAACTACGGCCTCGGCCTGCTCTATGACGTGCAAGGCCAAAACGCGGAGGCCGAGCCGCTCTATCAGCGTGCCCTGGCACTCCTCGAAACGGCGCGGGGCCCCGACCACGTCTCGGTCGCCAGGGTCCTCGATGCCCTCGCCACGCTACGCCTGCGTCAAAAACATCACGCCGAGGCTGAGCCACTCTACCAGCGCGTCCTCGCCATCTTGGAGAAAGCGCTGGGCCCCGACCACCCCGATGTCGCCACCACGCTCGATAATCTCGCGATCGTCTATCGCGTCGGTCACCGGTTGGACGAGGCCATCCAGGCCTATGAGCGCGTGCTCGCCATCAGGGAAAAAGCCTTAGGCCCGGACCACCTTGATCTTGCGGTCACACTCGACTGGCTCGCGCTGCTCGGACCCTCTGGCCGAGCCGAGCCGCTCTATCAGCGAGCGCTCGCCATCCGGGAAAAGGCACTGGGACCGGACCATGCCGACGTCAGCGCAACGCTCCATAAGCTTGCATCCCTGTATTGGACCCAAGGCCGCGCTGCGGAGGCGGAGCCGCTCTTCAATCGCTTCATCGCCATCAAGGAAAAGGATCTCGGGTCGGATCCCCTTGCGGTTGCTACCGCACTCCAAGCCCTCGGCCGCGAGCATGAGGCGCGGGGACCGCAAGCCGCCGACGAATTGCTCTTCAAACGCGTGCTCACCATTCGCGAGCAGGCGCTCGCCCCCGACCACCCCGATGTCGGCGCCGCGCTGCAAAACCTGGCCCGGGTTTACCAACGCAAGGGTCGGCATGCCGAGGCGGTAGCGCTTTTCAAGCGCAGCCTCGCCATCCGCGACAAGGCACTGGCAGGCGAGCCGGCGAATGCGATTGCGGTCACCGCCGAGGTCGAACGGCTTCTCAAGGCCAGCGAGGACGCTGAGGCGATCGCCGTGGTCGAGCGATGGCTCGACGTCGTCGCGGCAACGTTGCCGGCAGGACGCCCCGACGTCGCGCCGACGCTCAACAAGCTGATCGAGCTATTTTTACGCCAGGGCAAGTTCGGCGAGCTCGAGTCGCTGGCGGAGCGCAGCCTGGCTGTCAGCGAGGTCGTGTTGGGGAGCGAGCATCCGGACCTGGCCCTGGCGCTCGACAATCTCGCGCGGATCTATGAGGTCGAGCACCGCTATGGCGACGCCGAGGTGCAGCGCAGACGAATGGTCGCCGTTCTTGAGAAGACACGCGGGCGCGATGATCTCGAGGTTGGCGGCGCTCTCAACTATCTGGCCGGGCTGTACGAGGGCCAGCATCGCGACGACGAGGCAATGGTGGTTTACTCGAGGGTCCTCGCCATCCGCGATAAGCTGCTGGGGCCCGACCATCCCGACCTGGCGCCGATCCTCAACCACCTGGCCCGCCTTTTTAGGGCGCAGGGGCGCACCGCCGAGGCCGAGCGTTTCGACGCACGCGAGCAGACCATCCGGCAAACGGTGGCCGGCCTCAGACCCGAAATGGTGCGGCTGCGCGATGCCGGCAAATACGCCGAGGCCGCTGTGCTCGCGGAACGCTTGCTCGAGATCGAGGAACGTAGCGTGCGTGGCCCCGACCGCAACGACGTGGCCCTGGCGCTCAACGACCTGGCCCAGCTCTACTGGGCCCAGGATCGGTATGCCGAAGCCGAGCCTTTGCTCCGGCGGAGCCTCGACATCATCGAGCGAGCTCGCGGGCACCAGGACAATAACGTGGCCGTGGCCCTCGATAGCCTGGCCAACCTTTATTCTGCCCAGGGCCACTATGCGGAGGCCGAGCCGCTCTTCCGGCGCAGTCTCGCCATCCGTGAGAAGGAGTCGCAGCGCGACAACCCCGACGATGCCGGCGTCAGCAACGCCCTCAACAGCCTGGCGCGGCTCTACGTGGCGCAGGGCCGCACCGCCGAGGCTGAACCGCTGTTCGATCGCAGCGTCAGCATCCGCGAAAAGGTGTTCGGGACCGACCACCGCGAGGTCGCCGCGGCGCTCACGAACCAGGCCGGGCTATACCACGATCAGGGCCGCGATGCCGAAGCCGAGCGCTTGTACAGGCGCAGCCTTGACATCCTCGAGAAGCGGCTTCCGCCCGGACACCATCACCTGGGAGCCGTGCTCCACAATCTCGCCCTGCTTTACAAGGACCAGGGTCGCTTTGCCGAGGCAGAGCCCCTCTTCAAGCGCAGCCTCGGCATTTTCGAGACGGCGTTGGGTCCCGAGCACCTCGACGTGAGCAAGGCGCTCAACAATCTGGCTGAGCTCGCCACCCTCCAGGGCAACTGGGCGGCGGCCGCGGACTACTGGCGCCGCAGCGCCGACATCATCAAACGCCGTGCCGAGCGCGGCCTCGGCGGCGGCCGGGGTGAGCAAAGAGCCGGAGAGGCTCGGAGACTGGCAAGGCCATTCCTCGGTCTGGTGCGGGCGAGCCACCGTGTCGGCGCCTCCGGCCCCAGCGAACGCCTGGCAGCGGAGATGTTCGAGACGGCGCAATGGGTGCAAGGCTCGGAAGCCGCGGCCTCGCTCACGCAGATGGCGGCACGATCGGCGAGGGGCTCGCCGGAGCTTGCCCAGCTCGTGCGCGAACGGCAGGACCTGGTGGGCGAGTGGCAGGCGAAAGACAAGCTCTTGATCGCCAGCAAGGCTGAACCGCCGGAAAAACGCGAAGACGTGGCGGAGCGCGTGCTTGCAGCGCGCCTCGCCGCCATCGACGCGCGCCTCGCCGGCATCGACCGGCGGCTTCAGACCGAATTTACGGACTATACGGCGCTCGCGAGCTCGGCGCCGGTGTCTGTCGAGGATGTCCAAACGCTGCTTCGCGCCGAAGAGGCGCTGGTGCTGTTCCTCGATGTGCCCAAGGAGAAATCGGGTAAGGGGCCGCCCGAGGAGACGTTTGTATGGGTGGTGACGAAGTCGGCTGCGCGCTGGCTACGCTCGGACCTGGGTACGGCGGCGCTGACCCGCGAGGTGGCGGCCCTGCGCTGCGGCCTCGATGCCACAGCGTGGTACGGCGTCGGAGCGGAGCGCTGTGCCGGGGCGCTCGGTATCCCGCTTACCGAGGCGCCTGCCCCCGAGCAGCCGCTGCCCTTCGATCTTGCCCGCGCGCATCGACTCTATGCGACGCTGTTTGGCGAGGTCAGTGACCTCATCAAGGGCAGGCATCTCCTGATCGCGTCATCCGGTCCGCTGACGCAGCTACCATTCCAGGTGCTCGTGACCAAGCCGCCGACGTCTGACGATCCCCGCGCGGTCGCCTGGCTCGCCCGGGAGCACGCGGTCACCATCTTACCCGCCGTATCGTCCTTGCAGGCACTGCGTCGCGTCGGCAAGCCCAGCACCGCATCGAAGCCGATGATCGGCTTCGGCAATCCGCTGCTCGACGGGCCCGACCCACGTTACGCCGGCCGCGCCAAGCTCGCCCGAGAGAAGCAAGGGTGCCCGGCGCGGTCGCAGCCGGTGGCGGTGCTCACTGGGTTGCGTGGAGGCGTGCAGCGAGTTGAGACACGGAGCGGCTTGGCCGACGCGTCGCACATCAAAATGCAAGTGCCTCTGCCCGAAACCGCCGACGAACTGTGCGCTGTGGCTCAGGATGTGAAGGCACAGGCGAGCGACATCCGACTCGGGCCACAGGCGACCGAGCGTGAGGTCAAGCGGCTAAGCGCCAGCGGAGAGCTGGCAAAGTATCGTATGGTGCACTTCGCGACCCATGGGGTGCTTGCCGGCCAGCTTGATGGGGCCAACGAACCCGGGCTCATCCTGACGCCATCAGAGAAGGAAACCGAGGAGGACGACGGCTATCTGTCAGCATCCGAGATCGCTGCCCTGAAGCTCGACGCCGACTGGGTGATCCTCTCAGCCTGCAACACGGCAGCGGGGGCGGCAACGAGCGCGGAAGCGCTATCGGGCCTGGCGCGGGCCTTTTTCTACGCACAGGCGCGGGCGCTATTGGTGTCCCACTGGGAGGTTTATTCAGCCGCCACCGTCAAGTTGATCACGGCCACCGTTCGCGAGATGGCCCGCGATGCGAAGGTCGGCCGATCCGAGGCCCTCCGCCGTTCGATGCTGACCCTCATCGACAAGGGGGAACCGCATGAGGCACATCCGGCCTACTGGGCGCCCTTCGTGGTGGTTGGGGAGGGAGGTGCCGTTAACGCCGGCGGTTCTCCTGCAAGCAATGTGGTGCCCCGTCCAGCTAGGAAGATTGTCAGAAAACCTGTCCGTGAGACCAAGGATTGGGCAACAGAGTTCTTGCGGCCCAGCAACTAGTGGCCTCAAGATCCTTGTTAGTAAACGGCCTGCGCGCCGTGTTCGGGGAGTAAAGCGTGACGCGAGCTCTCGCTTCGTCGTGACGGTGCGGTACGGAAGTTCGGCGCCGGGAGCTTATTCACCATCTCCCGCACGACTTACCTACGCAACCCTATCGAAGCTGCGCGCCCCAGGCGGGAAGGTTCTGATGACCATGTCTCGGCGGCCGCTTTGGCCGCTCCCCAGAAAATGCCCTTGTGGCCCAGTGCGGGACTGGGCACTCATCAGCGCCGCGACGCAGTCGCGGCTGTCCTTGGGGCGGCATCTTCGCGTCCGGCGCGTCGGTAACCGTCATCACCGATCCAGGCACCACCATTGCAGTCACCAGCGTGGCCGGTGAGCCTTGAAGCCGGGGATCGCCATCGATGCCTTCGGAACGGCGGCGGCCGGTCAGGCACTAACGGCGACGGTGGCGTCGACGATTGAGATGCGTGGCGCAGCGGCTCCAGATCCCGCTCTTCGCCGCAACGGTTGCGGCATTCGGGCGTTCAGCTTTCTCGATGCGCCGATCATTGTGGATTACATCGGCCCCGGTATTACGACCCAGGGCGGGAACGGCATCGGTATTGCCGCGCTTTCGGGCGGCGGCGGCTCGCCATAAATTCGTTCGGACCCATCACAACGACCGGATCCGGCGCATTCGGCATCTTTGCCAACAACAGCAACCTCAGCGCAAGTTTCCCCAGCGAATTCAAGGCGACGCCCGTATTCAATGGTGTGCCGATTGGCACTATTGAGGTCAATGCAACGACTGTCACCACGACTGGAGAGTTCAGCACTGGCATCGTCGCGAACGGGAGCGGCAACGTCGCGGTCAACGTCTTGCCTGGCGGATCGGTGAGTGGCGGCTGGCAAGCCGGCCTTACGCGTCGCCGTGTCGAATCTTGGCGGCCTCGGCAGCACGTTTACGAACAACGGCACCTTGGCGTTGTTGGGAGCCCCGGGCGCCACAACGCTCGACAATACCGGCCAATTTTTACCACCGGGCAGCACCGGCAATGCGATGGCGCTCAATGGCCCGGTTCAGGGCCAGATCCTGGGCACGACAACGTTCATCAATAGCGACCCGAAACCTCGCTTTATGCGGCCATTCCTGCCCTCGCCTTGCTCTATGGCCGCACGCTGCTCGACACCCTGCACGAGCGGGTCGGTGAGGAGGAGCATCTGCGAGCGCGGAGGGAACCCTCGGCGCCGCCCTACAACAACGGTACCTGGGGCCGCGTCATCGCCCAGCACGGCAATCGCGACGGCGACGATATCGGCATCTTCGGCGCTGGCCCCAGGTACGACTACGATTTTGGCGCCTTCCAGATCGGTCAGGATGTCTACCGTTGGCAGCAGGCGAACGGCTACCGTACCCACGCCGGCGTCTACGGTGCGATCGGCGGAGCCCACAGCGATGTGACGCATTTCGATGGTTTCCGTGCTGGCGACGATAACTTTATGGCCTATAGCGCGGGCGGTTATTGGACCACTTTCGGGCCGAGCGGTTGGTACGTCGACAGTGTTCTCCAGGGCACCTTTTACGACCTGAATGGAAATTCAAATCGCCTCCCCGCATTGCACACGGAGGGCTGGGGGTTGGGGGCCTCGCTAGAGGGCGGGGCGCCCTTCAAGGTGGGCGGCGGCTGGCAGATCGAACCGCAGGCGCAGCTGATTTATCAGGCGATCAACATCAACGAGGGCAGCGACATCGGTGCCACGGTGCGGTTTGATGATGTCAATTCGCTCGCTGGTCGTATTGGCGTACGCTTTGCCAATACCTTCACAATGCCAGGGCTCGCATCGCCCGGCCTCGTAACCGCCTGGTTCAGGCCAAACCTGTGGCACGAGTTCCTGGGTGACCCGAAGACGCTGTTCTCCTCGGAGACCGGCTTTATCCCGTTCCGCGCTGACCTCGGCGGCTCGTGGGTCGAGCTCAACACTGGTATCAGCGCACAGATTAATCGCACCACGTCGCTCTACGCCAACGCGAGCTACCAGATCGGCCTCGACGGTGACAGCACCGCCTGGGATGGTAAGGTCGGTCTCAGGTTCAACTGGTAAGTATCGGCAACCGCTGTCAGCTACTGTGGAAAGCTCCCCCTCGAGCCGTGAACCCAGGGTCGGGATGGTGACCTGACAAGACCCGGCTGAGCCGCTTTGGCTGCCACGCGGCCGAGCGGCGGGAGACGCGTGGAAAGGGAAAGCCCGAAACCTTCGGCTTTTTCGGCTTTACGCACTTACCGCCGCTGGCACGATGGTGGCGACGGGTAACGCGGCAACCGCTGCAATAGATGCGGCGCCGATCAGCACGGCGCGGCGGGTGGGTTTGATGTCTGGCATGGTGCTTTTGCCGCGGGGGTGCGACGAGGCGTTTCGCAAGAAGTGTTGGGCATGTTCGTCCGCTATGTCTCCGGACTGCATTTTGTCCGGGGAGTGTCGGCTCAGTGCTGGCAATTTGCGCCGCTCATGTTGCAGCTCTCCTCGCATTTTGCGGTAAACTGTCTCGGGTGCCGGCGTCAAATGGGGGACAGCATGCTCAGCATAGGTCATTGGGTAATCGAGCAGTACGTCGCTCGGATTTGATCGGCCAGCGGGCCGCCAACTACTTAATGCAACGCGGCGTTGATCCGGCGTACCTCGGAGCGGTGGCGGCCATTATACCGGCCGCACGTTTGCGCGCGATCCTCGTCAGCTCTCCCTCGGCCAGTCACCTAACTTCCTTCCCGTTGGACGCCTGAGCGAACTCGGGTTTTCTGTTGCCAGTCTTCAACGCACCCAGATATCCCATGGCCGCGGCGCGGCTTGAGAATTTGGGAGCGGTCAATCGGCCCACGAAGTAAACCCGCCACTGCTGCAGGTTCGTACTTGTCTCGGACAACAATCCCGCACACGCCATTCTCGGCTAGCTCGTTCATGTCTTCCTCCCGCACTCTCGCTCCTGTGGTAAAAGAGAGAGACCGGCCATCGGACACTAACCAGCTCCTCCAAGTTGCCCCCCCCCACCGTCGCGTTGCGATTAAGGTTGGCAGAAGTCGCACGTTTTCCGGCGCCATGATTTGATCGGGATCAACGTGTGGGTAACGGGCTTGGGATGCTGTCAGACTAGATGATCCACTCGGTGGCGCGGCGCGACCATGCGCTTATATTGAAGTGATCCAGCCCAAGAGCCAATTATTCCCCCGCGCCTATGTCATGTCGCCAAGTCTCCCCCAAAAAGGTGACGTTGCGCGCAGCCAGGGCGGAGATTTCGGTGTCTTGCAACGACACGTGATCGACTGCTGCTCGAGCCAATCTCGAGCCGATCGTTACTTGCCACCGAGCCGTAAGGTCGTCGTTGCCGGAGGCAACGGTAAAGTCGCCTGTCAACGCGTTTACCACAGGGCGCGTCAGGGCGAAGCACCGCACTTGTATGGGGCGATGAGGAATTCAAGCCTTATTCTTGAGCCTCGCATCTCCTTGTTCGACTGGCGGCGACATCTCCTCGTCCCGACCTGGGCTGGATATCGCCCACGTCGCTTCTGACCGCTCTCGTTCGGCGCTCCAGTTAGACCCGCGTATCGCGCCACGGCTTTACGATCCCGCAGCTTACGGGAGAAGACTTCTTGAACAAGCATATCCGCGGTCTCAATACCGACGCCGACCACGCGTCTCAGTAGGCAAACGCTTGCGGTGCGATGATGCCCCGACTGTTGCTCGAGCCGTTCGGCTCGGGCCCTTTCAATTTCCTTGATCTGCTCCTTCACAAAACGCAGGCGTGCGATGTCGCGGCGCATCTCTGCCAATGTGTTCGCCGGCAGGGGAGCGCCTTCGGGAGTGCGCAGAGCCGTCAATCGTTCCAGCGCTCGCGCCAACGTTAGCTTGAGACCGCGAATGCCAAGTCGTGCGAGGTTCGCCCGCAGCCTGTTGACGATGCGCGTGCATTCGGAGACCAGGCTCTCGCGCTCGCGGCTTGGTCGCTTGGCGTCCTCGTCCTCGAGGGTGGGGATTGCGGCCATGCTGCAGTGGTTAGGCTCACCCCGTAGCCAACCCAGAAAAGCTCGCTTCAGCAGCTCCGTGTCGAGGCGATCTGTCTTTGCGCGCCTGTGCTCGCGCGAGACAGGGACACTCGACGGATGGATGACATAGGCTTCGATCTGATGTGCGCGCAGCCAGCGCGCTAACCAGAAGCCGTCGCGCCCGGCCTCATAGGCGACGGTGATGCGTTTGATGGCGCGCCCAGCCCGTATTGCCTCCTTCCGCCAGCGATGCAGGAGCTGCAGGAGCCCCTCCTCGTCGACTGCGAGCTTCTTCAGAGACTGGCGTTCGATTCCCGGCACCATGCCGGCGACGAGCCAGTTGGATTGGCTCATCTCGATCACCGCGATCACGGTCGTATCCTGCTTCAGGGCAACGAGGGATCTGCTCAGGTCATTTGGTTGTCGCATAGGGCGCTCCATCGGCTGCTTGCAGCGACGATGGTGCCATCCTCGTCGCGCGCCCCGTAGGATCTAAATCTTGAGGCGAACCTTGCCGAAGGGATGACAAGACCACCTCTCAACGTGCCACGCGGGATTCTCCGCGATCCACTTCTGGGCTTCCATCTGACCGCGCCGAGCGCAGTGATACGGCAACTGCAATGAGCCCGCCAGGTCTGGTTCGACGCTGATGTGAACTTCCTTGCAGATGGATGGCGTCTGCGTGAAGCAGATGGCCAGAATGATCGTCTCGTACATCTGAGCCTCCCTCTCAATGACGGTCGACAATGAGGGTAGACGGACGATTTCCAGCCGTTGTGCGATAAATCACAAACCCGGATTAGCCTGAAGTCTGAAAGTATGTCCCTAAAGTCCTTAGGACGGTGGCAGCGTCGATCGCTGGAAAATGCTGCAAAATTTACGATTGGGCCGCTGCTGTGCCTTTTGCTCCCGGCATTAACGCCGGGGAGAATCGGATCACGTTTGCAACAAACGCAAAACCAAACGTGAAAAAACGAACTCAAATATGCGCGGTTTTGGTTCCACAGTTTTGGAGGTGCGGACAAGCAAGAGGAGCTGCCAATGAAATGCATCGTA
Organism: uncultured Alphaproteobacteria bacterium; assembly: GCA_963770295.1. Taxonomy (GTDB): domain Bacteria; phylum Pseudomonadota; class Alphaproteobacteria; order Rhizobiales; family Hyphomicrobiaceae; genus AWTP1-13. The sequence continues at coordinate 241,447 of CAVYPA010000015.1, forward strand.
GCGACAGCCATTGCTGCTGCATTCTTTGCATTCCCAGCTGCTGCACAAGATGCAACCAAAGGGAAATCCAGCACCGCTCCAGGCAAGACGGGCGCGCCTTGAAAGGGTTCGGATCGCCCGCGACGCCGCCTTTCGAACACGACCGTCAATATCACTGGTCTGCTGTCGGGACCTGAAAAGTTCTCGGCAAGCTCGCAAGCCCATTGTCGGTTTCGGGGAAGCTCGTCCACATAGAAGACAGCGAAAAGCGTTCGCCAATGCGCAAAAATAGCTCGTCGCCGCGAGTACCACCACGGGCATGTAAGGGCTGCTGCCCTATGCGCGCGTTTCGATTGCTTGCTGCACCGGCTTTTGCCTTCAAATTGCTCGACGCCGGGCCTAGGATTTGGACAGGCCGCTCAATCTTCGCAACGTCGATACGGATCGGCGAGCGGGCCTCATCAAGGAGGAATCCGATGAAGGCAAATGCACCTAACCGCAGGGAATTCCTGTGCAGCACCGGTTTCGTCGCCGCGGGATTGGCGACGAGTGGCGCCGTCATATTCGCCCCGGACTATTCCTGGGCGCTGTCCACTACTGCGATCGACGCGCACTCGGCGCAGACGTTGCTCGTCATGGCGCGTCAGTTGTTCCCACACGACCGCCTGGGCGATCAGTACTACGCCGCCGTGATCGACGCCGTCGACAAGCAGGCGGCAAGCGACGCCGCGTTGCGCAAGCTTCTTGCTGACGGTGTTGCGCGGCTCGATGGTGTGCGCGGCATCCGATGGGTCGAACTGAGCAACGGTGCCCGCAGCGCGGTGCTGAAAACGGTGGAGGCCAGCGAGTTTTTCTCCACGATGCGCACGGCAACGATCAACAACCTCTATGGCAATCCGCTGGTCTGCCGCTTCTTCGGCTTCGAAGGATCGTCCGTCGAGCACGGCGGCTACATCAACCGCGGCTTCGACGACATCGGCTGGCTGCCCAACTCGTGACCGGAGGATCGATCAATGGCCAAAGCATTCGATCTCAAAGATGATTCAGTCGTCGTGGTGGTCGGTTCGGGCGCAGGCGGCGGAACGCTGTCCAACGAGCTCGCCCAGCGCGGCATCGATGTGGTGTGTCTGGAGGCTGGACCGCGGCTCGACATCACCAACATCGTCAACGACAACGCCACCATGTTCAGTCGCCTGAGCTGGCTCGACAAACGCATCGGCACTGGCGATCTCAACGCGGCACTGCCGCTCTGGGTATGCAAGACCGTTGGCGGGACAACGGTGCATTGGGCTGGCGCGTCGCTGCGCTTCCAGGAGCACGAGTTTCGTGCGCGCTCCGTCTACGGCAATATCCCCGGCGCCAATCTTCTTGACTGGCCGATCACGCTGCAAGAGCTCGAGCCCTTCTACACGCGCGCCGAGGACAAGCTGGGCGTCACCGGCACGCACAACATCCCACGTCTCCCTGGCAACAACAATTTCAAGGTGATGGCGGCTGGCGCCAAGCGCGTTGGATATACCCAGGTCCACACCGGCAACATGGCGATTAACGCCGAGTCGCGCGACGGTCGCCCGGCCTGCCAGCAAATCGGTTTTTGCATGTCTGGCTGCGCCATCGGCGCTAAATGGTCGACGCTCTACACCGAGATCCCGAAAGCGGAGAGTACCGGTCATTTCGAGATCCGACCGGATAGCATGGTGGTCAAGATCAACCACGATGCCAGCGGCAAGGTCACCGGCGTCGTCTACGCCGACAAGAGCGGGACCCTGCAGGAGCAGAAGGCGCGCGTCGTCTGTGTCGCCGGCAATTCGGTCGAGACGCCGAGGCTCCTGCTCAATTCGGCGTCGTCGAAGTTCCCGAACGGGCTCGCCAACTCCTCGGGCCAAGTAGGACGCAACTACATGCGGCATATGACGGGCACGGTCTATGCCATCATGCCCGGACGGGTGAACTTCGACCGTGGCACCCAGATGGCGGGGATCATCAAGGATGAATCGCGGCACGATCCGTCCCGCGGCTTCGCTGGCGGCTACGAGATGGAGACCTTGCCCGGTTTCGGCCTTGCCGGCGTGGCGTCCAATACCATTGCAGGCGCGTGGGGCCCCGAGTACGCGAAGGTCATCGAGATGTACGACCATTTCGCCGGCATGTGGCTTGTTGGCGAGGACTTACCGCAGGCGGGCAACGGCGTCACGCTGCATGGCGCGGAAAAGGACACGCACGGGATGCCGGTGCCGGTGGTGCACTTCAAGGACCACGCCAACGACATCGCCATGCGCAACCACGCCTACAAGGCGGGAACGGCGGTCTACCAGTCGCTCGGCGCCATGCAGGTGTTCGAGCTACCGCCATTCCCCAGCACGCACAACATGGGCACCTGCCGCCAGAGCGAGAAGGCGCAGGACGGGGTGTGCAACACCTACGGCCAGGCCCACGACGTCGCCAATCTGTTCATCTCAGACGGCAGCCAGTTTCCTACTGGCGGCGCCGAGAACCCAACGCTGACCATCGTGGCGCTCGCGATCCGGCAAGCCGAATACCTGGCCAATCAGTTGAGTAAGAAGGAGATGTAGCGCATACATGACGCACGGCGGCGGTCCTGGGGCATTGTGCATTACGACCGCCGTTCGCGTGGGATCCCGGCGGCCACTCGCCATTTTGTGTCTGGAGGACAAGGCTGAAGTCGCTTTGGCAGTGTAGTCAGAACGCGCGTCTATCCTGAGAGCGCTTGCTCCCGGCTCGTGGAGCGCTTCTTCCCGCCAATCAAGGCGCTACATCCGCTGCCTCTTCACCGCTTCGACGCCAGAACCCGAGGCAGGAGCCCGGTGCGTTAGCCGCGCTCGCCGGGATCTGTGCGCGGGGCGGGGAGCAATCCTCGTTCCCTACCGCGACCATTTCGGGACCGATAGAGGCTCTTGCCATCCCCGGTGACGCAGCGAACACCATTAACTGCGCTTCGACTACAGACTTTCGGCGAGGCAATATCAATATAACTTCCGATGCTAACGCAGCTCCTGGAATGCCTAGGGATGTAAGCCGCGCTGCGGGTTGCCGGCCGAGGTGCTCGGCATGCGTTAAGGTTGAGGGAGCAAGCGGATGCAGATGTCGGGCGCTGCGTCTTTGCCCCTTGACCGGCGGCTTTCGTGGATTGGCTCAATTGCACTCGCCATCGCGGTGAGCGTTGCTTACTTTCTCGCTGCTCAGCTTAGTCTGGCTCTGCTGACAAAGCCCGACGGCGTCGCTGTTTTCTGGCCTGCTGCAGGTATTTCCTCGGGCATACTTATTGCGCTCGGGCCACGGGTACGGCTGCCAGTAACCGTTGGAGTGGCGATCGCAAGCACTGGGGCGAGCCTCGTGGGCGATCGAAGCATCGCCGCTGCCGCCGTCTTCGCCCTGTCCAATGCTGGAGAGCCATTGCTGGTAGCCTGGTTGATCAAACGCCAGTTCGGCGATGACTTCAGGCTGGAAAGCCTGCCTAGCGTGCTCGGCTTCTTCGCGGCAGCAGGGATCGGACCGGCGATCTCGGGTAGTTTGGCGACAGTGGGGTTTATCCTTTTCTACAGTTCAACGGCGCCAGTTCTGACCACTTGGCTAAACTGGTTCGCTTCTGATGCGCTGGGCATCATCATGGTGGCGCCCCTACTGATCGGCCTTAGCGGTTTACAGCGTGAGTTTCCGGACAAATGGGGGTTGGCGGCCGGTACGTTGACGCTTGCATTGCTCGTCCTCTTAACCGCAATTGCTTTCAGATCGCCCGCGCATTACTGGTACACGGCCCTGCCGCTTGCCATGCTTTTACCTGCACTGCTGGCCGCTTATTGCAGTCCGGTATTTGCCGCGGCCGCTGCGCTTACTCTCGGCTTTGCCGTGGTCTGGACAACGACATTCGGGATTGGCGACTTCGGCGAGCCACAGAGCTTGCATGATCGCGCATATGCCGGGCGAGCGACACTGCTGGCAATCTCAACCTGTACGCTCCTGCTTGCCGCCCTCTTCGCCGAGAGACGGCATAAAGAGGCAGCACTCAGGGAAAGCAATGAAAGGTTGGCCGATGGATTGGCAGCTGGCGAGGTGATTGCCTTCGAATGGAATGCCAGCACGCGCCAATCGCGCCGCAGCAACAATGCCAATCTCATTCTTGGCGAAGAGCTGGAAGGTCGTCCGCGGCCAAATGAATTTCTCAGGCGCGTGCATCCAGAAGATCGCGAACGCCTCAGGACATGCATACACGGCCTTTGCCCCCAGAATCCTGCGTATGCCCTGAGTTTCCGCTTCTGCTGTGTTGACGGACGTCAGATTTGGCTGGAGGAGCGTGCAAGGGGTGAATTCGACACCGTCGGAAGGCTCTTGCGCATCAAGGGCCTGACCCGTGACGTCACCGACCGCAAACAATCAGAGCACATAGCCCAACGGCTCGTTTCTGTCGTCGAGTCTTCCGAAGATGCGATCGTAAGCAAGGATCTTAATGGCGTCATTGTGAGTTGGAACGAAGGCGCGGAACGCCTGTTTGGCTATTCTGCAGAAGAAGTCATCGGCAAGCCGATCTTGATCCTGATTTCCGCCCGATCGTCGGCACGAGGAGTTGACGATCCTCGAGCACATTCGATCGGGTGAACCCGTCAAGCATTACGAAACCGTCCGGCGTCGCAAGAATGGAACTTTGGTTGACATCTCGCTCACGATCTCACCGATCCGAGATGCCACACAGGTGATCGTCGGCGCCTCCAAGATCGCGCGTGACATCACCGACCGTAAGAAAGCCGAGGCGGCTCTGGCCGAGCGCACAATTCAGCTCGCTATTGCAGGAAAGGCCGCCCTCGTTGGTAGCTTCGCGTACGATGTCGATACGGAGAGGCTGCAAATTACCCCGGGTTACGCCGCCATCCACGGCTTCCCAGATGGAACCATCGAGATTGCGCGCAGCGAATGGCAGGCAGGTGTGCACCCTGATGACCGCATGCGATGGGAAGCACTTCGGAGCCGCGCCCATCGCGAGCGGTGGCAAGAATATAATGGGGAATATCGAATTGTTCGCTCAGGCAACGAGGTTCGCTGGATCGAGGCGCGAGTGTTCGTGTCGTACGCGAGTGATGGCCGGCCGCAGCGGGCGGTAGGCATTGACATCGATGTCACCGCGCGAAAACGCGCAGACGAACAACAGCGCACACTGAATGCTGAGCTCGATCATCGTGTGAAGAACGTGCTCGCTACCGTCAGTGCCATCATCACCCAGACACCGAAAGCTGGGATCTCGTTAGCGGACTTTGTGGCGGGGTTCGATGGCCGCATAAAATCGTTGGCGAGAACGCATGAACTGCTAAGTGACCACCACTGGCAGGACGTATCTCTGGCAGAGGTCGTCCGACGCGAAATTGAGCCCTATGCGGCGGGTAATGCTACGATTCTCGGTCCAGCCGTGACACTGAAAGCTGCAGCCGCCCAAGCGGTGGCAACGGTGCTTCACGAGCTGGCCACCAACGCCGCAAAGTATGGCGCGTTTTCCCGGTCGAGCGGTCGACTATTTGTCGCCTGGTGCTGGCTAGACAATGGAGCGCATGGTCGGCTGGCCATCCAATGGCAGGAGTCCGGCGGTCCCGCTGTTTCAACACCAAGTCAATTTGGTTATGGGACCAGTATAGTTCGCGAGCTCATTCCGTTCGAGCTCGGCGGCTCAGTTGACCTCACCTTTGCAAGCGACGGGCTCCAATGCCGACTAGAAATTCCTGCGGACTGGTTCAATAGCGACGCTCCGATAGGCGACGCTTCACGAGGCTTCGATCTCGAGCAAACCGTCTATCGAAATTGACGGAGCTCGCATGCATTAAATTGTCCGGATGCGACACACGCGCCGTTGCAACCGGGTGGTCAGCTTCTACCGTGTCGACTGTGGCTGGACGTCGGTTGCTGGCACTTTTCGCCCGTGAGCTGGTCAGTCCATGGCTCCTTCACCCGGGAAGGGAAAAGAGGTCGGCAACGCTCTTGACCCCAAGCAACCGCGGTTCAAGTTCAGCGAGCGCGGTTTTCACGCGCTCGTCCGCCTTTGGCTTGCTTCGGTGTGGCACCCGCCATTGGCCCGGTCGGCCGTGTGATCGGAAACACTGCGCGCACATGCTCGGCCCACATCTGGCAAAAGGCCATGGCGTACCGGGGCAGCGGACGGCGCTTATCCCACAAGACGGCCAGCGGCTCGCGCAGCGGCCGGCCCCGATACACGATGGGATGCGCTCGGAATGTCGACGCAATGATGTCGACCCCGTGCTGGGCTTCGGCGCGAACGCAGCAAGGTGTGTGGGGAGCGGCTTTCGAGCCGATGTTGGGTTCGTAAGCCCCGCCAGGCGGCATGCTGCGTCAAAGGCTCGGCGAAGCCCGACAGTCGCCCACCGCTGCTCGGCGAGCACACCGATAGCCGCTATCCGGCAGCAGCAACGGATAAGGCGCGAGGCGCCCAACCTCGATCGTGCCGCGGCTGCCAAGTGTGATCGATGAATGGCACGCGGCGAGGAGCTCGGCCGGTTCCAGTGGCTGGCACCCGAACTGCCCGTCGTCTAGCGGAACCCCGTATGGGAGCATTTGGCCAAGGTGTATCTCGCCGCGTTCCAGCATGGCCAGAATTTCAAAGACCACTTCCCTCCGAGACCTTCACCTGCACGTTGGGATAGCGTTCCGCGATAGCGGTGCAGGAATTTCGAAAACACGCCTTCAATGTGTAGGGGCGTGGCAGCAACTTTCAACACGCCCACGTCACCGCGACGGAGGTCCTGCGCCCATTCGCCGACGCCGGTAACGTAATTCAACAGACCTCGCCAATCGCTGAGCAGCCTGCTCGCCTTCCCCAGCATGCGGTGGCCCTTCACCTGAGGCGCCACTGGATGATCGCAGCGGCGGCATCACCGTTTCTGTCTGGTCCCCCTTGTCACAGCGTCCACGCGCTCAAGCGTCGCAAGAAAGCTACGATGCAGCCAAACTTTCTCCACACCGTTGCGGGAGAACCGCTCGGGTAGAGGTGCGTGATCGCTATGTAAGAGTAACAAGAGTAACATGCGCCCATACCCCGTTACGGGCTTCCTGCTCGCAATAGTTCAGTATAACGGAATACATTTCGCGAGCTTTATTACTTTTTGCCTCGCCCTATCATTTTTCAGCTTCGCCGCAAACGCGCAGTGCCACAGGAACGGTGCTTACGACGCTTCTGAAATCGCGAATAGCGCCTTCTTTAGCACACGCGAGCAGACCAAATTCGCTCCCGGCGAGCGCCATTATCCGTTAGCCTCGCATGCAACGGCCCGTTATTGCTTTTCGCGCGGCTGCGCCGGTCAGCTCACCGTGAAATGGACTGATGAAGAGCAGATCCGATTGCATTACTTGCGCGCTTCGATGGTTCAGAATGAGGACCCGTCATCGGAATTGCGCTTTATCAAAGTCGCCACGTTGCAAATGGAGACTTGGCTTTACGCGCGTTTGCAAAGTCTCGATTCCTCGACTGTGATCGGAATTATGAAGAGGATTGCCAGTCATTATGGTGGATCGCGTTCCGAAGATGCGACTTGGATTACCGGTGCGATGGGTTCCCACGACCGTTTTGATAAAGAATGTGCCACTTATGCGATGGAGGCTACGCAGCATTTACTTGTGTTGGCAAATTTGGGCTTGATTCGACACTGGAACGTGATGGCACCAGTTTATCGGTATGGAATTCCAGGTCACTGGACCGCAGGTCTGGAAAATCGCGACACTTGCGAGAATTACCGGTTCGATCTCAATACGGGGGCATCGGCCCGATACAGTTTTCACGTCAAGGGGCAAGATCCGGCAATCTTGGCGCTGGAGAACAGCCAGAGTTACGCCTACCTGTTTCCGGGGATCGACGGCAACGGTATGGGCCGGCCAGCCGGACATCATCGTCGAGACGTTCCGGCCGGTTCGTCTGCACTGAAGGGACCTCTGCCCCCAGTCGCGCGGTAGGCTCAACCCCGACGTGATGGGTAGGCCCGCTCACCATGGCACGATGGACGGATGGCACGGGCTCAACTTCGAATGCAAATTATTGCAGCTGCTCACGACAAAAATGGGCACTCTTTGCACATGGGTAGTCGATCCATGGCGGCTTCACTTCAAAACCGGGCAATGACTCAACGGCGCTTCTGATCCAGCAGCCATCGCCACGATACTGCGTGACGTTACGTTCACGAGCGTGATCGCCAAAATACTCACCCGACCTGGCCGCCCCCCTTGTCGCGAGCGACATGCTGTGTCGCGCCAGAAATTTCGGTATGGTCTTGGAGCTGAACGATCGGCGCCTCATGTCAACCCGCAAGTGGATCGAAAACTGTGGACGGAAATAAAATGAAGATTTGCCGTCGGCGGCTTCTCCATCTCGGCGCCGGAGCAGCGGCAGTTCCCTTCGCTTCTCAACTGACGCGTGCAGAACATCGCCCCGCCCAGCCGCTGCCGGGGTCAAACAATCGACCGCTTGCCGAACGGCTCGCTGACTACGCTTCCGGGCTTCGCTACGAAGACCTCGACGCAACGACCATCGAGCGAGTGAAGGCGCTCGTGATCGATACGATCGGCTGTGGCATGAGTGCGTGGGACGAGAAGCCAGTCCGCATCTGCCGCGAGATCGCGCTTTCCGTCGAGGGTCCTGCGACGATCATAGGCACCCATCGGAAAACAACACCTGAGATGGCTGCCTTTGCCAACGGTGCCGCGTCGCGCTACCTCGATTTTAATGACACGTATGTCGGCCGTTTTGCCATTCATCCGAGCGACAATATCGCAGCGTGCCTTGCCGTTGCAGAAGCCGAGCATGCGACTATCGAAGAACTCATTACGGCGATTGTCATCGCCTATGAAATAAATTGCCGGCTGGTCGATGCGCTCGATATTTCGAAGCGCGGCTGGGATCCTCCCGTGCTCGGCCTTCCTGCCGTGGCACTCGCTGCAGGCAGGCTGATGAAGCTTGGTCTTGACCAGTTGACGCATGCCGTCAGCCTAGCCATCAACGACCATATTCCGCTGGCCCAAACGCGCGTGGGAGTTCTTTCGGAATGGAAAGGGATCGCAGCCGCCGAAGCCGCGCGCAACGCGGTGTTTGCTGCGCGGCTGGCGCGCGCCGGTCTGACCGGTCCCGCGCCGATATTCGAAGGAAGTTCTGGCTTCTTTCAGCAGGTGACCGGTCCGGCGAACGTCGACGTCGAAGTTTTCGGCCGACGTGGAGTGCCGTTTCGCCTGCTCAAATGCAGTCTGAAACCGTATCCAGCAGTTATCTACACGCAAACAGCAATTGTCGCCGCCATCGAGATCGCCAAGGAAGTTGGCTCGCTTGACCGCATTGCGGCGATCGAGATCGCGACAACAAACAGGGGCTATCTGCGCACCGGAAGCGAGCCTGAAAAGTGGTCGCCAAAGACCAGAGAGACTGCTGACCATAGCCTCCCCTATGTCACGGCGCGCGCGATGTTTGATGGCGACATTACCAACGAGAGCTTTAGGCCTCACAAATTTAGCGATCCCTCCGTCCTCTCATTTATGCAAAAGATTAAGGTGACCGAAGACCCGGTCCTCACGGCGCGAGGTGGAGGAGCCGTGCCAACGCGCGTCACGGCAATCCTCTTTGACGGTCAACGCATTTCCCACGAGGTGGACCATGCACCGGGGTTCGCGGAGCGGCCGATGAGTAGAACCGACGTCGAAAGGAAATTCGGAAACAACCTAAGCAGGCGTTGGCCTGAAGAGCAGACAGCCGTCGTTCTTCAGGCTCTGTGGTTGCTGGAACGTGCGGACAATGTCTCCACTTTGCTTGCTAAGCTTGCGCTGAATGCATAAACCCTAGGTGCCGCTCCAAACACGAGACCGATCATGAAATCACGGTCGATTGTCGTCGCCACTGCCGTTCTACTTCTCTCAAGCATCGCCCAAGCTGCCGAGGTGAGGCTTTTAGCTTCGGGCGCTCTCAAAGACGCGTATCTGGAGCTGCTCCCGGACTTCGAAAAGGTGAGCGGCCACAGGGTTACGGCGGCTTGGTCGAGCACGACCGACATCCAAAAACGAGTTATGGCGGGTGAGGTTGCAGACCTCGTCATTTTGGGCAGCGCCGGCACCGAAGAGCTGCTGAAGCAAGCTAAGCTCGTCGGCAACACCCTAGCGCTCTTTGCCAAATCGGGCATCTACGTTGCAGTACGCTCCGGCGCTGCCATACCCGACATGAGTTCGGTGGATGCGCTGAAGAACTCAGTTCTCGCCGCCAGGTCCTTAGCCTACTCCGAGGGTGCAAGCGGTACCTACCTGGTCGTGATGTTCCAGAGATTAGGCATCTACGATCAGGTGAAGCTGAAGGCTTCCATTGCGAAGGCGAATGAACCGGTGGGTGATAAGCTCGTGCGCGGTGAGGCAGACATCGGCTTCCATCAACTTAGCGAACTAATTCCTGTAAAGGGCATCCAAATTGTTGGCCCTCTTCCGTCGGAGCTGCAGCACATCACGGTATTTTCCGGCGCGATTCATAGCGAGGCTAAGGAGCCAAACGCCGGCAAGGCGCTCATCGAATTTCTGACCACGCCCGCTGTTGGGCAAAGCTTCAGGAAGCACGGCCTGGACCCCGCGCAATAATCGCAGCACGGCGACGGGGTAGCCGACCCTGCCGCTAGCTGCTTTTCCCAGTCGCGAGCTTGGCGAGCAACTGGCAATTAACCGGCTTCCCCTTCCGCCTCTAGTCACGAACGGCAGATCCGTGCGTCGGGAGAGAGCGGGTATGGGCGGGCATAGCCAAAGTCTTGCAACGCAGTGACGCTGTCTAACCTTGGTCCACAGCTCCACAGGGCCGGCCTAGCGAAGCAGCGCGCGCCACCGGCGCGCAACGAACCGGAGGACCCTGAAGAGTGAGGAGATGAGATAGACAGCAACGAACATGCGAAAGAGCAAGGTGTAGTACACGAATGCGGTGGCGCGCTGATCGATGGTGACAGGGGAAATCGAACGGTGGGTGTGCTCCATGACATCGAACAGCGCGCCGCGCAGTATCAGGTCGAGCTGGTAGAGCATGATGCTTGTCGCGTGCACGTCGGGCTGGTTGAACACCGAAGTCGCAACGCGGGACCAGCCCAGGATGCTCAGGTAAAAGCAAAGTGCGGCTAGTACGAACAGCGCACCAAGCTGAGCGAGAAACCGCAGCACAAGCCGTCGGTAGAGCCGCACCTTGACCTCGGGCGCCACATATCGGAAGAGCACGCGCGCGACGATCGACGCCGGAGCGCTCCCCAATGGCAAGATGCGCGCTACGAGCGCGGTCAGGGGCTTAAGAAGGTCCCGGTGACGTTCATCAATGTGTTCAACCGCCGCCGCAATGTTCGGCTGTGGAAACGCCAGCACCCCGCCAGCATTGATGTCGTCCCAATAGGACTTCTCGATCGCAGCGACGGCCTCAGCCCTGATGTGCTTTACTTTGTTATTGAGCATCTCCCTGGTGCGACCCAGTAGGGATTCATCCGGCTCCTTCTGTCCGGTGTTGGTTGGCACGTCGGTAAGCTCGGAATCGATCTTGCCCTCCAGTTTGAAAAAGAGCCGATCAATGTCCCAGAGGAAAACCGTCCACCCGCAGATGCCAATCATGAGGATGGTCAAGAGCGAGAAGATGATGGTAAGCAAATAATCATACGCGCTCGCAAGCAACGGCGACGTAAACGTCCGCCCCGCGAGCTCGATGATGACGGCTGCCAGAATGAGCCCCGGGACCACGTACTGCGTTAGATGACGAATGGCGCGCAGCCAGTCCAACTGGAAATGCATAGCGGCGAATATCCCTCTGAGCCACCGCTGGAGTTTATCTTCGGAGCACCCCTTGCCTCATCAGCTCTGCTCTTTCGACCAGCCGGTGGGCGAGAGAGCTCCGTCCCGGGTTGAGCCACCAGCTATGACCATCGAGGCGTAGAACCGCGCCATCGGCGCCGTGAACCGTCAGGGCCTCCATAGATAAAGATGATGCGGTTGATCACGCCCTCTGCTGCACCGCTCGTCGGTGCCGGGAATTCCCGACCAGGTCGCTCCTTTCGCAAAATGCCGACTTACGATCCGATTCTGGTCCCATCCCACTTTGCGGGTGCCTTTTCTCCATGAGTGTCATCAGCGAAATTTGCGACGTCTGCCAGAGTATTTGGCCCCTGCCGGGCTTCCAACCTTGATCGCCGAGTTTTGGGAAACCTCGTGCATGGATTTTGCGACGCTTCCCCTACTCTTTGTCGTGCTGTCGGTCGGGCACCGCATCGGCGAAGGCCGGGAGCGCCATTGCAGCGCCCTCAGCCCTCAATAGTCTCGGGAAACGGCCGACGTCCACCTTAAATCGGCGCGCATTGCTGAGCTGAGGCACGAGGCAAACATCCGCGAGGCTGGGAGCCACGCCGAAACAAAACGGGCCCGGCTGATCCGCGAGCATAACCTCGCAAGCCTCGAGGCCCTCCCTATTAACCCACGCCGCCCACTCGGCAATGGCGTCCTCCTCGACGCCTAGGCCGCGCAGGCGACTAAGCACCTTCAGGTTCTGGACTGGATGAATGTCACACGATATGGCGAGTGCGAAAGCGCGCACGCGCGCGCGCGCCAAAGGATCGGAAGGCAGGAGCGGTGGTCGTGGACGCGTCTCGTCCAGCCATTCGATGATCGCCAAGGACTGAGTCAGCACACCATCGGAATCGAGCTCGAGCGTAGGTACGAGGCCTTGTGGATTGAGGGCGACATATTGCGCTGCGCGCTGTTCGCCTTTGCGCAGGTGATGGGAGCGATGCTCGACCCGCACGCCCTTGAGATTGAGGGCGATCCTAACGCGGAATGCAGCGCTGCTTCTGAAGTATCCGTGCAGCTTCATGGCATGCGGCTTCCACCTCAAGAAAACGGCGTAGACAGTACGCCCTGAAAGTACGCTGTCAATTTTACCCGTGCCCGACGCCGTGGTGGAGTAGCGATTTCAGCGGCTATGGCGCAAGCAAACATTTAGGAAACCGCTGGTCGGCCCGCTGCTTGAACTCAGGGGCGGTGGATCGAAAGCTTTGGCGACCGCTGCACCAAGAGGTTGAAAGCCGCCGGCCGCACGCGGCCCAGCGCACACACTTCGCAGGTCGATTTGCCCTCCTTTACGGATTGTTGGGGGCAGCCAATTGGAACGGGCTCAGGCCGCAGCTTCCGTACCGAGCGGATCAGTCGGACGAGATCAGGTTCAGGCCGCGAGCTTGCAGACGGCCTCGACGCGACCGCACAGCAGATCCGATGTCACCGGCTTCTGCAGAATCTCCTGGCCCGGTTCCGTTCGCACCAGGGGACGCGGATAGGCGCTGACCACCACAAACGGGATGTGCCTGCGCTTGAGCGCCTTTTGCAGCGGTTCGCTATTTCCATCAGCCAATACGTAGTCCAGCACGGCCACGTCGATCTGTCTGTCACGAATGCAATCCACCGCGCCCCGCACGGTTGCGCAGGTGGCGACGACTTCGGCGCCGGCCTGGGTTAGTAGGGCTGCGTGATCCATCGCTATCACCGGTTCGTCCTCGGCGATCAGGACCCGTTTGCCGGCTAGCGTGTTCGTCGGTTGCATGGGCTATCTCGGACCATCTTGGCTCTGGCAATCACGAATAATACGCTCGGGGCACTAAAAGTTCCGTAGACGGCTTGAGCTGCGCTGCACCCTCGGACCCGACCCGATCGCGACAAAAAAGGGCAGGCACCCATACGCGTTACAGACGCAGGACTCTTCACGGGTGCCCGAAAGCGAGGGGCCTATCCGTGCCAATCAGGGGGGATGGGGGAACGGCACGGCGCATGTAAAACCCGCCATCCCGCCGGGCGTTCCGACGCGACCCAACCCTTCTGTGGATAACTTTGACACCTTGCGGTACGGCGGGAGCCGCGGCATCCCGCGTTCAATCCAGCCATGGTCTTCCTTCGCTCTTGGAACGAAGCGCGATTGTTCCCTCATCAACAATGTTCGTTGGCCGTGTCTGAACGCTTAGTGCGGGCGCTTGAGCGGGTCCGGCCGATGCGCCACCGGCTTTTCGTTTTGCGCAAGTCTTTCGAGCAAGACCCGAAGCCGCTCGGGTAGAGGGGATATGGCCAAGTCGCGCCATTCCTCGCGCAGCCTTTTCCCGATCAGATCCAGCGGTTTGTCTACTCTTGTTGGCATCGCACGACCCGATCTTCGGGCGCCGAGGTGCTGAGCTTGCACCTCGACATTTTGGGGTGGAAATGCGCCTGCCACGGCGATATCGCTGCGTCGCATGAGGCGCGGCTTATTCACCCTCAACGTGGGCCGAGCGACCATGTTCCCCGGTTGCGGACCGCATACCGGACGGTCACCATCGCGTCCGGTGCTTCCAAGGCAGCCAGCAGCACATTGAGCTCGCAAATAAATCCGTCCGCCTCAAACGTGAGGCGTGGTGCTTCCGCGAGATCTCCTTGAATAAGCTGCTCCAGCAGCGTGCTATCAAACCCCTTCTGCTCCGGTGGGCCCACCGGGAGACCGCCTGTCTCTATCGAATTGAAAAAATACAAGAGATCAGAAGCAGTTTGCGAAGTTATCGCAGCAATTGCGTACTGCCCATTTCTCGATCAGTGTCCACCAGCCGACTGGGAACCGCGTTGACGGGCCCGCGTTGCGCACCCGCCATGACCGCCAGCCGGAGAGACCACCCATGCGGCCACCCAGCGCCGTCCTGCAGATCGTCGGCGAAATGGTGTCGATCATCGTATTGGCCCTGACGGCCAGGTTCATCGGATTTGCGCAGAACACTCTCGAATCCGGTGTGCCGCTGAGCATGGATCGCGCCCTGGGCCACGTCACCGACATCCTGTCGGTGTTCACCCGGTTCGGAAATACGGGACTGCTGCTGTTGGTGCTGTTCGGCGCATCGCTGATCCGCATCGCTATCGCCTATGCCAACCGCTCCGTCCTGCTCGGCCTCAGGGAGGGCGCAGGCATCGCCCACGACGACCTCTCCTGGGCGCAGCGCGCCGTGCGTCTTCCCTTTGCCGTGGTCTATCGTAGCCTCGGCGGGATCGCCACATTTGTCGGCGCCATTGCGCTGGCGGTCTGTTTTCGACTTTTCAATCCGGCGAGCCCCGTCGGCTTTGCCGAGCTCGGCGCCTATGTGCAGTCGATCGCCGGCGGAATGACCTACGGCAGCATCGGCGCTCTGCTCCTTCTGTTTGTGCTCTATGGCGTGGCGCTTGCCATCATCGGCTATATCGCCAGCCCCGCCGTACTCAGCCTGGAGGAAATGGCAAGCGGATGCCGTCCCGAGCCTCGAACGCCCCCGCAACCGCGGCGATTGGAGTCGGCGTCGAGCTAGGCCCCGATGCCACGCAGTGCGCACGCCGGGCGCCACTTGGGCCGCCGGCGGCGGCTGATTTCGTCGACGTTCCGGTGCAGCCGCCGACGTCGATCCTATAAGTGCGAAGCCGGTCGCATCTTGCTGCGGTGCAACTTCACCGTGCGGAGCTCGTGCAGCGCACGTCAGCTAGCTGGGGTACTTCCACCTTGGTGAAGACGTTGCCCGACCGGGGAAAGAAGATCCCTAGCCGACGTAGTGGGGCGCGGTCGCGTCTATCTCTGCTGGTTCTCCAACTCTGCCGCGCGCGAGAAGAAAGTGCGTGTGATCTCGTTGAGCTTGAATGGGAAGCTGAACTTCGAAAGTCGCGCGAGTGCTTCTGCTAGGCGATGAATTGGGTTGTCCTTGGTCGGCAGCGAACTGTGTTCGCCTCGGTCTCTCGGCGACCTGCACGCTGTTCCACATGGGCTTGCCGGCCTTAGGGCCGACGCGACCTCCCTCGTTCAAGGCGAACTCGGCGTCGATGAGAGCCGGTGGTGCGTCAGTAGCCAGTGTATGCCCAACCCCATAGCGTCGCCGATTTCCTCGTCCGTCTCCAGCGCCACGATGATGTCGCGCTCAGGGGTGGAGCCCCTTGATGACCCGTTGCAGATCAGATGGTTCGGGTCAAAGGACCTTTGCAAATTGCACCTCGCCTCTGGAGGTCTGCCGCTTCGCGATCCAACCATTGCGCAGGTAGAAGAGTTCGGCTCGTGACCCCGGCTCGGTGCTCAGACTTGCGACGTGATGCCCTGCTTCGAGCAGAGACCTGCACGCAGCCTGAATAAGAGTTTGCCCGACCCCGCGGCCTTCGAATTCTGGGTGTACAAACAGCGCCCAGATGCTCCCGTCTCGCGGATCTCCGGCCGACAAGCCCTGAATGCAATCTTCCTCCTCCCACACATGAATTGCGGCGTGATCTATGAACCAGTTGTAGTCGGCCAGCGTGACCCTGTTCGGATCCGAGAGGCGGTTCTCTCGAACTGACGCGCGAATCTCCATTAGCCTCGGAATGTCAGCGCGTGTGGCAGCGCGAAGCATTCTGATCTACCCAACCCTCACTTCAAAAGGACCTCAAGTCTAACGCCGCAGCTTCAACATCCGAATGTCTCTTGCTGGCAACTTTTCCCCGTCGATGCTTCGTGGGACGGCAAAAGCACTCCGAAAGCCGACGAAGAGGGCAATGGCGAAGTTGACCCACGCCTGAAGTCGTCACTCTCCGGAGGATTCACGTTGAATTCCTACAAAATCTCGGCCGTGGCTAGACGAGGGTTTCTCCTCGCGCTGCGGCGGAATAGACCTCGAGCCGATCAGGGCGATCCAGCCAAACGCGGCGTCGGCGCCTCGGCGCGAACGAGCCCTTCCACCTTGAGCTCCGCCCACAGGGCATCGGGGAGGTCGCGTCGCATCCAGGCGAGGTTCAGGCGCACTTCTTCGGCGGCAACCGGCCCTGGGATCACGGAAACGACGCTGCGGTGGCCAAGCGGGAACTGCAGGGCCGCGGCGGCCAGCGGCACAGCGTGGCGTCGGCAGACCTCGGCGACGCGCTGCGCCTTGGCGATGATCGCGGGCTCGGCCGGCGCGTAGCGGTAGAGGGCGCCGGGTCCTGCGCCGCGCACGAGGATCCCCGAGGCGTAAGGCGCACCGATCACGATCGCGACCCCCCGTGCGGCGCACATCTCGAGCTCCTTGAGGCCCTCCTGCTCGAGCAGCGTATAAGGCATGGCAACCAGGAAGAAGTCGAGCGGCCAGCGCTCCAAAAAACGGGGGATCATGCCTTTGAGATTGATGCCGGCGCCGATGGCGGCTATTTCGCCCGCAGCCTTCAAGTCGGCGAGCGCGCGATAGCCGCCGCCGTCGAGCTGTGCGAGCCGAAAGGCCACGCCCTCCTCGGACTTGTGGAAACGAAGATCGAGGTCGTGAATCAACAACGCCTCGACGCGGTTGAGGCCGAGCCGGGCAAGGCTCATTTCATAGCTCTTGAGGATGCCGTCGCGGGTATAGTCGAAGCTCGGTTCGAACGGCAAACCGCCGGCCCAGGCGGGATGCTTGTAGCTGTCGGGTTCGGGCGGCCGCCGATGCACGCGGCCAACTTTGGTCGAAATCACGAAGCTGTCGCGCGGCTTGCTGCGCAGCACCTGACCAAAGCGCAGCTCGCTCTTGCCGTTGCCATACCAGGGCGAGGTGTCGAAATAGCCGATGCCGGCGGCGTGTGCGGCCTCGATGGTGGCGCTTGCCTGCGCCTCGGCAATGCTCTCGCGCATGTCGCCCAGGCTCGCGCCGCCGAAGCCGAGCTGGGTGACCTGTAGCGGCGTGCTACCGATCGGGCGTCGAAGAAAGGGGTCCATGTCGTTTGTCGGCTCGCGTCGAAATTTCGCTACGCCACTAGCTAGGTGCTATGTGGGATCACCCTAGCCTATATAGCCGCTCTCGGCGCGCCTGCGAAAGCGGCGCGTGGCAGCGTCGTCACGCGCGCTCTCCAAAGATATCCGGCATCGCGGGTGAAAAATGCTCACCTTGTCGCCGTCTTTCGTGACCTGGGCACGATAGGCGAGGATGTTGGAGTGACCTCGGCCGTGCCTCGCGATGGCGGCCGGGTAGACTTTCGGGCGCACACACTCGGGTGCGAACGCGCGGGCCGCAGGAGTCGGCCTGAGTTCAAGACAAAGTGCCGGGATTGGCAGCGCGACAATGCCGAGCGCTGGCGGATCTTCAAAAAGCCCGAGCCGACGGAGCGCGAGCGCGGTGCTCGTCAGGAAGCGCGAGGAGCTCGCCGGCGTTCTAGAGGAGCTGAAGACACCAGGGCTGCGCCAGGGCATAGCGCGCGAGCTGCGTAAGCAGGTGGCCATTCTGGAGCGGGAAATCGCTGAATTGGAGCAGGCCCGAATCGGTCTTTGAATGGCGCCAGCGTCATCTCGCTCGGTCCGTTCATCGGGGTCGAGCTGACCAGCTGGAAGACACTGCCCGAAGTCATGGCCGTCTTTGACCCGAATGTCCTCAGCACATCGCGCTAATCCTCAAAGGAAGCCAATGAGCGCTTGACCGATGATCCGCACTTACATGCGCGCGGTGGGAGCCTCGGCGAAGTACTTCACCTTGGCGCCACGCTGGTTCTCGTAGATCGAACCCTGCGACTTCGCTGGTGGAAGCGGCATGCGCACGGGTGCTGGTCGAATGCGCGGCACGATGGATGCCTCGCCTAGCACGATCCGCGCATTGAAGTCCGTGAAGTCGGCAACGCCTAAGAGCGGCCAAGCGTCAGCGGCGGCATACTCGAACAGCAACAGTCGGCGTTGTTTGGCGGAGCGGTTCTGCGCTGAACCGTGCAACAGCCTGGCATGGTGGATGGACATGGAGCCAGCCTTGCCGGTGAGGGCTACGGCCTTGCTAAAGTCGATCTTGTTGAGACCCTCGGAAATCGCTCCGCAGAAGTAGCCATCGGAATGGTGATCGAAGATCTCGCCGCGATGCGAGCCGGGGATCACGAGCAGTGGACCATTCTCCTCGCTGCAATCATCGAGCAGCATACCGACGGCCAGGACGTCGTCATTGGTGTGGGGATAGAAGGCCCAGTCCTGATGCCATTCAACGGGAGCGCCAAAGCCTGCCGACTTCATGTTGAGCTTCGAGCCGTGCAGGCGGATGTCGGGACCGAGCAGGCAGGCGAGCATTTGGGTGATGCGGGGGTGGCGCACGAGATCGTTGAAGTAGGAGAAATGCTTGTGCGGGGTCTTGATGCGTCGCAGCTTGGGGGTTGCGGGACTGTGTCCATCTTCAAGGTCGTAGACGTCGGTGTGCGACGTGGCGCTCGCAGCACCAGCCACAATGCGATCGACCTCGGCACGCAACTCAGCGACCTCTTTCGCCGTGAGCGCCTCCGGCACCATCACGTACCCATACTCGCCGTAGAAATCCACCTGGTTAGGCGTCAGCATACGATCTCTCCAGTCGAACAGCTGATCCACTAGCCCTTGAAGAGGCGCGGCACGAACAAGACAAAGTCTGGCCAGTACGTGATCAAGAGCAAGGTTAGCCCAAGAGGAATATAGAACGGAAGCACCGCCCGTACGAGCGCGCCGAACGTGACACCGGCTATGTCCTTGAGGATGAACAGGATCACTCCGAACGGTGGCGTGATGGCTCCGATGATCAGGTTGACCGACATAACAATGCCGAAGTGGACCGGATCGATTCCGACCGCGGTGATGATTGGCAGCAGCGTCGGAGTGACGATTAGCAGGATTGCCGTCGTCTCCATGAAGCAACCCAGGAACAGCAGCAGCACGTTGATGATTGCCAGGATCAGCAGCGGATCCTTGGTAAAGGCAAGGACGAGGCTTGCCAGCTCCGAGGGCAACTTGGTGAAGGAGATCAGCCAACCGAATGGCACGGCGGAAGCGATGATAAAAACCAGAATCCCGGAAAAGATTAGTGTTTCGGTGGCTGTCTCGATGAGCTGCCTTACGGTCAGCTCGCCATACCAGAAGCCCAGCGCGGCAGCGTAGACGACGGTCAATGCGCCAAGCTCGGTCGGTGTGGCCACGCCAAGTATCAGTCCTCCCACGAGCATGACGGGCGCAAGGAACGCTGGCAAGCCGGCGAGAAAGCTCTCTTTGACCTCTTTGAACGAAGCCCTCGGCTCGACCGGCGCCTTGATGCGGCCCGTGACTGCGAGAAAATAGATCATCCCCATCAGTGAGAAGCCCATGAGGACACCCGGCAATATGCCTGCGAGGAACAGGTCGCCAACCGAGACCTGCGCCAAGAGGCCGTAGATAACCATGATGACGCTCGGCGGGATGATGGGACCAATAATGGCCGAGGCCGCGCTCACGGCCGCGGAGAATGCCGGATCGAAACCACGCTCCCGCATTGCCTTGATCTCGATGAGCCCGAGGCCCGCTGCATCCGCCTGCGCCACACCAGACATGGCGGAGAAGATCATGCTGGCCACCACGTTGCAGTGAGCGAGTCCGCCGCGGATGTGCCCAACTAGAGCATGGGCAAAGCGGAAAATGCGATCCGCGATCCCGGCGGAGTTGAGCAGTTGGCCTGCGAGGATGAACAAAGGGACCGCCAACAGCGGAAAGCTGTCGATACCAGGCGCCATGCGCTGCACCACGATCGTGAGCGGAACCACTGGATACACAAGGAGGTACAACCAGCGAGCTCCCGGCCAGCGCGAAAGCGATCGGGACTTCAAGCACCAAGAGGATGCCGAAGAACAAGAACATGACGAGGATCGACAAATCCATGGGGCGAAGCGTTCGTTGCCGGCAGCGATCGGGCGGGTTTGTTAGTAGGTCACTGCGGGAGTGCGTGGGACGTGGCGTCGATGATGCTCTGGGGACGGTCGGTCGGAGCGCGACCCGCAAGCGCGGCAATCTCAACCAATATCAGGTATGCGCACGTCGCCATCATTGACAAGCAACTCACCATGATCGGGATCGAGTAGAACCAGGCGCGCGGGATCGGCCACGGCAGCGACACCGATGTCGAGCGGCTTTCGATCGCAATGACCTTCCCGACCTCCTGGACAAGGAGCCATAGCACGAAGAAAACGATAAGGTTTACGAGGAGTCGTGCCGCGGCCTGGCCGCGTGCAGGCAGGTGGGAGACGTAGGTTTCGATCTTCACGTGCCGGCCGTGTTTCAGGCCAAGGCTCGCCCCAAGAAAGGTGCCCCAAATGAAGGCGTACACCGAGAACTCCTCCACCCAGATAATGGGCCGATTGAGTGCATAGCGGGTGAAGACCTGCGTCGTGATTGCGAGCACGATGCCGATGAGAAGGCTCACGCCTATCCATCGCTCGATGTGGCCGACCAGGCGCAGCAAGCCGCGGTAGGCTAAAAGGAGCGGTGTCATCTGGAGTTCTCGCGTGGAAGGGAAATGACGGGTCCAAGCGTCCGAAAGATCGCCAAAGGTTCTTTACTTGGTGTCTTGGATCTCCTTCCACAGGCCGCCGCGCCAGGCGCCGTCATTCTCCATCTCAGCAACCGCCGCTTCCGACTTGGCGCGGAATGGCCCCGTGTCGATCTTGTGCACGACGGTTCCGCCTGTGCCCATCTTGACTAGCACCTCCTCCGTCTCCTTCTGCGCCTGGTCGCGGGCCCAGGCGACAGCATCCTTGGCGCAACCTGTGATCGTAGCCTGCAACTCCGGCCCAAGATCCTGATACGCCTTCTCGTTTATCGTGATGTGGGTCGTTGAAAGGATGTGATCGGTGCGCATCACGTGCTTGACGGCCTCGTGGAATTTCGCTGCATAAGCAGCCGAGACCGGCCCTTCTGCCCCATCAACGACGCCGTTCTTGAGACCGAGGAAGACTTCGGCCCAAGCGAGCCGGCTCGGCCGAGCGCCGAGCGTCTCCCATAGCTTCACGTAGACCTTGATCTCCGGCACCCGCATCTTGATGCCGGACATGTCCTCGAGCTTTGCGACCTGCTTGTTGGCGAACAATACGCGCGGCTGGAGGCCAGTCGCGGCCAGAATGCGGATGCCGTTCTTCGTTCGCAGTTCCTCAGCCATCTTCGCGTGCACGGGGCTGGCCACGAATTTCTCGAGATGGTCGATATCGCGGAACGTGAACCCCCAGCCGAAGATGGCGTAGTCTTTGACGAAGTTGGCGTACCAGTCGAGCACGTCACCGTAGATCTGCACCGAGCCCTGCATCATCTGCTCGATGACCTGCATGTCGTTGCCAAGCTGTTCGCCTTGGATGAAGTTGATCTTGAGCTTCCCAGCCGCGCGCTCGTTGCACAGCTTGGTGAAGTGATCGTTCTGCCGATCAAGTATGGAGCCGATGGAGTCGGAGCCGCCCAGGGTCAGCGTCTTCTGAGCCTGCGCTGTTCCTGAAAAGCTGAAGGCGGCGATCATCGTCAGCGCGATCAGCAAGCGCGCTAAGCATATGCCAATCCACATCTGGAGGTCCTCCCTGACACATCATTCTTGTTAAACGCAGTACATATGTACTGGCGTTCCGGGTCAAGCTTCTGACGGTGACACCGGGTTGGCGCCCGTCCGCCGCCAGCTAGCCCCAGCGGCGTCGATAAGCTGAACCAGGTCGTTCCGTTGCACCTAGGGTGCGCGAAAGCGGCCAGCCTATTTGGTCGCACGGGAGCCTTGACTTGCTTCGACCAGAAAACATTTACGCCGGCTTCTATCGAAATGCGCGCCGGGCGCTCAGATAGACCACGATCGTCACAATCATCCCAAACGCTAACGACACGAGAAACAACGGCACGATTGACACAAGCGGCTCGGTTGCTCCTTCGCAATCATGCGTCGCCTCAGATTCGGTCGCATTGCCTGAGCGCGTGAGCTGGCGACCTTCATTTGAGTTGGGGACAGCTCTTCCCGACCGTGGCTTGCAATTCAGCGAGGCGCGCCGAACAAGTCGCTTGTCGTCAAGAACAACCTCAGCGATAGCCGCAAGCGGCTTCGGCTGGGTCACGGGCAACTCCCGTTCCGCTTGCATAGAGTTCGGCGAGCGGAAGGGAGCTATACGTGTCACCTTGCGCAGCTTGGGCGGAGGACCAGACGTGAGAGCTGAGGCCTGGATGGGTCTGATGCTACAGAACAGAGGTCGACGCCTTGAGGCCAAGGAATGGTGCCGCCGCGCAAGCCGAGAAGGGCTATCTCTGGGCCATTACCCGCTTCGGCGGCTGCCGTCTTGGATATGCGATCCACGATGTGGCCATCGCAGTCGCGTTCTGTAATCGCCTGGCTGAGCGCTTTGAGCATCAAAACAACGTCTGGACGGCAGCAATGATGCGAAAGCTCAGGATGGCGCTCCCGCGGTGCCGGCAAATGACGTAGCAAACTAGGATCACGAAACCGACTAAGGGGAAGCGAGCTGAGTGGGGACGAAGCAGCCATACGAATTAACCTCGGTCTCACATACAGACTTTGCGCCACTCAATATCAGTATAACCTCCTATGTTCAGGCCACTGGCTAAAAGGCCTAACGATGCTGCGGGGTTCCCTTACAAAGCGCGCTTGCTGTCAAGGTCGATCGGCACCCACTACCTTGAGAGATGAGGGGAATGCAGATAGAGCATCGTATTCAACGCGGCGATTCTCTTCGACGTTGCAGGTTCCCACTAGGGATGAGCCCGCTTGGGCTCGCGCTGGCAGTCAGCATTTTATACTTCCTTGGCGCACATCTCGGCCTTGCCCTCCTGACCCAACCTGACGGCGTGGCCGTCTTTTGGCCAGCCGCGGGTATCTCAGCTGGAATACTTGTCGCCTTTGGGCCCCAGGCGCGGTGGCCAGTCGCAGTCGGGGTGATGGTGGCAACCGTTCTGGCCAATCTGTTGAGCGACCGGAACCTTGGGGCTACTTTGGTTTTCGTCGTGTGCAATGCCGGCGAAGCCATCCTTTTTGCGTGGCTTATCAATCAGCATTTTGGCTCACGTTTAAGCCTCGGCAGCGTCCGCAATGTGGTCGGCCTGTTCGGGGCGGCGGCCGTCGCGAGTGCAGTCTCGGGAATTGGTGGGACGATGGGGTTCCTCCTCTTTCACCACTCGGGAACGCCATTCCTGACCACCTGGCTGAATTGGTTCGCTTCTGCCGCTCTCGGTCTCGTCACCGTTGCGCCGTTGATAGTTGGGCTCGCAAATATCCGACACGATAGGCCAACGAAATTGGAAGTCGCTGAAGGGCTGCTCGTACTGGCCGTGCTTGCGTTGATGAGTGCTGCCTGCTTCGCCTCGCCTCGAGACTACTGGTTTACGATTCTCCCCAGCGCCTTGTTTGCACCAATTCTGCTTTGCTTGGTGGCCCGCTGTCGCCCGGTGTTCGCGGCCGCCGCTACATTCATCCTCGCCTTGGCTATAGTCTGTTCGATCACGGTAGGTGTCGGTCGTTTGGCTGATCCCAGCATACCCCTAGTCAACCGCGTGTATGCCGTCCAAGCAGGATTACTAGCTGTTGCCGTGTGTATGTTGGTGCTTGCTGCCCTGTTCGCTGAACGGCGCGACCACGTGGAGTCGCTGACGAACAGGAATCACCGGCTACAACTGGCCCTCGATTGCGCCGAGCTTGGGACCTGGAGCCTCCACCTAAAGAGCGGCCGGTTCGAAAATGACGTGCGCGATCGGCATATTCACGGGTATGGTTTGGATGCGCCGCCACAGACCCTTGCGCAGATGCGGTCGCAGGTCCATTGCCAAGATCTTTCCAATCTAGATGGTGCCTTCGCAGGATGGGGACGTGCTGGCGGCCGCCGTAGGACAGAATACCGCCTCGCTCCGCGGACGGATCAGGAGCGCGCCGGGCAAGAGCGCTGGGTTGTGATGGAAGGTGCGGTCGTGTGCGATGCCGCTGGCCGACCCGTGCAACTGCTTGGAGTCACCCGCGATATCACCGAGGGTAAGTATGCCGAGGCAAAATTACAGGAAAGCGAGCGGGCGTTGCGTGACCTCTTGGGGGCGCTCCCTGCCGCTATCTACGTAACGGACGCAAGCGGTCGCATCACGTATTGTAATGAAGCAGCAATCAATCTTTGGGGAGCAAGCCCCAAGCTGGGAGAGCATCGATGGTCTGACGTCTCGCGCTTCTATCACGTCGGCGGCACGCCGATGGCGCTAGAGGATTGTCCCACCGAGATTGCATTAACGCAGGGTCGGACCGTGCGAGGACGGGAGGCGATCCTCGAGCGCGGAGACGGTACGCGCGTCCCCATCGTTCCTTATCCGACACCGCTGCGTGATCGTACAG
Source organism: uncultured Alphaproteobacteria bacterium (assembly GCA_963770295.1). GTDB lineage: Bacteria > Pseudomonadota > Alphaproteobacteria > Rhizobiales > Hyphomicrobiaceae > AWTP1-13. Next base: position 266,493 of record CAVYPA010000015.1, read on the forward strand.
GTGCTGTCGTCAGCGTCGTCAACATGACCGTCGATATTAGTGAGCGCAAGCAGGCGGAGCGGGCATTGGCTGAGCGCAACTTGCAACTTGGCCTCGCTGGCCAATTCGCTCTTGTTGGAACCTACGCGTACGACGTTGGCTCGGAAAGGTATCAGGTTTCGCCTGGCTACGCAGCGATCCACGGCTTACCGGAGGGGACTGAGGAGACTAGCCGCGGCGAATGGCGAGCCAGAGTGCACCCAAGTGATTTGCCCGCCGTAGAGGCTGGCTTTGAGCAGGCCATCGCTGGTCGGTGGCGCGAATACTATTGCGAGTATCGTTTTGTCCGTCCCGATGGCGAGGTTCGATGGATCGATTCGCGCAACTTCATATCCTATGACCACGATGGATCAGCACCACGCCTCGTCGGTGCGAACATCGACGTCACGCAGCGCAAGGCGACGGAGGCTGCACTCAAGGAGCACAAGGCCAGCTTGGCGGATGCTTTGGTAGCCGGCAAAGTAATGGCTTTCGAATGGGATGCCGCCACGCGTCAAACGCTGCGGAGCGACAATGCGGCTCGGATTCTTGGAGATGACGGGGATGGACCGATCGGTCCGAGCAACGAATTCCTCGGGCGGATCCACCCCGATGATCGCGAGACCTTCAAATCGCAGATACGCGAACTGAGCCTTCGCAACCCTTCATATGCTCTGACCTTCCGCTTTGGCTGTCGGGATGGACGCCAAGTCTGGCTGGAGGAGACGGCGAGAGCCGAGTTCGACGGCACGGGCAGGTTGTTGCGTATCAAGGGCCTGACGCGAGACATTACCGAGCGCAGAAAAGCCGAGTTGGCCTTGGGCGAGCGCACCGTGCAGCTCGCGCTCGCAGGAAAAGCGGCCCTGGTTGGCAGTTACGCGTATGACAGCGACAAGGAGATCATGCAGGTTTCTGAAGGCTATGCGGCCCTGCATGGCTTTCCTGAGGGTACTACCGAGGTAGGACGCAGCGAATGTCTGGCTAGCGTGCACCCCGACGACATAGGGAGGGTGGACCAGTTCCGCAGCGAAGCGTTTCAGGCGTGCCGGCGCGAATATTGCGTAGAGTATCGTGTCATTCGTGCTGGTGGCGAGGTGCGTTGGGTCGAGACGCGCTGTTTCATTACTTACAACGGCAGTGGACATCCCCACCGGGTCGTCGGCGTCAGCATTGACATAACCGAGCGAAAACGGGTGGAGGAACAGCAGCGCATACTTGTTGCGGAACTCGACCATCGCGTAAAGAATGTCCTCGCGACCGTCAGCGCTATTGTCGCCCAGACACTGGACACTCGGAGTTCGGTTACCGATTTCGTGACTGCGCTCGATAGCCGCATAAAGTCGTTGGCGAGAACGCATGAATTGCTGAGCCAGAGCCGCTGGAGCGGCGTATCACTGGCAGAAATCGCTCGACGTGAATTGGCGCCGTATGCAGCGGACAATGTTCAGATCGGCGGTCCGAGCGTCACGCTGAGAGCGGAAGCCGCTCAGGTCGTCGCTATGGTTTTTCACGAGCTTACAACGAACGCCGCAAAGTACGGGGCATTTTCTGACCGAAACGGCCGCGTGTCGCTGCGATGGCGGTGGTTACGAAACGGATCGAGTGGTCGACTAGCCATCGAATGGCAAGAGATTGGCGGTCCTCAAGTGCTGCCTCCAAGTCAACGTGGGTATGGATCAGCAGTAATCGGTGAAATTATTCCGTTCGAGCTCAACGGCAAGAGCGATCTCGCCTTTGCACGCGATGGTGTCAGATGTCGAATGGAAATTCCGGCCGAATGGATTAGCACAAAGGCAGTCGGCCATGAACCGAATGCAAAGAGTTCGGCACAGCACTAGTCACCCCAGGCTCTAACGTGGTCGTTCGCCGCCTTAGCTGGGGGCGAAGGAAACACAACGGACCAGCCCATCAAAAGAGCCGCCTGAGCGCTGCGTTCGTTCATCCGGGCTGGCCCACCCTTGGTCTCGACCCCGCGAAAACGCGCTGCTTCTTGCCACTCGACGCGAAGCTTAGGTTAAGCGGGTGCAGCCAGTGTTGGTTCAGGATTATCGCTCCAACTGTTTGGGAATCGCCTCCTTCTAATTCTTTTGGCAAGCTGCGGCTGGGAGGTAATGAGCGTCCTGCGACCCCGCAGCACGTTGGGTGCCGCATCCCAGGAATGGCGCCCGCGAAGGGGGCACCCCCTCGCTTTTGATGGCCGTCGCGGGCATTTTTGCGCCCGTGGTGGCATGACGCAATGTCGGCCCTCCTTCAAAACCGGACAACCACGTCAGCCCTTTTTGTGACCCGTAGCGGAAGCTACCACCTCGTTCACGGCAGCCACCTGCCAGCACGAAATCCTCCCCGCGTGAGCGGAACGGTGGCCTTTGGGGATCAGATAGAAACGGCCGCTTTCGCCGGGCCGTGCTGGCCAGCGCGTTCCGCCGCGTGCTGGTCGCCGGCATTAAGCTCTGCTTGGACAGACCGCGTGAGCGGTGGCCTCAACGCCAGCGGCGAGCTGGAGATGGGCCGTGTGCGTCTCGATGTGCAGACCTTGCTAGCACGAAGTGCAGCACATGTAACCTCTCGGGTAGCGGAACATCCTCGGGTTCATATGATTTTGCGTGCGTCGAGACCAACATTCGGCCAAATTCGTGTCCTTCCAGGATGCTAGCAAAGGCAGTGCTGAAAATTGTGGAGCCGACATTGCGGATCGCGATTGCCTTTCTGCATCTGATCCTGTTCCAGCTGGCTGTGGCGGAGGCCCAGGAGAAGGACAGGCGAGCCGGCGATGCCGCCAAGGATGCGTTCCGCGACTGTGCAGACTGTCCCGAAATGGTGGTAGTGCCGGCAGGCGAATTCATGATGGGATCGCCGCCGAGCGAGCGGGGCCGCAACCCGGACGAAGGCCCGCAACGCAAGGTGACCTTCGCGCGGCCTTTTGCGGCCGGCAAATATGAGGTGACCTTTGCGCAATGGGATGCGTGCGTGGCCGGGGCCGGTTGCACGCACAAGCCGGGCGACAACGATTGGGGCCGTGGCAAGCGCCCCGTCATCAACGTATCTTGGAACGATGCCCGGCAGTTCGTCGGCTGGCTCGCCAAGAAGACCGGTAAACCCTACCGCCTGCTAACGGAGGCCGAATGGGAGTATGCCGCGCGCGGCACCACTAAAGCGATCGATCGGCTACCGCCATTCTCGACGGGCCCGACCATCAACCCCAATCAGGCCAACTACGACGGCAATTTCATCTACGGAGCAGGTGCCAAGATGGGCATCTACCGCCAGAAGACCCTCGACGTTGGCTCCTTCAAGTCTAACGCCTTCGGTCTGCACGACATGCACGGCAACGTCTGGGAGTGGGTCGAGGACTGCTACAAAGACAGCTACGCCGGCGCGCCCACGGACGGCTCGGCCGTCAAGGCATCCAGCTGCAAGCTCAACATCCTGCGCGGCGGTGCGTGGAACTACTACCCACAGCTGCTTCGTTCTGCTTATCGCTATGCCTCCGCGCCCGGTGTACGGGTGGAGAATGCTGGCTTTCGCGTCGCCCGGTCGATGTAACACGCCTAGCCCTTGGAGACGAACCGCATGGCCTTCAGGATTGTTCCGCGGGCGAGCAGCGCCAGACTGGCCATCGCTGCCATCGCCCTTGGCATAGGGTCGACCCATAGCCAGCCGCTTAGCGCGCAATTCAGCAAGTACGGCAGCCCCTATGGCTCCTACGGCGGCTCATACAAGCAATACAAACAATACGATCCATACGACGATTACGGTAAGCCTTCTGCCAGCGAGGATCGCGGCGATATGGTGCCGTTCAAACGCAGCGGCGGGCCGCTGCTGGCGGTGGTCGGGCTCGACACACAGCGCGTCAGCATCTACGACAGCGCCGGCCGGATGATCCTGCAGTCTCCGGTTTCAACCGGAACGACCGGCTATGAAACGCCGGCCGGCATATTCAGCGTCGTGCAGAAGAAGGCGGACCATAATTCCAACCTGTACGAAGACGGCAACATGCCGTTCATGCAGCGCATTACCTGGAGCGGAATTGCCATGCACGCCGGTGTGCTGCCCGGTCATCCGGCCTCGCACGGCTGCGTGCGCCTACCCATCGACATCGCCCAGCGGCTGTTCGATTTGACCGACGTCGGCATGCGGGTGATGATCGTGCGCAATGACATCACGCTTGCCGAATTCGATCACCCCCACCTCCTCAAATCGAATGCGGCCCGAGTCGAGCTGTCGGCGCGGTCGACCAATACGTCCTCACGCACAGTTCCCGACCCGCTGCAGTTCCTCAGGTCGGTCGCTTCCTCCAAGGCTTCCGAAGCGGAAGTTGTCCAACGCACGGCCAGCGAGGTCAGGCGCGTCGCCATGCGCAAGTCCGCCGACGCCGCCTCTGCCGCCAAGGCGCTGCGGGCCGCAGAGGCCAGCCACGCCCGCGCCGACGCGCAGTTGAAGGACGCCGCGAGGGCGCTCGAGGCCGTCAACACGGCCGCCACGTCCAGAACGCCGGAAGCCATCAAGCATGCCGAGACCTTGAAGGAGAAAGCCGCGGTCCGGCTCGCCGAGGCCGATACGCAATTGCAGACCGCCAAGGCCCAGGCACAGGCCAAGACCGACGCCGCGACAGCCGCCGAGGAAGAGGTAAAAGCGGCAGAAGACGCCAGCGATGCCGCGCAGGACGCCGCTACCGAGGCCAAGCGCAGGACTCTGCCGATTTCCGTGTTCATCAGCCGCAAGACGCAACGCTTCTACGTGCGCCAGGGCTACGTGCCGGTGTTTGAGGGGCCGATCACCATCCAGGACCCCGAGAAGCCTGTAGGAACCTACGTTTTCACCGCGTTCGGCAACGCCAACGAGCGCCTGCGGTGGGGCCTCGTCTCCATGTACGCCGACGGCAACAGCAAGGTTGCCGCCGAACCTGTCGCCGCGCGCAGCCCCTCGCGCAAGGGAGAGGCTCGCCGCAGCATCGAGGCAACTCCGGCTGACGTCGTGGGGGCCAAATCCGCCCTCGACCGCATCGCCATCCCGCAGGAGGCGATCCAGCGTATCTCCGACGTGGTGCTGCCAGGCTCCTCACTCATCGTCTCAGACGAGGGCCTCAGCATCGAGACCGGCAAGGATACCGATTTTGTGATCGTCATGAGCGGCGAACCGCAAGGTGCCCTCAAGGTGCGGCAACGCGAGCCCCCTCGCGGCGACACCTGGGGCGGCCCCTACGGCGGCTATGGCAGGTCGCCCTTCGGCGGCGGCTTCTGGAAGTGGTGAGGGGTTTCTCCAAATCCCCGGGCGGGTGGTGGGCGGATGCCCTGCGATGCAAAGAGTCGGCAGCTTTTGGAGACTACAGCAGACATAGAGCAGTCGTCGACAATTCCTCGGTAATGCCCATCATTGAAATCGAGTCCTGGCCTGTGTTTGAGTGGTCGCCAGCACGGTAATCGCCGATCCTTCATCGCCAGAGGTACAGATGCAGCAAGTCGCCCAACTGCAAACGATCGAGAGCAATGGCATTCGCCTGCGGGTGGCGCTGGCCGGAGAAGGATCGCTCATCGTGCTGGTGCACGGCTGGCCGGAGAGCTGGTTTTCCTGGCGGCATCAGATCCCCGCGCTTGTGAGCGCGGGGTATCGCGTGGCGGCGCCGGACGTGCGCGGCTATGGCGGTAGCGATAAGCCCGAGGCCATCGAGTCGTACGGAATCAAACCCTTGGCTGCCGACATCGCCGGCCTAATTGTCGCGCTCGGCGAGAAAAAGGCGATCCTGATCGGTCACGACTGGGGCGCGACGATCGTGTGGAACACGGCGTTGTTTTTTCCTGATCGCGTGCGTGCGGTCGCGGGTCTGAGCGTGCCGCATCTGGGACGTGGGCCAATTCCGCGGGTCGAGATGTTTCGTCGGGTCTACAAGGACAAGTTCTTCTACCAGCTCTACTTCCAGACACCGGGCGTCGCGGAGGCAGAGCTGGAGGCCGATGTCCGCAGCAGTTTGCGCAAGGTCTATTATTGGGCGTCGGGTGATGCGGCGCTGGCCGGTTTGAAGGTCAACAAGCCGGCGGATGCACGCTTGCTCGACGGCCTGCCCGATCCCCAGCCGTTTCCCACGTGGCTGACCGAGGCTGACCTCGACTACTACACCGAGCAGTTCCAGCGCGGCGGCTTCCGCGGGCCTCTCAACCGCTACCGCACGTCGGATATCGACTTTGCCCAGCAGGACGAAATCAAGGACAAGAAGATAGAGCAGCCCACTGCGTTCATCGCTGGCAGCCTCGATCCGGTGTTGCGCTTCGTGCCCGGCGTCGACATGGTCGAGATGATGCGCAAGCAGATGTCCGACCTTAGGCTCGTCGAACTGATTAAAGGCGCCGGCCACTGGGTGCAACAAGAGCGCCCTGCTGAGGTGAACGCTGCGATCATCCAATTCCTGCGCGGGCTCGGCTCGGCGTAGGCTGACGCAGTTTCGGCTTGTCGGCACATGGCACGAAATCCCCGATGATGCGTCGGGCAGAGCGGGTCCGCTCCGCCCGGGTAGATCAGAAATCGATTTTCTCGGCGATCTCGAGGGCGCTGTCGACTTCGACCCCAAGATAACGCACCGTGCTTTCGATCTTGGAATTGTCGAGAAAAAGTTTGGACCGCGCGCAGCTTGCCAGTACGGCGATCGATCAATGTAACTTGCGCGGATCAAGACCTATGGCGCCGACCCACTTGGACAGGAGGCGCGCGTGCTGCCGCGTGGTCAGGGGCGAGTTTCGGCGTCCTGGAAACAAGTCCTTAGCACGCTTGGTCCTGCCTCCCCCGGCGGAAGACCGGTTTTGGCAGATAGAATTTCATTCGGCGTCGTTGGTCCCTCGGAGAATCCCTGCTCCCTATCTGAGCCTGGCGGGATCATTTCCTGCCCTCGCTCGCGTGGACGAGCTCCAGAATACTTTTGCAATCGGCACGAGGCGGACGTCTGGTCCAGGCGTCGATGCCGAGGGCAAGGTCGTCGTCGTCCGGAAGTTCAGACGCAAGGAGGTGTTGGCGTTCTTCGCCAAGCTGTCGGCGCGTGAAATTGCCAAGCTCAGGCACACGGTGACGTTGATGCCGCCGAAGTATGTCAAGGCCTATGTCAAGCGCGGCAAGACGGATGCAGCTGATGCGGCCGCGATCTGCGAGGCGGTAACGCGGCCGAGCATGTCGTTCGTGCCGGTGAAGGGCCTCGAGCAACAAGGTCTGTCGATGCTGCACAGCGCGCATTCGCAGTTGATCGGCCAACGCACGCAGCTGATCAACGCCGTGCGCGGGCACCTGAGCGAGTTCGGCATCATCGCGGAAAGCTACTCGGGCTCGCCGAGCTGGCAGCGATCGTTTGTGACGAGAGCGATCAGCGGCTGCCCGCGACAACACGCGCAGCCTGATGATACTTGTTCGACGGATCGAGGCGGTCAGTACTGAGATCGCCGCGCTCAACAGCACACTGCGCAAGGAGAACAAGGCGAGCGAGCTGGGTCCGCGCCTCGAGACGATCCCTCGATTGGTCCGGTGATCGCCAGTGCGCTCAGGGGCCCGTGTCACCGATGCTAAGCTGTTCGAGAACGGCCGACACCTGGCGGCGCGGATCGGCATCGTGCCGGAGAACGATTCGACCGGCGGCAAGGTCAAGCTGAAGGGGCTTTCCAAGAAGGGCGATCGCTATCTGCGCTCACTTCTCGTCCACCGGCGCGATGGCCGTCGTGGGCCTGGCGCAGATCCGCCCGGACAGAGAATCCCGGGGTCACGAAGCTGCTCGGCCGCATGTCGGCCAAGCAGGCGGCGATCGCGATCGCCAACTGGGTGGTGAGTTCGCAGGCACGTCCCAGGTGCGCCGGTACGTGTCAAAAAGGCGGGGAGTAGACGCTAGCGGCCGAACCGCATTGCGGCACGCGTGATCAGCACCCTTGATAACGGGCGCTGGGGGCATCTTCGGCCTCGCAGCGAGTTCAGTCCGCCTAATGAGGTCCGACAGACCCCGATCGGCACCTCGATTGCGATGCCGTTCCTGACCCCAGCCAGTCGTCGCAATGAGGCTACTGCAGTGCGCGATCTCGTTGGTCCCAATATGGCTTCTTTTGGCGATCTAGGCTTCTGCGTGGGCTTGCGCAGAACATTGCCGGATGCTTTTCGGCTGCGCTGGCAGGTCAGTGCTCAAGGGAATTGTGAAATGAAATGCTGCTCCCCCTTGTGCGCGGTTTTCAGCCCAGATCGTTCCCCTATAGGTCTCGACAATGGTACGAGCGATTGACAATCCGAGGCCGGTTCCATGCGGTTTGGTCGTATAGAACGTGTCGAACATCTCGTCGATCACTTGCTCCGGGATGCCGGGACCAGAATCGCTTACCACTACCTCGACTTTGGAATCCGCGTGCATTGCTGTCCGGATGGTGATTCGGCGCGTATCCGGAGGGTTGTCGGCCATCACATCCATTGCGTTCGTTGCCAAATTCAACAGGACCTGCAGCACATGAATGGGATCGGCGCGAACCAACAATGGCCCTTTTTCGCCTTCAGCAACCAGGACAACCTGTCTGTGATTGGCTTCAGTCGAAAGGATACTCAAGGCATCCGCAATCACCCCATTCAGGTCGGTCTCTTGCTGAATCTCGGGATCGCTCCTGCGTTTGAGTAATTTTCGAAACTGCTTGATGATCGCCACGGCGTGGTCATTGGCGCGGCCAATGTCGAGCACTGCTTCCTTTATCTTCCCAAGTTCTGGCCGGTCCTTGCTGAGTAGGCTTTCCGCCATTTGGGCATTGAGTGCAATGGCTAACGTTGGCTGGCCGAGGTCGTGCGCGAAGGATGCCGATAGCGCGCCTGCTTCAGCAGCGCGATTGAGATGTATGGCATCCAGCGAGAGCTTGCGGGATCTTGTCTCGGCCCTGCGCCGCCAGAATCGCTCCACCAGCAGCCATGTAATCATTGCAGACTGCAAGAGCAGCGCCAGCAGGATGCTTGTTATCTGCCAACGGTAGCGCTCCCACGCCGTCGGTTCACGAAACAGGATCTCGCTTCCCAGCGGCAGACGACCTTCGCTGATTCTCCAACGCTGCATTTCCCGCCAGTCGAATTTCGGCCTCGAAAATTTGACGGATGGTATTTTGATGTCACTCGCCTTCTCACCCCCCAGAATGCGAACCGCAACGGCAGCCGTCTGCCGGCTACTGTCTAAAACTGTGAGAAGCGGACCGCCGACTATCTCGCGGCCAAAGAAGGATTCGTCATACGAAAAAATGGGCGCGTTGCTGACTGCATGAAGCCTTGCCAACGCCGCGTTCCCTTCGTGTACAACGCCGGCCGCATCGACGTTCATCAGCTCCCAGAAGATCGCAGAGCGAGGCGGGAGGGCCGCGGCATTTTTGAGCAAATCATCGAACGACAAATGGTTGGTCCACGTGAATGAAACCCGGTTTGTGAGAGGCTGCACCGCTTTGCCTATCTCTTCTTTCCAAAACTGTTCAATGGGAGAAGTGCCGACCACCACGGTCACATTTTCTGTGTCCGGCAACACCTGCAGGATGTTCTTGATGGCTGCAAGATAATCTATTCGGACCGGGACAACGGCGTCATTCTTGGAGAGTGTGGAGAATTGAACGCGACGTTCGTCTACCGCCGTGAACACCATGGGGGTGTTGGCAAAGAGTTGTGATCGGTGACGTTGGACAAAGGCGGCCGCAGGCGCACCGACGCTTACAATGAGGTCAGGTTGCTGTTTAGCGAAGAGCGCACTGAGATACGCGACGAAAGGAACCTCAGGGTCTTCATTGCTGGAACGGGCCGACACAAGCGAATGGTCAGTGATGTCGAGCTGCCAGGGCGACTGCCGCTGCAGCTCGCTGCGAATGGACCTGGCATATTCGCTCCAGGGCTTGAAATCTTGACCAAAAGAATGGAGGAGCACTACCCTCTTGGGGTCGGCCGCAGCCGGCTCCAGCGCCGCGAACAAAAGAAGAGCGATCGCCGCCAACCCAATTCGGTAAAACCACTTCATCCGCAGAATCCCCCCGCACCCTTAGGAAGTCCCTCATGGCCATATGCCGATTGTATGTACGCGTACCTATATTTGATCTCCGAAGCGGAAATACAAGAAACCCCGCGGCGTTAACCATATAGGTCTAGGGCCGAAGACTAGAGGGGAAGTAGAAAAGCAGGGCCACAAATCAATTGCGACTGAGGGGATTGGGGTGTCGCAACCTCTCCGATCTGGGGGCGACGGGGGAGAAGCCAAGAGATCGAGTGTGGCCCTGCGTTACGAAAAGTATACCCGCAATTGAGTTGCCGAACCCATCGGGAGAAACCCGCAGATTGTTTTCAGGAACTACTCGATGGGTCAAATCAGGCTTCGACCACCTCGTTCCGAACAGCGTAATGTACCAGAGCGGCGGATGAAGAGAAGTTAACCCAATGCCTAGACCTTGAAGTCATCATGGATGGTTTGGACCCAAACAGAACGGGACGATGCCATCGCCAATGTCGGGAACTGGCACGAAGGGTGAATTTCGCTGCGGCGCACCAGGTCGTCCGGTTTCTGAGGTGCTCTGACGCGGTCAGCGTGCTCCCGTTACTCGTTTGACCCTTGGCGGGCAGACCGCGGTGACGGATCAGCCTAGAAGCCGATTTGCCCGCCGCGCCGAGCAGACCCGCGGTGAAGCTGATCACGGCGGCCATTCGGGAGATGGCGGCGATGCGAAAGTCGGCCATGCCGAAGCGCTCCGCCGTTCGATGCTGGGGCTCATCCACAAGGGCGAACCGCGTGAGGCGCATCCTGCTTATTGGGCCCCGTTCGTTGTCGTAGGTGAAGGAGACACCGATGCAGCGTTGACGGGGGCTGCTATGACAGTCACGAACAGAAAAAGGTGCCAACCGCTGCAAAAAATCAAAGGCCCGCGCCGCGTCCACAGGAAGATTAGCGAGTTGAAATCCTTAGGTGCCGGCCGTCGCATCTGGGATGTCCGGCGTCAGTTCCCGCGTTCTGCCTCCACCACGCCGATCCCAGTTCAATCTCGCGTTCTCATTGGGCATTCTGTTTTCCTCGGGCGATCGGAGGCGCTCCATTACCCTGGCAAACTCCTCGCGCTTCTTCAACGGGCGGGTGGTCGCCTCGATCCCTGTTGCTTGCCAACTACTCGGCCCGATGGGACGTTTCGACGAACGCTTGCGAATGAGGGCTCCAATCCCCACCTACGGCCCGCAATGGAGGATGCCATGATCCGGACCCTGCTGGTTGCTTGCGTCGCCATCGCCGGCCTCACCGGGGCTGGGACACAGGCACGCGCCGATGACTTGCCGTGCGTGGGCACGACCTTTCGCTTCATCGGCAAGAATGACCGGGTCTGCGTCAGCACCTTCGATGATCCCAAGGTGCCGGGCGTAGGGTGCCACGTTAGCCAGGTGTGGACGGACGTTCTCAGTGGCACGATTGGCCTCGCCGAAGATCCGTCACGGTTTTCGATTGCACGCAGCCAGGTCGGTCCCATCGACCTAGACCTGGTCTCGCTTACCGATCAGCAAGAAGTATATACCGCGCGCACATCCATCTTCGTCAAGTGTACCCACGTCTACCGAGTGCTGGACAAGAAAAGTAACACGCTGGTCTATCTCGCCATCAGCGATAAGCTGATTGAGGGCTCGCCGCAGAGTGCCGTCTCGACAGTGCCGATTATGCCTTGGGCGACGGGCCGTTAACCGATGGCACCGATGGCCCTGTTGCTCAACCTGTTATGGCTGGTGCTCGGCGGAGTTTGGATGGCGCTGGGCTGGGGCGTCGCAGCCGTCGTGATGGCGATTACAATTATCGGCATCCCCTGGGCGCGTGCCGCCTTCAGCATCGCGGTCTACACGTTGCTACCGTTTGGCTACAAAGCGGTGTCGCGAGAAGAGCACTTAGGCCGCGGTGACATCGGGACCGGACCGCTCGGCGTCATCGGCAACATCGTCTGGCTGGTGCTTGCCGGCTGGTGGCTGGCGCTGGGGCATTTATTAGTGGCGATTGTTCTCGCGGTCACCATCATTGGCATTCCCTTCGCATGGGCCCACCTGAAGCTCGCTGGCATTGCGCTATGGCCCATCGGCAAGATCATCGTGCCTGCCGCGGACGCACCCTTACGGTACCCGCCGCAAAGCGCACCGCGCGCGGATCGTTGAGGCTGCGCGTCGCTCGCTACCATGCCAGATTATGCAACGATGGTGCGGGCTGGCGTCCGCGACCCCGAGGTTTCTGGTCCCGTCTTCTTAACCGCTTCCGCTAACCGGCGCCGCTACTCAATAACAAAAGTCGGCTTTAGGTCATCACCTTACGTCATTCGGCCCTTGAGGTTACGCGTAGTGCTCGCCAGTTGCTTGGGCGGGAGCCACCATGCCGAGGGCTCGCGTCATCTGGCACCAGTCGGCCAGGTTTGGACCTGGAGCGAGTAAGGTTCTTGTCAGCGGTCTTGCAGACGCTGGGCTCGGGCGCGTCTGCCCTTTGGAATGGACTCGGGAAGCGCACCATCGAACATTGGGCAGGCTTGGGCAGGCCGGTCACGCACGCAACCGAGGCAATCACCTACAGGATCGGCGCGCCGCTGATAGCGCCGTCCTGCTCAAGAGGCATACTCAATCAGCCGAATGGCTCCCCGATCAGCTTCGAGATCGCGGCGGAATCAATGCCGCCATCGGCCCGATCGTGCGTAACAACGAGCATGCCCGCGGCTCCGCCACCTTCTCCCCTTGGGAGGATGTTGTTCGCCTTGTACCAGGCTTGGTCACGCCCGAGCAATGGTAACCACGCCACGAAATGATGGGCGGCTCGAACCTCCCGACGGAACATTTTCGCCCTATATTTTGGGGAGACGTCGAGAACCGTTAAGACTACAGATTAGAGTGATGGAACCGCCAGTTTTTCGTCAGTTAACGGCTCGGATCCTGCCCAGTATCGCAGCTATCGACCGCAGGGCGTGGGATAGGATCTTCGGCGCCGCCAGCGAGGGTTTCGACTACTATCTAGCCTGCGAGAATGCACCTCCATCCATGTTTGAGTTTTCGGCGGTTGGAGTTTTGGATGGCGAGACCCTTGTGGCGGGTGCGCCCGCGTTCCGCACCAACTTTCGCCTCGATATGATGCTGGAGGGCCGTTCGCGCAACCTTGCGGACTGGGTTGGGCGCCGGTTCCCCCGGCTGATAAACATTGCGGTAATGGGCGCCGGCTCACCGCACTCAGATGACCTATCCCTGGCGATCGATCCTGCATTGAACGCGTCACAGCGCAAGCTAGCGCTCGAAATGCTGCTCGACGGACTGGAGCGGCAGGCGGCACTCTCGGGAATCGGCATGACGTTCCTCAAGAATGTGAGCGATCGCGACAGCCATTGGTCGCACGAGGTCTTGCAGCGGCGAGGCTATGCACGAGTTGCCGCGCTCCCGATCGCCACGCTCTCAGTCCCAAATTCCGACGAAGCCTACATTGCGAGCCTATCGGCCAATATGCGCAGCAACATCCGGCGCAAAATGAAGCGTGCGAAGCAATTGCGCGTTGAAGTTCGCGGCTCCGTTGAAGGCGTCGAGGAGGAAATCTTTGCTTTGCGGGAGGCCACCCGACGACGCGCAATGACTAATTACGATGTCTTTGCCGAAGTTTCGACGAGCTACTTTCGGCATGTGTTGTCCCGCCTCGGCGAGAGAGCCAAGCTATTGCTGTATTGGAGGGGCGACGCTCTTATTGGCTTTGCGCTCGTCTTAATCGAGCCAGGTCGGCTTATTGAGAAGTACACCGGCATGCGGTATCCAGATGGCCCCGCTCATGGCGTTTTCTTCATGAACTGGATGACGCAGGTGCGCCTATGCGTCGAGCGCGGCATTCCTGAGTTGCACGCCGGTGAAACGACATATCTCACCAAAGCGAGACTGGGGTGCAAGCTTCACCGCTCTTGGATCTACTTTCGCCACCATCGCAGACCCGTGAACGGTCTGTTTGGCCTCCTGAGCCGCTGGATCGCGTTCGATAGCACCGACCCCGACCTACGCAAGCTGGGGACTGAAGCGCCCTATGTAGAGCCATAGTTGTGAGCCCGTCCCGACTGAGCAGCCGCAGTCTATCGGCGCGGATTGCTCCGTGGCTATCCAGTTGCGCCGCGACCAGCTCGATGTCGAGCGGTCCCTGCCTTTGGGTGGTTGCGCGCCTGACGACGGTCGCGGTGGGAACGGAGATCGCTCTCCGCCCCCCACACAGATCCCGGCAAGCGCGGCTAACGCACCGGGCTCAAACCTGTCGATTCTGCACCCACCTATATAAAAGAGCCGGCGATGCAGAGATCCCGAGCATGATGGGGGAAAAATGGCCAGCGAGCATCCCAGCGACTTTGTCACCGAGAAAGGCAGAAGGTCCGCTTATAGGGGTCCATGAGACCAACGGACGGGCGTGTAAAGTGCCCTCCACGAGGTTGCCCTTGTCGTGACAACTGCGCAGTGCGCGCTTCCCAGCTTGCCTCAGGCGAAGTCGCCTCGTCCCTTGCTCTGATGATGTGCTCGTGGGTCGTCTTGCGGTCGACGTCCCTCAATTTCACCGGTCCAAGCGCGTTCAGCAAACTCGGTCCGGTTTCACTGAGCTGAGCCCCTTCTTTCATCCATTCAGGAGTAAAGTCCTGGGTTGCAGTTTTGACCAACACTGTTCGCGGCCGCAATGGCGATATGCTGGGCGTGGAACTCTTCCGGGGTCCTGTTGGCTAGCGCCGAGTGAGGACGCACGCCGTTGTAATCGATACGCCAAGAATCGAGGGCGGCGCGTGCCTGGGCCAACGAGCCAAACAGCGTCTCATTCAAGCACTCATCCCGCAGTCGACCGATGAAGCTCTCAACAAACGCATTCTGCTGAGGCTTGCCCGGTGCGATGTAGTGCCAGTCGACACCTCTCGTGTCCGTCCAGATCAGGATCGCCTTGCTGGTCAGCTCGGTACCGTTATCGGAAACACAGCTCTTGGGCCGGCCCGGCCGCGCGATCAGTGCGTCAAGCTCCCGGGCTACGCGCACGCCCGACAACGAGGTGTCCGGGATCAACGCCAGGCTCTCACGCGTGAAGTCGTCGACGATCGCTAGGATCCGAAAGCGCCGGCCGTTGCTGAAACAGTCGGACACGAAATCCAGTGACCAGCGCTCGTTGGGACCGCTCGGAAGTGCCAGCGGCGCACGTACGCCCAAGGCGCGTTTGCGGGCGCTACGCTGGCGCACTTGCAGTTTCTCTTCACGGTAAAGCCGTCGAAAGCGTTTGTGATTCATGCGCCATCCCTCACGTCTCAGCAACACATGCAAGCGACGGTAGCCGAAGCGACGCCGCCGGTGCGCCAGTGCTCGAATGCGCAGCCGCACGTCCGTGTCGCCGGCACGGCGGCTGCGGTAGCGCATCGATGCGCGATCCACACCCAGTATCCTGCACGCCCGCCGCTCGCTCACCCCATGCACTCCACAGGCATGAGCCACGGCCTGCCGTTTGGCGGCGGGCGTCACCACTTTCTTGAGTTGATGTCCTTCAAAACGGCGATATCCAGCATCGCCTCTGCCAATAGCTTCTTCAGCTTCCCGTTCTCGTCCTCAAGCGCCTTCAGCCTCTTGGCGTCCGACACTTCGAGCCCGCCGAACTTGGCTTTCCATTTGTAAAAAGTGGCTTCCGAAATTCCGTGCTTGCGGCACACATCCGCCGTCGTCGCCCCCGCCTCCTGCTCCCGCAGGATCCCGATGATCTGCTCCTCGCTGAACCGGCTTCCCTTCATCGTCCGTCTCCTCTCAGTGACGGACTCTACCCCTTTTTGGAGGAATTTTCGGGGCTCAGGTCATCACACAAAAGGGCTCCGGTGAAGGGCCGAGCGTTGGCAATCCGGGTTCGGGTGTTTCTCCAACCGGTGCGCGGGTTAGTGCCGATATGCCTCGTTGCGCCACGTCCTTTACGATATGTCGCAAAACCGAGCGCGACAGCCTTGAGCTGCGTCAAGACCGGCGGGATACAGGAACAAACACGTTAAGCCGGGTCGCCTTTCAGCTCCTCAGCAGTGCCGACGCTGGATCTTACGCTGCGCGTCGTGAGCTGGTGCAGTAGCTGGTCAAACGGCGCAGCACTTGACCATTTGATAGCCGATAAGTTGGTTGCGCCGTCTGCGATAGCGAACGATGCGGTAAGGAGAGCATGCAGGAGGTGCCGATGAGGCGGCTCACCCACCCCGTCAACATCGCCACCGCGCTCGCCCTTAGCGTCGCACTCGTGGCGTATATCGCCCTCAACTCTCCTATCTTCCAGACATACGTGCGAGTTGCGCCTGACGCTTCTCCGGCGCTGGCGGGCAACACGCCCCCGCTTGAAACTCCCGTGGCGCCGGTTCCGCAGCCGATAGCGAACAGCGCGGAACAGCGGGGCATGGCAGTCGGGCGGCAGCCTTGCACCAATCCCAACGCGCTGGGCGTCACACGCACGGTCGAAGTCGACACAGCAGGCGGGCCAGGCTTCGGTTTCGCGCAGTACAAGGCGTACGACTTCCTGCTCCTGAACGAGGTGGTCCTCACCTTCGACGACGGACCTTGGCCCGGCAATACCGGCAAGGTGCTCGACGCTCTGGCGCAACATTGCGTCAAAGCCACGTTCTTCCCGATCGGCAAGCACGCGCTGTGGCATCCGGAGCTCCTGAAAGCGGTTGCCGCGGCGGGCCACACGATTGGTGGCCATACCTGGTCGCATGCCAACCTCAGGAAATTGAAGGGCGATAAGGCGACGGAGGAAATCGAGAAGGGCTTCAGCGCCGTCAGGCTCGCGCTCGGCGCTCCTCCGGCTCCATTCTTCCGGTTCCCGTACCTGCAAGATCCCAAGGATCAGATCGCCTACCTCGGCTCGCGCAACATTGCCATCATCTCGCATGACCTCGACAGCGTCGACTTCAGGATGCACAAGCCCGAGGATGTCATCAAATCGGTCATGACCAAGCTGGAAAGGAAAGGGAAAGGCATCATCCTGATGCACGACTTCCAGCGGGCGACCACAAAAGCCATGCCGGATCTGCTCAACGAGCTGAAAGCGAAGGGCTACAAGGTCGTGCACATGAAGGCCAAGACGCCGGTGGCAACGCTTGCCCAGTGGGACGCCGCCGCCAAGAATGAGGCGGCGATCGGCACCGTGCCCGCAATCAGTGTGGTGCGCACAGTCGAAGACGCGGTCATCGCGCTTCCGGCGAAGGCACCTCAGACGAAGTAGAAGTTGCTGGCCGCCGCACAGGTAGCACTGCCGAGCCGGCCGCCAACTTAGCGCGCGGAGGGAGGCGCCGGAATAGTGGCCGCGCCGCCCGGCAGCGGTAGGGTGACGGCGGCGGCGGGGGCATCGCAGTAGCATGCTCGTCTGCGGAAAAGGCGGTGGCGCAGGGAACGATCGCTCACTTCGGCAGATACAGCGTCAACGAGGCAGACAAGACGATTATCCTTCACATCGAAACGAGCACGTTTCCCAACTGGAACGGGGTCGAGCAGAAGCGGCCCTTCACTCTCACAGGTGACGAACTGCGGTGGCTGCGTCTGGCGGCGGATCAGGCGAGATCGTGTTGAAGCGAGCCAAGCAGATGGCCAGGAAACTTGTCCCATGCTGTCGCAATGTCTGAGAACGACGACACGGCTACTGTCTTTTTGCGCGATCCCTCTTTGTGCGAGCATAACTTTTGCTGCGGAGCCTTTCCGTGGTCTGGCACCCTCTGGAGCCGGCCCAAGCCCCGCTGTTCTGCTCGTTCCCGGATGTTCCGGTTTCGTCGTTCGCAACGGCACCAACCACTACGAAGAGCGCGGCGGGCAATTGCAGGCGGCGGGATACTTCGTAGTCTTTGTGGATTACTTGAGTCATCGTCGGCTGACGGATTGCGCCGGCGGCCGCAATGTCACTCACGCTGAGGTCGCAGCCGATATTGAAGAAGCAGCCCGATGGGTTCAGGGCCAGCCGGGCGTCGTCTCTGGAAAGATATTTGCCATTGGTTGGTCGTACGGGGGCGGTGGCGTCCTCGCCGCACTCAAGGCTATGCCTCCAGAGTCGCCGCCCCTGTTCGCAAAGGCGGTCGTGTACTATCCGGACTGCCGTCGAGCGATGCCATGGTCGTCGACGAGCGTCTCCGTTCTGATGCTCATGGGCGCCATGGATAACGTCGCGCTTCCTGTCCTATGCGATCCAGTGATAAATGGAGCGCCTCCCAACGGTCTGCGCACCGTTCTATATCCCAACGCGCGTCATGGCTTCGACATGCGGAACCTGCCGGAGCGCGCCGAATTTGGCAGGCTTGGCTATAACCCGGAAGCCGCTCAGGCATCGTGGATGGCCGTGCTCGATTTCCTCCGGTAGTCCGCTTCTGGCACGAAATCCCGAATTGTGCACTGGGCAGAGCGGGTCCGCTCTGCCCGAGTAGATCAGACATCGATTTTCTCGGCGATCTCGAGGGCGTCGTCGACTTCGACGCCAAGATAACGCACCGTGCTTTTCGATCTTGGAATGGCCGAGCGATTGGGCTTCATACTACGCGTCTCCTATCTCATTGAAAGTCAAAGGTCCGCTGCGCGCCGTTCGGTGTTAGCGGACGTGAAGCGTTCGAGTTCCCGCAGAAAGAATCCAGATCAGCCGCCTTGATTACCCAAGGAGCGCCGGGGCAGACCTGTCGTCCCTTGATGTCGCCGCGACGGAGCATGCGCAGCGCAGTCATGTTGCAGACGCCGATGATCTTGGCAGCGGCCTCCAGCGTGATCTCGCCGCGCTCGGCCCATTCACCGTCGCGATATGCTGCAATGTCCCGGTGTTTTCTAGCCCATTTTATTCGCCGTAATCACTTGTAGTTAAGACGATCAGCGGCGGTCGCGCTGCATCGGCCGGATTGACGGCTGGCCGGGCGGGACGCTTTGGGACACGTTGAGGGTGATTGTTGCGGGCTTTCGCGGCATAGGTGACCCCAAGCGGGCTCCCAAGTGGGACACACTGTTGCAAAGATTTGCGGTGACAAGGGGCTCAAGCCTCTCTCTTGCACAAGTGCCGAAGGAGAAACATGCCATGGCTGACAAGACTGGGTCGTGCCTCTGCGGGGCTGTTGCATTCGAGATTACGGGACAGCTCAGGCCGGTGATTGCGTGCCACTGTCATCGATGTCGCAAGCAGACCGGCACCTATATGTCGTCGACCGCGGTGAAGGATGAACAGTTCAGGCTCACCGAAACACGCGGCCTCAAATGGTACCGCTCAAGCGATACGGGGCGACGAGGGTTCTGCGAGCAATGCGGTTCGGTGTTGTTCTGGAAAGGTGACGGGTACGACTACATCGCAATTGCTGCCGGCTCCGTCGACGGGAAGCTCGGCGTCACTCTGGAGGGCCACATCTTCTGCGAGAGCGCCGGGGACTACTACCAGATCACCGGCGGGAGATTTCAGGCACCCGGACTGCACAAGGAGCCCTAGACATCTTAGCGACACATAGACTTCCGCTGCGGGCACACCGCTGCCACAGAGCCATGATGCGATGTCGGCTTCACTCCGACAACGGACAGAATAGCCTTGGCCCTTTTTGATGAGGTGGACGGCGCCTCACAAGGCATCGAGGTGCCGTAGAGTGATCGTTGGAGACGAATCACCAGAGACGGCCGTGCATGACAACAATTACCACCATCGGGCTCGACCTTTGCAAAGAAGGTGTTCCAAGTCCACGGCGTCGATGCCGAGGGCAAGGTCGTCTACTCCGGCGGCCAAGCTCTGCAGTATGTGCAAGCCCGTGACGGACGGTGTGTTCGCATGCTGGTGCTGGGTACAAGACGCCAAAGATGACGGGAGGAACGAAGTCTCCCCCAAAAGAGGGACGCGAAAAGATCCGCTTTTTGATCTCTAGTGGCCTGGCGCTTGCAGCGCTGAGAAATGCACGACACCCTATTATCACCGTCATGATCGCCGCTGGCGTCCCTGATTGTGGCCGGCGTGATGTCGACAACCTCGGCAGAGCCCGTGCTCGACCTCTTGACGGCGCATCGTGTCATCGAGGACGATGCCAAAGTCGTGTCGCTGACGTCGCGCTGGGACAGCGCCGTTCCTCCCGGCCGGATCCTATAGCGCAGTGAGCGAGCGTTGGAAACGCAGAAGCTCAGCGTACGGTAAGGTACAAACTTCTCGCTTTACCGTAGCAATGCGCAGGCAGAGATTGAGTGTCCTTGTTCTTGCGTGCCCAGCGGAGCACAAGCCACTAGGCCTAAGGCCTAAGCGGTTAACCGTAGGCTGAGCAGGGGGGGAACTTTGAAACCAGCAGAAATGAACCAAACCGACCACAGTTCGCTGGCTCATGCTCCAGGGATCGAGGGCAGCAAAAAAGAGATTGATGATGTCGCCTCATTGAGAAGCGCAGAGGCCGCGCTACGCGTCAGCGAGGCGCAACTTGCGGAAGAGGCCGCTGCACTAAAGAGACTATACGATTGGAGTTCGCGGCTTTGGCAAACCCGTGATTTGAATGAGGGACTTGTCGAAATGCTTCGGGCCTCTATTCGGATGATGGGTGCGGACAAGGGGAACGTGCAGATATTAGATGCTCGCGGTGTCCTGACAATCGCGGCGCAACAAGGCTTTGATCAGCCCTTCCTGGAGTTCTTTAAAGAAGTCTACGTCACGGACAATTCTGCGTGCGCGAGAGCGCTACGCAGGGGCCGTCAGATCATTATCGAAGATGTAGAAGCGGACGAAAACTTTGCCCCATTACGCCACGTCGCATTGGCAGCCGGTTTTCGAGCTGTTCAGGCAACACCGCTCATCGCATACGATGGAAAGCCGCTTGGGGTACTGTCGACCCATTTTTGCAATGTGCGCCGACCGAGCGAGCATCAAATGCGGATACTGGATCTCTATGCGCGTCGGGCGGTCGACTTCATCGAGCGGCATCGAAGCGAGGAAGCCCTGCGACGCAGTGAGGAGCGCTACAAAGGGATCTATGAAAACGCGGGAACCGGCATTTACATTGCCGACCTTGCAGGACGCTTCCAGAACTGCAATCCGGCATACGCGTCCATGCATGGCTATACAGAGGAGGAGCTACGCAAACTTACAACTAAAGACCTCGTGCACCCAGAAGATTGGCCTCAGCACATCCCACAGATCCAGTTGCTCACCACCGAAAAAATCCGTTCGTTCGAAATCATGAACCGATGCATCGCCAAAACAGGCGATATCTTATGGGTGCACAAGCGGGTGTCGCTGTTGCGAGACGCGGCGGGACGCCCAGAGAGCATGATTGCTCTCGTGACTGATATGACCGCGCGCAAACGCGCGGAGGATGCGAGAGAACTCTTGCATGCCGAACTCGATCATCGCGTAAAAAACGCGCTTGCAACTGTGAGCGCTGTTGTTGCCCATACCCAGGTGGGAAGCAGGTCGGTAGCCAGTTTCGCGGCGGCCCTTAAAGGGCGCATTCGCTCGATGGCGACGACACACGAGCTGTTAAGCGCCCGTCGGTGGCAGGGTATATCCTTTACAGAGCTCGTCCGCCGAGAGCTCGCACCTTACGCCAGCCGCAACAATACGCAGATGAATGGTCCCGAAGTCATACTCGAGCCGGAGGCCGGCCTCGCGATCGCAATGGTGCTCCATGAGCTTGCGACCAATGCCGCGAAGTACGGCGCGCTTTCTACCAAAGGGGGGCACGTGATGATCACATGGGAGCGGCGCCTGCACGGGCAACCGCCTGATCTGATCCTCAACTGGAAGGAATTTGGCGGCCCGCCCGTCGCGACTCCTGAGAAATCCAGCTTCGGCACGAGCACAATTCGCGACCTCATCCCTTACGAATTCGGCGGGAGGGTTGATCTCACGCTCGCGCCAGAGGGGGTCCGGTGTTGCATTGAACTTCCCGCGAACTGGCTCGGCAGCGGTGGTGCACCTACGTCGGAAGCTATCGCGCGCGCATCTTAAACCTGGCCATAGAGGAAACCCTATGTCACCGAAGTTGCCTCGCCATGGCTCTTTGCGCCCATCGAGGCGCGACGCAATTTCGGGTCTACTGCAAACCGGACAACCACGTCACAGCCCTTTTTGGACCCATCTCAGACCACTGCATGAGTAGAGGGTACTCTCCCCTCCGGAGCAGAGGAACCAGGCCGACAGCAGGTCATTGCGGGCGATCGTACGTAGGGGGAGAGTTCGAGGGATTGCGAAACGCGGGCACCGCCTTGGCATCGCTTCAGTGCACCAACTCGACCAAATGCGCGCGCGATGCCTCCGGCTGGAACGGATCGCAGAAGTACTGCGTCTCCCTCACAACGTTTCCGTCCCTGAATTCCGTGATGCTCACCGAGTAATCGAGGCAGCACAATCAGGCAGACTCCGTAGCATGCAACCGGATAGCGGCATCAAATTTCATGCTCGATCAGGTTATTTATGTGCGATTTCCACGCCCTCTTCTTTGCATTTTTCGTAAAGGAACTTATTGATTTCGGCAACCGCAGCACGCGAGACAAATCCGGACACCTTGTCCACTGTCACGAGAGATGCAACTGCTGCCAACGCGACCGTCGACCCTTCGGTCTTTACGGGCTCGTACGCCAACGATTTTGCATTACCGTCCTCGAAAGTCACAGCGGGTGTGACCATGACCTTGACCGAGAACGCTTTGCCCTTGGCCGGTTCTTTATCCTCCACATCGCAGATAAAGGCGTGCTCCGGAGGGCTTATGATCGTCTTTGCTTCAGTCATCGCCTTGGCAATGAGGCTGCGGTCAAGGGAGACCTTCACCTTGCACTGCACGTGCCCGTAACCCCAAAAATAGCTGCCGCCCACGATCCGCGCGACAATCTCCTGCTGGGTCAATGTCTGGGTGACTTCGCAGGTGATCGGTGCGCCGGGAGCGGGTTTGGCAAATGCCGTGCAGATCTCGACCTTGCACGCGCGGCGCGCCTGCTTTTCCTGGGCCATCCGGGCGACAAGCTCGGGAGCGATGTCCTGCTGCTGCGCGGCGGCTTCTGCAGTGGTCAAGGAGAGCGTCAGCAGCGTGGCAATCGCACCCTCGACTATCCCCGATAATACGGTGCCACCGTGTGCGCTGATGCCTTTTCTGTTCATCATGTGACGCAACATGTATGTCATGAACCCCCCGTCTCCAAGCTGTATGATGCGAAGCCGTATGAGGCGCGCCAATCTTATGCGGCGTACGTACGCCAGAGCGGACCTTTGTCAGCCCGTCGATGCGGCGGTGAAAACCGCCAATTGAGCGTCGAAAGCACGCTTGTATGCGGGCCGCGCTTCGCCGCGGGCGACATAGGCGGAGAGGTTCGGATATTCGTCCAGTATACCCGATCCTTTCAACCTGAGCAGCACCGCCACCATCAGAAGGTCGCCGGCGCTGAACGCGCCGTCGAGCCAGTCGGCATCGCCAAGGCGACCGGAAAGTTCGCCCAGCCGTTTACGGATGCGTTCCTCGACGACAGGCAGGCGTTGCTCGTACCAGGTCTTGTCGCGCTCCAGGAGCCTGGCGATTTCGAGATCAACGATCGGCGGCTCCATCGTGGTGAGCGCGGCAAACATCCATGTGATCGCGCGCGCCCGGGCATTCGCATCGTCTGGCAGCAGGCCCGCATGGCGCTCCGCGATATGGAACACGATCGCCCCCGACTCGAACAGGGCGAGATCGCCTTCTTCATAGGTCGGAATCTGCCCGAAAGGATGAAGCGCGAGATGCGCGGGTTCCTTCATCGCATTGAACGAAAGAAGACGAACGTCGTAAGGCTGGCCCACTTCTTCGAGCGCCCAGCGAACGCGCATGTCACGCGCCAGACCCTTGCCGCCATCGGGCGACCGTTCAAAGGCGGTAATGGTGGGGTTCATTGGGAGTTCCGGGTGATTGCATTACGCCATGCGGATCTGATCTATCCCATGCTGCCAGACGCCGAGACGCTCATTGCCGACAAGGGCTATGGCAGTGATGCATTCCGAGAGGCTCTCGTCGGACGCGGCATCATGCCTTGCATTCCACCGCGAGCCAAGCCCTGGTTGCCCGCAACATACTGCAAGACTTTGTATTGGCAGCGCCACAAAGTCGAGAACATGTTCGCACAGCTAAAAGACTGGCGGCGTATCTCAATGCGCTACGACCGCTGCGCCCACACATTCTCTGCATCGCCGCAACCGTTATCTTTTGGCTCGGTCAATGAGTCCTGACCCTAGACACTCGACGCTGGCCCCATCGGAGCCGTAATCGCAGCGTGGCTTCCACAGGTGCTCGGCGAAATCACCAAAACGGCCATGCTGTTACTAGTGTTTTTCGCGGTAACCGAAGGGACGTTTCGTCATATCGCGTTCGTCGGCCGTGTAACTTGAGAGCTCCAAATTGCCGTCCGGCGCAACCTAGTAGCGGAATTCTCTCGGTGGGCATGGCTGCCCGGCCAATTGGCGGAAGGCGAAAAATGTCATGCTGTGGATTTTATGCAGAGCAACTCCGCAACAAGATCGGCGTAGAATTCGTGATACACGTTGCCGTCTACCCGTTTGCCGCCGAGCACAACGGTGCGGATGCGATCTTCAGATGTCGATCCTAACACCTTCTATGGTGACAGCGAGCTTTGTGGCGCCTGACACGACGGTTTCGTGCAAACAGAAAGTGATCAAGAACTCGCCCCCTAGGAGGGACAAAGCAACTCCACGCTTCCTGATTCTCGCAGACGAACCTGATCAGCCCATTTTCTAGCTTCAGCTCCTCAGGCTCGAACAGTTCGTCTTGAGTCCCGAGCGGCCGCCCCCGCTGCGAGCCAGGATCAAACTCACTTTCTCTCCGAGTGAGCACTCCAATAGCGCAATAAAGTCGCCGTAGGACGCCTGGCGGCACTTCTTCCGGGATGATGTGTTCGCGCAGGCCAAACTCGGACTGGCCAAGCGCGATGCCATTGGCAAAGGAACACGAACAAATCCTCGTTTGTCTTCAAGCGTGGCGAATGAGTGCCTCAAATGTGTGCGGCGAGACCCAGGAGCCTAGGCCTGCCTTGCCGCCATGTGGCAGACCCGGTTCAGCTGTCGTGTCGTGATCGGCAGCAGCGGATCCCGGCCCGGGGACAGCCAGCCCTTCGACCGGCATTGCAGCCACCATGCCCTGAGCAG
This sequence comes from uncultured Alphaproteobacteria bacterium, assembly GCA_963770295.1. Classification (GTDB taxonomy): domain Bacteria; phylum Pseudomonadota; class Alphaproteobacteria; order Rhizobiales; family Hyphomicrobiaceae; genus AWTP1-13. Next base: position 291,586 of record CAVYPA010000015.1, read on the forward strand.
CTCGAGCAGCTGCGGTGAGAGCATCGTGTGCCGGTCCTTGCGGCCTTTGCCTGCTCGACACGGATCGCATGCGCTTGCAGTCGATATCGCTAACGCGTAACATCACGATCTCGCCGAACCTCAAGCCTGCACCATAGGCGATGCTTAAGGCGGCCTTGTACTTCAGCCGGGACCGGGTGCCGCTTCGAGAAGTCGGCCTACCTCCTCGGTCGAAAGCACGCGCGGTAGAGGCCTTGGGTAGTGCGTGCGGGCGAGATGCAGGCCGAGCTCAGGCCGATCAAGGGTGGTGCCAAAGAAGAAACGCAACGCCGTGGCCGCCTGGTTGATCGATGACGGCTCCACCCCAATCTCCGTCAAATGAACCTGGAAACGGCGGACGTCCTCTGCCGTTGCCGTGTCGGGCGAGCGGCCGAGGAAGGCTGTGAAGTTCTCGATGTGATGGATATAGTTGGACTTGGTCTTCTCGACGCGCCGACGGACAGCCATGTCCTCCGACATGCGCCGGCGCAACGGGCTGATGGGCATCGCGCTCATTGGGGGCTCCTGTCTTGAGGTTGAGTTTCCGAACTCCTCGATCCTCAAGGCGGAGTGGCCCGTCTGTCATTCCCCGCACACCCACCCTGCGCGTAGCGCTCTCCCGCGATAGCGGGTTCTACGACCCCGAGCTGACCTCGCTGGCGCGCTCCCATTGCGACGCAACAAGAATCAAGGCGGCGTCCGCCTGATCATCTGATAATCTGGAGACGGTCAGCTTCGCGAACCCAAAGTATGCTTGTTCGCCTTCCAACCTTTGCGCAATGGAGACTTACATGGCGACACATCAAGGTGAATGTTTTTGTGGTGCAGTCAAAATCGAAGTCACGGGAGACCCGCAGGCCATGGGGTATTGCCATTGTCGCTCATGCCGTTCCTGGTCTGGAGGGCCAGTCAATGCCTTCTCCCTCTGGAAACCAGAGGACGTGAAGGTCACGGCTGGCACGGAGCACGTCGCGACGTTCGCCAAGACGCCCATGAGCGAACGCCAGTATTGCAAGAAATGCGGTGGGCATCTGATGGCCAATCATCCGCCGCTGAAGATGGTCGATGTATTCGCGGCGACGATCCCATCACTGAAGTTCGTGCCGGGCGTTCACGTCAACTATGAGGAGACGGTGATGCCCATGAAGGATGGCCTCACAAAGTTCAACGACTTCCCCTCTGAGTTCGGCGGATCCGGAAAAACCGTATCGGAGTGAGACCTACGAGCCATCACCCCAAGCCACGTCAGGGAGTGGAGATACGTCGTCGTTGCCTCTTATTGGGGTGAGGCCGACATGTTCCTGCTATCAAGCGCGCGCCCGCACACTAAGCGCGCGACCCTTCAAACCTCGCCTGCGACATCACGGCTCGTTCGAATCCATGAGCACGAACAGAATGCGGCAGGGCTGTGTGCCGCGATTGATCCAGGCGTGGTTTGTCGCCTGCTGAACAATCACATCCCCTTGCTTGAGGTGCACGCTGGCATCATCGAGCATCATGTCGATCTCGCCTGACAGGATAACAGCGTAGTCCAGGCTGCGCGTGCGATGCATTAGGGGATGCGTTACCGGTATTCCCTTCGCCGGCGCATTAGTGATCCCCTTCATGATCATGTCTGGCGGCATCTTGGCCTCGGTGGCTGGATCGAGCGGCGCGAACTCAACGACCCGGAATTTCGTGCCATTGTCGGGCGGCGCGGTGCCGATCGGTCTTGCTGAAGGATCCTGCTTGGATAGGCTCGGCGGATAGGTATCGGTGATCCAGAAGTTGGTTGCGACAATCCCAGGAGCAACTGAATTGAGGGGCATGCGGTCATCAAAGAGAACAACCGAGTGGTTCCTCTCATCGAGGCCCGTCACCACACGCCGCATATCGTCGGCGCGGGCCGCCGAGGCAAACAACGTTGCTGCAACGACCGCCATAACGATAATCATTTGTCTCTCCCCAATGGGCTGAAGATCTGCCCAATATGATACGGTTAAGTTTAGCAGAACAATCAGTTTCGACCGCCGATTCGCGCGCAGCTCGTGGCCAGGCTTACGACCTCATCGCTCAACTGAGCCATCGTTCAGAAGAACCCACCATGCAGACGCTCAGCCAAATTCGCCAGGTCGACGACACTGGAAGCGGTTGTGCCATTGCGACACGTGGCTGCGAGGTCCCTCGCCAGGGCAATGCGATGCGGCAGACCTTTACGGAGGGGCTTCGACGTATGATGGAGGGATTGACGTGCTTGTTGAGTCCTAAGCCTCGCCGAAAATGCGAGAACGAGGCTTTGGCGATCGCTGCAACACTGGTCGGCGGCATGATTTTAGCTCGCGCCGTCGATGATCGGGAGTTGTCAGATCGGATACTGGTCGCCTGCAGCGTGCGATTAAACCGGACCTAACACTCGGTTCCCCGCTGAAGGGGCATCCACGCGACGCGGACAGCGGGGAGAATGCTTTTTCGCTCCACGACGGCGGCGCTCACCGATTGAGGTAGCAGATCCCTTCAGGTGCGCGTAGCCCATTTGTGATCGGTTGTTATCGCGCCCATCTTTTTATCGGTCGCTAGATTTCACGAGCAATGGCCACGGCGATGGACCGAAAGGCCGTAGCTCAATAGGAGTTTCACGATTCCGCCCCACCTTGATCGGGGCTATCGCTGCTAGTGCCGCCCTTCCCTTGCTCAATCGCCGAGACATCAGCGAAGACGAAGAATGTCGTCGCTGAAATGCCGTATTCGCTCCGTGGGTCAGTCACGATTTACGCGCGGATACAGTGTTCCATCCTTGCGACGGAATCCTTTGACGCCATCAGGTCCCGCTTTCAGCTCGAGATCGATATCGGGGTAAGTCACCTCATCGCCCGCCGTCCGATCGCCGACGACGATAAAAACGGCATCCCTCTCCGTGAGATTCAGAAAATGATGACCGTCCCCAGTCCCGGCCGGGAACCCGATACACATGCCGGGCCTAACGGTTTCCCGACCCGCGTCCGTCACGAGCACGAACTCGCCCTCTATCACGTAGACGAACTCATCCTGCTTCGAATGCGCGTGACGGGCCGACGACTGGCCGCCGGGCAGGACCCGAATGAGGTTGACGCCGTAGTTCTTGAGCCCCGCATGGTCGCCCAAGCGTCGGTTGAAACGCTTGCGCTGTCCCTCCCGGAACGGCTCGGGATAGCTCGACGAGTTGCTCTCTGGCACATCGGTTGGTCTGAACACCTTCGATCCCTTTGTCATCTTTGTCTCCTCGCACACAGTTTGAGAGGTCGCACGCCCGTCTACTCGCAAGTGTCAACCTGCGACAAGGCTACGGTCGTCCTTGACCCACTTTTGCTCCCCCCAGTTGAGAGTGTCAGCGATCTAGGGTACCACGTTCATGCTTGCCCCGAATTCCGGGAATAGTCGCTTACTCACTGTTGAGTACGGCCAGTACGGCATCTTGACGAGGCAACAAAGCTGACGACAGCCCGGTCAGAAACGCGAACTCAATCTCGGAGTCGGCATGCAAGGACCGCGCGTGGCTATTGTCGGCGTCTGGCTTGAGAGCAATCGGCAGGCGCCTGTCGCCCTGCACGACGATTTCAAGAGCTACTATTGTCTCGAGGGCGCGGCAATCCTCGATGCGGCACGCGCTGCCAATCCCGTTGATCATGGGCGAGGCGGCGGCGTTCGTGAAGACGATGGATGCCACCGGGCCTTGGACTCCGTTGCCGATCCTGCTGGCCGGGTGTCACCCGCACGGCCCGGTCGACGGGGCGCTGATGGACCGGTTCCTTGAGACAATTCGAGCAGGCTTGGCAGAAGCAGGTGCTCTGGACGCTGTCTACATCGCCAATCACGGCGCCATGCTCGCGACCAACGATGAGGATCCCGATGGGAGCGTCATCGCACTCGTGCGTGAGCTCGTCGGACCAGACACCAGAATCGTCGTCACTCTGGATCTTCACGGTAATATCTCCGAGCGCATGGTCTCCAACTGCGACTTGATCGTCGGATACCGAACAAACCCGCACGTGGATATGACAGAGAGGGGCGAGGAAGCAGCACTTGCCTTGCGGCTCATCCTGGCGGGCCGGGCCGATCCTCAATCGGCTTTGATCCGAATGCCGATCACACCAGCGCCGATTGCCTTGCTGACCGCCGATGGCCCGTACGGTGATTTGATCGACTATGGCACCCGTCGGCGGGCAGAGCTGGCGGGTGATATTCTCAACGTCTCGATCTTCGGGGGCTTCGTTTTCTCCGACAGTTCCAAGAACGGCATTGCCATCGTTGTCACTGCGCGTCACGACCAGGCTCATGCCCGTGCGCTGGCGCGCGAAATCGCCAGCCGCTGCTGGGCTGACAGAAAGCGCTTTGTGAAGACATTGACGCTCGCTGGACCGAACCGTGGAGATGGCGCGGACGTCCAACCGGCGACCGATGATCGTTGCGGAATGTGCCGATAACCCGGGCGGCGGCGGCACCGGGCGCTGCACAGAATTGCTGGCGGCCCTCGTGAAGGCGAATGCCCGCAACGTACTCTACGGCAGCTTCTTTGATCCGCCGCTAGCGAAGCAGGCGCACGAGTTGGGGGTCGGCGCACGCTTCAAGGCCGAGTTCAATCGCCACCGCGGCCTGCCCTGCGACCTCCCGTTCGCGGCCGACGTCGAGGTTGTCGGGCTGCACCACGGTACGATCGTGGGGCGGCTTGGTTACGCCCAAGGCCGTACGTTGGTTCTGGGCCCTTCTGCTGCACTGCGCATCGGCGGCGCGGACGGCATCGTCGTCGTCGTGATTTCCGACCGGATCCAGACCGCTGACCCAATGTTCTTCGAGATGTTCGACCTCGATATTTCCATGGCATCGACCGTCGTCGTCAAGTCGCGCGGCCATTTTCGCACGGGCTTCCTGCCTTGGTTCCCGCCTGAGCAGGTGATCGAGGTCGATACCGAAGGGCTGACCTCGCCGGCGTTGGATCGGCGCCAGTGGCGCGGGTTGCCGCGGCCCGTCTACCCGCTCGACGAGCATACGAGTTGGAGCCCGCCTGCATGGTGAAGATATACCAACCGATCTGATGGCCAGCAGGATCATCAACGCAGCCGGGACGCTGACCCGTCTGTCCGGCGCACGCGTCAGCACGGCTGTGGCTGCCGCCATGTCGCAAGCAGCGCAGAGCTCCTTCGACATGTGGGCATTGCAGGCCGCCGCCTCGGCTCGCATCGCTCAGGCGACGGGGGCCGAAGCAGGTCTCGTCACGACGGGCGCCTCAGCCGGATTGACCCTGGCCGCCGCTGCCGCCATCGCCGGCTTCGACGTCGCCAGGATGCAGGCGCTTCCTTTCACCGGCGACATCCCCAATGAAATCCTCGTGCCACGCACGCATCGCAATGGCTACGACCGAGCGATAACCGTCGCCGGTGCCAAGCTGATCGACGTCGGGACTGCGGATCGGCAGACCGACGCTGGATTGCGTGGTCTCGAAGCCTGGGAGATCGAAATCGGCGATCGGCCCGAAGACAGTGGCGCTTCTCGGCAATGCCTCGGGCGCAACGGAGCAGGACCTGCCGCTCCTTGCCGAAATCGCAGCACGCCATTACCTGCCGCTGATTGTCGACGCAGCAGCGCAACTGCCGCCGGTATCCAATCTGCGGGCACCACTGGCAGCCGGCGCAAGCCTCGTGGTCTATTCTGGCGGCAAGGCGATTGGCGGGCCGCAGGCATCGGGAATTCTGGCCGGGCGGCGCGATCTGATCGCGTCCGCCGCGCTGCAGATGCTCGACATGGATGTGCGGCCGACGGCCTTTGTCGCGCCGGCCGCATTCTTCGGCAACAGCCAGCCATCGGCCCTGCCACGACACGGCGTCGGACGAGGTTTCAAAGCGTCCAAAGAGGCGATTGTCGGCCTTATGGTGGCGCTGGCGGAATTTGTCGAGCGTGACCACGGCGCTTGGCACGCAGCCACGCATACAAGATTGCTGCGCCTGCAGGAGCGGCTAGCAAACCTCGTCTGGCATTTCGACCGAGATCATCACCGGACGGCGCGAGGGTGCCTTGCCCCGGCTTGCGATCGACGTCCAGCCGCGCCAAGCGTGCCGAGGAAGTGTGCCGACGTCTCACAGAGAGAAGCCCCTCGGTGCGCCTTGGCGAGGGACAGATCGAGAAAGGCACTCTTATCGTGGATTTGTTGGCGACCGATGAAAGTGACGACGAGCAACTGGGGCTGTGCGCTACGCGAGGTGTTCAACGCACTCGCCTCTAAGTTAGTTTGAACAACATGATTGCGTCGTGGTGCCGAAACTTCTGTTCGCGGCGTTCGCTCTCGTGCCCCCATGAAGGGCTGCACGTTGGAAATTGAGCCGAAAAGATAGCGCGCCGTGCGAAGGGCAGGCTGACGAGACCCCGCGATCACAGCGCCGAAGGCCGCGCTTGGTGGTCGGCTTTTCATTCGAGAGCGCACGTGGGCGCTCTCGAGGGGTGCACAAAGCCCGTCATGGACTTGATGCTCCGGTGGCGACGGCTTCAAACTGACCGTTCGTGTTGTTTGGATCGAACGACTGCGAGCGCTACTAGGGCTTCGTGAATCTTGTGCGGCTCAGCATGGAAGTAGGTGGTAGCTCGTGCGCCGAAGGTGCTCACAGCGGCGAGCGCAGGTAGGTGGCGAGGGGTTCAGGGATGGCAAGCGCGTGCAGGATGACTGACGTGTCGATGGCTATGGCGCACGCACCGAGGATGGACACGACCGTGCCGAGAATAACCACGAAGCCGAACACTTCGTGGTGGGGATTGAGCAAGAGCGCGAAGAGAAAGCGGAAGACCAAGGAGAGTTGCAAGAGTGGAGCGACCAGCATGATTGGCGCGACAGCGAGGGCTGAATAGAGGAAGCCGTGGGCGGTCGCAACGAAGATGCCCGAGTAGACGAACCAGCGAGCGTTCTCGCGAGTGACCGCCATCACGTTGCGCCGCAAGCTCGGTATGACCAGCCCGAGAGTAACGGCCAGCGTCGCTGCGGCGTAGGCTACTGAGGCCCCGGCCACGCCGCTCAGCGGACCGACGTTTTGGAGTGCCTGGCGAACCACGATGGGAGAACTTCCGTACGCAAGCGCCGCGATCAAGGCAAAAAGGAAACCCACGGCGACGCGCGGCTTGAATGCCGGCTCATTCAACTTGCTTGCAGTGGAAGCGTCTGAGGAGCGCTGGGTAAGGAGAGACCCGCCGACCATGAGGATTGCACCTATGGTCTGCAGCATTGTGCACGGCTCGCGGAGAAGGACCACGGCCAAGACGAGCGTGACGACCGAGTTGAGCTGAATCACGGGCGCCGTCAGGTTCACGCCCGCTGCTTGGCTCGCTCGGAAATTGCAGTATCGGCCGAGCACGAAATGCAAGACGCCTGCCGCGGAGAGTGAGGCAAGTGCCGAGGCGTCAAAGCGGCTGAGGTTTTGGAACGCCCCTGTCAGGAGGGCGACAGCCAGGAAGCATGCTAGGCCGACAGGCATGCTGATGACCATCCCCTGCGCCGGGGTGCCAGTAATGACACCTCGCCGTCCGGTCGCGTTGGTCAGGGCGAACGTCGCACCTGAGAGAATGGCGAGCACGGCGCCCAGAAGTTGCACAGCGTTCCTCCCGGTAGGGTCTTCGCCCACCGGGCTGCGCGTTCAGGCGATGCCTTGGGCTCTTTGCGAACGATGGTAACCGGCGCTTGATGCGGCCCGTCAAGGGGTTCGCCGCTGCGCAGCCGCTATGCGCCCTTGACCGGCCGCCGCAGCGGTTTTGGTCGGCTACAGCGAGATGGACTGAGGGGTTTGCGAAGGGCGGCCCTTCCACGCCGCTGACCACAGCCGCTCTTGCTGGCACTTTGCGCCCATCGTGGCGTGAGGCAATGTCGGCCCTACTTCAAAACCGGACAACCACGTCACAGCCCTTTTTGACCCATAGGAGAAGTTAGCAATTCTTACATGGTGCACTGCGCCCGCAGCGTACTCGCGGCAAGTTCGCCCGATGACGTTACCGAGTGCGCACACGTGCATTGCTGGTCTCAGCGCAATGGCTAAGGGTTGTCGGCATCGCTATCTCCAGGTAACACCGGATGGACAACGCTGCCGGCCATTGAGCTCATCCCACCATCTCACATGCGAGGGTACGTTGAGAGCATCATGGGAACCTCACGATAAGAACCAGGGGGCAGCGTTCCGCCTCAACAACCCCAGCCACTCGTGGCTGGGAGCGGTTGGGCTCTTTGTCGTGGTGGGCATTGCCTATTTCTTGGCGGCAAGGGTCGGGCTTGTCCTCGGGGCTAGCCATGGCGTACCCATTTTTTGGCCGGCCGCCGGCATTGCGGTAGGGGCGTTCATCGCACTTGGACCGAATGCCCGCTTGCCGGTCACTGGTGCGGTAGTTGCCGCAACGATTGCGTCCGGTATCCTGATCGGCAGAAGTCTCTCCCTCACCATCACTTTCGCCTTCTTTAATACCGGTGAAGCCCTCCTCACGGCCTGGCTCATCGAGCGCTGGTTCGGTCGCGCATTCACGTTAGAGGCTGTCGCACAGGTGCTGGGGTTCGTAGTGGCGAGTGCGGTTAGCGAAGCGATAGCCGCGAGCGGTGCTGGAATTGTTGTCCATTTTCTGGAACCAACAACGTCTTCTGCGCACGCATGGCGGCTGTGGTTTGCGTCCTGTTCACTCGGCATTTTCACGGTGGCACCTCTCCTTATTGGGCTGGGCCAGATCGTACGCGAGTTGCCACCGCGTCGCGAACTGATCGAAGGTACGGTAGGACTGGCGACTTTAGCGGCGCTGAGTGTATTCGTCATTTCCCTGCCGCAGAGCCCATGGGCGACGGCCCTACCTGTGGCCCTGGTGCTGCCCGTTCTTTTATGGATCTCCGTACGCTGTCGACCGGCGTTCGCAGCTGCTGCAATGTTTATTGTGGCGCTAGCCGTCATTTGGTCGACAACCTTCGACGTGGGACAATTCGCAGACGCAAGCGTTCCCCTCGCCGACCGCATACTCGCTGCCCAAACCCTCGTATTGGCGGCGGCATTACTGGCTCTCGTTCTCGCCGCGCTATTCGCCGAGCGGCGCCGCAGTGAAGAGCGCCAGCGTGTTTTGATTGCCGAGCTCGACCATCGTGTCAAGAACATGCTCGCGACCGTCAGCGCTGTAGCCTCCCGCACACAGGACGCGAGTGGATCGGTAGAAGACTTCGTCGTTGCGCTCGACGGCCGCATTCGGTCGATGGCAACCGCGCATGAACTATTGAGCACCCGTCGGTGGACGGGAATACCGATGGCAGAGCTCGTCCGGCGCGAGCTGGCAGCCTACGCGACAAGCAACAATACAGAGATTGATGGCCCCGAAGTGATACTGAACGCGGAGGCCGGTCAGGCGACGGCAATGGTGATCCATGAGCTGGTAACCAACGCCGCAAAATACGGCGCACTTTCCACCCAGTCTGGTCGCGTGTCGGTGCGGTGGTACCGGAACCTGAACGGAAGCGCGCAGCTGGTTCTCGTATGGCAGGAAACCGGCGGACCACGGGTCGAAGCTCCAAGGAAATCCAGCTATGGCACTAGCGTAGTTCGCGATCTTATACCCTACGAATTCGGAGGTGCGGTCGACTTTTCGTTTGCCCCCGAGGGCGTCCAATGTCGACTCGAAATTCCTTTCGACCGGGTTAGCGGCGATAGTCGGAATGGAGCCGGATCAGAAGAACTGCATCTTACAGAGTGGTCATCGTCAGCTCTCCTGCGTTGAACGGCTCTCACAGGATGGGCACAGCCCCTACCTGACGTAGGTGATTCAACAGCCCAAAAATGTAATCAGCAATTACTTCCGTAGCTGTAACGGCTTTCGAACGCCGGCCCGTTCGTGCGCCTGGATGTGTCCGTGCTGGGCCGGCATCCTGTACCTTGTCTGTGCGGCTTGATGACAGGGATTCCCGATCATTCGTGCGAAGTGAAGCGTAGCGAAACGAAGCAAGAATGATCGGGAGCGCCGACGGGTGCATCCTGCCTCAACCGAGCCGATTCGCCGTGGCAGCACCTTCGGCATCCCGTGCCACGAGCACCTGTTTCGGACTTGTGCCCCGGCGGATTGGCTGCGATCGACATCCTGTAGGAAGACCGCGCCCCCGCCGTCCCGAGTTGGGAGCGCCAGTGATGAGAAGCGGGTGCGTGCGTCTGATCTTGGAGACGCGAATGAGCATTCAAGCACGGTGTTGGTACGCCGCCGTAGATTGGGCGAGTGAGAAGCATGATGTTGTCGTCACCGACTACGATGGCAAGCGGCTTGGCCGGCTCCAGGTCGAGCACAGCGGTGAGGGGCTCGCGCGTATGGCGGACTGGCTCGTCGCCACCACCAACGGCACGCCGGATGCAATCCTTATTGCTATCGAGGTTCCGCATGGCCCGGTCGTTGACACACTGATTGAGCGCGGGTTCAGCGTGCATTCGATTAACCCCAAACAAGTCGACCGGTTTCGCGATCGGTTCACGGTCGCTGGCGCAAAGGACGACAGCCGCGACTGCGATGTGATGGCCTCGGCATTGCGCACCGACAGGCATTGCTTTCGCCGGCTGGCGACACGCGATCCGACGCTTGTCGAGCTGCGGGAGTGGTCGCGCATGCATGAGGAGCACGGACGCGATCGACGCCGCTACGTGAGCCGCTTGCGCGAGCAGCTTGTCCGCTATTTTCCTGCGTTTCTTCAGCTCGAGGGAGAGCTCGATGCCGACTGGAAGCTGGAGCTGCTCGAACGTGCGCCGACACCCAGGTCCGCAACCGCACTCACTAAATTGAGAGTATCCAAGATCCTCGAAAGGCATCGCGCGCGCGGGCGGGATGCTGGGCAAATGCTAGCGGTGCTGCAGCAGCAGGCCGTCACCACCAGCCCTGGTACGACCAAGGCGGCGGCCGCGCACGTGACTGCGCTGCTGCCGAGCATCCGCTTAGCTAAGCAGCTTGAGAAAGAGGCGAAGGACAGCATCGAGAGGATCACATATCAGCTTGTTGATCCAAATTCGGATGAATTCGAGACGCCTTGCGATGCGGGCAAGCCGACGTCAGAGCAATCGGCGCCGTTGCGCGACGCGGCTATCTTGCTCTCCTTTCCCGGGATCGGCCCGCTTAACCTCGCCACGTTGCTCACCGAGGCAACTGACGGTGTGCGCGACAGAGACTATCAGGCCTTGCGCTGCCAGGGCGGCGTCGCACCGGTGACGAAGCAATCGGGCAAGAGCCGCTACGTGGTCCAGCGCTGGGCCTGCAATAAGCGTCTCGCTCATGCATTGCTGCACTGGGCCCGCGTCGCGGTACAGCATGATCCGGCAAGCCGCGCCAAGTATCGGGCTTTGCGCGCTCGTGGGAAATCCTGGGGTCGCGCGCTGCGCGGTGTTGCCGATCGTCTGCTTTACGTGGCGTGCGCCGCGCTTAGAGCGGGCACCCTCTACAATCCCGAGTTCGCCGGCAAAAAATCTACTTGCTAACTGGTAGGAAGTCCGAAACCCGTTACATTAGCGGCTGTCGTCCGGCCCACCGGAAGCGGACAACGCGTACCAGATTTGTTCGTATTCGTTAAGTAGCTTTACTGCGTTCGACGTGCTGCGCCAGTTTCTCGAGGGTCTGATAACCGAATTCGACCGCGCCGAATCCGATCCCCGCGTCGCGCTGAGCCTTCGTCGGATGCAACTGCCGCAAAGTGATGACGGTCTTGCCGTCGCTCTGCTCATCGAACGTGATGGTGGTGCGGAATATGCCCGGATCGTTGTCTTTGTCGGCGCCATGATCGATCTCGATCAGGTGCGGCCTCTCGATGCGCCGGAATTGCATCCGATTCGTATATCGCTTGCCGTCGGGAGCGATCATATCGAACCGCCATTCGCCGTTGACGCGAATATCCATTGACTTTGTCTCGACCCTAAAACCGGCCGGACCAAACCATTGGGGGAGATGGTGCGGATCAGCCCAGGCGGAGAAAACCAACTCTCGTGGCGCGTTGATCACGCGCGAGAGGACGATCTCTCGATCGAGCGCCCAAGTGGACAGGGGCGTTTCATTTTGACTTGCGTTTGCGGGCATTGGACTTCTCCACTTTCTTCAGTTTCTCAACGTACATTTCCAGTCGATCCAGTCGTTGCTCCCAGATCTCTCTTTGAGCCGCCAACCAAGCCTCGATGGTTGCTAGAGCTTCCGTCTGCAATGAGCACATCCTGACGCGACCGGTCTTCTCGGACGCAATGAGGTCGCTGCTCTCTAGAATGCGGATGTGTTTCATCAGGCTCGGCAGCGCCATTTCGTGCGGCTTCGCCAGCTCTCCGACGGATGCCTCGCCTTCACATAGGCGCATGACGATCGCACGACGGGTCGCGTCGGACAGGGCTCCGAAAACGTGTGTCGAGTTGCAGCGATTGGTTAGCCATAAAGCTAACTATAGTCGAGACACAAAATTGCGTCAATGAGTGTTAGCCAGACGGCTAACTAAAAAGTAGTGGGTGCAACGTCGTCGATCGAGTTTACCAACGCATGATGAAGAGTGCGTCGCTGTTCTGCAGACAATTCCTTAAATGGCGGCCATTGTGAACCTCGGGGCCACGCAATGGTACCTGGTCTGCCGTACGATAGGATGTCACACTTGAGACAGGAAAATCCGGGTCCCGCTGATAAGGTTTATTCCGGCGATGTTGGGCGCGACCGAATGTTCGAGCACTGCATTGCTCTTTAAACAAACGGAAGCCTCGATCAGCCCAAGGGAGGGTGTTATGAAGACGGGACTCATAGTCACAGCAATAGCGCTTGTCTTTCTTCCGGCGTTGCCGGGGCCAACTATGGCACAGGATGTTGCCTCTTCGATCGTGGGGGTGTGGAAGATGACCGGTTGGGTCCGAAAGGAATCGGCAACCGGCAAAACGATCAAGTTCTTTGGAGAACACCCAGCGGGAATCGTCATCTATACCAAGGGCGGTCACTTCGTTACCTTCGTAGCCGGGCAAGACCGCAAAACGCCCGCCCAAGCGGATCCCTCCGATGCCGAGCGCATCGAACTCTTCAAGACGATGTATGGGTTTGGTGGGACCTATAAAGTCGAGGGCAACAAGCTACTCACGCACCTCGATACCTCGTGGAACCAGTCATGGACCGGCACTGATCGACCGCCCACGGTCATCGAAATAAAGGACAAACAGATGACAACCACCTCCTCACCATTCAAGAGCAATCTGGATGGCCAGGAGATCGTTGCGGTTGCTACTTGGGAACGTGCCGAGTAGTCGGGGAAACCAACAAGCAAAAGAGCCGGCCAGCCCATTATTTTAGACGAAGCCACATCTGGGAGTTTGGGGAGAAGCGGGGAAGCTGCGAGTGCGTTGGTTCCCCGCGCAAAAGGTCCTTTTATCGGCTCGCCACCGACGTCAAATGGACAGCGCACGATCCCGGTGATTTCGGCGTCGCTACGCCGTCTGATGCCGCTTCAGGAACGCGCGCGCGCGGTTGATGGTGCGAGCCTTCAGATCCGCCGGATCCTTCCAGGGAAACACCGTGATCTCGGCGTTCGGCGCCAGCGATGCGATGTCGATTGAGACCTGAAGCGGGTGCGCCACCACGTCGTCGGGCAGCACGATCATCGGCGTCTGGCAGGACTTCGCGAAGTCGCGCGACACGCTGTACACGAAGTCGGGTCGCGTGCGGTAAAGATTATGCAGATACTTCTCGATGGTCTCCATCGATACGTCAGGCCGGCGCGCGCGCAAATCCTTGGCCCAGTTGTCCCTTCCGGACTCGTACATATAATCCGGCTTCTCTGGCCGGTGCCCGACCGGCTGGCTCAGGATCGCGGCGACCACGCGCTGTGGCACGCGCTCCATCAGCTTCATCGCGAATGGGCCGCCGATGCAGTTGCCGAAGAAGAAAAACTGACGGATGCCGAGGTGATCCATCAGCCCGAGCTGATCGTCGGCGAAGGCGTCCCACGCATTGTCGACCGGCATCGGGCCAGTGGATTCGCCGCCACTGGCGTTGCGCTGGTCCATGGTGATGACGCGGAAGTCGTTCTTGAATTCCTCCGGGATGTTGATCACCGCGTTCGGCCAGACCGCCATGCGCGAGTTCAAGCCGCCGCCGGGCGTCGCCAGCAGCGGGAAGCCCGAGCCGATTTCGGCGTAGCGGATGCGGACGTTGCCCTTCTCGTAGAGTCCGATCTTGAGCCCTGCCGGCAAGGCCTGCGGGCCTGCTGCCTGGGGCGCTTGCGCGAATACCCGCGGAGCGGTGGTTGCCGCGGCGGCGGCGGCACCGGTTGTAAGAACGGTGCGTCGGCTTGAATTGATCATCGGCTAACTCCCTTGTCGCTGCACGCGGCCCTTGCGTGCGACCGGCGCCCAGCACTCGGGCCGTCGCGACCGCTCTTGGAATTTTGAGCGCTGTTTCCTTGTACCACAGACCAAGCCAGTTAAGCGCAGCAATCGTGGCCCACGTCGCTGATCCGGCAGTGCATCAATGGGCGGTCGTGAAATGGCGCTCAGAGTCATCACGGGACCTCGTGAGATGACGCCGGCGAGGTTCCACTTAGGGTCTTGGTTGTGCGAAAACCAGGTCGTGGATCCTTGGCGAATTGCGCTGTAAGCCAATACGAGACCACGTTTGTTTTGTCGTTCGATGCTTGCCTGACGTCAGCTTAGAGGTAGGATAGAAGCGCCAAAATCCCGAGCGATTCCACCGCTTCGATTGCGACAGCTTGCGGAGGAGCCATGCACGACGATCATGATGGCCACGACCATGGCTCAGAACTCTCGCCCATGGAAGCTCGCGTTCGAGCACTTGAGGCAATCCTCATCGAGAAGGGGTAGTGGCGCAAAGTTGGTGGGAATCGGAAGTGGCGTTATCTCCGGCTTGAAGCAAACAAGCCAAATCCGGCGGTTAGCAGCCGTCGAAGGAGATAACGCCAATGACGACAGATACAGCAAACGTTCTGGATGGTGAAGGCTGGCGCGACGGGCTCGAGGCGGGTGTGCGCAGACGGATCCGCGGCTTCATCGAAGAGCTGTTGGAAGAGGAGCTTACCGCCGCGCTGGGGCGGGCGCGCTATGGGCGGGCGCGCGAGCCCGAGCGCTTGCCGCTGGCGGCCGGCGAATTGGAGACCGGCGAATCGGATGCGAGGGAGGTGGTGCCGGTGGTGGGCCATCGCAATGGCCATCGCGATCGCCAAGTTATGGGCACGTTCGGCGCGACGACGGTGTCGGTTCCCCGCGCACGGATTGACGCCGCCGATGGCAAGACCAGCGAGTGGCACAGCAAGACGCTGCCGGCCTCTCAGCGCCGCACGAAGGAGATCGATGCGGTGATTGCCGGCAGCTATCTGGCCGGCACGAACACGCGTCGGGTCGGGCGCGCGCTGGCTGCGCTGTTCCGTGGCTCGGTGTCGAAGGACACGGTGAGCCGGGTGTGGCGCAAGCTCAAGGGCGACTGGGAGGCGTGGAACGCCCGCGATCTGTCGAGCGAAGCGATGGTTCGCCTGATCCTGGACGGCACGGTCGTGCGCGTTCGCATTGACCGCAAGGCGACGGCGATTTCGCTACTGGTTGTCTTAGGTGTTCGTGCCGACGGGCAAAAGGTTTTGCTGTCGGTGCGCAACATGGGCGGCGAGAACGAGGCGGCGTGGCGGGCGGTGCTCGATGACCTTGACAAACGCGGCCTGAAGCGGCCGGAGCTCGCGATCGTGGATGGCGCGTCGGGACTCGAGAAGGCGCTCGTAAGTCTGTGGTCGGATCTGCTCATTCAACGCTGCACGGTGCATAAGCTCCGTAACCTGATCGCGCATGCGCCGAAGCGGCTTGCGGAAGAGGTCGCGTCGGACTTCTCCGACATGGTCTACGCGGACAGCGCCAAGCAGGTCGCGACGCGACGCAAGGCGTTCATCGGCAAATGCCGGCTCAAGTGTCGCGCCGTTGCCGACAGCCTGGAAGAGGCTGGCGAGCAGCTCTTCACCTTCGCGCGGTTACCACCATCGCAATGGAAGAGCGCGCGCACGACGAACGCGATCGAGCGACTGCATGAAGAGTTCAAGCGGCGCATCAAGACGCAGACGGTGCTGCCCGCTGGAGAGACGGCCGCCATGCTGTTTTGGGCGCTGCTCGCCTCCGGACAGATCAGACTACGGAAGGTTGATGGTTGGCGCACGCTCGGCAGAGAGCTCGCTCAGCCGCTTGACCTCGCCGCCTGATAAGCTACCGTCAAAATCGCCGGAGAGCGTCATCGGAAAATTCCACCAGACTAGCGACGGCACCGACGCCGCACTGGTCGCGGAGACAGCATGAGGCCTACTGGATCACGGCAACGCTGCTCACGTCGCTAGCCGAGTTACACACAACCAAGCTCGCAGGCGGAGATATCCGCCTGCCGACCTATTCGCGCCCAACTTGTGGGGGCTCGGCCATTGTCGATTCCAGTTCGGCGATTTCCCGCTCCAGCACGGCCACCTGTTTGGAGGAGCTCGCGCAACGCCTTCAGGCACGTCAGGCCCTGCGTGTGCACGCCACTTATCGAGACGCACTTCGATTGTATGGGTTCCGAGTGACGTCGTCGAGCCGATTTTGGTCGGAGCAGCAAGGTCAGTTTCCATTGATCACCGCCCTCCAGCCCTACGTTTCACTT
This sequence comes from uncultured Alphaproteobacteria bacterium, assembly GCA_963770295.1. Lineage (GTDB taxonomy): Bacteria > Pseudomonadota > Alphaproteobacteria > Rhizobiales > Hyphomicrobiaceae > AWTP1-13. The sequence goes on from CAVYPA010000015.1 coordinate 308,215, forward strand.
CCATCGCGACAGCAGTCGTGGCATAGGAGCCTTGCGCGCGCAGCGGGGAACGAGCGCGTCAAACGCTTAGCGATTTGGGGGGCCCAATGCCGCGTTCGGTCGCGTTCCTAACAGTTGCTGACCCCTTGCGATGATTTGCGGGCCAAGCGGCCCAAAACCTCTGGCTTTTCTTGACGAGATTTAAGCCCAAATAGGGGGGAATTTTTATGCTGACACCCCACCTCCTCGGCCTCGCCGCCGCTATTGCTCTGGCCTTTGTTGCTCCCGCATGGGGTCAGCCGGAGCAGCCGATGAGCGCGGGTCTTGTCAATCAGCTTCAGGATTTCGAGCTCCAAGAACAGCTTATCGCCGTGGGCGTCCTTGACGGGACGGCCGGTCAGGCGTCCAGGAGCGATCTACGCAAGGCCGTGGAATGGTTTCGCAGGGCGTACCGATCCAAGCGGGGCATGGAACCGTTGAGCGATGACGAGAAGGAGAAACTGAAGGAGGCCAAAGCCAAATTCTACGCCACGACCGGCCTGAAGGTGTTGACGTACAAGGACCCGGACCCGAAGACAAAGACCGACCTCCGACTGCTTGTGCCTCTCAAATTTGTCAGTGAAACTCCGCAGAAATTTGACGGCGGCGCCACTGGCGGAGACTGGGAGGAATACCGCGACAACGTCAGCAACGTCTCCGTCGGACCTGTCATTCACTTGCTGTCCGACTTCACCCCCATTGCGCTGTTCAGGCAGAACATCATGCAGGTGGCGCTGAACTACAGGCGTCTGCATTTGACTTCGGAGGAGTTCGCCGCCGTGGGGGACGCCGAAGACAAGGAGGGTGGGTACGTCTCTTCGAATCTGGTGCTCACGTCCAAGGACAAGCTTATGGGGGTGTTAATGCGCTATCGCAAGGCCCCCCCAACGTCCTTCGTCGAGGTTCCCGATTTTCTCACAGCGGTGGTGGCAACCGAGCCCGCGCAGTCAGACGCGTCTAAACCGGATCCGACGGCCAGAGGTTGGCAGCTTCTGATGCAGGGTGTCGCCAATCTGGTGGTGAGCGAGTTCCCCAGAGAAAACGGGTGGTCCGTCGTGGACACCAAGCCGTGCCCGGAGACGCTGGACAAAGCCGGGCCGAACAGCATCCGCATTCTCTTTGGCACGGATCGAAAGGGGGATGTTGCGTTCGAGCAGAAAGGCGGACGCGTCGACAATCCCGATTCCCTTTTCCTCAACGAGCCCGGCAACAAGCTGCACCTCGGTTGTGCCTACGTCGTGCCTCCTAAGAACGATGTAAAGAATGCTGGCGATTTGGCATCAAGCGAAATCACTTGGTACCAGTGGCTCCATTCCACCCCCGAAGCCGATCTTGGCGATCAGCTCTATCTGGCGCACGAGCTTGCGGGGAGTTCGCAGACGAGGATGGCGCCCAGAGGACGAATTGCGAGACGCCTCCCAAGAGGGATTGACAGCTCAGCGAACGCCAGCAGCGCGTTGCTGTTCATCCACGGCTACAACGTTTCCTTCAAGGACGCTCTTTTTACGGTGGCGCAGATCAAATCCGCGACCAACTATAGCGGCCGTATCTACATGTACAGTTGGCCCTCGGCGGCCAGCACGCTCCGCTACATCGCGGACATGGATGACGCCGAGGAGGCGGAGCCGTTCTTGCAGTCCTTCTTGAAGCTGCTGATGCGCGATGCCGATATCGACGATATCGACATCCTCGTGCACAGCATGGGCTCGCAATCTGCGCTGCGGGCCCTTAGCTCGCTTCGGTCGGTCTTCGAAACGGAGCGGGAGGGCGCGACCCGACCAACGAAGATACGCATCGGTCAGATCATGTTTGCCGCCCCGGACGTCGCGAGGCCGGTGTTCGACCAGAAGATACGCCGCATCGCCCCGTACGCGGATCGCGTAACGGTCTATGGCTCGATGACCGACGCGGCCCTGCTGGCGTCCAAAGTTCTGCGGAGTGGCGCCTCCCGCATGGGTGAGCTCAACGATGACGGCGAGCCCCTGTTGGTCGAGGTGAAGAACGTGCATGTTATCGACGCGACCGGGCCGGAGCGCTGGTGGCGGCTCGACAGGATCTGGAAGGGGTACGGCCACGACTATTTCCTGCAGAGTGAAGGTGTCCGGGATGACATCAAGCGGATCCTGGCGTCGATTGGAGAAGACGACACCAAGACCCCGAGCGAGCGGTCGCCAGAGTGGTTCGACAAGGTGCCGTTCAAGGAAAATAAGGAGTGGCATTTTTGGCGTTTGCACGACCGACGTTCGCAGGAGAAGTAGGCGCCTTCAGTAGCGGCGCCGAATTTGATTTCATCGCGCCAAATCTTCAGCTGGCGCTGTAGGGTGCACAGCTGACCATCGGAATAAGTGTGGCGTCGAGAGCCTGGGCAAGCTGGCATCCTTATTCTGCCAGCGACGCGCGAGTCCTTCATCTGTGAAGGGGCCTTTTTTGATCTCGCGGCTGGCCGTGCTGAAATCGCCACCTCTCCTTCATGGGAGCGATAGTGCCACCCCCAGTCACGTCACCATCGTGCTATCTTCGAGTGGCTGGGCGACTACCAGGCGCGGCCACGCGACGCCTCAGAAACTCCGCGCCTAGGAGAAATGCGGACATCAGAACAAGAAGAAGGGTCGCCGCCACGCCGAGGATCGGCGTAGCCTGCAGAACCATGGCGCTCCACATTTGCTTTGGCAGCGTATTCTGCTCCCCTCCCGAAAGAAAAAGCGCGATGTTCAAGTCGTCAAACGACGTCATGAAGGCGAAGATTCCTGCAGCAACCATGCTGCCCTTGATCAATGGCAGAGTGACATGGATTAAGGTGCTCGCCGGGCGCGCGCCAAGCGTGGCGGCGGCCCGGTCGAATTGGCGATCATAGGTCTGCAACCCAACCATGACCGTGATCACCACGTAAGGTAACGCGATCACGGTATGGCCGATCACCAAAGCCAGATCCATGCCAGCGATATGCATACGCGCCGTCAGGTAGAATAGCGCGACGGCGATCACCATTCGTGGCAGGATGAGCGGCGAGAGCACCAGCGCCATCAACAGCTTCTTTCCACGGAACTCCTCGCGCGCGAGCACAAAGGCGGCCGCCCCACCGAGCTGCATCGCTATCACGGCAACGATGAGCGCAATAGTGGTCGTCTACTATATTTACGATCGCATCCTCGGCATCTCGACAATCGTCGGCGAGCGGTTCACCGCGCAAAAGCGACATGGGGTCATGGCAGGGATTGAGCGGTACGGCTCTTTTGTTGGCCGCAGCATCCTGGCGCTTGTCGGCCGTGTAACGGCGGCGGTCGGCAATGCGATGGCACGCGCACGGGCTTCCCCCAGGGTGCCAAGCGGCGTCTGCGGGGCGCGGTAGTCGGGCGGGTCCTCACAGTCGCGCAAGCCCCCGCTCACACGCTTCAACGTTTGTGACGGAAGCTCGCCGAAATGTTCGCGGTACTGGGCCGCGAACCGGCCGAGCTGACGAAACCCTCTGGCCAGCGCGACACAGGTGATCGACGTCTCTCTATCGCCGTTGATCAACTCCTGCCGAGCGCGGACAAGCCGTAAGCGGCGTACCCATCCATGAGGCGTGGTGTCGAGGAACCTGCGAAAGTGTCTTTCGAGCGTGCGCGGGTGGACATCAGCAATTTGCGCGAGGTGGTCGAGGTGAACGGGCTCGTTCAGGTTGGCTCGCAACCACGTGAGCGCACGGGCGAGCCCCGCTGGCAAGGCGGTCGACGTTTCAGACCCCGCAGCGATCGTCTTTCGAGTTTCAGGCTGGCCATGGCCTCGATGTCTCCGACATTGGCATTATCCATCTTTTTGTCGGGAAATGAACAGGGTGTCGCGACTCGCATAGCCGAAATTGGGGCCTGCAGGGATGCTGGGCGAGCTCTTGGGCCACCCGTTCCGGGGAGCCATCTACACCCCCTGGGCGTGCGCAATCACGCGGCAAAACCCCGCACAAAGGAGGCGACGCGATGAATGTCCTCAAATCAGCCATCGCCGGTCTGGCCCTGATTGCAGTGGCTACACCGTCGAGCGCCGACGTCATTACGGACTGGAACCAAGCCGCAATGGACGTCATGAAGGCAGTCAATGTTGCGGGTAACCCTTGGACTCGTACCCTGGCGATGATGCATGTAGCCATGTCGGATGCGGTCAACGCCGTCCACAACCGATATACAAGCTTCACCCCGGACATTCCGGCCGCCCAGAACGCCTCCGCCGAGGCCGCTGCAGCCTCGGCCGCACGCGAAATCCTCATGCGGCAATATCCGGGGCAAAAGCCACGGATCGCTGCGGCCTTTACCGCCATGTTGGAGAGCGTGCCTGACAATCCCGCCAGGGCGGCCGGCATTGCTCTCGGCGAGAAAGTCGGAGCCGCAGTCTTCGCCGACCGCCAGAACGACGCGACAAACGCACCTGACACGTACCGCCCGCTGACGCAGCCGGGCGTCTGGGTTCCGACCACTCCGCCGCTCTTTTCGCAATACGCAACCGCGAAGCCATGGGGCATGAAGACCGCGGATCAGTTCCGCCCGGGTCCGCCGCCGGAACTCTCGAGTGCTCTCTATGCACATGATTACAACGAAACCAAAGAGTTTGGAGGCGCGAAGAGCGTCAAGCGGACCGACGCCCAGTCCGATGCCGTGCGCTTCTGGACGCAAGGCAATCTTTTTATCGCGTGGTACCAGGCCGCCGAGCAGATTTCAGCCCGCAAGGGGCTTGGGCTGGCCGAGAACGCACGCCTGTTCGCTTTGCTCTCCATGGGCATCGCGAACTGCTACATCCTCGATTGGGACGCGAAATTCCATTACCAGTTCTGGCGTCCGATCACGGCGATCCGCAACGGCGACCAGGACGGCAATGACGCCACCGAGCGCGACGCGGGTTGGTTGCCCCTCAATGCCACGCCGATGCATCCGGAATATCCGTCACAGGCGGGGATCAATGCAGGTACGGCGAGAAGCATTCTTAAATCCGTTTTCGAAACCGGGCCCGAGGGCTTTGCCGTAACCGATGCAGGAGACGCGCGACTGCAGCGCCGCTTTGACAGCCTCGCGCAGATGGCGGAAGAGCACAAGGAGGTGCGCATCTGGGGTGGCATCCACTTCAGGAATTCCCTGAATGTGGGCGAGGCAATGGGGCGCAAGCTCGGCGACTACCTCGTTGCGAACTATATGAGGCCTACGCGGTAACCGTATGTCTGGCGCCATCGCTAGGTTCGTCTCAACGGGCGGCGCATTCCTGCTTTTGGCCGCGTTCGTTGCTGCCAGTGCCTCGGAGAGTGACGACGATCTGCCGGATCTGGGCGAGCAGGTCGAGCGCATGGCGTCCGAGGTCGCGCTCGAGCTGCAGCGTGTCTGTCCGCCGGCTTCGTCCTCGGACCAGACGGCATTCGACCTATGCCGGCGCAGCCTCTTCGGTGATTCAGCGCTGCGGCGCAGTCTCGCGCCGCGGCTTCTATGGGGGCGCAGGCATCAGGATGCGGGTGCAATGCTCAAGGAAACGAACCTTACCCAGTTCGCGCCGGATGTGATCTCCGGTCTATACCTCTCGCTCTTTATGTTCAGTGGTGAGCATACGCTTGAGTATGTTGACCGAGAGCGTATGTATCTCATTCGATTGGAGGCAGGTTTCCGCAACCGCCTGGCGCCGGGCCAATTTCCCTATCCTTTCTGGCATGATGAGGCGAAATGGGGCGTCTACCAGGCCACGAACTCGGTTCTGCTGTGGGTCGACCCGAAGACCGCCAAAATCACAATCGCGCAATTCACGGAGCGCGGACGCGGCAATGCCGTTGCCTCCACGGAACCGATAACGCCCAAATTCGATGGCAAATGGATGTGGGTAGACAAGGACGGGCGCATTCAGCCGCAGGTGACGCTCTTCGACGGTCTGTTCCGTGACGATAACCCATACCTATCGAAGCTCGATGTCGCCTACCGGATGCTGGCGCTGCGGATACGCGATGCACAATGCGAAAGCTGCCACATGCCTCATAATCCCACCTCGATGCGCAGGTTGGTGCTGATGCATACGCCGGCGCACGCTGCGGGGGAAATTGCGCGGATGATGAAGGCCGTGCGTGAAGATAGAATGCCGCTTGACGAGTCCGGCATAGAACAACCGCTTGACCCAGCTCTCAAGCGCGCTCTGCTCGAGAACGGCGGCGAGTTCGAGGCGCTGGTTAGGGCCGCAAAAGACTGGGAAGCCGCGCGAGGCCATTGAACGCCCTCTGCCAAAGAATAACCATTGCTGGCATTCAGCCGCGTCGATTGATCGATGGAGCCAGGTCCGGCCAGGTTCGAGCTTTTCGTTGACCTCACAACTCCTAAGAAACTAGGTTTCGGATTTCCGCCGACGCTGCTCGCCCGCGCGGACGAGGTGATCGAATAAGGGCTGTTCGCGCAGCTTGCTGCGCCGGCTCACGTCAGAAGATGGCACAAACTCCCCGTCGGCGCTTCGCGGCACGACAGGAGCGCTTCGAAAGCCGACATTCGAGATAAAGCGAAGCGGCTTGCCTTGGGCCGTTTACCGTCGCCCCGAACTTTGACGGAGTGGCCGACCGCAGAAGGCCTTGGGACCAAAGACGCGCCCGCCCGCAGCATCGAGCCGCCCGCGACCTTTGGCTTGGGCCTTATCTTGGCCGTGTTCGGGCTGGTGGGTCATCAGCACCGTTTTTTTGGGACGCGTCATGGGACCGGGCCGGAGCCCATCACCAAGGGCGTCGTGGGTGCCGCGCCGCTGGTCGCCAATGCTTCAAGATCGCACGCATTCGATGGCCCCCTCGACACGCCGCTGCAACGCGCTACCATCTTCATAGCTCCCAACGCCTCGAAGGACAGTCATGCCAAACCGAATGCTCGGTCGACTCTGGTCAGTGAGTGCGCTCACCCTTGGAGGTGGCGGCGTCGGCCAGCTCTGGGGAGCAACCACCCGCGAGGAATGCATTGCGACCGTGCGTACCGCGGTCGAACGCGGCATCACGCTGCTCGACATGGCGCCGGCCTATGGAAACGGCGAGGCCGAAAGCCTCGTCGGCACGGCCTTTGAGGGCCGGTTGCCGGCCGGCGTTCGCGTGACGACCAAGCACCGGCTTGGCACGCCTCCTGCAGGGGAGGTAGAACGCAACATCATGCGTAGCCTCGAGGAAAGCCTCGCGCGCATGCGGCTCGAGCAAGTCGACCTGTTCTTCCTACATTCGAACATTATTCCGGACGGTTATGACGCCAGCGCTTATGCCGATCGCCCGGCGACGCGCTGGACAACTTATGTGGATCGCTTCGTTCCAATCTGCGAGCGGCTCGTTGCCGACGGGCGCATCGGCGCCTGGGGAATTACCGGTATCGGCATTCCGGAATGCGTCCTGGCAGCGTTGAACGAGAAAGCCTGTCCCGCGGCCGTGCAATGCATCACGAACCCGCTCGATTCGCCGGGTGAGCTTAAGTACTTCGCCGGCCCTAGTTGCGCCCGCGAGATCATCGCCGCGGGCAGAAAAGCGGGCGCAGGCGTGCTCGGTATCCGCCCGGTCCAGGGTGGCGCGCTCACCGAGGCGCTCGACCGTGACTTGCCTCCGGATCACGCCGTGGTCAGGGACTTCAAGCGTGGTGGAGCTTTCCGCGCGCTGGCCCAAGAGCTTGGTACGTCGGCAGCTGCGCTCGCTCACCGCTACGCGCTGTCGATGGATGATGTCGACACCGTCGTGTGCGGCTGCAAGAACCGGGCCGAGCTGCTCGAATGCGTTGCCGCGGCCGAAGCTGGTCCACTCGAACCTGCCCTCATAGCACGTATCGACGCCGCCTTCGCGTCGTAAGCTCGTCCGCACCGCCGCCGCGCTCGCCAGGCGTGGAAGCCACCACACAGAACGTGTAGTCGCAACTCAAATGCATACGCTGCGGGGCCAGTTGGCCATGAATTTTCCCCGTTTTCTCCAGAGTGGGAGGGGGTAGCCACGATGCTGTTTGCGGTCGTCCTGCGGCCCGGGCCGCCGCGTTTGGCGGTGGTTCGCATCAACGGGGGGCATGCGCTGCGATCTTACGCTTGAGCCGTTGGACTGTGCCGACCCCGAGGCCGATTTCCCGTGCCACCTTGCCGATGCCGATCCGCTTCGCGAGCTCGCGCCGCGCCAGATCGATCTAGTCGGGCTCAGCACCGGGGCGGCCAAGCCTCCTGCGGCACGTTGCCGGCTTTGCTGACATACTTGCCGTCCCGGGCGATCTATTCCTTGATCACGTTGAGCCCTGCCCGCACAGCCTACTGTGGCGTAGCGCACCGGCTTCCAAGAACATTCTGTTGGGAGTTCTTAGGAGACACGTCCTAGCGCCCACGTTCCGTCGCCTCGGTGACAAGGGCGCCAAGCCGCGCGATGCCACGCTCGATCCGCTCGTCCCATGAATGGCCGCAGCTCAAGCGTAGGCAATTGGCAAATCGGCCGCTGGCCGAGAACACTTCGCCCGGCGCAAAGCAAATGCCTTCTTCGAGCGCGCGCTGAAACAACGGCCGGGTTTTCACCTGCTGTGGCAGCTCGAGCCACAGCACAAAACCGCCAGCCGGGCGGCTGACCCGTGTGGCGGTGGGAAAGCTGCGATCGATGGCGCGTGCCATCTTCTCGATGTTGTGGGCGAATACGCGGCGAATGCGGCGGAGATGACTGTCGTAGCCGCCCGATGCCAGGAACTCCGCAAACGCCGCCTGCGGCAGCACCGAACCGCAGAGTGTGAAGGCCGCCTTGGCGTCCAGGATGCGCGACAAGTGCCGGCCGGCTGCGACCCAACCGATGCGATAGCCTGGAGCGACCGTCTTAGAAAATGAGCTGCAATAGATTGTGTTGCCACGGCGATCGAGGGCGATGAACGGCTTTGGCCGTTCTGGCCCGAAACAGATGTCGCCATAGATGTCGTCCTCGATCAGCGGAACGTCGTGGTGCGCCAACAGGTCGAGCACCGCGAGCTTCTTCGTATCGGGCATGGTGCAGCCGAGCGGATTGTTGAAGCTCGACGCGAAAAGGCAGGCGGCAATTTGCTTGCTCGCAAGCGCTTCTTGCAGCGCGGCGAGATTGATCCCTTCCGTCGCATCGGTCGGTAGCTCGAGCGCCCTCAACCCCAATGCTTCCAGCGCATGGAGCAGGCCGAAGTATGTGGGGAACTCGATAGCAATCGTGTCGCCCGGGCGCGCGACGGCGCGGAGCGACAGGATCAGCGCCTCGGTGCAGCCGACGGTAACTACGAGGTCGTCCGGCGACAGCGCCCGGTCCCAGCGCACCGCCCGCCGCGCGATCTCGCGCCGAAGCTGCACGTCGCCCTGCGGGCCGGTATAGATGTTGTAGTCGCGGCCATGTGCCCGCGCAGCACGCGCCAGATGCCGGTCTAGTCGGCTTGCGTTCAGCAGATCGGAGCTCGGGATCGCGCAGCCGAGCGGTACGAGGTTTGGATCGGACGCGTGCTCAAGGAGCTTGACGATCACGCCGGAGACGCTGACCGAGGTCGCGCGAGCCGGCGGTCGTGACGTTTTCGGCGGCTGCCGCGTAGGCTCGCGGCGCGCGACGTAGAAGCCGGACTGCGGGCGCGCTTCAAGGACGCCGCGATCTTCCAGCACGCGATAAGCCTGTACGGCGGTCGCCATGCTGACCTTGCGCTCGCGGCTAATCGAGCGCAGTGACGGCGCGCGGGTCCCAGGCATCAGTGTGCCGACATCTACCAGTTTGGTGATGAAGCGGGCGAGCTCTTCGTAGCGGTAGGCATACTCGGGCATGAAGAAAGACTAACTGTACTGGTCACAATTGTCATCTGCTGTGACTGTCCTGGTCGCGCCCGGCTTGCTAGGTAAAGGCCGCACACACGAGGGAGCGACTGATGACGCGGTTTGTTCACAACGACATCATCTCGCTGACGGGACGCGCGCCGCGGTTTGATCTTGCCGAGAGCGTTGGCCCAGACCTTCGACTTGGCGAGCTCTTGGGCCCGGCTACGGCGGACGAGCTACGTCTCGGCTACGCCACCGCCGCGGGCGACCCGGCCCTTCGTGCCGCGATCGCCGCGCAGCACCTCGTCGAAGCCGATGATGTCGTCGTCACTATCGGCGGCATGCATGCGCTGTTCCTGACCGGTTACATCCTGTGCGGCCGTGGCGAGGAGGCGATCATCGCCACGCCCGTGTTTCCACCGACACGCGACACGCTGCTCAGCATCGGCGCGACGCTGCAGCAGCTGCCTCTCGAATTCAACGAAGGCTATCGGCTTGATCCCGGTCGGCTCTCCGTCTTGCTCTCGCCGGCCACACGGCTGGTCTGCCTCGCCTCGCCGCAAAATCCGTCCGGCGTCGGCTTGCCGACCGAGGTCTTGCGCAGGCTCCTGTCGGAGATGGCGGCGCGGTGCCCAGACGCGTTTCTGCTAGTGGATGAGACCTATCGCCAGGCGGTCTACAATTATGATGAGGTTGCACAGAGTGCTGCAACCCTCAGTCCGCGGGTGATAGTTTCCGGTTCGCTATCAAAATGCCACGGCGCGCCGGGCCTGCGCATCGGCTGGGCGATCGTGCGCGACAAAACGTTGCGCGAGCAGATGGTCCTTGGCAAGTTCAACACAGTAATCGCAAATTCGACCATCGACGAAATACTGGGGCTTCGCGTCCTGATCCAGGCGGACGCGATCATCGCCGCTCGCCGAAAACATCTCGGCGAAGGTCTTACGCGCACCGCCGCGTGGGTTGCGCGCAACGCGGCGCTGGTCGAGTGGGTAAAGCCCGATGCGGGGGCGCTCTGTTGCATACGCCTGCGGTCGGACCAGTTCGACCAGGCTGCGGTCGTCCGCTTTCATGCGGCACTCGCCGCCCTCCATGCCCGTGTCGGCGATGGCACATGGTTCGGCGAAGAGCCGCGGGTGTTCCGTCTCGGCTTCGGCCTGCTACCGATTCCGGAACTTGAGCTTGCGCTCGGTGTGCTGAGCACAGTCTTGCAACAGACGAAGCGGAAAGCCGCCTGATCTCAGTCAACTATCTGGAGAAGCGACCGCGATGTGCATACTCTCGTTTCAACAGGTGGATGTCTTCACGGATCAGCCGCTAAAGGGCAATCCGCTGGCTGTGGTCGTCGGCGCCGACGGATTGTCCGATAGCACGATGACATCGCTCGGCAACTGGACCAACCTGAGCGAAACCACCTTCCTGCTGACCCCCTCGGCGCCTACAGCCGACTATCGCGTGCGCATCTTCACGCCGGAACGCGAACTGCCATTCGCCGGCCACCCGACGCTGGGCAGCTGCCAGGTGTGGCTGAACAGCGGCGGCGCGCCGAAGCAGTCGTACATCGTGCAGGAATGCGCAGCCGGCCTGATCAGGATCAAGCGTGACGCTAACCGCCTCGCCTTTGCCGCCCCGCCGCTGCGCCGTACCGGCCCGGTCGAACCAGACTTGCTCGCGAAGATCGCACACGGCCTGCGCATCAAACCCCAGGCGATCAAGGCCTCGCAATGGGTCGACAACGGTCCTGGCTGGGTCGCGGTAATGCTAGGGGGCCGCGCGGAAGTTCTGGCGCTGAAGCCGGACTACCCGAGCCTGCTCGGCGTACATCTTGGCGTGGTCGGCCCGTGCACCGCAGCCGACGGCGAGGGTGCTGATTTCGAGGTACGCGCATTCATCCCGAGCCGCGCCAGCGAGGATCCCGTCACCGGAAGCTTGAACGCCGGCCTTGCCCAATGGCTGATCGGCGGGGGTCTCGCGCCAAACGCCTACATCGCGAGCCAGGGCACCGCGCTTGGCCGCGCCGGGCGCGTGCACATACAGCGCGACGGCGCCGACATCTGGATCGGTGGCAATACCCTCACGGTTGTCAACGGGAGGATCGATCTCACCGACGTGAGTTGAGCCGATCACCAGCCCTGAGAGACCTTTAGCCGGAGGCGAGACCAGCCCCCATCCCCAAACCCGTATTGGGGCTCGGCAGCAAGCGCCTGATTTTTGTGGCGCCGTTCTCCTACGTGGTGGCGCCAAGCTAATCTGCACTTATCGCTTTTGTTTAGGCGATCAGGCCGACGCTGCACCGGCCAAAGCAGCGATCTCGTGCGTCTGGCCGGCGAGAAGGGGAAGCTTGGAAGGGTCTGGCCCCACATGCTCCGGCACTCTTGCGCGGGGACCGACAAGGGTACGGATTTGCGAACGATGCAGGACTACCGCGGGCCCCGAGTTCCCAAGCACACGGCGTACTACACTCGCGTAACCGGGCCCTGTGGGGTGGGCGTATTCCGGGCTTTTTCTACGGCCCGGTTTTGGTGGGGTTTTTGGATGGGTTTCGGTGCTTGGCAGCAAAGAGCCCCCTCAGCGGCAGGCTGGGTCGCGTTCGCCGCGCTAGCTCTGATTTGGCGCTGCGCGATGCCTTTCCTCGATGACCATTCGTCCTTGTTGGCTGAGCTGCTTTGGCGCTCTTCAGGGTCGGCCGCCTAGTAGGGCACGGCATGTGATCGCGTTCTTTCGCCAGCGGCGCCAGGATCTGAGCGCAGCTCGGCTCGGCACTGGCAGCTGTCGCCAGTACCTACGAGGCGGGGTGGTCAGGTTTTTGGCTGGCTCGTTGGTTGGGTAAACGCGGCGTTGAGACCCACGTTATCCAGCCCTCCGGTGTTCCAGTCGATCGGCGGGCTCGCCGGGCCAAGTCTGACGGAATAGAATGTATGAGGCTCTGCCTGGCCTATCCGGGCAACCCTCGATGTTACATCGAGGGTGAGTCGCCTCAGAGAGGGACATACAGTCTGCACCCGACCGCAATCGTCACCACGCCAACTCAACACTTGACGCAGGGGCGCCGTCCACACATGACCCTACATATCGCGGCCTCCCACATTCGCCGGTTGGCGTCTGCGAATTTCACCTTCGCTTGCTGCGCCGCGACGCACGTCAAAGCGGTGCGAACTCCCGACCGCTTGCTCCCGAAATAAGATCGCTTGTTGCGCGTATGTCGCTAGGCGATGCCCAGGCGCGCGGAGTGTGAACGATCATTGCTGCGACGGAAGTCGCTCTTGGCAGGTTAATGCGAATTGACCGAGCGAATTGAGGCCAGCTTTGCCAACGGAGATGGACGTTTGTTCTTTATTCGAGTTCATTGTCGCCACGACAAGGCGCTGGCCGCCGTCCCGAAAGAGTTCGGTGACGAACGCGATAGGGGCAGATCCGCTCGCAATCGTCTCGATGGTTGGAGCATGCATATCACGCAAGGAAGTTTCGACATGCAACATCACGCCGGTCTCGATCGCGTCGACACCAAGCCCAACCCCCCGCACAAGCATCGCGGAATTCTCGGGAATTTGTCTAGTTTCGCGAAAGGTCACTTTGAACAAATTACTTCCACCGCACGCGAAAGAGACTCGGAAGTGTCCGATCTCTTCGCCTCTCGCAGTCAACGGATGTTCACGCGTCAGTATCTTGACGCCTTCGTGCTCGACCACCTGCCACGTAGACGGTGAGAGGTTGCCGATCAACTCAGCGCCAAGAAATACTGGCGATGCGCGTTCTTCAGATTTGGACGCGGCCGTCTTTATGGCGACCTTATCGAATACATCCTCGGCGTTGTGCAGACCCGCCCTCCTGACTTCCTCGGCGGTGAGCGGACGGAGCAGCTCCCAGGGTGGTATGCGCATAGCCGCTTCGAACAATGCGATATCGCCTCCCATTTCGATGGTGTATCGGGCGAGCTGTCCCAGCTGACGCTGCTCCGACACCATTTGAAGGCCCGAATAGGTTGCAGCCATGGCATCTTTCAGCTGTTGCGAGGGCCAAATTTGATGAACCAAGATGCGAGCCTCGCTGGGCACTTGGCGAAGCACACCACCAAGGAGAATGAACGGGCACATCGAGGCGCATTGGGCATGCGAGGACAACGTGCGTTGGCTTGACTGATTAGACGGAAAAGGCAGCGCCCGACCGACCGTCGTGGCCATGCCTAGCCGGCGGAACTCTCGTCCCAGCCAAATTCCCGCGAGCACATGACCGCCCGGCGAATCCAATACGAGGGTTGCCCCGCGAACGTCCTTCGCTCTCGAGAAGTCGGCAAACCTCTGGGGCGTCCCTTCAGTGACAAGCCCGCTGGCCTGCACCCATTCGCGGCAAGTGCCTTTGCATGTGTGGGGAGGACCTTCCTGCACCCACTCAAAGGTCATCGGTTCCGGTGGGTTCGCGGCATTGACCGGAGCGACGGAGTGGTGCGCACTTGCAGCAAGTGCGGCCAACATAACGACAGCCGGCGTCGGCGCTCGCATGAAACACTCCCTCAGGTAGGTGTGCGGTAGCAGCGTATGCGGATAGCGGGTACCGGCCCAGGGGGTCAACCTGGGAGGCACTGTTGGCTGATCGAAAAGTGGCGCATCTCTCTTAGCATCCGCCGCGACCCACAAGCACAAGCGGCGCCGACGTGGCGGACGGGCATCCTGTTTGCTGGCTCTGGGTCGCTGCCAAGCAGGGCAGGCTAGAGAAAACCATCCTCGCCGAGATCGAGTGGAAGCTGAGCGAAGAGGGGCTGACACGGTCACGCAACGACGCCGTCGTCGCGTGGGCCGAGCGCAAACCAACGGCCGGCTAGAAGACGCCTGGCTCGATCTTGCGCGCAGCCTACTTTTGGGCGGGTTCACCTACACGGGGCTGTAGTCGCCGGCAGTTTGATCCTTTCTTTCGGTCGACCTGATCAGACAGCAGTATGTCAGCTCTGGCACCTATTTGCCGTCGCCTGTACCGCAGATTGCCGCTTCACCCGGCCCGCTCTGAGAAATCCATCCACTGCCCCGCAGGTTGGAGAGTGGCACGCGCATTGAGGTTCGCCAAGTTTAAAGCCGTCGGCACCGGATACCAGGCGGTAAGGGCTAGAGCTACTCGTCGTGTCTTTCTGGCTTCGCGCAGCGCTGGGTGTCCGAAGGCCGATAGCCGGCCACGCCAGTCTCTTGAACCCTTTCTCCCGCAATCGCCAATTCGATGGACTGGCGGCGCGAAGGCGATGTCATTTCGCATTTGCTCGGCGCGTCGAGGCGCATCTCGAGCTCAACGAACTTCGCCTGCACATCGCGCAGATGGCCGGCATCGCACGCGTCGAAAATCCGCAAGCTGACCCGATGGAGAGCTGCGAGCCGCTCGCCGGATAGATTCTCCGCGTGATGGCTGAGCCGCTCGTGGAAGGCGACATATGGATTGCCGCATTCGACGAGGGTGGAACTCGGCGCCGCTCCCAGGAAACCGAGCCCAAGCGCGCCAAGCATCGGGTGTTTCATGCGACAGTTCTCGAAACCGGCTGGACTTTGGAGTAAGGCGCTGGTTGGCGGCCCTTTGTGGCGCTCCGGGTCCTGGTCGACCTAGTGCCTGTAGCGGTATCTGCAGAGCCGTTTGCCTTGCAGGCCGTAGTATACTTTCCGCACCACATTGAATGGCCAATCGCGCATCTGGCACGTGTGCCCGACAACGTAGTCTCCGGCGAGGTAAACTCCGACACCGATGAGGATTGCCCCACCGTCCGCTTTCGCTGTCCGGCTGGTGATGGCCGGGACGACTGCCGTCATCATCAAAGCTACAAGAGCCGTCGAGATAAGCTTCATGGCACTCCCCATGGTGTAGATGGAGCAATCCCGCACAGCCTCAAGATTGTTTCAAAATACATTGGCTCTAGCGTTGAACTCCTCGACAGAGCCCATGCACCGGATAAGCGCTCCATATCCGGGCACCTATTGCACAGTTGCGGATATGGCGAGAACTTGGCCGCGCTGTGGTCATTCCGAGGTTGTCCTAAAACGTGAAGACGCTGCAACAATGGGAAAAGAAGTTGAGCTCGCAGGATCTATCTGTTGGCGCTCTACTGACGTACGCAACCAACTCCTTGCTCACTCATCCCATGAGCCAGGAGGGTCACCGAGGCGTGGCGAGAAACTGGCGGACGAGATTGACCAGCTGTTTGGGGCTATAGGGCTTCGTCACGTAACCATCGCAGCCGGCACTCGCGCTTTTTCCTCATCCTCCCTCATGGCGAACGAGCTGACGGCAATAAAGGTCTTCGCGCCATTCCGGGTAGGACCTTGATCCGGCGCGTACTCTCATAGCCGTCGAGCACGGGACGCTGGATGTCCCTCAGCACGAGATCGGGATGCTCGGTTTCGGCTTTGGCGATCCCCTCGG
Organism: uncultured Alphaproteobacteria bacterium; assembly: GCA_963770295.1. Taxonomy (GTDB): domain Bacteria; phylum Pseudomonadota; class Alphaproteobacteria; order Rhizobiales; family Hyphomicrobiaceae; genus AWTP1-13. The sequence goes on from CAVYPA010000015.1 coordinate 324,349, forward strand.
CGCATGCTTCGAACCTGGATAGCCGTACGTGATCTTGTCAAACCACGCGACGTGCTCGCCCATCCAGATCGCCTCGAGGCCAATGTCTTCGGCACGCCGGCCGAAGTCGCGGATCATTTTCGGCGTCGTCAAGGGTGACATGAACGCGGAGAACACGCCGATCTTCATTTGCTCACTTTTTGCGTCGGTCGGCCAGTTTAGCCAAGTTTCCGCGCCACCGCGCGGTATCGTCGAGCTGTTTGTGCCATTGCGCCGGTTCTCAGGCAGGGCCTCGATCGGCGGGCCAACCGTCAGGAGGCGCGATCCTTCTGGGCTCTGGGACTCTGGACACCGTGCTTGATCGACACCGATGCAATCGCGCGAGTGGTCGATTACGCTGTGCCCCTGACGCTTGTCTGACGGCAGTCGGCGAGCGCAAACAAAAACGATCAAACGCAATTGTTTTGTGAGTGCATTCTGCTATTGTAAAGATTAGGGATGCGCGGAGCGATCTGACGACCCGCGCTGAGATATTTTGATGCCGGTGATTCCTGCGAGACGATAGGGCTCGGTGACACCGGCAGCCGCAACAGGCTGAGATTAGTAAAGAGACGACAGCGTGGGAGGTCACGGACTCCATGTCGTCGGCGACGCGAGTCACACTGAACTGTGGTCGCATATCTTGCGGCATTGCATCTGCGAGCGATAACGGGCCGCAGTTACCCGAACGTCGCGCCTGGTTGATAGGCGCCCTGGCGAGCGGCGTGACCCTTTGGTCGCCACGTCCCACCCTCGCCGACGATCCAAGAATGGCCCGTCCTCAGGAGGGCGACGCCTTTGTCTTCGCGACGGGCGATCGGGCCCGGACACCCATCAGCGAGACGGATCTCGCTCTCGGAGGCCCGCCGGTGCTTGCGTGGCCGATAGATCCGGCGACGAAGGCGGTCCGCGATGGCTCGCGGCTCAACCAGGTTCTGCTTCTCCGGCTGGACGTGTCGGGATTTGACGAGACGACGCGTGCACGCGCCGCCGAAGGCGGGTTTGTCGCCTATTCCGCCTCATGCACGCACGCGCTATGTCCGGTCACCGGTTGGCAGACCGAACGTCGGATCATCCATTGTCCTTGCCACAACTCGGAGTTCGATCCGAGTAACGGCGCCAAGGTCGTCTTCGGACCGGCGCTACGACCGCTGCCCGCCTTGCCGCTCAAAGCGGTCGACGGTGCTCCGGTCGCTGCCGGTACATTTACGGGAAAGGTAGGTGGAGGCACCAGGTAAAACGACGAGAGAGAGCTTGAACCCAAAAGCGAAGTTGCAAAGGGAGGAAGCAGTGAAGGGCGCACACGCAGGCTGGATTGGGTTGGCATTGTCCAGTTTCCTAGTTCCGGTGGCAGCCCCCGCCCAGGGGGTCAAGGACTACACACCGGTGACCCAGCAGCGGCTAACCAACCCGGAGGCTGGCAACTGGCTGCAATATCGGCGGACGTACGACGGCATGAATTACAGTCCGCTCGACAAGGTCAACGCGACCAATGCCAGGAATCTGGCGCCGGTCTGGACATTCTCGACCGGGGTAAATGAAGGGCACCAAGCGCCGCCGATAGTGAATAACGGCGTGATGTTCATCACCACGCCGCAGGCGCAGGTGATTGCGCTCAACGCCAAGACAGGCGACCTGTTGTGGCGTTACAAGCGGACGCTGCCGGAAGACCTGTTCCAGCTCCATCCGACCAACCGCGGCGTCGGTCTATGGGAGGACAAGGTCTATGTGGCGACGGTGGACGACTTTATTGTCTGCCTCGATGCGGCGACCGGCAAGGAAGTCTGGGCGAAGCCGGTCGGCGACTACAAGAAAGGTCACTACCTGACGCTCGCTCCGCAGGTCATCAACGGCAAGATCATCGTTGGCACGTCGGGCGGCGAGATGGGCGTGCGCGGCTACATAGCGGCCTACGACGCCAAGACGGGAGATCAGGTATGGCGCACCTATACGATCCCTGGCCCAGGCGAGCCCGGCCACGAGACATGGAAAGACGATGCCTGGAAGAGCGGCGGTGCCACCGCATGGATGACGGGCAACTACGATCCGGCCACCCATACCGCCTATTGGGGCACCGGCAATCCCGCGCCGTGGCCAGGCGACCTGCATCCAGGCGACAATCTTTACACGACCTCGGTCATCGGCCTGGATCCTGACACGGGCAAGATCAAGAATCACTTCCAGTATCGCCCAAACGATTCATGGGATTGGGACGAGGTCGATCCGCCGATCCTGATGGATCTTCAGAGCGGCGGGCGAACAATCAAGGCGCTCGTCCATCCGGGGCGCGATGGTTATCTTTGGACCCTGGAACGGACAGCCGAGAAGATCAACTTCGTTTCCGCGGCGCCCTACGTCCATCAAGACGTGTACGTCAAGGTTGACGCAAAGACGGGGCGCCCTGAATACAACGAGAAGACGACGCCCAGGGCCAACAAAGACGTCACGTTCTGCCCGTCACTCTGGGGCGGCAAGGACTGGCTATCGGCAAGCTACGATCCCAAGAACCGGCTGCTCATCATTCCGGCGAACGACAATATCTGCGGCCGGGTGGTTGGTGAGAAGAAGCCGCTCATCGAAGGCCAGTTGTGGCTGGGAGCGGAGGTTGAGAAGCTCGACCTGAGCCTGCCGACCAAGCCGAGCTACCTGGGCGAACTGCAGGCTTGGGATCTGGTCGGCAACAAGAAGGTCTGGTCGTACAAGTTCCCGAACCAACTCTTCGCCTCGGTAATGGCCACAGGCGGCGATCTGGTCTTCGTCGGCGGTACGAACGACCGTTACTTCCGGGCTTTCAGCGCCAAGAACGGCGAGCTGCTCTGGGAGTTCAAGACGAACTCGGGGATTAGCGGCGGACCGTCTACGTACGAGGTCGACGGCACGCAGTACGTCGCTGTCCAGTCGGGCTGGGGCGTGGATGCCCAGCGCATCCAAGATGCCCTGTCGAAGCTCGGCATTGGCGTCACCCCGGATGTGCCGCAAGGCGGCGTCGTGTGGGTCTTTGCGGTGAAGTGAAGCCCGAGCGGGAATGGGTGCGGACCGGCGGAGCCGGCCCGCACCTTTCATGGTCTAGCTGCGAATAAGCGGACAGGAGCGGAGCTTTGATGGTAAGCCATCGATGCCGCTCTTGTGGTATCTGCGCGACGAGCTGAGCCTCACGGGCACCAAGTTCGGTTTGCGGTCAGGCGCTGTGCGGCGCCTGCACGGTTCACGTCCGACCGCGAGGCCCCCAAGATGCGTTCCTTCAGACGCTGAGGCGTGGGGTTCAGCAGCGGATAGTGGTCCCGGCCGGGATTGAGAGGAACGCTGCGAACAGCGGCATATCCTCCGCACGGGTTCCACTCGATTGCACAGGCAAGGTTTGAAGCTTGTCGAGTTTCGCCTCAGCACCGTCATCGCGTTCAATACCGGCCGCTCGCAAGAGCCGCCTGTGATCGGATGTCCCGGTGATCGGGAGGGCAGTCGTATGTGAGGGGCCTATGGCGCTCTGATTTGAGCCGCTCCTGCAGGCCTCGTATTGGTTTCGACTGGCCAAGGCCTGGCTCGCCGATCACCAGTAGGACACGGCCCTCTTCCTGGTTTGCGTGTTCCCGTCGTCGCAAAGGTACGTCTAGCTCTTCCTCGCGTCCGAGGAGCAGCGAGGTGCCGGACTGATGCAGAACTTTGGCCGTGCAGCGATGCCGAAATCGAAGGATCAATTGACACTCAGGTGGTTCACTGGCGCGTTAATCAAGGCGTTACCCGATGTGCACCGTTCGGCGCGCGTGCTGCTTTAGAACCTCTCAGAGCAAGGGCGAACGCAATGTCGACACTTCTCCAACGGGATACCATAGCCGGGCCGTCTTACGTCTCGACGGGGACTCTGCCGCCCGACGAATTGGTTGCCACTTTGGTGAGTGAAGCGCACAAGCGTTTTCAGTCTCACACGGAAGGTAAGAACTCTGAGATCTATCCCGCGCTGGCGAGAGTCCCGAGCGAGCTGTTCGGCATCTGCGTGGTTGGAACCAGCGGCAAGATTGCCGCGATCGGAGACACCGACTACGAGTTCGCAATCATGAGCGTGTCGAAGCCCTTCGTGTTCGCGTTGGTGTGTCAGGAGGTTGGCCCGACCAAGGCCCGCGAGAAGCTTGGCGCCAACAGCACCGGCCTGCCCTTCAATTCGCTTTCGGCCATCGAGCGAAGTGCAGACGGACGGACGAACCCGATGGTGAACGCCGGTGCTATTGCCACGACCAGCCTCGTGCAGGGCACAACGGGCGCTGAGCGATGGCGGTTCATCGAGCACGGCTTGTCCCGGTTTGCTGGGCGGACGCTATCTTTAAACGAGGAGGTGTATGCCTCTGCGTCGGAGACCAATTTCCGCAACCGCAGCATAGCCAATCTGCTTCAGAGTTACGACCGCATCTACTGCGATCCGGCCGAAGCGACCGACCTCTACACGCGGCAGTGCTCGCTCAATATAAGCGCCAGAGATCTTGCAGTGATGGGCGCAACGCTTGCCGACGGCGGGGTTAATCCGCTCACCAAGCAGCGGGTGGTCACCCCGGCCGTGTGCCACTACGCGTTGGCGGTGATGGCAACGGCAGGGTTGTACGAGACCTCGGGTGATTGGCTCTACGACATCGGGTTACCCGGCAAGAGCGGCATCGGCGGAGGCATTGTCACGGTGTCACCGGGCAAGGGTGGATTGGGCACCTTCGCCCCGCCTCTCGACGACGCCGGTAACAGTGTTAGGGGTCAACTCGTCGCCGAGTTCCTGTCCCAGCGCCTGGGGCTGAATCTGTTCGTCTCGAACCCGAAGCCGGTTGCGTGAAGGACAGGTATAGCGCGACAATCGTGAGAACGCGCTCTCACCTTGATTGTCGGCGCCCAGACAGGACTCGTAGGGATAAGGCTGATCGGCATAGGCGTGGCTCGCCCCTTGTCACCAATCGGCTGCCCGTCGTTCCGACCATTGCCGATGCCGTACTTGATCGCCCGGTACGCAACCGACTGATCCTCAAGGGCGAGAGCCTGCTGCAAGGCCGCCTAACGTTTCAGGGGCGTCGCTTTTGTCAAGCGCGCCAATCCATTCGGACCGAGTTTGCTTTCGATCCGTTGAGAAACGGGAATGCCGTCATGGACGGCATCGCCAGCGGCAACTAATCCGATGCATGGGACGTAAAGGAACGTCGTATCATCGGTGTCTATATGACCGACTTGGACTACGACCAACTTGTTTCCCTCCAAGTCGATCTCATCGCCTTGCAACGGATGACGATCGAAATGACGTCTGGAAATTGATTTGGGAAAAACTTACGCCACTGGCCAGTGGCTTCGCGGACTTTGTCCACCAACCGCGGAGATAAGCGCGTCGCAAGGGATCGTCCCGGTGCAAACCCAAGATTGCATCGCGGAGCATTGGTGAAACAGGGGTTGTCCCGATGGCTACGAACCTCGTTTTTGGGTTGCCCAACTTCGTCTTGCACCGAAGTAAGGTGGCAAGTCGCGCTTCGCGGCTTGTCTCCTCATGGCGCAGCGTGTCTCCTGCGATGGTCTCTGCCTTGTGCGCTTCATCGTCCAGCAATGTCATGTTGTCTGCCTCGACGGTGTTTAGTCCCTTTATCCCTGCCGTCCCTACCCAGCGTTTTCCCGCGATCCCCGCTAGGCGACCCACACTTATCGGCAGATGTGGTCTGCGAATATCCGGTGGAGTGCCGATACTCGGATCGGGGTTGACGCCGACCATCGCCAATTTTTGTGGCAGTGCAGCATCGCTAAATCGTGATCGCTGCAGCCGCGATGCTCTTTGGGCGAAAACTTAGGTTGAATTGATAGCCGGACGGGTTGAAAGACCGCGGTAGCTCGATGCAGCGCGTCTGCGAGTTACTTGCCGAGGGGCTTTGGGCTTTCCGGCGGTAACCAGTCTTTCTGCAATGCCTGCTTCACAAAGTCCTGGTCCAGATGCGGGCCTATGAGGTTTTTGAAGGCAAATGCGACTTCGTTGTATTCGCGCTTGCAGTCACGAGCGCGACTCTCGGGGAGGTATTTTTCCTCGACAACATGCGCGAACGTGGTCGGATCAGCCCCATAGGCGATACACAGCAGGTTGAAAAATCGCTGCGCGGGCATGCTGTGCATATCCGAGAACGCCTGCAGGGCTACAAATGATGCCGAAATCCTGCACAGCGTTCCGGTACGAGTAAGCGGCCCCCGAAATGAGCCGCCGCGCGTCATCCTTGCCCAAGTGCAGCATCATGAAGGTCGAGAATTCATCGGCGGCATCTTCGGCGGAGCCGAAGCTGGGCACCTGGAGCACATCGAACATCGCGTGCCCAAACTCGTGGGCAACAACGTAGAAAAACTGCCCAACGACGGCATCGACGGGTGTGATCCCAGCCGGGCCTGGTTGTTTCGGTGCACCGCGCCAAATCTCGTCCAAGTACTCATAGCAAAGCGTCACCGTCGGACGCTCGTACCAGGCATTCGGTTTGCCACATTCGACCGTCTTCACGGTGAGGTCGATTGGTAGGCGAAAGGGACTGAAGAGCTGCTGGATCTTTTCCAGCGCCTGTCCCTGCTTAAGCTGCGTATAGACAACCTCGAGTTGGGGATTGTGCGGGGGTACGTATTCAAACCGGATGCGATTGGGTCTCGCCTCCTGCGCCTCGTCCGCAACACTTGCGGCGCTCGTCTGCTGTGTGGCCGACTGGGCAATTGCCCGTTGGCAGGCGAGCAGCGCTAGGCCGGAGAGTGCCGCGGCTATGATTAGCGATGAGCAAGATCGTGAGAGGACCATGACCAGCTCCAAAGAGGAACGCCCCTTGTTGATGGCCTCAAAGGCGTGAGCCGGCTATGCGAACTCTTGCTGAGTTTGAAAGCGGCGAACCCCCTGCCCTTGGGCGGCGCTGCCTAAACAGGCGGAAAACCTCGGAGTTGTCTGTTAGGGCAATTGTCGTAGGGACTTATTGAGAGGGCATTTGCCGGCATCCCACCGCACAAAATGGAGGCCCGGTTGCCGTGCATCTTGGGAAGGGCAATCGGCCCAGATGCTGGCGTGACGGGCGAACTGCCCTTCGCCTCCCCGTGACCCGAGAGGCGGCGGGCTTTGTGGCGCCCGAAGCGGCGGGAAACTTTTCGTTAAGATTTCAACTGCGCGATGGTCGAGCGGGCGGTCGCCTGGTGGGGGAAGCTTTGGTCCTGAGCGAAGCCGACGATCCAAATCGGCAATACCGGCAAGGGTAGAATGTCTGCCGTTGAAGACCTGATTAGGAAGCAGGTGCCCTCGGCAGTTATCGCGGCGGCGAGTGCCGGGCCATGTGTCGTCCGGCTTCGCCGAATTCCAACCAACGCGCCTTGGCCCGACCCTGATGCTCCCTGGCCTGATGCTCCCTGGCCTGATGCTCCCTGGCCCGATGCTCCCTGGCCCGATGCTCCCTGGTCTGAAAGCGGGGACTGAGCCAGTGTTTCCAAAGGCCGCGCGTCCAGGCGTACGTGTAGAGCGCGCACAGGGTAAAAATGCCCCATTGCTGGGCCTTCCAGGCCGCGTAGAACCAAAACGGCTGGCCAAGCATCCCGAATATACACGCCCAGCGTCGCCAGCTTTCACGCTTGTCTTGCGTTAGCCAGACCGCGATGACGCCGCTAAAGGCAATAGCGATTTGCTCCAGGCCCAAAAGCCCTCCAACACCCCGCACCATGGCGGAAACGCAGCGGCGTGGCCGTGGTTCCCTCAAGGGTCATGAACCATACCGAGCGTGTGGATTTATGGTGACACTGGCGGCCGGGATTGCACTGCCCTAGACCCGGTTGGCCTGCTTGTCGGGCTTGCGCCCGAGCCAAACGGCTACTCGCGTTCTAAGTGCGGAATTTTGCACGCCTTTTTCGAGCGGCTCGCTTCCGGACGGCAGACGGGGTGCAGGCTTTTATTGGCGGCGCCGTTGACCATTGGTGTTCGGCGCGCTGCCGGCCACGACCGCTGCTCGCGACGGCTCCTTGTCGCTGGCAATTCTTCGTCGCAACTGAGAACGCTGCTGATAGAACCCCCGCAGGATGTCTCTCATGACCTCCAATGATTCCTGAGCGCACGTTGTATCCCTGGATGATGCATGCAGGCGTGCGATGAAGGTGTGCTGGAGCCCCAAACGTCTCTCGGCCTCTCTGACTTGCGTGTCGTTGAGGTGTAATTGCTCGCCCAGTTTCGACCTCTCGCCCCCAAGATCCCGCTGCCGCAGCATGAATGGCGAACCAACCGGCAGGGTCCATGTGCGTCCCTGGTGCCGAGCCTCGTTTGCCCGATGCTGCGCAGGGATTAAAGCTGACGCAAACGCTTAGCTATGTGCGGCCGCCGGACTGCTTGCGTATCGTCCATCGCTTGACCGCACCCGGCCGCAGGCTTCAGCACGCCATCGGTAGCGAACTCGCTCCCGCAAGGTGCGCTTCGTCGCCATCTTGGGTTTTTCAAGCAGTTGTTGGCCCGGACCGCACGCAATTGCGCCATTGCGCATGCGCCTTCGCGACGATCATCGTTGGTCAACGAGATTGCTGGTCAGTAAGAAAGGCGTCCGTGAAGGCGTGTTATGTTTCGACGGCCTTCGTCGCAAGCGCGGTCTATTCGCTGCGATCATCCGCTCCTGCATGCCGCCGGAGCCAACCCCTCTGGTGCTTGCGGCCCTGGGCGCGGGGAGCGGGCGGACCATGTCATGGGTTTTGGAGGAGGCCCACACGCTAGCCTCGAAAGGCCCCAAGCGCAGACCTCACCGGTGCAATTCGTTGGTTGGGTTGGTGCAACAGATTGTCGGCCTGGCCTCCGGTCGCCTAAGATGCGCCTACTCTGAGAACTAGAACGCGATCGTTCCGCGGCGCTCGCCCAAGGGTTGGGCGGTTTGAGGACGCGAGATTGACCACGCACCATGCGAAGATACGTCGTTGCCTCCGTTGCCGAGATTCCACCTGGGACCCGCAAAGTCTTTACTGTCGGCGGGCGGCCGATCGGCATCTTCAATCTCGACGGTGAGTTCTACGGCCTGCTTAATCGGTGTCCGCACCAGGGCGGCAGCTTGTGCGATGGCTTGATCACCGGCCTTGCGGTCGGCGATCGGCCCGGTGAGTTCCGCATGATCCGTATGGGCGAGATGGTACGCTGCCCTTGGCACGGCTGGGAGTTCGATATCCGGACCGGCCAGTCCTGGTGCGAGCCGGCCAAGGTGCGGGCGCGGGCCTATCCGACGGAAATCGCCTCCGGCGCCGAGGTGGTCAAGGGGCCCTATGTCGCCGAGACGGTGCCGGTGACTGTCGAGGAGCAGTACGTGGTGGTCGAGTTCTAGACGTTACGCTAGGCCGCGGGCCCCGCGTTGAGTTCGCATGGGACCGACCGACAGAGGAGGGGCAATGCGATGAGCCGCTATCCGGGCGCCATCGACTGCGACATCCATCCGACGGTGCCAGGCATCGCGGCGCTGCTGCCTTATATGGACGACTACTGGCAGGAGGCATTCGTCTCGCGCGGCATCGATGGGCTGGAGATGGCGAGCTATCCGCCCGGCGCGCCGATCTCGTGCCGAGCCGACTGGCGACCCGCAAAGGGCCGGCCGGCGGCCGATCCGGCAACGATCGCTCGCCAGTCGCTCGACGTCATGGGCACGGCGCTCGCCATTTGCAATCCGCTCACCGGTGGGCAGGTGGCGGTCAGCGAGTCCATGGGCGCAGCCGTCTGCCGGGCCGTGAACGATTGGATCACCAAGGAGTTCCTCGACAAGGATCCACGCTTTCGCGCCTCCATCATCGTGCCCTCGCAGAGCCCGGAACTCGCCGTCGAGGAAATCGAGCAACGCGCCCCCGACCGGCGCTTCGTGCAAGTGATGATCCCTGTCGCCGTCGAGATGATGCTCGGGCGGCGCTATTACTGGCCGCTGCTGGCGGCCTGCGAGAGGCACGGCCTACCGCTCGGCCTTCACGCCGGCAGCCTGCACCGCTATCCCACGACATCCAACGGCTGGTCGTCACACTACATTCAGGACTACGTCAGCCATTCGCAGACCTTCGAGGACCAGCTGCTGAGCCTCATCCACGAGGGCGCCTTCGTGAAGTTCCCGGGCCTGCGCGTCGTGCTGATCGAGAGCGGGGTGTCGTGGCTGCCGGGTTTCGTTTGGCGCGCGATCAAAACCTGGCGTGGTGTGCGGGCGGAGGTGCCGTATGTCAAGCGCTCGCCGGCCGAGATCGTGCGCGAGCATGTACGGCTGACCGCCCAGCCGTTCGATGCGCCAGATGCCGAGGCCGTGACGCGCATCGTCGAGATGATAGACTCCGACGAAATGCTCTTGTTCGCGACCGACTATCCCCATTGGCAGTTCGAGGGCGACCGGGTCGTGCCAGACGGACTGTCCGCGCCGTTCCTCGCCAAGATGCTTATCGACAACCCGATCGCAACCTATCCGCGGCTCAAGGAGAACCCCACATGAGCCTGATGCTCGAACGTGACGTTGACGCCCTCGGCGCCGCACCTGGCGAGACCAAGACGCGCCTGCGCATCATCGACTGCGACATCCATCCCTACCTGCGCACGCCGCGCGACCTCGACCAATTCCTGTCGGCGCGCTGGCGCCAGCATCTGGCCGAATACGGCAAGGGGACCCGCGGCATCTATGCGGCGCGCGGCACATACCCGCGCTTCATGCCGAACACGTGCCGGCGTGATGCGTGGCCGGCGGAGGGCGGCCTGCCCGGCTCCGACGTCGACTTCATTCGCACCCAACATCTCGACGCCAACGACGTCGAGTTCGGCGTGCTCGAGCCCCTGCTGGAAGGCAACGCGCCGCGCAACGTCGAGCTGCAGGCGGCACTCTGCTCGGCCTTTAACGACTGGCAGGTGACGCATTTCACCGACGTCGACCCCCGCCTGCGCGCCTCCATCCTGGTACCCCAGGACGACGCCGAGGCGGCCGTCGCCGAGATCGAAAAGCGCGCGGTCGATCCCCGCTTTGCCCAGGTCCAGCTGTCCTCGCGTACGCCCGAGCCGCTTGGCCGCAAGCGCTACTGGCCAATCTTCGCTGCCGCCGAAGGCGCGAAGCTGCCGATCGGACTGCACGTGGGCGGCCCGTCGGCTGCAGCACCCTCGGCGTCGGGCTGGCCCTCGTTCTACGTCGAGGAACATCAGGTTTTGAGCCACTCGATGCCGACCCAGGCCACGAGCCTGATCCTCGAAGGCGTGTTCGACCGCTATCCAAACCTAAAGATCATCCTGATCGAGGGTGGCTTGGCCTGGGTACCCACCCTCGGTTGGCGGCTCGATGCCAACGTCGCAAAGATGAAAAGCGAGGTTCCAAACCTCAAGCTCAAACCCTCCGAGTACCTGCATCGCAATCTCTGGTACGCGACACAACCGATCGAAGAGCCGGAGTACCCGCAGCATCTGCGCACCGTCTTCGATTGGATTGGCTGGGACCGTATCGTCTACTCGAGCGACTATCCGCACTGGGACTACGACGACCCGCGGCTCGCTATCAAGATCGCCATGAGCGAAGCCGAACGTTGCGCGATCTTCCGCAACAATGCGGAGCAAATCTACCGCTTCAAATGAACGGTTGCGTTGATACGAGCCGAGCGAGTTCAGCGGTGTGTAAGAGGGCATGCCGCGGTCGTGCCCCGAAGTCGGAGGGCCGCGGCTTGCCGTCAACGAGCATGCGATCGGCGGCGTCGCTACCCTGGGCATTGGCGTTTCTATAGTCGGATCGACGGGCAGGAGATCGAGCTCGAAGTGAGGTTATAGCATGTCGACGGTCGGAGTGCTCGGCTCGCGGCTAACTGGCCAAGCGCCGTGACTGGCGATAACCTGTCGCTGGCTGACGACCTGATGGCAGCAGAACGACTGTGCAGTATTGCCGCATCGATGGTCAGGGCACGACGCTTGGCCCGCAAGCAGGAGGCAGCGGCATGACAACCTACGCTAAGACAGCGGGTGACGTGATCGGCCTCAAAGGCCTGACCACTCACGGCAACGTGGTGACCGGCACCCGCCATATGGTATCGGCTGGCCATCATGCGGCGGCGCATGCGGGTTTTTTGATCTTAGAGGCGGGCGGAAATGCGATCGACGCCGGCGTGGCAGCCGGTCTCGCCCTCGGCGTCACCTGCGCCGATCTCGTCAACGTGGCGGGCGTTGCGCCGATCATGATCCGTCTTGCGGCTACGGGCGAGGTCGTCACCATCGATGGTCTCGGCGTTTGGCCGGCCAAGGCGTCCTCCGCATGGTTTCGCGAACATCACGGCGGGCGCATCCCGGAAGGGCTCCTGCGGGCGGTGGTTCCGGGCGCGCCATCGGGCTGGATCACGGCACTTGAGCGTTACGGCACAATGAGTTTTGCTGATGTGGCGCAGGCGGCTATCCGACTGGCCCGTGATGGCTTTCCCGCCGATCCGCGTTTTTGCGACACCTTTGTTGTCAACGAAGCCAAGTACCGGCGCTTTGCCGGCAATGCGCAGGTGTTTCTTCCTAGCGGCAGTCCGCCGCGTCCCGGCCAGATCTTTCGCCAAACCGATCTGGCCCGCTCGCTGCAGTACATGGTCGATTCGGAGAAGGCGGCGGCCGCGAAGGGCCGTGCGGCAGGCCTGGCTGCGGCGCACGCCGCTTTCTACCAGGGTGAGATCGCGGCCGCCATTTGCGCTTACCATGCCGCCAATGGCGGCTGGCTCACGCGCGCGGACATGGCCGCGTTCCGGGCCCGAACTCGAGCCGCCGTCCTACATCCGCCAGGGCCAGCTTGAGCTTTACACGTGTGGACCATGGTGCCAGGGACCTCTGTTGGGCATGCTGGTGCGCATGCTCGAGAAAGATGACGTTGCCGCCCTCGGGCACAATTCGCCGGCCTACGTTCATCTCGTGACGGAGGCGGTTAAGCTCGCCTGTGCCGACCGCGAGGCCTATTTTGGCGATCCGCGCCACATCGATGTGCCGGTGGCAGAGCTGCTATCAGCGCTATTCCAATCGAGCCGCCGCAGGCTTATCGATCCCACTCGGGCGTTCCCCGAGCTGCGCGCGCCCGCGACAATCGACGGCTACCCGCGTCCCAGGCCTCAACATGTCCCACGTCAGCGCGAGCCTGCGCTTTCGCCCGACACGACCTACTGTGCCGTGATCGACGGTGCCGGCAACGTGTTCTCGGCCACCCCGAGCGATGCCTCCTACGATGCAGAGCTCATTCCGGGTACCGGCCTTGTGCCTTCGGGGCGCGGTAGCCAATCTTGGACGCTTGCCGGGCACCCCTCGGAAATTGCGCCATTCAAACGGCCTCGACTAACGCCAAATCCCGCCATCGCCGTTCTCGAGAACGGTCGGGCGCTCATGCCATTCGGGACACCCGGTGGCGACGTGCAGACCCAGGCTATGCTGCAAGTGTTGCTGAATCTGACCGCGTTCGGCATGGATTTGCGCACCGCCATTGAGGCGCCACGTTTCGCCAGCTACGCCTTTCCGTCGAGCTTCGAGCCACACGAGGCCTATCCAAACCGTCTCGCCATCGAAGGACGCATGGAGCCAGCCACCCGCGATGGCTTACGCGCGCTCGGTCATGATGTCCTGGATTGGCCCGATTGGACGCGGCTCGCCGGCGCCGTCTGCGCCGTCATCACGGATCGCAAGGCCGGCGTGCTGACTGCCGCCGCCGACCCACGCCGTGCGGCCTATGCGGTGGGGTGGTGAAGGGGCAGATGCCTCTATCGCAACGACTATGCCCGGTCCCAGCTGTCACAAGGCCGCAGGCAATCGACGCAACCGTGCGGGGGCGCGGGGCGATACGTTAGCGGCGGCGGCGTTGCAGCGTGACCTTTGCGCGGTCCGATCTCAACCGAGGAGCCGGAAGCAGAGGTTGCCGTCGTCCGCGTCACTCGGCAGGATCCGGTGCGGGGGCCCGTTGCCCCGCGTACAGCCAACTGTACAGATAGGCGCCAACCAGAGCGCCCGCAAACTGTGCGAGAAGAAATGGCGCTACATCTTGCGGCCGAATACCCGCAAAGGTGTCCGATAGCGCCCGCGCAATCGTCACGGCGGGATTGGCGAATGAGGTGGAGGCTGTGAACCAGTACGCCGCCGTGATGTAGAGCCCGACGGCGTATGCCGTGGACGCGGGAGCGGTCGACGCACACGCAAAGATCGTCAGCAGCAACCCGAATGTGGCAATGAATTCAGCGAACCACTGCCCAGTGCCAGACCGAGCCGTGGTCGATAGCTGCCACACCGGCAGGTCGAACATGACGTGCGCCGCCCAGACCCCAACTATGGCTCCAACGAGCTGCGACGCCACATAGTGCGAGGCCTGCCTCGGGCTCATTTCTCCTCGCAAAGTAAGTGCGAGCGTCACGGCGGGGTTGAAGTGCGCACCAGAGATGGGGCCGAAGATGGTGATCAGGACGACCAGGATGGCGCCAGTCGGCAACGTGTTGCCGAGCAGCGCTAAGGCCAAATTGCCACCTGCAAGCTTGGCGCCCATGATGCCGGAGCCGATCACGGTGGCCAGTAAAAAAGCGGTGCCGAGCGCCTCGGCGAGCAGCCGCTGTGGCTGCGAGGAAGCTGGCATAGTGTGTCCTAACTTATTGACGTCGCCCCTTCCGAGCTCCCGATCTCCCGAACTCTCGTGGTCAACACCAGGCTGGTTAGGGAGGCGATAGGCAGGCTCGTGAAGATGGAAATTCGGTTCCGCAAATACCTGAACGCGGTGACGAAGGCGCGCTCTTTTTCGATGTTGCTGCCTTTGATTGCCGCCGGATCCTCGATACCCCAATGGGCGGTGATCGGCTGACCAGGCCAGAGCGGGCATGTCTCGCCAGCTGCAGCGTCGCAGACGGTGAAGACGAAGTCCATGTATGGCGCATTGGGAGCCGTGAAGATCTCCCAGCTCTTGGACAATAGGTTGTCGGTTGGATAACCGAAGCTATTGAGCACCTTCAGGGCAGCGAGATTGACCACGCCGCTCGGCATGCTGCCGGCCGAAAAAGCGCGGAACGTCTGCGCACCATCTTTGCGCAGAATCAACTCCGCCATAATCGACCGTGCTGAATTGTGGGTACAGAGGAAGAGGACATTGTAGGGGCGGGTTCTCATCTGACAGCGACCTTCTTCCTGGGCCGGCAAATTTTGGCCGCCGCTACAAACGCTTCCCCGCAAAGCTCCGGTCGGCCCTGGCAGCATTCCTCGGTCAGGTAGGTAAGGAGCTTGCGCATACCCTCGACATCGATGGCGTATCGGATGTAGCGGCCATGGCGACTGGCGCGGAGCAAGCCGGCGCGGTCCAGCTCCTTCAGGTGAAACGAGGTATTGGTGGGACCAATACCGACCTTCTCGGCGATTTCGCCAGCAGGCATTCCTGCTGGCCCGCGCTTTACCAAAAGGCGGAAGATGCGCAGCCGGTGCTCCTGTGCAAGCGCCGCCAAGCATCTGACCATGGTTGCTTCGCCCATGCCACAATATTCCAATAATTATTGGATTATGCAAGCTCTATATATTGCTGTGGACAACGCCTGCAGGCGGTCAAGGTCCCAGACCGGCTCGCCATCGATAAAATGAAAGGTAGGCCGAGTGCGGTCCTGGCCCGCGGCCTGTTATTTCGCGCCGCCGGCGCCGGCCTCTTCATCCTGTCTGCAGCAGGCATTGGCATTGGCCGCGGCAGGTCCAACGCAACAGGTGGCACCCTCAGCGGAAACAAGAGGACGGCTGCAAACGCCAGTTTCGGGCAATTCCAGGTCCACTCGCTCAGCCTCGTCCTTGTCGCCGGCGATGTCCGCCACAATGGAGCGCACCTGCTCATAGCCGGTCATCATCAGGAAGGTCGGCGCGCGGCCGTAGGATTTCATGCCGGCGAAGTAGAACGCTGGCTCCGGCTGCGCCAGCTCGCGCGCGCCATGGGGACGCACGGTGCCACAGCTGTGCAGGTTGGGATCGATCAGGGGGGCCAATGCAGGGGGACATTCCAGCGCCGGATCCAGCGCCAAGCGCAGCTCGCGCAGGAAGGATAGGTCGGGTCGAAAGCCGGTTGCCACGATGAGCTCGTCGGTTGCGACGTGACGGCCGCAACAACCTAATCCTGCACCTAGCCGCAACTTGCCGCTCGCCCTGGTGATCTGCGTCAAAGGGAAGCCGGTCTCGACGCGGACGCCACCCGAGCGCAGCAATTGCGCGAACAGGCGGCCGAGCTCGCCGCGCGCGGCTAGCTTGTCGTTTAGGCCGCCACCAAAGGTCTTCTCAGGGTTGTCGCCGCGCAAGATCCATATGATCTCCGTCGCCGGCACGGCTTCTCTCAGCTTCGCCAAATCGAGAATCGTCGCAATGGCCGAATGCCCTGCGCCCAGGATCGCGACGGTCTTGCCCAGATAGCGTTCTCGCTCGTGCCCGAGGACGTCGGGCATGCCGTAGGCGATGCGTTCGGCATTCTCGGCCTCTCCGATGGCTTGCGTGCCGTTGACGCCGGCAGGGTTCGGCGAGTGGAAGGTTCCCGATGCATCGATGACGGCATCGGCCGTAAAAGTCTCCACGCCGTAGCCATTCTGGTAGCGAATATCGAAGGGCGCCTTGTCGCGACCCACGGTCTTCACCTTGTCGAAGCCGGTCCGCGCAAGGGAGACGACGCGGGCCCTGGTGCGGACGTGTGCCTTGAGTGGGGTGCGCAGTCGCCAGGGGCCCGAGGTAATTCTGAACTAACTCTGCTCCTGTGGGATAGTGGTTGGGATCGGGCACATTCCACCCTTGCGCGCGCAACAGTCGTTTAGACGCCTGGTCGACGTTGTACGACCAGGGTGAGAACATGCGCACGTGCGACCATTGCAGAACGGCATGACCGATCTGCTCACCCGCTTCCAGGACCATGGGTCGCATGCCACGCTCCAGGACATGGGCTGCCGCCGCCAGGCCGACTGGCCCGGCGCCGATTATGGCGACCGTCTTCGCGGAGCTCGACACTGCATTCATCCTTCTAGAGGGATGGAAGCTTTCGGCAAAACCTTAGGCGGCCGTGTCCGCCTGTTGGCGAAGCGAGGCGCAGTCCGCCTCGGTGCAGCATTCGTCCACCAGGTATCCCACTAAGCCGCGCATAACGGGATAGTTGGCGCGACAGATAAGCGTCGTGGCATCACGCTCCTGCGTGATCAATCCTACGATCAGCAAGGTCTTGAGATGGTGGGATAGGGTCGACGGCGGCACCCCCAGGCGGCTCTGCAGCTTGCCCACGGGTAGCCCGGGGTCACCGGCCTTAACGAGCGTCCGATAGATGCGCAGCCGGGTCGGATTGCCCAGGGCTTCGAGGCGGGATGCGGCGTCTTCGATCTTCATGGCGTGTCGCTAGCATTCGGCACCCATTTGGTCAACGGTATTTCTAACATCATGGAAATATGGTACGAGCATCGAGCTTCCCAAGGTTCGCGATCATGTCGTTTGCCTCCGCCACTTTCGATCGCTCACCCGCCAGGCTGGTGGGGGTGGTCTGCGCTGCACAGGTGTTGGTCCAGATCGGTGCGTTCTTCTGGCCGGCACTGCTGCCCGGCATGATGCGACTATGGGAGCTCTCCAACAGCCGGGCGGGTTGGGTGACCGCGAGCTTCTACGGCGCCTACATGTTGTCGGTGCCGGTCCTCGTCACCTTGACCGATCGTGTCGACCCCAAGCGCGTCTATCTGTTTGGTGTGGCCTCAACCGTGATCGGCCATCTTCTGTTCGGACTCCTTGCCGACGGATTTTGGTCGGCGCTCGCATTGCGGTCACTGACAGGCATGGGGTGGGCAGGTACCTACATGACGGGCCTCAAGCTCCTTGCCGACCGCGTCGACCCTAAGATGATGTCGCGCGCCACTGCGGGTCATGCCGCCAGCATCGGTATTTCGGGCGCACTTTCGTTCGCGACGGGTGACCTCATCGCGGCCGCCGCCGGCTGGCGCGCTGCCTTCATCGCAGCCGCCGCCAGTGCCACCGTCGCGTGGGTCTTGGTCGCCTTGATTGTACCCATTCAAAGGAGACCCGCTACTCCGGCCAAGGATGGACAAGGCCTCTACGATTTTCGGCCCGTGTTCCGCAACAGCTCGGCCATGGCGTACGCCATCGCCTACTCCATCCACACCCTGGAAATGAGCGCATTGCGCGGCTGGGGTGTGGCGTTCCTGGGTTATGTTGCGACAGCCACCGGCGCAGCGGCCGCTTCCTTTCTGTCCCCCGCCGTTGTTGCCACGGGGCTTGGCCTCATCGGCACCTGTGCCAGCGTCGTGGGTAATGAAGCCGCCATCCGCTTCGGCCGCAAGCGCCTCATTGTGAGCGCCATGCTTTCCTCCATCCTGATCGGCGCGAGCATCGGTTTTCTCGGCAGCATGTCCTATGCTTTGGCAGCGGCGCTGCTCACGGTCTACGGCATCGTCATTTGGCTCAACTCCTCATCACTCACGGCGGGAACGGCCGGCACCGCCGAGCCATCGCGGCGGGGTGCTACTCTCGCGGTGCATTCCATGCTTGGCTACGCTGGTGGCTTTGTGGGGCCGTTGCTGGTCGGAATTGTGCTCGACTTCTCCGGTGGGATGTCACAAGTCGCTTGGGGCCTTTCATTCTTGTCGGTGGCGATGTTGATGGCTCTCGCCCTTGTGACCTTCTGGGCGATCCGTCCGCGCGAGCTTGAGGGCGACAAGGCCAAGGCAACGTGAGAATGGCGAACGTGCAGCAAGACCCCAAGCACCGCAGGCGCGTGGACCCCATGGTCGTCGCGGTCAACGCGCTCGGCATCACGCAGATCACGGCCTGGGGCACGAGCTTTTATTGTCTCGGCGTCCTCGCCAAACCCATCGTCGCCGATACCGGCTGGCCATTGACGACGGTGTTTTTGGGTTTCAGCGTGGCCTTGCTCGTTATGGGGTTCATCTCGACCTGGGTCGGCCGGCTCATTGATCGGGTTGGCGCCCGGGCCGTCATGAGCGTTGGCACAATTATCGTGTCGGCAGGGCTGGTGGCGTTGTCACAGGTGCGGGATCCGGCGAGCTATCTCGTCGTCTGGGCCATCGTCGGCATCGGCATGCGTTGTTGCCTCTACGATGCAGCGTTCGCCGCACTGGTGCAGGTGACCCCCAGCCGAGGCCGCACGGCGATCTCCTATCTCACCCTCTACGGCGCCTATGCCTCGACGGTGTTCTGGGTGATCGGTTACTACCTGAACGAAGCCTATGGCTGGCGGGGCACGCTGATTGCCTTTGCCGCCATCAACCTGGCCATCTGTCTGCCGCTCAACTGGCTTGGTCTCGCCCGCCGCGATCCGCTTGAGGACACGGCGACACCGGCGAAAACCCCGACACCTTCGTCGGATGGACCCGTGCTCGAAGGGCGCGTGCGCGTTATCGGGATCTTTCTGTTTGCTCTCATCATGTCGCTCAACGGCTTCGTCTTCGGCATCATCTCGATCCAGCTGGTGCCGCTGCTGGAGGCGGCGGGACTTGCCGGGGCAACGGCAGTTTGGGTCGCGTCCCTCAAGGGCCATGGGCAGTTTGCGGGGCGGTTGGTCGAGATCTTCTTCGGTCGCAACCTCAAGGCCATGACCATCGCTCGCATCGCCATCGGCGTGGTTCCGGCATCGCTGGTGCTGCTATTTGTGGCGAGCGGCGACCTCTTCCAGCTTGTGGCCTTCACCCTCCTGCTCGGCGCCGCCCAAGGGGTGATCACGATTGTTAGGGGTGCTGTCCCGCTCGCCCTCTTCGGGGCTGAGGGATATGGTGCTGTGCTCGGGGTGATTGCGACGCCGATCCTGCTCGTCAATGCCTTCTCGCCGGCCATTTTCGCCTTGCTGGTGGATCAGTTCGGCTGGCACAGCTCGCTTTACGCCCTATTCGGCTGCGCCATCGCCACCTGGATCGCCATTGAGGTCATGTCGCGCTGGTATGAGGGTGCACGGAAGAGCTCGGGCAGCCGGTTGGCGAGGGAGGTATGACCGCGCACAACCGCCTGGCGGTCATCCTCCTGCTTGGCACCACGCAAACTCTAGGCTGGGCATCGAGCTTCTATCTCCCGGCAATCCTGGGTGACCGCATTGCCCAAGATCTCGGGATGTCGAGCACGTGGTTCTTCGCTGCCTTCTCTGCCGCGCTCGTCGTCTCGGCATTGGTGGGACCACGTGCCGGCCGCACCGTCGACGCAGTCGGTGGCCGTGAGGTGCTCGCGGCCTCGAACGTGATCCTTGCGGCCGGCCTCGCGGTGCTGGCCTTTGCTCATTCGCCAGCCATGTTGTGGTTGGCCTGGCTGATCCTCGGCCTCGGTATGGGGATCGGCCTTTACGACACGGCGTTCGCGGCACTCGGCCGAATCTACGGGTTGGAAGCCCGTTCCGCCATCACTGGCATCACTTTGCTGGCAGGATTTGCGAGCACGGTCGGTTGGCCGCTTACGGCGTGGGGTGCCAGCGAACTCGGCTGGCGCGAGACCTGCCTGGCCTGGGCGGGCGCACACATCGTTGTGGGTCTGCCCCTGAACCTTCTACTGCCCACGTCATCGAGCGCAGCCGCGATCCGCGGACGACGTCGGCAAGCCTCACATTCCCATCGACCGGCCGATGCTTGTGCTTGGCTTTGCTTTCGCGGCCTCTTGGACGGTGGTGACCGCGATGGCCGTGCACTTGCCGCGCCTCCTGGAAGCGGCCGGCGCCAGCACCGTGCAGGCGGTGGCGGCCGGGGCGCTCATCGGTCCCTCCCAGGTTGGTGCCCGCATTCTGGAAGCAAGCCTCATGAAGCGCTTCCATCCGATGCTGTCAGCACGTCTATCGGTGACCTTGCATCCACTCGGTGCGGCCGTGCTAGCTGTATTCGGTGCCGTCGCGGCCTCCGGCCTTTTCACGATACTGCACGGCGCCGGCAGCGGCATTCTCACCATTGCCCGCGGGACCGTGCCGCTAGCCCTGTTCGGCCCCGAGAACTACGGCTACCGGCTGGGACTGCTCGGCGCACCATCGCGCGTCATGATGGCCGCAGCGCCATTGCTGTTCGGCATTCTCATTGACCTCTACGGCGCTGGGGCGCTGATTTTCTCGTCGGCTCTGAGCATTGCGGCGTTCTTGGGCCTTTGCTCTTTGCACATCAGCAAGACGCCGTCCTAGTGACACCATGGGTCACGTCAGAGCGCGTGCGCGCGCCAATGCCGTCAAGCGTTCCTGCCAGCGCGACCTCGAGCAGCCGGCTTTTCACCGCCGATCAGATTGGCTCATGGGACCCGCACGCCGCGCAGACCGGCCTCAATTATGGCCTTCTGCACCGTGCCATCGGATCGGATCTTATGCACAAACTCGTCCACCTGAGGCAGCACCGACTGAGCCCGCTTGCGTACACCAATGGCCCTGTGCACCACGTTAAAGCGTCCAGGCAAGACGCGGGTGCCGGGCAAGGCATCGGCAATGCGGTGAGCCAAGTGCAGGTTCTCGCCGTAAACGTCAGCCGCTCCTGTTGCTAGCGCCTCGCGGGCCGGCTCGAAGCCGCCGGGTACTGGAAGGATCTCGGCATTCTTTATCAGGCGTCTCAGCACAGTGTGGGGCGCGCTCCCTTGCGCGACCGCGTTCGACCTCTTCAGCGTTAGCCCGGTGGCGCGTTAGGGCGTGCAACATAGCCGTTGTCGACCTCCATGAACGCCATGCTGAACGCAAGGTGGTCCGCGCGCGCGGGATCATGCGCTGCAAGCCCGATGTCCCAGTCATCGGTTGCTAGGCTCTCATTGTAGCGTGCGGGATTGGCGTAAGGCTTGAGTTCGATCGGAACGCCGAAAAGCGCGGCCAGTGCGCTGGCAACGGCGACCGACACGCCGCCGAGTGTGCCATCGGGGCGCCGGCTCACCAGAACCGGATTGGAGGCGATCAGAGCGGTGCGGAGCCTACCGGTCGGAGACAGTGTGGCCGCGACGGATGGGTCTTGCGCGCTTGTTTGAGCGCAGGTCCAAGCAGCGGCAAGTCCGGTCAGAGTGAAGAGGGTGACGGCGTCTGTGCGAGTCGGCACGGTGGCCTCCCCTGGGCGAGCTCCAACAAGAGGCGTATACGGCGGCCCTACCGGGACAGGGCGAGACCGCACTTGGTATGGTGAACGCCGCATGCGTGCCACCAAACGGGCAGAAGGGGGACATTGCCCTTCGGCGCCGAGGGGGTAATCATACGCGACTTACTGCATTGCCCGGATGGAGGCGCGTCTTGCTCCGCGCGGGTGTCGTGATGGTCCAGGTCGTCATCGCATTGGGCTTGGCGCTGTCCCGACGAAGGCGCAGCGGCAAGCATCGCCGCATGTCGCGCCGGGTTTTACCGGAAGGGGCGCTGCAGGCCTTTCTCGCGACGTGTGCGGGTTTGCACTGATGGTGCATGCCGCCGGAGTGAGCACAGAAGCACGCGAAGGATTGTGCAACGGCTCGGAAAGTTGACCCCGACGGTGTGCGAGACGGCCGGCGGTCTGAGCCTGCATGCATTTGTGAGGTTTTCAGTTAACGGCGTCATCTGTGAGGCGGCGCTCAAGTGGTGGGGTCGGCCGCTGGCGCTGACGCACCGCTGAAGCATTGACAGTTCGCTTCGCTGCTCTCGGACTTTAGAGTTTGCCTCACCGTGCATGATAGGAAACGGCCCGCTGCGATGTCCGAAGCATTGGGTCGCGGCCGAGCTACGCGCACCGCAGGGTAAGTGAGGTAATGCGGGAAGGCTGGGGTTCAACGAGCTAGGTCAGGCATGAAGCCACCGGAGCTTCACGATGCGATCGGCGTCAGATTGTGGATGCATCTATTGCAATGCGGCTTGAGGCGGATGCAACACACCAACCTCGATGCTGGGGGGTCCCCGTGGGAGCTGGCTTTGTTCGGGGTGGTTTCAGAGCCCTGCAGGGCAGGCCGCTTCACGCAGGCTAACGACCGATAAGGGCGCTTGCCGCTGGCAGCATGGGGTCAGCGATGGTAGGGCGGCGCCCCTTGCCAACCAGGTTGGCGCTGCCGCCGTGGAATTCACCAGCGTGGCGTTTCCCCTAGCCAACTCAGTAATTTGCGGTTCATCATCGGTCGCATTGGTGCTGCCCAGGAGCGCGTCATGATGGGTAAGAAGTTCACAACGCTGATCTTGATCGGAATGATATTGGGTATCGCCATCGGCTGGGCCTGCAATGCCGCCTTCCCCGATCCCAAGACAGCGGCGCAGGTGGCCGGGTACATCTCCATCATTACCGATGTGTTCCTGCGTATGATCAAGATGATCATTGCGCCGCTGGTGTTCTCCACGCTGGTCGTCGGTATCGCCCACATGGGCGACTCCACATCGGTCGGCCGCATCGGCGGCAAGACCATGTTGTGGTTCGTCGGCGCGTCGCTCGTCTCGCTTGCTGCTCGGCATGATCGTGGTCAATCTCCTGCAGCCTGGCGTCGGCCTGAACTTGCCGCTGCCGGATGCCGGCACATCTACCAATCTCAAGGTCTCTTCCCTCACGCTTGAAGGAGTTCGTCGACTCACCTGGTGCCGAGGTCGATCATCGAGGCGATGGCGCAGAACGAGATCCTGCAGATCGTCGTGTTCTCGATCTTCACCGGCGTTGCCGTGGCATCGCTCGGCGAGCGCGCCAAGGTCGTGGCGGACTTCGCCGATCAGGTCGCCCACGTCATGCTGGAGATCACGGGTTATGTGATGAAGGCTGCGCCGCTTGCGGTGTTCGCCGCCATTGCCTCGACCGTCACCACGCAGGGTCTCGGCGTACTTGTCACCTACGGCAAGTTCATCATCCAATTTTACGTCTCGCTCGGCATTCTGTGGCTGCTGCTGGCCTGGCCGGTTTCCTAGTGCTTGGCCCGCGCGTGCAAAGCCTCGTGCGTCGCATGCGTGAACCCTTCCTGCTCGCTTTCTCCACCGCGAGTTCGGAGGCGGCCTATCCCAAGATCCTCGACCAGCTTGCAGCAATTCGGCGTCTCCAAACGCATCGCCAGCTTCGTGCTGCCGATGGGCTACTCGTTCAACCTCGATGGCTCAATGATGTACTGCACCTTCGCGACGCTGTTCATCGCCCAGGCCTACGGCATCGAGCTGTCGTTTGGCCCAGCAGATCACCATGCTGCTGCTGCTGATGGTGACGAGCAAGGGCATGGCCGGCGTGCCGCGCGCCTCCCTGGTGGTGATTGCCGCGACGCTGGCGACTTTCAACATTCCCGAGGCCGGCCTGCTGCTGATCATGGGCATCGACCAGTTCCTCGACATGGGTCGCAGCGCCACCAACGTGGTCGGCAACTCCATCGCCACTGCCGTGGTGGCAAAATGGGAGGGCGAGCTTGGCGACGAGCTCGACCTGCCGGACGCGCCGATCACCGAAGTGCTACCACAACTCGCAACCAAGCCCGCGTAGGCGCCATGCCGAGCCGCGCGAAGGCGCGTTTCGGGCTTTGAGATCCGTTCTGGAGGGTGCCATGGAGCGTATCGCCCCTGTGCTGTTGGCCGCCGCGCTGCTGATCGGATCGGTCGCCCATGCCCAGGAGCAGGAGACCAAGGCCAGCAAGCTCGAAGGAACGCTGGCCAAGGTCGACCGTACGGGTGCCATCACGCTCGGCTATCGCGAGGCCTCCTTTCCGCTGTCTTACATGTCCACGGCTGGGCCGATCGGCTACTCGATCGACCTGTGCCTCGCCGTGGTCGATGAGATCAAGCGCGAGATCGATAGGACCGACCTCAAGATCCAGTTCAAACTCGTCACCCCCGAGACGCGCATCCCGGCCGTGAAATCGGGTGAGGTCGACATCGAATGCGGTTCCACGACCGCCAATAAAGAGCGGGGCAAGGCGGTGGCATTCTCGCCCATCATGTACGTCACTGGCACCAAGCTGCTGGTGAAGCGCAAATCGGGCTACCGCTCCTATCGCAATCTCGTCGGTAAGGTCGTGGTGGTGACGGCCGGCACGACCAACGAGGCCGTTCTCCAGGCCCTCAACGACAAGAACAAGCTCGGCATGAACATCATCAGCGCCCGCGACCACGAGGAGAGCTACAAACTGGTGGCTTCCGGCGAGGCCGACGCATTCGCCACCGACGACGTGCTGCTCTATGGCCTGATCGCGCGCCATAGGGCGGATGGCGACCTGATGGTCGTCGGTGAGTTTCTGTCCTTTGAGCCCTACGGATTGATGTTCCGCAAGGACGACCCGCAGATGGCGGAAGCTGTGCGCCGCGCCTTCGAGGTGATTGCCAAGAACCGCGATCTAATGGAGCTCTACCACAAGTGGTTCGTGCGTCAGACGCCCACGGGTGAACGCATCGGGCTCGCCATGAACGCACAGCTGAGCGAAATCTTCCGTGCCTTGGGCGTGGAAGATTGATACGATTTGAGAGGGCGACCCTGCTGCCGCGATCTTAACCTGACGCAATGCGGCAGATTCAATGCCGATGGGGGCGACCCAACGCCCTTTGCCGCCGGCTATTGAGCATGCGGTCAACCGGCAGAGCGTTGCGGCGGGCTAAACGTTCGGGCCTCCGTCGCGTTTGTGCGGACGCGGAGATGCCTGTGCAGTGCCATCACCGTTTGCGCTCCGCTTCCTTGCGAGGAGACGCCCAGGCTTGGAAACTTTGTTTGGTCTTCGCGTCGATCGGAAAGAAGCACTCGATGCGCAGCTCCTGGAGGGTAATGTCCTGCGGCGTGCCGAGCGTTGCGATCGTCGTGAACAGCTTGAGCGTGGTTTGCCCCTTCTCAAAGTGCATAGCCAGGACCGGGGCGCCGGATGCTTGGGCTGAAGCCGCTGCCATGGTCTCGCGAACGTCCGGGTAGCCCAGCAGGCGATCGCGTAGCGCGGCAGTCTCGGTTGTGCCGTCGGCGGCAGCATCGGCCTCGACACTGCGCACAAAGTAGCCGACGACCTCGGTCCAGTTTTTGAGGTGCGGGCGAAGCACGTTTGGTGCCACCAGCGCGTCGGCAAGATTGACGGCCGCGCCGGGTGCGAGCGGGCCGACCAAGAATGCCACCATGGCGGCCGCCCCTTGGTTTGCCTGAAGGAGGTTCCAACGGCGATCGACGACAACACCCGGGTAGGGCTCCTGTTGCGTCAGCATGAATTCGAGGCCTTCCCGGATCGGCGCCAGGGATTGAGCATCGTAGGCGCTTTCGGTCCAAATCGGCGCAAAACCTGCCGCCAACAGCAGCTCGTTTGACTGCCGCAGTGAGAGGCCAAGCGCGAGCGACAGACGTTGCACCATGTCCCGGCTCGGGCGCGTGCGGCCGAGCTCGAGAAAGCTGATATGTCGCTGCGAGCAGTCGGCCGTTGTCGCGAGCTGCAGCTGGGACAAACCATGCTGCTTGCGGAAAGCCGTCAGTCGTAGCGGGAAACGCGAATTCGTGGCCATGAGTACCTGGCACGTAGTTGAAGCCATTTTTCCCGCGGTGCCGGATTATCCCTACAAGTCAGGCGCTTTGGCCGCTTTTCGAAGGGCCAAGCCTCTATCCGATCGACGCCGTGGGCTACACTTTGGGCTACGCCGAGCAAGCCTCGCGCTCCGACATCTTAGCCTCAGCACCTGCCCGAGCCCCAGATTTTGAGGTAGGGCGGGCTCGGCAGCCTGCGTCGGGTGTGTGATGGTTCTCAGCCCGGGACCCGTAGCGGCCTCACTTTAGGGGTTTCTGCGCAGGCGCGTGATCAGCTCTATCGCTGCGCATCGCGTTGGCGTTCGGACATTGCGCTTGTGGGATGGCTCGTAGCGTGCATCCTCGCTGCCTTGCTCTACAGCCAACAGATCGCAGACCAGTTTTCCTTTGGCGTCCATGGTGCGCGGCGAGAGACAACATCCAAAGGTAACCGTCCGCCACCGTCGACCTTTAGGCGGAAGTTGCCTCCCAAAGAATATCAGCCCGATTGCAGCAAGCGCGAGGATTACGATCTGTGTGCGCAAAAAAGGAGGGCGGTCGCAGCGGCAGAGCAAAGCCTTTTCAACAAAATTGGCATGCTGTTTTTGTTCGGCACGTTGGTATTCACAGGATGGGCGGCGAAGGCCGCTGTCCGCGCGGCGAAGGCCGCAGAGGATAGTGCTGGAACTGCCGACAAGACACTGAACAGCATCGAAGAGACGTCTAAACTCGAACTGCGCGCCCGGATCAGCGTGCTTGCTGGTGGCGTGAACCAGTTGATCGGTGAGGATCATGGGATGGGTCATGTGGCCCTGAAAAACGTCGGTAAGCTACCGGCTCGATACGTCTCCCTTTGGGTCAACACGATGCTTTCTGATTATCGGGAGACAAATTTGATCTGCCCCCCAACGATGAAAAGGTCGCCCGCGTCGTCCAGCCGGGGACGGAGATGAGCCAAGGTAGCAAGGCGCTCATTCACCGGCTCGATCTGCGAACTGCAAATCGATACGCGTATGTTTGGGGCGTAGCCTATTACGATGACGGCTATGGGCGTCGTCACTTCACGCGCTTTTGCCACCGATATGCGACGAGGGCTCACAACCGCACTACGGATTGGGGCACCGACGCGCTTGAGACGCGCTCCGTCATTGCTGCGGACAAAGCACGCTATCACACCGTAGGAAACGACGCTGACTAGGCGTTTCGGGTCGAACGCGGATGGGCGGCGGCCCGCGATGCGTCGGGTGATGACGTGGCGGCTCAGATCGGCCATCATCGGGCCGTGTCACGCCCCGCCTTTATCTGCCCGCTCTCCCTATCCGCAGCCGTCCGCCCACCCAAGGGCGACGATTGGCTGCACGAGCCGAAGTGGATGGCTTTCGCTTTCAAATCATCAAGATGGCAGCCAGGTTCGGTTCTATTCGCGCCACGGTGCCGAATACACCGACCGCCTGCCCGGCATGGTCGAGGCCATCAGCAAGCTGCCCACGCAATCGGCAATGCTCGATGGCGAGTTGTGCTTGATCGACGCAGGGGGCAGCGCACATTTCTACCGCTTGATGAGGGAGATGCGCCCGCACGGGCGCACCGGAGGAGGTGCAGTGGTGCAGTCGGCGTTCCTCGCCTTAGTCGCAAATGCGGCGCCTGTAGAGGCCCCAAAGAGGACCCGGCGCCGCCATAGAAGTTCTGGTGGTACGAGCTATCTGAAGCGTCCAACGCGGCCTACGCCAACGCCTAGGCCTCTGCGGACGCCGATGCCACCACGGTAGCCAATGCCGCCGTAGGCCGCGCGTCTGATGTTACGGCGTGCGATACCGCGGGCTATGCCATAACCACCGTAGCCACCGTAGTAGGCGGGGGAAGAGTAGCCGTAGCTCATGTACCCATAACGCGGGGCTGCATAACCAGCAGCGCCATAGCCATAACCCCTACCCTCCCAACAGGCTGCGGCTGATGGACTTTCAAGCATAAGGAGAGGCGCAGTGACCATCAAGGCGGCGGCAATTGTTCGTATGCGCATCTGATTGCTCCTTTCGGGATATTCCCGGATTTGAAACAAATGCCAGGTGCTCGGCCGCAATACACTCAGGCGAAACCCCGAAAGCGGATGATCATCGTGCTGATGAGAGCTGGCAGTCGATATTTTGAAGTTAAAATTTCAGGATTGAGCAACCTCGGATATGACTAGGGCAGGCAACGGGGACCTCCGCACCTCCTCCAGGATGACCTCGCGATCGTCCTCAAGCAGCGGCAGCTTCACCTCGGACCGACGTAGCCGCGCGAGAGCATTGCGAGTGCCTCGTTCCTCGCGCTCCAGGTTGGAGACGAGCGCTTTCAGCATCGCAAGGCGCTGGCGCGCTTCGACGATAAACAGATTGCAAGGCGCCTGTACCAAGTCCTACGCAGCATCGCCAAGCTTGCCTGCCCACGCACCGCCTGCAGGTTGATCCTGCTGAGCAGTGGTCGAGGCTTATTCTAGGCGCGCTACCCTCGACTGTCCGTAAGCTAGGTTACTTAACACGTGGGTCGACTGCTGCTGACCCCCGCCACCCAACACAACGTGAACGCACTAAAGGATCTGACTTTACGGCCACTCTCCACCGAACTTCGTCCGACGAAGCGAAATGGGTAGGTGTACCGACTTTCTCTGGTACGATAACGTACATTGAGACCTCATGCGTCACTAACTCAAGTGCCGCGCCGCGCCGTTATAGGCGCTCTCCATCCTTCATAGCGAAAACATGGCGCGGAGGCTTGTTGTGCCTCGCTATTACTTCCACGTCAGACGTGGCCAAATGACCGTACTCGACCAGGAAGGCATCGAACTCGCTGGGACTGTGGACGCTGAAGTGGAGGCAGCACAACGTGCGCAACAGATCGTGAATAGGGGATCCTTGAACGGGGGATCCTTGAAGGGGGAATTCTTGAACGGGCAGTCCGCCAGCCGCGGGAAGATAATCGTTGCCGACAATAACTGGCAGACCTTGTTTGAATTCCCGTTCTAGGAAGCGAGAGGGGACTGAGGGGGCGAGGGATGACCAGGCACGACGAGCAATTCAGCCGCAATAGCAGCCAAGTCAACGATGCCGAGCGGCGGCTGGCAGGCCAGCACGTTTTTATCGAGCGGCTACGGGCCTCGGGGAACGACATCCGCTCTGCGGAAAATGCGTTGGAAGTCATGCGCGACATCCTGCGCGATCTCTATCGCGCGCGCAGCCTCTTGCGGCGCAAGGGCGTGCCCCGCAAAGGCGCACCGGACGCGCCGCTGCGCATCAAAAAGCGAGCAGGCGCTAGCAGCTGACCCCGTCGATGCATGATCAATCGCGGCCCATGTGTGCCGCCAGGATTGCGCCACGGCATCGCCCGTGAGCTGAGAAGGCAGCAGGCCATTTTGGAGCGGGAAATCGCAGAGCTAGAGCGGGTCAGATGGATCTTCCCAAACCCGATCCGCCTCTCGATCTTGCGAGGCCCGGGCTGCCTCCGTCAGCTCATCTGGATCAGTCCCGTTGAGGATGTGTGTGTGTAGGTGGGTCTCCACGAGCAGGCTCAACTGAGCTTCATTTGTCCCAATCAGGCTCCCAAAATGGAGCATCTCTGCCACGGCCTTCCGCATCTGCTCGAGCTCCGCAATCGTGTATTTGCGCTGTGTCATCTGTCCCCCTGCACCACCATACCTTACGGCATCGGACCTTCGACCATAGGCGATCTCGGAACTGCCTGCGCCCCCTTGGCGGCGTCAGGTAGGCGTGCGTTGCTTTCAAAACACAATTGCCGCTCCGATCTGCGGAGCACACCAAAGGCTTACCTTGGAAGTGATAGCGTTAGGCTGCGCCGCCGAAGGTCTGCTGCGTTCGCTCGTGCGGAAGGACTAAGTGGGCAAGCTCGGAGTTGGAGAAGTAGGGAAATAGCAATGAGCTGGTCGCATGGATTGTTTCGGCTGTGAGCTGGGCTGATCGCCATCTTCCTGCAGGAGCACTTCATGGGCGGCGCCGGCATCCTCGGGCTGGTGCTTCTCGTGGCGCTCGTCGTCTTCGTCATCGTTTGGACGGTCAAGGGTTTCAGAAAAGACCCTGAGATGGCAGAGGCGCGGCGCAAAGTGGCCTAGCGCTGAGACAGTAACAGGGGATGGCGTTGATGTTCGCGAGCGTAAATCAGGCGTTTCGGTTGCCGCGGAACCGGTACGTTATTAGCAACCGGTTTGTCCTCGCCCTGATCGTGGCGTGGCTGGCTGCCTTCGCGTGGTTGCCGCTCGCGGCCATGCTGCTCCCGCAGAAGGGCGTCACCGCGGCCGTCGACTTTGCGCTCATGATGTTCGTGGTCGCACGCTGCGCGCTAGGCACCACGTCCAGGAGTAGGACGGGCAACACGCACGCGCAGGTTATTGCCCAAAGGCAATAGCAACCTGTGGATAACTGTGGCAAAAGGAGTGCCAGACGGGACAGCACGAGTAGTATGCACACTGATCTGTTCCTGCGTGTTGGGATTCGGTTCGCAAACCCCTGACCCAACTAGAGCGACTCCCCGGTTGCTCCGCTAGAGGCGGGTCAGGGCGATCCGCGGGGATCGCCCTTTTTTTCTTTTCAATCAGGAAGTGAGGCGCTCATAAAAATCGCACCGGCTGGGTATGACCACTACGTGCGTCGTCGGCCACCATGGTTCGGATTAAAGGACCACGAACACATGCTCGGGGGGATGCGGAAGGCCGGCTGGTGTGAGTAGTGGTGCGGTACTGGTCACCTTGGTCACAAGCTCCTAAAATGACGAGCTGTTTGGGGGAGATGCTCGCAATGTGGGGGCGGATAGCCGTTGCGATTGTCCTATTGCTTTTGCCGGCTGCTGCGTTTGCGCAGACGGAAAAGCGCATCGCGCTGCTTATCGGCAATCAGGGTTACGGCAGTGAAATCGGCCGCCTTGCCAATCCACACAATGACGTGGCGTTGCTAGAAAAGACCCTGAAGGGCCTCCGTTTCGAGGTCACGACGGTGCGCGACGCGGACCTAGCGGGCTTGCACCGGGCCGTCAACGCCTACGCACGTCGGGTGCAGGCGGCTGGACCAAATGCCGTTGGCTTCTTTTACTACTCTGGTCATGGTGCGGCTGATGCGGGCACCAACTATCTTATCCCCGTTGACGTGAAGACGACGGAAACAGGCGAGCTGTGGGATCAATCGCTGCGCCTCACCGAGATCACGCGCAAGCTCAAGACGGAGGCCGGCAACGCTACGCACTTCGTCGTGTTCGACGCCTGCCGCAACACATTGAAGCTTACAAACGCGGGTTCGCGCGCGCTGGTACAGTCCAAGGGCTTCGTGCCGGTGGCGCAGGAAAGCGGCATGCTGATCGCCTACGCCACTGCCGAAGGCGAACTCGCATCCGACGTGGGTGTCGCCGCGGGACCTTACGCGATGGTGCTGGCCGAGGAGATTGTTAGGCCGGGCATCGAGGCGGTCACCATGTTCCGCGTCGTTCAGCGCCGTGTGCGCATGGCCATCAAGCAAGAGCCTTACCTTGGCTTCAACGCCATGGGCGATGTGTATCTGGCCGGTGCCGATGCGCCGCCACCGCCCGCAGGTCCGGAGGTTACGGAGGTGGCCCGTGAATGGGCAAGGGTGGACAAAACTAACGTTGCGGAACTCGAGACGTTTGTGCGGAGGCATGGTTCAAGCGCGGAGGCCGACTATGCGCGAGCGCGGATCGAGGAGCTGAAGAAGCCCCAGGTCACTCCAGCACGGAAGAATGATCTGCCCACGATCACTGGGATGTTGCAATGCGAGTCCTATTCGGACCGTCCCGCCTGCGAGACGGACACAAGCTGTGCTTGGGTCGACAATGGTCGGCGGTGTCAAAGGAAGAGCGGCGGCTTGGCGACCGCTATACTTGAAACCTTGCCTGCTTCGAAGCCAACACCAGAAGGGTCTTGCGCAGGGGTTGAGGCGCTGGTCGGAAACGAGAAGCGATGCCTGAAGCCGAAGGATAGGTTCAAGGACTGCCCAGAGTGCCCTGAGATGGTGGTGGTGCCGGCCGGCGCGTTCATAATGGGATCCCCGCCTAGCGAGCCTGGGCACTCCCTTAGTGAAGATCAAGTGCGAGTTACTATTGCGCGTCCATTGGCGGTTGGAGTCTTTACGGTCACGTTTGCTGAGTGGGACTTTTGCGTGCACGAAGGCGGCTGCAACGGCTACAAACCGAACGATGAGGGCTGGGGAAGGGGTAAGCACCCGGTGATCAATGTCAGTTGGGACGATGCCAAGGCGTTCGTCGCCTGGCTTTCCAGGAAGACTGGCAAGAATTATCGCCTGCCCTCGGACAGCGAGCGCGAGTACGTTGCGAGGGCAGGGACCACAACACCGTTTTGGTGGGGCTCAACCATCAATGCGAGACAGGCGAATTATCGGGGAACCGAAGTCTACAAAGGTGGCGGCACGAAAGGCGAGTTCCGGCAGCAGACCGTCCCTATAGATACCTTCGTGGCCAATCCTTGGGGTCTTTACAACGTTCATGGCAACATTGCGGAGTGGACCGAAGATTGCGGTGGGCTCGGTACAAGCAATCGAGAGATCCCGGGCGATGGCCGCCCAAAGATAACGGGGGATTGCGCCTGGCGGATTCTTCGTGGTGGCTTTTGGGACAGCGACCCGGAGGGGCTCCGCTCCGCGAGCCGTCTTTGGTTGCCCTCAGGCACGCAGGGCAAGCGCATCGGTTTTCGATTGGCGAGAACCTTAAGCCCCTGAATGCGTTATGAGGCGGGCCGGCTTCCATTTCCCGTGATCGCCCTTGCGGCGTGCTGCCTCCCATTAGTTTCGAAACACCTGACGTGAAATGGTGCGCGGCAAGGGGTCCCACAACTTCGGGGCTTGGAAAGCGGGGATACCCGGGCTCGTTGCCGGCGCGAATCAACTACGGTCTCGGCGAGAGCCCAAGCGACCCGGAGTTCCCGCTATGCCAACGGCTGCGAAGAAAGCGACTGCGCGCGGCGCCAATCCTACCGAAGCGGTATCGCGCCTTGCTGACGTTACCGACCGAATGCATGGCCTGCTCATGGAGCGCGCCGACGCGCTCATGGGCTGTACCGAGAACGGTCCGGAGGAGCCCGAGCTGGCGGTGCTTACCGATGTAATCGAGGCCTACGAATGCCAGAGGTGGCCGGAAGGCAAAATTCCTGGCGGCAAGGGCTGACGCTTGTGTGCAATTTGTACTCGCTCAACAAGAAGCGGGACATGCTAGCCGCTTCTTTCGTGTGTCGCACAACCGCACAGTTGTCTTCGATCCCCTGTCGGCGATCTTTCCGGGCCACGTCGCGCCCGTGGTGCGCCAGACTGCCGACGGCGAGCGCGAAATCGTCCTGATGAAATGGGGATTCGTCCTGCCGCAGCGGGATAAGGCTCCGCGCCGGGTCACTAATGTCCTTTGCGGGTGTTCTGGGCCTTGATCGTGCCGGACTTTTTCTGGCGTGGCGCCGATTATCGCAATGCGTAACGGTCCAAGGCGAAAAATCCGGTGCGGACTTGGGCCGCCGGGCCACTGTCCCCGTGAAAGTAATTTGAGCCACTATCTTCTTCTCGCGAGATCCCAGGCCTTCGTGCGCACGCAATGCGTGTCAACGTAGATCGCCAGTGTGGTGATCCGTGCGCGCGTAACATGCGTGAAGCTCGGGAGATCAGTCTTGCCAACTCAACACATGAATGGTCAGCGCTGCCTCTGGCATCGCGGCAATCTCGGGGTGCTCTCGCTTACAGCGCTCTATGGCCTCGGCCTCGGTCTCTTCCGGATTGCGCCGAATGGCTACGGCAATTGGAAGGCGGCCGGCAACCGACGCTGAAATGTGCTTCGCGAGCCGATCTGTGGTTGCCTTGGTCGGAGTCATGATCTCCGCATAACCTAACCCGGGCGCTCCTGCTCTGCTTGGCAACTCCAAAAGGTCGTTAACGCAGATGTTCTGACTTCGTCAGAGCGCCGGGCGCACGCTCGGGTTTGGATGAAGCTGAGATAAGAAGCGCGTGCCTTATCCCTCAGCTACGTTTTGTCAGCCAATTTTTTCCGTCAGCGGACCGATGGACATCGGAAATAACCCTAATATTTGGTCGCGACACCGCCCTGCCTTCCCGCGCAGGCATCGGGGCTAGAAGGACGATAGGTGGCAGAGTACTCTGTCGGTGGGCTAACTCTGCCTACAGACCTTTGTCGATTGCTCGTCCTGGTTCGTTGGTAGTGCCCGCCTCGAGTTCGGGTGGCATGCTAATGAAAGCTCGTGCCCTGAACAGGAGAACGCACAATGTGTCGAATTATCTTTTTGGCGCTGTTAGTCGCTCTGCCGCTTTTGGCCCTGGGTCCTCAACCAGCGTCGGCGTGCTGGGGTTGGAGGTCTGCTGGGTACGGCTATTCCTCTTACGGTTACTCCTATCGACCCCGCTATGCTTATGCTGGCTTTGGTTGGCGTGGCTGGGGGTGGCGTCGCGGGTGGCGCCGGTGGTAGTGGCGGTGGAGTGATCCTGTGACCTGGAGGGCAGACGATCTTGCTCTCTGCCCTCCGTGCAATGACGGGTCCTCTATGGCCTCAGATGCTCCACACCTCACTTTCCTGGGTTGGGCCGACAAGGGTGCTGCCTTTGCACTCGCCGCCGCCCTTGCGCTGAGTAGTCTGCCACTGATCGGCAACGCGCAGGTATCCAGCAGGTTGACTGTTGCCAGTCTCGAGGGGTCGTGGAGCGGCGGCGGCACTGTATCGTTTGGCGGCGGCAAGGAGCAGGCGCGTTGCAAGGCGCGTTTCAGTCGGGCAGGCGCGCACAGCTATACGGTAAATGCCATCTGCGCCACGGCCTCCGGTAAAGCCGGCCAAACGGCCACTGTGCGCCAAGTCGGAACCAACAGATACTCGGGCAGATTTTACAATAGCGAGTATTCGATCTCAGGCGCTATCGACATTATTGTGCACGGATCGAGCCAGATCATACGGCTGACCAGCGAGAGCGCATCCGGGGTGTTAAATCTCAGTCGATAGCAGCCGTGGTGGCTCGATCAGCGCACGACACCCACGCGCAACACGTTGGAGCACGCGCCCCTCATAAAATACGCCTTGGTCACTTTTCGGAAATTAACGGAGGATTGAGTGCACGGAGCTCAGTGACGTAGCCGACAGGATACTGCGCCGAGCATTCCTGTCAGCGGCAGACCAAATTTGCTCTGATAGTCATCCTCCGCGCTCCTCGGCATAAAGCCAACGACGACAGTCTGGCGTCTCTGCCCACTTGCATCGACAGTGCCAAGGGTGATGTAAGAGTGACCAAATCCGCCGATCGCGTTTCGCGCCCGAAACGCCAAATAGAACGATCTTGCGTCGGCAGTGATCGCAATGATGCGAGGCGGCTGCGGGGTTCGTAGGTATCATTGCCAGCCTCGGCTCCAGTCACAAAAAGGAGTACCAGGCTCCCAAGAAACCAAGCTTGCTGAAGCTGGCCATGTTAGAGAGCTGAGGGTCAACTTGAGCGCTAGAGCTAGGTGTGCGCTTAATACCTAATTCGTCCCTCCCGGCGCAGGTCTAGATCTATATGCGAGATTGCCTGGCATCATGCCCTTGAGCAACTCGTCGACAAGGTTAGGCTACGCCTCCGAGGTGACGAGGTTCAGTCCATGCCGGACGAGACGCGAAAAACCGGCCGGCAAATGATGCGTCACCGAGGCAATGGGATTGCGTAGTGCAAAGTCATCTCGCAACCGTCACCCGAGCCCTCAACTGCCAGTGCTGGGTGATTTGTGCGCGTCCACGAAGCAGCAGTGGCCATCATGGCCGCATCGGCAATGGAGTGCCGACGGCGCCATCATTGGCTCGGTCATCACCGGCTATCTAAGGCAGGCTCGCAGTGCGGCGTTGTGACGGGTCTTAATGCTAAGAGCTCGGGCCGAGCAATTGACCACCCCGGACATTGGGAGAGCGAAAGAGTTTGCGCCCGCCAACGGCTACAAATTAACTATCCTTCTTACTACAGACATCCCCCCAAGCAATGTCCAGATAAGTACTGAAGTACCCTGGTTCACGCTACTGGCCGCGTGCCGCAAAAATATCAAGTCTGCATAAAGCCCCGAAACGGGGAAACAGAATGGCGGTCGGGCGCCTGATTTGGGCAGGCGCGAGCTAAGGATGCTGGACGGCAACCATTTGCGGCTTCAGCAACTTTACTATCGACAGCGTAACCTCGGAAGTTGGCGCCTATGAACGAGTGGAGCCGAGTATTGAGAGGGGCCGGGGTACGTCCAACCAATACGCCCGCCGCCAACGCCAAGACACGACCCGATACATCCGGTGATGTCAACGGTCTGTCTCGGGAGGCTATCGAGGCACTTCCTGCCGCAATCTACAAGACGGACGCCGAGGGGCACATCACCTTCTACAATGAGGCTGCGGTCACGCTTTGGGGCTGCCGCCCTGAGTTGGGAGAGAGCAAGTTCTGCGGCTCTTGGAAACTCTATTGGCCTGATGGTACACCACTGCCGCATGATGAGTGCCCGATGGCCATGGCGCTCAAGCAACGACGGCCCATCCGTGGTATGGAAGCCGTAGCCGAGCGTCCAGATGGCACGCGCGTATCCTTCATCCCCTACCCAACACCGCTTTTCAACGCATCCGGAAAATTGACCGGTGCCGTCAACATGCTTGTCGACATCAGCGAACGCAAACGGACCGAAGACGCCCTGGCCGCACGAGAGGCGCAGCTCGCCGTGTTCGTGGAGCACGCACCAGCGGCGATTACGATGTTTGATCGCGACATGCGCTACCTCGCCGTCTCGCGGCGGTTCGTTGCTGATTACGGGCTCCCCCCAGTCACACAGCTCATTGGCCGGTCGCATTACGAGATCTTTCCCGACATCCCGCAGCGTTGGCGCGACATACATGCCCGCGTGCTGGCCGGCGAGGAGCTGTCGCATGATGAGGACCAATTCCCGCGTCAGGACGGTCGTACTGACTGGGTGCGCTGGTTAATGACACCCTGGCGCACTGTCGACGGAAGTGTCGGCGGCGCGCTTCTGTTCGCCGAGGTCCGGACGGAGCAGGTTGAAGCGCGGCGGGCGCTAGCTGAGAGCGAGGCGCGGTTCCGTGTGGCCTTTGAGAACGCGACGGTGGGCGTCGTCCTGGTCGATCCCAAAGGATCATTATTACGGGTCAACGACACCTTCGCCCGCATGCTTGGTTATTCCATCAAGGAACTCGAGACGAAGACCATCCAGGACGTTACACACCCGGACGATCTTGCCGCCAATCTCTCAGTGTCGAAGAAAACACTCACCGGCGAAGCCAATAGCTACTGCACGGAGAAGCGCTATGTTCGCAAGGATGGTCGCTGCATCTGGGCGAGCATCACCGTCGGCTGCGTGCGCAAGGTTGACGGTGCCGTCGACTATTTACTCTCCGTAATTGAGGACATTACCGACCGCAAGCTTGCCGAGGCTCGCCTAGCCGAGCGCAATATACAACTTACCCTGGCAGCAAAGGCTGGCCTCGTTGGTACCTACGCGTACGACGCCGACACGGAGATCATGCAGATTTCTGACGGCTATGCGGCCATCCACGGCTTTCCTGAAGGCACTACAGAAATAGCACGCAGCGAATGCCTGGCTGGCGTGCACCCCGACGACATAAGAAGGGTAGAACAGTTCCGCAGTGAGGCGTTTCGTGAGCGCCGGCACGAATATAACGTAGAGTACCGTGTCATTCGTCCTGGTGGCGAGCTGCGATGGGTTGAGACGCGCTGTTTTATTTCCTTTAGCAACGGTGGACACCCACAGCGAGTCGTCGGCGTTAGCATTGACATAACCGAGCGGAAAGGGGTGGAGGAACACCAACGCACTTTGCTGGCCGAACTCGACCATCGCGCCAAGAACGCACTCGCGACCGTCAGCGCAGTCGTCTCCCACACCTGGCAAGGGAGCAGATCAGTCGCTGATTTCGTAGCGGCGCTCGATGGACGCATTCGCTCGATGACAACGACACACGAACTGTTGAGCTCGGGTCGGTGGCAAGGTGTGTTGCTGACAGAACTCGTCCGCGGCGAGCTCGCACCGTATGCCACCCGCTACAACACCGAGTTCAACGGCCCTGACATCTTGCTGAAGCCCGAGGCGGGTCAGGCAATGGCCATGGTACTCCATGAGCTTGCCACCAACGCCGCAAAGTACGGCGCGCTCTCTACTAAGAACGGTCGCGTGTCGATCCGGTGGGACCGGCAGCTGAACGGGGGCCCGCGATCTCATCTGGTGTTCGAATGGCAGGAAATCGGCGGCCCCCCTGTCGTCGCTCTCGCCAAATCGAGTTATGGGACGAGCACAATTCGTGACCTAATTCCCTATGAGTTCGGCGGAATGGTTGACCTTGTGCTCGCTCCGGACGGGGTCCAGTGTCGCCTGGAACTTCCCGCTGAATGGCTTGGCAACGATCGCCGGCCTTTTCCGAGACCATCGCACCCGCATTGCTGAACTTGAGACTTGCCACCGGGCTTAGCAAAACGACGAGGCGAGCGTGCTTGCGTCGCTAGGGATTTGATGAGCCGTCACGTCTGCACCTGTGCGGCTTTGTGCCAAACTGGCTTTGAGCAGCCGCAACAATCAGTGCCTGCAGATCACCTCACCTATTAGCGAGTTAGGGTCCAGCATTGACCGGTTGGCTATCCTCATCCCTGCTTCATTACGCGCTTCGTGGCTGGGTCGGACGACGAGGGGACCCAGGTGTGCCGACATTCCTCCCACACCGAGATGGTCGGCGGCGGGAAGTCCGGATCAGCAAAGGTGCCGATGGCGACGGCAATCACGCCGGGAAATCCCGTATTCTCCCAATATACCGTGGAGCCACACACTGGGCAGAAGCTATACGTCAGGACGTTGCTGCTCTCGGCCGTGCGCGTCCACTCAGTGGCCTTTCCGGTGATGGTAATTTCCTGCCGGCGAAAGCGCGCCTGGTTGCTGATCACGGCGCCTGTGCGGCGCTGGCACTCCAGGCAATGGCACATGGAGATGCGTACTGGTTCGCCCGCGGCGGTGATGCGGAGCTGGCCGCAACTGCAGGTGGCGTGGCGGGTGGTCATGGTCTCGGCTCCACGGATCGACGGTGCCAGGCACCGTAGAGAAAAATGTATGGAGCAATGTCAACCATGTTGCAATGAGTGGGGGGAGCCTCCCCGGAGATCCACGACGATGGCCGCCCGGCTGGCGTTCGAAAGCCGTCAGACAACCGGGAGCGCAGCGAGCACGCCAACCGGGTCAGGAGACCGCCAGATTCCGGACGATCGCCGTGCGCTGCAACGAACTGACGTTGTGTGCCAGACGGGGGGACATGAGTGACGAGCACCCTCCGAGGTGCTTTCCGGGGCCGTTGTGGAAATCATTTCCCTGTCGGCACAATTCGCTGCAGCCGGAAAAGATTGGCTCTGCACCTTGCGGGTGGATACCCTATTTTTGGAAGATCTTCTCCCAAATATTATCAAGTATCACGGGCTCGCGCGGTGGCAGATAAGTTAGACCTGCCTGCTTGCCGAGGTCTGCGATCTTGCCTTCAGCCTTTAGATCGACGAGCGCCTTGTTGACCGCGGCGAGCAGTACCGGCTCGCTTCCGAGCGCGACATAGCCGCGATTGGCGCCGATCGGGTAGTAATAGCCGGAAGCGGACAGGCCCGTGTCGCGGTGCGCCGCGCGATAGGCGTCGAAGCGGGCCAGGTCGAGCAGTGTCGCATCGTAGTCACCGCGGTCGAGCGCGCCGAGCAGGTCGTCGCGGCCGGGCACCAGATGCGTGATGTTGTCGATCAGCCGTCCTCTCTCGAAACTCATCAGGATGGCATCGCCAAGCGTCCCGCTTTCGATCAGCAGACGCAATCCGGAGAGATCGCCGATTTCATCGATCCTGCGGCCGCGCGTCTTGGGTCCAAGCACCACTGTTAGCGGCGAATAGACGTAAGCCTGACTGGGCGTGAGGACGCCGAGTTCGATGCGGCGCCGGCGATCATCGCGGGTCGCGCCTTCGAAATCCGGAAGCTTGGCCGTCTTCACGCCGGGCACGACCAGCGAATTGCGGGTCAGCGCATAGCCGCCGACCAGCGAGCAGCGCCCGTCGGAAAGTAGCGCATTGGCTTCGAGCTGCGGGCTCGAATCCTCGTCGAGCTTGCTTTCGAACCATTGGATCTTGAGCGGCCGTCCCAACCGATCCGCGATAACTTGCGCCAGTGTGACGTCAAAGCCGGTGCCGGGCTTGCCCCGCTGATGCGAGGAAAACGGCGGTCGATCTTCGTCGAGGCACACCTTGAGGGGATCGTCGGCGCCGTGGGCGGCCGTTTGCAGGCCTGAGAAGATCGCCGCAAGACCCAAGGCTGCAACTCGAACTTTCATGGTTTCCTCCGGCTCGAAACATAGGCCCAGAGATCGGTGATCTCGTCGTCGCTCAGGATGTCTCCCCAGGGCGGCATCTTGTTGTTCTTGCCCTGCTTAACGGCGGTGACAAAGCGCGGCTTGTCATCCGGGAAACCACGCAAGTCCGGCGTGACGGTGCCGGAGTTCATCAGGTTGGGACCGTGGCAATGCGAGCATTTCTGGGCGTAGGTCGCCTTGCCGTGGTCGATCTGTGCCTGAACGCTGCTGTCATTCAGTTCCTCTGCGGCGCGGGCGGTTACCATCGACACGACCGCCAGCACCGCGACGGCGGCGAAGGTCGCCGCCATCTGGCAAGACATTTCTCTTGGCATGCGCGACCGACGGTTATTGCTTGAGCGCGAATACCCATAGCGATCCGCCCGGAGGCACTTTCGCCAGCCGCTCGTCCCCGGAGAACAGCGAGTAGACCCCACCATAGCCGCTTGCGACGGCAACATACTGCACGCCGTCCTGCTGCCACGTCACAGGTTGCCCCTCGATGCCGGAGCCGGTCTGGAACTGCCAGAGCTTCTTGCCGCTGTCGGCGTCAAAGGCTTCGAACTCGCCGGTCAACTGCCCGGAGAAGACGACGCCGCCGGCGGTGGAGAGCACGCCGGAGAAGCGCGGGATGTCACTGGGCGCTTCCCACTTGGTCTTTCCGGTAAGCGGATCGATCGCCTTGAGATGACCGCGCGGTCCATCACCCCACTCCCAGAGATCGGTGAGGTCCATGCCGAGATACCATTCGCCGGCCTTGTAAGTGACGGGCTCGGTCTTGTAGTGACCACCGAATGCCAGCGTGTTGGCATAGGCAATGCCGGTTTGCGGATTGTAGGACATCGGCTCCCAGTTCTTGCCGCCCAGAATTGACGGGAACACCGTCACTTTCTTGCCCTCGCGCGCGTCCCTCGTGATGTCGGTCTCGATCGGCCTTCCGGTCTTCAGATCGATGCCGGTCGCCCAATTGACCTTCACGTAAGGATTGGCCGCGAGCAGCTTTCCGTTGGTGCGGTCGAGCACGTAGAAGAAGCCATTGCGGTTCGCATCCATCAGCACCTTGGTCGGCTTGCCTTCGATATTCATGTCGGCGAGCACCATCTCGGCCACCGAGTCGTAGTCGAACGGGTTGTTGGGCGAGAATTGGTAGTGCCATTTGATCTTGCCCGTCTTCGGATCGAGCGCGAGCACCGAGCAGGTATAAAGATTGTCGCCGGGCCGCACTGCGGAGTTGAACGGGCCGGGATTGCCGATGCCCCAATAAACCGTGTTCAGCTCGGGGTCGTAGGAGCCGGTGATCCAGGTCGATCCGCCGCCAAATTTCCAAGTGTCACCCTTCCAGGTGTCGCCGCCGGGCTCGTCCGGGCTCGGAATGGTGTGGGTCCGCCACAAATGCTTGCCGGTGGCCGGATCCCAGCCGTCGATAAAGCCACGGGTGCCGAACTCCGCGCCGGAGATGCCGGTCAGGACCACGCCATCGGCGACCAGCGGTGCCACCGTCATGGAATAGCCTTCCTTGATGTCGGCGGCCTTCTGACGCCAGAGCTCCTTGCCGGTCTTGGCGTCGAGCGCGATGACATTGGCGTCGAGGGTGGTGCGCAGTACCTTGCCGTCAAACAGCGCAGCGCCGCGATTGATGATACCGCAGCAGACGACTCGCGGCGTCTCCGGCGGATATTCGACCTTCGTCTTCCAGATCTGCTTTCCGGTCTT
This sequence comes from uncultured Alphaproteobacteria bacterium, assembly GCA_963770295.1. Taxonomy (GTDB): domain Bacteria; phylum Pseudomonadota; class Alphaproteobacteria; order Rhizobiales; family Hyphomicrobiaceae; genus AWTP1-13. Next base: position 366,757 of record CAVYPA010000015.1, read on the forward strand.
GGCATCGATCGCCATCGTGGCGGAATGCGTCGTCACATAGATCACGCCCTGATAGACCAGCGGCTGTGATTCCTCGCTTCGATCGTCAGCAAAACTGTAATTCCACACCGGTACGAGGTTCTTGACGGTGTCCTTGTTGATCTGATCCAGCGTGCTGAATCGATTGAGATTGTAGCCCATTCCGTAATTGAGAACGTTCGAGGTGTCGGTCGCGCCCTTGACTAGTTGTTCGCTGGTCTGGGCACTGGCCCCATGTGAGACAATAACCGCAAGGCCGATGGCCATCGCTATGCGCTTCATCGGTTCCTCCCAAATCATTTTTTACTTCGCGGGCGGAAAGCCGCCGCCCGCAGACTATATTGAAATCGTGGCGTGCAGATAGATGGAATTAAGCATTGTCGCGCGTAATGGACAGTCGAGCGGCGATGCACCGCCCAGCCGGGTGAGACCATTGCCTCTTAGCCAGGGGTAGAATGCTTCCGCATCGTGCGGGAGATGACCGCAGGCGCATGCACGTAGGTCTGCTTTGGGTCGTGTGACACGGAAGCGATCGTCTGTGTATCGGCGACGGCCAACTGTGCGAGTGATGAAGGAGAGCCCTTCGGGGTCGGCAATCGTGAGCTCATCAGCCACCGCAAGCTGTTATGGCCAAATACCATGGTGGTGAGCGTTGCGGAAACGCCGAGACAAGATTTCGGCAGGCATTGTTGAGGGAGGCGAGCGCAAGCACTGAGGCGCGGCGATACAGGGGTGCTGAAGGTGGCTGCTTCGCCTCAGTACATCGACGGCGTCATCTCCGAGTTTCTGCACCGCTACGCGAAAAGCTACCCAAACGTGCAAGGTGAGATTGATCGAGGCGATTGGGGCGGAAACCCTAGGATTGCTCGAGCGTGGCGAGATTTACCTGGGTCAAAATCTGCTTCGTGCCGTTCGGCCCGACAATCCTCGCCTTGAGAACCTTCCGCTGAAGCCGGTGGACCTGCTTGCCGTCGGGCATCCGCGGCTGGTGACCGGCAAGGGTGCCGCAATCGAGGTAGCCCAGCTCGCGGCCCATCCGCTGCTCCTGCTCGATATACCGGTTTCATCTTCCGCCGCACCTTGGATGCCGCCTGCCGTCTGGCGCGAATTGAGGTCAACATCGCCTTCGAAAGCCGGGTGCCGCATACGTTACTGACGATGGCCAGAAAGGACATGGCGTAGCAATCGTTCCCTCGGCGCCGCGCATCGATCGATACCCGCTGTTGCGCATCGCCCGGGTAACCTACCCGGGCAAAGCATTGCGCGAGCCCTTGGCAATTTTCTGCGAGAAACGGTACTGTCGCTGCCGGAAGTGCAGAACGTCAACTATATGACCCCGCCTCGAAACCACTCGACTTGCCACCAACGTGAAACGATCTTGGGTGGCTAAGATTTATAGGTAGAGCTATCGATGTTGCCGGAAAAATCCATTTGTCGTCGATGCGGGCCAATGCCATGTTGAATTGCCTCGCGATGAGCTCAGCGTGCCGAGCCGATCGACCGCGCTGGAGCAGAGCGGTGGTAGAGCATCGCCGGCAAGGTGCACACCGAGGGCTGCCCGTGAAGTTGTCGGCGCCATATGCATAGTCGCCTCCCTTCTGGGACAGCGTTCGCGAGACGTTCTCGTCGGGTTATGCCCCGAGAGAGATCGACGACCTGATCAAGGAAGGTGTGATCGCGGAGCAGTCTCGGAACAAGAAAGCAATGACAGAGCGTGTGCTGGTCGGCGGCTTGAGCGTCGCAAAGGTTCTCTATGACTTCGTCAACCGGGAAGCACTGCCGGGTACCGGCCTATCCGAAACCGCGTTCTGGGCGCGTCTCGACCGCATTGTGCACGACTTGGCACCGAAAAACCGCGCGCTGCTCAAGGTGCGAGACGATATGCAGAGCCGGATCAACGCGTGGCACAAAGCGCATATTGGCCAACCCTCCGACCTAACCGCCTACAAGAAGTTCCTAGCAGAGATCGGCTACCTCGTCCCGGAGGGCCCTGACTTCGCGGTCGACACCGCCAACGTCGACGATGAGATCGCCTGCGTCGCTGGCCCACAACTGGTGGTCCCGGTCACCAACGCCCGCTATGCCCTAAACGCCGCCAACGCGCGCTGGGAAGCCTCTACGACGCACTGTATGGCACTGACGTGATCCCCGAGGACAATGGAGCGACCCGCGGCGGCGGCTACAATCCGATGCGCGGCGCCAGGGTGTTCGCCTGGACCAAGCGCTTCCTTGACGAGGTGGCGCCGCTCGCGAAAGGCTCGCATGCAGCCGTGCGAGGCTATGCCGTGCAGGACGGCGGGCTGGTGGTCAGCTTTGACAACGTCGCCGACACCTGGCTGGACAGCGCCGCGCGGCTGATCGGCCTCTCCTCCGCGACGACGCCGGTGGACTCGCCGATCCTGCGCAGTTGATCGGCTATCGCGGCGATCCGTCGGAGCCCCGTGCTATCCTGCTCCGCCACAACGGACTGCACGTCGAGATCCAGATCGACAGCGGCCACCACATGGGCAAGGACGATACGGCCGGTCGTGGCCGTCGTGTTACTCGAGGCCGCGATCACGACGATCATGGACTGGAGGACTCGATCGCCGCCGTCGATCGCCGACGACAAGGTCGGCGCCTATCGCAACTGGCTGGGCCTGATGAACGGCACGCTGACCGCGAGACTTCGAGAAGGGCGGCGCGCACGATGACCCGCGCGCTCAATCCCGACCGCGTCTACACCGCGTCCGACGGCGGGACGCTGACCCTGCCCGGCCGCAGCCTGATGCTGGTGCGCAACGTCGGCCACCTGATGACGATCGACGCGGTCACTCGACCGCAGGGCGGCTCCGAATCCCCGAGGGCATCCTCGACGCGATGGTCACGTCGCCGATCGCGCTGCACGACTCTGCAGCGCACGGTCAAGTCCGGGAACAGCCGCGCCGGCTCGGTCTATATCGTCAAGCCGAAGATGCACGGGCCCGAGGAGGTCGCCTTCGCCGGTGAGCTCTTCGACCGCGTCGAAGCGGCGCTCGGGCTCCCGCGCAACACGCTCAAAATCGGCATCATGGACGAGGAGCGGCGGACGCACGCTCAACCTGAAGGAATGCATCCGCGCGGCGACAGCGACCGCGTGTCGTCTTCATCAACACCGGCTTCCTCGATCGCACCGGCGACGAAATCCACACGTCCATGGAAGCCGGGCCGATGATCCGCAAGGGCGACATGAAGGCGTCGACCTGGATCAGGCCTACGAGGACTGGAACGTCGACATCGGCCTGACGTGCGGGCTCCCCGGCCGCGCGCAGATCGGCAAGGGCATGTGGGCGATGCCCGACCGGATGGCGGACATGCTGAGCGCCAAGATCGCGCACCCGGAGGCCGGCGCGAACACCGCGTGGGTCCCCTCGCCGACCGCCGCCACGCTGCACGCCTCCACTATCACAGGTCGACGTGCCGCGCGCGGCAGGCAGGAGCTGCGCTCGCGGCCGCGCGCGCCGCTCGACGATATCCTCACGATCCCGGTCGCGGAGCGGCACGAACCGGCCGCCGGAGGATGATGCAGGCGGAGCTCGACAACAACGCGCAGGGCATTCTCGGCTACGTGGTGCGCTGGATCGACCAGGGCGTCGGCTGCTCCAAGGTGCCCGACATCAACAACGTCGGACTGATGGAGGACCGCGCCACCCTGCGCATCTCCAGCCAGCACATCGCCAACTGGCTGCATCACGGCGTCATCATCGAAGCACCAGGTGACGGAGACACTGAAGCGCATGGCCGCCGTGGTCGACCGGCAGAACGCGGGCGACCCGCTCTACCAGCCGATGGCACCGGACTTCGACCTGGTCGCCTTTCAGGCCGCCTGCGACCTGGTCTTCAAGGGCCGCGAGCAGCCGAACGGCTACACCGAGCCGATCCTGCACGCTCGCCGGATGGAGGCGAAAGCCCGGTCAGGTCGATGATCCAGAGCACCGGGCGGTGGGGCGAGATCAACGCCACGCCACGCGGCAAGTTGCTGGCGTCCTCGATTCGCCATCGCGCGTTCGCGAACTTGTTCGTCAAGCGTGTCGCCACAGCAGCGATCGGGTTGGGACATTTCCCGTAGCACCGGTTATCTCGGCGCCCGCGAATGACGGCGTTTGCGCGTTGTAGACCACCGCTCGCAGGTTTGTTTGCGGCCAGACAATCTCGCGGTCGTGCTCGACGGCCAATGCCATCGCGGCCTGCCGCGCTCGGCATGATGGTCCGGTGTAAAGGGAAATCGGCCCAATCGGAGTTCCTGCCTCGAAGGTCGTTGTTGGAGCGCATACTTGCCGACGGCAGGATAGGGAGGCGCAGCAAGTTTTAGCTCCATCCTCCCTGGTGCGGTGTGGAAGCAGAGGTTCTTCCCCTTAACAAGCACATGGGCAGCGGAGATAAGGTGCGGTCGAACAGGATCACCCATGAGCAGGCCGGTCCCTATTTGCTCGGGCCGCCCCCTGAGCGTCATCCCGACAAATAGGGACAACATGCTTGCTCAGTTGTTGTGCTAGCTGGTCATACGCGGTCGCAAATCTTCCGAGGGTGCGGTCGGCTCCATAGGCGCTCTGGCGCTAAGAACGCTGACGGTAAGTGATGACAAGCGCGGGGGAAGCTATCACCTCCCAAGGGATGAGCATTGAACCGGTGGGTATGCTCCGCAGATCGGAGCAACGCACGCCACCTGTCGCCGGGCGAGGGGGGCGCAGGAGGCCCCGAGATTGCCTATGGTGTCGATGGTTCAATGCCGTAACGCATGGTGCTTGGAGGCTGCCGTGAACTGGTCGCGCGGGCTGCCGCGATTGTGGATCGCCTTCACCGTTATCTTCGCGGGAAGTCCTCAGGCACAAACGTCATCAAGGGAAGTGTGGGCATGCGTGACCGAGCATATGGTTGGAATACAAGAGCTCAGTGATAAGACCGTCGTGACGGGGAACTTCAAAGTCGACCCAGAAAAGTTCTTGCTGACCATCGAGACCAGCTTCGGCCTGCGCTCGGCGTCCCTATCACCGGAATTCACGGGTCCTTACCAAGAGACGGAAAGCGGGCCTAAGCTTAGCACATTCAAGCAGGGCGTCGGGCTCGGTTGGCTAGTATTCCGCAACAGCGAAGGGCAAAGCCCAAAGATGAGAGGAGAAAGCGATCGGCAATTCAGGCTCAGCTATGTTTGGGGAGGTGGCGAATTTTTGATGCGGGGACGATGCGTCCCGTTTTGAGTTGCGGTCGAAGCTGGCTTGAATGAGTGGTAGCACGATGGCGATGCTATGACGGCGGAAGATACGATCCTGCTGCTGTTCGGGGCAGCCCTGCTGACGTTTATCGCCACTTCTTTGGGGGACCGCGAACGCAAGTGGCTTAACCCGCGAGCGAAGGGCCTCATGGTCGGAATATTCTTCGGCTGTCTTGTGGGTGAAGTCACTTCAAATGTGCTGACCAGATACGACGTGGAAGCGAGGTGGCTCTATTGGCTGATCGGTCTCGCCGTTTGTGCTGCATGTTATTGGATTGCGGTGCGCGAAGACTTGAAAAAGGGCCTGGGGTGAACCAGGCGTCTCTACTTCTTTTTCAGCAGTTGCTTCCGCGCCAGGCGCCGACTTTCCACGATAAGCTGCTTGCATTCTTGTACGGTGATGCTTCCGTTGCGCGCTGCGGCCCTTGCATCCAGTGGGCGACTAGGTGCTCAGGGTCGTTCTTGGCGGCGTTGAGCCGTTGCAGCAATTCCTTTTAGGTCATTAGCCTACGCACTCCCCAAAAGTGGGGATCACAACTACTCCAGCGCACACCAAATGTAATTTTCTGGACAATGCCTCCCATAGAAGGCGCAGGCGATGTTGGTTTACTTGTTTCAGCGCAATGGCGACCGTGCGCTCACAACTGACATCACCGGTCGAAACCTTCCGTCGTCCACGCCTTACAGGCATTGGGCCTTCATGGAGGCACTTGACGACGAAAAAACTAGGCCTCCGCTGGGCGTCGCTGACCTCAAAGAAGCGCTCAGCCGAGTGAGGGCTTTCGGCTACTACACGTTCAAAGAGCGTAGTTAGGACACTACGGCGCACGACAGTTCTGCCGAGGCGTGAGTACGAAGTGAACCCAGTGGCCTCTAGAACGGCAATTCAAATAGTCGCCGCCAGTTTTCGTCGGCGACGATAATCATTCCACGGCTGACAAGCGTTCCGTTCCAAACGTCATCCGCCAAACACCGTTGCGCGCGCCGCACTGCCTCCTCTTCGGCCTGAGCAGGGTTGGCCAGTTCGATACCGTCCTGGTCCAGTACGGCCACTTAACCACGTTTAACGTGGAAGAAGTATTGCGCCATCTCGAAGCTCTCCTGCGGGCGCGAGCACTTTGCGCAGGAAACCCACGGGACGGTATTCGATCCACCTATGCGAAAACTTTTATGTGGTCTCCGATTGCTGCGGTGCAATGCATCGCGAATGCAATAGTTTGTAGACAAACAGTATCGTGGCCAAATGACCTATGACGGACGGAGAGGTTGGACTGCAACCCGTTTTGTTCGTTTGCGGGTTAACCGGCGATAATCGTGCAGGTATTAAGTAATGAGGCTTACCGACAATCGAGAGATCTTATACCAAAATAAGTTCCCGACTACTGCCAAGCAGGATCAACCTGCAGGCGGTGCGCGGGCAGGCAAGCTTAGCGATGCTGCGTAGGAGTTGGTACAGGCGCCTTGCAAGGATCAATCTGTTTATCGTCGAAGCGCGCCAGCGCGTTGCGATGCCGAAAGCGCTTGTCTCCAACCTGGAACGAGGCACTCGCAATGCTCTAAGCGCAGCTACGTCGGTCCGAGGTGATGCCGCAGCTGCTTGAGGACGATTGCGAGGTCATCCTGGAGAAGATGCCGAGGTTCCCGTTGCCTACCCTACATCCTATCCGAGGTTGCTCAATCCTGAAATTCGAAATTGAAAATATCGACTGCCAGCTCTCATCAGCACGATGATCATCCGCTTTCGGGGTTTCGCCTGAGTGTTTTGCGGCCGCGCAACTGGCATTTGTTTCAAATCCGGGAATATCCGAAAGGAGTGATCAGATGCGCTTACGAACAATTGCCGCCGCCTTGGTGGTCGCTGCGCCTCTTCTTGTCCTTGAAAGTCCATCAGTCGCAGCCTGTTGGGAGGGTAGGGGTTATGGCTATGCCGCTGCTGGTTATGCAGCCCCCCGTTATGGGTACATGAGCTACGGCTACTCTTCCCCGCCTACTACGGTGGCTACGGCGGCTATTACGGTGGCTACGGTGGCTATGGCATAGCCCGCGGTATCGCACGCCGTAACATCAGACGTGCGGCCTACGGCGGTGTTGGCTACCGTGGTGGCATAGGCGTCCGCAGAGGCCTAGGCGTCGGCGTAGGCCGGGTTGGACGCTTTAGATAGCTCGTATCACCAGAACTTCTAAGGCGGCGCCGGGTCCTCTTTGGGGGCCTCTACAGGCGCCGCATTTGCGACTAAGGCGAGGAACGCCAACTGCGCCTCGTCCGATGCGCGCGTTCGCATTGAAGTGCGCCCCACCTTTGGGTCGATCAGGCATAGCTCGCCGTCGAGGATCGCCATCGTTGTTGGCTTCGAGCCCGGATGGGAACGACCTTCTCCACCGCAAACTTGTTGATGCTCCGGATTTCCGCGCGCGCCTGATCAATCCCTGAAGGCTGGCAAATCGGCTTATCAGCCCTGCAATCAAGAGCTTTGTTCGATTTTGGACGATCCCTTCAGGATACCGTACGATAACGTACTTCGAGACATTGATGCGGCACTAAATCAAGGTGCCGCGACGCGCCCGCTCTCCATCGCTCAAATGGCAAACATGCGCGGAGGCTTGCGATGCCTCACTATTACTTCCACGTGAGACGTGGCCAAATCACCTTACTAGACCATGAAGGCATCGTACTCGCCAATACCGCGCACGCTAAAGTGGAGGCAACACAGCGCGCGCAACAGGTCGTGAATGGGGACGCAATGAACGGAGCGTCAATGAACGAGGCGTCCGCCAACCGTGGGAGGATAATCGTTGCCGACGATAACTGGGAGACCTTGTTTGAATTGCCGTTCTAGGGCGCGAAAGGTGGTGCTTGGGTTGATGACCAGGCACGACGAGCAATACAGCTGCAACAGCAGTCAAGTCTACGAGGCCGAGCGGCGCCTGGCGGGCCAACACATATTGATCGACCGGCTACGCGCCTCGGAGAATGATACCCGCTCGGCGTTGCGTCGGCGGCATTTCTTGCCATTAAAGCTCAGAGGTTAGGTAGGCTCCGTTTGACTGCTTCTCCAGTCCTTTGCGATTGAGGATAAGGATGTTTCCCCTCTTCCTGGAAATGAGACGCTTTCGCTCCAGCGCCTGCAGAGCGATGGTCACGCCAGATCGGCGTACACCCAACATCAAAGACAGGAATTCGTGCGTGAGGGGCAATCGGTCACCGTCGAGTACGGCTACATTCGCCATCAATAGCCAACGCGCCAACCGCTCCTCGATTTTGCTCCGCCCGTTGGCTAGGGCCGTTGTAGTGGTCTGCACCAGGAAGGCATGAGCGTAGCGCAACGTCGCCCGGTGAAGCGTATTGCTGCGCTCGTCGGCCTCACGCAGCTTACCTGCTCTTATCCGCTGTCCTGTGCCGGCAGCCTGAATGTAAGTATCGTGAGACGCGCGCTGATACCCCATTACAATAGCCAATCCAGTCATGCCTTCGCGACCAATGATGCCAACCTCAATGCCCGGCTTGCCAGAACCGTCGGCGACTACTGAGGCAAAACCCGCCTCAATGAAATAGACATAATCGATGCGTCTATTTCGGCCCTCCAAGGGGCGATGGACGGGAAGATCGACCAAATTCCAGGTGAGGCTCCAGCAAACCTATATCGGCTGGCGAAAGCCGTGACAGAATACGGTTCGGTGACACGGGCCGGTCCTTGGCGCAGCTGAGCGCGAACTGCCAAGGTGGACGGCCTATTTGATATCGGCCGAGATGACCCGAGCCGTCGATCAATCCCCAAAGGGGCGCAGCAAGCGTGATGATCGGCTAAGTTTGAGGCCAAGTGCGCGTAGCGAGAACGAGCTTGGTGCTGCGTATCAGATGAGCCTATACCCACCGACCGATTTAGTACAGCCCCACCTCTAGCGTTGCCTCATTGAGGCTGCAGTACTTTGCGACCTGCCTTGTCGGTGGCGTCGCGGGTGCAAGCTCCTCTGTTCCGCGGCCGGCCCACAGTGCCATGGTGGACCTGGACGTTTTGGCAATCGCCCGGCCGTCTCCAGCCGTGGCAGCCGCATGATAGGCATGTCGGATGTGGTCATAAGCGTCGAAGCATTTTTGTCTGATAGCGGAGCGAACCAGATCAATTGCCGCCGGCCGCCCCGATCGGCGCCGGCGCGACCTCGATACATTGCCACCAAGGCGCTGCACGATCTTCTCGTCGCGCACCAGGTGATCGAGGATGATTCGCGGGTCGCGTCCATCACCGCGAGCTGGGACAGCGCGGCGCCGGCCAACGGTCGAAATCAAGACGCCAAATGGCGGCTTGAAATCACCATCGCCGCGGCGAACTGATCAATCAACCTCTAGAAGGACACCGTCATGAGCTTCGGCAAAAAAGTCGAAGTGGCCGTGCGCGCGCTACAGAGCGAGGGCAAGCTGCCGCCCGGCTTGCGCGCAGTCGAGCCGCAACAAGCGCGTCCTCGAAAAATTGGTAGAGCTTGGCCATAGTCGTGCCGAGCTCCCGAGGGCGGAGTTGGCCCCATCATCTCGGCCGCCACTTCGCGGTGGTCGCGGCAACGCGCTCCGATTGCACCGTTTGCGCGACGGATTTCGGCCAAATCTACCGCATCGATTTACACTGGCGCGACGGGCTAGGCGCAAGTTGAGGTGAACCTGAATGGAGACTAGGTGGGTCGCCGCCGCACCAGTTAGCGACAGCAGTAGCCGTCGCAGCGTTCACCGGCCGGGGCACCGGCGACCAAACGCCGCTCAATTGGCGATGGAACATCACCGCCCTGTCGGCCGGCTCCATCACGGTCTATCTCGGCTAAGCACTTCACCACGACTTTGCACCAGTTCCTGCAGCTTGAAGCGCGCCGCTTCACCGCATGCCCACTTCTGTCCCTTGGGTCGCGTGCAAGTCTGATTGGCTTCGAAGGCGTCGATGCCGTGTCGCAGAATGTCATGGCCAGCGATCAAGGTCATCGCGGTCCCCGGCGGACGCGCAAAGTTTCTCTTGAGCAAAGGCTGGCTGGCTCAGGATCAAACTAGCCGCGACCAGCACCAGTGCCGTGACGATGTTCACCTGCGGTCTCCCGGTTAGTCGCTGCAAAATTTCGCCCAACTCGGATCTACACCCAAATCGCCAGAGTGCTGAAAGCGATCGGTACCCGGCGACACGTTTGAGCCCGCCCTGGCTGGTGGGATGGCGCCCTAACCCTACCCGACCGGACCGTGGCAAAAATGCCAAGGAGGGAGGCCGTCAAAGGAGCTGTTCGGGGAAAGAACTTGTCCCTGTAGTTGCTCAAGGTTTTACAATTTCTAATGGGAATGCCTCGCTGCGGGCGACGTGCACCCTCGAACGCACGCATTCCCTGGGAGGAGCGCCGTCCAGACGGCGCTTTTCCCTTTGATGGAGGCCTATCTTGGTCCGCCGGCTGACCTGATGATCAGCTCAGAAGAAGCTAGGAGAGAGTCGCGGGAAGTATCTGGACTTCTGGGAGGGGATACCGGCGTGGCTACCGCTGGCACAATTGTCTTTGAGGTCAAGATCGCTGTCGACATAGTGCTTGCGGAAGATGGCAAATATTACGTCGACGCAAGCACTGCAAAGGGTGACGTGGTGCATGGCTATGGACTGAGGGGCCGTTCGATACCGAGGCGAAGGCGAGGGAGAACCTGCAGTGGCACTTTGCGGTGCCGGTAATGGAGAAGCTACAGGCGCCCTAGAACCGCGCCTGGTGAAAAAGGGCGGTATTCCGACCCGCGTCATGCGCGGCCAGACCCGTCGATGAGGGATTTGGGGGAGGGACGTTAGTGAACTGGATATTCGCTCTACCGATAACCCTGGCGATCGGCTTGGTGCTCGTGCACATACTTGCCGGTGGTGAGGTGGCCTTGTTCTTGGATCAGCTCGTGGTTGCCGGCATTCTAGCCTTCGGTATCGTTAGAGCTTTCTTCGCATAGTCGGCCATTTCAGTGTGTTTATCGCCTCTTGATGTGACTTGCGAGCCTAGCCAGTCGTTCGCTACGCTGCTCAGCCAGGAGCCTGTAAGCCTTCGCAATGGACAGCATATGCCACCGGGCTTCTGGATCGCGCATTGCACCGGCGATCCCAAGGGCCTCAGTCTGAAGCAATCGCCACTTTACGGCCCACCGCCCAGCCTGCGCGATCTCGCGTTCAATTAGTCTGAAATCCCTCGACACGGCGCAGACCCCTCGGCTAGGTCCCGCACCCCCACCGCCCCAGGTGGAACTTTAGAAGACCGCTGTGGTTCCGTGTCGCATTACGTGTTTCCCCGGATATTGCATTGGCCCGCCGGGACCACAGAGCCAGGACGCGAGAAACGTAAGAAAGCCTTTCGCTGACTTTCGCTGACTTACCTAGACTGCATGAAGGGGCGAGGTAGCCTTGGGCCGGCATTAAACCTCAATGGAATTGTCCAGGCGGTTTGAGGACTCGACCTGCAAGGACCGATGGAGTGCGGCCATTGGGCAGCGCGAAGTGGACACGATGATCCGCCTGGCCAACGCCGACGCAAGGGCGTTGACGCGTGAGCGTTTGATTTTCGTAACGCCGCTAATTAGCCCTGATGCAGGAGGGTAGACCGCGCTAGTGTGCTGGTTTGCACTGGCGCGGGGACAGTTTGATTGGAGCGTTCAGGGCTGACGGTCATGACCACGGAACGCGCATTGCTGGTAATGATGTTTGGGCTCCTAGTGTCCCGTTTGCAAATTTTCTCAGCCGGCTGCCCGGCGTTATGATTTCGTCTGACCTAGGCCGTGATTCGGAAGATCAGGGATGGCATGTCGGGCAACGAAGGCCAGCAAGATCATACTCAGTAAGGACGAGCGCGACTATCTGGAGCGTCTGGTGCGGCGTCGCAAGGTTTTACGCGGGCATGCGCAGAGGGCCGAGATCGTGCTGGGTGCCGCAGAAGGGCTGAACAGACCGTGCAATAGCGGACGCTGTTGGTGTCACCCGCCAGACCGTCCGCACGTGGCGCGAGCGCTTTGCCAAACATCGCCTCGATGGCCTCGATGACGAGCCCCGACGTGGCGCGCCACGCAAGATCGGGGACGACCGGATCGACCGAGGTGGTGACGCAGGACGCTGGAGACGATGCCCGGGGCCGCGACGCACTGGAGCACGCGCAGCGATGGCGAAGGCGTCGGGCCTGTCGGTCTCGACCGTGCATCGCATTTGGCGCGCCTTCTCCTTGCAGCCGCATCGCAGCGAGACGTTCAAGCTGTCGAGCGATCCGCTGTTTGTCGAGAAGGTGCGCGACATTGTGGGGCTTTATCTCGACCCGCCGGACGCGCGCTGGTATTTGCGTCGATGAGAAGTCGCAGATCCAGGCGCTCGATCGCACCCAGCCGCTGCTGCCGATGCGACCGGGCAGGTCGAGCGGCGCACGCACGACTACGAACGTCACGGCCCACGACGCGCGTTGTTCGCTGCGGTGACCAGGAACGATGAAGCCGGTACGTGATCGGCCAGTGCATGTCGCGCCATCGTGCGGCGGAGTTTTGACGCTTTCTCGACGCCTCGAGCGCAACGTGCCCGACGGACCTCGACGTCCACGTCATCATGGACAATGCGTCGAGTCACAAGACGCTGCTGATCCGCGACTGGTTCGCCAAGCGTCCAACTGGCATCCCCACTTCACGCCCGACGTCCTCGTCCTGGTTCAATCAGGTCGAGCGCTTCTTCGCGTTGTTGCCGACAGCAGATCAAACGCGGCGCTCACCGATCGATCAAAGAGCTGACGCGGCCATCGCGCCTTTATCGATGCAACGTAACGCCGTCCCAAGCCCTTCCGCTGGACCAAGACGGCCGACGACATTCTCGCTTCGATTGCTCGGTTCTGCCGCCGCACTCTCGACGCCTATGCGCCAAGCGGATAACAACTTCCAAATCGGGGCACTCTGATGTCCCAAGTCAAGAACAATGCACGCGGTTGTCCCTCTCCGCGCGCGCCAGCGTGAAGTTGGATGGATCGTGCAGAGGAGAGGGCGGGACCTAAAGACGTCAGTGAGCAAGCTCTGATGCGCGGGTTGGATACCGCATTTCCGTTTGTACTGACCAGCCCGCCACCGCCGGCGAGTGCCAGGTACGGCGGCGCCTTGTAGGAGGAGGAAGCGATGTCTGGTTCGATCAAGCGCATCGACGCGCGGGCCCTCAAGGCGGCGCTGCACGACGGGCTCGAAATCGCTCTCCTCGATGCCCGCGAGGAGCTGACGTTCGGGGAGCGCCACATCCTCATGGCTGCGTGCATGCCGTTGGGACGCATCGAGGTGCTGGCCGACGACATGGTGCCGCGACGCCAGACACGCGTTGTGTGGTGTGACGACGGCGGAGGCTTAGGCGAGCGGGCCGCCCAGCGGATGGCCGACCTCGGCTATTCGGACGTGTCGGTCCTTGACGGCGGCATCGCCGCCTGGGAGAGCGCCGGCTTTCGCATCTACAGCGGCGTGCACGTGCCGAGCAAGGCGTTCGCCGAGGTTGTCGAGCACGATCTCGGCACGCCCTGGATCACTGCCACCGAGCTCAAGGCGCTGATCGATGCCGGCCGGGACATCGCCGTCTTCGACAGTCGCTCGTTCGCCGAGTACCACAGCAACTCCATTCCGACCGCCGTCAGCGTCCCTGGCGCCGAACTGGTCTACCGCTTTAAGGATCTGGTGCCGTCGCCGAGCACGATGGTGATCGTCAACTGCGGCGGTCGTACGCGCAGCATCATAGGCGCCCAGTCGCTAATCAATGCCGGCGTTCCCAACAAGGTCGTCTCGTTGAAGGACGGCACCATGGCCTGGCATCTCGCGGGCTTCCAGGTCACCCAGGGCGCTGACCGGAAGCCGCCCGAGGTCTCACCAGCGTCCGCCGAAGCCGCGCGCCGATCGGTCGAGCGCATCGCCCGCGGTTTGCACATTCCGCGCATCGATCGCCACACGCTCGCAGCATGGCGCGCCGAGAGCGACAGGCGCTCGCTCTATGTGCTCGACGTGCGCACACCCGAGGAGTACGAGGCCGGTCATGTGACGGGTATTCGGTCGGCGCCAGGCGGGCAGCTGGTGCAGGAGACCGACAACTATCTCGCCACCTGGGGCGCCCGCGTCGTGCTCGCCGACACGGACGGCGTGCGCGCCGTCATGACGGCATCCTGGCTCAAGCAGATGGGTTGGGACGACGTGGCCGTCATCAGGCTCGAGGATGTACCCGGAAGCCGGGTGACCGGTCCTCACCGCCCTCGCGCGCTCGGCCTCGAGCGTGCGCAGGTTGCCACAATCAGCCCCATCGAGTTGAAGCGGCGGCTCGATGCGGGCACAGTTACGCTCATCGATCTCGAGTATTCGAAACTCTACCGAAATGGCCACATCCCGGGGGCCTGGTTCGCAACGCGCACGCGGCTTGGCAGCGGCGCTCGAGAAGCTGCGACCTGCGGAAAGCATCGTGCTCACGTCGCCCGACGGTGACCTCGCACGTGTCGCGGCGGCGGAGCTCGCTCGAGCGACCGCGCTGCCCGTTTCACGCTCGAAGGCGGGACACGTGCTTGGAGCGCGGCTGGCTATCCTCTCGCGAAGGAGCCGATCGAATGGCCGAAACGCCGGACGATGTCTGGCTTCCGGCTCGAGAGCGGGCGGCGATCGCGAGAGCGCCATGCGCGCCTACCTCGCTTGGGAAATCGACCTCGTGAACCAGATGGCGACGGACGACGACCAACGATTCAAGGTGGTGAAGGTCTGAGCAGGACAGATGACCAAGGCGTGATGGATCCGATGGAGTGGAGCGAGAGAGTCTCATGACCAGCATCGTTGGCACCTGGCGCCTTGTGCGCGCCGAAGCATTCGACGCGAACGGTAAGCCGCAGCCCGCTCCCTATGGCGGCGCGCCGATAGGCCGCGTCATGTTCACGAGCAGCGGTCGCATGATGGCTATGACGGGTGATGGCCGCCAGGGGGCGCACGCTGACCAGGTCCGCGAGTACAATACTTACGCTGGCACCTACACATTTGACGGCAAGCGGCTCACCACCCGCGTCAATTCCTGCTCCAATCCTGCCTATATGGGCACCGAGCAAGTGCGCGAGGTCAGCCACGAGGGCGGGCTGATGGTGCTGCGGCCGCCAGTGCGCGCCTACGTGGGCCGCCCGCCCGAGCAGCGCGTTCTTTACTGGGAGAGGATTTCGGATATTGACGGATGACGACACTACGCTGGTGAGAGCGCTTTGAGTGCAGGGCGCCTGCAAAGCCGGTGATCGCACGCCTGTGCCGGCACGGTGACCCTCGGCCGTCGAGCCGACCAAGCAGCGCGCCAGCCCACAAGTCTGCGTCGAGATTATACACGGAGACGTGGCGTGCTTCACAGTCGATGAGAAGCAAGGGGAGAGGTCGATGTCTGCTTTTTTTACCGGTCGCCACCTGGTGAAAAGTGAGGTGCCAATCAATACAATTTGTGTGCAGGATCAGGCTCACCCCGGAGGGAAAAGTAAGCTTGAACCGCCGTTTAGGCAAACCGGGATCCGAACCGGTGCCCAGAGCAGTGTTCTGCCGCCAGCTGCTAACAGTGAGGGGGCACCCCTCTCCGAGCGTGGATGACGCCGCGTCACGGACAGCGATGGCGGCACGCTCAACCA
>CAVYPA010000016.1:0-433741 GCA_963770295.1 uncultured Alphaproteobacteria bacterium
ACCTTGATGTATTTGGGGGCGTGATGCGTCCGGACGAGGGCGCATCTGCGGCGAACCGGAGGTCGATGCTCGCGCATCAGCCTGGCTTGCCAGCGGTGCCTCCGACTATGTCGTCGTTACGACCCCTCTTCATCGACGGAGGCATCATGCTTCGACGGCGTGAGCTGAGCCCCTTCTTTCATCCAATCAGGAGTAGAGTTCCTGGGTTGAGTTGAGCCGCTCCCCAACGTGCCCTCACCGGAGATTAGATTCTTCCGGCTCTTTTGACATCGGCGGGCTGGTTACGCCGATGCAATTGAGCAGCGCCGCCGGGGGTTTGTTGCCGATCGCGCCATGCGGTCTTACCTCGTTGTACGACGCGGCGAGGCAA
The DNA here is from genome assembly GCA_963770295.1 of uncultured Alphaproteobacteria bacterium. Taxonomy (GTDB): domain Bacteria; phylum Pseudomonadota; class Alphaproteobacteria; order Rhizobiales; family Hyphomicrobiaceae; genus AWTP1-13. Next base: position 371 of record CAVYPA010000016.1, read on the forward strand.
CGCCCACAGGACTGAAGAGCGGGAGGTACTTTACGCCTTCCATCCTTGGACCGGATGCATTGTCCACATTCACGAGGTGATCAAGAAGCCGAGCGGCGATGTCGTCCGGTGTAGCCGTGACGGCGGTGCCACAGGCCGCTGCCTGGAAGTTCCCACGTGGATGTTCGATCGCGCGGCATGCGCTGCGGTTCGAAGTCGAGACGCTTCCGCGCGTGCATATTGCCGCACTATCCGCATTGATGGGCCTGATCGGGCAAGCATCAGGCGATGGGAATAGCGCTCACCTCGTAACATCGAATGCCCTGATCTGCGGCGTAGCGAGAATCTCTGACGATCCGAATCGGAGAGATTCTCATGCGACGCCACAGTCCTCATCAGAATGCTCAAAGCACAGCGAGACAGTTCGACCTGTTCGCCGCAGCAAGCATAGACAGCGCAGTAGAGGCGCTGCCGGACTGGCGGACACTGCCAGATCAGACGCGCCATACGCTGATAAGCCTGTTGACGCGCCTAATCCTCGACCACGCAAGCGGTGATCACCATCCGCAGTCAGAGGAAGCTGCACCATGACGTCTGACAAGATCCGGCCGCATCATCTGGAGCGGAAGGCGATCCTCTATGTGCGCCAGTCTTCGGCGCATCAGGTTCTGCACAATCGAGAGAGCAGCGCACTGCAATATGCCATGCGGGATCGCCTTGTGGCGCTCGGCTGGTCGCAGATCGAGACGGTTGACGACGACCTCGGGCGCTCCGCGGCGGGCGGCATCACCCGCGCTGGATTCGACCGCATGGTCGCCGAGGTTTGCCTCGGCAAGGTGGGAGCCGTGGCCGCTCGTGAGGTCTCGCGCTTCGCCCGCAACAGTCGGGACTGGCAGCAGCTCATCGAGATGTGCCGCGTCGTCGATACGGTGCTGATCGACCAGGAGACGGTCTATGCCCCGCGCCAGGGCAATGACCGGCTCTTACTCGGATTGAAAGGGAGCCTCAATGAGTATGAGCTCGATCTCCTGCGCCAGCGTTCATTGTCCGCACGATACGAGAAGGCACGTCGTGGAGAGCTCGTTGTCACTGCGCCGGTCGGCTTCGTAAAGGCAGGCGACCGATTCGAGAAGGACCCAGACAGGCGCGTGCAACAAGCGATCACGCTGGTTTTCGACAAAGTGGAAGAGCTTGGCAGCGCACGACAGGCCCTCTTGTGGTTCCTTGAACATGGGCTGGATCTACCTACGAAACGTAACAACGGCGATATCGCTTGGCGCAGGCCCTGCTACGCTTCCATCCACCGCATGATAACCAACCCCATCTACGGCGGTGCTTACGCCTATGGTAAGACCGGCGTTGCGTCGGGTTATGTTGGTTCAGGTCAGCACGTAGGCCGCCGCCGCAAGCTGCGCACCGAGTGGCTGGCACTGAAGCCCGGGACCCATGACGGGTACGTAGATTGGGAGCGCGCGGAGGCGATCCGCAAGATGGTGAGCGAGAACGTCCCAACGAGCCGACATCATGGAGCGGCCAAGCATGGCGACGCGTTGCTTGCTGGTCTCGTTCGCTGTCGCCGCTGCGGTCGCAAATTGATGGTCCGGTATACGGGAACGAAGCACAGCATCCCACGCTATGCGTGCCACCGAGGCCGACTCGATAACGGCGAGCCGAGCTGTATCGCCTTTGGGGGATTGCGGGTCGATGATGCTATCGAAGCGGCACTCCTACAGGTGGTTGAACCAGGAGCGATTGCTGCCGCTGTGGCGGCCGAGACTGGAATGGCGAACGGGCGCGATCAGGTCGGTGAAGCGCTCATGCGAGATCTTCAAGCTGCACGCTACGCTGCCGACCGTGCCTTTCGCCAATATGATGCTGCCGACCCCGCCAACCGTCTCGTGGCAGGGGAACTGGAGGCACGGTGGAACAACGCGCTCAGACGCGTCGCCGAAGTCGAGACGAAGATCGCCGAACACAAGGCGGGAATGCCGCCGCGCTTAGAGAAAGCGCCTCTATCACTCGCGACCTTGGCTAATGATCTGAAGGGTGTCTGGTCCGCCCCGACCACGGATGCGCGGCTCAAGAAGCGCATCGTCCGCACTGTGATCAATGAAGTGATTGCCGACATCGATGCCGACGCCGCCGAGATCGTCCTTCTCATCCATTGGATGGGTGGCGCCCACACCGAGTTACGCTTGCCCCGGCGGCGACGCGGCCAGCGCAATGCGACCTTGCCTGACATCGTCAATGCCGTCCGTCAGTTGGTGCTCATTGCCAATGACGACCTCATTGCAGGCATTCTGAACCGAAACAAGTTGAGGACCGGCCACGGCAATCGATGGACGCGGGAGCGCGTTACCGCTCTTCGATCCCACAATAGGATCCCTGTTTATCGTCCTGCGACAGACGGTTTCGAACCTTGGCTCAACCTCACTAAGGCGGCGGCACTTCTTGACATCAGCCCCAAGACGCTCAGGCTGGCTGCCGAATCTGGGCAAATCGATTCGATCCATCCGCTTGCTGAGGGGCCATGGATCTTCAGTCGAGCCGTGCTCAGCGGATCGGCGGCGAAAATGATCGTCGAACGTGCCAGATTAGGTGCTGGGCGTCCCACGGGACCTAATCCCGATCAACAAAATCTTTTCTCTTCAACGTCATAGATAAATGGGTGTTGTGATGCAGGATTGTAGTCTCTACGCCAAGACTCAAGCTTTTCTCTGGCGTCTGACAGCGTCAGGAACCAGTGCGTGTTCAAGCATTCCGCCCGCAGTCGACCGTTGAATGCCTCGATGAAAGCGTTGTCGGTCGGCTTTCCAGGTCGTGAGAAGTCTAGCGTCACGTTGTTGTGGTACGCCCACAGGTCCAGATCCCGAGAGACGAATTCGCTACCCTGATCGACGCGGATGACCGCCGGGTAGCCCATCACCTTGCACACTTGCTCCAGCGTCGCCACGACATCTGCACCGCGATAGACAAGACGCAGGATCGACGATCGGTGCATAGCGCGAGAAGGTATCGATCACAGTCAGAATGCGCAGCTTCGTTCCCGTAGCGAGCTGATCGTGCACGAAGTCCATCGCCCACACTTCGTTCGAGCGTGAAGGCGGCGTGCGATCAGCACGCAAAGCCGCCTTCACCCGGCGCTTGGGTGTTTTGCTCCGCAATTGCATGCCCATCTCGTTGTAAACGCGCCGTGTCCTCTTCTCGTTAATCACCCAACCCTCACGGCGCAGCATGAAATGTACCCGGCGATAGCCATAGCGAACGCGGGTTTGGCAGATCTCCTTGATCCGGCTTTCAAGACCGGCCTGACCGGGGCGACGAGAACGATAGCGGTAGCTCGTTGGATCAAACCGAAGAACACCGCAGGCTCGGCGCACCGACACTTTCCACGTGGCGCGCATCTCGTCCACCAGCTTGCGCTTGCGGGCAGGCCTCAGAGCTTTCGCTTGATGACGTCCTGAAGCATCTCCTTGTCCAACGAAAGGTCCGCAACGATCCGCTTCAAGCGGCTGTTCTCTTCCTCGAGGTCTCGCAACCGCCTCATCTCGCTCGGCATCAGGCCGGCGTACTTCTTCTTCCAGTTGAAATACGTCGCCTGGCTGATTCCCGCCTTGCGACAGATGTCTGCAACCGGCGTACCCTCCTCACCCTGGCGGATGATGAACGCCTTTTGCGCGTCCGTGAACTTTGATGCCTTCATCGCCTTCCGTCCTCCTCCCAGCCGGGCGAAACAAACAGAAAAACTCTAACCTCAAACGAGGGCGATTTGCGGGGGCAGATCAAATTCGAAGTGGCCGGCGAGTCGGCGGATGACGTCGGCGACGTTGGTTATTTCGGATCAGGGGCACGCACTCGATGCGACGTGGCGAGCGTACAAAATCCGTGAATGTGGTTCTCGCCGTACGGTGAGATCGCATGGCGCGAGGTGTCGCGGTTGAGCGATGACGAGATTAGACTGCTGCTGGTCGGAGCTTACCCACGCGTCCAAAAATGCTCGCAGCATATACGCCGATTGATGCCGCAACCTCGCCAAAGAGTCGAATTCGCGGACACACGCTTTGGTGCCAAGAGTCAAATGAGGGGAACGCTCGAGGGTGCTGCGCGCGGCGTTGAACAGTTGGTGCATTCAGTAGAGAGTGGCTGGCAGGCGTGATGGGAGGTCGCCTTGGGATCTTGCTACGGGTGAAAGGTGCCATTTCCTCACACCTCACTCGCCAGCCCCGCCTAAAGCGCCGGAAAGCAGGAAATTGCTTAAGGAGTGCGTCAGCCCTTGCGACGCAGAACTCGACGTAGGCTGCCCGGCTCCATCCGAGCGACAGCTTTTCGCCACCGCGCCCAACTGTCGCCCAATCCGCCGGGCCAGGTTCCCGTTCGAAGCGGACAACCGGCTCTGCGGGTGGTACTCGTGTAACCCCCGCGCGCGACAGCTTCGCACGTGTCTCGCCACCGTCCTTGATTTCATGGAATCCGACGGTCGCCGGGATACGATCCGCCGCGGCAGCCTTCAACCGATCGGTGCAGGCTCACGCTTGGCGGCCGCGCCCTCATCGCCACCACGCAGACAGCAACCGCACTGGCGATAGGCTCCATGTGCATCAAGGCCTCGGCGCAGACCTGCGCTCCGGCGACGAGAGCGCGACGTTAGCCGGTCACAGACCCGCCGGCGATTGTCCGCACGAGCGACCGAGAGTTGATCCGGAATGCCACGTAGGTCTGCACGCCGTTGATGACCAGCATCATCAGGGATTCGGTCGTCTTGAAGATCACGAACTTCTCGTCATACAGGCTCGCGATGACGAGACCGAACTGGATCACGGCCACCATCCCCATCGCGATCACCTCGCCGGTGTTGTCCACACCGGGCTCAGAGACCTTGAGGATCTCGGCGGACGCGATCACGGCCGAGAGAAGAAGGATAATCTCCACCCAGCTCAACTTGAAGGGCCCGACCTCGATCAAGGTTGCCCTCGGATCGGGCAATACCAGCGCCCCGATGACAAAGAGTGCCAGGATGTAAGCGAAGCCTGGGATCAGTGACAGCGTGCCGAGGATGCCCATTCTTTTGCGCCTACGTACCGTGTCGTTGCCGACCGGTATCGTCGCAGTATGATGGTCTCCACCATCTGCTACTACTGCATGTGACATATTTGCGACCATTTCTTGGTTGTGAAGGTTTGTCTTGGCCTTAAGCCTCTAGCGACGATCAACAGGCGCTCGGTCCGTAGGTCCCTCTATCGAGCTGGTCTGGAAGAACGATGGCAGGTGCATCGACGAAGGGTCCACGTTGTTGATGACCCACACACCGCCCAACGCTATTAGTCCAGCGACGATCACGCTGGGCAGTGTTCGAACCAACACTCCCAGCAACGCGGCGAAGGCGGCAAGAATCCTCTCAGCGGCATCCCAGAGTTCCTTTGCGGCCTTGTAAAGTGCAAAGGCAACAGCCCCGATGACAAAGACAAGAAGGGCCTGTTTCCACGAGGGCCAAGATTGCCAGGGAACTTGCGTCAAAGCGCTGATCTGGCCGACCGACCAGATCCAAATCAGCTCCACAAACTTGAAAATCGCCGCGATTCCCTGCTGCAGAAACTGCAACAGTTGGTTGAAGAATTGTTGCATCTGGTGGCCTCTGGTTGCCCGCGACTCCAAGCTTGAACGCCGACGCCGGCAACGCTTTGGATCACCGCCACAAGAAGCACCAGCCGTTAACCATAAACCAGACTCGGAAAGTACCCAGGAGCAAGTCCGTAGCCATAATCTTCCACCGTCAGAAGAACTCACCGCCATCGGTACCGAAATACAGGGCCAGCATCACCGCCTGACACTACACTCCTGATGGCTGCGTTCTTCACGCCGCGTGGTGTTGATTTGGGGGTTGCTTTGTCAATCAGTCAGCGAACGTCGTGAGTAGTTCCCGACGCTGCCTTCGGCAACCAATACACACTATGGTCAGTGATGACGACGGTTCATAGGCAAACTCAGACGCTGCGACCTGTCACGATTGCGATCAGTCTGACATCATGCGTGCTGATACTCGCGGTCAACTGGCTCGGTGTATTTGCCGATATACGACAAGCGGTTACAGTGATTTGCGGAGCAATCTGCCTAACCAGCGCGGTGCTGGCGTGGTGGACGCTTCCTGACTGAAGGCGCTGCGGTCGAGTTCGTCTCCAGAAATAATCCAAGGGGTTCCGCTCGTAACGATCGAAGATTCTCGACGACAAAACGCAGCGTTCAAATTCTGCCGACTACACCGAACACCAAGACGACATCAGGTGTTCGGCCTTTTTGCATTTGCTATTCATTGGGTCGCCACCTTCATCCATCGTCGATCCATCGAACTAGGGTCGCGGAGTGCGCGGCGGCGTAGCCACTGAGTTGTCGAAGATTTTGCCTATGATCGCTTGGCCTTGATGGCGGATTCAAGGGGGCCGGGTAGCGCACGTTCGGCAGCTTCTGAAAGGCAAATCTCGAAGCGCCTCATCAAAAAGCCGCCTCCAAGAAGTACGGCTGTCGCGAGCACGAAAGCGATAGGTCCGACCGCGCCATGCAATTGCAGTAGCACTTTGCCGAAGAGGTAACCGCCGACCCCGAACACCGCGGCCCAGATGACCGCGCCCCCGGCGTTGGCAAGCAGAAAACCGCGCCAGGGCATGCGGTTCACGCCTGCGAGAACCGCCGCCAATATCCGCAGCAACGAGACGAACCGGCCGAAGAAAACGACCTTGCTGCCGTGCCTTAGGAAAAGATATTGCCCAATTTTGATACGAGCGTCCGACATGCCGATGTGACGGCCATATCGCCGGAGAAGGGCGTAACCGTACTTCTTTCCTAGCCAGTACCCGACGTTATCGCCGATGATGGAACCCACCGCAGCTGCGGTAATCACAAGCCAGACATTAACACTAGGATCTGTTGCAGCGTAGATCGTCGCGAGCACGAGGACAGTCTCGCCCGGCAGCGGCAGCCCCATGCTCTCCAGACCCACAATCAGGGCCACCGCCCAATAGCCGTGCGTTGAGAAGAAGCGCTGCAGCTGTTCGTGAGGGAGCCAGGACACGCTAGATACCCTTTGCTAGCTACGCCATTGAAGGAGGCAAACGTCGTCCCCCTCGCGCAACGACGTGCGCCCGTAGCGCCGACGCCGGCAACTGATTACCATGGCCGCGCTGGATGACACCATCATCCTCGGGGAGGCGAAAGGATCTGCTTCACGTGCCGAAGTTGCTGGAGGGTTTGAAGACTTGGTTTCAATCGATCAACGCCGCATCCGCCTCGGATGTCGCCGTGCCCGAGACACTCGAGAAGCGCGCCGAGGCGCCCACCCCCGTCGCGATTAGCTCGCGCCTTCAATCAGGAGCGATCCTCGGCATATTTACTATACTGGTATTTTACTTTCTCTATTTCGCGGCACCCATTCTCATCCCGATCATCACGGCGTTGCTCCTAAGCATGCTGTTGGCGCCCTTTGTGCGCCTACTCGAGTTGGTTCATGTGCCGCGCACATTGGGTTCCTTGATTGTCGTGGTAGCAGCCGTCGGAGGACTGGTTGGCATTGCGGCTAGCCTGCGAGACCCGGCTCAGAGCTGGCTGACGGATTTACAGCGGTTCTCCCGTCTCGAAGAGAGGCTGCGTCCCATAACAGCGCCGTTCGAAAAACTTCAACACGCGACGGAACAGCTGGAAAAAGCAACAGCGCCGAGAGATGGGCCGCCCATCCAGAAGGTGGAAGTTACGCGGCCGGGGTTGTCGGGCCTCCTCTCAACTGGCAGTGGACACGCGACGTCTACGATCACTGCCGTCATCGGCCAGACTTAGCCCGGTTGCCGTATTCTTTATGATCATCGTGCTCGGCTGGATGTGGGGAGTTATCGGCGCTCTGGTCGCCGTACCGGTGCTCGCCAGCTTGAAGATTATCTGCGACGTATTGGATCGTTGCGTCCGATTGCCGAGTTCTTAAGCCCTTAGCGCAGTTTTTTGCCATATCATGCTCTGCGACAGCCGCGGCGCTCCGACGAGGAAGGGCGCGCGAGCACTAGTTTAAGAGGTGCGTTCCGGCTTCACAGAGATCAGTTTCTCAATGGCGTGCACCTTGCGGTCAACGAAGATGACGTTGGCAATCTCGATCGTTGCCCCACCTGCGACTGTCGCTTTGAGATCACCGGCGCCGAGACCCAGCACCGCTCGGAAGAAATCTGAGCCAAGCTTCTGAAATCGCAAACCGTTGGTGTCAAAGCTCTCCGCAGCACCGCCGATCAGGTGCTCTTCGGTCATCTGCCCCGGCCGTATGCGCCAATAGGTCAGCCGGTCGAACACGAAGAACATCACCAACCAAATGATCAGCAGGCCCGTCGAGAACACGAGGTATAAGCCGGTGTTCATATGCACCGACAGATGCGGAATCAACTTGGCGATATCATCCCACCAGCCGAACCAAGCCAGCACGACAGAGATGAATGCGACAGTGAGCAAGGCCACAACTGAATGGATGCCGCGTTGTCGGACATTGGTGAAAACGATCAATAGCAAGAGGATCGACACGTAAGTGAGACCGAGCGCTGAAGTCGGCTGGTCGCCTTCAGCAGTAGCTAGGAACTTTTCCTGCCCCGGCGTTGAGAATGGCGAAGGCGAAGCCGAACGCCCAGACCGGCCACCAATAGAGAAGGGTCGAGTGGCTGTATATGTTGATCTCTTGCAGAGCGGCCGGATGAGGCACCGCCGCGACGAGCGCCGCATCCGCTTGGTCGATGGCGAGCTGTTGTGTCATGGCCATGTGAGCTCAGCGGTTGTTGTCCGACCGGGCGATTCCAGATGCAGCGTGGCCCCGCGACGGGAACGCAGCAAACGAAGTGGCGTGCGGGGAGTTGCATCATTCGCACGTGCCCCGATCAGCGGATCGGCCTTCAGCTTAGATGTAAAAGTTAGGACTTGATCGGACGATATTAACGAAGTGGTGGGCATCATTGCCGGTTGTGAGGGGAACGAGCCGAAGGCGAGTGGACCTTACAACCGGCGGCCGCGAGAGATGGAAAGACCCACCCCATGACGCAAGAGCAGAAAGTCATCAAAGCCAAGGTCGGCCTGCTTGAGCTGGCCAAGCAGCTCGGCAGCGTTTCCCAGGCCTGCAAGGTGATGGGATACAGCCGCGACAGTTTCTACCGCTTTAAGGAGCTCTACGAGAAGGGCGGCGAGCTAGCGCTGGCCGAGATCAGCAAGAGGAAGCCGATCGAAAAGAACCGCGTCGATCCGGCGATTGAGAAAGCGGTGGTGGAGGTGGCGATCGACCGGCCGGCGTGGGGCCAGGTGCGGGTCTCCAACGAACTCAAGAAGCAGGGCCACAGCATCTCGCCGGCCGGGGTGCGCGGCGTGTGGCTGAGGCACGATCTGGAGACCATGAAGAAGCGCCTCAAAGCGCTGGAGGCCAAGAGCGCTCAGGAGGGCCTGGTGCTGACCGAGGCGCAGGTCGCCGCGCTCGAGAAGGCCAAGCTCGACAAGGAGGCGCACGGCGAGTTCGAGAGCGAATGCCCCGGCTACTGCGTGGCGCAGGACACGTTTTACGTCGGCACGCTCAAGGGCGTGGGTCGTGTCTACCAGCAGACGGGGATCGACACCTATTCCAAGGTGGCCTTCGCCAAGCTCTACGACAGGAAGACGCCGCTCACCGCCGCCGACCTGATGAACGACCGCGTGGTGCCGTTCTTCGACGAGCACGAAATTGCGGTCAGTCGCGTGCTCACCGACCGCGGCACCGAGTTCTGCGGCAGACCGGAGGCCCACGAGTACGAGCTCTACCTGGCCATCGAGAACATCGATCACACGCGCACCAAGGCGAGGAGCCCGCAGACTAATGGCATCTGCGAACGCTTCCATAAGACGCTGCTCGATGAGTTCTACCGGGTGGCGTTCCGCAAGAAGCTCTACCGCCGGATCGATGAGCTGCAGGCCGATCTCGACGTCTGGCTCGTCGAGTACAACGAGCAGCGAACACATCAGGGCCGCTGGTGTTACGGCAAGACACCGATGCAAACCTTCATTGACACGCTGCCGGTGGCGAAGGAGAAATTGATGCAGGCTGCGTGACGACGACAGCTTCGTGCAATCGGACAGCTCACCCCCGATTAACGAAGCGCGTCAGACCAAGTCTAAACTTCTACAGCTTAGAACCAGCGCCGCCGGCCCCAATAGCCGCCGCCACCCAGAACCAGTAGCACGATCAGAATAATCAGTAGGGTTGTCGCGTCCATGTTGCTCTCCTGCGGCTCGCGAACCGGCGCGAGAATCACTTCACCCTATCTCTAGGCAGAACGAGGTGGAGCGGATGGCCTCGGAAACTACTCACCGCCACGACCTGCGTTTCGCTGCCCTCTGAGTTATAGAAGCGCCAGCACCCCCAACAGCACGCCAATGTGCAAGCCGACGAACACGCCGATGCGCAGCATGAGTGGGAAGCGCCTTATCATGGGTCACCAGCTCAGTCCGGCTGCCGCGTCACGTTCAACCGCAGCCTCGTTACGGGCGCGCGGAAGGTTGCCGTACCGGACAGGCCGTCATCGCGGAGCCAATGAACGGCGGCACCAACGCGTTGCAGCTTAAAACAGTATTGTTTCGCGTCCAGCCATCGATGCCAACGCTGACAAAGACGACCGTCGGCCACCCACCATTGGCCGCGGTCCTTCTCGGTTCCCAGACTTGCGACGAACCCAGGCGCTTGGCCCGTCATCGTGCCATCGCGCCTGTAGCGAATGGGAAACGGGCCGATTGGCGTGTCGAGCAGGACGGTTTTTCCAGACACAACTTGTCGCAGCGCCTCGCCCGTTGGCTTGGAGGGTTCTGCCAGTGCGATAGCCGCCAAGTCGAACTGGATCACGACCAAGAGGAGCAACCGCGGGAACATGGAAAAACGCCACTATCTGATCAGGGAGTCAGGCGCGGACCCAACAGCGAGCTCGCGCCTCAACAGTTACTGCTTTGTCGGCTCGCCCTTCTTCATATCGTCGATTTTCTTGGCGGCCTGGTCCTTCAGGTCAACCGCTTTTTCCAAGGCCTTGTGACCCAGATCGCTCGCATTATCCTTGACCTTGTCGAAGGTCGTTTTTTCGGTGGCCTTGAACTCCGGCGCCTTCACAAGGGCCTCCTTGCTGAGCGCGACGACAATGACGCGCTCACCGTTCTTACCGACATTGAATGTCAGCGTACTAAAGGGAACACCGACGCCCTTCTCGCCTATGCTCAAGACCCCGCCAACACCGATGACGACGGTGCTGATCTGGCCTTTGCGGTTGAAAACGAGATCATTGATATCCCCAATGGTCTCACCAGCTGCGTTGTAAATGGCTTGGCCGATAAACACCCTGGCGAGCCACTCATCGGCTGGCTGTTGGGTGACGAACGGTACGGTCGCACCGGACGTGCCGGCCGTCTGGGCTGACGCTTGACCGAAGGGCGGAGCTGCCGCCAGCGCTAATGCCACAGCCAGTGTGAAAATTTGCAGCTTCATCCGTAAGCCTCCATTAGATTCTCGCTTGGTTGACCTTAGAGGATAGCGGCCGGCTGAAGCAGCCTCGGAAACTACTTACGTTGTGCACGGCCCTTTGTGCCGCCGAACGCGACGCCATCTAATGCACGCAACCGAGATGGGTATTTTCCAAAGCATGTCGTCACGCCGTGCGCGTGCGTTCATCACTAGCGGCCCTTCTCAATAGTGCTACGTCTTAGCGTGTTCGTCGGTCTTCACGTTGGCGCTGGGCGTTCTAATCCTGTCCGAAAATGCGCCTTAATCTCCAGCTTAGAACTCACCGTTCGACCTCCACAGCTGATCCGCTCTGTGTCCAATCAACTCGCAACCATCGAGCAGCACTATTGGAGCGCATGCCCGCTTGTGTTGGTACGTAGCCTCGAGCCCGTCACTGCACAATTTCAACTTTAACGCGGGCCACGCCGGCGCCGACCATGCCCAGCATTTCGGCTGCGGGTCGCGAAACGTCGATGACGCGGCCGCTTGCAAACGGCCCGCGGTCATTGATCCGCACGATCACTTGCTTGCCCGTCTTGAGAACCGTCACACGCACGCTGGTGCCGAAGCGTATGGTCCTATGGGCACCAGTAAACGCGTTTTTGTCGAATGCCTCACCCGATGCAGTTCTCTGGCCCCGGGAGTAATAGGACGCCAGCCCGATTTCCTCGCGCTCTCCAGCCGGTGCCCCGCTTGGGCTTAGACAACCCAAAGGCACGGCCAAATACGCGATCAGCAATCCAACACACCGAACCATCTGCGATAATCTAAGGCATCGCCGCACCGGCGTTGTCCATCGCGTGCCAGTCCGTGCCGAGAAGGCCGCCGTCCATAGGACGCCTTTCGGTGTCTTGTGCCCGCCGAGTAATTGCAAGTGCCCATCCGTTCCGGTCTGTTTCCAATAGAACGAGCGCAGGGCGTTGGTGCCCTGCGCTCGGTGTGACCTAGGACTAAACTCAGCGACGTCCCTCGACTACAGTCTCTACCTTCGAGCCGCGTGGATCGACGATGGCAATCCGATTCTCGGCCGTGAAGAACTTGTAGTCCTTCAGCTTCGGGATCTTCTGCGCGATCGTTGCTGGAAACACTCGGACGTTGACGTCGCGTGGGACGTCGGTTCCTTCTTCCACTGTACCCAGGCCCAACGTACTGTCACCCGCCATGTCGATCTCCCGGAGAAGGATCGCTCTTTCTTCATCCGTGAGCACCAATCGTCCCGCGTCACGGTGATCAGTGCGCGCCGCCGTGTTCTCGGACAGCGTGATGAGCTCAACGATCTCGTAGCTGCTCGGCTCAACGATGCAGATTTGATCGTCGAGCACAAAATAGCGGTAGCTGCGATATTCCGGCACAATTGAGATCACCGATGCCGGTAGCAGTGCGAGGCGAATGTTACGAGGTATGCGAGTTCCCACATTGATTGTGATGTTTACCCTTGTGACGCGATTGACGCTGCGATCCTCTAGGATCGTCTTGTGGATAGTCGTGCGCTGCTGCTCGGATATCTGAAGCCTCTTGCTGCTGGCGGCACTCTTGTTCTGGTTCGAGGCTGGGGCCCCGATCGTGCTATCCCTGGCTATCGTGCCCTTTGTGCTCTCCGATGACTTTGGAGCAGTGGACGTCTCCTTGCGCGACCCTTCACCTGCATCCTTAGCGCTCTTGTCTTTGCGCTGGCCCTGCGCGGTTGCATTCGGAGTTTTCTCCTTGGGCTCCGTCTGGGCGGTACCCTCTCGAGCCTTTTCTTTGGATGGGGTTTGCCCTGTTTCCTTTGTGACCTTACCTTTGGGTTCGCTTTGAGCTAAATCCTTCGGGGCCTTGTCCTTGGGTTCTGTGCGTGCCGTGCCTTTGCCGGTCTTGTCCTTAGGCTCGGTTCTCTCCTGCTGTGGTTGTACCTGACCTTTCGGCGCACTCTGATCGCTGTGCTGACGCTGTGGGGCAGAGCTGCCTTTATCGTCGTCGGTCTTCTGTTGGGCGTAGGCTGCCGTGGCCCCGAGGAACAGGGCGACTGCTGTGGCAGCCCGCAAAGCGGGGTATTTCATGAGATGACTCCTTAACGATAACGAGAGGGCAGCGGGTGCTGCTGCAGAGAGGAAAGGAAAAATTCGTGTGCAGAGTTTCCTATTAACGGCGCGATGGCCAATGCAATTATCAGTCAGCGATTGGTCGACTAAGCACAAGATCTCATAACCTCCCGAGCATCTGCGCACGAGAGAGAGGTGGGTACCAAGCTTCGGAAAGTACGCACACAGCATGTGATAAGGGGCGCTGTCGGATGTCTTGCACAACCCCGAGGCGGTCGGACCAATGGGCGCCGCAATGCTTGACGAAGCCTGATGGCTTTATGGATTAGCTGCTGCAGCTGTGTGCGCAGCGATTTTCATCGGGAAACTCCGTTTCAGATTCCATCAGTGACCCTTGGGAGGAAGCGGCTGTACTGTCTGAGCTGCCGAAGGATACTGCCGCGCACAGGTTGGCTTCGCTGATTGAGCGATTGCCCGGTGGACGATTGGCACCTGGGGACTCGAGAGCAATTGTTGGTAAGCCTGATTGAACTCTTGCCCTGCCGTGGCAGTTCAAAGGTGCCGTTGCCTTAGACGAGCCACGTCCTTCGACATTCCTATGAGCCTTCGCCCCAATCGTACGCACAAGTTAGGCAGTCTGGCGCGATTTGTACGGTCGGTGCTCGCGCGGCCGCGCGGGCTGGAATGCTCGACGCATATGAAATCCACAATAGGGGTGGTCGCCCGGCTTCGACCTACCGCAGTAGTAAAAATTCTTCTTCCTGGGATCGCCGTAGGGCCACCGACACTCGCCGCGCTGGAGCATTGGGAGCGTCTTGCGCTCGTTCGGCGGAATAAATAGGTCTCCACCTTTCGGCGGGGCAGGCAGGCTCTTATTTGTGGTCATGAGTTGTTATATCGATAGTTTGATTGCTGACAAAGGCCCTGGGCCCTCAACATACTCGGCAGGAAGGTCGCCGACGGCTCGAGAGATAGCGCCGCTTAGGTACTTTCCAGAGTCTGGCCCAAGGCCAACGTGCGCGCTTGTATAGCCGCGACCTTCCGGAATTCCCTCCAGGTCGGTCCCTGGGGAGGCGCTAGCCTGACCCCCGTCACGGCGGCCGACCCATGATAGCGGCATCAGGCCGCCCTCGACCTGGTGCCGCCTTCCGCTCGTAAGCTAGCAAATTGCGCCGCCCCTTCCCCCCAACTGCGGCGCTAGAGGGCACCGATCTTGGGTGCCCTTCTTTTTGGGGCAGAGCCCGCCGCTACGTCCATCACGCTATTGTGGAGCGGCTGCGGGCGTAGCGGACTGCCACCACCCATGGCAAGATTGTCGTGGTTGATCTGCCAACGAATGCGCGTGCCACTCACGTATCAGCGGAAGACTTTGCTTGTGTGCTTTTTTTGGTCTCGCAGTGTTCTGGTACATGAATCGCTATCTCGAGACGCGGCGCGCGCTTAGGAGAGGCTAGCCAATCCTGTAAGCATGACGAGCTCGGCGATACGGCGCCGATTGATATGGAGGAACTGGGTACGCGTCCGCAAAACCGTGCGCGTGACCCCCGATGGCCTGACCGACAAGCTCTGAGCATGCAAGACAAAATCGCGGTTACGAGCGAACGCGGCAGCAGGCCGAGGGTGGCCTGATACCGCTCATCATGGTTTGAAGGACCAACCTTAGTAATGATTACCGCGATAGTGACGACGTTGGCCGTGGCGCTCACCGCCGAACCCTAGGCTGATGCTCGGTCCATAACTGTAACCGTCGTCGACCCACCGGCAACGGCGCTGACCATTTCGCCACCAGCAGCGACGATAGCCGACTTGTTCTGTCACAGAAGTCCCTGTTCCAGCTTCAATTCCTTTCAAATTGGACCCTGGCGCCGCGGAAGCTGGCATGGTGAGAACACCGAGGGCCAGCGCAACTGTC
Source organism: uncultured Alphaproteobacteria bacterium (assembly GCA_963770295.1). Taxonomy (GTDB): domain Bacteria; phylum Pseudomonadota; class Alphaproteobacteria; order Rhizobiales; family Hyphomicrobiaceae; genus AWTP1-13. Next base: position 15,798 of record CAVYPA010000016.1, read on the forward strand.
GTGAATGATAGAGATCGCAACATGACGGATGACTCCTTTGCAAAGCCGCCGTGACCTATGTGTCCGGGGCAAGGGGGCCATCGAAGATTATGGGCACGAGTACGCTGCACATACCTCATGGCACCCACACTAAGAGCGCATGGGATCACCATTCCCCACAAACTCGGAAAATGCCTAGCTCGCGCCGTGGCAGGCAGTCTCGATATCGTGCCATGGCACGCCCTGTACGTCTCTGCGAGGCAGGAATTCCTCTCGACCATCGACAGGCAAGGAACCGTCACGTTGCTGAGGACCAGATCACGATTGCGCTTTGATCAAGACAGGCGTTGCTCGCCGTGCCCTGACGGTGACCCAGGGTTAATTCTGGTCGAGGACGGGCAAAATTTGCTCAATTGGCCACACAGCCCCTGAATCACCCGGTCCCACCGACCGCTACGCAGCGTTATCAAGCGGGCAAGACCTTTAACGGTCATCCGCCGCGCGGCCAACATTTTGTGAAAGGACGGAACTCGGATGCGCGTGAAAGAGAAGTTTTCATCCGCTCGATAATTTTGATTACGGTCTGGAGCAACTTGCTCGCAGCAGCCATCAAGCGCTGCTGCGGCGATTCCGTCCGGTTACAGAGTTACTTTTACCGTCGGCCGGCATGCTCTTCATCGACAGAATGCTCTCCTTGATCGCTGCCGAGCCCACGATAGTGTTGAACGGACGGAGCCCACGTGACACGGGCTGATCTCCTCGTGACCGTATTTGCTGTGGATCGAGATGCTCATGCATCTTTCCCTTACAAACTTATCCGCTAGTCTCCCTCCCTTATCCTTGCCAGGGAGGGCTTCGATGTTCGAAAATGATGGTCTTTGGCCTTGCAAGTGCCGACAGTGCAAGAAAGAATGGTATGCGAGCATCGCGGCGATACGCGCAGACGAAGTAATTCTTTGCCCCTATTGCGACGTGCGCGATTCTTTTCGTCTGCCCGATTTCAATCAAGCCCTGGCTGCGGCGCGATCTGGAGATTATGACTTTTCTTACCTGGAACGGATCTCACCACAGTTTCGGTCGGGAGCCCATGCCACGGAACAGGCAACAGCTTGGCGCGGAGCATGACCCAGGAGGTTCCTAGATGCCGCCCAAAACTGAACGTTTTGGCACATCCGGCTGCCCGAACTGCGGATGACAAATCCGGTTCGCGGGCGTTAGGTAGCGCTCGCGCGCAAATGACTTGCTGCTGAGCAAATCTGGCCGAGGCCTTGGCGGCAGAGGATAAGCGCGAGCTGGAAGCATCCGAATTTTACGTTCGACCCCATCCCGAGTCGTGCTCCGGTCTAAGAGCGATCGCAACTGCGCGGGCACGTTTGCCGGAACGCCACACACGCGCTTATTTGGAACCGACGGTGATAAGCTCCACTCGCGCCATCAAATTATTATGGAGCGGGTTTGGTCCCATCCCGCATGCCATCCCAAACCCCATTCCAGCACGTTCAGAAATAGCTCATCGAGCGTATCGCCGCGGGGATCTTCTGCATTGTCCACAGTGGGCTATGGCGGCGGCGAAACCTTGCGGATACCGTTTGCCAGAAGAATTCGAACAGAGCGCGCACTGTGTGCTCCCCCCTGATCTGGACGCTGTAGCCGGTTAATCTAAGTCTCCTTCGCAGGTAGACCAACGTCATTGGCCGCACTCGATCCACGGCTCGAGGTAGTCTCGAATTTTGCGGACCCAAGAATGTGGGGTTGTGGCACCAAGCCGACCTACTGCCTTCGTCCCCTATCGATGCCTTTGCGACAAAACGAGCTAGTCCCTATCACATCGCCACGGTTCCCCACGTACGCAACGAGGGGAGACCACGGGTCCAGTCTTCGCTGACACTGCGCAATCGTGATGAACAGTCTGATGCTGTCGAGACCTATATTATTTTGCAAAAGCTATGGGCTTCCCGTTGTGGCTGCAATCCAATCGAGGTGCCGTGAGAGAGGCGTATAGATACCATACAAGCCAGTAAGTCCGCATCCTCCACTGGGACCCCACGAGACGATGCCAGCTTGAACAGTTCACCCTGATGGGAGACAAGCAGAGGGCCACCACTGAGGCAACAAGAGGTCAGTTCAAGCGTTGGTGTTGTCTGATGCACAATCGCCCCGACGAGCTTTTTTTGTGGTGGCACTCTGGTTGCATGGCGTTGGGTGCTGACTGCAGCTCACTGTACCTATGAGGGCGAGCCGCAGCGACCGCTCGAATTGGCACCCAAGGCTGTCGGGGTCTATTTAGGCTCGCACGATTTGTCGGGAGGAGAGCGAATTGCGATCAAACTGATCGTGCGCAGTCCAAGTTATCACGACCTCGCCTTGCTGGAATTAGCTGAAGGACCTCGACAAAAAATCAGGTCTGGCGCTGTTGGGTCGAACCCCAACCAATGACCGTTGCACGCCTTCCCACTTCTGCTAGATCACGTTGGTCTCGTGTGGGTAATTTCACCCGGTAGCCCATTGCTCGACAAAATCCGTGAAGCCTACAACGACGCGGCGCGCGACCAATATCCACCGTTGCCGGCCTGGTTCGTTTTGCCGCTTGAGATGCGGGAGGCCATCATTCACGTGTTCTTCCGTGGTGACAGCGTGACCATGGATACAGCCGAGATCAAAAAAGAGCGCTGGCCAGCTTGACGCCAGACTCAGCGCGTGGCCATCTTACAGTGTGCGTCACCTGGGAGGGTGGTGTGCCGGACCCTGGCAACCGAGCAGGCCACTGCTCTTACGCTGGGGTCTTGCGTTTCCGGCGAGCAACTTTGCCGGGGGCGTGAAGGGCGAGGAGCCGTCAGCGTGGCCTCAAACTCCCCACCCAACAGCCTACAACCCCGCAACCTGTAGACAATCGAGCCGGGGGCAGGTGCTTAGTATGAAGGATGCCAAAACGAACGTCCGCCGGGTACGGACTTTCGTCTAGAAATTTTGGACCTTGATGCATTGCCGCGCGCTGTCGAAATTGACACGATCCAAGGGCACCGGCGGACATGTTTCCCAACTTCAAGCTCCACGCCGGTTGCTAACTGGCCTTCGAACCCCGAAGGGCTTTTCTTTGCCAGCGCGGCCGGGGCCGCCAGGCACAAAAAAGCGGCCCGCGCACCGACATGGTGAGCGAGCCCCCTAACGCGGTAGGGTGATAAATAGCCAACGACACCGTCGTGCCCGATCTCGATGTTTGTAGCCTGACCTGGCCCGTGGCCTGCAGCTCCCACAACAGCTCGTTAGCCCGAGTTCTTCGCCGGGATCGAGCAATGGGATGGTCTGCAACCGCTTCTCAAAAGCGCAATAGCAAGCGCCGGTAGTCAGAGACCGAACAATGCAGCTCACAGACAGTTGCTTTGCGGTCGAGCATAAGCTTTGCTGGATGTGGGGGGCGAGAGACCGTCACCCCGCACCGACGGTTTCGGTCTTACGGGCTCCCTAGCTCTGTGGGAGCCCGTTTCCCCCATCTGCAGGCCGAAGCAAAGATACGGCCACGATGCCTGATTACGTTCGCCCGGCCCTCAGACTTGTTGGACGGGCCGCCTATGGTGCCGGTGACGCATTCACAGGGACATGGGGCGACATAGCCAGCCACAAGCCGAGATGTGGGAGTCTTCCTCAACTGCGCTCCGGCAAATCGCTCCACGATACCGCGCCCACACCCACAAACGAATAGCGCACGCCCGCTAGTTCAGCCTCTGCATCGAAGCACGAGGGACATATTGTCCGCCAACAGTTCAAGACGACCGTTCGCCAGGCTACTTCGGATTGTAGCTTGAAGCGTACCACGTTGCGGCGCCGGCATTTGTCGCAAACTGGCGTGACCATGCCCTAGATCTAGAGCGGCGACGCCAACCCGGACAACCAGATGTCGTGGCTTCCCTTAATTGCCGAACCAGGCCAGCCTGGCGTGGATGCGCCAGCGCCCAGAAAACCCTCCACCTACGCTCGCCCAGATGCGCCAGGCAGCGCCTGGCTTGGGTTTGGTGTCGGAACGTCCACTGTCGGCATAGGGCACCAATGGCGCTTGCGCCATTGATCATCCGGTGGGGCGCGGGCGCTTCCAGTGACCTCCTACGTCAATCAGCACGGTGCATGTGCTGCGGCAGGAAGGGAGCCGACCTCCAGCATCCGAGCTCGAGATCCAGCGACATGGCATTGGCCTACCATGCCCGCGCTGAGGATCGGGGCAAGTTATGGATAGGCGCTAAGTGAGGCCACGCTCCGCTGCAGGAGGTACTGTGCTAATGTTGCCCTACGTATTGCGCGGGATACGGAAAAATGACGCAAGGGCCAGAGAAGACCAAGGCTCCCCGCAGGTTGGCAGCAATTCTTGCGGCCGACATTGCTGGATATAGCGCCCTCATGAGCGCGGATGAAGCCGACACGGTTCGCAATCTCAAGGAGCATCAGGCCGTCGTACTCCCCATGATCAAGGAACACGGCGGCCGTGTCATTGACACCGCCGGCGATGGGGTCCTCGCAGAGTTCGGCAGCGTCGTGAACGCAGCCGAGTGTGCGGTGGCAATCCAGCGAACGATGGCGGAGCGCAATGCTGACGTAGAAGAAGCTCGCCGCATGCGCTTTCGCATCGGCATCAATCAAGGTGACGTCGTTCTTTGACGATACCCGCGTCTATGGCGACGGCGTCAACGTCGCTGCCCGTCTCGAAAGCCTTGCAGAGCCCGGCGGCATTTGCATCTCCCGCAAGGTGTATGAAGACATCAGCGGCAAGATGCAGCTTGCGTTTGTGGATCTCGGCGAGCAGCGACTTAAGAACATCGCGCAGCCTATCCGCGTCTACAGAGTCTCGCGCGAACAGCTTGCGGCCGCGCGAGCGACCGCAAAACCAGCTCTTGCTCTCCCTGACAAACCTTCAATTGCGGTGCTTCCTTTCACGAACTTGAGCGGCGATCCCGAGCAAGAATATTTTGCCGACGGGATGGTCGAGGACATCATCACTGGATTGTCTAGGTTCCGCTGGCTGTTTGTGATCGCGCGCAATTCGAGCTTCACGTACAAGGGCAGGGCCGTGGACGTTAAGCAGGTGGGTCGTGAGTTGGGAGTGCGCTACCTACTCGAAGGCAGTGTCCGGAAATCGGCCAATCGGATCCGCATTGCAGGGCAACTTATCGATGCCGCATCCGGGACGCATCTTTGGGCGGATCGCTTCGAAGGTACGATTGAGGACGTCTTCGAGCTGCAGGACCAGGTGACGGCACGTGTGGTGTGGGCAATCGCGCCGAGGCTCCAACAGGCAGAAATCGAACGTGCCAGGCGCAAACCGACCGAAAGCCTCGATGCCTACGACTTCTATCTGCGCGGACTAGCAAATGTTCACAAATGGACCAGGGAAGGGAATGAGGAAGCACTCCGCTTGTTTTACCAAGCTGTTGAACGTGATCCTGATTTCTCAGCGGCGTATGCCGCAGCAGCGTCGTGTTTTGCCAGACGCAAGACGGTTGGCTGGGTCATCGATCGAGAGCAAGAGGCTGCCGAAGCTAGAAGGTTGGCCCGACTCGCTGTGCAATTGGGCAAGGACGATGCTGTCGTACTCTGTCAGGCCGGATACGTGCTCGCCTATATCGCCGGAGAATTGGATGATGCCGCTGCCTTCCTCGACCGAGCATTATTGATTAATCCGAACCTGGCGTCGGGGTGGTTTTGCAGTGGCTGGGTCAAAGTGTGGCTCGGCGAACCAGATCGAGCTGTCGAGCACTTTGCGCATGCTATGCGTCTAAACCCTATCGATCCGGCACTCTTCGCTATGCAAGGAGGCATTGCGCACGCTCATTTCTTTGCTGGCCGCTGTGATGAAGCAGTGTCATGGTCAAAGATGGCATTGCGAGAACTGCCGGATAGCCACGCCGCACTTCGTATCGGTGCAGCAAGCTGTGCGCTTGCTGGGCGCGACCAGGAAGCGCAGATGCTAACAGCGCGGTTGCTGGAGATTGACCCTGCGCTGCGAATTTCCAATTTCAAAAATGTATTGGGCCCGTACCGGCAACAGGAACACACGGCAAAGTACGCAGATGCTCTACGAAAGGCGGGCCTCCCTGAATGACCACAACCGGTGGCACCGCGCCGACGGGTGTCCACGAGACGCAGACACCACTTGATCGATGTGTAAAACAAGCGTTCACGGCAGTTAGCTGGCTACTAAGAGTTGGCAGACGAGCTGTAACTCCGCAGGACAATTCCAAATTTCTGCGGGCTCCGTGATGCGCGTCACTTTCGAGCAACCGCCGACCTGTTATCTTCATCGCTTTCGCAGCGTTCCTGCCATGCAGCGGTTCTGCTCAGCAGGGAGGACTTTAGGGATGCTCGGACCAACCTGCGCGGCGAGACAGAAGCCTCCTCCAAAACGGGTATACACCAGACCCTAGGCTGCACCATTTTACATCCTGCGCACGGGAATTTTGCGCAAAGCGTAACCGGAAGCGAACAACGTATAGAGCGGTTGTGTGGCGGCCTCCAACGAAGGTCCGCACCACATACATGGAGCCATGGGCTTAGATCAAATCGGCATTGCCCTCAGCGGCGTCATCGCAATTTGGCTGACGCAGGACAAGCGTGCAACTTGGCAACGATGGGCCTGCATCTTCGGGATGCTTGCCCAGCCGTTCTGGTTCTACGCGGCATGGAAGGCAGAGCAGTGGGGCATTTTCGCCATGTGCACGCTCTACTCCTACGCATGGGCGCGAGGCCTCTGGACACACTGGCTTAGCCGCCACTTTCCAGCGGGAGAGCGTCAGGATCAGGTAGAGGCGCGCAGCTGAAAACGCGCCCAGTTGATCTAAAAGGAACCCTCATCACCTGCGAAACACTTCCATTCTATGAAATTCCAAGGCCGCTTTGGACGGCCTCTTGTGCGGGTCAGAAGGCATGCGCACGTTAGCCCCAGCAAGATCGCCGTAGTATGTGCCCTTCAGCTTGCTGCTCGTAATCAATGTGGTGTTTTCTGCGGCCCCAACAAGATCACCCGCGAGATCAAGGAGATTGCCCACCAATACGCACCAGGGGCGCTCAAGGAGCTGGCCAGGATCGCCACACAGGGCGAGAGCGAAGCGGCGGCGCGTGTGGCAGCCCGCCGGGAAATCCTGGACAGGGCCTACGGCAAGGCGATGCAGCCAATCCAAGGGACGGTTGACTACGGCATCAGCGGACAGCTAGCCGAGCTGTTCAGGGCAATGAGGGCAATACGCTGGGTGCGGAGATTGGGCGTCGTGCGTTGCTGGCTCCGAACGACCAGCAGCCGCAATGATGGCTCATGGCCGGCGCATCAGGATTGCCGGCTATCGGCGCGATCGTGAAGTCCAGCGCACCAAAAGCTGCTCCGGCACGTCGGTGCACTCTGGTTGAACGCACGCGTGCAACTCCATGGTGCATCGTTGACTTTAACGACGCGCTCCGCCAGCGTGCTCGTCAACATCGACGACGTGCGGGCTGGAAGCTTAGTGGCCGCGCTGGCGCTCATGTTTTTTCCGGTGATGCTCTACGGCGTCTATTCGCCATTCGCGATCAGGCTCATTCTGCGCTCGACCCAGCGCTCCGGCGTCGTATCCGGGACGATCTACGGCGTGTCGACCGCGGGCTCGATCGCGGGCACGCTCGGCACCACTTTTTTTTGCTGCCGGCGATCGGCACGCGCGCGATTACTCTCACGCTCGGCGCTGCGGGTCTCCTCTGTGCGCTCGTCTTGCTCAGACCAGTTCGCAAACGTCACCGTTCGGTGGCGCTGCTCATAACGCTGGCCTACGCCGCTTTTGCGGCGCCTGCCAGTGGCGGCGAGCCTTTGTTCGATGAAGGCGTGCGGGCCGCGATGCTTGGGCGCGCCGATGGCCGCGTCGCTCATGTTGAGACGCGACAAACCGCCCTCTACATCGACAAGGTGGGCACAATGCTCATGATGTCGCTTCGCTACAAGCGCGATGGCTACGTTGATTCCATGACCAACCTCAAGGATCCCGATGAGCTGCCGCTTACGTACTCGCGCGCCATCACCGCGAGTCTGGCGTATCCCCAGGCCCCCAAAAGGCTGTTGATGATCGGGCTCGGCGCGGGATCGATCTCAACCTATCTCGGCCGGCACCTGCCAGATCTTTCGATCGACGCCGTCGAAGTCGATGGCGGCGTCATTGACGCGGCCAAGACCTATTTCGGCATCCGCGAGACCGACAAAGTGCGCTTCATCGAGAATGACGGCCGCGTCTACCTAGCACGAAACAGGGAGCCCTATGACGTGATCCTTGTCGATGCCTGCCAGCGTCTGGGTGTCCCATTCCATCTCCTGACCAAGGAGTTCTATCTCCTCGTCAAGCAACACCTCGCGCCTGGCGGTGTCGCGGCGCTCAACGTGATCGGCGGAACGAAACTCTATGCCTCGACACTGGTCACTCTGCGCGCGGTATTTCCGACTGTCGACGTCTATCCGGTGGATGAGCAAGAAGGTCAAATGATCGCCATGGCGTCGCTTGCTCGTGGACCCGAACCCGAGATACTGTTGCGCCGGGCTGCAACCTTGCAGGAGCGTTACCAGTTTCGCTACCCATTACCCGCCTTGGTAGCGCAGCGCCGCGAAACGCACACTGTGCCCGGCGGCGAACTGCTCACTGACGATTTCGCGCCCGTCAACCTCTATGAGACAATGGCAATCGGTGCGCGCAGGCGCAGATAGCGCGGCATTCGAGGTGGCTCAAGGGCGCGGACGATGGCAACGAATCTGACCGAGGTCCGCGACCAATGTTGCGCTTCTTCAATACAGTTCGGTCTTTGATGATCTGGAAGCGAAAGCCATCCCATTTCGGAACCCAACCGTCGTCCTGCGCCGATCATCAGCAAGCTCGCCTGGCTAGGCCCGCTCCTGCTGCTTCAACCGCTTCAAGATCTGCTTGCGTCGCCGGACGAGGGTGATGCGGGCTTTGCCAGCGGAAGCTCCTCGTAGCGCTTGCGTGTGATCTGCCCGCGTGCGCGCGCCATTGACTGCCATGAGGTTATGGTCCGTATGGACCATGTGGACCGATCCATGGCTCCTATGCAAAAGCAGACATCCTACCGTCTGAAAGTTTGCAATGGGAGCAGTCTAACGGGATGTCCACTTCCGGCGAACGAGTGGAGCACCTTTCAGCGCCTGCACGAATATCGGTCCTCAGCACCCACGTGGAACTGGTCGTTAGGGAGCGGTGTCGCACGTGAGGCGCTTACCAGCTTCCGCTTCCTCTGCATCAACCTCTACTCATCCACTGCCGCCGTCGCGACGAGTTCGAGCTTCACGCCCGTCCCTAGGTCTGCGACGCCGATCGCGGCTCGGGCGGGCAGGTTGACCTCGTTGAAATGCGCCTTCCAGACGCGGTTGAAGTCAGGCTTGTCCGCGAGATCCGTTACGTAGATTGTTACCTGCAGCACGCGCGCGATGCTCGAGCCACCCGTTCTCAGCAATTTGGCGAGCTGACGCAGCACGTCGTCGGCTTGGCCAGCCATGTCGAGGCTCGTGTCCTCCGCAACGACGCCCCCTATGTAGAGCACGCCACCGTGTGCCACGATCTCGTGACCAAGATCATCCCAGGGCAGCAAACGCTTGATCATGTTCTCTCCAGTGCATCCACAGCACGCTTAGAGTAGCATGGAGGTTCATATTCCACACGTAGTGAACGAGACGATTACCGGTACGACCGCCCTAGTAGCTGCTAGAGCATTGACCAGCACACGCCCGCCAGCGGCCCGCCAGGAGGCGAATGAAATCGACGGTGTCAGGTACCTGAAGCGTTGCGATCGATCAGGTCGGCCAAGCCTCAACCTCAACGGCGGTATCGTTGTAGCACGCACCCTTGGCTAGGTCGGCCTGGGCATCGGCAGACACGAGGGCGCTAATTGTCTGTCCGGTCTCGCTGGTGGCGATCCAGGCGCCCTTCTCAGACGCCACCACACCTGGCGGCACGGCGTCGCTGATGATGAGCGGTAGGACGACGTTGCCAAGCTCGTTCCAGACGCGGATGCGCTTTACGTTTTCGAGGCCACGCGCCGCGGCATCGATGGGATTGATGGACAATGGCGGCGCCTCACCGGGCTTGCCGCCGAGCCCCAACAAGGTCGAGGAGATACGTTTGTCGGATGCCGGTGAGATCAACGACAGCGGCAGCTTGGTCACCCGAGGCCTGTAGGCGGCGAGGCGCGCCTCGGGGCCCCAGCGCTCGGCGAGTGTGTCTGAGACCAGCTCGACCTTGCCCGAGGGCGTCGCTGGCATCACCGTGTCGAAAAGCGCTAGCGGCCGCCCATCGGCCGCGCTCATGCGCAGCGCTTCTTTGACCGGGATCTCGCTCGGGCGCATGCCGCGCATACGCGGATGTGACCCATCGATTGCATCGTCCATCAATTCTCTGTCGGATGCCTTGAAGCAGGGCTCATCAAAGCCAAAGCGAGCGGCCAGTCGGCGGAAGATCTCGGTATTGGGCAGCGCATCGCCGACGGGGGGGATCGCGGCCTCGCCTCGCTGCAGCCAATGATGGCCGTATGCGGGATAGATGTCGTCGCACTCGAAGTGCGTCGCGGCAGGCAGCACGATGTCGCAGAGCGCCATGCTCTCGGTCATCGCGATGTCGATGCCGGCGAGGAACAGGTCCTCGCGCATCAGGCCCTTCAGCATGCGGTTCTGGTCGGCATGCACGACGACGGGATTGTGATTGTAAATAACGAGCGCGCGCAGCGGGGGCGCAATGTCATCGTCGGCCAGATGTCGGCCGATGTCCATGATGTTGAGCGTACGCGTACCAGGGGGCACAAGGTCCGGCCGCTGCAGCATCGCCATCGTCTTTGGAAAGCTGTTACCGGCTCCCAACACGATGCCGCTGGTCGCATTGAGACGGCCCATCAGCGCCGGCAGCGCAATCGCCGCCCGGATACCGCTGCCACCATTGCGGCCACGCTCAAGACCATTGCCCGGCGCGATGACGAGGGGGTCAGAATCGGCCATCCAGCGAGCTAGCGTGCGGATATCATCGGCTTTGATCCCACACTCGGCGGCAGCCTTCTCCAGCGGCCAGTCGTCCGCCCGCGCCATGAAGGCATCATAGCCGAGCACATGCTGGTCGATGAACGCACGGTCATGGGCGCCGATGCGCTTCAGCTCCACAGCAAGCGCGAAGGCAAGCAGAACGTCCGTGCTCGGTCGCGGCGCGATATGGAGGTCGGCCTGTTCGGCGATCTTGGTGCGCAGGGTATCGATTACAACGAGTTTGCCGCCCTTCCGCAGACTCATGCGAATCTTGCGCACGAGGTGCAGGTTCGCGACCGTCGCGTTGTTGCCCCAGACGATCGTCAGTTTGGCGTTCTCGGCCGCCTCGGGACCGATGCCCGGGACCAGGCCGTAAGTGCCGGCCCAAGCCTCGCTACGCACTCCTCCGCACATGGACCGGCGATAGAGTTGGCTCGCGCCGAGTTTGTGGAAGAACCGCAATGATATGCTGTCGCCGGCGAGCATGCCGTGCGGGCCGGCGTAATTTAGCGGCATCACCGCTTCTGGCCCATGCGAGCCGATGACTCCACTCACCCGCGCATAGATGATGTCGAGTGCCTGCTCCCAGGAGATCGGCTCGAAGCGGTTTGTGCCGCGCGGGCCCACCCGCTTCAGGGGTGTCGTTAATCGTCCCGGCCCATGTACGAAGTCGGCCGAGTGGTGCGCCACTTTATTGCAGATGACGCCGCTGGTGAGAGGCAAGCCATCCGAACCTCGTACCTTGGTGATGCGTCCACTGTCGACCGTTACGGTCAGGCTGCAGGTATCCGGGCAGTCGAGGGTGCAAACTGCGGGTTGCTCGAGCGTTGTCATCACGGGGTCCTGCACATGGGAGAAGCAACTCTGACCCACACATAACACAGTCCGTGTCGCTGGGCACAAGTCGACCCTTTCTTGCAGTCCGTTGTCCGGCCATCAGACCGAAACGCCCTCGTAGCCGCGTGCACGATGTCTGGCACGGCTTCCATTGGTGCTTCGGTTGAAGCTATACACTTGTGGACTTCAATCAATCCAAGATCGGATGTCGACCGCACTATTGTTGATGTCTGTTGCTGAGGCTATCGCGTCGCCCAACGGTTATGAGGTTGCTCTCTGGCGTGCAAGAACATTGGGATTAACGACGTTGATCGGGTTGCCAGATGCATACGCCACGATCTGATCGAATATGTCGGTGAACTGGACTTCGTACTCTTCGGCCGTCACATAGCCGATGTGCGGCGTGCAAAGCGCGTTCGGCAGTTGCAGCAAGGGATGGTCGGGATCGGTCAGCGGTTCCTTCTCGTATACGTCGACTGCGGCAAATCCCGGTCTGCCCGCTTTCAGTGCCGCAATGAGAGCGCCCGGCTCGATCAACGGCGCGCGTGACGTGTTTACCAAGAGTGCCGTCGGTTGCATGCGCGCCAAGTCGGCAGACGTCACAATATTTCGTGTCGCATCCACGAGGCGCATGTGCAGTGAAAGCACGTCTGAGGCCGCGAAGAATTCTTCCTTGCTCGTGGCAACGAGTAGACCATCCCTCCGCGCATCTTCACGCGAAGCCGCCCGAGCCCAGACAAGCACTGCCACGCCGAACGACTTGGCCGTTTCTGCAACCGCGCGCGCAATTCTGCCGTAACCGAACAAACCAAGGGTTTTGCCGCGCAACGTCGTACCGACGCCCATTTGCCAGCCGCCCGCTTTTAGGGATGCCACCTGCTGCGGTAGTCGGCGCGCCGCCGCCAGGATCAGCGCCCACGTGAGCTCAGCTGTTGCATACGAAGGCGTTCCAGGATGCTGACTTGATGAGACGACAATCCCGAGACGCGTGCAGGTGTCGATATCGATGTGAGGATAAACGCTGCGTTGGCTGATCAGCCTTAGTTTCGGCAATTTCTCTAGTAGAGCAGTGCGGATCTGCGTCCTTTCTCGAATCAAGACCAACCCTTCCGCTTCGCGTAGCCGATCGACAAGCTTGTCGATGTCCTCGACATGGTCATTCCAGATCGTGACGTTGTGCCTCGCAAGCTTGCTGAAGCACGGAAGCGTTCTCACCGTATCGAAGTAATCGTCGAGAATGGTTATCTTCATTGGCGCGATCTGCTTGAGTTCCAATTCCACGGTCAATAGCCGTTACTGAATGTTGACCGTATGAACGCCATGAATCATAGTTTAGAGTGGCGCAGCGTGCACGACCCCCATCATCCTCGGGGGTGGCTCCATCCTTGGAGACCGCGCGTATCTCACTGGCAAGGGCGTGCGCGTGTCGTTGCAGGGCCACCAGCCCTTCCAGGCGGCAGTGCGGGCCATCCACGACACGCTGAAGGCTCTACGCGACGGCACCTCACCGACGGATCTCAAAAATCTTGCCTTCCAATGAGCTCATGGCCGCGGTGACCTGCTCGACCGGATAGGGTGGCGCCTCCAGCTCGTAGACCGCGCGGCGGGCGCGGCAGGTGTGTCAGTAGTAGACTGTCCGACCTGCCCCGCCGGTTGCCGCGATAAGTTCACCGGAGACTGCCCACGCCTTGTCGGACGCCAGGAATGCCGTGACGAATGCGATTTCGGAGGCGTCCACCATCCGGCAGATGGCATTGCCGCGAGGCGAGTCCGGCGCGAAGTCTTGACGCTCGGCCTCGTCAGGCGAAACGCCGAGTTGCTTGGCACGCGCTGCAAGCAAGCTCGGCGTGCGCTCGGTGCGGGTCGTACCCGGATGAATGCAGTTGACTGTGATCCCATGCCGACCCAATTGCACCGCCAGCGTCTTTGTCATGTGCACCAAGGCGGTGTTGCGCGCACCGCCACTGAGATTGCCGGCGTTACGGGCATTGGCGCCTGAGATGTTGATGATACGGCCCCAACCCTCCTTCTTCATGAATGGAATGACGGCCCGGGAACAACGCAAAGCCCCAACATACTTCACATTGAAGTCCTGCAGCAGGTCCTCGTCGACTATCGTATCGATGGGGCCGATTGCGCTGGCCGAGCCCCCCGGTGCCGATCCGCTGTTGACTAGGATATGTACGGCACCCAGCTGCTGGGCCACCTGGGCGACCATGCGGTCAATCTGCTCCCTGCTGGTGACGTCGGCCACGAGCGGGAGGATGCGCCGGTTGGTCTCGCCGCCCAGTTGACTGGCAGTTGCCTCCAGATCAGCCTTGTTCCGCGCAACGATCGCCACGTCGACCCCTTCCCGGGCCAACTCTCGTGCGATGGCTTTGCCGATACCCCGACTTCCGCCCGTCACGATGGCCCGCTTGCCCTGCAATCCGAGGTCCATGGGAGTTTCTCACCCTTTGTCGGCGCGCCAGTATTCCGGTCCAACCACCACGCATTGTTCTCCCATCAAGGACCGGGGCGCAAGTGCGACGCCCAAATGGTAAGATCGCTGGGGCGACATATCGTGATGGCCAGAACCGGCGTCTCGCCATTTAGGCTGCACTGACAGGAGGACTAGTTCATGAATGATCTCTCCCGCGCTGAGCTTCTGGACCACGAGCTTGCCGAAGCCATGGACAAGTTGGTGATTGTGAAATCAGCGATCTACACCTCAGGCGAGTGCGATCCTCGCGATCCGCCTCTGCACCAGGACACCGCCGGTCGGCTGCATCTCATGGGGCACGATCCGCGCCTGCCGAAGATGCCCGCAAAACCAACCCTGTTCGATTTCTTCAACTACCGGTTTGGGCCGGCGGCGCACATGCTGCAGAGTGCGCGTCTCGCGCTGAAGAACGGCTGCAACGAGAAGGTGATCCTTGCCTGCCTGGTGCACGACTGCTCCGCCGCCGGTTTTATCCGCGCCGATCATGGCTACTGGGCCGCGCAGTTGATCGCACCCTACGTCGATGAGGAGGTCGCATTCGCGGTGCGCTACCATCAGGTGCTGCGTTTCTATCCGGACGAGGCCTTCGGCTACAAATATCCCGATTCGTATGTCCGCCTCTTCGGTCCGAACTACAGGCCCGAGCCCTATCTCGACAGGGCTCATGAGTATTGCCGTAATCACAAGTGGTACGAGACGGCACGGTTGCTGACCGTGAACGATCTCTACTCGTTCGATCCGAACCTGCAGGTCGAGCTCGAGGAGTTCACTGACATCGTCGGCCGCAACTTCCGCCAACCGAAGGAAGGCCTGGGCTTCGACGACAGCCCTAGCGCTCACATGTGGCGGACCATCAACTGGCCGACGCGCTATCTGTAGGAGCGCCGTAGGAAGTATCACAAGCCATCGCGGTGCCGACAAAACGGGTGCTTCTTTCGTGGCTTTGGCGGCAGGTGGCAGGAGCGTTCAGTCCGTGACCCGTCGCGAGCCTAGCAATGTCCTCTCCCATTTCCGATTTTGAAGCACAGTTGCCGACGTTCAGGAGCACGCGTCCTACTTGCAGTGTCGCGAGCAGAAGGTGCCACAAGCCATCTAGCGCTCGAGATAGCCAATGTCCCACGGCAGGCCTGCGCCGGCGCGCACCACATTAGCCGGAAGCTGAAGGGCACTCCGGCCACCTGGTCTCGGCGCAGACTTCGAACGAGGTTCTCGCCGATCGAAGTAGTCGGATGTGTACGTTCCGCTCAAGTTCCGCGCGACCATTTTCTGCGGAACGCATGAGAACCATAACCTATTGATTTCATTGGTGCCGGCTACAGGATTTGAACCCGTTACCCCCTGATTACAAATCAGCGACGACCGTTCTGACGCGGGACGACGGTGATAGACACGGATAGACAGAACCGTTGCTATTATTGACTTTTGTCCGTAATACCCCCTGATCTGCAGGACGCGACGGGACACGAAAGGACATTTTAGATCGTCCCATCGTCGTCCCATCAGCGAAGGGGACAAGCCAATCATGAAATTCACCCAAGCCCGCGTCAGCGGCTTCAAGCCGCCGGCCAGCAAGGCCGATCACGAGGAGATCGACGACAGCATGGCCGGATTTGGCGTCCGGTTTCGCAACGGGGGGGCCGGCGTCTATTTCATCAAGTTCAAGATCGGCAACAAGCACGGCAGACTGTCGCTGGGCGCGATCAGCAAAGTGACGCTGGCCGACGCGCAGGCCGCCGCCAAGCGGCATTTCGCCCTGATCACCGACAAAAAGATCAACCCGTCCACCGAACGCGCCAGAGCGACCGGCAAGGCCAGCGACACCATCGAGCCGCTGCTCGACGGCTTTATCGCCTACCTCCGCCGCAATGGACGCGCCGAGAGCTATCTGGGCGACGTCGAGCGTTCCTTGCGCCGATATTTCAGGCCATTGCATCGCTTCGCCGCCGCCGACATCAACCGCGCCATGATCGCAAAGGAATTGGCGCGCATCAGGACGGAGTGCGGCCCCACCACCGCCGACCGTGCCCGCGCGCATCTAAGCAAGTTTTTCAGTTGGGCGATTGCGGAAGGACTGGCCGACGAAAATCCGGTTTCAGGCACCGCCAAGACCGGCACCAAGGCGCGCGACCGGGTGTTGCAGGATTCCGAGCTTGCCGCGATCTGGCAGGCGTTGGGCGATGACGATTATGGCGACATCTGCCGGTTATTGATCTTGTGCGGCGCGCGGCGCGACGAAATTGGCTCTTTGCGGCGCAGCGAGATTAATTTTGCGCAAAAGCAGATCGAATTGCCGGGCAGCCGCACCAAGGGCGCCGTTGATCACATCATCCCGTTGGCTCCGCTCGCGCTCCCGATTTTGAAGGCGCGCGAACCGCGCCAGGACAGCGACTTCGTTTTCGGGCGCGGCGAGGGCGGCTTTTCTGGCTGGTCACAGTGCAAGGCGCGACTCGACGCAAGGCTCGATCTTGAACCTTGGGTGCTGCACGATTTCAGACGCGCGTTGTCAACGACGATGCACGATAAATTGCAGGTGCCGCCGCACGTCGTCGAAAGCGTCTTGGGTCACGTCAGCGGCCACAAGCGCGGCGTTGCTGGTGTCTACAATCGCGCACTGTATTTAGATCAACGGCGCGCTGCATTGGAGAGGTACGCTAACCACATCAGGGGGCTGACTCGAGCGCGGCTATCGGTGGTCCGATAGAACCGCCGTGGCCGCCCGTCCCAAAACCAAGCCTTGGCTCACCAACGCACTGACCAGAGAGGCTGTCTCGCCAGACCTCGATTGGCTGATCGGCCGCCTGGCCGCGTTGAACCCGACCGGCGCAAATGAACATCCCGACGTCGTCAGTAATCACGCCCACGAGATCCGTGGCCGTTGGTGGAGCTGGCGCTCGCGCGACGGCAACTACGCGATCAGGATTACAGGGGACGTGCGGCCCCGTGCCAAGCCTATCCCGGCCGACGCCGGAGCGACCAAGGAACTGGAACGGTTGCTGAGGGCAGCACAAGGCCGAACCGACAAACGATGGTCAACGACCTGGCTCGGCGTATCCGGCAAGACCCATCGTTTGATCGGCTGGCCACCGGTGCCACCGGTTGTCGAAGGGGAGCGGGTCAATCTCGCCGTGCGCCACAGGTGGGTAAATGTACGCGGGGCTCATGCGATCATGCCGACCCGTGCTGACGCGGTGCAGTTGATCGAGGCCGCGTTGCGAAAACACAAGGCAAATCCAATCGCCGAACGTCGGAAGGCTAAGCCAGACGATCTGGCAAACGATTTCGTCTTCGCGGTGTGTAGGGCCTACCGTGTTCTGACAGGACGCCGGGGCGACAACACCTGGTCCGATGAAAGCGACAGCGGCCTGTTTGCCCTCTGCCGCGACATCCACGCCAGGTGGGAGGCCAAGGCCCTCACCGTAACCCGTATCCGAAGTGTGATCGCGTCCGCTCGATACAGGGTGGCCTTCAAAAAATAAATTAGTGAGTCGTTTAAACCGCTGGCGCATAAGGAGTTTCCCGCCGTCGCCGCGCGAAATTTCCGACAGACCCGCGTTAGATATCACCGCCGATCTGTGACTAGCCTCGCAGTGTCAATTCGCAAGGAGCTAGCGAGGCGCAGATGGAAATTCCAACAGACAAGAAACCAAGGCTGTCAACGTGGCCCGAGCTGAAGCAACTCGGCGTGCCGCATAGCCGTCGCCAGGTTGATCGTCTCGAAGCAGCGAACCAGTTTCCCAAGAGAGTAGCCATCGGCGACTACCGCGTCGCCTGGGTGACGGAGGAAATTGTCGCCCACGTCGAAGCCAGGATCGCCGCGCGCGTGACAGCGGTGGGCAGTCTCGGCAGCGCCCACATCAAGCAGCGGCAAACGCGAACCGCCCGTGTTGCGCCCATGTTAGGCGCCCGGCGCGGGCCGGTATCGGAACCCGCATAAAGGCGAGAAGCCGGCGCCCGCCTCGGCACCGGCTTCACTGAAGGTAATTCAGTCGAGGGAATTGGCACGGGAGCGAGCCCGCGCGTGGGACAAGCAATAGCAGCAACACCTAGCCGCTTCAACAGGGCCGGCCGTAAGCCCCCGAAATTGACGCCGAGCAAACTCGCGCGCGCCTGTCAGCGCGGTGCGGTTCTTCGCCTGCATTTTGTCCTCACCGATCCAATCAGCCTTGAATGTGGCATCGGGCCGGAATGCTTCGGCCACATAGCACCGGAACTGCGCACCTACGTCGCTCGCCAGAGGGAGGCCGTAGCGTGACCCCAATATCGCTCAAAGAAGCTAGCCGCATTCTACAGCGCCAACCGGGTGCTCGTCTGGTGCTCACGGCGGCCCAGTATTGGGTCGTGCCCGGCGGCCGTGTGGCGGCGGATGTGGCCTGGCGGCTCATCCAGAGGCTTGAGATCGCCGACAACGGCCTACTCGGCAACTGCCCACAAAGCTGGCGATACCCGGGCAATAGACACGCGCCGGACAGACAGGTCTGGGCCAAAACCTTGAAGGAGATCCGTGAAATGGACATTCGAGAATTCCTAGGGCCGCCAAAGTTCATCAAGCATGGCGACCATCAAGACGGCCCACGCCGGGCGATCCTCGAGAGCGTGGCGCCGAACAAGAAGTACGAGAACAAGCTCGACGCGACCCTCGAATACGTCGACGGCGGCCGTGGTGTGCTGTCTCTCAACGTCACCAACCTGACGGCCCTGTCCAAGCGGTGGGGCACGGATAGCGACGCCTGGCTGAATCAGGAGATCGAGCTCAGCGACGATCAGGTGCCGTTCGGTAATGGCTACGTCGACTCCGTCGTGGTGAAGCCGATCAGCCCGCCGATCCCGAAAGATAAACGCACGCCGGCGCCGGCCGCGCCGAAGTCGTCGAAGTCGTCAAAGTCGGCACCGGAATCGTCTGGCCCGATCGACGACGAGATCCCCTTCATGCCGGAGAGGAGGTAACCGTGCTGGCAACCAGCCCACCCACCGAGGCCGAGCTGCTCGAGCAGCGCCTCCGGATTGCCCGGCTGATGCCCGGCGCGCTCCGCAGCGATACCGCCATCAGAGAAATGGAGGAGGCGCTCAGGCGCCTCCGCCGGCCGCGTCTCGTCGTCGTTAATCCCCCGCAGCCGGAAAGGACAAACCATGAGCGATGAATCCACCAAGCCGAAACTCGCACCCGCACCCATACCCGAGACACCCAAGGTCGAGGCCCCGGACCCTTTCGATCTCGCCCGGTTGCGTGTGCCAACCGATTACGAGAGCGACGCCGCGGTAAAGAAGCTTTTGACGACGGTCCCGGTCCGCCGCCCACATCGCCAAGAATGGATTTGGGTCCACCCCAGCGAGCTCTACCGTGAGGTGCTCATGGCCGTGGAGCTCAAAGAGGAGCGCGAGGTCTACCTCGCCCCTCCCCACATCGCGCAAGAGCTGCCCGGCGAGATCCAGCGCCGGATGCTCTACACGGTCCAAAATGCGTCGCGCGTCACGTTTTTGTGGCCGGTCAAGGTGGCGGCGCCTGGCGAGCGGCTCGACCCGTGGTCGACGTCCGCGCATGAGGCCGCAGCCAAGGCGATGCAGGAGCGAATACGGCTCGTGGCCAATCGGAGCCTCGGAGCCTACGAGACAATCGTCACGGAAAACCAGCCGGTCGGATTCGAGCCACGATGGCCGGAGGTGTCATTCCAGGAGTTGATCAGACTGGCGTTCCGCGGCGGGAAGCTGATCGACAATTTCGACCATCCCGTGATCCGGCAGATTCGGGGGCTGTGAAATGCTGGACCGGCTGCCTTATCGGTACATCAACGCCGTCGATTGCGAGTACGAGTTCGGTGGCGTTGATGGCAACCGGCCTCGACCGGTCTGCATGGTCGCGCGTGAGTTGAGGACCGGGCAGACTTGGCGGATCTGGCGCGGCGAATTCGGATCACAACCGCCATTTCCGATCGGTCCTGATGCCTTGTTCGTCTCCTACTCCGCGCCGGCCGAGCTGGGTTGCTTCCGTCAGCTGGGTTGGCCAATGCCCGCGCGCATCCTCGATCTGTTCTGCGAATACCTATGTTTGATAAACGGTCGCGGTCGCGTCCCAGGGGAAGGCGACAAGCTTGTAAATGCCTTGGCGTACTTCTCCCTCGATACGATCACGGTGCAAGAGAAACGCGCCATGATCGATCTGATTTTAACCGGTGGGCCATGGTTGGCCGCCGAACGTCTCGCCATCCTCGATTACTGCCAAACCGACGTGGTCGCGTTGGAGCGCCTGTTGCCCGCCATGCTGCCGGGGATCGACCTGGCGCGGGCACTGCTCAGGGGCCGCTATGCGGCCGCGGTGTCGAGCATGGAGCACGCCGGCATTCCAGTTGACGCACCGATACTTGGGCGTCTTCTGGCCCAGTGGGACGCCATTAAGC
The DNA here is from genome assembly GCA_963770295.1 of uncultured Alphaproteobacteria bacterium. GTDB lineage: Bacteria > Pseudomonadota > Alphaproteobacteria > Rhizobiales > Hyphomicrobiaceae > AWTP1-13. The sequence continues at coordinate 36,502 of CAVYPA010000016.1, forward strand.
TGAACCTGATCGACGCGATCAATCCTCGATATGGCGTATATGCGGGCGGGACCTTCAAGTATGCGCTCTTTGAAGACTTCCTCGCGCGTCAAGGCATCCCGTGGCCGCGGCTCGAGACCGGATCTTTGGACCTCAGTGATGAGGCGTTCAGGGAGATGGCGAAGGGGCACCCCATCATCTCCCCGCTACGCGAGCTACGTCACACGCTGGGAAAGTTGCGCCTGAATAAACTCGCTGTCGGAGATGATGGCCGCAACCGCACGGGCTTGCAGCCTTGGCGGTCGAAAACTGGCCGCAATCAACCGAGCGCCTCGAGATACATCTTCGGGCCGGGCGTTTGGATTCGTGGTTTGATCCGACCGCCCCCGGGCATGGGCATCGCCTACATCGATTGGAGCTCACAGGAGATCGGGATTGCGGCCGCGCTCTCCGGCGACGAAAACTTAAAGAAGGCCTATTCCGACGGCGACGCCTATCTAGCCTTCGGTGTGCAGAGCGGGAGACTGCCGGCGGGCGCCACCAAAAAGACCCACGGCGCCGAGCGGGAGCTGCTGAAGCAGTGCGTACTTGGAATCAACTATGCGATGGGCGAGAGGTCCCTCGCACTTCGGATTGGCCAGCCCGAGATCGTCGCCCGCAACCTGTTGCGAGACCACCGCAACACCTACCCTAAGTTTTGGTCTTGGTCAGACGCCGCGGTGGACATCGCGATGCAGGGGCGCACGCTGCCGACTGTTTTCGGTTGGCCGACCCATATCGGACCAACCCCGAACCCGCGCTCGCTCCGCAATTTTCCTATGCAGGCAAATGCTGCGGAGATGCTGCGCATCGCCTGCTGCCTGGGCACCGAGCGCGGCGTTGAGATATGCGGACCTGTTCACGATGCCGTTTTAATCTGCGCCCCTCTTGATCGGCTAGACCAAGACGTCGCCGTGATGAGAGATGCGATGGCCGAAGCCTCTCGTGCGGTGCTCGACAGCTTCCAGCTCCGAACCGATGCCCACCTGGTTAAATATCCAGCCAACTACATGGATGGGCGCGGGCGCGTGATGTGGGAGGTCGTGATGCGCCTCCTCGAGCAAGCCGAAGCGCAACCCCTGCGGACGGTCGGATGACGACGCGGCGCGACGACGATGCCCGCTATGACCTGAGCAGGCTCCGCCCCACTCCCGAAGACGTGGAGGCGCACGCGGCGGCCCGGCGAGCCCTCAAGAAAACTCGCGGCGCGGCGACGGGCTCAAAGCTGATCGGCCGCGGCCCATTCGTGCAGTACCCGGTCGAGGCAATCATCCGCCTGGCCCGGGCAAAGCACCGGGGCACGGTGAAGCTTTTCGGCTGGTTGTTGCACCTGAGCTGGAAAGCCGACCACCGCCTGCCGCTGAGGCTCGCAAACAAGACCGTGGCACCCCTTGGGCTCAGCCGGTGGGGCAAGGGTGCTGCACTGCGAGAGTTGGAGGCCTTGGGGCTGATCCGGGTAGAGCGCCAGGACCGGAGATCGCCCCTGGTTACCGCAATCGCACATCGGAAGGGTGGGGTATCTGAGTGAATCTGTTTGCCACACCACACAGTTGCTGTTTGCCACACCGCACAGATTTGGCGAATCTGTTTGCCCCACCAGCATACGTCGCCAGTTATTGTCTTTCTTGTCTTAGATTCTTGTTCTTTAATCTAACAATAGGTATCCCCACCCTGGCGGGCCTGAGCGGTCCTCCGAGCGCCCCGGTGGGAGGCTGAGATGCTGCCGCGGCGATATAGCGAGGCGGACGAGGCCCTACTCCGGACGTTGATCCCAGCGGAGGAGGACCGGCACCTATTCACCCGAGAACGGTGGTCGACGGGCTTTCGCTGGTACCGAGCGCCCAATGTCGTGTGCCTGGAGCATTACAGGCCCCTGCCCTCTCCCCTGCAGGTCACTCGTCAACCCCCCAATCCTGGTGCCGCCAATGGCTGAGCTCGACGAGGTCGACGACGAACTCGGGCGCCAATCAGATGGCAGAGCTATCCGAGCAGGAGTTTCGTCGCCGCCTAGCCTGGACGATAGCGAGCATCCACGACGAATACCGGCAGCTGCTCAAGGACGACGTGCCGCCAGCGACCGTGGTCGACCGGCTGTTGTGCGTGTGGGGCCGGCTCACGGAGGAGCAGCGCGTCGAGTTTTTGCAACGGGCACTGAGCCCCCAACTGAAGTGAGACAATTCAGACGTCGTTTCTTAAAGTGGATGATCTCGTTGTCGACGGTCCACTCCATCGTGACCAGCTGTCACGATGACGCCTATGCGATAGAGATCAGGAACGACGGCGCTAAGCGCCGTTTCGAGTCCACCGACGCCATTTGGGGATCCCTCGCTAATCTGGTTAGCCAGATCGTTCCTGCCTGTAGCGGCGGCTGACGCGGGGCCGCCGAGGGTGAATAATCTCAGATCGTAGCCAGCGTCGGCACATGGTCAAAGCCGGTGCCGTTTTGCCAGTAGAGCTCCACTCCCGCACTTTCGATCAGGTTCAATAGATCACCGCGCGGTTTGCTAGGCAGAAGTAAAGCGAGCCTGGCACTGGGAACGAAGCGGGCATAGTCAATCAGCTGACCAAGTGCCATTCTCACAGCTTCTCTTGTCACGGTACCCTTGGCCTCCACTAGCAACGGGAGTGATCGGACGTAGAGATCCGAAAACAGCGGCTTGGCCTCGCCTTCTGGAAGTACACACAACCGCGTAACCTTGTGACCTCCAAGGGTGAGAAAATCTCGAAAAGCCCTAACTAATGTGGCCTCACGTCTCTCTGCCTCGTATGGCTCACGCCCAGGCTCGACGAACATTCGTTCAGTGTGTTGCTCTTCGACTTCAACCTCTTTGGCTTCGGTCGTTCGACCCAAATGAAATCGGCCGGTCGCATGCGCAGGAGAGGTATCCTTTGGCACGAGCCGGAAAACGATCACTGATCGTATTGGGCCATCACCTGTCTCGGGTGCATCCGTCGTGTACACGGCGAAGGGAGAGGCCACCTCGAATTCGCCAACGTAGGCCACCGTTCCACCTACACCCTGGAACAACCGAAGCGCCCTGCCATCCTGCTTGTGGTTCAACATGGCGGCGTTGCCACCCTTCATGACTTGATCACCACGCTGGCCTTCGCCGGTGTAGTGAAAGCAGCCATCATCCTGCCAGTTGTCAATATAGCCATGGCGCTCGCCCGATCGCGGGTCGGAGAATATGAATACGTTCGAGGTCTGCCGCGATGGGCTAATGCCACCTTGCCGACCTCCACCAAATCTGTCGTGTAGAACAGTGCGCAGAATTGCTTCGCCAGGGTGAAGCGGCCACTCAGACGTATCCATTACAAGCCCCCGTCCATGCAGAGCAGTCTGTCCCTCAGGTCCATCTTGAATATCGGATTGTGCGAAGAAGACGATTGAACTGTCCTACCTGTTGCGGGGAGGGCGAGCTTTGATTGGTGGCGCTTGAAAGCGACTTCGCGGCGGCCATATCAGCGCGGATCGCACCGCGGTGTTCAAGACCAACGAGGTTCTACGAGGCGGGGGCCCAGGCCAAGCATCATTGAGTTAATGATTGAAGGGTAGTTGCCCATTGGCCATAGCATCTCTTGGCGCCTTTCTCTAAGCTTACCGCGGGGTTGGGGCCGGCAATGTATTTTTCCACACAACTGAAATGGCATGAGCGCGCGTGGTTTGCGGTGTCCGTGCTGTTGAATGTGATCAGCCTCTCGGCCTTCGTAGACGAATTAATGGGCTGGCGTTCGTGGGTTTCTGCAGCTCTTGCTTGGTATCGCGAGCTTATTGCCGCAATCTTGGCTTCCTCGGGTTTGATCCCGCATTTCACCCCTCCAGTGCTGATCTCCACGATTAGTCAGCTCCTTGTGTTCATGGGAGGTGTCTTTGCCTCGGCCAATTTCTACGCCCTGAGGACTGAGGGCCAGACTGTTTTTCAAAGGATCTACGACACAAGCTGCAGAGCTGAACGCTTCGCATGGGTTTGCGCTGCCCTGAAGACGGCGCTTTTTTATTTCCTGGGGCCGGCTCTGTTACCCTTTGTACTTTGGAAGGCCTTGGTACGGAGAGCTCCCACCCAGCGCATCCTCGGCTTCACATTCAGGCCAGCGCTTGTCGCCGCGTATTATTTCTCGCTCGTTGCAACAATCGTGGCAGGGCTCGCCGCGGCTAGCTTCGCTTACACGCAGTACCAAAGGCAAACCAAACGGGGGTTGGAAGTCGCGTTATGGCATGTAGATCGTTTGCGTTCATGAATTTGAAGGGCGGAGTTGGCAAGACTGTACTTGCCGCGAACATTGCTCGAGAGATAGTCCACCAACGACCAAAGACCACAATCCTACTGGTCGATCTCGATCCCCAATGCAGTCTCTCCTACCTCTTCGAGGAACCTATGGGCATTGATGCGCTCCCAAAGGAAAAAACCGCAGTCCAAGCGCTTTATCCCAAAGACGACGATCCAGAAGAACTCATCAAACACACTAAGAATGTATATGTGGATCGGCCTCTGTTTGGAAGGGCAAACGGAGGCAAGATCGATCTCGTTTTTGGCTCGATGGAGATCTACCGCATAATTGCAACATCTGGCGCAAACGAACGGGAGTACTGCATACAGAACTTCAATAAGTTCATGGCTGCAGCGCGGACGCGCTATGATTTCATTTTTGTTGACACGAACCCAAGTACCAACGTTGCGAGTATGTGTGCACTTGATGCATGCGACTACATCATCGCACCGATGACCATGGATATCTTCTCTGTGCGGGGCATCCTAATGCTCAGGGACATCTTCTCTGATAGATTTATATGGCTTCGTGAGAACCCCCGCCGGATCATCGGCATCTGGAATATGGTTGCGAGTCGCTTCCGCCATAGCAACCGGGTGAGTGTCGCCGAGCGCACGTTGCAGCAGTCCAGTGAAGAGATCTTCCGCATGGCGCTTGCTAACCGCATCTACGAGACTGATTATCTCCACTACGTGGGGCAGAAGAGGGGTTTTCTCCACGATCGCATGGGCATCGCCCGCGTTGACCTTTTCAACACCGCGAAGAGGGATCTCACCAATGTTTGCACCGAACTCTTTCAGCACGTTGAGCGTGTAGGTGCGTAAGGGAAGTACCAAGGTGCTGGCGAAGCTTTGCGCCTCCTTTTCTAGGAAGGCGATCATAGATGCTTTGATGGACGTCAAACCCTTAACGAAGAGCGAATTGGAGCGCCTTGTCGATCAGCTTAGCAAAGCTCCCCGAGTGGACAGCGCAGTCATCCAAACTCGCCGTCGACCTTCTCGACGGAACGATGCTGATGGCAGCCCAGCCGCACGTATCAAACGCCTGCTCACCGTTGAAGCGGGCCTTTCGCAGGAACAGTCAATAGATCAGCTGCGCTTAGAGCTGGTGAACCTGCCGGGTGTTTTCTTGCCCAAGAAGACGTCATTTGATCGCTGGCTCGATGCTGTGCTTTCCCGTGTGCCAGCTGGAGAGGTCCTCAATGCAGCAATGACGATAGCGGCTCGGCATACAACTCGTTGAACCCCGCTGCTGTCTAGGCTAAATTTGACAAGGCAATCGCTGTGGCCAGGCTTCTTACATATGATCCGGCCTCGCCGCCCTCACCGCCGATGTGGAGCCACCGGGGAAGCCCCGAGAGGCGCATCGCGCTCAACGGGGCTGGTCGGACAGCGGAAACGAGAAGTGAGCACTCGGCGCCAGCCTCACTCGCCACTGAGAAGCAGCCGGTAGCCCGTGCGGGTCATCCACTTTGCTCTCTCCAGATGTGCGTCATAGATCTTCCTCGTACGGTCTCGATCCAATTCAGCGTCGGAGCCAACAAGGTATTTGATTGCATCGTACCTATCACCGTCGCGCGCGGACGCGGTCGCGAAATGCTCGCGGTCGTAGCCAGTTAGGCGATCGCTCTCGGGCGGAGCATCCAGAAGGGGTGGGAGAGAAAGCGTCACGCGTCAAACTCCTCGTGCGTGAGGACGTTCTCTCGAGCACCGAGGAATTCCTCTCATACCAATCCGCATCCAACGTAGTGACTGCCGCACTCAAACACGAATGCCTCACGCTACCGAAAGGAAGGCGGCACGTCTGTGAAGCAGCTCACGTTGGAGACTGGTAACGCATTGGTCGGCTCACCGCTTTCGAGGCCACCTCGGTCGCTGCTCTGGAGCGATGAACTCGCCGTTGAAGCGACCGCAAAACTGCTCCGCGTGTTGACGTTCACCAAAGCAGTAGACATTGAACCCAATTGTATCGCGATAGAAGAAGTGCCCGCGCGGACAGAGCGACATGCCCTTGCAGAACTCCTGAATGCGAACCCAATTGGCACCGGTGCACCTGTCTGCTGGAACGGCAACTTGATGCGGCCACTGTCGGTCGATCGTTCCCTTGCTGAGCTCTCCTTTGCGATAGACCACGGCGCTCTCCGCTGCTGCCAGTGACATTGGTAGCGTGCCGCGCCTTGGCCATTAAGGAAACCCACTAGGGCTAGTTGTCGAATTTGGTCGAGGAGCGCGACATCTGGTGCATGGTGACGCCTATCTGCGATAGCTTCAGGCGCCGCAATGGCATGGCCGAAGAGCCGGCAGGGAGAGTGCACGGATTTCGGGGGCGCGAGTTCACGGATATTGGAGGGGTGAGGTCACGCATTTTGGATGCCGCGTGGTGCACGGATATTGGAACAAGCCCACGCATTCTTGGAAGAACTAGCTTACGTATTTTGCACTCAGTGCGCGTCGACGGATTTTGGATAAGCAGGTGGCGCGGTGCGCGAGGTTGAACGATGTCCGGTCGTTCACTTGGAACCGGCAGTTCACCGGGGAAGTGATTTGCGGCGGGCGCGTTCAGCTTCCGCGAGCGTCCGCCAGTTCTCGCACAGAGCTTCGAACCTTTTAAGTTCGTCGTCATCCAGCTCAGCGAGATCGCCGGCGGAGCGGTCGTTCAGGAGCTTGAGGATCTCGTGCATGTGTTTGCTCCCACGTTGGACAATAGCTTACGTGAGAAGTCCGGTCAGCGCATGCAAGGGCTCGAACCTTGGTGACCGGAATCCGCTACTCGCCATGTCCCGAAGGTTGGGCATACTTTGTGGTGCCCGCCTGGTACCTGTGCATAAACTTGCTAGTCGCTCGCAGAATTGAATAATCAAAGTAATCGCCTCAGTGGAGCGAACACGTCAGGGAGCGGCGGAAGCCGGCCGCGAGCGCGTCGTCGTCGGAGCAGAAGCGTGCTTGAGAAGCTAACTTAGCGTCCCCTTGCGCAGCTGCTCGCGCGCTGCGGCATGGTCCACAATTTTTTTGGCGGAGCCGTGGCAAGCGCCGTCTAGCGCTTCTTCGTTCCGACTGTTCGGCGTCAATGGCAACGCCTCAGTTCGAGTTTGTGCCACAGACGCTGTGTATTGGAAATCACATGCGGGGTCTCGTGCTGGGAAAGGTGTTCGCAGTGTGGTGGAGGGTGGTGGCGAACCGCTCCTACCGCCCCGAAAGACACTATATGCGCGGACCGGGCCCTAAGACGCTTGCGATGATAGGGAGGCGGTACCGGGCTGAGACCGCAGTGGAGACGCGGGAGCCGCTGCCAGAGCACTGGCTCGCACTCATTCATTCCATCGATGAGCTGGAGAAGATGAGGTGCGTGGACGATCAAGCGAACGCACGCTGACTGCATCGTCTGTTCGCGTCAGCTCTCGTCGTCAGAAATGTCCAGCCCGCGACAGGTAGGCTTCACAAAAATAGGGCGTGCTTGCTGGCGTCGTGTTCTGGCAGGCGGGACGGCGTTTGATATAGTTGCTGGAAGAGGCCGTGAAGGAACTCCGAAGCCTGCCGGAAGACGAGCAGGATCGGGCGGCAGAAGCCCTCTTCGCCTTCGCGCGGGAGCGCGCCGATTAGCCGAGGCTCACGGATATTGGGTGCCGCGTGGCACACGGATATTGGAAGGTGCGCGGGCCGAGCGGAGCTGGGGTGAGCGAAGGCGCGGCTTTCGTCATCACGAGTGGCGGAAGAAGGCGTGATGAGGAGTTGGCCCAGCCAAAAAAGGCCTCCGTTCGGGAGGAACAGAGGCCTCAGGGATCGAGTACGCGCGGTCCTCGTTGAGGGGAAGTACCGCGCCTTTATTGTCAGAGCCCTACGGACGGCTCTGTGGGTCGAATCCTAACTGATTCGTCGTGCTCGGGTTGTTGATGCCAGCTATCCGCTGATCAAACCGATATTGGATGGGTGTGCTCACGCATTCTGGATGGTGCCCCTCATGGATTTTGGGGGCGTGAGCTCACGGATATTGAAGGGTGTGCCTCCGAGCGTTTCTTCTCTGCCCTACCATCAGCCGAGGGACACTTCGTGGCACCCGTCGTGGTGGGTTGCAATTTTGTGGCGGCTGCTGAACCTTTCAGCGTCGTCCTCATGACTTCGAGGGTATTATCGAGACTACGAAACAGGTGGGTTGAGGCTAATCAGAGCTGGTGCCTTCTCCATGCGTATTGGTAGAACGCTCGCCGTCGTCGGGCTATTGATTGGCGCCGCGGTGGGGCTGGTCGCCGCAACTATGGGGTTGCTGTACGCGACCACCACCAAACCACGAGTAACTGAGGGCTGGTTGCTCGGGCCGTCGTTGCCCGCTGCACGAGGCGAATTGGCCACGGCCATCGCGTACGTCGAGCAGTGCGTCGATCCGCCATGTCCGCAAGCCGAACGATTGTACGTCCTTGGTGGCCTCTCGCGCTTCTTTCGCCCCTTAAGGAGCGTCACTGTATTTGATCCAAATAGGAAGCTTTGGACTGTAGGTCCATCATTGCCGGCGCCGCGGCATCACTTGGCTGCTGCGACGATCGGACAGATGATATATGTGAGCGGCGGTACGGCGGTGGCAGGGTGGCATTTGGGCATGGCATGGCCACCGATGGACAATTTCTGGCGACTGGCGGCGCGCTCCGATCGCTGGGAATCCCTTGGTCCAATGATCGAGCCGCGCTGGGGCCATCGCATGATAGCCCACGACGGACGGCTGTATGTCGTGGGTGGTCGTGGGCCCTCAGGTCGTGTGTTGATCTATACGCCCGATCAAGGTTGGAGCATTGGGGCTGAGCTGCCGAGACCGCGTGACCACCTTTCGGTCGTAGTCGTAGATGGTCTCATTTGGGCGGTCGGTGGCAGGGATCCGAGAAGCGTTGCCCGGGTCGACATTTACAATCCCGCGACAGACACCTGGCAACCGGGTCCGGAGCTCCCGGAACCGACGAGCGGTGCGGCCGACGGTGTTATCGACGGTGTCGTCTTCATCTACGGGGGCGAGGAGCCGGGTTTTGTCGACGGCGGCATCAAAGACCGACATTGGATGTTCGATGCTCGTGGCACTAGCCAACAATGGGAACCTGCGGCCCCACCCCCTCTGGCGGTTCACGGCACCGATGGTGCGGTGCTCCAAGGAGCGTTGGTCATAGCCGGCGGCTCAAGCCGCCACGGAGCCCTATCGCTTGCGGGCTGGTCGAAAGAGATGCAGCTGATGAAGCCTGGGGCGGTCCGACGATAAGCTCCTATTGTTTGGGTCGGGTGCCTCTCTTCATTTTGCAGAGCAGCGAGAACCGCTCCGCAAAGAAACCGATTTCTTGGTCCGCTGTACCCCCATCTTCTGCCGACCGTACACGCGCGGTGCCGATCGGCAGCCCTGTGCGCACCGCGCGGGTTGTCGACAGCAAACCATCGGTGATCGACAGATCGTAAACGGCCATTGGTGTCCTCCGCGGGAGTACGAACTTAGAGGCGCAATTAGCGAGGCAACCGTCGGCATGCCGTGGGTTACAGCACCCAAATTGAAGGCAGGTGCAGGTCATCAAGGCATGCTGGCGGCCTGACCGGCACGGCGAATGTAACACTGTTCCCGGACATGGGGCACCGACGCGCCACAACGGTGAAAGAATGCCAATAAGCGACATCGATCACGGATGGCAGCTCAGTCAGCGGGGATCGTAAACTGAAAGAGAGCACCCCGCGGCTCGCACCTGGTCGCCCAAAGCGGCCCACCATGGGCTTCGATAATCGAGCGGCAGATCGAGAGGCCCATGCCGTCGGGCTTCGTCGTGTAGAAGGGTTCAAAGAGACGCGGCAGGCTCTCCGGGCGCAGCCCATAGCCGGTATCCCGCACCGCGACGCACACGCCCTCCGGCTCGATACTCACTGTGCTATGTGTAATTCGCGGTTACCGTCCTCAACGCCACTCATCGACTGGATGGCATTGACGATCAAGTTCAACATCACTTGTTGCAATTGCACCCGATCGCATTGGATGCGTGGCAACTCGCCCGCCAGTTGGGTGCCCACCGTGACGCCGATCTTGACCGCTTCGCTGCGGGTTAGGGCGGTCACCTCCAGGATCGTCGCATTGAGGTTGACGACCTCCTTCCGGGGTGGCGCTTTTTTGATGAGAGACCCGATCCGGTCGACGATGTCGCTAGCTCGATCGGTGTCGTCCACAATGCAGGTGAGCGCCTCCCTCACCTCCGCCACATCGGGTGGGCTTTTGTCTAAAAACCGCAGTCCAGCAGCGGCGTTTGTGCGTGCCGTCGCAATGGGCTGCTTGATTTCATGAGCAATCGAGGCGGTGAGCTGGCCCATGGTAGCGACGCGGTTGGCATGCGCCAGCTCGCTCTGCATCTCGCGATATTGCCGCTCGCGACGGGTGCTCTCCAAGGCAATGGTGGCTTGCGCAGCGAAGTCGCTGAATAAGGAAATCTGTTTGTCGGTGAACGGCTGCATCTGTTTGCGGCCCAGATTAATTATCCCGACTAACTCATTGTCGTTGAGCAACGGCACAACCAGGCCCGTTCGAAAACCTGCGTTCACCATCGTGATCCACAAATCATCCCGAAGATCGCCTTCAAGTGCTGTGAAGTCGGGGATGTGGGTGGGTAACCTGCTTGTGGCTAATCGACTCAGAAAGCTCCCCTTTTCTGCGAGCAGTGGGAATGATGACCACACCTGACTAACAATAAGGGGGTCCCCTCGCATCGCCACGCGACGAAGGCCGCTTTCTTCGGAGAGACGTAAGCTGCCTATGTCTGCTCCACAGAGACGTGTGGCGATGTCGAGGATGGCGTCGAAGACGGGCTGCAAGTCGTGCGGCGAGCTTGCAATGGCGCGCAGCACTTCCGAGATGGCCGTCTGTTGCTCGATGAGTTCGGTCACCCGATCTTGCGGCTCAGAAGCGGCCCTTTTTCCGTGGATACTCCCGTTCATGCGGAGCAGTTCCTCGGCTTAGACGGTGAGGAGGGCAGCATAACGGCTCCAGCCGCAGTTCGCGATAGCTCTCACGGCCATCCAAACCGAAGATGGGGCCAAACATCCAACGTCTGCTAATGGGGTCAGGGGCCGCCGTCGCGCACGGCTCCCACCATCAGAATCTTTGTCCGAAGGTCCCGCACGGTTCCGGCCATGCTGAGCGTTGACCGTCGCAATGGCGCTCAGTGCTAACAACGACACAACGACCTTTTCCCAAGGTATAGATCATTAAAACCATCTTCAACGGTTGGTCTCAGCTAGGTCAACTCAGGGTTTAACCTGATGTGCGACTGCGGCTGTGCAAAGAGACGCTGCGCAACTTGCGAACGAAATTTGGAAACTGCACACACAGAGTTTATGAAAATTCCTTTTTTCGAGTGCGAAATGCGATTGCGCCCGCTAGAGTTCGATAATGCGGTGGGTGCTACTGGCCAGCTCTTATGAGGTGCGCCATGTATATCGAAACTGATACATCCCACCGTCGAATTGCCGAAGCACAAAATGCTCGTGATAACCGCGCTGAGATTGTGAGAGCGCTGGCGTGCGGCCATATCTCGCGCCGTGATCTCTTCCGCTGGGGTATCTTTTCCGCGAGCGGATTGCTCATGTGCAAAAATGGGTTGAGCCCGTTCGCGCGAAGCGCCTTCGCCGCGATTCCAACCGGTACGCCGCGAAGCCCCCTTTTTGGGGCGCAAAAATTCACGCAACGGATGCCGCGGCTTCGAATGCAGACCCCGATCCCTTTAACGCGCAACAGCACAGGAAATGCCGTGTTCCCGGCGAACCTCGGCGAACCCAATGCGAAACGATTGTCGTATCACACGGATTTCACCACATCCCGCGGGGCCCTTTTTAAAAACCCACGGACGGGTCGGGGACCGTTGGAGGGGCGTCCCCCTGGCGAGTTTTTCGCCCACCAGCGTTGGGACGAATTCTTTCCGAAAGTGGCCTATGTAATGTCCTGGAGCCAGGTCGCACCGAACAGCGGCCTCCATCCCAATTTACCCGCGCAAAAACCGAACAGCGTGTGGACATTCGGAACGGGCCGCGATGCGGCAGGCACATTACCGCCATTCCTGATCAAGGGGCGCTATGGCGAACCGATCCTCACTCGCATCTACAATAATACCCCCATCAACCGCGACGACAACGAAGGTTTTGGTCGCAACGAAACGCAATTCCATTTTCACAACGCCCACAACGGCGCCGAAAGCGATGGCGCAGCCAACACTCATCACTTTCCTGGTACCTTCTACGACTATCGCTGGAGCACCACGCTAGCGCGGCGCGACACCATCAACGTCGGCGCCACTGACCGGCGTGCATCGGGACCCGATGGCAATGGTGGCTTGATCAATGTGGCCGGCGATTTCCGTGAACTCCAGGGCACCATGTGGGCGCACGACCACCGCTTCTTCTTCACCGCTGAGAATGTCTATAAGGGCAATCTCGGTATGGTCTCGTACTACAGCGGCCCTGATCGCGGCAACGAAAAGCTCAAGGATAATGTCAATCTGCGCCTGCCGAGCGGCTCATTGCTCGATTGGGGGAACCTTGATTTCGACGTCAACCTCATCATCTCGGATGCAGCCACCGATGCCGCGGGTCAGCTCTTCTTTGACGTCTTCGCCGTTGACGGATTCATGGGCGACATCCCGCTTGTAAACTTGGCATATGCACCGTTCTTCGAGGTCCTACCGCGCAAGTATCGCTTCCGAATCCTCGCGGCCACTATCTCGCGCTGGTGGATGCTTACCCTTGCCGATGCAAGCGGCAGAGCCGTTCCGCTCCAGTTTATCGCCAATGATGGGAACCTGGTCGTGCGCCCCATCCCCCTGACCTCACTTCCCCAGCAGGGTAACGGGGAGCGCTACGACATTGTTGTCGACTTCTCGCGCTTCAAAGTCGGCGATAGAATCAACCTGGTCAACCGCCAGAAGATGCGGGCAGATGGCCGCGGGCCGGACAAGGAACTTACGCTCGCGGAGGCCCTGCGTGGGGATGCGGACGATCCTGGCATTGGCGCCATCTTGGAATTCCGCGTGGTCGGACAAGTCGAGAGCGCCGACGTACCGGGCGTGATCCATCGTGCCACCGATCCAGACGCGAGTGTGGTGCCGGCGGCGCTGACTGAAGAGATCCCTGTTGTCACGCCGGTTAGGCAGAGACTAATCGAGATTGGACGATCCGGGGGCGGCGACTCGCGTGGTCCTAATGGCCAATGTGTTCCCGATTGCGCGCCCGAAGCGATCTTTCCTTGGTCGATCAAGGTCAACGGCAAAGAGGCCCACACCTTTAACGCCAACCGCATTTCGCTGCTGCTGCCAAAGCCGGGCGAGGTGGAGCACTGGACGGTTGTCAATGGGGGTGGAGGTTGGGACCATCCGATGCATTTGCATTTTGAGGAAGGTCTCACGTTGTTCCGAGGGAGAGACGGGCGCGACCCTATAGCTGCAACCGAACGGCTCGCGAGAAAGGACGTCTGGCGGGTCGGCACAACGGGTGACAGGTCGGTCACCTTCCAAGTGCAGTTTGGTGAATACGGCGGATCCTATGTGCAGCATTGTCACAACAACATGCACGAGGACTTCGCCATGCTGATGCGTATGCAGGTTCTGAGCAATCTGGCAGGGTCGCCGCAGGTGGCGATCACGCCCACGCCGAACCCCACACCCGATGGCATTGATTTCACGACGCCGGAAATCCTTCCCGAAGGTGATCCCAGAACTCCGCTCAGAGTCAGCGGCAGCAATAACAGCGGTTAGGATTGCGCACGAGCAGCAGGCCGGATAGCGATCAGCCGATACGCCAATCCGCGCACGAGGTATGCTATTGTCTGCGTTGCCCGGTCTGCTTTCGGAGTGGAGCTGCAACGGGTCGACTGGGCCAGGATCAAAGAATGGTCCTATACCTTAATGGCATGGTGCGGTACGGCAGCCGGCGGGTTCTCCTTGCCCCGACCAAATTCGAAGGGGATGGATGCGGGCTGCGGCAAGTGTCGCCCCAGCCCGCCGGCTCAAGGTGCTAGTTTGCCGCTGCTGCCCCAGCCATCGCAACCTGCGCGTCCTGTTCGGACGTCACGCCCGACACGCCGACAGCGCCCACAACCTTGCCGTCCACGATGACTGGCACGCCACCCTCAAGCGCCAACATGTTGCGCACTGAGAGCAGACGCAAACCTGCGCCACCGCCGGCAACAACATCCTGCAGGGCTTTGCTCGGGCGCCTGAAGTCGAGCGCGGTGCGCGCTTTGCCGATCGCGATCTCGACCGATCCGGTCTGCGTATTGTCGAGCTTCTGCAACATCACGAGCGATCCGGTGGTATCGAGGATGGCAATCGCCACCGGCCAGTTATTCTTTTTCGCTTCCGCCTCGGACGCCGACATAGCTTTCTTGGCAGCGTCGAGCGACATGGGCGCGCCGTAAGGCGCGGGCGGCTGCTGGGCGACTGCCGCGAGCGCGGTGACAAGCATGATCGCGACGGCCGCGGCCACTATCTTAATGGGGTTCATGTTTCCTCCAACACACTAACTATCGGCTTTCTTCAGGGGGATCGCCCCGCCAGCCTGGTAGCATGCGCACGGGCGCATTGGCCAGCAGTGCTGACTGGCTGTTGGCGGAGCAATCTTTCGAGCCCATTTTGGTGAGCCTGTTCAAGTTCGAAGGGAGCGACACGGGTTGCGGTCTACGGTGGCAGACATGCTGTCGCCACCCACTGCAATGCAGCAACCTCAACGCCCCGGAGTCAGCTGTGGGTCTTGGCCGTGTCAAAGCGCTGGGGCGTGAAGAACACGTAGAACGGCCTTCTTTTCCAGTCCAATATCCTGGCAAGCAATGGCAAGACGACTCGGAAACCGCGGCGCCGGTGGAACATGATTCCCCTCCGTGAACGCCCTTTCGGAGTTTTTACACGACCAGGGTCAAAACGGCGGTTACTTGGCGCTGTGTCAGTGTCTTCCAACAGGTCAGCTCGACACCGATGAACGGACTAAAGATGACGCTGGCGCCATTCAAATCTGCCAGGACCCAGATACTCCTTGCTTTCGCCCAAATATCCATCCATTCGAAGTTGGGTGCAAGGTGAGCGTCAACGTGAGACTCCCTTGGCTTTGCTCAGCCGAATGTTCTTGGCTCTCGGGGACTGCTTGTAGCAGCACCACTCCTCAGTGCCGTACCGCCAAGGCTTGAACTCGATCCGGAATATCCGTCGCTTGTGGGGCAGGTATTGATCGCCTCCCCGGCGATTGGCGATCCCCGCTTTAGCCGCACGGTTCATTCTCATGGTGCGGCACACTAAGGACGGCGCGTTGGGCATCACGATAAATCGCCCGCTAGGGGAACATTCGCTGGCGCAACTTCTTGGGCTTTTTGGCGAGAGTGACGCTTCCGCTGAAGGTAAAGTGCAGATCTTCGCGGGCGGCCCTGTGCAACCTGGAGTTTGCTTCGTCATACACAGCGCTGACTACAATCGCTCCAACACCATCGCTGTCCGCGAACTCGCCTCCGTTACGCCATGTAGGGACGTGCTTGGTGACATCGGTCACAAGACCGGCCCGCAAAAAGCACTGGTCGCTGTCGGCTACGCAGGTTGGGCGCCTGGTCAGCTCGAAGTTGAGCTCGCACGCTGGGCCACTGCGGCGGCTGACGCCGATCTCGTCTTCGATATCAAGCGAGAAGGGGTTTGGGAAGCGGCGATGGCGCGTCGACCTCGCGATCAGTGAGAAGGAACGGTGGGCATTCACGCCCTGTAAGAACGATCCCGGCGTGCCGCCGCTGTGGTGCATCAGCATTTTCTGCGCGATCGCGTCGACGACGTCGGCAAAGGCAAAAGCGCCCTGCTCCTCGGCCATGCGGGCGTGATAGACGACTTGCAGTTGCGGACGAGGTGGAAACCCAGACCCATTACGGCATCTGGAGGGAAAATGTTGCGCACAATCCGTAGGCGAAGAGCGCCGATCAACTCAGGGGAGGTCAATCGGCGCGGCAAGGGGTTCCCACCACTTCGGGGCTTGGAAAGCGGGGATACCCGGGCTCATTGCCAGCGCGAATCGCCTACGGTCCCGGCTAGAACAAGCAACCGGAGTTTCTCCCTATGCCAACGGCTGCGAAGAAAGCGACTGCGCGCGGCGCCAATCCGACCGACGCGGTATCGCATCTTGCCGAGGTGACCGACCGCATGCACGGCCTGCTCATGGAGCGCGCAGACGCGCTCATGGGCTGCACCGAGAACAGCCCAGAGGAGGCCGAACTAGCGGCCCTCACCGATGTGATCGAGGCCTACGAATGCCAGAGGTGGCCGCTGGGCCGCATACCTGGCGGCAAGGGCTGACGCTTGTGTGCAATCTGTACTCGCTCAACAAGAAGCGGGACATGCTAGCCCGCTACTTTCGTGTGTCGCACAACCGCACAGTCGCCTTCGATCCACTGTCGGCGGTCTTTCCGGGCCACGTCGCGCCCGTGGTGCGCCAGACTGCCGACGGCGAGCGCGAAATCGTGCTGATGAACTGGAGATTCGTCCTGCCACAGCGGGATAAGGCTCCGCGCCGCGTCACGAATGTTCGCGACGACAAAATTCTAGAGAGCCGTCTTTGGCGCGGCTCGTTCGAGGAGCGACGGTGCTACGTGGTGGCGACGAGCGCCCGATGTTTGCCTTCCCTGGTATCTGGCGCCGCTACCAAGGGCCCGTCAAAAAGGACGGACCAAAAGTTGACCTCGAGGTCTACGCGTTCCTCACCACCACACCCAACAATTTGGTGGCGACTATCAATCACGAGAGAATGCCCGTGTTGCTGACGCGGGAAGAGGAATTTGATGTGTGGCTCAATGGCGCGCCACACGTTGCGTTCGCCTTGGCTCAAGAGTATCCGCCTGGACAGATGCGAATTGTGCAAGAGGGGTTCAAGAAACAAGATTTGCTCGAGGCGGCGGAATAAGAAAGCTACCCGCGACGGTTCCCGGCGGGGAGAATTGCCGGTATTTTCGCATCGCTCCACGACAAAGCGCGCGTTCCAAGAAACTGATAGCGCACTCGCGCGAGCTCGGCCTCCGCATCGAAGCAGGAGGGGCAGATTTATTTCCATCGTTCGCGCAACACAACACGCCAAGCCTTTTTTCGGCTCGACCTGGTAGAGGACGAGATTGCGTCGGCCGCATTTTTCGCAAACGGAAGTTGCCATTCTCAAGATGTAGGGCACGAACGCAGACTGCCACAACCACCCCTTGCGGCTTCACTTAACGACCGAAGCACGCCAGCCTAGCGGCCATGCCCCACCGCCCGGATACGCCGCGACCAACGCTCGCTCAAATGCGACAAGCAGCACCCTGGCTTTGGCTGTGGTGCAGGAACGTCCAGTGCCGGCATAAAGGGCCGATGGCTCTCGCGCCGCTCATCATCAGATGGGGCGGGGATGCTTCGAGCGACCTTCTACGGCAATCGGCACGGTGTAAGTGCTGCGGCATCAAGGGTGCCGACCTTCAACATCCGAGCGCTCGCTCAAGCGACATCGCGTTGGCGTTTCATGCGAGAGCGGAGGATTGGCGCTGAGCGCAATGCCTTGGTCCTAATCCTTGTGGTTGAGTTGATGTTCCCTCGATTTCTGATCGTTGGCGCCGCTGCTGAAAACAATGTGCGCGTTGTGGGGCATACGCCGGTTCAGGCACACACGGTCGGCACGGCGACGCTAAGTGCGCGAGGGTGGAACGCCTGTCCTTGGCGAACTTCTGGGAGCGGGGCGTTCAGTTAGCGAGCTGAGCGCAGCGTTCGGTCGACGTTGTTATTTGCTCGGTGGTTGCGCGCTTGCTGCGTCATGGCCAGTCACCGGATGATTGTCGTCCCGGGTAATGTAGAACCACGCCCCGATGATGACGACCATCGCGGCGCCGAGGATGACCGGCAAGGCCCCCCAACTTTCGCGTGAGCCGCTTCGTGTGACCTGACGTTTGTTTACGTCATTGTCCTGAGGTGTCATGCGGTCTCCTTGTCGCACACCGGCTGCTGTGTGTCGGCCTTCCCGGCGTCGAGGATCATAAAATGTTGGGAGTGCCAGAGGGCGTCGTGTGGGCTCGCAACAGTTTATGTTGCCTTAATCACACCTAAGCACAATGCTCGCAGCAGCCGGACCGGCAGGACAGGCTTTCCAACGAAGTCGATGGGGTCACAAGGCAGCAGTGCTGTTTTAGTCGCCTCATCCAGGTTGGCGCTGAGAAAGATGCAGCGCAGCGCCTGGCGTGCATAAAGCTCCTGAGCAGCTTCGATGCCGCTGCTGCCCCCCGCGAGACGAATGTCCATCAGAACGACATCGGGACTGAGTGTGGCGGCACGGGCAACGGCTTCGGTCGCCGACGATACCACTGCACAGACAACGTGACCGAGTTGCGCCACGAGCATGGCAAGATGCATGGCAACGATGGCATCGTCTTCGACGATAAGAACACGCATTGATCATCGTGGCGTAGGAAGAGGTACCGACAGCTCAATGGTATAACCCGACGGGTGCTGTCTAGTTTCCACCTGGGCGCCAAGTTGTGTGGTGAAGGCGTCAACGATGCGCGTTCCAAGACCCGGCCGCGACCGATCCTGCCTTGGCCCCGGTCCGTTGTCGGATACCGTGAGCTTCAGAGCGGGTCCGGCTGAGCCGCGTAAGGTGATGTTGCAGGGAGGACCCACGTGCTTAATGACGTTGGTCACCAGTTCGTTGACGATCAGCGCGAGCGGAACAGCCATGTCAGTAGGTACATCCACACGTTCCACATCGGTATTGATGCCGTCTGGACAACCGCTGGCCCTACCAATCTCGTAACACAGGTCGTGCAGGAACGTATCAAGCCGCACGACGGTTGCATCCTCGCCCGTGTACAGACGCTCGTGCACGGCCGCGATAGCCAGGACGCGGGCGGCGGCGCTGCGCATCGCGTCGGCAGCACCTGTGCCCTCAACGTCGGGGAGCTGCAATTGAAGAATGCTTGAGACGATCTGCAAGCTGTTCTTAACGCGGTGGTTGACCTCTTTCAGCAGGAGGTCTTTCTCCGCCAATTGAACCTCAAGTGCGCGTTTGGCCTTCTCAAGTTCACGCCGCTCGTTCAATTCGCGAAGCTCTGTAAGCTCCGAAAAGAGACGAACACCCATGTCGCAACGGGCAGCTTCGGGGTCCTGCAAAAGCAGCCGCGCCAATTCCTCGTTGACCCTCAGAAGCTCGCAGGCATCTTCCTCCAAAGAAAGCTCGGGATGTAGGACTGTCCAGTAGTGCGCAGTGCGGATAAACGCGAGCAGTCCAAGAAGATGTTCAAAGCGATTTCCGCCGAGAACCTTGCGCAGGGCGTTGCGAGGCCCCTCCGAGCGGCCCGGTTCTACGAAGACGAGAGTAGCGGCGGCGATGAGCCAGTCCTCGGCCTCCGTGTCGGGACCGGGCCATTCTTTGATTGCGGGAAGGGCCTCCAGCCCGCCCAGCACCACATCAAGGTCGCGGGTCCACGGAGAGGGTGTCGTCAGAAGCTTGATCGCCTGCTCAACGGTCTGAATGACAACTGATGGGTCACCGGAGGCGTGGCCCCGCCCTACCAGGAATGCGCAGTGCCGAACGATGCAATAGCGAACCTCGCAAAACCGGGAGAGGTAGACGAAGAGCCTCTCTTTGAAGAGCGATGGGATCGGGTTATCGAGATACGCCGCCTTGGCGAAATCCCACAGTCGTTCGATGATTTCAGGGGCGTCCGGTGCCGACGAAAAGAAATTCGGCACCATCCCGAACCGACCGGCGACCTCACGTTGGAAGTCGATCTGCCCATTGGAGGTCGAGGACATAAAAGGAGCCCCTCTGCCCGGCCGGTCTGCTTCTGTGCCCCGCGCGTCACTAGAACCTCGATTGCCCCCCACCGGCAAGGCAATAGTGGCCCCACATAATTACGGTCAAGCTAACCCACTCATGTTCTTGGCGGCGGTTCGGTGGCTGGCCCGGTCTGCGCGCAGCGTTGACAACACGGTGGGGGACCACGAGGACCGCGGTCACGGGATTTTGCGCGGTCGTGGGTCTCTCGCGGTCCGAACAAGCGCATCAGCCCAGAAATGCCTGGGTACGGGCTCTCCCACCGTGTGGCTAGTTTGCGGCCGACTCTTGCGGCTCTCAGCAGCAAAAGCCGTTCCTTCTCTTCGCTCAGGCGTAGGGATTATTTTCCTTCGTGCCGCACCGCGCCATTTTCCTGTTCGGTCGCCTCCGGCGCCAACCATTTGGCGGGAATATCCAGCCGATACCGGACGCCTTCGGGAGAGAATAGGAGACGAGCTGTGCCGCCGAGTTCATAAGGCACAAGGTCGGTTATCACGCTCCTGCCATAGCCGGAGTTGCTCGGAATTTTCACAGGGGGACCGCCAGTTTCCAGCCATTCAATGGTCAGCGGACCAGGCGCCTGCCCGTTCGGTGCACGGTGCCAACGAACCGAAACCCGCCCCTCCCGTTTGGAAAGCGCGCCGTATTTTGCGGCATTGGTCGTCAGCTCATGGAGCACCGACGCTATCGTTTGGGCAGCCTCCGGCCCAAGGACTACTTCCGGTCCCTTGATGCACGTGTTGTTATTCGATGTATAGGGTGCGAGCTCTCGCTGGAGCAGCTCCCGCAGCGGTACGCCCTGCCACCGAGAGCTGCTTAGCAGCTCGTGCGTTGAAGCCATCGATGAATGCGACTGTCGAGCGCGGCCACGAAGTCATCCATCGAGCTGCTGGCGTCTTTGGTGTGGGCGCGATCGCACTGACTGCGCTAGTATGTTCTTAACGCGATGGTCGAGCTCGGCATGCAGCGCGTTGTTGTTCCTCTGCGCGTTTGCGCTCGTGACATCGATGTCGACGCCCACTGCTCGTCGGGCGCCGTCGCCGGCGTACGAAACGAAACACGCGCCTCGATCCAGCGAATTCGCCCCTGCTCGAACAATGCGGTATTCCCACTATACTCCTCCCGCGCTGCGGTAGCGTCGCTCGAAGCGTTTCCATCGGGCGCGGTCTCGGGGTGATACCGGCTGCCTGGCTGCGAGCGATTCGGTGGTCTCATCAGGGAAGCCGTGAATGGCTGCGTAACCCGCAGAAAGCTGCATCCTCTCCGTGTCGACATCGTACGCGAAACTGCCGACGCGGCGGCCTTCGCCGCGAGCCCCAGCTGCAGGTTCCGCTCGGCTAGGCCAGCTCGGCCTTCTTGCGCTCGGTGATGTCTCGCGCGATCTTCGATGCGCCGATGACTTCGCCTGCGGAATTCCGCAAAGGTGATACGCTGACGGAAACGTCAACGAGGCTACCATCCCTGCGCTGCCTTAAGGTCTCATAGGGATCAACGCGCTCACCGCGCCGGATACGATCAAGAATGCGAACTTCCTCGTGATGACGATCCGGTGGAATGAGTGTCGTGATCGACCTGCCGATCATCTCGGAGGCGGCATAACCGAAGAGTCGCTGCGCCCCGCGATTCCAGGTCGTGATAAGGCCATTCAGGTCTTTGCTCACAATGGCGTCGTGAGACGAGTCGACGATCGCGGCCAACCGCTGGTCAGTTAGCTCTGCTTGTTTGCGTTCGATCAAATCTGCTGCCTGCCGAGCCAGCACGTCTAAGAGGCGCAGGTCCCGTTCCGATGGTTGGTGGGGGTCGCGCCAGTGTGTGGAGATCATGCCCAGCAGACGGCCGGCGCGGGAGACCAGCGGCGTGGACTGCACGGCGCGGATACCGGTCTGGCGATAAGTTTCGAGGTCCTCAGAGCCCGCCATGAAATCGCTTAGTTCGATGTCCGGCACGATCGATCGATGACCCGTAGCCAACGCGACGCTGCAACTGGTGCCTGATCCTGGCCGCACCCACTCAAAAGACGCCGCCGCTATCGGATTGAACCCCCGGTGGGCGAGGAGCCGAAGTTCGCCCCGCTCCGGGTAGAACGTCTGCATGCTCGCGAAGTCGGAACCCATGATGGCCATGGCGGCGTCGAGGATCTTTTCGTACAGCACCTGAGCATCGCTGGCGTGGATCAGTTGAATGCTGATTTTCTGAAGCTGTCGGGTGGCGGCGAGTTCCGACACCAATTGCCTTTGGGTCTCACGCAATGCTTCCTCGGACCTCCTCCTCTCCAAACTGAAGCCGAGCTGCCGGGCGATCGTGACGGCCCGATTGATTTCGATTTGGTCAAAGGTATGCGGAGCGGCGTAGTACGCCATAAACTTGCCGACCAATTCACCATCAATCATGAGCGGAAAGAAAGCTACCGCAGCAATGCCTTCGGCCCTGACCGTCGCCTTCAGAGAACCTGCAACATCGGAGGCATCAACATCCGCAATGCAGATTGGCTGCGGATCCCTGACTTCGCGTGTCCACGGCGAGTGACCCTCGATCGCCCGCCGGTATTGCTCGGAAAGTCCAGTCCAAGCGACGAAGCGCATCACCCCCGCGTCGTCGAAAAGAAGGATGGACGCACGCTCGCAGCCCAGGACCAGGCAAATCGCCTCGAGGGCTGCGTCGTAGACCTCCTGCAGGGAGGCAGCGCGGAACAGCCTATCCGTGAACGCATAGAGCGCCGCTTGCTCGTCCCTGTGTCGGGCGATGGCCTCTTCGGCAAGCTTACGGTCAGTTATGTCGACCGCCATGTTGACCGCGCCGACCATGGTGCCGGAGCTGTCGAAAAGTGGTGTCGGGTAGGGTATGAAACGTCGGCGGGTGCCGTCAGGACGCTCGACGACCCCCTCCATGCCGCGGATCGGACGCCGTTCCTTCACAGCCGTCGCCATCGGGCATTGGTTGTGGGGCATTGGCGTACCGTCGGGCCAGAATAGCCTCCAGGTCACGCACCATGAATCAGTGCCCAATTGAGGCGTGCGTCCTGCAAACGTCGCTGCCGCCTCATTGAACATGGTGACGCGCCCCTCGGCATCGGTCGTGTAGATGGCGGCTGGCAGAGCATCGATGATCTGGCGAAAGCGTCGCTCGCTGTCGTGAACCTTGGTCGAAGCGAGAAATGACTGGTAGGTCGCGGCAGCGAAGTCGGCCAATCCGCCCAACAGGCGCATGTCTTCAGCATCAAACTGGCGATCGCGATCGTGATTGACTACCCAGATCGTGCCCACTGCCTGCCCGTCCACATGGAACGGGAAGAGCAGCCCCTCCTCGATGTAGGGCTTTACTTCCGCGAGGTTGGTGAAGAGCCGCTCGGGGTGGGAAAACAGCAAGGGAACATCGCGATCGAGGACCGTGCCGCAGGGACCGGAGTCTCGGGGGGTGCCTACGCCTAAGTAGCAAGCCCACTGCCCAGCGACAGCCGGCCAATGGAAGTTCTTCCGCGTGTCGTCCAGAAGGCTCACGCAGGCGGACTGCGCACGGCAAAGCCTGAGCGCCGTCTCCGCCAGCTTCTGCAAGGTGCCCCTGGGTGAGGTTGCCAATTCACGGGCCAAGGCGAGCAGGGCTTGGCTTTCCGCGGCATGATCAGGAGGACGGGACGATCTGCGACCAAGCTCGGCCGTCGATATAATGACGGAGTCCAAGTCGGCCGGATAATTTCCTGGCACGACAGGAAAGAGTGACAAAGCGTGATCCTCGACAACGGGCGTGCCCTCGCGACCCCCGTCCGCTGCTTCCATGCCTCTAATTGGGCGCCTTTTGCTAAGCGTCATGGCCATAGTTCTCTGATTCTGCGAGAGGGGCGTGCCGCCGGTTGACTTGCTCTCCCCTAGCCGGGGCGACCGCCGCACGCAGCCAGCAGTCTCGTTGAAAAGGCGATGCGCTCTTCCGCAGGAAGGGCCTCAATCGCCTCTGGAGACAGACCACTGACATCACCCAAGATGCTGGGTCGTGTCTTCCATGGCTGAGGGCATATGGCAGTGCACCGACCCCCTCTCAGTGCCAACTTTGCGGCGTCAAGTTAAGACTGAGTTGCTACGGACGCTACACGTGACCTAGTGGATAGTTAAGGACGTTATCCGTCCCGCATCCTCACCGGCTCGCTACCGCCCAATTGACAGGACATTCAATATTCTGCATCCCCGTTTTGGGGGAGGCTTGCGCGAGCGCACGGTCCTCGAGCTGCAGAGCGGCCGCCGTGAATTGTTCGAGTTCAATCGACACTCCGTACCCGTACCCGTTGTCCATCGGAACTGTCCGTACGGTAGGTGTCCAAAATATAGAAAAAAAGCCTCCTCCGCTTCAGCTTGAAGTGAGGCGACGCGATCGGGGGACTTCAGTACTTGGTCCGGTCCAATTTGTCGAACAGCTTGCCAGGCTGTTCCAGGTGCCCGGTCATGCAGGCGTCGTAAACGCGCAGAGCCATGCGCTGCAAGGTGACCTGCGCCTCGGCCGAGAGCGTGGGCTTTTTGCGCTCGATCGTGCCTAGCATGCCCTGGTAGGCTCGGCCACAATCCGGGACCTGCGCTGCAACGGTGGCCGTTGTGAGCCAGAGCGCGACAAAAAGGCTGGTAGCGATATGGCGCATAGGGGTTGCTCAAACAGGGCACTGCACCGTGCTTGTTTGGGAAACGCCAATTGGTACCCCCAGTTCCTGTGCTGGTACTGCGAGGCAGGGAACTGGATCTGCTAAAGAGCGTTCCCACTGTCGCAGGCTCCGCTGGTCGCTCCTGGCTGTCGAGACTTCCCACCCATCACGAATGCTCCGGACCTTATCCGGTATTTATTTTATTTATTTGGCGGAGCGGCGTTGGGCTTTGGACCCCACAGTCCTAAAAGTGTTTGCGTTCCCTTCGTTGCTCCACCTAACACCCCCATATTCTTGCTCGCCAACTGCAGCGCGCAGACCATCGCGAAGCTGGTAGTCGTCGACTGAGAAGTATTCGCCGCCACCTCTTCGGAGGTGCGATACTCCCATCCGGGTCAACTGCAGTTCCTTAGCGCCGTCCACCTCGACGCATACCGCGCGGTAGGTCGGGGCCATACCGCATCAGAGCGTATGCGGTCGATGGCGCCGACCGCTAGTCGGCCGGCGCATCGACCAGTATAATTTTGAGCTTGGCGCACGGCGTGACCTGGCGCGTAACCGAACCGATGGCGGCGAGCCGCAAAGGTGTGTGGTTCGATTGAGCCGGCTCCATGTGCGGCCGGTCGCGCTTGCCCAACGGAAATCGCACGCCGAACTGTGGGTTGAACTGTGCGAACTCGTGCAGGCAAGCAAATTCCTCGTCAGTGCCGCTGCCGGCGCGCACATCGAGGGCAGTGCCGTCCTGATGTCGGGAGATGCCGCGCTTGACGATGCGCCGGCGCTTCTTAGTTGCGACAATGCGGGGCCTCCCGGCACACGGACCCCTCTCGCCCTCGCAAACGCATTCCCTTGCGCATGAACAGCCGGATGCGCCGTCATGGTCACTATTGCCGACAGCAATAGGGCTCTCCCCCAGAGAGCTCGGCTCCTCGCCGACATCAAATGCAAGACCCGATTGCCGGCCCGGTAAGTTCCAACCCTTTCTGCCGGCACCGCCCCATTGTAAAGATCGGTGTGGCCGTGCCCGCGATCGTCTCACAGGAATTGTTTGAGCGCGTGCAGGCCAAGTTGCAGGAAGGTAGGGAGAAGTACCGTCACCCAATCACCCACTATCTCCTCCGGGGCCTCCTCGAGTGCGGCGAGTGTGGTGCCGCGTGCTCCTCATACCGCCGCTACGTCACCAAAAGCTCGCCATCGGCAAGCGCCGCGTCTACCACAAGGCGGTGTACAAATGAGTTTGCACAACAATCGGTACATGCACTCACGGGCGAACATCGAGCGCTGTCGCAATTCGGAAATCGCGACGCCTTGCAAACAGAACAACTTGTTGCCTCACTTGTGGCATTTGTTGGGCCAAAATCCCACAAGGCAGGCTACATGTCAGAACCACCAGTGCCGCCGAGCGGTCCGAAGCAGCCCGTTGTCGAGAACTCCGCCTGATGGTCCCGCTCACGCCGAGGTCAGCCGACGCGCCCTCAATCTTCGCATCCGCCAACAGGAAATACTCGCCGAACTCGGCGTCGCGGGCCTGAAGGGAATTGCCTTCGAACAATTGCTCGACACGACTGTGCGCCTCGCAGCGGAAGGGCTCGAAGCCGAGCTATGCAAGGTGCTGGAGTACATTCCATCGGACAAACGACTGCTGATGCGCGCAGGGCTCGGCTGGGACCCCGGTCTTGTCGGGACCGCCAGCGTCGGCGCCGATCTCGAATCCCCCTCGGGGTTCGCGTTGCGCACCGGCAAGCCGGTGATCTCCAATCATCTCGAAAACGAGGAACGGTTCAGAACGCCTGAGCTGCTGGCGGCGCATAGCGTGCGCCGCGCCATCAATGTGATCTTGCAAGGCGACGGTGCACCATACGGCATCCTGGAGGTCGATAGCCGATCCGAAGGCGAGTTCAGCGAGCAGGACATCGCCTTCTTGCAGGGTGCCGCAAACATCCTCGGCATGGCCATCGAGCGGCAACGCCACGAGCGCAGGCTCAAGCAGGCGCTGGAGCATCAGCACGTCCTCGTCAAGGAGATCAACCACAGGGTGAAGAACAGCCTGCAATTGGTGTCCAGCATGCTGAGCTTGCAAGCAGGGAACGATCCAGCGTTTGCCCAGCGCTTGCAGGATGCATCAAGTCGTATTGCTGCCATCGCACGGGCGCATGACCGGCTCTATCGCAGCCCGCAAATCGAGGAGATCGATCTCGGCGGCTATCTTGTGGAAGTCTGTCGCGATCTGACCGAGGTAACGCCGCATTGCGAAGTTTCTTGCGACACGCCGGAGGTTCTGTTCATGAGCACAGACCGAGCGATCTGTGCCGCGCTGGTCGTTACCGAGCTGGTCACGAACGCTGCCAAGCACGGCTATCCCAATGGACAATCGGGCCACATCTGGGTGCGCCTAACGCGCGGCGACGGCGGAACCGCACGCATCAGCGTTCGCGACGGCGGGCTCGGTCTGCCGCCTGACTTTGAGATCGGCCAGGGTGGGGGTCTCGGCATGCGGCTCACCATGGCGCTGGCTCAGCAGGCGGACGCGGTGGTTCGCGCTGATCGTCTTAGCAAGGGAACGGAGTTCGTGATCGAATTGCCGCTTGAGAGGGGCTAGAGGAATGCCTGCTGCTCAAGTCGATCCATTGGGCCTCAGCAAGGCCGACCACGGCGGCCCCTGAGACCTTCAATCCGTGTCCGCAGTACCTCAGCTTCCGGCCATGCCGAGGATCGGCAGCCACAATGCTGCGTCGTGCCATGAACGGTCTCGTGCCCCGCAGCAAGTGACAATGCTGGGCTCAAGCATGAATACGAAGTCAGTATGCTCTCCACATGCGCGTCAAACTCTTCGCGTACTGTTATACGCAACAGTTGAACATGTCCCAGATGGCACGCATGATCCGCATCACATCGGTGCCGAAAGGCGAGGCGCCCTTGTGGGTGCGCGCGAGAAATGGGTTGGTCTTGAGCTTCCAACCATGGGCCCAGCACGGGCACGGATATATCGCACAGTCGGGACAGTTACCGGCCCAATCTCCCGTCTTGGTCTGCTGGTGGCTTTCCTGCGTGGGCGCAGTCAAGAAAACATCCGGCTACCTCGTCAGCGGTGAAGCCGCGCTCATGGCGCTCACCGAAGTTAGCCCCGAAGCAGCCGCTTGGTGGCGCGTCAATGCACCAAACTTTGTCCGCCCAGGCCGGTATTTCGTTTTTCAGGACGGCGCATGCACGCCAATGTCTGAGGGCAGAGGCAAGAATCGAGTTCAAGTACCTTAAGGCCACCATGGGGGGCACATGTCGCACCTGATCAGAAGCATCGCAGTCGTTGCCAGCTTGATCTTGAGTCCGGCCGGTTTCGCACAGGAGACCTATTCGAACCCGACGCTCGGGTTCAGCATTCGCAAGCCAAGTAGTTGGCATTACCTAAGCGCCGAGCAGCATCGCGAGAATCTCAAGCGGTCGGATTTCAGCGATCCAAAGTTCAAGGAGCTCGTCACCCGCTACGCGCGCACACCATTTCTCGCCATGACCAAATACAAGGAGCCATACGAGGATCTCAATCCCAGCGTGCGGGTGAATGCCCGCGAGGCTGGCAACCTGAAGGGAATGCCGCCCGACAAGGTGGTGGAACTTACCGCCAGCAGCTTCGCTCGCATGTTTAAGGACTACGCAGTGGCAGAAGGCCCACTCGTCGCCAAAGTTTCTGGCCATGCCGCCGGCTACATGCGGGTGAATTACACGCACGAAGCTGGCGGCGTAGCCTGGCGCACCACCTCAGAACTCTGGATCGTGCCGCGGGGAGAACTGATGTTCATCATTGGTGCCGGCACGCGCCAGGACGAGAAGACCGGGACGCGCAAAGAGGTGCGCGGCATCATCGATACCATCAAGATCGATTAGAAGGTGCGCAACAGTACGCCCCAACCTTACGGCATGGCCTTGGCCACGGCGATCGTGCTTCCGCGTTCGCGCGCAGTACCCCGCGCGCAGATTGACGACACAGTGGGCCGACTTGGCATCACACCCCGATGCCACATTGCTGGGCTGCAACTCGCGTGTTGCCGGTGATGTCGCATATATGGGTCCATCTTTACTCGTCCCAAGCGATTGGCGGACACGGCAGAAGTATCCCAACAAGCGGACTGAATTGCTGCAGCGCGGCGAATGGGCGGTCCGGATCCAGGTGTGGCCGCTCGAGATCGAGGGCTTCACAATCCCCACCAAGCACGCGGCGTGCTGCATGGCAAAGGCCGCATTCTTCCTATCGCGTACACGCACCCGCAAGGGGGAAGTTCCTAGGAACGCCTTATTACGTCGACGCGAATACGACCAACTCAGGTGAGATTTTGCCGGCGCAGCCGCAGGTGCCGGCTTTGCCACGCTCTCCGGCGCAACACCGTCGCGGGCCTATTCGCGCGTGCGCGAACCGCTGTTTTGGTCGTGTGTAGTGACCGTTAACACGGGCGACGCGCTGGGGTTTGGTCAGAGCGAGTTCCTTAGCCTGTTTCAATGCTCACGAATTGGAAAAGGTTCGCTTGGCCAGATTGACCGTCACGGACGGTAGCCCCCCGAGCGCGACTTCTGTTGTGGGTTAACAGCCACGCCTACGACTTCGAAGAAGCATTGCCGTGTGAGACATTTCGTTTCTAGCCAAAAAGCTGCCCTCCTACGCACCATCGCGAGATGTCTGGTCCTACAGTGTGAGGCTGAAGGCTGTGGGAGTGTCCGCTTCCTGATATTCGCTGCTCATCGGAACCGCCAGGTCCTTGCCCACGTTAAACGGTGGGTCAGCTCAACCAATGAATCTGGTGAGCAGTGGCGCTGCGTATGGTTGCACGCTCATGCCGCACGCGAGGCTCAGTCTTGCATTTAAGGCAGTTAGGTTGGCACGCGTCGCCGCTGGCGTAGTCCTCGGCCTGTCCTGGTATGGGGCTGCTCGTGCAGAAGGGACGCCCTTCATTAAGGTCGCGCCCACAATCCTCGCCCAGCCAGCATCCCAAGTCGCGATGCCCATCCAGCTTGAGCCCTTGGAAATATTGCCACATAACACCTTTATTCGGTTGCGTGGATTACCACGCAGCGTCGCTCTCACCGAAGGCTTCGCGATCGGGCCGGGCGTGTGGGCGGTCGCCCTTCTTGATTTGGCGAATTTGAACCTCAATGTGCCGGTTGACGTTTCAGGCCGATCAAACTTGGTTATCACACTTGTCGATGTTGAAGGGACCATTCTCGCCGAAGCCGCATCGGAACTAGTCGTCGGCCCAGCTGTCGTGTTCACGCCCGACCAGGAGCCTGCCGCAACCCTGAGCTCGAAAAACAAGCCCTTGGTTTACAGGCCGGCTAGCAACAGCCAGCCTACGCCACTGCTCGCGGACTTCTCTGAGGCCCGCGAGGAAAGGCTGCTGGCCGTAGGCGAGAGGCATCTGGCGCAAGGCAATATCGCCGCCGCTCGGGCATTCTTCAGGCGCGCCGCAGATGCCGGTTTGGCGGTCGGAGCAACCTTGCTTGCTACAACCTATGATCCGATCGAGCTTCAGCGTCTGAAGGTCTTGGGCGTCATTGCGGACCCCAAGGAGGCCCGAAAGTGGTATGGACGCGCACGAGAACTCGGCGCTCCGGATGATCCGTCTCGCTTCATCGGCTGCAAATGCTAGATGCGAGCTGAAGACCGGCGAGGAGAAAGATCGACCGGACTGCCGAAGGTTGAGTTGACGACGGCCCAGGCGCTTTATCAAGGAAGCCCGGGCCGGTAGTCACTTACGCTTTTACATAGGGGAATTCTCGATCGCAAAGGATCGGAGAAGCAGTCAAACGGCACCTACGTCGCATCCGAGACTGGCCTAATTCGCGGAACTTGGCGCACATAACTCAGTTTGCCTGAGGCAGCGAGCAAAAGGCGGTAATCATTCAATCCCATGGCCCCACTACGCAACGGGCAGGCAGGGTGTGAGATGTCTTCCTCTAAACACCAGCACCAACGCCATGACACCCCGCAGCCACAGGCGTGTGGGTTGGCACCCAACAGCACCAAGCTGGAATTGAACAACCCCAAAGCACGACCCCGATCGCTGATCGATAAGTTGGCGAACGTCAGCGGCGATCTCTGGAGCGACGGTGATATTCAGATCGACGGGCACCTGTGTGGAAACGTTAACTGTGCACAGTTGATCGTTGGCAAGGACGCGGCCGTCATTGGCGCCATCATCGCGGAAGAGGCCGTCATTCGCGGCAGGATGACGGGACTTATCCGCGCAACGCGCGTGCTTTTACAGGCGAGCGCGCGCGTGGAAAGCGAAATCATCTATCAATCATTGTCGGTGGACGAAGGTGCCACCTTCAAGGGTATCGCGCGCCCGAGAGCAAACCCCTTCGCCGAGGAGCTCCCGGCTGCGCCCATGGCCGAACTGCGACAGCGCGTGACATCTGCCGAGGTTAAGTTGCAGCAGCCTGAGGACTGCCGTGCGAGCAGCCAGCCGACCGGCAACCTGGAGATAACCCCGGACCCTCTTCGGCCAATCGAGCACTCGGTCGCTGCAGGTTCCTAGGCGTCCAGCGCTGACCCACGCGGAGAACCCTCTCTCCGAAGCCGAACAAACCGGCGGGCGGACAGTTGATCTGAGCCTCCGCAGATCCCACTGCAGTGTACACGACGTGCCACTCGTCGGGACCCGTTCCCAGGTCAAGCTTCTGATTTGTGAGACTTTGCCCGTGCTGCGCTGGTTGCGGCTGCTCTTCGCAAACCACCGCAGCGGCTCGAGCGGTCCAGGAGACGGGCAGTTAATGCGCACTGGGGCCGCTCTCAGCACCGGGTTTATCGCGCGAAAGAGCTGGCTCTTAAACAGGGCTAAGAGCCATAGGGACAAATCGGCCAACTGACGCCGCAGGAAGTTGGGTGCAGGCTGTCACGCTTGCTGGCGAGCTTATTATCCGGTTGCTGAATGATACGTGCTAGGCACCAAGGGCGAGGGCACACCGCTAAGAACACCCAACGGGGTCGTCATCTTGCCTACCGATTCGAAGCTCGGCTGGGCGGGCATCTCAGTCCTGAAGGAGACAGCCTCCAAATGCGGCACGGAGCGGGGAGCTGGTTGGCGATTGGGTGCGCCGCTCCTCGCTCTCCCATTCCTGCGAGCCAAGCTGCCGGCTGACGGCGGCCCGGGCGCCTGGTAGCCAGCTCCCCGCAGGTATTTGGAACCTTTCTGTCGAATCCGCGTTGGCCCAGGTTGGGAGGGACTCTATTGCGCCATGGTCGCCGACGTATTTCGGGCTCGTAAGGACCAGCTTCGCGTCAACCCTAAATATTGGCGCCGCCTCGAGGCGGAGGCGCGCGTCATTGCCCTCTCGATGGGCGACCCAGAATTTAAACGCGTCATGCTTCACGTGGCCGCCGGGTACAAGCGGCTTGCCGAGCGGGCCGAACTGCAAGACGCGAAGCGGTATGTTGACGGCGCATCCTTTGGACCTGAGGCCCTGAAAGTCATGGGTGAGGCCTTCGATTCAGCTTGGAGCGAGATCGCCGGCAACTTTGGTGCAGATCGTGCCGAGACTGAGACGGTCCGCTCAAAGCTCGCAAACGCGCTCCTATCCGTGGCTTCGGAGGATAGTCGCAACGCACACGTCCTCACGCGAGCTGCGTTGCAGCGATTTGCACTCGACTATTGGCGCATCTAGTGACCGCCCCGCGTGCCCCGGAGGCATGCGGCAACAACACACTGAACGGAGGATTGCGTTAAGGCCAAGCTTGAGCTTTACTGCGCGCGGCCAAAGAGCGTCGCACCCCGCTGACGTTTGTCCGGCCGTGCGGGGCTCCTAGCCCGCCGCTAGGAACCCCCCGTTCGGCCGGCGGCAAATTCTCTCCTGTGAGCGCAACGCACAGATCCTGTTCGACGCTCTTAATCTTTAAGGCCTGCTCGAGCTCCGCGATCTGTCGGCGTATTGAACTATCGTATTGGACGCAGCGCACGTGGAAGTTTACAGCACAATCTTCCCAAAAAAACTGAGGCACGACGATGCTGGTCTATTTGTTTCAGCGGAGACGCAATGCTGACCTTGTGCTCACAACGGACGTGACCCGGTCGGAACCTCCCGTGCCCGCCAAACAGCCGTTGGACCTTCGTAAAGGCGCTCGACATCAAAAACCTCTCGGCCCCCGGTGGGCATCGCCGATTTTAAGGACGTGGTCCGCAATCGCGCTATTGCATCTTTGGAGCGCGGGCTTTGACACGACGTGATCAGAGCCCCTGGGATATCTCAGACTTTCCGGGGCTGAGGCCAGTTGGCTCTTGGCTCCTCGTCGGATTGGCCGGTCTTTTCGTGAACGACGACGTATGCCGGCGACATTGGCGGTGCCATGGCAGTTCTGGGCATTGTCGCGGTTGCCACATCAATGCACGTCTGGTCTCCGCCGTTGATGGCGTGTGGAGAGCCTCGACGCGACCGCATTTGAGTAGGCTGCCGCTGCTTTCACATACGCAGTCTTGATTGAATGCTCCTGGCCGCAGACGTTGCATCTTACGGTCCCGGTCTGACGGGCGAGATCTTCCAGCGCCTCGGCATCGATCCAGATGCCAGTCGATACCTCGCACTGCCTGGTCGTACACCAGATGGTCAGAACGGTCGCCATCGCAGTTCCTCTATGACCGGAGCATAGCCGCTGTTATCTGGTTTGTGGATCCGACCATACTGCGACGCACTATGACGGTTGGTCTTGTCGCCGATGTGACCAGTCGTGGTGGGTGGCCACGCGGTGACAGGTTTACCAATTGCTGCAGCGGTAGGGAACCAACCGAACCGCAGTGCGTCTTAAGCCCAAGCTTGCTCGGGGACGTTAAGAACACACACCGCGGGGTTGCGTCTTAGCGCTCCCGAGCACCCTGGAGGGGCACCCGCGTAGCGGGCTCGGGTGCCCCGATCCTTCCGCCGCGCTGGCACGGCGGCGTTTGGTGCGGAGGCACGTAGGGGCCAGCGCCAATAGGTGCGGGAGAGACCGGCTAATTTAAAGCTTCCCCGGTCGCTTCGGTCACTACCTTCCCTACTCCCGGTCCGGAGTAACCGACGGAAATGGTGCTCCAGTCAAGTTAGAGACGCGCGGAGGCAGCTCGATGGGGGGGAGCCTATGGAAGCGCAAAGGCTATTGGATGCAGCGCCATTCGCGCCTGAGATCGTAAGGATCTTACAGGTGGCTTTCGATATGGCCTGGGCGAGCATCGCTCCGACAATTTCGCCGGATAGAGCATCCGACATTCGAGTCAGCTTAGCGCATGCGATCATCGCGCACGCCGCCGCAGGGGATCATGACCCCGAGAGCCTGAATGCTGCAGCCCTCGATGCGGTCAAAGCATCCACCACGGGCGTCATTCTCCGACCCTAGGAGTCGGAAAAAGCGGTTTGGGACGGCAGCTCGCCAATTGCGCATGGCCACGCGCGCGAGGCCGGGGGGCCGGTGTGCGGGCGCTCAAGTTGCAAGGATTGGGCAATCCGAGGCGTCGTCCCCTCGACATTGCGCGACCATGGCGCTCAGCGCGCGCTCGAGACGTTTCAGTGCATCGACCTTCCGATGGATGTCAGCGTGCCGATCGCCAGTGAGCCGAAGAAGCGCGCGCACGTCCTCAAGGGAGAAATCCAATTCGCGTGCCCGTCGGACGAAGACCAAGCGCCGCTGACATTCTTCGGCGTAGAGCCTGTGCCCGCCCGCGCTGCGGGCAGGCTTCGGCAAAATACCAATGCGTTCGTAGTACCGGATGGTCTCGATATTTACCCCGGTTTGCTCGGACAGCGCGCCAATGGTCACTAATCGGTTCGTCTCCATGGTTCTCGTATCCCACCCTGCCCCTACGTCGATACAGCGCATGGTCGGCGGGCAGCGGCCGATCGCAAGGGCGGCCGGCTAGGCGTCGGGAGTTGATCCGACAACCGTCCCGGCCGACCCCATGACGCCCGCGCACAAAAATTGCCGTGCGGCAGCGCTAAAGTCGGCTCGACCTGACCATCACTTGCAGTGCACCCCGCTTCAGGGCTTCCACGTCGCGGCTATCTTCGCTCGCCACCGAGAGCACGGCATTGGCAAGCTTTAAGCGTGCCGCCTCAATCGCGACAGGGTTTGTGCGGAACGTGTCGGAGATATCAGCCCAGGCCGCGTCGAAGGCGGCCCCAATGGCCTTCAAGGCGTCGGGTCCAAATGAAGCGCCGTCTATAAGTTGGCGAGCACGCATAATCAGCCCTCCCCAGGCCAATACCCCGCTCGCGCTTGAGAGTGTAGGCGCTTAAGGAGACAAGTCAGTAATCTACCGTACCGTAGAGTATCCTGCGGCACGCGCTCCGGCATCGGCATCAGCCTCGGACCAACGGAGGACTCGCCTCGACGCCACCGTGTGGTTAGTCGGGCAGGCCCGATCCATGGTTAGCTGGCCGATGCGCACGAAACCCATGACGGGCGCGCTGCAGCATGCGCCTGAGTACGCGGGGGAATTAGGGGCGCGGCCGGGCTGCTGTAGGCGGCCCGTGGCGCCGCGAAGCTCAATTCACTCCATTGTCTGGGAGTCAGTCTAAAGATGCTCGTGCTGCACCTTGGAGCGATCATCCGATGGTGGATGGGCTTTGCGCTGGGGGCGCTATTTGCGCGCCTCTGGATCCAGTTCGGGCTTCGCCTCGATGTGGGCGCAAAGCGCTTTCTGGATGCCGCCCGCTGGGCTGAGCTGGCCTTTCTAGTTGCCGCGATTGTGGCGGCCGCGGTGGTCCTATTCCAATTGCTGGAGTGACCCGCCCATGAAATGGCTGCTTCTGTTGCGAACATTCTCGAGCTCCGACCACCCTATTGTGTACCTGGGGTACGAAACCGACGCCCATTGCGAGGCTGCGGGCGAGGAGATCAAGGCCCTAAGTACTTTCCGAGCCTGGCCCACGGCAAATATGGGCGCTTTGTATAGCCGTGACCTTCCGGATCGCTACCGGTCGGTCCCTGGGGAGGCGCTAGCCTGACCCCGTCACGGCGGCCAACCCATGATAGCGGCATCAGGCCGCCCTCGGTCTGGTGCCGCGTCCGCTTCCTCCCTTGGCTCTCAGCTCGGCGTGTCCACCAGGTCGAGCCGCTCCCTAGCCTCGTGCGCGCACAAACACATTGCCGACAGCAAGCCTGCGTGAGTGATCGGGGGCGGCCTTCTGGTCGCCCTGTTCAGCTTCGAGCCCACCGCCCCGGGCCTGCCAAACTTCTCTGAGCTCTCTGGGCTGCCCTCTCAGCTTGGGCAGCTTGTCTCGCCTGCCACGCTCGCCACCATCTTCCTCAATGAGCGGGGCCGCCCGTACTATGCCCAATCGATCCAGCGTATGGTCGACAGGCAGCGGCCCCGCAGAGCTGCGAACTCTCGCGGTCGCTCAGCGCGTGATCCAGGATGGCGGCCGACGGCACCTCGTCTTCTACAGCAGCGAGCGCATCGGCAAGTGACCGCACCGTCAATACCCGTGCACCTGCATTGGTGAAGGCATCGGCAATGCCGAGTGCGATCAAAGGCTCATCCTCGCAAATGAGGATTGAGCAACCAGCCAAGCTGGCGCTACCCATGTTGATGTCTCGTCGCGCGGCAAAGCGCGAAACTGCCAGAGGCAGGGCGGCCTCTTGTAATGGACCGCGCAGTGTCCCGAGCCGTCGATCAATCCTCAACGCGCAACAAGCGTGATGATCGACTGCTAAAGGCCCTGGTCGCTCAGCTAAGACGGTCGCGCGGTACTGCCGCCTCAACTGCCAAGCTGACACTCGCCTGGCCATCCTGGTCTGGATCGCATTCTCCGCTGACAACGACGACGGCGTTGGCGAGCTACCCATGCGGAAGATGCAAAAGACCAATCGTTGGCGGCGGCGCCGATCTGAGCCTGAGCGAGGCTACGTTACATCAACGCTAGAAAACATGGGACAAAGGCAAGCAAACGCAAGTTTCGTGAGCCCTCTCCTGCGCGCCGGTCTTACGCTCCGCGGTCGTTATAGTGGCGGCGCGGGAGATGTCGGCCGGCAGCCAAGCCTTTGACTATGTTCACCTGCAGCTGTGCCGAGCCCCCGGTTAGCTCTCAACCAACAAGGCAATGGCCATGAGCAGCGGGGCTACAGGCAATACCCCCGGCAACGAGGTGAGTAACTGGACGCTGGCTGAAATGAGCGCCGGCTCAATGTCGCTGGCTGAGCTGCTTCAGGAACCACTAATTCTTACAAGATCAGACCTGCGCACGCACCGCAGGCGGGCTACGATGCCTTTTGGCTCGCACGTTTCCTCAAGGCGCGCGGTATCGAATGCCTCGTGGTTGACTCGGGGAGTATGCAGGTCAATCGGCGCAGCCGTCGGGCGAAGACCGACCGGATCGACCTCGCGAAACTGCTGCGCGCGCTGATCGCCTGGTGTGGTTCTTGGCGCACTCTTGCTTTCCTAGCAACTCCACCAAGCGAGCAAGATCTGGTGGCAGAGAGCCCGGTAAGTCGAGAAGTTCCCTGAACTTTTTACCTAATACCTTGGGCGTCGCAGCTTGGTCGAGCATTTGTCCGCCTACCTTTGATCAGCCAACGCGGAGCGCTTCAGTGCGTTCCTCACAACGAATGCGCCCACCAAATCGACCGTGCTGCGGTCGAACAAGGTCTTGAAGCACGTGGGCGGCAGGATGATGCGGCTTTGTTCGAATAACGGCAGCAGCCGGCGTATTCTGTCCGCCTTACCCATCGTGCCGCCGATGGGACGGATGCTGAACCGATAGTAGCGCTGCTCATGTAGGTGCTTATGAACTGGATGTCAGCCTGGAGCCCGTATTCCTCGTATGCGACCAGCTGCGGCCGCCACTTGCCGACCAGCTCGAACAAGCGCTCGGCGCGTTCTGCGAGATTGAGCTTGTCCCGGATCAACGTAATTTTCGTCCAGTCGGACTTTTTCTTTTTGCTGTTGGCTGGATCGCAGAGCAGTTAGACGTTCAGCCCGGTCCGCGAGGGCTGCCCGTTGGCGAAGCTGAGCCACTCGCGCCGAAAGCCCTGCGCCTCGTCGCCTTACGGCTTGAGTTGGTATTTACGAGGCATCAATGGGTTGTCGCATAGCTAACGCGTTTTCTTTAGGCTGTTGGTGTGTGGAGGATTGGAGATGCCTTGGCATGGATTCTGGATTGGGTCGACTGGACTGGCATCGGCGTAATGCTGCTGGTGATCGTTCTTTGGGCCCTGTTTTGGATGTGGTGGTATCGAGACCACGATTGATTGTGGCCTCGAGGCCGAATTCAGTGTTGGCATTGCATTCTGGTTGCGTAAGCCGCACGCAAAGCCATCGTGAACCGCACGTACCTTCGGATAGTGACCACGTCTCTTGAGCCGCCGCGGATAACGCGGAGTATCGCTCGATAGCGAGCTCGTGAGGCATCCGTAACAGAGCGACATCGTTTGTGATCTCGCTCACTGGAACGCGCTATCGTCCTTCTCGTTTTCGCAATAGTGCGCGTAGCGAGAGAGAGCCATAAGCCATATGATGTCAAAGCTGCGCTGCCCGCACACGGGGCTCGTGAACTTCTTCACCGATGTCGATCCCTTCTTGTCTGTCGGCTCGATCATCGCGATCGCCCCTTCTCGTTACGTCTGGCGCTGTCATCTTGTCGATCATCGCCGCGGTGTGACCGCTGATCCTGTGAGCGCCGAAGCCCATCTGAGAAGGGCCCTGGATATGCCAGGTGTCTCTGTGAGCCGCACGTATGCTCGGCGGGAATTCGTTCGCTCGGAACACTACAGGCCCTACTGAAAATTCGTTGGCTCGTAGGTCAAGCGCTTTCAAAACAGCAGATTAAATCTGACGACGGGCGCGAAACGCGCCGCTCTGCTTCCGGTTGACCGCGCTCCGCGCGCCTTTGCTCTTGCTTGTCCAGGTAATGAATCAAAGCAACCCAACACGTTGGCACGGGTTCGTGTGTAATGTCATCATCCTGCGCGCGCAGCACTTTGCCGATGCGCTGCAATATCGATTCGTGCCCTTGCAACATCGGCCTCTCCATAGCGAGCCCGATTTGTACTGTGTTGGTAACGTCGGCTGATCAAGACCGGAATTCTTGGTCGGGCACGGCCGATATACCGGCCGATAGCATAGCTGGAGAGCTTTCAAGATTTCTGTGGACGCTCATGCGCCCACGTAGACCGCCTCGCGCGTAGTCGCCACTCTTCGACTAGCGCTCGAATTGGGGGTTCTGTCATGCACCACACACCTTTCGGTCGCAGCGTCACCTACGATCCGGACACGCTGAAAAAACTCGGAGAGACCTTCGACAGGGCTTGGGCGGCAATCGCCGGCAAGTTCACAGGCAGCTCCCACGATGCAGCGCGATTACGGCTGGCGACAATCATGTTGGAGTTTGCCGCGGACGGTGAGTGCAATTTGCTCGAGCTAAGATGCCGAGCCATCGGCGCGATGCAGTTGCCTCGCGCTGCCTAGTGTGTCTTCCACCAACCGATCGACATTGTGCGTGACCTAGACAAGCGGCAGTGGGTCACTATGATCTTTGGTGCGTTGTGTCGCTCACAGGCCTTCAGAAATCGACCGCTCGGTTAGCTTCAGTATCTTTACTTGATAGGCAAATCAGACGAGCGTTTTGTGAGGACAAGTTTGCGGGGGCGAGCCCCCGGAAGGCTCGACGTTACGCTGTGTTCCTCCGTTGCCGCGGCACCTCAAGGAACGTCTGCGATGAGAAGACTAATTCTGAATCTGGTCGCGGGTCTTGGCCTTGCTGCGCTCGCTGATGCTGTTCACCATCTCTCACGACGCGCCTCATATCGAGGGAGCCGCAAACCTCTCGCTGGCCCACGCACAGGATCGTGGCTACCAGGCTGATATCTCACACCTTCAACCCTCTACATCCCGTTTGTGCTGTACAGCGGTCGCGAGCCTGAGCCCACAGCGCTCCAGGGCGGCGTCTATGTTCCGAAACCTACCCGTTCCGACGATCTGATCTGTACTGTCGCTCGACTGCTGCATTAGATTGACGCAGCGCAAACGAATGAACGTCGCACAGTGTGTTCGCGATGATAAGCATCGCGGACACCCTCGCCGATCTGTCCGGGCGCATTGCGGAGACCGAGCGCCGGATTGCGGAGCTGACTGGCCGCAAGGGGCCTGAAGCCACGCTGCTGATCGCGAGCGCAACGGAGACGCTGCATGTGCTACGCTCCCATAAGGCAAAGATTGAGCTTTTGGCCCCAAAGGCTGAACGACCGACCGATTGAGAGATCGGATCGGTTTTATCGTCCGAGTGCCTCGCGCACTTTGCGGGCAAGGTCCTCCAGAGTGAATGGCTTCGCGATGAAATGGGTGTTGGGGTCGATCCTCCCGCTGTGAATGATCGCATTCTTGGTAAAACCAGTCGTGAACAACACCTTCAAGCCGGGTCGCCGCCGGACAGCTTCATCAGCCAGTTTGCGGCCGTCCATGTTCGGCATGACGACATCCGTGAACAGCAGGGTGACGTTCTGGTCAGCGTCCAGGATTTTCAGCGCCGCCTCTGCACTGTCGGCTTGCAGCACCGTGTAGCCGAGTTCGCGCAGTCCTTCTGCCGTCAGCTCGCGGACACGGGCCTCGTCTTCGACCAGCAACACTGTATCGCGAGCGGTTCCTAGTGAGGTTGTTTCAGTGCGTCGCTCCTCGTGATGAGGCAGCGCGCCGGCATACCGCGGAAGGTACAGCTTCACCGTAGTTCCATGGCCGCCTTCCGAGTAGATGCGGGCATGTCCGCCGGATTGCTTTGTGAACCCATAGACCTGCGCGAGCCCGAGCCCCGTACCGCGTCCTGCACCTTTGGTGGTGAAAAACGGCTCAAAAGCTTTGCCGATCTGTTCGGGCGTCATGCCGACACCGGTATCGGTGACGGCAATCAGCACGTACTGTCCGGGCGGCACGTCGATATGGTTGGCCGCGTAGCGGTCATCGAGATGCGCGTTGGATGTCTCGATGGTGAGCTTGCCACCGTCGGGCATGGCGTCGCGAGCATTCGTTGCAAGGTTGATCAGCGCACTCTCGAGTTGGCTCTGGTCAGCATGGATGTTCCAAAGCCCGCCTGCCAGGACCGTTTCAAGTTGAATGTGGGTGCCAAGCGTGCGCCGCAAGATCTCTGACATGTTACCCACCAGGGCATTTGCGTCGAGCGGTTTCGGAGACAATGGTTGTTGCCGGGCAAACGCAAGAAGGCGACGGACCAGTTCGCCCGCACGCTGCGCGCCATCGAACCCGTCGGCAATGAATTGGCGCGCTTTGTCGATTTCGCCGCGTTCAATGGCACGGTCGCAGAGCTGGAATGCGCTCATGATAATGGCCAGCATGTTGTTGATATCATGTGCCATGCCGCCGGTAAGTTGTCCCAGCGATTCCATCTTCTGCGATTGAACGAGTTGTTCCTGGGTACGCCGCAGGTTCTCCTGTGCTTCGACACGTTCCGTGATATCGCGGGTTATCTTCGCAAAGCCGACCAGCTCGCCTTGACGATTGTGCAGTGAATTGACGACAGCGTGGGCATGGAAGCGGCTGCCGTTCTTGCGAACGCGCACACCCTCGCCTTCATATCGACCTGAAGCGCCGGCCTCATTCAGGATGCGCGAGGGGAGTCCAGCCCTGCGATCGTCTTCTGTGAAGAAGCGGCTGAAGTGTTGTCCGAGGATCTCCTCAGCGCTGTAGCCTTTAATTCGCTCGGCCCCATGATTCCAACTGACCACTACGCCAGTAGGGTCGAGCATATAGATGGCGTAGTCAGTGACGCCATCTATCAGCAGCTGCAGTTGTCGCTCGGTTTCGAGAACATTGCTGCGGACAGGCCAGGAGAATTCGCGGCCGAACATCCTGATCCTGAGCGGCATCCCCAACCACCACGTCTGCTTGCATGAGTAAGCAGTAATATCCGCGAGAGGTGATGTCCACGGGACCCTTGGTTTAGCAACCATCCGTTGTGGCAGCGCACTTTTTGTCGGCAAAGACGCGATATGCTCCAGGAGAAGG
Source organism: uncultured Alphaproteobacteria bacterium (assembly GCA_963770295.1). Classification (GTDB taxonomy): domain Bacteria; phylum Pseudomonadota; class Alphaproteobacteria; order Rhizobiales; family Hyphomicrobiaceae; genus AWTP1-13. The sequence goes on from CAVYPA010000016.1 coordinate 78,174, forward strand.
TTAGCTCGGGGATAAGCAGCAATGCGAAGGCCTTGCGCATGCCGGGCAGCTCCCGCGCCGCTCTTGGAGTAGAGGCGGACCTCGCTGGCCATCCTTGATGATCTGAAATTTCTCCCACGCATCCACTTTGCGTGCACTGTTCTTGCGAAAATCGTGACCTACGAGGGCTGGCCAGCCTTCTGAAAGTTCTCTTGGCGCTTCAGGCTTCAGGCTTCAGGCTGCCAGCCGATCGCAGCTCTGTGGCTCAAATGATACGAAGGGGCGGTTTTGCAAACTGCCCCTCTATTCTCGAATCATTTTTGGATGGCTCGTTTGTCCTTCCGAAAGCGGAGCGACCCGCCCCAACGTGATTGGGGAATGATCTTTGAGGTCCGTCATGGAGAAAACGTTCGTCTGCACGCTAAAAACACCGTGCTGTGATTTGTGCGGCAAGAAAACCGAGAAGCCCGTCTACTTTAGGTTCGAAGACAGTTGGCACCTTTGGTTCTTCTGCACCAAGGAACACCAGTACGCGTTCGGAAAACGCGGTCCTGATGGCTACGTCACTCTCCAATAATTAGGGGCGGGAAACCGCCCTTCCTCCCTAGCGCCGCGAGACGAGCCTGCGACTTCTGATATCTTGATGCCCCGCCGACGGCGATTGCCGAGCCTCAGTCTCTTCCCCCACTTAATAGCGGCGTCAATCCTCTGGCGGCATCATTGTCAACTTGAACTTTAAAGCTCCGCCGCATTCCTTGCAGACGAAACCCGGCAGAATATCCGGCATCACGTAGTCGGCGCCCATGCCCGAAATCAGGTTGTCGACGTTGAACAGGTAGAAGTGCCCGCAGCCTAGTAGCCCTCAAGCGCTAGGTTGCGTTCCTTGATTGCTCCGAGCGTCCAAGCTGTCCGTCGATCTTCTCTATCGCCTTCGCTTGAACTCACGTCACCTCTCTGCATAACCGCGACGTCGTGGTCGACTTAGCCGCAACAACAACAGCGCTCCCGGGATAATCCTCACCGCCGGCACCTTGGCAAGCCCCCCAACTCATGCCGAACGCTCGCGCAACAGGCTCCAGATCCAGCTGATCAGCGTCATGACAAGGAAGGGATACGCATAGAACGGCAAGGGTGCAGAAGTCGGCAGCAGTGGCTCGCCCCAAAAAATTCTTCCGGCGACAATAGCAAAGAGGACCGCGCTCGCCACACCCGCTGGCCCAAATTCCACGCCCACAAATGTTGCGGCGCATACGCGCGCAAGACGGGCAAACCTGTCGCTGCTCGACCTCCTGGGTACCATCGTGCACCTTCGCAATGAACTCGGGCGGGGTCCGTGAGCGCTTGGCTGCGCCGGTCATGACATCCGCGCCGAAGTCAATGAACATAGGTCCAGTCGCCGCCGGGATCATCTAGTCGTGTCGCGACGGCCTGGGCGATGCCTTCGACAATTCTATGCGCGATCGGGAGACGGTAATGCTGCCGGTCCCAGAAATGAACATCGCGCGTTGTGATGCCGGAATAAATGCGGAAGTCAATGAGCTGCGCGCTCCTACGCTTGCCAACCGCCCAGATGCGCGCTTTGCAGGTCTGTTCGCGAGCAGCCTCTCGCGATCCAGGTGCCGGCAGGCCGGCGATGTGAGAGGGCATAAAAGCGAGAATACTGCGAGTGTTCATCGGTGTGTCCGCGAGCAGCTCTTCCAACCACGCAATCGCAGGAAATTTCGATGATTGGAGGTCCCCGCCGGGGTGATGACTCGGTCGGGGGTTGGGGCGCATGAGTTTTACCGCTGGTGGAGCGTCAACAAAGTCGTGGTGGCGGCAGGTAAGTATGAACTGGCCGCCCCCCTCGTTCCAGATCAATGGTTCAGCGTATTTGGCAAACGCGGTGATCACCCCGCTGCTGCTGGGCAGTTCGTTGCCGCGGTCGCCGACTTACACGCAGTAGGCCAGACTTTCGGTGGGCATGTTTGCTGGCCATGGCGTGTTTGCGGTCGATGGCCCTTCGCGTTTTACACTTGAGAGCTACGAGATAGCCTGAGTTCCACGGCGCCAGGTTGAAAATTCGCTTAGCACGACGGCTAGCGCCCGGGCTGGACGGGCTGCGCTAGCTTTCCCTCTTCCTTCGGTACGACGCCTCATCCATGACTTAATAGCGGGCTCGCACCCTCGCGTGCCGTCCGATATCCGGAGCTCCCCCGCACAATTCGCGTGAAATATTCCTCCAAAATTCGCGAGGTTGGCGCGGAGACCGCGCCGGAAGTGGCGGGAGCTTTTTAGTTAGCGCAAATCGTCAGAGCTTCTTGTTGGCCTTGTCAGCCACCTTGTTTGCCGTGTCTTTGACGGCTGATTTTGCTTTTCCCATTGCCTGTTGCGCTTTGCCTTTGACCTCTTGCGTTGCGCCTTTCGCTTGCGTTTCCTTGGAGCCAGTGATTCTACCCACAACCTGTTTCAACTTGCCAGCGGCCTGATTTGCTAAGCCTTTGGCTTGGTCGTTTTTACTTCCCATGGTGTCCTCCATTGGTGGCCCGGATTTCTGAGCGGGCTTGTGTATTGAGTAGCACATAAACGAGGAGTGGCCCAACAAAGCAGCGACTGCACCCGTCCGCATTCCCTAACCGGCAACGACACCCCGCTCCCTCGCCCCAGCGAACACCACAGAGGCTACTTCCAAGCCTTAGCCGCGCGCCCGCGCGCCATCATTATGCCGCTCCCACCGCATGCAACGCACAATGTCGATGCCGTTAAGCGCTTTCTGCTTGATGTGAATCGGAACAGCCACAGGGGGTTCCCCGGTCGCGCAAATCAGATTCGAGTGCTCTGTCGGCAGCTGCGGAGGGATGCGATGGGGAAGGGCTACTCGAAAGACTTGCGCGAGCGTGCGGTTGTGATGGTCGAGGAGGGAGAGAGCCGGCGGGAGGTCGCGCGTGTGCTCAACCTTGCTCCGTCTACGGCAGTGCGTTGGCTTGACCGGTGGAGCCGAACGGGCAGGGTTGCGGCGAAACCCGGCACTGGGCACAGTCGTTCGCCGCTCAAGGCGTACGAGCAGTGGCTGCTCGATCTCGTGGGAAAGGAGCCGGATCTGACGCTTGAGGAGATCCGCGACCGTCTTCGCCGTGAGAAGAAGGTCGCTGTCGCCACCAGCTCCGTCTGGCGCTTCTACGACCGCCACGAGATCACGTTTAAAAAAAGTCCTGCACGCGGCTGAGCAGGATCGACCTGATGTCGCTGCCGCACGCAGGGAGCTGAAGGCCGAGCAGCCTGCGCTGAAGCCCTCGCGTCTCGTGTTCATCGACGAGACTGCAGTGACGACGAAGATGACCCGGCTCTACGGCCGCGCCCCACTGGGCGAGCGGTTGGTCGCGAAGGTGCCGCACGGCCACTGGAAAACCCGAGGGTGTCAGAAAGAATGTGTAAGGAGGTTTCTGTGAGTTTACCTTTAAGAGGAGACTCACATGACGACCACTTCGACGATTACCCCAGAATTGCTTGACCAACTGCTTGCCAACTACAAGAAGCCCGAGGACCTGACCGGAGAGGACGGTCTTTTCAAACAGTTAAAGAAGGCCCTGATTGAACGGGCGCTCGGCGCCGAGTTGACCGAGCATTTGGGTTACGAGAAGGGCGATCCGGCCGGTCGCGGCAGCGGCAACAGTCGCAATGGCACAAGTTCGAAGACGGTACTGACCGAGGACGGGGAGATCGAGATTTCGATCCCGCGCGACCGTGCCGGCAGCTTTGAGCCGCAGCTGATTGGCAAGGGCCAAACCCGGTTCGACGGTTTTGACGACAAGATCTTGAGCCTTTACGCGCGCGGCATGACGGTACGGGAGATCCAGGGCCATCTGGCTGAACTTTATGCCACCGAGGTCTCACCCGACCTGATCAGCCGGGTGACGGATGCTGTGCTTGATGAGGTCCGGGAATGGCAAAACCGGCCGCTCGATCGGGTCTATCCGGTTGTCTTTTTTGACGCTCTGCGGGTCAAAATCCGCGACGAGGGCCTCGTTAAGAACAAGGCCGTGTACGTGGCGCTGGCGCTCAATTCCGACGGCGAGAAGAGCGTGCTTGGGCTCTGGATCGAACAGACCGAGGGCGCCAAATTCTGGCTCAAGGTGGTCAACGAGCTCAAAGCCCGCGGCGTCAACGACATCCTGATCGCGGTCGTCGATGGGCTGAAGGGCTTTCCCGAGGCGATCACCTCGGTGTTTCCGCAAACCGTCGTGCAGACCTGCATCGTGCACCTGATCAGGAACAGCTTGGCGTTTGTATCGTGGAAAGATCGCAAAGCCATCCTGCCCTCGATCAAGGCCATCTACCGGGCCGAAAACGCCGACATGGCGCTGGTGAGGCTCGAGGAGTTCGAGGCCGAGTGGGGCAAACGCTATCCGGCGATCGGCCAGACCTGGCGCAGGGCCTGGGAGCATGTTGTGCCATTCTTTGCCTTCGCGCCCGGCATCCGCAAAATGATCTACACGACGAACGCGGTTGAAGCGCTCCACCGTTCCTTGCGCAAGATCATCAAAACGCGAGGCAGCTTTCCCAATGACGATGCCGCCTTGAAGCTGCTTTATCTGGCCATCAAGAACGCAGGTCTGCGTTGGCGACGAGGCGTGGAATGGACAACTGCTATGGGCCAGTTTGCCATCCAGTTCGGCGAGCGTTTTGCAGGAACAGCGCGATGATCATGGTGACCGACATCATGGCAAGGCCGATCATCGCTTGGCCCGCAGCTTCGCCGTCAAGCCCCGCGCCTTCGGCACGCCGCTACGCGGCCTTGGGGCTTGACCGCTCGCTGCAACCAAGCAAACTGGCTGACCATGCCTCCGATGCCGAGTTGTCCATGGACACGACGAACCTAAATCCACCTTCACGGAAATCTCTTACACAAATTATCTGACAATCCCGAAAACCCTAACGCTAGTTGCCGCCCTGCGCGTAGACAGCGTGACCGCGCCTTACGTGATCGACGGCGCCATGGATGGGCGGTCCTTCCTCGCCTATGTCGAGCAGGTTCTCGTGCCGACGCTGAGGAAGTGCGACATCGTCTTCATGGACAACGTGCGCACCCACAAGGTTGCGGGTGTGCGCGAGGCGATCGAGGCTGCCGGGGCGGAGCTGCGCTATCTCCCGGCCTACTCGCCCGACCTCAACCCCATCGAGAATGCCTATGCCAAGCTCAAGTCGGACCTGCGCAAAGGCGCCGCCCGCACCGTCCACGCACTCTGGAGGCTGGTCGGACGCAGCGTGAGTGCGATTGCGCCCTCCGAATGCGCCGGCTACTTCAGACACGCAGGCTATCGCGCTTGATCCACATCAGGTGGAATCCGCTCTAGCTTCCACGAGTTGCACCATACAACTCGGCTTTAGACCCGCGGCCTGCACGCTGCCGACAGCACGCCGCGTCCGATCCGTCACGTCGCCTTGCTCCCGCGGCATACCCGACGGCAGGAAGGCTGCAACACACGATACAAAAAATGAGGCGGCGCAACATCGGGACGATACACACACGCGCTAGCCTGCCCTCACCCCGCACTTCCGCGGGGATGGTGGTGAGGGTTGTTCCCTAGTTAACGGCGGCCTGAACCAAACTATGGAACGACACACTCACGCCCACAGTGCAGCGGGTAGAGGAAGATCAGAGGAGATAGCCATGAAGACCATCCTGTCCGCCCTTGTTGCGCTTTCGGTCATCGCCAGCGTCGCCGGCACGGCAAACGCACTCGATGCCAAGACCTTCTTTGAGCAGGTCGACCGCGATCACAACTAACGCGCTGATCCGATGCCCGGGAGGCCTGCGAGACTGCTCGCGGGCCTCCTTGCTTTTATGCGCCCCGGGTATCGCGCTCAGTGGGTGACAGTCATCCCCGTTGCGCGAGAGACGTGAGCTTCATCAAGGCCACGCCCTGGCGTGTGGCAGCCCCAGGGCGTGGCTGGCGCTACATGGGCTTCGATGCGGGGTAAGGCCTTTCGCGCCGGCCGGGTCATAAACCTCATGCCTTCGCATCGCACACCTCGTTTCCACCTATTCAGGTGCAATTAGCGGCATCGCGACAAAACAAGACTGCAACCCGCCGCATTTCCCCGGTGGTGCTCGCGGAACGCCGAGCAGAACTTTCGCGTTCACTTAACGAGAGCGTTGCGCGAGGTTCTCATGCAAAGCAGCGACGAACTTAGCAATATCAAAGTCTTGGTGGTCGAAGACGAGCCGCTCATTGCCATGGGCCTCGCCGATCAATTGAGAGAGGCCGGCGCTAGAGTTCTTGGGGCCGTGCGCGACCGCCAGCCAGGCCATTGATGTATGCCAAGCCAACGATGTCGACGTGGCAGTCATTGATTTCGTGTTGGCAGACCAAAACAGTGAAGGGCTGCAAACTGCCCTTGAGAACAAAGGTATCCCGTTTGTAGTGCTGACCGGTTATCCGCGCGTTTTGGTGCGCCGCAATGAACGCCAACGAGTCCTATCGAAGCCGGTTAGACCTGACGACCTCTGTTCGGTGGTCAAAGAACTCGCGCGCGCTTAAGCGTTCAGTTGCGCCGGAGAGAGGACGTCACCTCCACCGCTAAGTGCAGCAAGCCCAAGAAAACGACCAGCGCCAGAGCCCAGTCGAGCCCGCCCAACCCTACCCATCGGGCAAACTCCGCAACCGGGCCCACGCTGAACCATGCCGCCGCAACGAGATAGAAGCTGGCGAAGAAACCGAACAAGTACGCCTTGAGCTTTCCCATCTGCGGCAGGCCCCACATCCCCGATGTAAGTAAGTCTACCATCAGAAAGCGCGCAGCCGCGATCGAGGCCCCCGGGCGTGCTCGCGTGCGTGATGGGTCATCGGGGGGCGATATATTTACCACTTCCACAACCCCTCAAACCGGTGCCCCGCAACGCGTGTGTAGTGCCCGTGTGCTTAGGATCGCGGTGGCCGAGATAGTCCTGCATGGTCCGTAGATCGGTGCCCTGGTCGGCCAGGTAGTAGCCGCAGGAGTGGCGGAGCATGTGCGGCCAGACGCGGCCGAATTTCGCCTTCTCGCCGGCGAGCCGGACGATGTAATCCACGGCCTGGCGAGTGAGTTGCGCCGCCTACTTAGGCCCCGGCACGATCGGGGACGAGCCAGCAGCAGGTTTTTTAGAGACAGGCACCGTCACGTCGCGATGTTCGCCTTTGCTGTTCATGACCTTGAAGGAAATGCTTCCTGATGCGGAACCTGCCGCAAGGCTCTTGGCTACGGCCCGTGCCGTAGCAACCTTCTTACCGCCTGCCTCCACAATGACATCCCCCGCGACAATTCCCTTCTCTTGGGCGGGACTACCCGCAGTCACCGCAGTAACGACCGCGCCCTTCGTAGCCTCTGGTAGATTGTTCTGCTTGCGCAGCTCCGCTGTCAATGTACGGATCTTCAATCCGACCCGAGGCGCATCCTGCGCTCCTACCGAAACAGCGAACACGAGCACGACGACCGCAAGAACGCCAGCAATCGTTCGCACAAACAACGTTCTCGATTTCGTATTCCGATCACGCATCACCATTCTCCATCGCTGCGGTGCCCGCTGCACCTTTTGGACTGTGAAAACTGTCGGGAAGCATCGCCTAACCGCCCAGGGCATTTGAGCCAGCATCCAAATCAAACTGCGGGCCCTCGTGCGACATCTTGCGCTGCTTCACCCGCCGATAAATGTGCGCTGCCTCTGCGGCAATCCTAGAAACCCCGTCTGCCCTTGGGGCCCCATCTCGCCAAGATGCCTACCCCAACTCGTCACCTTCACCGAGCAGCCTCGCAGGGGCCAACGAGACCCGCTTGTAGCTCCTCTGCCGGGCCAGGATTTGCTCGAGGCGGCGGGCCTGCCTTAGCCGGCTGCGGTTGGGGGGCGAAGCGATCTCGGGTGTCCGTGTCCATGCCGTGGCCTCCGATACAACGTTGTATTAACCGCCTTAGCCCCTCAAGAAAATTTTGTAGTTATGGGGGTCGAGAGGGGGTCGATGCCAACACCCCCGCCCCCCGGTCGGTCGCATGGGGGGTCTCCCGCCTCACGTCTGGTCGCCTTCGGCCTTACACGTGCGCGTGCCCGCCTCGAGTTTGGGGGGAAATTTGCCAATCAGGCGTGCTCTTGCTGCACCGACAGCGCGGCACGGCCGAGAGGTTCGACCACGCGCACAAAATAGGCTTGTACCCTTGGCGAGACTTGATCAGCCGAAGTTCCGCCTGACGATGTCCATTACCGTGTTCTTGCTCAAACCCACGTTGCGCGCGATGAGCCGATAGGACAGCCCGTCGGCATGCATGCCCAGCACCCGTTTGGCCTTCTTGTCGCATTCGGCACGTGGCGTGCGCTGTCCGGCACGTCTCAATCCGGAGCCTTCATCGGCGCCATCGGACTCTTCGCTCTGTCCTACGCAGGCATTGCGATCAGCCTGTGGCCCATGATCGTTCCGCATCACTACACGCTTTGGCAAGCCGCGTCGTCGCCAAGCACGCAGGCCTTCCTTATGGTTGGCACGCTCTTCCTTCTACCGGTCATCCTTGTTTATACGGGTTGGTCATATTGGGTCTTCCGCGGGAAGGTACGTGCTGATGTCGGGTATCATTGAGCCTATGCTGAGGCCAAGGTGACCCGAATGCAGTCGTGGCGTGCGCACGTTGCGGCACTGTTTGAGGCGGCCGGGACCTCCTCACCAAAAGGCGTGTCAGCCGCAGGCTCAAAGCTCAATGTTGTCAGGAGGTCCTTCATCGAGCATCGCGACCATCCTCGCGGCCTCCGGAGGTACGCAATCGTCGCCCATCAAATCTTCGGTCAGAATTCGCTATGTAGGTCCGCCCCATCGACGTAAGAGGCCAAGGTTTCCGCAGAACCAACCCAGCAAATCAGGGTTTGGCCTGAGTGCGCCGAGGGAGCTGAGTGCACTAGCAGTAAGCGGCAAATTGTTGAGATGCACCAGCGCGACGAGCCACCGCAAGCATCGCCCTTAGTTTGCCGGGCGAGACACGCATGTGATGGCACCAACGCGAACGGGGAGATACTCATGCAATCGACACGGATTGCGAGCGTCGGCTTCGCCGCAGCAATGATGGCGGCATGCGTTGCTAGTGCCGGAGAAAAGTCGCTTGGGGTTGGGGAAGAAAAGTCGCTGGGGGTTCGGTTGGTCGATCAAATGAACGCGCTGTATGGCGCGCATTCAGGGGTGCGCGCCAACCACGCCACCGGCGCAGTGTTCGAGGGTACGTTCACACCGGCGCTGGGCGCCGACACGCTGAGCTCCGCAGCTTTTCTCGTAGGCGCGCCCACGTCGCTGACCATCCGCTTCTCGAATGCGGGCGGCATGCCGGATGCGCCGGACACTGATCCCTCCGTCGGAGGCATCCGAGGCATGGCGATCAAGTTTCACCTGAGAGATAGTGGAGAGAACGATATCGTCGCCTTATCGGCTGACCGTTTCCCAGTCTCGACCGGCGAGGAATTTCTGGCCATGTTGCAGGCTGTCGGCGCCAGCGGACCTGGCGCGCCCAAACCCACCCCCATCGAGACGTTCTTGTCCAGTCATCCGGCAGCCGCGATATTTGTCGCGACGCCGAGGCCCGTGGCGGTGAGCTACGGCACCCAGCCTTTCTTCGGCGTAAACGCTTTGAGGTTCACCGATGCGCAAGGCGCCAGCAAACTCGGTCGCTATCGCATCGTACCGGCGTCCGGGGCGGCATATGTGAGCGACGACGAGGCGACCAAGCGTCCCGGCAGCGCGCTCGCCGACAATCTGAGGGCATCGATCGAGAAAGGGCCGATAAAATTCCGCCTTCTGGTGCAGCTCGCTGGGGCCGGTGATCCCACCGCTGACGCGACAAAGGTCTGGCCAGACAGTCGACCGACAGTGGATCTCGGTGAAATTGAGATTACCAAGGCGCTGGACACCAAGAAGGTCGAAAACGGCCTCTTGTTCATGCCGACCAATTTGACCAAAGGCATCGATGTCTCTGATGACCCGATCCTGAACACGCGCACTGAGGCCTATGGAGAATCGTACCATCGGCGCAGAAAATGAGTTCGACCCACAACCGCGATGTGGCCTCTTGGTGGAGACGAACCCCCTGGAGCCAGGGAAGTGACGCAACGGTTCTTACCGAATGTCAGCTTTCAACAATCGACAAAAAGAGCTTCCGCTGTGACCGTCATCAAAGCCGCCGCCGTACAGATGAGCCCTGTGCTTTACAGCCGCGAAGGCACGGTGGACAAGGTTGTCCAGAAGATCATCGAGCTTGGTCGCCAGGGCGTGCAGTTCGCCACCTTCCCGGAGACGGTGGTGCCGTACTACCCCTATTTCTCCTTTGTCCAGCGGCCTTTCGAGATGGCCGCGGAATACCTCAGGTTACTCGAACAAGCAGTGACCGTGCCGTCGGCCGCCACTCACGCCATCGGCGAAGCCTGCAAGCAAGCGGGAATGGTGGTGTCCATTGGCGTCAACGAGCGCGATGGTGGCACGCTCTACAACACACAGTTGCTGTTCGATGCTGACGGCACCTTGATTCAGCGTCGCCGCAAGATTTCCCCGACCTACCATGAACGCATGATCTGGGGGCAGGGCGACGGTTCCGGGCTGCGAGCCGTCGACAGCGCCGTCGGGCGCATCGGTCAGTTGGCGTGCTGGGAGCATTACAACCCGCTGGCCCGTTACGCCTTGATGGCCGATGGCGAGCAGATTCACTCGGCGATGTATCCCGGTTCGTTTGCGGGCGACCTCTTCTCCGAGCAGATCGCAGGTCAACATCCGCCAACACGCCCTGGAATCCGGTTGCTTCGTCGTCAACGCCACCGCCTGGCTGGACGCCGATCAGCAGGCCCAGATCATGAAGGACACCGGATGCCCCATCGGCCCGATCTCCGGTGGCTGCTTTACCGCGATTGTCTCGCCGGCACGGCGAGTTGATGGGTGAGCCACTGCGCTCCGGCGAAGGCGTGGTGATTGCCGATCTCGATTTCTCTTTGATCGACAAGCGTAAACGGATGATGGATTCGCGCGGCCACTATAGTCGCCCGGAACTGCTCAGCCTGTTGATCGATCGCACACCTGTTGCCCACGTCCACGAGCGTGGTGCGGACCCCATGTGCTGACCCATGCGGTCGATTAATCAGGAAGAGCTGGTTTCAGATGCTGAGGTGAGCCTGCGCTCGCTTTCAGCGAATAAAGCCGCGAAGCGTTCAGCAACATTTGGAGTGACGGTTTTATCCGGACGGCAGCCGTCAATGGGCAACGTGTCCAATCGTGCTGCTTCCTCCAGCCCAATGAGGATGTCACGGCGCATCCGCAGAGCAGAGAGCTTCGCCTCGAACTTGCTTAGAAAGGCAGTCCACTTGGCGCACGTCTCAGTATCCGGCCGGAGTCGCAACTCGACATGGAGCCGACAAAATTCAAGCCGCCGCTCCCAATGCTGGATTAGGCTCGAGGCGCTAAAAGAGCTTTCCCGGCATTTAGGGGGAGATGCACATCCGCGTGATCTCCCCCCTTTTTCAACGATCTGAGCGACTTAAGTTCTCCCAGAACGTCTTAGTATCAAATTCCGCGCTAGCGGTACCGGCAACGCCGGCAATAATCGACAGCGCGATAAGGACAGACCAGACCGTCTTCATGATGATTTCTCCTGCTTTTCTTTGTTGATAGGCGGTCTATCCCACCTGTCTGATACTTGTGCCGCATGACCATAACGCAGACGCCAATTCAGCACATGCACTTGCCCCTGGCTGTGCTGTACATCATAACCACGATGAAAAAGCCGCCAGGGCGCTTGTGGGTGGCGTTTTGGGGGTGGCCGGTAGGGTGATGAGGGTCGGCATTCCACGTCAGTGCAGGTGCCGCTGCTTCCATAAGTTGAATATCGGCTGATGCAGCTCGGCAAGGAATGCCGAGGCATCCGCATAGTCCAGTGTGGGGCCTTGGCCAACACACAAGAGCTTCACTTCAAGCACATCCAGCAACCCGCCACGCATCGCTGCATTAACGTTCGCCAGATTGCAAAAGACGACGTAATCGACCGCGGCCACCGTGGCGGCAATCCGCTCAAGCCCCCGATGGCAGGCAACCTCACATGGACTTGCCGGATCAACGGCAGTGGACGCGATCAGCTCGCGGAAGGCGGCGATGAAAGCGTCGGTGCGCTCTACCTGTTGCCGGACTTCCTCATCTGTCATGCCGGCTAATCCTCTTCCGTATCAGCTGTAGGCAACGGCTGCTCTGATGGTGGCCCCGCCAAGGGGGGAGCTCTATAGGTGGCTTCCCAGCTGCTTCCTCGGCAAATTTGTTGAAGGTGTTGGCTAAAGCCACACGGGTCTCATAAACAATTGCATCAACCTCACGTCGGACCGCGATGCTATTGCCGGCTAAGCGAGCAACACGAGGGGCCATGCCGTGCATCGCCGTCAGCATGGCACCGATTAGTTCTTCCCCGACCCCCATGGCTTCATCGGCCAGTATCAGGACCTTTTGCTTTTCCGCGATCCGGATGCGGATTAGCTCCGCCTTGGCCTGGGTAAATTCCTGATCAACTTTTGACTTGGCTGTGCGCCGCTCAGCATCGCGCAACCAGCGGATATAACGCACGCGGCTATCGTCCAAATTGAACTTGCCGTCTGGCAGTCTTTCTAGGACGTGCTCCTCATCAGCAAGCTGGGCAATGCGTGGGTGTGTTAGGTCGAGGTGTCTGGCTAATGCCTTGGCACCGACAGTGACGCTAACAACATGGGGCTGCTTAGATCGCGCACTTGGCTCACCGGCGACGGCCGATGTAGTAGCGGCAGCTCACGCGCGGGTTTTGCCATGACGACGGCAGCATACAACACGCAAGAATAGGGGCAAGAGCTGGTCAGGAAAGCCGAGTATTCCTGATTTCAAATATCCAGAATAGGTGCGGTCCCGCGGACCCGGCGGGCTCAGTGCTGCCCAGAGAACCTAAGCAACAGGCATAGGGGGTAGGGGTACTGTCGTGCAGCTCTGTTGATAAGCGATGTATGCACCCACGTTGAGCTGATCGTAACTAAGCACGACCGATCGGCACGAGGACGATGACAGACGGTGTTAGGTGGTAGCAGTGCAACGCCATCGTGGGCACTAGCGCCCGCGACGTGATCTGAATTGGATCTTGAGCAGGCGCTCAATCTCAGCCCGCATCTCCTCACGCGGCTGCTCTAGCGACGCCTCATACTTCTCAGCTGCATCCTTGGGTAGGTACTTCCAGATGGCTTGCTGGCAGAGCGCGCGTGCTGCAGCTGGTCGACGAACAAGTGCCGTAGCTTCCACCTTACGGGCACCGAACTGCTTGAGGTAGTCCTGCACGTATACCTTCCAATGATCAGCATGACGCGGATCATCGAGGGGGACCACACCCTTGGATGTGTGCAGGTTGTCGATCCAGGTCAGCTTGTGTCTGTTGATGAAGCTGGCGTCTAGCCCGAAACGATCAATCTCCAGGTTCTCCGGTGACCAGCCGACTGCCTTCTGCATGTCCATCATGTTGCTGCGGAGGAAGTCAGCGATCCGAAAGCCGCCGGGATCATGATCGCCGCAGTACAGCAGGATGATGCGCTTGCCGCGCCTTTCCCAATAGGCGAACCGCCGCATCATGGCGGCACGGGCGTTGAGGTCGATCCAGCCCGATACGTTGGTGAGGGCTATGTGGACCGGGCCGCATACGCTGCTGAAGAGGCTTCGGAGGTCGATCTTCTCAACCGCCATCTCGATATAGGCATCCTGCTCCTCCCAGAAGCTGAATGGCGTGTAGTGATCTTCGGCGGATAGAACGTATTCCACTATCCGCTCCGCCTCTTCCTTCGGGCTTGTCTCGTCAATCTCCTCCAGGTGCTCAGCCACGCGGCGAATGTCTTCGCTGCAGATATCGAGCGGGAGGTGGCCGCTCTTACGGCAATCGTTGATCAGCAGCTGCGCGCTATCGAAATCGCCTTTGAGCAGTCCATATTCTTCGATCACGTAGCACCAGCCGCGTGATGAGACCTCGAAATCCAATCGTGATCTGATTTCCATGATGCCGGCGCACCAGACCGCCAGCCGCGCCTCATAATCTTCCTTCTGTTCCTGGCTCTGGTGCCCGCGCTGGCGCTTGGGCATGGCAAGGTCGAATGCTTTCACGATGACCATGGGTTAGCCCCTCCCTGAGGCTGCCCAGGCCATCAACAATCTTTCCAGCATCCAACCAATCAAACTCACATATTGATTTGGTAGCCCGTGCGGTTAACTTGCCGGAACTTATCGGGAATTGCCGGACGTAGATCTGGTTTACGGGAGCAGCGATCCGGTTAGTCTGTGCGCCAACCAAACTTAAAAGGACATGCGCACATGCCTAAGAAATTGCCCCCCGAAATCATCATGCCTGACATGAACGAGGAGGAGCTGCGGCTCCACGCCGAGCACATGATGCAGGCGCCGGACGTTAGCGGCTACTCATATGGTGAAGTGGTACGCATCTTGACGGTGGCGAACTACGTCGCCGACCTCTGCATCAAGGAAATAGAGGATAGGGGTCTGATCACCTGGTCCCCATCACCAGGGGGCGGGAAGCTGGCCCCGATGATCCCGGATGCCCGGCCGCCGAGCATGTTTGTTTCGCACGTGCTCACGCGGGGGTACGACGATGATGACCCGAGCTAAGCGTTCGCGCGAACTCAAGGTTCTCAACGACCCCCGCAACACCGCAATACATGAGGCCGGGCATGCTGTGATCGCCCGCGTGCTGATGCTCTTGTGCGGCGATGCGAGCGTCCAAGCAGATTACAAAGCGGGAAGCGCCGGATATGCAGCCATCGGCGACCCGCTGGAAAGCGATAACGAATGGCGCAGGCGCGGCAAGCATCGATCCGGCGATGCCGCCAATCGGGCGCGCATCATGTCGTGCATGGCAGGGACCGAAGCGGAAGCCGAGTTGCTTGGTGCTGCACAGGGCGGTGACGCGGAAGACCTTCGCCACATTAACATTCTTGCCGAACACTTCCTCGACTGCGACCGTAACCGGTTGCTTGACCGGTTGCGCCGGATGACACGCATGCTGGTGCGTCGCCACCGGAAACGGATCGAACGCGTAGCCATGGTGCTGCTCGCGAAAGAGACGCTGACCGAGAAGCAACTCGACAAGCTAACCGGGCGCAGCATCGACGACGTTCCCGACCTGCATAGGGTGGACCTCCAAGGCCCAGCTGGGGAGCTGATCACGGTGAAGGTGGAGCGGCGCGTTAAGGCGCGCGGACGAAAGGGGTGCCGTCAGCGGACAGAGCGCGAGCTAACAGCGGTGGCTGTGCGTAAAGCTCGGAGTATCGTGCGGGCGCGACTAGGAACCCCGCCAGCGGTCGCGGGCGCCGGCCGGCACTGAGGATCCCAGCAAGGCCGGCAAAGGCGCTCCTGCGCAGCGCCAGCGCCGGGGATCGGTCAGAGTCCTGGGGCGCCCCGGAAACCTGCTTTTTCCAATCGTCCCATAGTCGTCCCATTAGCGGGTTTGTGGGACGATTGCCGGCGTTGGTTTTTCTATAAGAACCTGAAATCTCAGGGCGTTTTGGTGCCGGCTACAGGATTTGAACCTGTGACCCCCTGATTACAAATCAGGTGCACTACCGCTGTGCTAAGCCGGCCTGCACGACGCCTCACCCGAGGCTCTGGTATAATAGACGTTCGTAGTCGCCTACGGCCTAGAGCGCAAGTGGCCCACTCAGGTTTGGATCAGTGATGGGCGCGCGCCTCAGAACTTGCCTGCGTCGAGGGGCATTATCCTGACCTTTCGTCTTTCGCCGCCGACGCCGTAGGGTGAGCCGACGATCGAGTAAGCGCACGACGGCGCGCTCCTCACTCGGCAGGCCCGACCCAGGCAATGCGGCGGTCTTTTACCCGCAACCGCCAGGTTTTCCCGCTCTTGCCCTTAGTGAAAGCGCAGCTCCGAACCCTCCACGTCGAGGTGGGCGGAGCGAAGCGTCGTCAGACCGTAAGTTCCATTCTCTTTGGCATACTCACCGTTTGCCGACACGTATGTGGGTCTTGTCGAGTAGACTGACAATCGTCGCCAGCACCTTCTCGCGGGCGCCCGCGTTTGCTCAGATCCTTTGCAACGCGCACACGTATCCCGGCAATAGGCGGGCAAAGTCCACGATCCGCTCAAATTTATCCTGATCACGCACTTCCCGCCAATCATCGTGATAGCGATACTGCTTGCGACCACGCGCGTCCCGCCCGGTGGCCTGGATATGGCCGCGGGCTTCTGGACAACTCCATACTTCGGTCCAGGCTGGCTGCACCCCAAGCGCGCGAATGCGCTGCAACGTGGCTTGGAGCGAAATGCGCCTGCAGCTAGCGTCGTGATAGCAAAATCCCGTGCCTTAGCCGACCTGCGAACGCCCGGCTCGGTATCCGACCCATAGATCAGCCCGGCGGCGCGGGCCTGCGCCTTATGCGGCTCGGCCGTGGGCTGAGGGCGGAGACATGCCGGCAGAACACGCACCAACGCGGCAACGTTCCGGCCAGGCGTGAAACTCTAACTGAGCCGCAGCGTTGTCTTCATGTCCTTCGGCCGCACGACATGCACCAAGAAAATCACAACCCAACATTGCATATGGATCAAGGCGCCATGAGTGCACGCCCTCGCCCTCCCCGGCGGAACCCGGCGATTAACCTTCAGGATGCCTCGGACGATACCCTGCTCGACCTGCGCCTGCGCGAGCTGCCCTTGCAGCTCGACAATACGCTGATGGCGCGTCGTGTGGCGCGGTTGCACCGCGAACTCGCCGCCCGCAAGATTGTTGCGCTACCCCACGTGTGGTTGTCCGAGGAGTTTTTTACCCCCGATCGGACGCTCGGCTTTGCCATCCCATTCTATCTCGCGCACCCCCGGTTGATGCGGCTCGAGCGCGCGCAAATGCTGGAGTGCGAAGGTGCCGGCGAGGCCGAGTGCCGTCGCATTCTGCGGCACGAGGCCGGACACACCTTGGACGAAGCCTATGCCTTGCACACGCGCCCGCGCTATCGGCAACTATTCGGAAATCCGCACAAGCCCTATCCCACGAGCTACAGTCCTCGCGTCGATAGCCGGGCCCACGTCGTCAACCTCTCGGGTTGGTACGCCCAAAGTCATCCCGTCGAAGATTTTGCCGAAACCTTCGCGGTCTGGCTCAACCCCTACACGGACTGGCGAGCGAACTACCAGAATTGGCCGGCGTCGGCGAAATTGGAATATGTCGATGAGGTCATGTCCGAGATTGCCGGTTGCGCTCCGCCGATCTCGAACCGGACCGAGGTTGAGCCTCTCGCCGGCTTGGGCCACACGCTCAGGGAGCACTACACCGCAAAGCGCGCGCATTTCGCTTGGGCCTGGCCGGCAAACTACGACCAGGACATGCGCCGAATCTTTTCGGACGATCCGAAAGATGTGGGGGCACCGTTGGCGACGCGCTACTTGCGGCGAGTCCGCGGGCTGCTCAGAACACGCATTGCCGAAGGCACGGGCATTCATGCCTATGTCATCGATCAATTGCTCCGACAGATGATCGCACGCGCGCAAAGTCTTGGCCTGCGCGTCGTCGATTCCCCAGATGCCACCCTGGAGAAGCTGCTCGTCATGCTGACGCTGCAGACAGCCGGGGTCCTGCACGAGGGATTACCAAAGGTTTCACTATGACGACAGCCGCGGCAAGGACATTGCGCATTCTGTTGCTCACCGATGAGGGGCTCGTTCCCGACCGGCCCCGCAAGGAGCTCAACGGGCGCGACGCAGAACTGCGCAAGACGGAATACGACGTCATTGGCGGCCTGGAAAAGCTCGGCCATGAGGTTGCCTTCGCCGGCGTGGGTGGCGAACTTTCCGTGATCCGGCAAGCCATCGAGGAGAAGAAGCCGCATATTGCCTTCAATCTGGTCGAACAGTTCGACAACCTACCGTTCTTCGATCAGCACGTGGTGAGCTATCTGGAACTGAAAAAGCAGAAGTATACCGGCTGCAATCCGCGCGGGTTGACGCTGGCGCGTGACAAGGCCCTCACCAAGAAGATCCTGGCCTATCACCGCATTGCCGTCCCTCGCTTCGCCGTCTTCCCGCCGCGCAAGAAAATCATGCTGCCGGCGCGACTCACTTTTCCGATGTTCGTAAAGTCGCTGACGGAAGAAGGCTCGGAAGGCATTTCGCAGGCCTCTTTGGTGCGAGACGCCGAGAAACTCATCGAGCGGGTAGGGTTCATCCACGAGAAGACGAATGCTCCAGCGCTGGTGGAGGAATTCATTGAAGGCCGGGAGATCTATGTCGGCGTCTTCGGCAACGAGCTATTGACGGCGCTACCTCCCTGGGAGTTGACGATCAGTAAGAAGGACGCCCCGGTCATTGCGACCGACAAGGCCAAGTGGGATCCTCAATACCAAAAGAAGATTGGCCTGAAGACAGGTCCGGCGAAGCTCGATGAGTCCGTGATCCGAAAGATTGAGAGCACCTCCAAACGCATCTACCGCTTGCTCAATTTGACCGGATACGCGCGCCTCGATTATCGGCTTAGCGAAGGTGGCCGCCTCTATCTTCTGGAAGCCAATCCCAACCCCCAGATCGCCCGCAACGAGGACTTCGCCGACTTTGCCGAACATGCCGGCATGAAATACGAAGAATTGCTCCAGAAGCTCGTCACCCTTGGGCTAAGCTACGAACCGCGTCCCTGAGCTGGTGTCGCCGCCCAGTGTCCGGGGTGTCTGGGGTGTCCGGCGTGTCCAGCGGTGGCCTGGGCGGCCGAACGCCGCGCCGGCGCGCGCGTGGGCCTCAAGACGCCTCCCAAAGGCGCCTCCCTGGCCGGCTGGGTTGCGAGGCGGAGACGCGCGGGGCCCAAGGCCGCAGCTGAGGGCGGGCGGATGTCCGGGACGCCAAGCTTGGGCGTTACAGGGCTCCTCGACTCCCCTGGCCAGCCCTGAACATAGGCTCCGGTCGCGAACTTGGGGGTCACGGTCAGCCGTGGCAGACCGGCCTCAATCGCCGACGGATGAACGTTTGTTAAGGCAGCCGGCGGGCCCCTCACCAGCCCTGATTTTGTACGCTGTCACAGTCCGCAACACGATTCTATGAAGGCCTGATGACAGAATCATTGACTCTCACTCGAGAGACAAATATGTGACCGCCACTGACCCGGCTGACGGGCGCGGCACCATCACCGAGTGCGGGTCAAATTCGCAGTTCTTGGATCTCTTGAAGGGGGCGGTCATGGAACTTCCGAATTATGAGCTGGTGCGCTATCCGTCTGGTCAACTCATCATCACCAAGAGCGATGCGAAGAGCTCGTTCCGTGACATCGTTGGCGTCTACACCAACGAGGTCGAGGCCCAGCGTGCGCTGGAGCAGCTTAATGGCCAAGCGGGCGCAGAGCCTTCGGTCCACAGCGCCGCAGCGCTGCCGCGAGTTGCATAGCAAATCCCGCGATTTGCCCGGTTGAAAAGCCGGTGACGGAGTTAGGATACGCGCGCGAATCAGTTTTGGATCGCGCGCGTTTCTCATTCACGGCAGGCACGTTCGCTCCCCAAGCCCTGCCCCCCAGCGGAGCCCGAGATGTCCCTCACCGCCCACGAGCCGACCGCCGGCATCTTTCTGCTGAGCGACCACCTCGATGCGGCATTGGCCATGGGCGAGGACCTGCTGACGGAGAAAGCTCCGCTCGCCGAACCAACGCAGCATCTGACGGTGACCCGCCTCGCGCGCCAGAATTGCGACATCGCTGAGTTTCTGAAAAACGTGCGTACCCTGGAGCTTGCCATGACGGCTCGGCTGCTGCAGGCGCGCAAGCGGGCGGAGGACCTGAAGCGCGGCGAGCACCGGCTGCGCCCGCTGATCGCACTGTTCGCGGCCGGTACCGCCGCGCTCGACGACGCGGCGACGGAACTCGGAGACACCACTCAACACGATTTCGATACCGGTGACGTCGCCAGCGCGTTCCTGCGCAGCCGCGGACTGATTGCCCGCGATGCCGCCGGTCTAGAAGGGCTTTCCCAACTCGCCGTCGGCGAGGACTACCTGGTCGCCGGCCGCATTCGACTTGGAACGTTGCTGGACCTGGTCGCAACGTTTCTCGATACCCTCGACCTGATGTTCGATCTTTACAGCGCGCCGAAGCGGGTGCAAGTCGCCGATCTTGTCACGGGCGCGCACTGCTCGCCCCTCGCCGGCGACACCACGCGATAGCAGGCCGACCCGGTCTCCCCGCCTCAGCCCGTGATCGGTATGACCTTGTCGACGAGGATTTGTTCGGTGCTGAGCCGGCAGCGCAAAGCGATGGCCTCCACACCGGCCGCCCGCGCGGCATCAAAGGTCGCTCCGTAGTTGGCATCGACGTCGCGGGCTAGCGCCAACTTCTTGGCATCGCTGCGCTGGATCAGGAACAGCATCACGGCTCGGTGACCGGCGCGCACCATCCGCATCATCTCGACAAGGTGCTTGGTACCTCGCGCCGTCACGGAATCTGGAAATTCGGCAAGCCCATGCTGACGCGAGAGATGGACATTTTTGATTTCAACATAACACAAGCCCTTGTTTGCACACTGCAATAGAATGTCGATGCGGCTGTTTTCGCCGTATCGGACCTCGCGCCTGAAGGTTGGGTAACCAGCAAGATATTTGATGCGGCGCGCGGCCATGGCTTCCGCAACCAACTTATTGGGGTGTTGGGTGTTGATGCCCACCAGCGTCGGGCCGTGGCCGAGATCGGCCTCCACCATTTCCCAGGTAAAGCGATATTTGCGGGTTGGACTGTCGCTTTCGGAGAGCCATACGGTGGCGCCCGGCGACGTCAGACCCAACATCGAGCCGGTGTTCGGGCACGTCGCCGTGACCGTGCGGCCATCGTCAAGACGGACGTCGGCAAGAAAACGCTTGTAGCGCTGGATCAGGGTGCCGCGAAGGACGGGAGTGGGAAAGCGCATGGCCTGCGCTGATAGCACGGCGCAAGACCGTGCTGCAGGATGAAGTTTTGCTCTTCCCCGCGCTCGCGGCGACGTGCGCTCGCGCGTCCTCACCAGTTTGCGGTTTTCGCAGAGGCCGAGCCCGCCGTTGACCCAACCCTTGGCCACCGTGTTGCCCCTCAGCCGTCGCGGCGAGGGCCTGCCATTGCGGCCCGGTCGGGCCGCCACATTTTCAGGGGCCGGGCAAGCCCAACGGACCAGGCTCTGGGTGACAAAAAGTGCTTCCTACCGGGCGGTGGGCCTCAGGCCGAGGAGGCGTAACGGCCCGCATTTCTAGGGGCACCGATGCCGAAGGGGGCGCCTTGGGCTGCCCGAGCCGCGCCCGCCCCCGCCGGGATCGAGGTCGCTAAAGGGGACGGGTCGCGCCGCGGCGGTTTCGGCTATTCGCCTTTTCGGCCAGAACGGCCCTAGCGCATCACCTTGGTTAGAACCGCGCGGCAGGCGCGTGTGGCAGTTCGATCCTGGTGACGGCATAGTATACTGCGGCGAGAGGGTCCGCCGGCTTTCGCTGCAAGGCGGCCAACGTGGAGCTTGATCCGCTCGAGGACGGCGGTTTTTTGCGCGTAGGTGGCGTCGCAGTGCAAACGAGAATGACGATCGGCCCTGAGCATAGTCGGCCCTTTGGCTGCTACGAGCCTACACCGCTCCAGTCCTATCTCATCGCCATCGGGCGTAGGTTGCCGCGCAACTGGGCCGGGCGACGCATCGCTTCCCTGATCCGTTCCTTCTTGAAGCGCTATTCGGGTCGCCCCATCGACGTGATCCGGCTCGGTAGTCGGATGCGGCTATACCCGCGGAGCAACTCCAGCGAAAAGCGCCTGATGGCGACACCGCAGTTTTTCGACGCGGTCGAAATGGCCTTGCTCGAGACACGGCTTAACGCCGATTTCGTCTTTTTGGACGTCGGTGCCAACGCCGGAGCCTATACCCTATTTGTGGCCAACCGGGTCGGGCGCACCGGCCGGATCATCGCGGTCGAGCCCCATCCCACGGCGCTGGCGCGGCTCCACTGCAATCTGGCGCTCAATGCGATCGACTGGGCAAAGGTTGTGCCGGCGGCCCTTTCCGATCACAATGGCAGCGTGAGCTTGTTCGTCAACGAGCGAAATATCGGCGGTTCTTCGATGCTTGCGGGCCGCAGGCCGGACCTGACGACGCGATCGATCGAAGTAGAATGTCGCAGTCTGGCAAGCCTAGTCCGCGAAGAGGGATTGTCCCGCATCGACGCCATCAAGCTGGACGTGGAAGGTGCGGAAGATCGCATCCTCGTTCCCTACCTCGCCCAGGCGCCGCGCTCCTTGTTGCCACGTTTCTTGATCATCGAGGACAATCGCTCCGTCTGGAAGGCGGATTTGTTGGGCCTTCTTGAGCGCGCAGGGTACGTGACAGAAGCCACACCCAACGCCAATCTTGTTCTCAGTCTGCAAAGTAAAAAACCGGCGATGGAAGCTCTGCATGGACCATGAATCGGCAGGTGCCAACCGCACAATTGTCAGTGCCGCGCTGATGGTGATCGGCGATGAGATTTTGTCTGGTCGCACCAAGGACAAGAATATCGGCCACATCGCCGACCACCTCACCGCCATCGGCATCCAGCTGAAGGAAGTGCGCATTGTTCCCGACGAGGAAGCGGAGATCGTGGCCGCCGTCAATGCGCTGCGCGCGCGCTATGACTACGTGTTTACGACCGGCGGCATCGGACCTACCCACGACGATATCACCGCCGATGCGATAGCCAAGGCCTTTGCCGTTGGCATCGATGTCGACGAGCGGGCGCTGGCCCCGATGCGCGCCTACTTCGAGCGCCGCGGCGTTGAGCTGACGCCCGCGCGCATGCGCATGGCGCGCATTCCCTTTGGCGCCGAACTGGTGGAGAACAGCGTCTCCATCGCGCCCGGGTTCATGCTGGGCAACGTTATCGTGATGGCGGGCATCCCCAATATCATGCAAGTCATGCTTGAGGCCGCCACCAAATTTCTCAAGACCGGCAAGAAGATGCTGTCTGCCGCCCTGGATTTGCATCGGCCGGAAGGCGAGATCGCCGATCTCTTCGCCGCTTTGCAACAGCGCTATCCCGACGTGCCGATGGGATCCTACCCGTTCCAACGCGACGGCAAGCCAGGCACCCAGCTGGTGCTGCGTTGCACCGATCCCGCGCGCCTGTCGGAGGCCGAAAACGAGCTCAAAATTCAGCTTGCCGCGCGGGGTTGGATCTAGCGTCCTGCCTCGAACGCGTCCTCGCTCGCCGGTCGCAAGCGCCAGACGTCCGGGTTTGCAAGCCCCGGCTCGCGAGACTAAGGCCGATCAGTCCACATCCCCCTCGGCCACGGCGGCCAAGGGCGCATCGATGCTGCAGACGATGCCGCTGTCGCCATAGTCGATTTTCACCTCACCGTCGATCTGCGCGGCCAGGGCACGCTCGATCATGAGCGAGCCGAAGCCTTTGCGTTCCGGTGCAGACACGGCCGGGCCCCCACGCTCCTGCCAGCGCAATCGGAAGCGGTCGGCATCGATGTCCCACTCGATCGTTACACGTCCGCCGGCAACGGACAGCGCACCGTACTTGATCGCATTGGTGCACAACTCATGGATGGCCATCGACAAAGCCACCGCACTCTTGGGCTGCACGCGCAAATGCGGGCCCGCGGCAGAAAACTGGCTGTTATCGACCATGACGGGCTCAAGCGTCGACCAGATGAGGTCGCGCAAAGTCACGCTGCGCCAATTCTCGGCGGTGAGCGTCATGTGCGCGTTGCTCAAGGTGCGCAAGCGCGCCTCGAACGTTTGGCGCGCATTGGGCTCCGCGTCTCGGAAGGTTTGACCGGCAATGGCCTGAACAGTGGCGAGCGTATTCTTGACCCGATGCTCAAGTTCGAGAAGCAGAAGGTCGCGCTGCGCTTCTGCCTTTTTGCGATCAGTGATGTCGCGAAACACGACGCCCAGACCGTCCCCCAAGGGGAACAACCCATAGGATAGCCAGCGCCCGGAAACGACCACCGAAGCGGTTTCCGATCTCACGGCCTTGCGGGTCGCCATCGCCTGTAGGAAGAGCCGGCCGAGATCGGTTTCACGCGCCCCAGGAAACAGCTCCCAGAGGCTGCGGCCGAGCACCTCCGCCGGCGCACGGCCAAAATGGCGCGCCGCCTCGCTGTTGAAACGGCGCACGCGCCAATCGCGATCGACCGCGTAAAAGCCTTCGCCGATCCCTTCCAAGATAAGCCCGAGTTCGGTCTCTGAGTCCGTGGGTGGGCGGGGGAGTTTGGAAATGGTCACGCCGAACTCGTTGCGAGGCACACAGTGATCGCTGGGTGGACAGGACCGCTGCGGTCACGCCGGCACGGCGTGCCTGGGGACGGTCGAGGGAAGGGCAGCACTTAAGAAAGCATCGAGGGCGACTATAGCATCAGACCGCGGCGGCCACGACAGCTAGGATTTTATTTTATAATTCAACGCGTTACGCCGCAACCTGTCCCACACGGAACGGGCCGGCCCTATCGGACCGAGAGGTCCCCGGGGCTATGCGACGGGCGCCTAGGCGGCATCCCCTCGCATCACCTGCTCGGCGCGATTGGGATAGATAACCGCCTCGGCATGACGGTACATCAAGGCGATCTCGGGGTCGCTGCGGTAGAGCGGGCTCGTGCCCCGCATGGCGGCCAGATGCTCGGCCTCTATGTTGCGCCGGATTTCAGCCGTCAGCGAATTGAGCCGATGGTAGGCCTCCGAAATGGTCCGTCCCAGGGCGGTGATGCCATGGCCCAGGAGGACCACCACGTTGGTTTCAGCGATGAAGTCCTTGACCGGCCCGACGTCGGCCTCCACGTCCACATGCGCCGGGACGTAGTAGGGAGGCTTGCCCAAAATAAAGGGCATGTCGAGGGAGAGCACTTTGACCTCGCGAAAGCCGCCGGAGCCGAAAAAGGCAATGGTCGCATCATCATGCACGTGGATGACCGCGCCAATGTCGGGCCGCAGGCGCAAGATCTCGCGATTGAGGTTGTGGCCGATGCTGGTCATGCGCGAGCCGTAGAGCAGGCGGCTGGCTGGAATTTCCGTGATGACGATATTCTCCATGCCCATTTCTTCGAGCGAGATCTCGGCATGTTTGGTATAGGCCACACCGTGTGGGTGATCGGGATGCGTGGCCCGGATCGCCATATTGCCGAGAGTATTGTGGACATAGCCGCGACCCGCCACGAGACGGGCGTAGCGCAGGAATTGTTCACCGATCCGGGAATCGAAATGGACTGGGCTCGCCATGGGCTGCTCCTTGGCTAAGCTCGGCGACCGGCGCTTAGGCGGGCAAGGGCAGGTCGGTAAAGGCCGGCTGCCGAGGGGTGGCCGTCGCAGAAGGCTGACAGCACGGACCCGTCAATGCAAGGGCTAGGCCGCCGGCCAGGGCGGGAAATCCCCGACGGCGGGCCCGCCGCCACGGCAATGGCAGGGCTCGGCGGTGGCGGCCGACCCCGGGACCCGCAGCGGCCGCCGGCGCCCAGCCGAGACAAAACCCAGGCCACCATTAGCTTCGGCGAGAGGCCTCAAAACGGTGGGCGTCCAGGCCCAAGAGATCCCAGGTCTTGCGCATGTGCGGGGGCAGCGGGGCGGTCACGTCGATCATCGCCTGGCCGGCGACGGGGTGGGGCAGGACGAGCCGTCGGGCATGCAAGTGCAGCTTGGGCTCGATGCCGCTGTCGGCCAGCACCCGGTCGCCTTCGTATTTGCCGTCGCCGACGATGGGATGGCCGATCAGCGCCATATGGGCGCGCAGCTGATGCTGGCGGCCGGTGACAGGCTTCAACGAGACCCATGCGACCTTGTGGGCGACACGATCGATAACGGAATAGTGCGTCGTGGCATGCATGGCCAGATCCTGCTCGCCAGGCTCGGCCTTGCGCACGCGGTCACCGTCCGGGCCAGAGGCCTTGACGAGCGCCGCCTCGACCTTGCCCTGGGCGGGCCGCGGCACTCCCTTCACCAGCGCCCAATAGGTCTTGGCCGCCGAGCGCGTCTGGAAGATGCGGCCAAGTTTGGCCGCCGCCTGGCGATGCTTGGCAACCAACAACACCCCGGTGGTATCGCGGTCGAGCCGGTGCACGAGCCGAGGCCGATCACCGAACCGATCGGCCATGCCGGCGAGCAAGCCGTCGATATGGCGTCTGGTACCCGTACCGCCCTGCACGGCGATGCCGAACGGCTTATCGAGAACGAGGACGTGCTCGTCCTCGAATAAAATCAACCGCTCTATGAAATCCCGATCTGCCTTCGACAGTCCAGGCGGAGGGGTGAGCGATGGCCGGCTGGCACCGCTGCTGCGCACCACCTGCGGCACACGCACCTGCTGGCCGGCGGCAAGGCGCAAATTCGCCTGTGCGCGCCGGCTGTCGACGCGCACCTGTCCGGAGCGCAGCAGCTTTTGCAGATAACTGTAGCCGACCTCGGGGAAATGCACGCGGAACCAGCGGTCGAGGCGCACGCCGGCTTCATCGTCTTTGACCAGGATGGTTTCGACGGGCGCACTCACGTGAAGAGCCATCGCGTGAACCAAAACCCAGCATAGAGCGCCGCGATCGACAGCACGACCGAGCCGAACAGGTAGAGGCCCGCGGCCAACCGACCTTGCTGCCCGACCAGGCTGGCGAAATCGAGCGCGTAGGCCGAGAACGTCGTAAAGCCGCCCAAGATGCCCGTAGCGATAAACGTGCGCAGATCGAGCGAGCCCT
Source organism: uncultured Alphaproteobacteria bacterium (assembly GCA_963770295.1). Taxonomy (GTDB): domain Bacteria; phylum Pseudomonadota; class Alphaproteobacteria; order Rhizobiales; family Hyphomicrobiaceae; genus AWTP1-13. The sequence goes on from CAVYPA010000016.1 coordinate 104,815, forward strand.
TGAACTTCAGCGCCAGCACTTCGACGACCACCCCCATCAGCAAGCAGCCCACGACATTGACGCAGAGGGTCGACCAGGGAAAGCCACTGCCGAGCCAACGCCCGAAGCCGACGTTAATGACATGACGCGCCCCAGAACCCAGAGCACCACCGAGCATGGCCCAGAGCACAAGTTTCATGGCCGACGGTCGGTCAAGAGGGCGTCTCGGCCGGCTTCAGCAGGCGGCCGCCGATCGTCCAGCCCAGCCACCAGCCGATCAGCAGGGCCATGAAGTTGGCGGCCATGAACACCCCGTCCTCCAGATTACTCACCTCGTCTGGGCTATTGAAGGTGAATTGGTCCACCATCATGCTGGCCAATCGTGGACTGACGAAAATCGTGGCGAGCGCCGCCACCACGACGGCACATGCCATAGCCATCAGATAGCGCATGCTTCCTCTCCGGGCGCTGCTCAAGCCTGAGCCCGCGCCTACCTCACCTCCCAAAACCAGACTTCCTTTGCCTGTGCGTAGTTGGAGTAGTAGCCAAGCCAGGAGAACCATTCCATCAGCCACTTGGTCGAGGAACGATAGCCGTTCCAAACATCGATATGGTCACCCGTTGGTGTCGTCTCGCCGTGGCGCTTCCAGTAGTCCTGAATGTAGATAATGCCCGTGCGGCCGAAGATCTTAGAATAGAAGTGCGAGGCCTCGGTGCCGACGATACGCTCGACTTTTCCCACGCCGGCGATCGAGGCAGCGGCAAGCCCGCGCGCCAGCTCCGCGGCACGGATGTAGTGCATCTCTTCGGCGGCATGTACGTTGCAGGTGGGCTGGCGCAGCGACCCCGGGGAAACGCCCGCCAGCTTCAGGCAAACGCCCATGCGAATCGAACACTGGTTGCCGAACACCGGAAACCCCTGAGGTACGAACAGACCTTCCAGGTTGGTCAGACCCTGGGGGGCGACGCAGGGATATTGCGTGGAGTTGTTGGCGGGGTGCCGATACCACAGGTCCTTGAACGCAACCATGGTGATCTCCGCACTCTCCGAAGCTGGGCGGCGAGGCCTTCGCGGGGTGTCTTTTCAAGAGCACGACTATAGGCGATCGGAGCCGGCACTGCCAAACGCGCTAACCCGGCGGCGAGCCCAAGCCTAGCGACGCCGCGCCCGCAGCTTCTGCCATTGCTCCAGCCGCTCTTTTAGCTCTTCCTCGAAGCCGCGGCCGTCGGGGGCATAGAAGCGCTGCCGCGCCATGCCGTCGGGGAAGTAGTCCTGGCCGGAGAATGCCTCTGGGCTATCGTGATCGTACTGATAGCCGGCGCCGTAGCCCTCTTGGCGCATGAGGCGGGTGGGCGCGTTCAAGATGTGCTTGGGCGGAGCCAGGCTGCCGTGCTGCTTGGCCGTCTCGATCGCGGCACCGAAGGCGACGTAGGCAGCGTTGGATTTAGGTGCCGTTGCCAGATAAATCACGGCCTGCGCCAAGGCCAATTCGCCCTCGGGCGATCCCAAAAAATCGAATGTGTCCTTGGCCGCAAGCGCCTGGATGAGCGCCTGCGGATCGGCGAGGCCGACGTCCTCGATGGCCATGCGCACGAGGCGCCGGGCGATAAACAGGCGATCCTCGCCGGCATCGAGCATGCGCGCGAGCCAATACAGGGAGGCGTCCGGGTCGGAGCCGCGCACCGCCTTGTGCAGGGCGCTGATCAGGTTGTAGTGACCGTCGCGCGCTTTGTCATAGAGCGGCGCCCGGCGCTGCAGCAGCTTGCTGAGACCCGCGCGATCGAGCCGGGCCGCGCCCGGTGCGACGGAGGCGATGAGTTCCTCGGCCATGTTCAGGGCCGTGCGACCATCGCCGTCGGCCAAGGCCTTCAAGGTTTCGCGCGCCTCGCTATCGAGCGGCAGCGGTCGGCCTGCTTCGGCCTCCGCCCGGCACAGCAGCTGTTCGAGCGCGGCCTCGTCGAGCCGATGAAAGACGAGAACCAGGGCGCGTGACAGCAAGGCACCGTTGAGCTCAAAGGAGGGGTTCTCGGTGGTCGCACCCACCAGCGTGATCGTGCCGTCCTCCATAATGGGCAGGAAGCTATCCTGCTGCGCGCGGTTGAAGCGGTGGATCTCATCAATGAAGAGCAGCGTACCCTCGCCCAATTCGCGCCGGCTGCGGGCACGATCGAAAGCTTTGCGCAGATCCTGCACGCCGGAAAAGATGGCGGAGAGCTGTTCGAAGGCAAGCTTACTCTCGTGTGCAAGCAGGCGCGCAACGGTGGTCTTGCCCGAGCCCGGAGGACCCCACAGGATCATGCTCTGCAAGCGGCCGCTGCGGAGCATGCGGCTCAAGGTCCCCTCCGGCCCGATCAGATGATCTTGGCCGACAACGGCGCTGAGCCGGGTCGGGCGCAACCGATCCGCCAACGGGCGCGGGGCACCTTTTTCCAGACCTGCCGCTTCGAAAAGATTTGCCACACCTCAGCCGGAGAGCTGGAGTTGCAGGAGCTGATTGCCGCGCTTGACCACGACTTGCCATACGCGCGGCCGTTCTTTGAGCTGGGCTTCCAGGTCGCCAATACTGTCGATTTTCTCGCGACCAATCTGGACGATGATGTCGCCGGTGCGGAAGCCCAGCCGCGCCGATCGCGACGCCGGCTGCACCGATAGGATCACCACGCCGTCCTCCTCCTCGAGGCCGAGCTCGGCCGCCGTCCCGGGCAAAATATTGGCGACGCGCGCGCCATCGAAAGGATGCGTCCCCGACAAGTTGCGCACATCGTCCCGAGCGGCTTTGGGCGGGCCACGCACGGCGAGGGCAACCGTCATTTTGTGGCCCTTGCGCACCACATCCAGGCTGCATTTGTTGCCGATCCCTCGGGTCGTTAGTCGATAGTACACGGCGCGCGGATCGGGGATTTCATAGCCGTCCACGGCCACGATCACGTCACCCGACAGCAGGCCGGCCTCCGCCGCGGCGCTGTGCTCATAGACCTTTACCACCAGCGCTCCGGCGACGCGCTCGAGCGCCAGGGCCTCACCGAGCTCACGCGTTACCACATCGAGCTTGGCCCCGAGCCAAGGCCGCTCGAGCTTGCGGCCGGAAATGGCGCTGTCGACGATCACCTTCACCAGATTGGATGGAATCGCAAAGCCGATGCCGTGCGATCCCCCCGACCGGGAAAATATCGCCGTATTGATGCCAAGCACACGGCCGGCCATGTCCACCAATGCGCCGCCGGAATTGCCGGGGTTGATGGCCGCATCGGTTTGGATGAATACCTGGGCCTCCGACTGGGTGACCTCCGTGCGGCCAAGCGCCGAAATGATGCCGCTGGTGACCGTCTGGCCGACCCCGAAGGGGTTGCCGATCGCCAGCACCAGATCGCCCACTTCGGCGCGGTCGGAATCCTCAAACTCGAGGTAAGGAAAGCGACCCTCGGCGCCCTCGATCCTGAGCACGGCCAGGTCCGACTTTTCATCCTGCAGCACGATCTTGGCGTCAAATTCGCGCCGGTCCGCCAGGGCCACTTTGATCTCGGCGGTGCCGCCGACCTTTACCACGTGGGTGTTGGTGACGATGATACCCTCGGGGTGCACGATCACGCCCGATCCCAGCGAGTTCTGGATGCGCTCCTGCGGCAAGCCGAAACGCTCCCCGAACAGCCGACCGAATAGGGGATCCTGGGCGAACGGGGAGACGAAGGTCTGCACCCGGGCGCGCACGTAGACGTTGACGACCGCCGGGGCGGCCTTTTTGACGATCGGGGCAAAGGAATACTGCGCCGCTTCGCGCGACGGCGGCGGCTCACGCCGCTGCGCAGCCGCCGGCGGCGCGGGCAGGATGGCAAGACCCGCCAAAGCCACGAGGACGGCCCGACGGGCGTTCGCCAAACCGCTCATAAGGCTTCCCTTTTTCTCAGGCGTTGCGCCCGGACACATATAACGCACCGGTGCCGACCTTTGGAAGGTCGCCGCGAGGCACGACCCTGCCCCAAAGCCATGGTATAGCGCGATTCTTGGCGCTCCGGCGGCACAACCCCGCGGGGGTGGCGGGCTCCCCCGTTGCGTGAGGCCCATGGCCGGGCGCTGCGGGCCGCGGCCGGCCCCAGTCTCGGCGTCCCACGATGCTGGCTGCTTTTTTGGCACGCTACCGGCCGCCTGCCGGAGCGCGGGTGCGATGCCCCTGGCGGCAGCCGCGATCAGATCGGCAGTTGATCAGGCGTTGGCCTGCTCGGCCTTCATGGCCTCGGACCGCTCCCGGTCCTCTTTGCCCTTCACCAGTTCATCGCGGTCGACCAGTTCGATGACGGCGACGGCAGCCGAATCCCCGTAGCGGTAGCCGGCCTTGAGCACCCGCGTGTAGCCGCCGGCGCGATCCTTGTAGCGAGGTCCCAAGGTATCGAACAATTTCTTGACCATGGCCTCATCGCGCATGCGCGAGGCGGCAAGGCGCCGGGAGTTAAGATCGCCCCGTTTGGCAAGGGTGATGTATTTGTCCATCACCCGCTTCAAGTCCTTCGCCTTGGCCAAGGTCGTGACGATCTGCTCGTGGCGGATCAAGGCGGCGGCCATATTGGAGAACATGGCTTGGCGGTGCCCGCTATCGCGGCTGAAGCGCCGCCCCAGCTTGCGGTGTCGCATGATGCAAGTCCTTTACGTTGTTGGCAGCGAGGTTCTGTGGCCTCGCATTGTTCAGGCAAAACCGGTGACGCACGCGTTCATCGGCGCGCGCCGCCGTCTCAATCAATACTGATCCTCGAAGCGCTTGGCCAGGTCCTCGATATTGTCGGGCGGCCAATTCGGCACCTCCATGCCGAGGTGCAGACCCATGCTGGCCAGCACCTCCTTGATCTCGTTGAGCGACTTGCGCCCGAAGTTTGGCGTGCGCAGCATCTCCGCTTCGGTCTTCTGGATGAGGTCGCCGATATAGACGATGTTGTCGTTCTTCAGGCAGTTGGCCGAGCGTACCGACAGTTCCAGCTCGTCCACCTTTTTGAGCAATGCCGCGTTGAAGGCGAGCTCGGGATGCTTGGCAGCGTCCTCGATCGCCTTTTTGGGCTCCTCGAAGTTGATGAAGACCGCCAACTGATCTTGCAGGATACGCGCCGCCAACGCCACCGCGTCTTCCGCCGTGACCGAGCCGTCGGTCTCGACCGTCATTGTAAGTTTGTCGTAGTCGAGGATCTGGCCCTCGCGGGTATTCTCGACGCGGTAGGAGACCTTTTTGACCGGGCTGTAGAGGCTGTCGACCGGGATCAGGCCGATCGGGGCGTCGTCCGGGCGGTTGCGCTCGGCGGGAACATAACCCTTGCCCATGCTTGCCGTGAACTCCATGCGGATCGCGGCACCCTGGTCGAGGGTGCAGATCACGTGCTCGGGGTTCAGGATCTCGATCTCGGAGCTGGCCTCGATGTCGGAGGCTTTGACCTGGCCCGGTCCTTCCTTCTTCAGCACCATCCGTTTGACCCCCTCGGAGTGCTGACGCAGGGCGATCTCCTTGATGTTGAGAATGATGTTGGTCACGTCCTCGCGCACGCCAGGGATGGAGGAGAACTCATGTAACACCCCGTCGATGTGCACGGTGGTGATGGCTGCGCCCTGCAGCGACGACAACAACACACGCCGCAGCGCATTGCCCAGCGTCATGCCAAAACCGCGCTCGAGGGGTTCGGCGACGATGGTCGCCACCTTGTCGCGCTGCCGTCCGGAAGCCACTTCGAGCTTGGTTGGCTTGATCAGATCCTGCCAGTTCTTTTGCAACACGTTTGCCACGGGGAGGCCTCACACTCTTTCTCAAAGTTGACGAGCCGCGAGCCGATCCTCGCAGTAAGGCTCATCGTTCCAATCCAATGTTCTGGCGCGTCGCTGCCGCGACGGCGAGCTAGACGCGCCGACGCTTGCGCGGGCGGCAGCCGTTGTGGGGAATCGAGGTCACGTCGCGGATCGAGGTGATCTGGAAACCAACCGCCTGCAGGGCCCGCAACGCCGATTCACGTCCCGAACCCGGCCCCATCACCTCGACCTCGAGGATCTTCATGCCGTGCTCCATCGCCTTCTTGCCGGCGTCCTCGGCTGCCATCTGCGCGGCGTAGGGTGTCGATTTGCGCGAGCCCTTGAAGCCCATGGTGCCGGCCGAGGACCAGGCAATGGTGTTGCCCTGGGCATCGGTGATGGTGATCATTGTATTGTTAAAGGTCGCGCTCACGTGCGCGATGCCGGAGCTGATATTTTTGCGCTCACGCCGGCGCGGTTTAGCGCGGGTCGCGGTTTGCGTCTCTTTTGCCATCGATCAAAGGGCTCCAGGGTCAAGGTGATCTTTGCGGGGCCGCCGGCGCGCCAGGCCAAGCTTGGGCCCAGGGACGCGCCGCCCACTAAGCCGTCGTCTTCTTTTTGCCTGCAATTGGCCGCGCCTTGCCCTTGCGCGTGCGCGCATTGGTGTGCGTGCGCTGACCGCGAACGGGCAAGCTGCGGCGGTGCCGCAAACCGCGGTAGCAGCCCAAATCCATCAGGCGCTTGATGTTCATGGCGACGTCGCGCCGCAAGTCACCTTCCACCACGTAGTCGCGATCGATCGCCTCGCGGATTTGCAAGACCTCCGCGTCGGTCAGTTCATTGACCCGGCGCTTGTCGGGAATGCCGACCTTGCTGCAGATCTCCTGCGCCAACTTCGGGCCGATGCCATGAATGTATTGAAGCGCAATGACGACGCGTTTCTGCGTCGGAATGTTAACGCCTGCGATACGAGCCACGCTGATCTCCTGAAGGATCGCACCATGCAACGAGCCCAAGTCGTTGCTGCAAAATCGGACCTGAACAACGCTCAGAAAAACGCACACAAATCGGCTCCGGCGACGCTGCCCCGGACCCGACTGCTGCGTTCTCAGTCCCGAAAGTTGGGGTTCTTCTAGCCGAGCCGCCCCCCATCGTCAACAGCCTGATGGGCGTGGCAACTGCGCCTCAATGGCGGCCGCGACCTCCTCGATCGAGCCCATGCCATCGACGCTGCGCAAGTTGCCCTTGCAGTAGTAATAGCCAATCAAGGGTGAAGTTTCCCGGTAGTAGACCAGCAGGCGCCGCGCCACCGTCTCGGCCGTGTCGTCGGGCCGGCGCAGGAAGGCGGTGCCACCGCACCCCTCGCACGTGTCCGGGGTCCGCGGCGGCTTGAAGCGGTCGTGGTAGCTCGCCCCGCAGGCGGCGCAGGTAAATCGGCCCGCGATCCGCTCGATTAACTGATCGTCGTTCACTTTCAGCTCGACGACGGCATCGAGTTTTAACCGCTTGCGCTTGAGCACGCCATCGAGGGCCGAGGCTTGCGCCAGGGTCCGGGGAAAGCCGTCGAAGATGACGCCCCCCCTGCAGTCGGCTTGGCCCAGCCGCGCGGCGATGATCTCGATGACGATGTCATCGGAGACTAGCTCGCCACGGTCCATGAGGGCCTTGGCCTTGCGGCCGATGGGGCTACCAGCCTGCACGGCCGCGCGCAGCATGTCGCCCGTCGATAGCTGGATCAGGCCATGTTTGGCGGCGATGGTCTTGGCCTGAGTGCCCTTGCCCGCCCCCGGCGGTCCAAGCAGGATCAGGTTCATCATCGCCGGGTTGCGCCCCTCAGCTTCGCCTTCTTGATCAGCCCCTCGTACTGGTGTGCCAGCAGGTGGCTTTGCACCTGCGCCACCGTATCCATGGTGACGCTGACCGCGATCAACAGCGAGGTGCCGCCGAAATAGAAGGGCACCGCGGCATAGGAGATCAACAGCTCGGGCAACACGCAGACGGCCGCCAGGTAGATGGCTCCCACCACGGTGATGCGGGTCAAGACGTAGTCGATGTATTCGGCCGTCTTGGCGCCGGGACGGATACCCGGCAGAAAGCCGCCGTATTTGCGCAAATTGTCGGCGGTGTCCTGAGGATTGAAGACAATGGCCGTGTAGAAGAAGGCAAAGAAGACGATCAAGGCAACGTAAATGGCAAGATAGAGCGGCTGCCCGCGACCCAAGGACGCCACGATCGCGTTGAGCCAGTCGGGGCCGGCACCCTGGCTAAACTGCGCAACCGTGATCGGCAGCAGCAGCAGCGAGGAGGCAAAAATTGGCGGGATGACGCCGGAGGAGTTGAGCTTCAAGGGCAGATGCGACGCATCGCCCTGGAACATGCGATTGCCCATCTGCCGCTTGGGGTACTGAATGAGCAGCCGCCGCTGGGCCCGCTCGATGAAGACGATGGCCGCGACCACCGCCAGCATCAGCGCCAGCAGGGCGATGAGCAGGGGCCAGGAGATCGCCCCCTGCCGCGACAGCTCGAGCAAGCCGGCGAGCGCGGTCGGCAGGCCGGCGACGATCCCCGACATGATGATGAGGGAGGTACCGTTGCCAACACCACGCGCCGTGATCTGCTCGCCAAGCCACATCAAGAACATGGTGCCGCCGACCAGTGTCACCACCGTCGAGATTCGGAAGAACCAGCCAGGATCAATGACGACGGCGCCGGCAGAGCCGCGCGAGCCCTCCAAACCGAAGGCAATGCCGTAGGCCTGGAAGGATGCCAGGGCCACCGTCAAGTAGCGCGTATATTGGTTGATCTGCTTGCGTCCCTGTTCGCCCTCCTTTTTCAGTTGTTCCAGGGTCGGGACCACGCTCGTCATCAGCTGCATGATAATCGAGGCGGAGATGTAGGGCATGATATTGAGGGCGAAGATCGCCATGCGTTCGACGGCACCGCCGGCGAACATGTTGAACATGCCGAGGATGCCGGACGATTGCGCCTTGAACGACTTCGCGAACGCGGCCGGGTTGATGCCGGGGATCGGGATATAAGTGCCGAGCCGATAAACCACCAGCGCGGCCAGCGTGAACCAGATGCGCTTCTTGAGATCTTCAGCCTTCGCGAACGCCCCGAAATTCAGATTGGAAGCAAGCTGTTCGGCGGCGGAAACCATGTGCTCTCTCCCTGCCCTGGCCGACGGCGGTTCGCCCCGCGCGGGCGGGCAACTTTAAAACATGGGGGTCGGGAAGCTTCAACGCAAGCAGGACGGCCGACCCTGAACCTCCTGCTTCGGCCTCAGCGGCACGAGCGGCAACGGCCTCGACGTGCGAACCCTAGTCCTCGCTCCTGGCCGCCTTCGGCTTGCCGGTCTTGGCCTTTTTTGCCGCCGATTTCTTGCGCTTGGCCTCATCGGCGGCGAGCACCTTGCGCTCGATCAGCGTAATCGAACCACCGGCCTTCTCAATCGCAGCCTTGGCGCTTGCCGTGGCGTGGTCGACGGTCAAGGCAAGTTTGGCTTTGAGCTCCCCCTCACCCAGTACACGCACGCCGTCAAGGGCGCGGCGCACCAGCCCCGCCGCCAGCAAGGCGGCATTATCGATGGGCTTGCCGGCGTCCAGGCGGCCGCTGTCTACGGCCTCCTGCAGGCGTCCGACGTTGATCTCGTTGTAGTATTTGGGGTTCAGCTTGTTGAAGCCGCGCTTGGGTAGTCGACGGTGCAAGGGCATTTGGCCGCCCTCGAAACCGCCAAGCCGCACGCCGGCACGCGCCGTCTGGCCCTTACCGCCGCGGCCGCCCATCTTGCCCATGCCAGAGCCGATGCCGCGACCAACGCGCACGCGCAGCTTGCGCGACCCGGGATTGTCCTTGATGTCATTGAGACGCATCGAACGTCTGGCTCCTGAGCGTTTAGGCCTTCTCGTCGACGACGCGAACGAGGTGGGCAATGCTGTCGATCATGCCGCGCACCGCCGGGGTGTCCTCAAGGGTGCGTCGGCGGCCGATCTTGTTGAGACCGAGCCCGATCAGGGTTTGTTGCTGACTTTTGGGCCGGCGCTGCGGGCTAGCGATCTGCTCGACCGTCAGCCGCTTGCCCTTGCCCTTTTCCGCCGCTGCCATTGTGCGCTACCTCCAGCCAACGCCTATGCTGGCTCGCCGGCGGCGTCGGCCTCACCGGCCGATCCGTCACGCCGCCGCGCCACGATCTCGCTGACCTTCTTGCCGCGCCGGGCCGCCACCGCGCGCGGGTTCTCCTGCTCCTTCAGCGCATCGAAGGTAGCCCGCACCATGTTATAGGGATTGGTGCTGCCCAAGGACTTGGCGACCACATCCTGCACGCCAAGCATTTCGAACACCGCCCGCGTCGGGCCGCCGGCGATAATGCCCGTTCCCGGCGGGGCCGAGCGCAGCACCACCTTGCCGGCGCCATGCCGACCCTCTAAGTCGTGATGCAAGGTGCGTCCCTCCCGAAGAGGTACCCGCAGCAGGCCGCGGCGCGCCGCCTCGGTTGCCTTGCGAATGGCTTCCGGCACCTCGCGCGCTTTGCCGTGACCGAACCCGACCCGGCCCTTCTGATCGCCGACCACCACGAGGGCCGCAAAGCCGAAGCGCTTGCCGCCTTTGACCACCTTGGCCACACGATTGATGTGCACCAGCTTATCTTTGAACTCGCTGTCGCGCTCCTCGCGATTGCGGTCCCTGTCTCTATATGGACGAGCCACCTCGTTGCCTTTCCTTAAATTAGAAGCTCAGACCGCCTTCGCGCGCACCGTCCGCCAATGCCTTGATGCGCCCGTGATACCTGTAGCCGCCTCGATCGAACACCACAGCCTTGATGCCGGCCTTGACCGCGCGTTCGGCGAGCAGCTTGCCGACCGCCGTCGCCGCGGCCTTATCGGCCCCGGTCCGAAGCGTGGTCTTCAGGCCCTTCTCGAGGCTCGAAGCGGCCACCAGCGTTGCGGCGCGCGCATCGTCGATCAGCTGGGCATAGATGTGCTTGGAAGACCGGAACACGGACAGGCGCGGCCGGTCCTCGCGGCGCGAGAGGGAGCGACGCACGCGCAGCTTGCGCTTGTCGAACTGTGTCATCTTGCGGAGCATGGTGCGGCCTACTTCTTCTTGCCTTCCTTGCGAAGGATGTATTCACCCTGATAGCGGATGCCCTTGCCCTGGTAGGGCTCGGGCGGGCGCGCAGCCCGGATCTCGGCCGCCATCTGCCCAACCTTCTGCTTATCGATCCCCGATACGGTAATGAGTTCCTGCTTTGCCCCGCTGACCTTCACATCGACACCCGCGGGGATCTTATGCACCACGTCGTGACTGAAGCCGACCTGCACCTGCAGCCCGTCTTTACCCTTCATCGCCGCGCGGAAGCCAACGCCATGGATCTCAAGCGTCTGCGAATAGCCGTTGGTGACGCCCTCAATCAGGTTGACGATCTGGGTCCGCGACATACCCCATAGGGCGCGCGCCGACTGGCTGTCCTCACGCATGCTGACCGCAATTCCGTTCGCCGATTGCTCGACGCCGATCTGGTCCGGACAGGTGAACGACAGCTCGCCTTTGGGACCCTTCATCGTCACTTTCTGCCCGCTGAGCGTCGCCGTGACGCCCGCCGGGATGGGAACCGGCCTCTTGCCTATGCGCGACATGTCTGCGTCCTCAATCTCGTCTGCTGCAACCGCGACCGGCTAGAAAACATTACACAAGATCTCGCCGCCGACGTTCTCCTCGCGGGCGCGGGTATCCGACATCACCCCCTTTGGCGTGGACAGAATGGCGACACCCAGGCCGTTGGCAACGGTGGTCAGCTCGCGCACGGCGGTATAGACGCGGCGGCCCGGCTTGGAGATGCGCTTGATTTCGCGAATCGCCGGTTGGCCGTTGGCGTACTTCAACTCGATTTCGAATTCGGCCGGACCGTTCTTGTGGTCGATGCGGGCGTAGCCGCGGATGTAGCCTTCCGCCTGCAGCACGTCGAGCACGCGCTCGCGCAGCTTGGAAGCAGGCGACGACACCTTCGGACGGCGGCGCATTTGAGCGTTGCGGATGCGGGTCAGCATATCGCCGAGCGGATCGTTCATGGTCTTCGTCTCCTACCAGCTCGACTTCACCATGCCCGGAATCAGGCCCTGGCTCGCCAGCTCGCGCAGCATGTTGCGGCAGACCTTGAGCTTGCGGTAATAGCCGCGCGAGCGCCCGGTAAGCTCGCAGCGATTGCGCACGCGCGTTGCCGAGGAGTTACGCGGCAGCTGGGCGAGCTTGAGCCGAGCGGCGAAGCGTTCTTCGGGCTGCCTCGACAGGTCGGAGGCCAGCTCCTTTAGCTTTTTGCGCTTGCCCGCATACTGCGCCACCAACTTGCGTCGATGGTTGTTCTTGTTGACGGAACTGATCTTAGCCATGCATTCCTCCAGCGACCGTCCTCAGGTCGGGGTCCTCAAGTACGAAATGGAAAATTGAAGCCGCGCAACAGGGCACGGGCTTCCTCGTCGGTCCCTGCCGACGTGCAGACGATGACATCCATGCCCCAGATCTCATCGACTTCGTCGTAGTTGATCTCCGGAAACACGATGTGCTCGCGAAGGCCGAGGGCAAAGTTGCCACGACCATCGAAACTCTTCGGGTTCAGCCCCCTGAAATCTTTCACCCGCGGCAAGGCGATGGTCACCAGGCGATCCAGGAACTCGTACATGCGATCGCCGCGCAGGGTGACCTTGGCGCCGATTGGCATGCCGTCGCGAAGTTTGTAAGTCGCGATCGACTTGCGCGCGCGGGTGACGACTGGACGCTGCCCCGCAATCATCGCCAAATCCTTAGCCGCGGAGTCGACCTTCTTGCGGTCGTTCACCGCCTCGCCAATGCCCATGTTGACCACGACCTTCTCGACGCGCGGAATTTGCAGCGGGTTCTTGTAGCCGAACTGCTTGGTCATATCCTCGCGCACCACCTTTTCGTAGTGGGTCTTGAGGCGCGGCTTGTAGTCCTTCGGCCGTGGGGTGCGCGCGGTCTTTTCCGCCTTCGGTTGCGCCTTGCCGCCCTGATCGCCCTTGCCCTTGGGCGCGCCTTTCTCGCCCTTGGCGGCCTTATCGGGCCTGGCTTTGTCGCCAGCCTTGGCCGCCTTGGCGGGCTTGCCACCATCCGGACCGGCTTTTTCGGCTTTCGCTGGCTTTGCGGCTTTATCGTCTTCGGCCATGGCTATCTCTTTTCTGCAATCTCTTCGCCGGAGCGCTTGGCGACGCGCACCTTGCGACCGTCGGGCAAAATCTTGAAACCGACCTTGGTCGGCTTGCCGTCCTTGGGATCTTCGAGCGCCAGGTTCGACAAGTGGATCGGCGCCTCCTTGGCGATGATGCCGCCTTCCTGGGATGGCGACTGGCGCTGATGCCGGCGCACCATATTGACGCCGCGCACGAGCGCGCGGCTCTCGCGCGGCATCACCTGATACACCTCGCCCTTCTTGCCCTTGTCACGGCCGGCGAGGACGAAGACCTGATCACCCTTTTTGATCTTGGCGGCCGACATCTACAGCACCTCCGGCGCGAGGCTGACGATCTTCATGTGGTTCTTGGCCCTGAGCTCGCGCGTGACCGGCCCGAATATGCGCGTACCCACGGGCTCTCCTTGCGGATTGATCAGGACCGCGGCGTTGCGATCGAAGCGGATCAGCGATCCGTCCGGACGACGCACACCCTTGGCCGTGCGCACCACTACGGCCTTCATGACCTGGCCCTTCTTCACCCGTCCGCGTGGGATCGCTTCCTTGATAGTCACAACAATGGTGTCGCCGATCGTGGCGTACCTGCGCTTCGAACCGCCCAGCACCTTAATGCACTGCAAGCGTCGGGCGCCCGAGTTGTCGGCCACGTCGAGGTTGGTCTCCATCTGGATCATCGGTCCAGTCCTCCGTTGCAGGCTTGTTCTTTGGCGCTCAGCGAGCCATCCCAGCGCTTCAGACCTTACGGTCCTTCAGCACCACCCAGCGCTTGTTCTTGGAGATCGGCCTGCTCTCCTCGATCCACACGATGTCGCCCACCTTGAAGGTGGCCTCCTCGTCGTGCGCGTGGAACTTCTTCGACCGGCGCACGGTCTTCTTGAACAAAGGGTGCATGTAACGGCGCTCAACCTCGACCACCACGGTCTTGGCGTTCTTGTCCGACACCACCACACCTTGCAGTACGCGCTTCGGCATGCCTTGATCCTCAAGCTTTGTTTGCTGTGCCGGTGCGCTTCTGCGCCTGCACCGTTTTGATGCGGGCGATGTCGCGGCGCACCTCGCGCACGCGCGAGGTGTTCTCCAGCTGGCCCGAGGCGCGCTGAAAACGCAGGTTGAACTGTTCCTTCTTCAGTTTACCCAGCTGATCCTCGAGCTGATCCACCGACATGTGTCTGAACTCTTCCGCTTTCATACTCCGATCGCGCCCGCTCCGAGCACGCTCCTTGATCCTTGCCCTCAGGCCTGCCGTTTGACGAAACGCGTCTTGATTGGCAGCTTGGCCGCCCCGAGAACTCAAGGCCTCGCGCGCGGTGCCCTCGTTCACGCCGTCGAGTTCGAACATGATCCGACCCGGCTTGACGCGCGCCACCCAGAGTTCGGGTGCACCCTTGCCCGAACCCATGCGCACCTCCGCCGGCTTTTTCGTCACCGGCACGTCCGGGAAGATGCGAATCCAGACGCGGCCGGCGCGCTTCATGGCCCGCGTGATCGCCCGCCGAGCGGCTTCAATCTGGCGCGCCGTCAGGCGTTCCGGCTCCACGGCTTTGAGACCGTAGGAGCCAAAATTCAGGGTCGTCCCGCCCTTGGCGTTGCCATGGATACGACCCTTATGAGCCTTGCGGTACTTGGTGCGAACGGGTTGTAGCATCGATCTTTCAGTCCTCTCTCGGCGGCGCTCGCGCTACTCGGCCTGCCGTTCGGCCCAGCTCGCGGCATCGCCACCGCCCCGGCGCCGGCCGCCGCCGCCCGCTTCCTGGGCCTCGATAGCTCGCTTCTCGGCGGCCATCGGATCGTGATCCATGATCTCGCCTTTGAAGATCCACACCTTGACGCCAATGACGCCGTAGGCCGTTTGCGCGACCCCATAGCCGAAATCGATGTCGGCGCGCAGGGTATGCAGCGGCACGCGGCCCTCGCGGTACCACTCGACGCGGGCAATTTCCGCGCCGCCGAGTCGACCCGAGCAATTGATGCGGATGCCGAGGGCGCCCAGACGCAGGGCGGATTGCACGGCGCGCTTCATGGCGCGACGGAAGGCGACCCGACGCTCGAGTTGCTGGGCAATAGTCTCGGCCACGAGGGTGGCGTCGATCTCGGGCTTTCGCACCTCGACGATGTTGAGATGCACCTCCGACGGGGTCAGCTTTGCCAGCTCGCTGCGCAGCTTCTCGATATCGGCGCCTTTTTTGCCGATCAGCACGCCCGGCCGCGCCGTGTGCACCGTCACCCGGCATTTCTTGTGCGGGCGCTCGATCACCACGCGAGCGATGCCGGCCTGGCGGCGCTGCTTCAGAATATGGTCGCGAATATGCATATCCTCATGCAGCAGCTTGCCGTACTCGCCGCGGCTGGCGAACCAGCGACTGTCCCAGGTGCGATTGATGCCGACCCGCAGACCGATCGGATTGACCTTGTGACCCATTATTCGGTCTCCTTCGCCGCCGCCTCTTGCGCCTTCTCCTTCACGACCACCGTGAGCTGGGAAAAAGGCTTCTGGATTGCGCTCATGCGGCCGCGGCCACGGGCATGAAAGCGCCTAATCACCAAATTCTTACCGACGTAGGCTTGGCTAACGATGAGATCGTTGACATCGAGCCCATGGTTGTTCTCGGCGTTTGCCACCGCCGACATCACGCACTTGCGCACGTCCTTGGCGATGCGCTTGCGCGAGAATTCCAGGTCCGCGAGCGCGGTCTCGACCTTCTTGCCGCGGATCAGTTGCGCCAACAGGTTGAGCTTCTGCGGTGAAACGCGCAGGTTGCGCGCCACCGCCTTCGCCTCGCTCTCGGAGAGCTCCCGCTCCCGCTTCGCCTTGCCCATCGTGTTTCGCCTTCGCCTACGTTTGCCCTCGGGCCGCCGGTTTGGACCTGACGGCCTTCTTGTCGCCGCTGTGACCGTGGAAGGTCCGCGTCGGCGCGAACTCACCGAACTTGTGGCCGATCATGTCTTCCGTCACGTTGACGGGAATGTGCTTTTGTCCGTTGTAGACCCCGAAGGTCAGGCCGACGAACTGCGGTAGGATCGTCGAGCGCCGGCTCCAGATGCGAATGATCTCGTTGCGGCCCGATGCGCGCACCGTTTCCGCCTTCTTCAAGAGATAGCCGTCGACAAAAGGACCTTTCCAGACCGAGCGTGACACGTCGCGTGCTCCTTACTTGCCCGTATGGCGCGGCCGAACGATAAAGCGGTCCGTCGCCTTGTTCTTGCGCGTCTTGGCGCCCTTGGTGCTCTTGCCCCAGGGGGTCGCCCAGTGCTTGCCGCCCTTGGTGCGCCCACCGTTGGGATGGTCAACCGGGTTCATGGCGATGGAGCGCACGGTCGGGCGCGTACCCCGCCAGCGCGTGCGACCCGCCTTGCCGGTCGACTCGTTCATATGGTCGGGGTTCGAGACGGCGCCGACCGTTGCCATGCAATCGGCCCGCACGCGCCGCGTCTCACCGGAGTTGAGGCGCAAAATGGCCCAGCCCGAGTCGCGGCCGACCAGCTGACCGTAGGCGCCCGCCGAGCGCGCAATCTTGCCACCCCCGCCCGCCTTAAGCTCGATGTTGTGCACGATGGTGCCGATCGGCATGGAAGCAAGCTGCATCGCGTTGCCGGGCTTTACGTCGGCCTTGACGCCCGAGACCACCATGTCGCCGACGCTCAAGCGCTGCGGCGCCAGAATATACGACAAGGTGGCGTCCTGATATTTGAGCAGCGCGATGAAAGCGGTGCGGTTGGGATCGTATTCCAACCGCTCGACCATTGCCGGCACGTCGTGCTTCACGCGTCGGAAATCGACGCGCCGATAGGCCTGCTTGTGGCCGCCACCGATGTGGCGCGTGGTGATACGGCCGTGATTGTTGCGGCCGCCGGACTTGAGCTTGCCTTCGGTCAGCATTTTGACCGGCGCGCCCTTCCACAAGCCTTTGCGGTCGACCAGGACCAGCTGGCGCAGGCCGGGCGTGATCGGCCGATATGTTTTAAGTGCCATCGTCTATCCTCACAGCCCGGTCGTCACGTCGATCGAATGGCCCTCTTCGAGGGTGATGATGGCGCGCTTGGAATCGCTGAGGCGCGCGCGAATGTTCTTGAAGACCTTCATCTTGCCTTTGCGCACCTGCGTGTTGACGGCCTTGACCTTCACGCGAAAAAGCTTCTCGACCGCCTCCTTGATCTCCGCTTTGGAAGCGTCGCGCGCCACCTTGAACATCACCTGATTGTACTCGGACACGAGCGTCGACTTCTCCGTGATGACGGGAGCGCGGATGACGTCGTGAGCATCTCTTTTCTTCATTTGAAGCGCGCCTCCAGGGCCTCAACGGCCGCCTTGGTGAGCACCAGGCGCTTGCGCCGCAGGATGTCGTAGACGTTGATGCCCTGCACGGGCAGCACATCGATATTGGGAATGTTGCGCGCGGCCCGGGCAAATCCCGGCTCGATGTCCGCGCCGTCGATGATCAGCGCATTGGTGAGTTCGAGCTTGCCGAACCGATCCTTGAGGCCCTTGGTCTTGCCGTCGGAAGATTCCGCCTTCTCGAGCACCACGATCTCGCCGGCCCTAGCCTTAGCCGACAGGGCGTGCCGCAGCGCCAGCGCCCGCACCTTCTTCGGCAACTCGATCGCATGGCTGCGCGGCTTGGGTCCGAACACCTTGCCCCCGCCGCGCCACTGCGGCACCGACTTGTCGCCGTGACGCGCGCCACCGGTCCCCTTCTGCTTGTACATTTTCTTGCCCGTGACCGTGACTTCGGAGCGATCCTGGGCGTGATGCGTACCGGCCATGCGCTTCAAGAGCTGATAGCGCACCATGCGGTGGATCAAGTCCGTGCGCGGCTCGAGCCCGAAGATGGCGTCGCTGAGCTCAACCTCACCGGCGCTCGCCGCATCCAACGTCGTGACTGCGGCCTTCATGACTGCTGCTCCGCCTGTTGTGCGCCCGCCGGCGCGGCTGCCCCGGCGCTATCGCCCGCCTTGCGGAAGGCGCCCGGATGCGGCGCCTCCTTGGGCAGCGGCCGCTTGACCGCATCGCGCACCAAAACCCAGCCGCCCTTGGTCCCGGGCACTGCGCCGCGCACCAGCACCAGTCCCTTGTCCTTGTCGGTGTCGACCACCTCGAGGTTCAGCGTCGTAACGCGCTCGCTGCCCATATGACCGGCCATTTTCTTGCCTTTGAAGACCTTGCCGGGGTCTTGGCGCTGTCCGGTCGAGCCGTGGCTGCGATGCACGACGGAGACGCCGTGGCTGGCGCGTAGGCCGCGGAAGTTCCAGCGCTTCATCGGGCCCTGGAACCCCTTGCCCTGGCTGGTGCCCATGACGTCGACCATCTGACCCTTGACGAAATGATCGGCGGTGATTTCCGCCCCCACCTCGATCAGGTTTTCCGGGCTGACGCGGAACTCGGCGAGCTTGCGCTTGGGTTCGACCTTGGCGACGGCAAAGCCCTCCCGGTCGGCGCGCGTGAGGCGGCTGGCCTTGCGCCGGCCGGCGCCCAATTGCAGGGCGGTGTAGCCATTCTTCTCGTCGGTGCGGTGCGCGAGCACCTGAACATTCTCGAGCTTCAGCACGGTCACGGGAATATGCTCCCCCGCCTCGGTGAAGACACGGGTCATGCCGACTTTCTGCGCTATGACTCCGGAACGCATGTCGTTCGCATTCCTTCCTTGCTGCTTTGTGGCGGGCTGACGTGTAGCCTCAGACCCGACAATTCCTATAGCTTGATCTCGACGTCGACGCCCGCCGCCAGGTCGAGCTTCATCAGCGCGTCGACCGTCTGTGGCGTCGGATCGACAATGTCGAGCAGGCGCTTGTGCGTACGCATCTCGAACTGCTCTCGGCTCTTCTTGTCGATGTGCGGCGAGCGATTGACCGTGAAGCGTTCGATGCGAGTGGGCAGCGGAATGGGGCCGCGAACCTCGGCTCCCGTGCGCTTGGCCGTGTTGACGATCTCGCGCGTCGATGCATCGAGCACGCGATGATCGAAGGCCTTGAGCCGAATCCGGATGTTCTGACTTTGCATCTGACGTCCACTAGCCCCAAAAAGTGAGAAGCGCCCGCCTGCGAGCGCTTCTATAAGCCCCTACTCGATAATGGAAGTTACGACGCCGGCACCGACGGTGCGACCGCCCTCGCGGATGGCGAAGCGAAGCTTCTCCTCCATGGCGATCGGCGTGATCAGCTCGATGGTTACCGCAACGTTGTCGCCCGGCATCACCATCTCCGTCCCCTCCGGCAGCGACACAACTCCCGTCACGTCCGTCGTGCGGAAGTAAAACTGAGGCCGATAGTTCGTGAAGAACGGCGTATGCCGACCCCCCTCCTCCTTCGTCAAGATGTAGGCCTCCGCCTTGAACTTCTTGTGCGGCTTGATCGAGCCCGGCTTGCACAGCACCTGACCACGCTCGACCGCATCCTTGTCAATGCCGCGCAGCAGGCAGCCGACGTTATCTCCGGCCTCCCCAGCATCCAAAAGCTTGCGAAACATCTCAACACCCGTCACCACAGACTTCTGCGTGTCACGGATGCCGACGATCTCAACCTCCTCGCCGACCTTGATCGTCCCGCGCTCAATGCGACCCGTCACCACCGTGCCACGCCCAGAAATCGAGAACACGTCCTCAATCGGCATCAGGAACGGCTGGTCCTTCGGGCGCTCAGGCAGCGGGATATACGTGTCCAAAGCCTCGAAAAGCTTCAAAATCGCCTCGTCCGCCAACGGGCCCTTCTCCCCGTTCAGCGCCTGGATCGCAGCGCCACGGATCACCGGAACATCGTCGCCCGGAAACTGATACTTCGACAGAAGCTCCCGAACCTCCATCTCCACAAGCTCAATCAGCTCCTGGTCGTCTACAGCATCGCACTTGTTCAGAAAAACAACGATGTAGGGAACGCCGACCTGACGAGCCAGAAGAATGTGCTCCCGCGTCTGCGGCATCGGACCGTCAACCGCAGATACAACCAGGATCGCACCGTCCATCTGCGCCGCACCCGTGATCATGTTCTTCACGTAGTCCGCATGACCAGGGCAGTCCACATGCGCGTAGTGCCGCTTCTCCGTCGAATACTCAACGTGCGACGTCGCAATCGTCAAAATCTTCGTCGGATCCCGACGACCCTGGCTCTCAGACGCCTTCGCCACCTGGTCGTAGGAGACCGCCGTCGACGTCCAACCCTTGTCCGCAGACACCTTCGTCAGCGCCGCCGTCAGCGTCGTCTTGCCATGGTCAACGTGGCCAATCGTGCCTACGTTGCAATGCGGTTTCGTCCGGTCGAATTTCGCCTTGGCCATTTTCGGCTCTCCTACCTTTCACCTCGCCTCACCCGCGAGGCCGCCACTCGATGCTTACGCGTACTTCGCTTTCACCTCGTCGGCCACGTTGCGCGGAACCTCCGCGTAACGGGCGAACTGCATGGTATACATTGCGCGTCCCTGGCTCATGGAGCGCAGCTGGCTCACGTAGCCGAACATGTTGGCGAGCGGCACGTTGGCGCGCACCACGGTGGCGTTGCCGCGCATCTCCTGGGTCCTGATCTGGCCGCGCCGGCTGTTGATGTCGCCGATGACGTTGCCGACGAAGTCGCCGGGTGTGACCACTTCAACATCCATGATCGGCTCGAGCAACTTAACGCCGGCCTTGGCCGCACCCTCGCGCATGGCGTTGCGGGCCGCGATCTCGAAGGCAATGGTGCTGGAGTCCACCTCATGATAGGCGCCGTCGAACAACGTCGCCTTCATGTCGACCATCGGGAAGCCGATCAGCACACCGCTGTCCCAGACCGACTCGATGCCCTTTTCGACACCGGGAATGTACTCCTTCGGCACGACACCGCCGACGATCTCGGTCTCGAACTCATTGCCCTTGCCGGGTCCATTCGGCTCAAGGCGAAGCTTGACGCGGGCAAACTGCCCGGTACCGCCGGTCTGCTTCTTGTGCGTGTAGTCGACCTCGGCGGAACGCGCGATGGTCTCGCGATAGGCGACCTGCGGTGCACCGACGTTGACCTCGACCTTGTGGGTGCGCTTCAAGATGTCGACCTTGATGTCCAGATGCAGCTCGCCCATGCCCTTGATGATGGTCTCGCCGCTTTCCTGGTCGGTCGTCACCCGGAAGGATGGATCTTCAGCCGCCAGCTTCTGCAGGGCGATCCCCATCTTCTCCACGTCGGCCTTGGTCTTCGGCTCGATCTTCATCTCGATGACGGGGTTGGGGAAATCCATCTTCTCGAGCAGCACCGGCCGCAGCGGATCCGACAGGGTCTCACCGGTACGCGTATCCTTAAGCCCGGCGAGCGCGATGATATCCCCGGCGTAGCCTTCCTCGATCTGCTCGCGCTCATCGGCGTGCATGAGGTACATGCGGCCGACCCGCTCCTTCCTGTCGCGCG
The DNA here is from genome assembly GCA_963770295.1 of uncultured Alphaproteobacteria bacterium. GTDB lineage: Bacteria > Pseudomonadota > Alphaproteobacteria > Rhizobiales > Hyphomicrobiaceae > AWTP1-13. The sequence continues at coordinate 126,114 of CAVYPA010000016.1, forward strand.
TGGTGTTGGCAAGCGCCATGCCGCTTTTCACGGTGCCCGAGTAGACCCGGCAGAAGGTGATCGAACCCACGTGCGGGTCGTCCATGATCTTGAACGCCAGCATCGACAAGGGCTCGGTGTCGACCGGCCTGCGCACGGTCGGCTGGTCGGTCTTGACGTCGATGACCTCGAAGGCCTCGCGGTCCGCCGGCGAGGGCAGGTAATCCACCACCGCATCCAACAGCGGCTGCACACCCTTGTTCTTGAACGCCGAGCCACACAGCATGGGATAGAAGGCACGCGTCACCGTGGCCTTGCGAATCAGGCGCTTAAGCGTTGCCACATCCGGCTCCTTGCCGTCGAGGTAAGCCGCCATCGCCTCGTCGTCCATCTCGACGGCGGCTTCGATCAGTTCGGCGCGGAACTGCTCGGCCTTGGCCTGAAGGTCGGCGGGGATCGCCGCCTCGTGGAATTTTGCACCCTTGTCGTCGCCTTCCCAAACCAGGGCCTTCATGGCCAACAGATCGATCACGCCCTTGAAGCTCGACTCCGCGCCGATCGGCAACTGCAGGGGCACCGACCTGGCGCCGAGCTTCGCCTTGATGTCGCTGACGCATTGATCGAAGTCGGCGCCCGTCTTGTCCATTTTGTTGGCAAAGACGATGCGCGGCACCTCGTACTTGTCGCCCTGCCGCCAAACGGTCTCGGTCTGCGGCTCGACCCCCTGATTGCCATCGAGCACGCACACGGCACCGTCGAGCACCCGCAGCGACCGCTCCACTTCAATGGTAAAATCAACGTGGCCTGGCGTGTCGATGATATTGAGGCGCTTGCCGGCCCAAAAACAGGTGGTGGCGGCCGACGTAATGGTAATGCCACGCTCCTGCTCCTGCTCCATGTAATCCATGGTCGCGGCGCCGTCGTGCACCTCGCCGATCTTGTAGGTCTTGCCCGTGTAGTAGAGGATCCGCTCGGTCGTCGTTGTCTTGCCCGCATCGATGTGGGCCATGATGCCGAAGTTGCGGTAGTCCTCGATTTTATGCGTTCGCGGCATATGCTCGCCTATGGGTCCTGATCACCAGCGGTAATGCGAGAAGGCTCGGTTCGCCTCCGCCATCTTGTGCGTGTCCTCCCGCTTTTTCACCGCTGTGCCGCGGTTGTTGGCAGCATCGAGAAGCTCGCCCGAAAGCCGCTCCTCCATGGTCTTTTCGTTGCGGCCGCGCGCGGCCGTGATGAGCCAGCGGATGGCCAGCGCCTGACGGCGTTCGGTGCGCACCTCCACCGGCACCTGGTAGGTGGCGCCACCGACGCGCCGCGAGCGCACTTCGACGGCGGGCATCACATTCTCGAGCGCCGAGTGAAACATCTGGATCGGATCGGATTTGGCGCGGCTCTGCATGCGGTCGAGCGCACCGTAAACGATGCGCTCGGCGACCGACTTCTTGCCCTGCCGCATGATCGAGTTCATGAACTTGGAAATCACCAAGTCATTGAACTTCGGGTCCGGATTGACCTCGCGTCTCTCAGCCCTGTGCCGGCGCGACATTTGCTCTCTTCCTCAATCGGTCAAACTTGCTTCGTTCGTTGCGTAGGCCCACGCCGTTCAAGATCCGCTCGGCGGGGCGACCTATGCAAAGAGGCCCACTACTTGGGCCTCTTGGCTCCGTATTTGGAGCGTCTCTGCTTGCGGTCGGCGACGCCTTGGGTGTCGAGCACGCCGCGGATGATGTGATAGCGCACGCCGGGCAGGTCTTTGACGCGGCCACCGCGGATCATCACGACCGAATGCTCCTGCAGATTGTGGCCCTCGCCCGGGATGTAGCCGATCACTTCAAAGCCGTTGGTCAAACGTACCTTGGCGACCTTGCGCAGCGCCGAATTGGGCTTCTTGGGCGTCGTGGTGTAGACGCGCGTACAAACCCCGCGCTTTTGCGGACACGCCTCCATATGGCGCGCCTTTTCGCGGTAGGTCTTCTGCGTCCGCGGCTTGCGGATCAATTGCTGAATAGTCGGCATGCGCCACGTTCACCTTTGCCAGCGATTTCGCGAGCCCGTACGCCAAAAACCCGCCGCGGAGGTCCGCCTGAGCGGCGCCCGGCTCGCATATTCCAGAGGATCCAGCCGTTCGCTCGCGCGAACTTCCGGATCTTGGCCTGAATTGTCCTCTGCTTGACGACGGCAGCGTCTAGGCCAGGGCGGGGACGACATCACCCACGCCGACCAAATGGCCTACCACCTGCCGCGAGAGTGCGCGGAAAATATACGCGCCCTCCCGACACGTCAACACCCCCTTGGGCGCCGAATTCGAATTATTTGGTCGCTCGGCAGGGCGGGCGCCGGCGCGGGGCGCCCCATTGATGCGCACGCAGCGTTTTTAGCCGCGCGTCATGGCCCGCGGCCAGTTCGCCAGCAATGCAAAGCCGCGCAATACAAGCGAGCGGCCCAAACGAGATCCGTTTGGGCCGCTGCCGCGCACAAGGTCTAAGTTGCCGTTACTCCGCGGCCGCCTCGGTGCGGCGACGCCGGCGCTCGGGCGGCCGGATCACGACGCCGCCTTCGGGTGCCACCAAGGCCCGTTCCGCGTCGACCTTCGCCTTTTCCTTGGCGATCAGCTCGTCGCGCTTGGCCGCCACCTTACGGATACGACGCAACATGCCGCCGGTACCGGCCGGAATCAGACGACCAACGATGACATTCTCCTTCAGGCCTTCCAGCATGTCGGCCTTGCCGTTGACGGCGGCCTCCGTCAACACGCGCGTCGTCTCCTGGAAAGAGGCCGCGGAGATGAAGCTGCGTGTCTGCAAGGACGCCTTGGTGATCCCGAGCAGCACCGGCTTGGCGGTCGCCACACGTTTGCCCGCCTTCTCGGTGGCCAGATTTTTCTCATCGAACTCGATGCGATCGATCTGTTCACCCTTGAGCAGGTCGGTCTCACCCGGATCCTCGATCTCCACCTTCTGCAGCATCTGGCGCACGATCACTTCGATGTGCTTGTCATTGATGGTGACGCCCTGCAGCCGGTACACGTCCTGGATCTCGTTGATCAGGTAGTTGGCGAGCTCCTCCACGCCCTTGATCGCCAGGATGTCATGCGGAGCCGGGTGCCCGTCGTAAACGAAGTCACCCTTTTCGATGCGGTCTCCGTGTTGAACCGCGAGGCTCTTGCCGCGCGGGATCAGGTACTCCACGGGCTCGGCGTTGGCATCATCCGGTTTGATGGTGATGCGCTGCTTGTTCTTGTAGTCCTTGCCGAACTCGACCGTACCCGAGACCTCCGCAATGATGGCGTTGTCCTTCGGGCGCCGGGCCTCGAACAGCTCCGCCACCCGGGGCAGACCGCCGGTAATGTCGCCCGTCTTTGCGGATGACAGCGGAATGCGCGCCAGCACGTCACCGGCCTTGACCTTGGCGTTCGGCTCGATCGACAGGATTGCATCGACCGGCAGCTGGTAGCGGGCGTCGACGCCGCGCGCGACGCGCACGGGACGGCCGCCCTTCGACTCTTTGATGACGACCGCGGGCTTGAGATCGGCACCTCGCGGTGTCGCTCGCCAATCGACGATCACGCGGTTCGTCGTGCCTTTCACCTCGTCCGTCTGCTCCTTGACCGACACGCCCTCCACCAGATCGGCAAACTCGGCGACACCGTCGACCTCGGTCAAGATCGGTCGCATGTAAGGGTCCCACTGAGCCAGACGCGCGCCGCGCTTGACGCTATCGCCTTCGTCGACGTGCAAGCGGGCACCATAGGTAATCTTCTGCGATGCCAACTCCTTGCCCGACTGGTCGGTGATCGACAGCACGACGTTGCGCCCCATGGCGATGAGGCGGCCCTGGCTGTCCTTGACGACGTTGCGGTTCTTGATCTTCACGCTGCCGTTGAAGTTCGAACTCGATGAAGGACTGGTCAACCGTCTGCGCCACGCCGCCAATATGGAACGTGCGCATCGTCAGCTGCGTGCCCGGCTCACCGATCGATTGGGCGGCGATCACGCCCACGGCCTCGCCGATGTTGACCGGGGTACCGCGGGCAAGGTCACGGCCATAGCATTTGCCGCATACCCCGTTGGTCGTCTCGCAGGTCAAAACCGAACGAATGCGCACTTCCTGGATCTGTGCCTTCTCGATGGCCTCAACCTCCTTCTCCTCGAGAAGCTCACCGGCCTTGACGATCACCTTCTTGCTGGCCGGGTCCTTGACGTCCTCGGCCGCGGTCCGGCCCAGAATGCGCTGGCCAAGCGAAACGATGACCTGACCGGCATCCACCACCGCCTGCACGTTAATGCCAGCGTCGGTGCCGCAGTCCTCCTCGTTAATGATGCAGTCCTGCGCCACGTCGACCAGACGCCGCGTCAGATAACCCGAGTTCGCCGTCTTCAGCGCCGTGTCGGCCAGGCCCTTGCGCGCACCATGCGTCGAGTTGAAGTACTCGAGCACGGAGAGGCCTTCCTTGAAGTTGGAAATGATCGGCGTCTCGATGATCTCGCCGGACGGCTTGGTCATCAGACCGCGCATCCCGGCAAGCTGCCGCATCTGCTTCTCAGAACCACGGGCACCGGAGTGCGCCATCATGTAGACCGAATTGACCGGCTTCAGCTTGTCGGTCGTGCCCTCCTTCTGCGAAGCCGAGATGCGATCCATCATCTCTTTGGCGATCTGATCGGTGCACTTGGACCAGGCATCCACCACCTTGTTGTACTTCTCGAGCTGGGTGATGAGGCCATCGTTGTACTGCTGCTCGTACTCACGCACGAGCTCGTTGGTCTCCTCGACGATCTTGGCCTTGGTATCGGGGATCTGCATGTCGTCCTTGCCGAACGAAATGCCGGCCTTGAAGGCGTGGTAGAAGCCCAACCCCATGATGCGGTCACAGAAGATCACCGTCTCCTTCTGACCGCAGTTGCGATAGACCGCATCGATCAGCGCCGAGATGTTCTTCTTGGTCAGCAGCTGATTGACGAGGTCGAACTTGACGCCCGCGCGCCGCGGCAATAGCTCGCCGAGCAGCAGCCGGCCCGGCGTGGTCTCATGGACCTCAACCACCGCATTGCCCTCGTTGTCCACGCCGTAGTAGCGACCCTTGACCTTGGCATGCAGGCTGACCTCGCCGCTGGCAAGCGCGTGCTCGACCTCGGCGATCGACCCCAGCATCGTGCCCTCGCCCGGATCCTTGTCCCGCATGAGCGACAGGTAGTAGAGACCTAGCACGATGTCTTGGCTCGGCACGATAATCGGCGAACCGTTGGCCGGATGTAGGATGTTGTTGGTCGACATCATCAGCACGCGGGCCTCGAGCTGGGCCTCCAGCGACAGCGGCACGTGCACCGCCATCTGGTCGCCGTCGAAATCGGCGTTGAAGGCCGCGCAAACGAGCGGGTGCAGCTGGATCGCCTTGCCCTCGATGAGCACGGGCTCGAACGCTTGAATGCCGAGCCGGTGCAAGGTGGGGGCGCGGTTGAGCAGCACCGGGTGTTCGCGGATGACCTCATCGAGCACGTCCCAGACCTCTGGCTTCTCCTTCTCGACCAGCTTCTTGGCCTGTTTGACGGTTGCGGCCTGGCCGAGCGCCTGCAGGCGCGCGTAGATGAAGGGCTTGAAGAGCTCCAAGGCCATCTTCTTCGGCAAACCGCACTGATGCAGCTTCATCTCGGGACCGACCACGATCACCGAACGTCCCGAGTAGTCGACGCGCTTGCCGAGCAGGTTCTGGCGGAACCTGCCCTGCTTGCCCTTCAGCATATCGGCCAGGGACTTGAGCGGGCGCTTATTGGCACCGGTGATGACGCGCCCGCGCCGGCCGTTATCGAACAGGGCATCGACCAATTCCTGCAGCATCCGCTTCTCGTTGCGGATGATGATATCGGGCGCCCTCAACTCCATCAGCCGCTTGAGCCGGTTGTTGCGGTTGATCACGCGGCGATAGAGATCATTGAGGTCCGAGGTGGCGAAACGGCCACCATCGAGGGGCACGAGCGGCCGCAATTCCGGCGGGATCACCGGCACCACGGTCAGCACCATCCATTCGGGCTTGTTGCCGAACTCAAGGAAGGCCTCGATCACCTTGAGACGTTTGCCGAGCTTTTTGGGCTTGAGCTCGGTCGTCGCCTCGGCGATCTCCTGGCGCAGCTGATCGCGCAGCTTAGGCAGGTCCATGCCCTCAAGCAGCACGCGGATCGCCTCCGCGCCGATGCCGGCTGAGAAGCTGTCCTGCCCGTACTCTTCGATGGCTTGGTTGAATTGCTCCTCGGTCAGCAGCTGCTTTTCCGCGAAGGTGGTGACGCCCGGCTCGGTCACAATGTAGTTCTCAAAATAGAGCACGCGCTCAAGATCCTTGAGCGTCATGTCGAGCAGGAGGCCGATGCGGGAGGGTAGCGACTTCAGGAACCAAATGTGGGCGACCGGCGCGGCCAGCTGGATATGGCCCATGCGCTCGCGCCGCACCTTGGCAAGCGTCACCTCGACGCCGCACTTCTCGCAAATCAAGCCTTTGTACTTCATGCGCTTGTACTTGCCGCACAAGCACTCGTAGTCCTTGATGGGGCCGAAGATGCGGGCGCAGAACAGGCCGTCCCGCTCCGGTTTGAAGGTGCGGTAGTTGATGGTTTCGGGCTTTTTGATCTCGCCGAACGACCACGACATGATGTCGTCCGGGCTGGCGATGGAGATGCGAATCTGATCGAAAGCAGGCGCTGGCGCCTGTTGTTTGAATAGATTGGTGATCTCGTTCATCAGTTTTCTCCTGGCGGGGCCGACAGCGACCGGCGCCTCAAAATTTTTGCCAAACCTCCGGACGGGTCGCGTCGCCGAACGCGGCCCGCGGCTTCACTCGGCGGCCGCCGGTGGCAGCTGCGGACGTTCGGCAGGACCCTTTACGGCTTCCTCCTCCGGTGCGGCCGACGCATCGGAATTGACGAGCTCGACGTTGAGACCCAAGGCGCGCATCTCCTTGACTAGGACGTTGAAGCTTTCCGGAATACCGGCCTCGAAGGCGTCGTCGCCGCGCACGATGGCCTCGTACACCTTGGTGCGGCCGGCGACATCGTCCGACTTCACGGTCAGCATTTCCTGCAGCGTGTAGGCGGCCCCGTAGGCTTCGAGAGCCCACACCTCCATCTCGCCAAAGCGCTGTCCACCAAACTGGGCCTTACCGCCCAGCGGCTGCTGGGTGACGAGGCTGTAGGGACCAATGGAACGGGCGTGGATCTTGTCGTCGACGAGATGGTGCAGCTTGAGCAGGTACTTGTAGCCAACCGTCACCTTGCGATCGAACGGCTCGCCGGTCCTGCCGTCAAACAGCGTCACCTGGCCGGAGGTGTCGAAGCCCGCCTTTTGCAGCAGCTCAACGATATCGGGCTCGCGCGCACCATCAAACACGGGGGTTGCGATCGGGACGCCGCCCTTGAGTTGCTCGCCCAGGGCCACCAGCTCGTTGTCGCGCAGCTTGGTGGTGCCACTCTCTTTGCCATAAATGTCACCCATCGCATCGCGCAGAGCTCTCGCTTCACCGCTCTCATGGAACTTCTGCAGGGCCTCATCGATGATCCGGCCCAGACCTCGGCAGGCCCAGCCCAGATGCGTCTCCAGGATCTGTCCGACGTTCATGCGGCTCGGCACCCCGAGCGGGTTCAGGACGACGTCGACGTAGGTGCCGTCCTCCAGATAGGGCATGTCTTCAACCGGTACGATCTGCGAGACGACCCCCTTGTTGCCGTGCCGCCCGGCCATTTTGTCGCCGGGTTGGATCTTACGTTTCACGGCAACGAAGACCTTGACCATCTTCATCACGCCCGGAGGCAGCTCGTCGCCGCGCTGCAATTTGTCGACCTTGTCGACAAAGCGCCGCTCGAGACTCTTCTTGGCATCCTCGTACTGCTTGCCGATGGCCTCGACCTCGGCCATCGCCGCTTCGTCGGTGAGGCCGATCTCCCACCACTGGCTGCGAGGGATATCGTTCAGCACCTCGTCATTGAGCGTGGTACCCTTACGGGCGCCTTTCGGACCCTTGGCAGCCTCCTTGCCGATCAGCGCCGTCTTGAGCCGGGCATAGACGTTGCGATCCAAGATCTGGAGCTCATCGTCGCGGTCCTTGGCAAGACGCTCGATCTCCTCGCGTTCGATCGCCATGGCGCGCTCGTCCTTATCGACGCCGTGACGGTTGAACACCCGGACCTCGACGACGGTGCCGTTGACGCCCGGCGGCAAGCGCAGCGACGTGTCGCGCACGTCAGAGGCTTTCTCGCCGAAGATGGCGCGCAGCAGCTTTTCCTCCGGCGTCATCGGGCTTTCGCCCTTGGGCGTGATCTTGCCGACCAAGATATCGCCCGGATTGACCTCGGCGCCGATGAACACGATTCCCGCCTCGTCCAGGTTCTTGAGCGCCTCTTCCGAGACGTTCGGGATATCGCGGGTGATTTCTTCCGGGCCGAGCTTGGTGTCGCGCGCCATCACTTCAAATTCCTCGATGTGAATCGAGGTGAAGATGTCGTCAAACACCACGCGTTCGGAGAGCAGGATGGAGTCCTCGAAGTTGTAGCCCATCCAAGGCATGAACGCGACCAGCACGTTCTTGCCAAGCGCCAGGTCGCCGAGATCGGTCGACGGTCCATCGGCGATGATTTCGCCCGCCTTGACGCTCTCGCCGACGGTGACCAGTGGCCGTTGGTTGATGCAGGTATTCTGATTGGAGCGCTGGAACTTACGTAGACGATAGATGTCGACGCCCGGTTTCGAAGGATCGGTCTCGCCGGTAGCGCGCACGACGATACGGGTGGAATCCACCTGATCGATGATGCCGCTGCGGCGCGCGGCGATGGCCGCCCCCGAGTCGCGCGCCACCACCTCTTCCATGCCGGTACCGACCAGCGGCGCCTCGGCCTTGATCAGCGGCACCGCCTGACGCTGCATGTTGGAGCCCATCAACGCGCGATTGGCGTCATCGTTCTCGAGGAACGGAATGAGGGCGGCGGCCACCGACACGAGTTGCTTCGGCGACACGTCGATGTAGTCGACCTTGTCGGGTGCCACCAGCAGCACATCGCCTTGGTAGCGGCAGGTGATGAGATCACCCGTCAACCGGCCCTTGGGGTCGATCGCCGCGTTTGCCTGCGCCACGTGGTGGCGGGCCTCCTCCATGGCGGACAGGTAGACCACCTCGTCGGTCACCTTGCCCTTTTCCACCTTGCGGTAGGGGCTTTCGATAAAACCGTACTTGTTGACGCGGGCAAAGGTCGCAAGCGAGTTGATGAGACCAATGTTCGGCCCTTCCGGCGTCTCGATCGGGCAGATGCGGCCGTAATGCGTCGGGTGCACGTCGCGCACTTCGAAGCCTGCCCGCTCGCGGGTGAGCCCGCCGGGTCCCAACGCCGAAAGTCGCCGCTTGTGCGTAATTTCCGACAGCGGATTGGTCTGATCCATAAACTGGGAGAGCTGCGATGAGCCGAAGAACTCGCGCACCGCGGCCGCCGCCGGCTTGGCGTTGATCAGATCCTGCGGCATCACGGTGTCGATGTCGACGGACGACATACGCTCCTTGATGGCGCGCTCCATGCGCAACAGACCGAGCCGATACTGATTTTCCATCAGCTCGCCCACCGAGCGCACGCGACGGTTGCCGAGATGATCGATGTCGTCGATCTCCCCCTTGCCGTCGCGCAGGTCGACGAGCGTACTGATGACGGCGATAATGTCTTCCTTGCGCAAGGTGCGCACAGTGTCCTCGGCCTTGAGATCGAGGCGCATGTTCATCTTCACCCGGCCAACGGCGGACAGGTCGTAGCGCTCGGGATCGAAAAACAGCCCATAGAACAGGGCCTGCGCCGCTTCCAGCGTCGGCGGCTCGCCCGGGCGCATTACCCGGTAGACGTCCATCAACGCCTCTTCATGGTTGGCATTCTTGTCGACGTTGAGCGTGTTGCGGATGAAGGCACCGATCGTGACATGATCGATGTCCAGGATCGGGAACTCCTTGATCTTCGCCTCTTTGAAGCTCTCCAGGAGCTTGGCATCGAGTTCATCGCCGGCTTCGCCGTAGATTTCGCCGGTATGCAAGTTGACGATGTCCTGGGCCAGATACTTGCCAGCCAGATCGTCGGCGCTGAACAGAACTTCCTTGACGCCTTCCTCGGCCAGCTCGCGCGCTCGTCGGGCGGTCATTTTCTCGCCCGCTTTGGCGACAACCTCCCCCGACTTGGCGTCGACGAGATCTGCCGACGGCGTCATGCCGCGCATCTTTTCCGACACGAACGGCACTTTCCAGCCGCGCTTGCTCTCCTTGACAAGGATGGATTTGTAGAAGGTCGAAAGGATCTCCTCGTCATCCATGCCGAGGGCATAAAGCAGCGTCGTCACCGGCAGCTTGCGGCGACGGTCGATGCGCACATAGACAATGTCCTTGGCGTCGAATTCAAAGTCGAGCCAGGAGCCGCGGTAGGGGATGATGCGGGCGGCAAACAACAGCTTGCCGGAAGCGTGCGTCTTGCCTTTGTCGTGATCAAAGAAGACGCCGGGTGAGCGATGCATCTGGCTGACGATGACGCGCTCGGTGCCGTTAATGACGAAGGTGCCGTTGGGTGTCATGAACGGCATGTCGCCCATGTAGACGTCTTGCTCCTTGACGTCCTTCACCGACTTGGCGCCGGTCTCCTCGTTGACGTCGAACACGATCAGGCGCAGCTTCACCTTGAGCGGCGCCGCGTAGGTCATGTCGCGTTGCTGGCACTCGTCGACGTCATACTTCGGCGGCTCGAACTCGTAGCGCACGAACTCCAGGGTCGCTCGACCGGAGAAGTCCGAGATCGGGAACACCGAGCTGAACACCGCCTCCAGACCCTGGTCGGGCCTGCCGCCGGCGGGCTCCTTGACCATCAAAAAGTCGTCATAGGAGCTCTTCTGTACTTCGATGAGATTGGGCATCTCGGCGACTTCGCCGAGCGTACCAAACTGTTTGCGGATGCGCTTGCGGCCGTTGAAGGTTTCAGCCATTTCAGCTCCTCGTCCTTCGCGTGCGAAGGCAGATGTTTCGATGGTTGGTGCGGGGCAAGTGCCGCCCCGCGCGCTTAGTGAAAAAAATCGTCATGCCCGCACCGGCATGGCATGAAGTTCAGCCCGGATGGCAGCACGTCGTCGCGGGCTGGCCGGCAACTACTTGACCTCGACCGTTGCGCCTTGGTCCTCGAGCTGCTTCTTGAGCTTGGCGGCCTCTTCCTTGTTGACACCGTCCTTGACGGTTTTGCCGCCGGCCTCGACCAGATCTTTCGCCTCCTTGAGGCCGAGGCCAGTGATGGCCCGCACCTCCTTGATGACGTTGATCTTCTTCTCGCCACCGGCCTTCAAAATGACAGCGAACTCCGTCTGCTCCTCTGCGGCGGGCGCCGCCGCAGCGCCGGGAGCAGCGGCAATCGCAACCGGTGCCGCGGCCGAGACGCCCCATTTTTCTTCCAGGAGCTTAGAGAGCTCCGCCGCCTCCAAGACGGTCAGCTTGGAGAGGTCTTCCACGATTTTTGCCAGTTCTGCCATGACGCAACGTCCTTCCTTCAATCTTCAAATGTGTCGTTTCGCGGTGCGCCACGGGGCGCAAGAGTTTGGGTTTGAGACGTTTTGGCGCCTCACGTCGCTTTCGCGCCCTGGGCCTGGAGCACGCGCGCAAGCTGCGCGCCGGGCTCCTTGAGCACGCGGGCAATCTTGGTTGCGGGCGCCTGCAGCAACCCAATCAAGGTTGCCCGCAGCTCATCCAGCGATGGTAGTTCGGCCAAGGCCTGCACGGCCTTGGTGTCCAGCACCGACTCGCCCATGGCGCCGCCAAGGATCACAAGCTTGTTGTTCTCCTTGGCGTATTTGACCGAAACCTTTGCCGCGCTGAGCGGATCACCCGAATAGGCGATGCAGGTTTGGCCCTTGAGCAAATCGGCAATCTTTTCCGCGCTCGTGCCCTTGAGCGACAGTTTGGCCAGCCGATTCTTGGCAACCTTGACGGCACCACCTGCGGCCTTCATCCGCTTGCGATACTCGGTCATCTCAGCGACGGTCATGCCCGTATAGTGGGCGATGACGAGAGCACCGATACCCTTCCAGGTCTCGTTGAGATTGCTTACGAGTTCGCGCTTTTGCGCTCTATCCACCTCTGCTCACTCCATCTAGCGGTTGGGCCGTCGAGGCCCCTCACCGCGGGGTTGCACCTTGCCGTCGGCAAGACGGCGCTTCAGGAACCCGTCCTTCCTTGCGCTTTGTGACGCAAGGCGCAGACCCAAGAGTTGCGAACCGGCGCGCTTTTTTTTCGCCGTTCGTCTCCCGTCTCATGCAGGCCCTCGCACGCGAGGCTTAAGCCGGACAGCTCCGGCACCGGCAATCTCGGACAGGCTTGGCCGGCCAGCAGCGTGCTGGCCGCCCGCTTCCGGGCGCGACGCCCGGAAACCGTTGTTGGTTTCGCGCTCCTCCACTCAGCCAGTTGCACTGGCGGCGCCAGCAACCGTCGCCGCATCGATCTTGACGCCCACGCCCTGCGAGGAGCTGAGCGAAATTTTGTGCAAGTAATTGCCCTTGGCACCCGGCGGCTTGGCCTTGATCACGGCGTCCACGAAGGCACGGATGTTTTCCACCAGCGCCTGGTCGGCAAAGCTCGCTTTGCCCACGCCGGCTTGCACGATGCCAGCCTTCTCGACGCGGAATTCGACGGCGCCGCCTTTCGCACCTTTGATCGCCGCCGTGACGTCCATGGTGACGGTGCCGACGCGCGGGTTGGGCATCAGGCCGCGCGGGCCCAGCACTTTGCCGAGGCGCCCGACCAAGCCCATCATGTCGGGCGTGGCGATGCAGCGGTCAAAGTTGATGGTGCCTTGCGATACCTGCTCGACCAAGTCCTCGGCCCCGACCACGTCGGCGCCCGCCGCTTTCGCCTCCTCGGCCTTGGCCCCGCGGGCGAACACCGCCACGCGCTGCGTGCGCCCGGTACCGTTGGGAAGCGTGCACACCCCGCGCACCATCTGATCGGCGTGCTTGGGGTCGACGCCAAGGTTCATGGCGATTTCGACGGTCTCATCGAACTTGGCCTTCGCTCGCGATTTGACCACCTTCACCGCCTCGTCGACGGCATAGAACCTCTCGCGATTGACGCCCTCACGCGCGGCCTTCAGGCGTTTGCCGATTTTTGTCATTGCTCCTACTCCACAACCTGCAGGCCCATGGAACGCGCGGAGCCAGCGATGGTCCGTGCCGCAGCCTCGAGGTCGTCCGTGTTCAAATCTTTCATCTTTTGCTTTGCCACTTCGCGCACCTGCGCCATCGTTATGGTTCCAGCACTGGTGCGCCCCGGCTCCTTGGAGCCGCCGTTGACCTGCGCCGCCTTCTTGATGAGATGCGAAGCGGGTGGCGTGCGCATCTCGAACGAGAACGACCGATCCGAGAACACCGTGATCTTCACCGGAATCGGTGCGCCCTGTTCTAGGTCCTTGGTTTTGGCGTTGAACTGTTTGCAGAACTCCATAATCGACAGACCGCGCTGACCGAGCGCGGGGCCGATTGGCGGCGAGGGGTTGGCCTGGCCCGCCGGGACCTGCAAGTTAATGTAGCCGTCGATTTTCTTCGCCATAACTCTGCCCTATCCACTCGTCCTGCTTTTCACGGCGCGCGTTACCACCGCTCACGACACCTTTTCGACCTGACCGAACTCCAGCTCGACTGGCGTCGGGCGGCCGAAGATCGAGACCGCCACCTTGAGCCTGGCGCGCTGCTCGTCGACCTCCTCGACATGACCGCTGAAGGAGGCGAACGGGCCATCGGCGACGCGGACCTGCTCACCGATCTCGAAGGTGACCATCGGCTTCGGTCGCTCTACGCCCTCCTTCACCTGATGCAGGATGCGCATCGCCTCGTCCTCGGTGATCGGCACCGCCCTGTTGTCGGCACCAAGAAAGCCGGTCACCTTTGGCGTGTTCTTGATCAGGTGATAGGCGGCGTCCGTCATGTCCATCTTCACCAGCACATAACCGGGAAAGAACTTGCGCTCCGCCTGCACCTTGCGTCCGCGCCGGACTTCGACAATCTCCTCCATCGGCACGAGCACTTCCTCGAACAGGTCGGCCAGACCCGCCGCTTTGGCTCGCTTCTTGATGTCCTCGGCCACCTTCTTCTCGAAATTCGAGTAGGCGTGCACGATGTACCAGCGCTTGGCCATAATGCCGTCTCTTACCCTCAGATCCGTTACGCGCACGTCGGAAACTGCCACCTACTGTCCTAACCGAAGAATGAAGCGCACCAGCGCGCCGATGATCATGTCGGTCAGCAGAAAAAACACCGAAGTTAGGGCGACCATCACCAGCACCATGGCCGTCGTGATCCAGACCTCCTTCCAGGTCGGCCACGTGACCTTCGATACCTCTTGGCGCACCTCTTGAATGAAGTGTAGCGGGTTCTTCACACTCGGCTCACGATCCAAAAGCCGCGCTACCAACACGGCCCGTTGCTTGTCTAATTTGGTTTACTGCCCGCAAATCCGCGCCGCCTGCCTCCAACCCAAGACGAGCTCACCCAATATTTGGCAGGGGCGGAGGGTCTCGAACCCCCAGCCTTCGGTTTTGGAGACCGACGCTCTACCAATTGAGCTACACCCCTTGAGCCTGGCCGCCCACGCGGGAGCGCCTACATAGCCCAGTTCGCTCGCCTTGTCACATTTTTTTCTTGACAAATCCAGCAACTGGTAGTTGGCGCCCCTCGACGGCTTGAGCTTGACCAATTCTTAAGGTCTGAGAAGGCAGTAGGCCCGGCCAGACCGCTATCGATTCGAGTTGCTCCGGCGACCTCCTTGCCTACTCGATAATGGAAGTTACGACGCCGGCACCGACGGTGCGACCGCCCTCGCGGATGGCGAAGCGAAGCTTCTCCTCCATGGCGATCGGCGTGATCAGCTCGATGGTTACCGCAACGTTGTCGCCCGGCATCACCATCTCCGTCCCCTCCGGCAGCGACACAACTCCCGTCACGTCCGTCGTGCGGAAGTAAAACTGAGGCCGATAGTTCGTGAAGAACGGCGTATGCCGACCCCCCTCCTCCTTCGTCAAGATGTAGGCCTCCGCCTTGAACTTCTTGTGCGGCTTGATCGAGCCCGGCTTGCACAGCACCTGACCACGCTCGACCGCATCCTTGTCAATGCCGCGCAGCAGGCAGCCGACGTTATCTCCGGCCTCCCCAGCATCCAAAAGCTTGCGAAACATCTCAACACCCGTCACCACAGACTTCTGCGTGTCACGGATGCCGACGATCTCAACCTCCTCGCCGACCTTGATCGTCCCGCGCTCAATGCGACCCGTCACCACCGTGCCACGCCCAGAAATCGAGAACACGTCCTCAATCGGCATCAGGAACGGCTGGTCCTTCGGGCGCTCAGGCAGCGGGATATACGTGTCCAAAGCCTCGAAAAGCTTCAAAATCGCCTCGTCCGCCAACGGGCCCTTCTCCCCGTTCAGCGCCTGGATCGCAGCGCCACGGATCACCGGAACATCGTCGCCCGGAAACTGATACTTCGACAGAAGCTCCCGAACCTCCATCTCCACAAGCTCAATCAGCTCCTGGTCGTCTACAGCATCGCACTTGTTCAGAAAAACAACGATGTAGGGAACGCCGACCTGACGAGCCAGAAGAATGTGCTCCCGCGTCTGCGGCATCGGACCGTCAACCGCAGATACAACCAGGATCGCACCGTCCATCTGCGCCGCACCCGTGATCATGTTCTTCACGTAGTCCGCATGACCAGGGCAGTCCACATGCGCGTAGTGCCGCTTCTCCGTCGAATACTCAACGTGCGACGTCGCAATCGTCAAAATCTTCGTCGGATCCCGACGACCCTGGCTCTCAGACGCCTTCGCCACCTGGTCGTAGGAGACCGCCGTCGACGTCCAACCCTTGTCCGCAGACACCTTCGTCAGCGCCGCCGTCAGCGTCGTCTTGCCATGGTCAACGTGGCCAATCGTGCCTACGTTGCAATGCGGTTTCGTCCGGTCGAATTTCGCCTTGGCCATGTACGATCCTTGTCCTGGCAGCGGCCGCGTCGCGGTTGGGCTTTTAAAATCTTGCCGAGATTGCTGGAGCGGGTGAGGAGAATCGAACTCCCGTCATCAGCTTGGAAGGCTGTTGCTCTACCATTGAGCTACACCCGCGTGTCGGAGAGCACAGTTCTGATCCCAACGACTGGGTACGGCTTGCTGACTTTCCGACGCTCATTTCTACCTATTTTTGCGATCCCTTGTTGGTGGAGGGGGTTGGATTCGAACCAACGTAGGCGTAGCCAACGGATTTACAGTCCGTCCCCTTTAGCCACTCGGGCACCCCTCCGAACACGCATGGCAAGAACCCAAACGAAAGCGCCCCGCCGTCGCCGGCAGGGGCAATGTCACCACGTTATGGGGATTGCGTTGCGGCCTGTCAACCCCTAACCCCTGCTGCCATGAACCACAGGCATCGCCATAACACCGGCAGGGCTCAGGCTGGCGCCCACTCCGAGCGGGATGGTCCCCTCCTCATCTTTGGTATCCACGCCGTCGAGGCAGCGCTTGCCAATCCCCGACGAATTATTCGCAAGGTCGCCCTTAGCGGCAACGCCGAGCGCCGGCTCCAGCACAGCCTCGCCGCCCGCCAGCTCGTGCATGAGCGGGTCTTGCCAAAGGATCTCGATCGCCGTCTGGGTCACGATACGGTCCATCAGGGCGCTCTGATTGAAGCGGAACCTTTGCCGGAGCCGACCCTGGCCGGCCTGACCGCGCAGATGACGGACCGGCCGCTCCTGGTTCTCGATCAGGTCACCGACCCACACAATGTGGGCGCCATTTTGCGCTCGGCGGGTGTGTTTGGGGCCGCCGGCCTGATCATGACCCGGCGACACAGTCCCCCGCTCGATGGCGCTCTCGCCAAGGCGGCATCGGGCGCCCTCGAACACGTGCCGGTCGCGCTGGTGCAAAATCTGGCTCGCGCCTTGGGCGAACTGAAGCAGTTGGGGGTGATGGTGGTGGGTCTGGACGGGACGGCGAGCGAACCCCTCGACAATGCCCGGTGGTCGGGGCCGATCGCCCTCATCCTCGGTGCGGAGGGCAGAGGCCTGCGCGAGCTCACGCGCACCAGTTGTGACCAGCTCTATCGCATCGCGACCGAGGGACCGCTCAACAGCCTCAACGTTTCCAACGCGGCAGCGGTCGCCCTCTATTGGACGGCGTTGCATCGCCGCGGTGCGATGGCGCCCGCAACAGCAGATGGCGCCACGCGACACGCGGCGCCATGACCAAGGCCGAAAAAAATCGACCAACTCTAGTCGCAGATCGTGGGGCGCCAGCAGCGATAGTCACCGCCGCGGCAGATGTACTCGCCAAAGCGGTTATACCAGCAGCTGCGACCGACATAATCGCACTGGCGCGGTCCGCGATAGCACCCGGGACCAACAGCATAGTAACGCGGTCCCGCATAGGCACCGGCGATCCCAAGCCCTAGGACTGTCCCCACGGCCACGCCGGCGGCAACGCCCCCGCCGCGGCCGGCGGCGGCGGGTTCACTAAAGCTCGCCGCTCCGAGACCCAACACCAGCGCGGCGACGGCCGCTGCTTGCACAATCTTCTTCAGCATGACGGAAGTCTCCTCATCCTCGCGGCCGCCGTAGCGCGGCCCCCCGACGCACTCTGTTAACCTGAGCAAGCCCCAGAGCATATGAATGTGGCGTGAACACGGATCGAGCCCGGCTCGTCTACTGCTTTCACGGACCGGGCAGCGATTTTCCGTCGCCCGCGTTAGCCTCTTTCTGGGGCGAGCGCGCAGGATGCGAATCAAATCCCGGATCGCTTAAGAAGGTCTTAAAATCGCGGGGGTGGCGATGGGATGCACGCGCCGGGCCGTGAAACTGTAAAAGGCGTCGGCTCAGCGGCAGCGAGGCCGTCCACACGCCCACCAATCATAGCCCCAGGCCGGCACATACTGATAGCGTGGACCGTAATAGACATAACGGTAGCGATAGCGCATTTCCGCGCGCGGCACCCAGTATCCTGAGCCATAGTCAGGGTAGTAGCCGCGCTGGGTGTAGTACCAGGAGCGAGGATCGTAGCGGTAGATGCGCGGCCGGCCCCGCACCGGCGGCTCGGGCGAATAAATGCCAAAGCCGTCGGGATTGCGGCCATCCGCCGAGACCGATGTCGGTTGCGCGGCAAGCAGCAAGGCGCCTGCCCCGAGAGTCAAGAGGGTGGTGACGCGCATCGTCGCTCTCCTGCCGCTGGGCGAAGCCCATAAGGTAGCGATTCGTTCTACAAGAAATCGCTAAGGCTGACGAGATGGCGGGCTCGCGGCGCATGCCCCTTGTGGCCGAGGAGCATCGGCACCTCGTTCGACCCTTCCGGCCCTGCCCCCTCCAGCGGTGCAAAAGCGTCGTCACATCGGGGAGGCAGGAGCCTGAAGGTTGCGCTGTCACCCGGGGTTACCTGTGGGCTAAGCTCATTGGACCCGCATCGTTTACAAGGGGGCGTGAGATGCCGACCGTAGGAGCCGACCGCCTGACAAGAATTGGTGTCGCGCTGCTGCGCGCCGCCGGCGCATCGCAGGAGGAGGCGGACGCGGTAGCGGTTGGTTGTGTCAACGCCAACCTAGCCGGTCATGATTCGCACGGCATCATTGCCGTTCCGACCTATATCGACCGCATCAAGGCCGGTCACATCGTTCCGGGCGCGCCATTTAAGATTGTGCAAGAGTCGCCGGCGACAACGGTCATCGATGGCCATTGGGGGTTCGGCTTTCACGTTAATGCAAAAGCGATGCAGTTGACGATCGACAAGGCCAAAAAGGCGAACCTTGCGGCCTGCACGGTGTTTCGCCAAAGCCATGTCGGCCGGCTGGCCGCCTATCCCTTGATGGCAATCCAGGAGGGCATGATCGGCCTTGCCACGGCGGATTCGGGCCGGTCGGCCAAGGTCGTGGCTCCCTTCGGCGGACGCGAGGCCCGTTTGGGCACCAACCCCATCTCGATCGCAGTGCCGTCCGATCTGGAGGCGCCCTTCTATCTCGACATGGCAACATCGGCCGTGGCGGCCGGCAAGGTGGCGCTCGCGGCGGCCCGCGGCGAACAAATTCCAACCGGTTGGGTGGTGGACGGCGACGGCCGGCAGACCACCGACCCAACGCGTCTGCGCAAAGGTGGCGCCCTGCTCCCGCTCGGCGGTAGCGAGGGCTACAAGGGCAGTGGCCTGGCTGCCATGGTGGAGATCCTGTGCGGGCTCCTGACCGGCCTTGGCTTTGGCGTTGAGCCAAGCGGGCGGCACAATGACGGCTGCTTCATGGCTGTCTTCAAGGTCGAGGCGTTCCGACCGCTCGCAGAGTTCAAACGCGAGGTGGCGGAGTTTGCCCACTATCTGAAGGCAACGCCGCCCTCCGAAGGTAGCCCGGGCGTCTACTATCCCGGTGAGATCGAACACCGCAACGAGCAGGCGCGACGCAAGTCAGGGATCGATGTGGAAGAAGCGACCTGGGAGAAATTGCGCGCGCTTGCCACCCAATACGGCCTGGCTGCCGACCTCGAGCTCACATAGGCTGAACTCCTCGCCCGGATGCGCCAGATGAGGGCATGCGGCTTGTCCTCGCGCAGCGGCCGATGATGGAGAAAGAACATGACGCGGCAGATGGTGATGGTGGGCTTCCTGCAGGCGCAAAACTGCACGAACCTGCCCAGTTCCTGGCGCCATCCGGATTCGCGCGATAACTCAATGTCGGCCGACTACTATCAGGAAATCGCCCGCGTCCTCGAGGCCGGCAAGTTCCACATGGCTTTTTTCGACGATCGCCTTGCCATGCCCGACCGCTACGGCAACGACCATGCACACACGGTCGAATACGGCATCCGCTGTGTGAAAATGGATCCCGTGATCGTCTTGACCACCATGGGCATGGTCACCCAGAAACTGGGCCTTGCTTCCACTTGCTCGACCACCTACTTCGAGCCCTTCGACGTCGCCCGCCGGTTCGCCACGCTCGATCTGATGACCAACGGCCGCGCGGCTTGGAATGTGGTGACTTCGGTCAACGATGGCGAAGCGCTGAACATGGGTGCCGAGCAGCACCTCGGGCACGATCTGCGCTACGACCGTGCCGATGAATTCATGGAGGTTGTGCTCGGCCATTGGGACAGTTGGGACGAGGGTGCCATCGTCATCGACAAGAAGAGCGGCCGCTATGCCGATCCTAGCAAGGTGAAGCGGCTCGATCATGCCGGAAAGTACTTCAAGTCGCGCGGTCCGTTCACCGTGCCGCGCTCACCGCAAGGCCGTCCCGTCATTATCCAGGCTGGCGCCAGCGGTCGCGGGCAACGCTTCGCAGCACGCTGGGGCGAAATTGTCTTTACCGCAGCGCGTACGCCTGGCCTAGCGCATGAGGGCTATAAGGCAGTCAAGGAAGAAGCTGGCCGCCTCGGGCGCGATCCCGACCAGATCTTCCTGTGCAACATCCTGATGCCGGTGTGCGGCGCGAGCAAGGCGGAAGCCGAGGACAAGATGGCGATCATCTCCAAGCTGCCGCTAGAGATCGATCAGCTGTCGCTGCTCGCCGAGGCGCTAAATTTTGACTTCGCCTCGAAGGGCATCGACGAGCCGTTCACGACCGAGGAGCTGCAGGGCATGCAGGGCATGCTCGGCATCCGTGACGGCGTCATCCGAAAGAGCGGAAAGGCCAATCCGACCGCGCGTGACTTCATCCAGATCAGCGGTCGTGGTCACACCGAAAGTGCGGTGGTCGGCGGACCGAAAGAGATTGCCGACAACATGGAAGAGATGTTTTCGACCGGGGGCTGCGACGGCTTTGTAGTGGCGGCAACGCACGTGCCTGGCGCCTATGCCGACTTCGTGCGGCATGTGGTACCTGAGTTGCAGCGGCGGGGCCTTTATCAAAAGGACTACACGGGCCAAACCCTGCGCGACAACCTTGGCCTCCCCCGCCCTGGCGTGGGGGCTTGGCGGCTGCCTCGGGAGAAGGCGGCCGGGTGACGGCGGCCGAAACGGTATCTCGGCACCGACCGAGCCAGCCAAAAGGCCGGCCACCTCTGTGCGGCGTACCCCGTCCACTCCTGCGTCATCAATATTAGACCAGCGAGACCCTTCACAGGCGGGCCAAACCTGCTATAAGGCGCCCCGTGTCTATCCCGGTAGGCCGCATCACCCGACGCATTGTCCGATAGGCAGGACCTTGGCCGGTCCTTTCGCCTCTTTGGTGTCGGTTTATTGGGGAGCAAAGGTGACGCGGGGTGGAGCAGCCCGGTAGCTCGTCAGGCTCATAACCTGAAGGTCGTAGGTTCAAATCCTACCCCCGCAACCACCTTTACCGATGTCCGACCCGGACACATGGGTGACAAAACGTACCTAAGACATAGGTGACAACCTGGGCCCGAACGGGTTGTCGATGGGTTGCAAGGTTCTCTGCTCTAGATCGATATAGCCCAAATCATAGTCGATGAAGCTGACGAGCCAAATTCCCTCGTCGACCTCCTTGATGCCGAGCCGCTGTCCGGCCAGGACGGTGGAGACGTTGATCTTCTTTCTGTAGATGCAGATACGGCCGCAGGCGGTGACGAGGACGTCACGGTCGTGGAGGGGATATTCGAGATCCGGCAGGCCCTGGTAGGGGCGCCTTGAGGGGATGTAGACCTCGGCGGGGCACTTCATGGCGATGGCCTCGTGCGGCCGTTCGGCGTTGAACTCGTGCACGAAGTCGTCGAAGCGGGCCTGCTGCTGCAGGCTATTCATGCCCGGCGGCCGGGTTGCCTCCTTTTTGAGAGTGAGGTGCATGCGCTCATGGCGGCCATTCTGCTGGGGATGGCCCGGTTTGATGCGCTCGATGGCAATGCCGAGGCGCAGCCACCAGACGGCGAGTTTTGACAGATTGAAGAGGGCATGAGGACTGGCGAAGGGGACCCCATTGTCGGAACGAATGGCTTGAGGCAGCCCGCGCTCGGCGAACAGCCGCTCGAAGGCAGTAACGGCAACGTCCTCGCGGATGGTGTCGAGGGCTTCGCACATGAGGAGGAAGCGCGAGGCCTGGTCTGTGACCGTAAGGGGATAGCAGTAGCGGCCGTTTCCAAGCTTGAACTCGCCCTTGAAGTCGGCGCACCACAGATCATTGGGCGCCAGGGCCTTTGACAGCGGCGTGCCTGTTGCGCGGGCGCGCCGTTTGCCCAAGCGTTTAACGAGGCCGTGACGATCGAGGACGGCATGGATGGTGCTTTTGGCGGGCAGGCGTAGGTCGCCGGGCAGCCGGCGCAGGAGCAGCTCCCTGATCTTACGGGCGCCCCAGTGGGGCTTGTTGCGCTTGAGGCTGACGATCAGGCTCTCGACCTGGCTGGGCAGCTGGTTGGCATAGCGGACGGGCCGGCGCGAGCGGTCGGTGAGGGCCTCGAGGCCATGCTCCTTGTAGCGGTCAAAGATTTTGTAGCCAGTTTTGCGTGAAATGCCGAACTCCCGGCACAGCTCGGTCATGACCTCGCCGTCGAGCAGCCGGGCAACGAAACGCAGGCGTTCTTCCACGACCGAACACTCCTTCCAGGGCATCGCCACCTCCCGCCTGCCCCCGTCGTCGCAGATGGAAAGTGTTACCCATGTGTCCGGTACGATCTGTTACCTATGTCTCGGGCCGCTCATTGCAGTGCCCTGTCCCCCGGGGACCCCGAACATCGTTTGGCTCCCTCAGCCAGGACAAGGATTCCCGCAAGCTCACCTTTCAGTTCGACTGTGACCTTGCCATCGGCCGGGATAATGCACACCTGCTCGGTCAAGCTGCGAACGATTTCGAAAGCCTCGCGGCCGTGGTCAGGACGGTGGAGGGCGGCATCAAGAGCTTCGCCTTGGGCGCGATAGATCGCCGCGAGATTGGGACGCAGGAGCGGCCTCGCCTATCACGGCCTAAATTCCGATAGGGGCGCTGCTGGCACCCAGAGAGGAAGGCCAACGCCCGCCCTCCAGGCATGGGCGATGTCGTCGCGGCGCGCGAACCAAATTCCCGGCCGATTCGCCACATGCTGCAGGAACTGTTCGAAACCTGCGATGCGGGCCGGCCGGCCGATGATGCGCAGATGCAGGCCGACCGACAGCATGCGTGGCACCGCGGCGGCCTCCTCGTAGAGCCGGTCGAAGGCATCACAGCAGTAGCGGGCAAAGTCCTCGGCAAAGACGAATCCGCCGTTGTTGAAAAAGCGCATGTCGTTGGTATCGAAAGCGTAGGGCAGCACGACGTGGGGGCGCCCGAGGACGGTTTCCACGTAGGGAAGATCGTCGTCGTAGGCGTTGGAATCGTAGAGGAAGCCGCCGTGCTCGACGAGCAGGCGGCGCGTGTTTGGCGAAGTGGCGGAGCGCGTGTGCCAGCCGACCGGTGGAGTGCCGGCCGCCGCGGACAGGGACGCAACGGCCTTGGCGATGACACTGCGCTCCTCGGCCTCGGCCATGTGCACCTGCCGCTCCCAGCGCCAGCCGTGCGAGGAGACCTCATGCCCGTCGGCGACCGCTTCGGCGGCGATCCAGGGCGATATAGCAATGGCGCGGCCGCAAGCGTTGAGCGTGGCGCGCACTCCATATCGCTTCAGGAGAGCCCGGATGCGGGGCCAGCCGGCCCGCGTGCCGTAGGCAAAATGGCTTTCCATGCACAGATCCGGTAGGGCATCGACCTTCTCGACGGCCTCGTAGATGTGCTCGTTGCGCTCATCGCCGCGCGACAGGGAGAGTTCCGCCCCCTCCTCGACGTTGACGACAATCGACACGGCAAGCCGCGCATTCCCGGGCCAGCGGACGGGCGGCGGCTGGTCGGCATAGCCACGGTAGTTTTGAGTCATAGCGTGCTTCAAAAGTCCGCAAGGCGACTGAGACCGACCAGGCGATCGCCGATGAAGAGCACCAGCACCGCGAGCAGGATTAGGCAGGTGGAGATGGCGGCGATGATGGGATCGGGGCTTTCCTCCACGTATTGCAGCATTTGGATCGGCAAGGTCTTGGTCCAGGCATCCGTGAAGAAGATGGAGATCGGATAGTTGTCCATGGACGCCAGGAAGGCAAACATGCCCGACGTGAGAAACGCCGGCGCCAGGGCTGGGACGAGAACGCGGCGCAAGGCCTGAGGATAGGAGCAGCCGAGCGTGCGGGCCGCATCGACCAGGGCAAAATCGAAGAGAGACAACGCGCCGAGAACGGTCCTCACGACATAGGGCATGGTGATCACGACGTGGGCGACCAGCAAGCTGCCCCATGCGCCCCTGAGCCCAAGCTCGCGGAAGGCCTGCAGCATGGCGATGCCGATGACGAGGCCGGGCAGCATCAGCGGCGACACCAGGAACGTCGAAATGGCTTCGCTGCCGGCAAATTGCCCGCGCACCAGCGCAACCGTGCACAACGTACCGAGCACGAGGGCAATGATGGTCGACAGTGCCGCGATCTCGACCGATGTGACCAAGGATGGCGCGAGGCCCTTGGTGGTGGCGAGTCGCGCATACCACTTGAGCGACCAGTCAGGCGGCGGCAGCGTAAACACCGACGAGGAGCCGAAGGAGACGGCGACCGTGACGACGAGCGGCAGGAGCAGGAAAACGACGACGGCAGCCGCGACGCCCCAAACTGCCCATATGGCGCTGCGCTCCAGGCGGGTCATACGCTATCCCCGAGGCGGCGCGCAAGGATGCCGGAGCCGACGACAATGGATACGGCGAGCACGAGCAGCACGGCTGCCGTGGTCGAGCCTAGCTGCTCATTTCGCATCAGCAGGAAAGATCGGCCCATGAGCGTCGCGAGCGTCTGGAAGCGGTCGCCGATCAGAAGACTCGGGATGACGAACATGGAAACGGAGAGCGAAAAGACGAACACGGTGCCGGTAACGACACCCGGCAGTGTCAGCGGCAGCGTGATGCGCCGGAATCGATAGAACGGCGTCGCCCCCAACGTTGCGCCCGCTTCGTTGAGACGCGAATCCACTGAGCTTCACAACCGAGTACACGGGCAGGATCATGAAGGGAAGGAACACGTTGGCGGCGCCAAGGACGAGGCCTGTTTCCGTAAACAGCAGCCGCACCGGCTCGTCCCACAGCCCCAGGCCGACCATAGTTGAAGAGACGATGCCGTCGCGGCGCAGAACGATCTGCCAGGCGAAGGCCTTGACGACGACGCCGATGGAGAGCGGCAGGATGATCGCGGCCAGCAGGACCACCTGCACCCATCCCCGGGCCCAGGCCAGCGCGAAGGCCGTCGGATAGCCGACGAGAAGACAGACCAAAGCGACCAGCCCTGCGATCTTGAGCGTGTTAGCCATCACCCGCCAATTGAAGGGATCGGCGAAGAAGGAGGCTATCGGCTCCAGCGTGAAGCCTTTCGGGCCGATGACGCTGCGCAGCAGCAGCCATAGCAGCGGCAATGCATAGACGAAGAGCAGATAGGCGATCGCCGGGACTGCCAAGAACGCGACGGGGTCGAACGGTCGGCGTCGACGGGCTTTGCGCGCGTTCGTCGGTATCATGAGGTCGGCTCCGTCGGAAACACCATCGTGTCGGTCACGGCAAAGCTGAGCGCAATTTGCGTGCCGGGCTCGAGCGGGGTTTCGGGAAGCTGAGTGGTCTCGACCATGATCTGATCGCCTTCAGCGGCGTCAAAGTGGAGCTGGACCTTTGAGCCTTGGAACACGGCGTCGCGGAGCCCGACGTCAATACTGTTTTCCTTGGTCGTAGCCGACCCGATGCTCATGCGCTCCGGGCGCACGGCGATGAATGCCGTGCTGCCGATGGGCAGCGTTCCGATCGCCCGAATCGGACCATGCGTTGTTGCCACGACGACCTGCCCGTCCGACGCAGCGGTAATCGAGCCGGCCAGTCGCGTCGAAAGTCCGACGAAGCCCAGGACGAATGCGGTCGCCGGCCGGAGATAGATCGTGGCAGGATCCGCGAGTTGCTCGATGCCCCCTCGGTTCATCACGGCGATGCGGTCCGACATCATCAACGCCTCGTCCTGATCGTGCGTGACGAAGACGGCCGTCGTCGAGAGCTCTCGCAGGAGCCGTTTCAGCTCGATCTGCATGGTCTCGCGCAGCTTTCGATCGAGAGCGCTGAAAGGCTCGTCGAGCAGCAGCAGCTTCGGGCGCACCGCAAGGGCGCGCGCAACAGCAACACGCTGCTGCTGGCCGCCCGAAAGCGCCTTTATGGAGCGGACAGCGAAGTCGCGCATATGGACGAGATCGAGAAAGCGCTCCACCGTAGCCTGCGTTTCGTTGCGCGGCGCCCGGCGGGCCTCGAGGCCGAAGGCGACGTTCTCGGCGACGGTCAAGTGGGGAAAAAGCGCGTAGTTCTGGAATACCACGCCGACGTCGCGATGGTGGGGCGGCCTATCGGTTATGTCTTCTCCGTCGAGCCGCACACTTCCGGCATCTGGTGACAGCAGGCCAGCGACGATGCGCAACAGCGTTGTCTTGCCACAACCCGAAGGCCCCAGCAGGGAGACGAACTCGCCGCGCCTCACTCCGAGATTGACGCGGGTCAGCACGCGCGTTGTGGCGAATGACTTCTCGGCTTCCGAGATACTGAGGAAATCGGTGGTACCCGTCATTCCCCATCGCCTGACGTGAGAAGCGCGGCCTCCGGCAAGAGACCGCGCCGATATCCGGACATGCGCAAGATCAGATCGCCATTTCGCGGTCCCAGCGGTTGACCCACTCCGTCCGGTTGTCGGCTACATAAGCCCAGTCGAGGCCATGGAGAGCCACGTTGCTCGGCATGCCGGGGGGAGGTGAAACGGCAGTGTTGGTCGGCAGCGAGAAGGTCGGGCCGGCAATCTTGCCCTGCAGCTCGGCGCCAAGCATCTCGTTGACATAGGCATAGGCGAGGGCCGCAGCCGGTGCGCCCTTGACCATGCAGATGCCGGAGGGGCTGGCAAAGATGCCTTCCTTCGGGGCGGCAAGATCGATCGGCGCACCCTGCGATTTGCGCTGCAGTGCGAAGGAGGAAAGCGCGCTGACGATTACCCACGCCTCGCCCTGCTCCAATAGATTGAAGGCTTGCGGCATCTGCGTATAGACGGTGAGCAGGTTGGGCTTGAGCTTGGCAAGGTGCTTGAAGCCGGCATCGGGATCCTTGAGCGCCTCCGCCATTGGCTTTCCTGTGGCGAGGTGTGAAGCAATGAACAAGATTCGCCAGGCCTTCCGTATTCTGCAGGGAGGGGAGGATCACGCGGCCCTTGAACTTGGGATCCCAGACCTCGGACCAGGAGGCAACGCCGTTGGGCAGCGCCTTGGTATTATAGGCGATGCCTTGCCAGGGCACGACGTAGTTGGCCCACATGCCCTCCATGTGGATGGCGCCCGGACGGAGATTCGCCAGGTTGGGCACCTTGTCGGCGGTGAGCTTCTCGAGTAGCCCCTCTTTGACGGCCAGGATCATCACCGGATCGTCCATCTGCACTACGGACAAATACTGTTTGTCCTTGTTCTTCTGCATCTTCTCGAGGTTCACCAGCGAGCGCGTGCCCTCGTAGACGATCTTGCAATTGTACTTCTGCTCGAAGAACGGCTGCACAGTGCTCTCGACCCACGGCTTGTGGCTCGCGGCGCCGCCAACCACGATTTCCTTGGTCTGGGCTTTGAGGATGGACGGCGCTGCCACGACCCCGAGCGCGCCAATGCCGATCCCCCCAACGGCGGTTCTACGAGTAATCTTGCGCGAGCCCGGCATCTCTGTGCCCTCCCATCATGTGGTAGCGGACTTGGTCCAGATCGCATCTTCGTGACTGCCCGAACTTTATGCAATGCCGAAAGACATGCAAGCTGCCGCAGAATTGGGCAAACTTGGCAGTTGGATTCGCGTTGTCGCGCAGGCACTTCGTTAGACACGCGAACTCGGCCTGTAGAAGGGCTCGTGCTTGGCCGGATCTATGTAGTTCGCATAGAACTTGCGCACGTGCGGCAGGAGGGCTTTCGACAACTTGCGCCGCTCGACCTCATCGTTGGCAAGCGCCTTGCTCAGATCGTCGTGCAGCGCCTTGAGCGAGGCATCGCGGTCAACCTTGGTAAACTTGTTGTCCTGATAGATGACCTCGCCGTCACACATGGTGAGCTTCACGCCCTCAGCTTTGGCGCGCTGGATCACGGCATCGAGCAGGGGCGTCTCCTCGTCGAGGTAGGGGTAGGAGATCTGCTTCCAGTCGAGGAGCACGAGATCGGCTGATTTACCGACCTCGAGCGTGCCGATGCCGGCACCATAGGGCGTCGTCTTGGCGCCACCGACGGTGGCCATGCGCAGCACCTGGCTCATGCTCGGCACATCGTCGTCGACCATACCCGGCACGCGGTGGGCGCGCAGCACCAGCTTCATCTCCTGCAGCATGTCGCGGTCGTCGTTGATGCCGGCCTCATCGAGGCCGATGGCAGTGTTGATGCCGGCTTTCTCGAAGTGGTTGAGCGCGGCGACGCCCGAGCGCAGGCGGAAGTTCGACGAGCAGTTGTGGCACACGCAGGCCCCTGCCGCCGCCATGCGCTCGATGTCCTTCTGGTTGAGCCACACGCCGTGGCCGAGCGTAAGGCGCGGGTTCACCATGTCGAAGCGGTCGATGTACTCGAGCGCCGTGCACTTGCCGCGCCGCCAGGCGTATTCCTTCTGGTAGGCGGTCTCGAGCAGGTGCATGTGCATGGGTACGTCGTATTTTTTCGAGGCTTCGGAGAGCAATCCGAGCGCCTTGTCGGAGCACCAGTGCAGGTTGGCCGGTGCCAGCTGGATCTTCACGCGGCGCTTGTTGTTGTGGCGCTCGAAGAGGCTGCGGAAGAGCCCCATGCTCTCGTCGAGACTGGTCTTGAAGCGCGCGAACCAGCGCTGCATCGGCTCCTGCAGCTCCTTGGGCAGGCTCGCCACGAACTCCTGATCGGCCTGGTAGACGAGCCGGTTCTGGTCGCGCACGGCGTAGCAGTAGGATACGCGCATGCCGACGTCTTCGTAGGCGCGGATCACCTCGCCCGATTTGGCCTCGACCTCGGGAAGCGTGCCGGGCATCCACCCGTGAATGTGCTGCACCGTGGTGATGCCGGAGCCGATCATCTCGAAGGCCGAATAGAGCGTGTCGAGATAGAGATCGAGGTTGCGGATCACCATGCGCGTGATGAACCACAGCTCGAGTGGCATGTCGGCGGAGCCGAGCTGCACGGGCGTCAGGCCGACGTGGTGGTGACCATTGACAAAGCCCGGCAGCAGGATCTCGTTACCCGAGCCCAGCACCGGTGCTTTCGGGTGCTGCGCCTTGAGGTCCTTGTAGGTGCCGATGGCGATGATCGTGCCGTCCTCCTGCAGCACGGCGCCATCTGGGATCTCCTCCCAACTCTTGCGGTCGATGGTGCGCGTGATCATGGCGCGGCTGCGGATCAGGGACGTGGCCATGGGGCTCTCCTCATGTCTGAGCGAAGACTGAGTCGGACAATTAAGCCGGAGTGGCAAGCGCCTCCTGCTCGGCAAAGGCGCGATCGACCTCGTCGCGCAGATGCTGCGTCAGCTCGATCCTGAGCTTCTCGCATTCGGGCGAGAATAGGTTGCGCGGCCGCGGCAGATCGATCGGCACGATGGTCTTGATGCGGCCGGGCCGCGACGTGAATACCGCCACGCGGTCGGCCAGCGCCACCGCCTCGTCGATGTGGTGGGTGACGAACAGGATCGAGGCGCCGCTGTCGCGCCACACGTCGAGCAGGAAGTCCTGCATGCGCTGTCGCGTCTGCACGTCAAGCGCGGCAAACGGCTCGTCCATCAGCAGCACCTTGGGCCGCATGGCCAGCGCCCGAGCCACGGCGACGCGCTGGCGCATGCCGCCCGACAGCTCGTCGGGGCGCTTGTCGAATGCAGCCGTCAGGCCCACCCGGTGCAGGGCATCGCGTGCGGCGGCGCGGCGCGTCGTGCTGTTCGCCCCGCGGATCCCGAGCCCGAAGCTGACGTTTTGCCATACCGTCAGCCAGGGAAACAGCGACGTCTCCTGGAAGATCAAGCTGCGATCCGGCGAGGGGGCGGCGACGCGCTCGTGGTACGACCAGATCTCGCCGTTGGAGAGCGGCTCGAGCCCGGCCACGAGATAGAGGAGCGTGCTCTTGCCGCATCCCGACGGCCCGAGGAAGACCACGAACTCGCCCGGCTCGATCTCGATGTCGATGTCGCGCAGCGCTTCGTGCGCGCGCTCGGTCCCCTCAGCCCAGGTCTTCGACACCCCGCGACAGATCACCGAGCTGTTGGAGGAGAAGGGCTTGGGCAGGTCAAAGGCCACGCAACACCCCCGTCGTCTCCGCGACCCAGTACAGAATGCGCTTCTGCAGCATGCGCAAGATGAGATCAAACGTGAAGCCGAGCAACCCGATCAGGGCGATGGTGAAGAACACGAGCGACGGGTTGAAGGTGTTGCGCGCCATCATGATCACCTGACCGAGCCCATAGCCGACGCCGGTCAATTCCGCCACCAGAACCACCATCCAGGCCGCAAACAGGTTCATGCGTAGCACCACCAGCAGCCCAGGCAGGATTGCCGGGATGATCACGCGACTATAGGTCTGCCATTTGGTTGCGCCCATGGTGCGTGCGACGTTGATCAGGTTCCTGTTGACCCCGTCGATCTGGCTGATAGTGGCGAGTACCATGTGAAAGAAGAGCGCGATCACCACCATGAAGATCGCCGGCGCGTTGCCGATGCCGAACAGGAAGATCGCCACTGGCAGCCAGGCAATCGGCGATACGGGTGAAAGGAGCGTGATGGCCGGCAACGTTAACCGTTCGAACATGAGGAAATATCGGATCAGCACGCCAAGCGAGATGGCGAGCACCGAGGCGATGACGAGGCCGACCATCACGCGCATCGTAGTAGCGCCGATGGTGATCATGACAGCTTCGTAGGGGCTCGGGCCATCGGCCGGGTTCACGCCGATCGACCAGCGCGTCGCCGTGTTGAAGAACTTGGCCTGCTCGGCGATGTTGCCGAGGAAGATGTGGGGCGGCGGCAGCAGCTTGGGATCGGCCAGGCCGGTGAGCCAGCACAACTCCCAGATCACGGTGAATGTGCCGATCGACACCAGCGTCCACCACAGACGCTGCACGCTGGCCG
Source organism: uncultured Alphaproteobacteria bacterium (assembly GCA_963770295.1). GTDB lineage: Bacteria > Pseudomonadota > Alphaproteobacteria > Rhizobiales > Hyphomicrobiaceae > AWTP1-13. The sequence continues at coordinate 157,166 of CAVYPA010000016.1, forward strand.
AAATCCGCGCCGCGAACACCGACCGGTGACGCGGGGTGGCCGGCGGAGCAAGCGCTCCGCCGACCTGGCCCACGGAGCCGCTCGGCCGCTCGCCGACGGAAGCGAGCGTTGCCATCACGCGGCCTTGTATTTGAGCTTCGAGTAGAGGTCCTGGTTCTCGGCAATGACCTGCTCAAGCAGCGACCAGTCAATCGCATCACGACCCGGTTTGTTCTTGATATAACCCATCTCGATGAGGCTGTCGGTGCGCTGCAGGATAAAGTCCGTCTGCTTCCTGGCATCGACCACGGCGGGCTGCTTGCCCATCGCCAGCGTCGCGTTGTCGATCGACGTCTTGTAGTAGGTGCCGACCAGCTTCTTGAGCGTCTCGGCTTGCTGCGTCTCGGCCATGTGCTGGGCCTTCATCATACCCTTGATGATGGCCTTGAGGCCCGCGGCGTTCTCCTTGATGAGGTTGGCGCGGCAGGCGAGCACGCAGTCGGTGTAGCCCTCGCCGTAGATGTCGCGGCCGTCGGAGAGCTTGTGCGAACCTTTGACGTCGTTGAGCAGCGCCGTGCCGTAGGGCTCGATGGTGCAGATCCAGTCGATCGCCCCGGCTTTGAAGGCTTCGACGGCCTCGGGCGTCGAGCCCATGTAGCGCACGTTGACGTCCTTGAAGGCGACGCCGTTCTTCTTCAGCCAGTCGTAGGGCATCACTTCGAGCGTATCGAGCTGGAAGGTGCCGAGCGTCTTGCCCTTGAGCTTCTGGGCCGTATCGAGGCCGGGCCGCGAGACGATCACACAGCCTTCGATGCCGCCGCCGGCGACGATCTTCACGGGCGCGCCGGCATTGAACAGCGCGATAAAGCTCGTATAGGGCATGAGGCCGAGATCGACCTGGCCGATGCCGAGGAAAGTCACCTGCTCGGCGAATGTCGGCGTATTGACGAACTTGAGCTCGACACCGTCCTCCTTGGAGAACTGCATAGCGTGGGCAAGGAAGATGTTGAGATTGCAGAAGCCGGTGCCGTGCGTGGATTTCAGCTCTCCCGCGGCATGTGCGGCACCCCCGAACAGGCTCGAGCCGACGCCCATGGTCAGCACGGCCGCACCCGACGATTGCATGAACTTGCGCCGGCTAAAGTCCATCGACTCCAGGTTCGGCAGATGCATGCATCCGATCCTGTCACACATGGTAGGCTCTCCTCTTCGGTGGATCGATGATTGCGAGCAATCCGCGAGTGCCCATTTGCGCCCGATGCCGCGGCGCGCGAGCGCTGGGCGACCTGAGACGAACATTTTTCATGAGTTTGGGGTGCTGCGGGCGCGGTTCGCGGCGGTGAGGTCGAGCACACCCGTATCGGGGGCTCTCGCCTGTAGCTCATGTCACTGTTCGGGGCCGGTGCAACCACACCGATCCCGCCGAGGGGTGCGAACATCGCAACCTCCCAACAGTTGTGTGGCACGCCAACCGTTGCAATCGCCGAGGCGACGCTGCGCTAGTTCAGTTAATCGCAAGCGTCGTGCCAACTCGAAGGCATCTTGTCGCGCCGTGTTTTGTGGCTCGAGTGTGCGCGGCAGATCGGGCCTTCGGGCGTGGGCTTTGAACGACAGTGCACAACGGCAGCTCATTGCGCTGAAATATTGTGCAGGCTGGCACGTCAAGCCGCCGTCTTCCGCGCAAAGTGACGAGAGCACGTGCTATCCTACAAATTGTCCCGGCTCGCAACTCCCCCTTTGAAAAATCCTCGAGACCTCATGCAGCGTATTGTTCTCGTCAACCCGAACACGTCGGAGCCGCTTACGGCGCTCATGACCGAGATCGCACGCGAGAATGCGCCGGTCTGCTTCCGCATCGATGGGCTGACCGCACGGTTCGGCGCTCCCCTCCTGACCAACGAAGCGGAACTCGACGAGGCTGCCCATGCCGTGCGTGCGCTGGCTCCGGAGCTCGCGCAAAGTGCCGACGCGGTCATCGTTAGCGCCTTTGGCGATCCCGGAGCTGACGAGCTAGCCGCCTTGCTCGACCGGCCCGTGGTCGGAATCGCCGAGGCCAGCATGCGCGCGGCGGCGGCGAACGGACGTCGCTTCGCCGTCGTCACCCACACGTGGCGTTTGGTTCGACGCATGGCCTTGCGGGCAGAAGAGATCGGGCTTGGAGCGCACTGCGTCGGTGTGCTGGCAACAGAGGGTGATCCGATCGCGCTGATGGCGACACCCGTTGAACTCGAGAGCGCTTTGCAGGCCCTGACCGAGCAGGCCGTAACACAGCATGGCGCCGAGGCCATCGTCATCGGCGGCGGGCCACTCGGGCGTGTGGCGAAAGCGCTGAGCGGCAAAGTCGGCGTACCGGTGATCGCGGCGATCCCCGAAGCCGTCCGCTACCTCGCTGCAGCACTTGGTGCAGCAGCTACTCGTTGAGCCCCTTGCCCGGATAAGGGTGCGTCGTCATCCAATGTCGAGCAATATCTAGCCGACGCGTTACCCAAACGCCGTCCTGCTTCAAAATGTAGTCGAGCAGCCGCTCCAGGCCGGCCGCGCGTGCCGGGTGCCCGATCAGCCGCATGTGCAGCCCGACCGACATCATCTTCGGCGTCTTGGCACCCTCCTTGTAGAGCATGTCGAAGGCATCGCGGATGAACGCGAACCACTCGTCGGAGGTGCCGACCCAGCCCGCGTACTTGCCGTCGTTGTTGGTGAGCGAGTAGGGCACGATCAGGTGCGGCCGGCCGTCGACCGTCTTCCAGAACGGCAGCTCGTCGCCATAGTAGTCGCGAATCGTAGAGGAACCCGCCCTCCTCGACGACGAGGCGCCGCGTGTTGACGCTCGGCCCGTAGCGGCAATACCAGCCGAGCGGCCGCTCGCCGACCGTGGTCTGCAGCGACGCGACGGCCTTGCGCGATGTGCTCGCGCTCTTCGGCCTCGGTCAGCTCGTAGTGCTTGATCCAGCGCCAGCCGTGGCAGCAGACGTCGAAACCGGAGGCGCGGATGGCCGTCGGCAGCAGGCTTGTGCCGTTCCAGGGCGAGGGCGCAGCCGAATACCGTCATCGGCAGCTTGCGCTCCTGGAGCAACCGCATCAGACGCCAGAAACCGACCCTGCTGCCGTATTCGAACATGCCCTCGGCGGCGAGGTCGCGGCCCTTGACGCCTTGGCCGAGGCTGTGCGCCTCCGTGAGGCCGACCTCGGTGAAGCCCTCGCCGTCCTGCACGGAGGGCTCCGAGCCCTCCTCGTAGTTCATGACGAAGTTGATAGCGAGGCGTGCGCCGCCCGGCCACTTGGGATTCGGCGGGTTGGCACCGTAGCCGATCAGGTCACGGTCGTAGGTCGCGGGCATTGCACGAATCTCCTGGCAACTAGGAAGCAGCGATGGTCACGGGCGGGCAGCGCGAAGTATTGGTCGGAGCAGCGAGATTTGAAACTCGCGCCCCCTTGCTCTCAAAGCAAGTGCCTCAAGATAGCATCGCGGACAACAGATTATTCAGCTGCAAATCAAGACGGTTGCGAGCCCCCGCAACCAATCTTTTCCTTGTCCAGCCCGGAGACATGCGCAGCTGCACGACCTGGGCGCAGGCCTTGGCAAAGTGGGCGCTCTCCTGGATGCCTTTGCACTCCTGACTGTCCTGCCACACGCTGGGTGGCACGCGTTCCGCTGCCAGTGCCTCGGCCACGGTCTTGACCGGGCGGGGCGGGGTGGGGCGGCTCAACCCGGCCAGCCGCTGCTCCACTGACGCCAACTCGGCCTTGGTCTTGCTCCGAACCTCCATTTTCCAGGTGCCGCTGCGCTCGATGGCGGCGATCGCCGTGGTGGCGGTGGCATGCGTCGCAAGCCAGCTGAAGGTGACGAGGCAGACCCAGGCGATGCCGATTACCACCGCGAGCCCGAACGATCGCCGACCCCAGAGGGCGAATACCGCCACCAGGAGGCTTGGCTATGTCAAAAACGCCGCCCACCGCGTAGCCGACGGTGGCGTCGTACCCCATGGCTACCGCAAACCGTGCCGTGCCAGTCGCCGTCACCAACAGCGACAGCGCCATGAAGCAAACGACCACGATGGAGAGGATTATAAGGGTGGGGGCGCCCGCGGCGGTTGCGCGCTTGTCACTGGCCAGCATGTTCACTTCCCTCAGGACAGGCGATCAGACGCCGCCTCCCTGCCAACTATTCGCGGCGAAGCAAACACCTTTCTCCATGATCAATCCCATCGATTTATTGTCGAAAAACGCTGACTCACGTCGCGACTCTGGACCCACCGCTGCGCCCGGTCCCGTATGGCGGACCGAACCTCTTGGTCGCGTTTTGCAGCGTGTGGCGTGTAAATCTCAGTTAACCTGGTCCCGTCGTACTTCGGAGGGCTGACGGTCGCAAGACTACGGCGCCGATGCGCTGCAGAACGGCGCGGCGTGATTCGCGTTCGTGAGGCCGAATGCATGGGCGCGGTGCGCTGGCAACGTGCCAGCCACCTCGTCGGATCTCGCCCTTGTTGCGGTCAGGCTACTTCTGGGTTCTTCTGGCCCCTGGGGACCCATGAAAGAGCGCCGGGGTCGCCCGACGCCCCGTTGCAATGCCCACATAGCCGGCGAAGTTCAGCCGTCCACTTTGGCCAATTCGCAGAATATGCAATGCTCACATAGTACACCCAAGGTTAGCTGTTAATATATACTCAATAATTTTGAGTATAATTCGATATGATTCGAATGCAGGCATCGCGGGCGGGAAGGTATAGTGACGAAATACAAACACAAGCCCTGTAAAGTGCGACCCTGCAGCCATACTCTCGCGGATTTTCCGGCCGCACACCGCAGGTTAAATCCCTTGGGCATGGTCGCCTCCTGAGCGGTACGGGAGAACATGGCTGACCATTTGCGCACCAGGGAGGGTAATTCTGCGGCGCGTTAATATCCCCCGCCCCCTCTCCCCTGTGAGGCCCGCGTGGCCGGTTGGACCCGCCTCGCGGAGCATCCGTCGTAGCCCATCACGCACGATTGTTGCCATCGTTTATGATCGCCAACCATGTCCGCCGATCAATGTTGTCGCCGGTTACCACGACGACGATCGGACCTGGAAATGTGCCGGCCGGAGCCTGGATGAGCGCGGCGATTCCCGTCGCCGCAGCACCTTCGAGAACGAGCCTTTCATGGATGAAAGCAAGCCTGATCGCGTCTGCCGTCGCGTCCTCGCCGACGACCCACACCTCGTCCACGAGATCGCGCACCAGCGGGAAGGAATACGCATTTTCGAGACCGATGCCGCCACCGAGCGAATCGGCAAGGCTCGATCTTTCCTCCACCATCACCGGCCACCCGGCCTTCAGGCTCTCAAGCATGGCCGGGCAGCGCTCGCTTGCGATGGCGACCACGCGGATCCTTGGATCGATGGGCTTCAGGGCCGCCGCGATTCCGCCGATCAGCCCACCCCCGCTTAGCGGTGCGATGACGGTGCCAACCGGCAGCAAATCCTCTGCAATTTCGAGCCCGATCGTGCCCTGACCGGCGATCACGGCTGGATGATCGAATGGCGGGACGAGGGTCATGCCTTCCGCGCAGGCGCGCGCGATCGCGCGCTCCATTGCGGCGTCCTGGTCGGCACCACCGACGTCGACCTCCGCTCCGAGAGCCTCGATGGCGGCGATCTTGTTCGCCGGCACGAGCGAGGAGAGGCAGACCACGCACCGAATGGCGAGCGCGCAAGCGACATAAGCGACAGCACGCCCGTGGTTGCCGGTCGAAACCGTAATAACGCCCGCGCGTCGCTGATCCGCAGAGAGCGATAGTATGTGATTGGCTGCACCTCGGACCTTGAAGGCGCCAGTTGGCTGCATCGTCTCGAGCTTGAAGTAGACGGGTGCGCCGCAATGCCGGCTCATCGCGTCAGAAGGGCGAAGCGGTGTGAGGGCCGCCATTCCGCGGATGCGTTTGCGGGCAGCAATGATGTCCGCCAAGTTGGGCTGGGCGCCGCTGGGCGCGTGACTTCCGGATGGCCTCCTCCATCCCAGATGTCCAAGCGCTGTACGGCTCATGCTGCTACTCTCGGAACGGACTGGGGCGTGTCGGACATGTGGCTCGAACTCACAAGGAAAGGGCATAACTCGAGCGGCGAGGATCGGCGCCGCCGAGCATCAGCCCGTCTGGCCGGCGCACAATGACATTGACACCCCCCATCAGTCGCGACCATGGACCAACCCGGCGCGGCGACCAGCCGGCGCCAGCAAGCTGACGGTCCCAGTCCGCCGGACAACGATCCTCGAGCATCACGACGTCTCCGCGGTCGTGACGCAGGCGCGGCCACTCAACGCTCGCTTGCGGGTCAAGGCCCTGCTCGCAAAGTCGCCGCAGCACCTGATTCAGCGATTGCGGCTGGCCATGATCACCCGGCGTGGCAATCGCGATCGTCTCGCCGTCGGAGCGCGTCGTGAGCGCGGGGCAGAGCGTGTGGAACGGACGCAGGCCGCCACGGAGCCTGTAGACCTCTTCACCATCAAGGCGCTCGAGCCCGGCGCGGTTGTGCAGAACGAGCCCGTGCTCGCCGGCGACGATGCCGGAGCCGAACTCCTCGAACAGCGACTGCGCCCATGAGACCGCATTGCCGTTCCGGTCGATCACGACGAGCGTGGAGGTGTCGCCGCCGCCCGAGCGGGTTGAGGATGCTGTGGCATCCTCTGCAGCAAGCCCCTCAAGCGTGCGAGGCTCGAGCGCAGCGGCGTCGAGCGGCAGCCGGCGTGGGTCGACGCACCAGCGATCGCGCGCGATGAAGGCCCGGGTCTTGTCCTCGAGGAACGACAGCGGATCGATCAGCGGATCGGCAGCTTCGGCCGCAGCCGGGCGGGGGCGCCGCTCGGACAGCCGTAGCAGGGCCAACAGGGCGAGCCCCTGGGAGTTCGGCGGCGCGACGTGGGCCTGCCGGCCGCGCCAGGCAATGGTCAGCGCGGGCGAGAAATCGGTGCGGTGGCCGGCGAGGTCCTCCTGTTCGAGCAGGACGCCCGACGCCTGTGCGGCTCTCAGCCACGATCGGGCAAGCGCACCCTCGTAGAACTCGCGTGCGCCACCTCTCGCGACGGCCTCGAGCATTGCAGCGACGCCCGGCTGCTTCAGGCGCTCTCCGAGCACGCGGCCTCCCGCTGGACCATAGTGGCGCGACAGATCCGGGTACTCCGCTGCGAGCGCGGCATAGCCCGGTCCGTTGTAAAAGCCGACAGCCGCCGCATCTATCGGCACGCCGTTGCGCCCCAGAGCGATGGCCGGCGCCAGCAGGCGTGCGAGCGGCATTGAGCCAAACCGATCCCGCGCCTCGCCGAGGGCAGCGACCAGCCCCGGGACCGACACGCTTAAGGGACCGCGGATGGGCATCACAACATGTCCGCGCTGGCGTATCTCCTCGACGCTGGCGCGTTCTGCAAGCGCGCCCGAACCGTTGATGGCCTTCACGGACCCGTTCGCCGGTGCGTAGAGAGCTATGCAGTCGCCGCCGAGGCCGTTCATGAACGGGACCGCGACCGCGAGTGCGGCAGCGGTCGCGATCGCCGCATCAATGGCGTTCCCGCCCTCTTGCAAAATCTCGATTCCAGCTTCCGCCGCACGGTGGTGACCCGCAACAACTATTCCACGCTCGCCCATCAGCACGGGGCGATGGGCGAGCGCGGGGGAAGCGCCTGGCCAACTCGTGCTCGTCATTCGGTCAACCCTGCCGCGTTCATCAGCTCGCGGATGCGCTCGCAAGCGGTGTGGAAATCGCTCCGGCGCAGCACAGAGAAGTCGCGCGGGCGCGGCAGCAGCACCGGCACGACCTCCATGATCCGCCCGGGCCGCGGCGTCATCACGACGACGCGATCGGCCAGCAACACAGACTCAGTGATGCTGTGTGTGATGAACAGCACGGTCTTGCCCGTCGCCATCCAGATCCGCTGCAGCTCCAGGTTCATGTGCTCGCGGGTCAGCGCGTCGAGCGCACCGAACGGCTCGTCCATCAGCAGCAAAGAGGGATCGTGGACCAGCGCCCTGCAGATGGAGACGCGCTGTTGCATGCCTCCCGACAACTCGTAGGGCCGGCGCTCGGCAAAGGTCGAGAGACCGACGAGCTTAAGCAGATCATCGACCCGGGCTCGCGCCTCCGCATCACGGATACGGCGGATTTCGAGCTGGATCTCGACGTTGCGCCGCACCGACCGCCATGGCAGCAGGACCGGCGTCTGGAACACGATCCCGATGCTGGGGTCGGGTCCGTTGATGGGGCGGCTCCCGATGCTGATCGAGCCCGAGGTCGGCGGCATCAGCCCGGCGACTAGCCGGAGTAAGGTGGACTTACCGCATCCCGACGCGCCGACCACCGAGACGAACTCACCTTTCTCCACCGTCAGTGAGATGTCCATCAGGGCGTCAACGCGATCGCCTCCCGTGTCGAAGGTCTTGCTCACCGATCCGAGCGCGATGGCCGACGTCATCGTGATGCCTAAGGCAGGCTCAACTCGGCAGATAGGCGTTCGTGAAGAGCTTCTCCAAGGGCGTGGCCTTGGGCAGTCCCCCATACTGGACCAACGTTTCTTGGGTCGTCTTCCAGTCCTCCTCCGCCATGAAGCCGAACGGCTTGCCCTTGGTTGCGCTGGTGACGTAGGCATCCTTAGAGAGATCCATCTGCCTCAGCAGCACCTTCTTGTTCCGGGCCTGCTCCGGCAGCTTCTTGATCAAGAGATCGACCGCTTTCTCCGGCTCCTTCAGTGCAATGGCGTGCGCATCCTGGGAGACGCGCAGGAATGCGTTGACGGCAGGCGCGTTCTGCTGTGCCCATGCGACATTGGCCCCGATTCCCTGGCTGAGCAGCTCGACGCCGAAGTCGCTGTAACGGAAATAGTGCACCTTGGCCCCCTGGGCTTCGAGCTCTGCGACTTGAACGTTGACGTTCGCCGGAATCGCATCCGCCCGCCGCTGCAGGAAGAGCGCGCTCTTCGCGCCGAAGGCGGGATTGAGAATGCTCACCTTCTTGATGTCGCCGCCTGCCTTTGACATCAGCGCGGGAAACATCTGACCCGTGCTCTCGGAAGGTGCGAAGGCGATGATCTTGCCCTCGAGCTCCTTTGGCGACTTCACCGGCGCGTCCGAGTGGCTAATGATGCACATCAAAGAGGCGACGATCCTCTGCACGCCGATGACCGGAACGCCCTGCTCGATGGCCCGGATCATGGTCGCGAAATCGATGAAGGCCATCTGATCGTTGTTGCGGCCGACGAGCTGCGCGACAGTGCCCGAACCCTGCCCTTCACCGATCGTCACCGCGAGCCCAGCCTTCTCAAACATCTTCTCTTCGAGAGCCAGAAAGAACGGCGCGTGAGTGCCATAGATTGTCCAGTCAAGTCGGAAGCTGACCGAAGTCTGGGCTTGCGCTCTCGCGATGTAGGGGCAGGGCAAGGCGGCGAGCGCCGTCGCTCCGACGAATAGAGCGCGGCGCGTGAGGTTGGTCATGGGCTTTCTCCCTTTGGGTTGAGCGGACAGATCTCTCCTGATGGTCTCACTAGAACCCTTGCGTTGTGTCCTGGAGCCGGATCACGGCATGCCAGGGGATAACCAGGCGCTCCACGATCTCGACCGCGTAGTAGAGCACGACGCCGATCACCATGAGGGCAGCCAGAACCGCGAACAGCAGCGTGGTATCAAGCGTTCCGTTGGCTTTCATCAATAGGTAGCCGAGGCCGGCGCTGGCGCCGACCCACTCCGCGATGACTGCGCCGACAACCGCGAAGGCGGCCGAGACCTTGATACCGGCAAAGACGTTCGGAAGCGCCATGGGCATGCGGAAGCGGAAGAAGACCTGGAGTGGCGAAGCGCGCATGGACTGGGCCAGCTCCAACATCTCGCGCTCGACCGAGCGCAACCCGACGATCGTCGAGATCACGATCGGGAAGAAGGCGACAAGGAAGGTGACGAGAAGCTTCGGGAGGAAACCGAGGCCGAACCACACCACAATCAACGGGGCCAGCGCAACTTTCGGGAAGGTCTGGCTGAGAATTAGCCACGGCATGAGGGTCCGGTCCAGGACCCGGGAGGCTACGATCGAGATCGCGATCGGAATGCCCAGCACGATGGAGAGGAAGAAGCCGCCGAGGGTCTCCGCAACCGTGACGACCGAGTGCCAGAGCAGGAACTCGAAATCCTCGGCGATGCGCTGGAAGACCTCGCTCGGACGCGGGAGGATGTACTTCGGCGCGTCGAATTCGACGACGATGACATGCCAGAGGACGAGCGCACCGATCATGGCGCCCAGCGGGTAGATGGCTGCCGTCAGACGCTGCATATATTCCTCAGCCGTTGCCGCGAGCGCGGTCAACATTCAACCGGGCTCCACCCGCTATACTCGAAGGTTGCGCCGGCGCCATTCATTACCCCCATTATCGGATCACAGGCCATGGCCTCGTCCACACCAGCCCCACAATTCATCCCTCGCGGTGAGCATAGCGCTCCGCGCTGCTAGACGAGTCCCACGAATGTCCGCCGCGCGACTGCGTCGTGCACCATGGCGACGAGGTGGGTGAAGTCGAACACGGGCAAACCGGTCGCTGCCTGCACGGCGGCGGCATAGGGCGGCAAGAGCGAGCATTCGAGCAGGATCGCACCAACCTTGGGGTTCACCCGCGCGAGCTTTAGCGCGACGCCGACGGTCTCCTGCTCCAGCCGCTCGACATCGAGCGTGCGCTGGTCGTCCCAGGAGGTGGCTGCGAATTCGGGGCAGCCGTCCATGCCGGCGATGGCGACGGTCGCCGGATCAACGCCCGCACCGGCGAGATGGCGGGGCCCGAGCGATGCAGCGTCTGCGGTGACGAGGCCGACAAGGCGGTTGGGCTTCAACATGCGCGCAATGAGCGGCGCGAGCAGCAGCGAGGAGGCGAACACGGGCACCTCGACCACCGCGGTCAGATGCCTCTGGAACAACGCGGCATATCCGCACGAAGTGGTGATCGCCCGGCAGCCTTGATCCGCCAGATGCCTGGCGCCTGCGAGCCAGGGCTCGATTGCCTCGGCAAACTCCCGGCTGTCAGGATCGAGCTTAGAGAGGCGCTGCACGCTGGCCGTTCCGCTCGCGCCACTGACGACGTGGTGCATCACCGGAAACGGGAACGTGGTCGCATTGCCGATGGCGCCGGGGGGCCGGGGAAAGCGGCCTTCGATCATCAAAATGCCGACGGCATAGCCATATAGGTTCTTACCACCTCGCAGCGACTGACCTGCCCGCGCCCGATCGCCCATGGCGCTAGTCCTTCGTGAACAGGATACGCGGATAGTCGGCGAAGCACTCAGCGCCGTACTTGGTTACCGCGAAGCGTCTCGGAGATCACGAGCCCGTACGTGTCGAGCCAGATCGCCGGGATGCAGTGGAAAGTCATGCCTTCCTCCAGCACCGTCTTGTCGCCGGCGCGGATGCTGGCGGTGAGCTCGCCCCAGGTCGGCGGGATAGCCGATGCCGACCGGGTAGCCGATGCGGTTGTCCTTCTCGATGCCGTGGCGGCTTATCACCGCTTTCCAGGTCGCCGCCAGCTCCTCGCAGGTCACGCCCGGCTTCACCTTGTCGAGCACGGCATTGAGCCCCTCGGCAATCACGCTCGCGACCTTGTTCATGCGCTCGGTCGGCCTGCCGAGGTAGATGCAGCGCGACAGTGGCGAGTGATAGCGATGCCGCACGCCGCCCATCTCGATGTAGAAGATGTCGCCGGGAACCAGCTTCTCGTCGCGTCCAGGACAGATGCGGCGCGGAGGCGATCTCGCTGACCATCGCGTTCGGCGGCTTGCACGGAAACGTGCCGCCGAAATTCGGGCAGGCCGGCGGTTGTGACGCGGTAAAGCTCGGCCATCACGTCGCACTGGCGCACACCGGCGCGCACGCTGTCTCGAAGGCTGCCTTCTGTGCGGCGGCAGCAATCTGTCCGGCCTGGCGCATGAAGGTGAGCTCCGCCGCCGACTTCTTCATGCGGCAGCGGTTGACCAGCAGGAACGCGTCGACGAAGTGCGGTTGGGCAGGCCTTGCTTCAGCAGCGCATCCCATTTGGCGGTGTAGTAGTAGTCGTCCGTCTCGACGCCAATGGTCCCCTTGTCCCAACGACGCCGCCTGAGTTCGTCGGCGACGAACTGCATCGGATGCAGATCGGTAGAGCCGACGTATTCATCGGGATAGGGCACGACGTTTTCAGGCTTGAGAAACGCTGTGAACTTGGCACCGACCGCGTCCATCTTGCGGCCGATCCAGATCGGCTCCTCCGGTCGCCCCGTCCACCGCCACCATCTGAGGCGTGTAGAACGACCAGCCGTCATAGCCGGTCAGCCAGAACTGGTTCGCGGGCGAGGAGACGATCAGCAGGTCGATCCCCCGTCGCGCCATCTCCTTCTTGGCCCGGCCGATGCGCTCGATGAACTCCGATCGCTGGAAAAGAAAGCCCATGACTGCCTCGCTCCGCTCAAGGGAAAAAAGGTTGCATGGGTGCGCGCATCAGTCCAATGAAATGAGATGATGGTTTTATAACTACATGGTTCTGGCAGTGCAGCATGGTCATGCGCCTCAATCTGCGTCGGATCGACGTGTTCCGCGTCATGATGAACAGGAGCGCGCAAGGTCCTGGCACTGGCCAGAGCCTGCAGGATCGAGGCCATCCTCGTCACGGAGCTGAGCCGATGGGGTCGGAGCCCACGAGACCTCGTCGAGACGCTTGACGATCTGCACGGCTGGAAAGTAAGCGTCCTGGCCCAGACGGGCCTCAGCTTCGATCTCAGCACAGCAATCATGGTCGGCCTGATGACCGGTGCCTTCGCCGAATTCGAACGCTCGATGATCCGCCAGCGCGTCCGGGCCGCCCTGAGCGTCTAGGCCAAGATCGAGCGCGACGGCAAGTTTGTGAGCAAGGCCGGCAAGGTCCGGAAAAGACTAGGCCGGACACGAGCCGAGGCCGACAAGCTCGATAGGGCACGCCAAGAGTTGGCAAAGGGAACGGGCATAATCAAGACGGCAAAACTGACCGGGCTCGGCACCGGCACGATCCACAAGCTCAGGCGGCAGATGGTGGCTGTATGACGAGGTCCTCCCCCCGCCGTGGTCAATTCCTCGCCGAAAAACGCCGACCCACGTCGCGTTCGTGCGCGTGCCACTTTACTGGATCCCTTTAATCGCCAATGGTCACGTCGTTGTCCCTTGCGACGTGTGTCGGAGGAATTTTCGCCGGGAAGTGTCGTAGCTTCAGGCCGTGGTCGCACCTTTAGGTTTGCCGGCGAAGTAAGTGCTAACCCCAATCCTCCGCTCGAGTATGGAAAGCCAGCGCTATGTCGCTGGATCTCGCGCTAGGATGCTGCAGGTCGGCACCCTTGCTACCGCAGCACGTGCACCGGGCCGATCGCCGGAGAAGGTCACTTGAAGCGTCCCCGCCCCAACGGATGATTAGCGGCGCAAGCGCCATGGGCGCCTTATGGCGGCAGTGACAGTTGCGGCACCAGACCCAAAGCCACGGTGCTGCCTGGCGCATTTGCTCGAGGGTCGGCCGAGGGATCTCTGGTTGACGCATGCAGCCTAGGCTGGTGCGCTTCGGGCATTAAGGGAAGCCACAAGAGGTGGTTGTGGGGCTCCGCGCCTACATCCTTCTTTGTCGCGGGTTTGACCCTCCTGTGGATCGGACGGGGCTTCCGTCGATGACGCAGCTCGCATGCCACCACGCGTTCTTCCGTACCGTAGTCCTTACGTCGTCTCCGGCGTCTCGGCTGTTTCAAGATGATCTTATGCAGGAGGTGTATGCCCACCTGTGGGCACACGACTTCCGCGTTCTGCGGCGATGGCAGCACGAGCACCCCCTTCGGGCCTACCTGCGCACGGTTATTTTGCGCCTGGTTTGGGATCGCCTGAGCCACCTGCAGCCCGACCGGGAGCAGTTGGAGGAGGAACCTTGGCTGACGGTAGGCGCGCACCTCGAACATACGGCAGAACTGACGACACAGAAGACGACGCCGCTGCCAACGAGCTCTTGCAGATGGTGCGCAGCGCTCTCGATCGTCTCAATGATAATTACCGCCAGATCCTCGAACTGCGTTACTTCCACGAGCTGAGCTACGTCGAGATAAGTGCTGCCATCGGCATCACACCCGCAAATGTCGGTGTTCGCATCACAAGGGCGCTGGCTCACCTGAAGTTGGCATTTCCTCAACCCATTGAAGCTACGGATTGTTTTTCCATGAACGTCGCCGTTGCCCTACTGGGTTGTAATAAACTTGGCGGTTCCTTCGTCAATGGATTCAGCAAGGGAGGAGCCGCTTCGTGATCCACTGGACCATAACCGGGTAGTTGCTGCTGATCGCCTCACGCGGGCGACGCCGCACGTGAAGTCAAGCCGACGGACCATCCCGTCGGCTTCGACTTCAAGCAAACTCGAGACCGTGTTGGTTCCCTTCGGGGCAACGGCCTTCCCTTGCGCACTGACAATCCTTTTTCAGAGATGCTCCATGTTTGCAGCCCTATTGGACAAGGTCGCACTCGGGATCCCGAGCGCCTACCGCAATCTCACCCTGACGCCGATCCTTTTGAAAGATGGGCCGCTGTCGGCGATAGAGCCGTTGAACCTCGAGGAGGCGATCGCCGAGGGTACTATCCAGGTAACGGAGGTCTCGACCGAGGGCCACGTGCCCGAGCTGCGTGTTAAGAATTCCGGCGGCGCACCAGTGCTCATTCTCGACGGAGAGGAGCTCGTGGGAGCCAAACAGAACCGCATCGTCAACGTCACCATCCTGGTAGCGCCGCATTCGGACATCGTGATCCCGGTGAGTTGCACCGAGGCGGGGCGCTGGGCCTACTCGCGGCGCGGGTTTGCCGCGGCCGGACGCGTGCTGAACAGGAGATCCGCTATAGCAAGGCTGCGGCAGTCACGAAGAACCTCAAGGAGCGTAGGGCGCGTTCTGCCGACCAAGGTGCCGTCTGGGATGGCGTCAGCAAGGCGCTTTTTGCGCTCGACGCAGCGTCGCCAACTAGCGCTCTTGGCGACGGCTTCGACGGCCGGGCGAATGACATCAAAGGCTTTCTCGAGACCCTCAAGCCGCAGCCCGGACAGATCGGCGTAATCTACCGCATCGACGGCATACTCGCAGGACTTGATCTCTTCGGCTCCAAGCATGCCTTTGCGCAATGCTTTGCAAAGCTGGTTCGCGGCTCGGCACTGCAAGCGCTCGCAGGCTTCCAGATGGACTCTAACCCTCCGCTCGAAGACCGCCAGTTCCTTAGTATAGTTCTGAGCGCCCCAGGTGACCGCTTTCCGGCCGTCGGCCTTGGCGAGGAATTGCGCTTCGATACCAGCGAGATTGGCGGTGGTGCACTCGAGCTGGAAGGCGCCCTCATCCACCTCTTCGCCTTTCCCCAACGTTCGGGGGCCAAGCCTGACCAAGCGAGAGGCCGCCAGTAGCGAGGGCCATCAGCTAGAATTGAAAGGAGTAGGCCGCCGCATTAAAGGGGGCCCCCAAGTCGAGACTAGGCGGAGACTTACACGAACATGGCCAAGAACCGCATCATATTGCTCGGGGATTCCATCATCGACAATGGCGCCTACGTGCGCCCGGGCGAACCTGACGTCACAAAGCAGCTGCAGGCCCTGCTGCCTGAGCATGCTGTCATCAAACGCGCACTTGACGGCGCAGTATGCGCCGATGTTCTGAGCTCGCAGGTAGCGAACCTCGAGAGCACAGATCGCGTCATCTTGAGCGCCGGAGGCAATGATGCCCTCCGACACATCGATCTCTTGGAAGCAGCAACCGCGACGATAGCAAAAGATCTTCTGGTCAGGCTTGGCACAATCCGCAAGGAGTTTAGTCGGACGTATGCATCACTCCTCGATCGTCTCGCGACGACGCGCGCACCGGTGATGGTGCTGACTGTCTACAATCCCTGCTTCGGCGGTCATGGTATGGACGCGACTTACCAGCAGGCCGCCGAAGGTGCGGTTTCGATCTTCAATGACGTGATCCAGCAGGAGGCGCAGCACCGGTCGTTCAAAATTCTGGAGCTGCGCACGCTCTTCACCGATCGAGCCGACTACGCCAACCCAATCGAGCCGTCGGCGGTTGGCGGCGCGAAGCTCGCGAAGGCTATGGGCGCCTGGGTTAAGGAGAGCCGTGCTTCGGGAAGATAGTCACTCACAGTTCGAGGTAGGTCACCGGATGCTAGCGCACTCGACTCTGCGACCTCTAGTTGCAATTCCAGTTCACGTTTGCCCGCAACACTCTCTACCGCCACGCCTTCCCTGGCCAGGGTCGGGGCCAACTTGTGTCTCTCCGTGGGACGGTCGCTCGAACACAATCCGCTAGAGAAATTCAGAACTAGGAGTATTGCGTGATCGATGACTTCTTGAAATTACAAGCTGCCATTAGCTTTGCAGCCCTCCTCGTAGTGGTTCTCCTAGCAGTCCTGGCCTAGGAGGGCTCCTGACTCGCATCAAGGGCAAGCTAGACCTACAGGCAGTGACCGACTGTTTTATCCATCGCTAATGCGGATCAAAGAAAGCTGATCTGCCGGGTGATCGATCGGTCGGTGGGTTCAGGCATTGGTCGACGCCTGCCGGGGATGACATCGACCGAGCGCTCGCTGATACAGTCGGTGTCGCCGCGGAGGGAGCTGCCACGTTGGAGCGTTGGCATCCCAGCACTTGAGACCTTCCTCCCCCTCGCGGCGCAGAATGTGGGTTGAATGCGCCCGTGGTCAGCACGCCAGCGCAACGGCGTCCACCATATAGCCGAACCGGACGTGCGCAGTTCGACCGAGCCGTCCACAAGATCCGGAGGTGGCGGTTTGAGACTGCTAGCGCTTGCGTCCCGGCCGCTGCGTGAGCGCTGAACCCGCCGCCGACTTCGCCGCGGGCCTGGCCCCCGGAGAGGTGAGCGTCCGCGCGGCTGCCGTCGCGGCCTTCGGGCCCGTGACCTCTTTGCTGTGGACCTGAGTAAGCGCCGAGCCTGCCGCCGATTTCGCCGCCTTACCGGCGGCCGGGCTGCTCAAGGTCTTTCCTGCTGCGGATGCGGCGCGGGGGCCGGTGCTCTCGGCGCCACGTCTCTTGGTCACGATCGATCTCCATCTCTTGAGTTGACAGGGACCATGAGCCGATTCGCGAAATTTGCGCACACGTTTTGTTCCGGGCCGTTTGGGGCGGCTTTGCCCGGCCGGAATTCCGGCCGGGAGAGCGCAGTGCAATATTGCGCAGGTTGATGTGCGCGTTGCGAAGCTCGGCTGAGCCTTCCGCAAGGTGGGGAAGCTCGCCGGCAATCCGCCGCAGCAGTATGTGAAGCTCGGCTTTGCTGAGGTGCAGCAGTTCGCTCTGTGACAGGACTTTCATCGTTTTCCTCCTTCGTTCCGGCCGCGGACATCGCGGCCTTCCTGCGGACCGAGAGCGCCGGAGGAGGCGGGCTGCATCGGTTGCGACCGCAACGCAGAGGAGGAGTGCGGCGTCAGCCGTCACTTGCAGCCGGGAGAGCCGACATCAGGCGCAGGACTGGACGCCGGAAGTGCCGGGGATGAACTCAGGAACGGAGAAGGGGAAATGGTGAGTTGAGAGGAAGGAAACAGAGCGTCTGGGACCGTGAGCTGAGCCCCTTCTTTCATCCATTCAGGAGTAGAAGTCCTGGGTTGAAGTGAGCCGCTCCCCAACGTGATCGCCGCCAATCATGGCAACGCCAATTGTTCCGCGGGGTCCAGGTCCTCGCCGTCAACCCCTTTGCGCCTGCGGCGCAAACCGCTGCGCGGCTACGGGGGGGTGTGACCGCTCGCCTGGCCCCGCGCAAAAGATGCCCGCCGTGGCCTTCAAGGCAAGGCGTATAGGCTTCGATCACGGAGGATGAAGAGCCGCTGAGCGGGCAGACCGAAGAGTGCCTGCTCCCCGAGGTCCCGTCGCCGGGACGGTGGACGTGGTGAAGATGTAAGTTCGGTAGTCGGTCGTCATCTGACGAACCGCGCGATGTTAGATAGTGCTCACCACTTCCCTTCTGATCGCATCATGCTGGCGGCCTTTGCGCCGACCACGGAGAGAAGCAAGTAACCCGGTCGGCGAGATCACATGGGAGTTGACGCGAGCACATCAACTTGCCCGAATCTCTTTTGCAGAGGAGACGACCGATGACCGTCGACACTTGCTGAACCGGGAGGATGCCGCACCGTGGAGACTTGACATCACCGGGCCCATTAGAGAAGACCGCGCTTACTGGACCCTCCTGGACGGCCCCCGCGAGGCCGTCGGCGCTGACGAACTGACGGCGCTCGATGCTGTCTTTGGCTGGGGTGGCGAATTTCCCGCTCAGTGGGTCTAACGCGGGTCGCACAAACGCGAACGGCGGGTCTCGACCCCGCCGCTTCGCACCGACTTTGCAGTGTCGTCCCACGCCCCGCGATACTCGGCCGCTCCGGACCAGACCGGCACCGTGGTCAAGGCTGTTCATAGGCGCGGAATGCGGCCACCCTGTGATCGACAGCGCCGACGGCTTCGTAGAGAGGTCTTGCCGCGATTGCGGCGTGGGCCACCTTGCCTGAGGCGCTCACCCATTCACTTGGGGGATGTTCTGCCCGATGCGCCACAACACGCCCGTTGGATCAACGACAACAAAATCGCGAATTCCCCACGACCTGTCTGCTGGCGGCTCCACTATCACACCATACTTGGCGGGCAAGCCCTGGGCCTCGACATGCTGCCACCAGGCTTCGACGTTCTTGACCAGCAGATGCATCATGAAGTTGTCCGCGTGCTCTTTCTTGTAGAAATTCTGCAAGAGGAAGCTGGAGTTGCCGCGTCGGAGGTAGGCCAAGTCGTCAGACGACCAAACGAGCTCGAAACCTAAGTCCTGATAGAACCGCTTGGAGAGCGCGAAGTCCTTGGCTGGCACGTAAGCCTTTGCTTCAATCGTTGTCATATCGCTCATGACCGGTCCCACCAAATTTCGCTATTCCCAAAACGCGGAGTGTTCGCAAGAGTTGCCCCCAGGGCCATCCGCTGTGGGGTGCGTTACAGCTAGAGGATCGGTGTGGTTGCGATTGCGTGCGCTCCTGATGGAGCAGTTCATTGGCCAAGCCCGGCCAATCTTCGGCCCATCAGATGGGGATCGACCTCGTAGCCTGAAGGCATGGCGGAGGTGATTTGCCCCGCAAATCGCTCCTGTTCGACCTCCGCCGCGACCACAGCGTCTCGAAGTTGGTCGGGGCACACGGCCCAGCGTGCCGTAGGGGAGGACTCTCCCTCCTGCGGTTCGCTGAGGATCAATCTCGGCGCATCATACCGTGCCAACACCCCTGGATGGCCGTTCGAAACGGGTTGCCACTCAGGCGTCCTGTACCCCACCGCTTCCCGCCAGCCAGCAACGTCGCCGAGGTCTGCGCAACAGCCTGGCTCGATCAGGACCTGTGATTGGCAGCGCAAGGCGAGCCCCCCATCCAGGGGCAAGCACTCAAGGTCAATGGAAAATCCCGCTTCCAACAGATTTTGGAAGACCACCTCCAGCACTCTTCGAAGGAGCGCGCGGTCAGTGAATTCCTTCGTAGGAACGTGCCATGAGCCCCTTTCAATTGGCATCAACCCTGTGATCCCTGAATCGGCCAGGGACTCCAGACAATAGCGATGCCACTCCTCACGCACCTCATAGATGCCGGATGGAGAAGACCGACCCTCCGTCGCGAACCGGAATGGCTCGAATTTCAAGACCGGGATCAATTCGATGTCTTGAAGCGCAACAGTGCTCGACACAGCATTTCCTCACAGTGAACAAGGCGCCGAAGGGCGCGTAGCATCTACTGCACCGAAATTATGGACGGGCCGAGATGAACGGCCACGGGTTGACCTCGACCACCAGGTCACCCTCGTTGAGCACCAACTGGGCGGGGATATCGTCTGCCTCGAAGTATCGCACCGGCCGACCTAACGCCGGCCTCGTCTTCCAGTCACCACCGACCTCAGCCAATACGTCCGCGCGCGTCATACCCACGCGCAATCGCGGGATCAGCCGCTCGTTGGCCAGGACTCGCAGAGCTCGCTCCAACCAACGCCGGTACCACATGCCGAACGTCAACTCGGTCGGGTAGAACTTCTCGCGGCCGTCCCAAATCGTGCCATGGGCAGGGCCGCTGACGACCAGATAGGAGTGGATGGCGCATCCCTGATGGCAAACCTCCAGGATGCCTGGGTACTCATCGCAATCGTCCGGCAGCCGCTCCAGATCCTCATCAGCGAGCGCATCCATCACCGTCGCCACGGGGAACGGCTGGGACAGGTCTCGGCCGTCAGCGTCGAGCGGCGCGAGCCCATAGAATGGCCCGGCCCCACCGTTGCCGATCATAGCCACAAACTGCCGATAGTCATTTGGCAGACGGATCCGGTTGGCGGACTCGAACGCCGCCAACTCGCTTTCTGACAGGGTCGGGCCGAGCGAGTAGCGATGCTGCTCCGAGCCAAATACGCGGAAGCTGGCGTCGGTCGCCCGCAGCCGTCGGAGCATGTCGCCCAATTCAGCGATGTCGTTTGTTTCTTCCACAGGAACACATACCAATGTCGACGATGACCGGAAAGCTTCCAGGTAATTCCCGCCGTGCCTGTCACGCGCTGACCACCCAGCTGGTCGCCTTCAGAGGACAGTTTCGGGGCCTAATGGCACAATCCCCGTCGGATTGATGGTCCGATGGCTCTCGTAATAGTGTCCCTTGATATGCTGAAAGTTCACGGTGGGAGCGATGCCAGGCAAGGCATACAGTTCTCGTCTGAATCTTCGCAGGTTCGGATAGTCCACAATCCGCCGAATGTTGCACTTGAAATGGCCGACGTAGACGGCGTCGAACCGCACGAGCGTAGTGAAAAGTCGAATGTCGGCTTCGGTCAGGCCGTCGCCGGTTAGGAAGCGTCGCCTCGCCAGGCGGCCATCCAGCCAGTCGAGCGTATCAAAGAGCGGGCCGACGGCTTCCGCGTAAGCCTCCTGAGTTGTCGCAAAGCCAGCACGATACACGCCGTTGTTGACCGTGTCGTAGATGCGGGAATTCAGGGCTTCTATTTCGTCCCGCAATGGTTCGGGATAGTAGTCTCCAGGTTTGGCGCCCAGTAGGTCGAACGCGCTGCCGAACATGCGGATGATTTCGGAGCTTTCGTTGTTGACAATGGTGCCTGTCTGTCGGTCCCACAAAACAGGAACGGTCACGCGCCCGCTGTAGACAGGGTCGGAGGCGGCATAAACCTGATAAAGATAGCGAGCACGGTGGATTGGATCGGGCACAACTCCGGGTCCGTCCTCAAAGGTCCAACCATGTTCGAACATCCGCCAGTGGACGACCGAAATCGGTATCATTTCCTCAAGGCCCTTAAGCGCACGCATGATCAGCGTGCGGTGCGCCCAGGGACAAGCGAGGCTGACGTAAAGGTGGTAACGGTTGGGGTCGGCTGGGAACTCGTTGGGGCCTTGTCCCTTGGGCGTCACCCACTGTCGAAATGCACTATCCTTGCGCACAAATCGACCGCCAGTAGACGCCGTGTCATACCATTCATCATGCCATACGCCGTCGACGAGCTGGCCCATGAGCAAACCTCATTTGTTGGCCTAGGTCTCCTCGCAAAACCTACGCGCCGGGAAACTGACCGCCTCATGCCTTCGCCGGTTTCGGTCTAATTCTCGAACCGTGCTTCGACCGTTCCGGAACCTTGTGAACGTGTGTTATGGCGTAATCAACGCCCATGCCATAGGCACCTGAGTGTGTCATCGAGCCGCCTCGACCTCGTTCATGTCGCCCTTGCAGCTTCATCGATCAACGCACTGACCTCCTGGGGCCTCGATGCCAGCGACGCGTGGTCCTCGATCTCAACGCTTTCAACCCCAGCGATCCGCCTTGCGCTGATTGTCGACGTTACGACCGTTGAATTTTGCCGAAAACAAAGTCGGTGTTGAGATAAGGCAACGACTCAAGTCGTTCAGCGCTTGCTCTGCTGTTTCGGCTTGCGCATTGATCGGCTCCATTGGCGCGAATTGACATCGGCGCCGATGGAGCCATCTCTCGGTTAATAATCCGCCGATCCATGCGATGTCATCGCCGCTCGCCCCATAGCATCTTTTTCGGTTGCTTTCGCAACCTGTGTATCGATGATGGCTGCCGTCGGATCGGGTTCACGGCCGCACGCCTTGCGACATTGTTCGAGCAGTGCCTGATGAATGCGATCGAGCACGCCGTATCGGCCACCAGTCCCAGAAATAGTTGTAGACCGTGGTGTGCGGAGACAAATCCTTCGGCAGCTGCCGCCACTGGCAGCCGGTGCGATTGACATAGCGAATGGCGTTGAAGACCTCGCGCATGTCGGTCTCGCGGTTGCGTCCACCCGTCCGCGCCGGCGGGATCATCGGCGCCACGATCGCCCACTCCTCGTCGCTAACGTCGCTCGGATAGCGAACGCCGCGCGGCCTGTGCGTCTTGCGATGGTCTTCAGTCCACATGGCAGCCCTCCTGATACGGCTGCCATAACAGAATCACAGGCGATTCTATGATGCTGGCGTGAAATTCTTCCAACTGCTTCCTCAAATGCGTCGCGTGCCGCTGGTCGGAGTTGAATCCGACCACGATATGTGTTGCTTCGGATCCATGCGAACCGATCACATTCGACTTAAGCACATGGACGGACATGACCTCGCGGCGGGGGCCGAACCCAAGGACCAGCCGCCAGCGCCACTCCACGCTCAAGCATCCAAGCGCAATTACATAGTGTGTCGAGAGTTTACTAACGATACGAAGTGTCTTGTGTCCGCGCCAGCGGCTAATCAAGGCGCGTGCGATTGCCGCGGGTGTGTCCTACTCGATCGGCGCTTCCCGGCAAAGGGCGCATGAGAATATCAGATCTAGACGAGGGCCCGCCCAAATGGGATCGCGCTTAAAGCTGTCATCCAAAGCGTTTTCCAACAACTTGGAATAGTGCCGATAGCGTTTTGGATCACTCAAAACGGCCAAATTGGCACCAGCCAATAGTTGCGCGTCATCCCCCTGCGCGATCACTGGCCGATCCTTGAGCATGTACTGTTTGATCTTCGTCGCAATCCGTTCATCAACATCATCCCAGGTTTCGATCTCCTGAACGCTGGCGCCCGCATAGGCGGACAACCGATGCGTCGCGATAAATTTCCCAACTTTCTTGGCTGCGATTTGCATCGCCTGCAGGGGCACTTCCTTTTTAATCTTTACCCAATTTGTATGCGTGACCTCCACGAGCCCCTCGAAGGAAATCGTCTTTTGTGCCCCGGTTGTTAGAGCAACTGCCGCCTCCACAGTCTTCACGTAGTTCTTTCGTACGGTCGGGGAAAGGCCAACGAGACTTTCAATGGCACCCATTGCCACGTAGGGACGCAAAATATCAGTTGGGTGCCCATCCATGCGCACGTCGCCGTGATCGGGATCGATGGGTACTGACATGTTGGGTAGCTTGCCCAGACCTTTTGCTGTAATGCCGCTCTCGGATTCCTCCCGCTTCACCACGGACGATATAAAGGCAACCAAAATCAGAGCATAGGTCGGCCCCATGTTCATGATCGCATAAACGTCTGAGACGGTTTCATCGATCCAATAGGACCACAGTAGCGCATTCAGCGTATTAAAATCGGGTTCCTCGCTTGGCTGGAACTTTCGTCCCACGAAGAGCTTTCGTACTTCCCGCACAAGTTCAGGGATCAGCGTCGGGTCGGTGTGCACGACGTCATGGCCACATACCTCATGCGCTAAGGTGCTCCATAGAATAGGGTGGTCTCGAAGGCGGGCCGGCAAGCTGACCACTCCGACCGCCGAGCCAGCCTCCCGCATCATGCGCTCGATGGGGATCGTGTATGGCCCCTGGTTCGAAAAGACTTGGAAGAATGCCAATGGCGGCAGCGTCTCAACCACTGGCATTTTTAGCGACCGGCGCTTCTTCGGATCGTTGAAACTTCGATACAAATTGGAAACGACGGCAAGAAACCGGCGAAGTTGCGGCCTGATGTCCTGAGAAGCGTGCGGGGGAGCGTGGGCATAAACGGGAGCGAGCAATCTTTCTAGAAAGTGATATCTCAGGTTCCGGTCTATTTCTTTCACCCGAATCAATAATGCCGGAATGAGCTCGCCTACGAATTGAGCGTACGCCTTCCGATACACGAGCGGCAAATAAGCTGAACCCGTCTCGAACGCCGCGATTGTCTCGCGCCGATTACTCAACGGCCTAAACGCCGCGCGGTCGTGACCAAAAACATCAATCGCTGAAAAATGTTCACACAGCTCTGCAAAATTCTTTTTGTTGAACTCCATCTCAGCCCCGCGCGTCTTATGAGCAATTGATCGCGATGACATCCGAACCTCCCGATACCACCGGTCAATAGCACATTGCAGGTGGCATGTCTTTGTCCGGACTCTGAACGATCGCCGCACTATGGTCCGGCGTTATCGCTACGTGCGCTGATGTGTCGTTAATGCGTGTTTCGGGATCCGCAGCGCTCTACCCGTGCTGGATAGGTTCTCTCTCCCCGCGGACGAGACTGATTTTTCACCGACGGCGTCAACCTGAGTAAGAAGGTTAATGCGCTTGCGAGCCTCGGGATTGAATGTCATGAGCCTAGAGTACAGGGCCTGCTCCTGGTACCGTAGAAGTTCGCAATACGGCCTAGGCAGAACCTAGGCCACCGAGCGCATGGCAACATTTACCGACCTGATCTTTGCGGGATTAACCTTTCCCGAGAGTTTGTCGTTTTGAGAGAGCACGCGCACGACATATCACCCAGCAGGCGACCGCGACGGTATTGGCAGGAGAGCGGCTCATGAGCGTTGCCCGACTCTCAAAACGGGTGCAGCGCGAGCTAACCTACCTGAGCTATCCGTCGCGAAAGTGGATAATGCCGCGGTATCGAGATGGCGCGCGCGTGCTTGATGTGTTGATTGTCGGCGCTGGTCAAAGCGGACTTGCGACCTCATTCGGCCTGATGCGTGAACAGATAACGAATATCAGGATCGTAGATCGCAATCCAACTGGGCTCGAGGGTCCTTGGCGCCGGTTTGCGCGCATGAGCGAGCTGCGAACGTCCAAAGAGGTGACGGGTATCGACTTCGGCATTCCAAGCCTCACCTGCCGGGCCTGGTATGAGGCAAAGTACGGTCATCAATCCTGGGGGCAGATCGACGCGATCCCCCCGGAGATTTGGCAAGATTACCTCGATTGGTACCGCGACGTTCTCAAGCTTCCCGTTGAAAATGAGGTCGATGTCATCTCGATCGAGCCCGCCGGGGACCTCCTGCTGGCACATCTGCGTCGGGCAGGCCAAATCGAGCGCGTGCATGCGAGAAAGATCGTCCTTGCGACTGGCCTTGATGGCAGCGGCAGGTGGCGAGCCGAGGCCCTCCTCGCCAACCTACCAGCGGAGCGTTATGCCCATGCGGCCGATGACATAAACTTCAACCGGCTTGTCGGAAAGCGCGTAGGGGTGCTTGGTGTCGGCGCATCGGCGCTCGACAATGCGGCTGCCGCGCTCGAGGCGGGTGCCGCAAAGGTCGACCTTTGCTTCCGCCGCGCCGATATTCCACGCATCAATTCGCTGGTCTGGGCGAACTTCTCAGGCATGCTCGGCCACTTCGGGGAGCTGAGCGACCTGGAGCGCTGGCGGTTCATGCGCCACATTCTGGAGGAGCTCCCGGCGCCTCCGCCGCAAGATAGCTTTTGGCGTTGTCGCAGGTTCGAAAATTTCACCTGGCATAGCAATTGCGGGTGGCACTCTATTGGCGAACAAGGAGACGCCGTCGTCGTCGAGGCTGAGACTTGCACCTTCACATTTGATTTCGTGATTTTTGCCACGGGCATCGAAATGGATCTTTCCGCCCGTTCAGAATTGGCCCCGCTGGTCAATGACATTGCGCTCTGGCGCCACCGTTTCACCCCACCGCTCGGCGAGGAGAGCGATCGGCTCGCGAGCTATCCTTACCTCGGCAAAGCATTCGAGTTTACGGAACGGGAAATCGGAACGGCGCCTTACCTTGCTCGGTTGCACAATTTCACGTTTGGCGCGACGCTGAGCCTCGGGATCACAGGCGGTGCGGTCACTGGCATCAAATATGGTGTGTCCCGATTGGTCAACGGCTTGGTGCAGGATCTCTTCAGGGAGGATGCGGCAGCCTATTACAAAGACCTCCTTGCCTATGCCGAACCCGAATTAGAGACACTCGAAAACGCGTCAGCATGGATTGACCGCATCGCGATCGAGGCGATCAGCGCAGTTAAGCTCATCGATCATCCCGATCAAGCCGTGCTGACCAAAGCTGCGCGGTGTAAAGCGGCGTCGCGGGAGTCCCCCAATGCAGGGGGCAGACACAGTGCCGCAACGCGCACCACGGTCCCGCGAGCCAAGCCTCGCTCCAGCAGACGCTCACAAAGAAAGCCTCCCGCGCCGTAACAGGCCATGTCACGCGAACGCAGGACGCCGAAAGCCTCCATTAGCCTGCCTTTCGTCGGTGTTGGCAGCGGGAGGCCACTCGAATTCAAGCTGGGCACTTGGAGCTCATCTGCACAGCCGAATTAACTTTGTTGAACCTTAGCGGCGGCTCCCCAACGTCTCCCAGAATATGAATGAGAAAAATGGAGGGCGAGCTTGTCGAAGGCTACCCGGATGCAACGCCTACCGGCGGCTAACAAGCCCAGGCGGCGCGTGTTTTTGTGCCTTGAAGATCTTCTTTCCTATTACCAAAAAAAGGCGCCGGGCCGAGCCGCCATCCTGGCACCAGGGCATGCCCCCCTAAGCTACGCAGCGCTTCGGGTCCGCGTCGCGCTCGCAGTGCGCGAGTTGCGAATTCTCGGCATCAAACACGGCGATCGGGTGGCCGTTGTTTTGCCGAATGGACCAGAGGCAGCCGTGGCAATCATCGCGGTTGCAAGCGCCGCAATCTGTGTGCCGCTGAACCCAAGCTTCACTGACGACGAATGGCATCGCTATTTCGCAGCCCTGCGGGTAACGGCGCTGGTAACGCGTGCGGATATGGACCAGGCAAGCCGACGTGTCGCGCATGCACTGGGGATACCGGTGATTGATCTGTCGCCCCAGTCCGGGGAAGGAGCCGTTGCGTTCCACCTTGTCGGCTCGCCGACGCGACGCGGCATCGACGGTGAGTTGGCGGCCGGGGGCGGCAACGTTGCTCTTATTCTGTTGACGTCCGGCACCACACTACAGCCAAAAATGGTGCCCTTGACGCACGCGAGCATTTGCGAGTTGGCCCACAATGCCGGTGCGGCTTTGGCCCTTGGACCACGCGATTGTTTGCTGAACGTGCTTCCGCTCTTCCACGCGCACGGGCTGATTTCTGGGCTGCTGGCCGCCTTGGCGGCAGGTTCGACCGTGGTTTGCACGCCCGGGTTCGATGCCGATCGCTTTTTCAGCTGGCTCACGGAGTTTCGTCCAACTTGGTACACGGCCGTCCCCACCATCCATCGCGCGCTGCTATCGGGGGCAGATCGTTACACGGAGGGCCTCCGCCGCTACTCCTTGCGCGTCATTCGTTCGGCTTCCGCGACGCTGCCGCGCGACGTGCTCGGCGGATTGGAATTGCTGTTTGGCGTCCCTGTCATCGAGACCTACGGCATGACGGAAGCAGCCTCCCAGATTGCCGCCAACCCTCTGAGCCGACGCAAGCCCGGTTCGGTTGGTCAATCCGCCGGGGCCGAGATCGCGATCATGGCTTCGGACGGACGACGACTATCGACCGGAGCCCATGGAGAAATCGTATTACGCGGCCCTTGCATCATGACGGCGTACGACAATGACGTCGCCGCGACGGAAGCTGCGTTTCGGGAAGGCTGGTTTCGAACCGGCGACCTTGGGTTCCTGGATCGGGACGGCTACCTCTTTATTGTTGGCCGTATCAGTGAAGTCATCAAACGGGGCGGCCAGCAGGTCGCTCCCGTCGAGGTGGAGCAGGCACTGTTGAGCCACCCCGATGTGACCGAAGCGACGGCTTTCGCCGTTCCCCATGCGCGGCTTGGTGAAGATGTTGCAGCGGCCGTGGTACTTCGCCAAGGTGTCGAGGTCAGCGCCCATGAGCTGCGCAAGTTCGCGCGCGAGCGCCTGGCCGCCTACAAGGTTCCTGGCCTTATCCGGATTGTGCCGGAGATCCCGAAAAGCCCTGCAGGAAAGATCAACCGCGCCAGATTGGCGACGGCACTTTCCATTGTCATGTCGGCCTCATCAGGGTCACCTGACGATAAAAAGGTCCCCGCTGGTTCGCGTTTGCATTGCCAACTGGCCAAGATCTGGGCGGATCTGCTGAAGCTCGATCGGGTTGGGATCGACGAGGACATTTTCGCGCTCGGCGCCGATTTACTGGTGGTGACGCAGATGCTTTCGCGTCTGCGCGAAGGCTTTGGCGCCGATCTCTCGTTCACGGATATTTTCGATTGTCCCACCAGTGCAGATCTCGCCGCCCGCCTTCAGTCATCGAAGCAAAAACCAGCCGCCCAATCGCTGAGCTCGGACCACCGGCCCGGCGACGAGCGCACCGCCCACCTGTCACTCCAGCAACAACGGATCTATCTCCTCAGCCGGCTCGATCCCACGCACTACAATTACCACGTGGTCGAAGGGGCGCGTCTGTCGGGACGCCTTGAGGTCGACGCCCTGGAGGCGAGCATCGCTACGATCTGCGAGCGCCACGAGGTGCTGAGGTCGACCTTCCAGCAGCGGCGAGGCGTGCCGCTGCAAATCGCAAGAACCGCCGTGCCGCGGCTCGAACGGCTGGATCTCACTCCCTGCGCCAGGGGCCGACGAGCGGCCGCAATAGGCCGGAAAACACGGAACTTGCTTCGCCAATCTTTGGATACTGAGAAGGACCTGCCGCTACGTGCCCTGCTGCTAAAGCTTGATGCAGACGACCATGCGCTGGTGATCAAGCTCCACCATCTTGTCACGGACGGATGGTCGCAACGTCTGTTCTGGCAGGAGCTCGAGGCGCTCTATAGCGCCAAGGTGAAGGGCATCCCGCCCAAATTGGCTGCGCTTCCCATCCAATACCGCCACTTCGTGGAGCGGCAACGAGCTTGGCTGCTAACGCCGACCGCCGAAAAGCAGGGGAACTACTGGCGTAGCCAACTAAAAGGGCTAACGGAGCTCCCGCTACGAACCGACCGGCCCCGACCGAACACGTGGACGGGCCGCGGTGCGAGGCACCCTTTAAAGCTGTCGCGGGCCTTGTCCGACGCTATCCGGACGCTCGGCCGAGGCCACAGCGTCACCCTTTTCATGACACTGCTCGCAGCGTTTCAGTGTCTTCTTTCCAGGTACACCGAGCATGACGACATTGCGATCGGGTCGTTGATCGCCAGCCGCAATCAGACGGATTGCGAGCGCCTCATCGGCATGTTCGCAAACACGATCATTCTGCGCACCGACCTTTCTGGCGATCCCACTTTTAGCGAAGTCCTGCACCGGGTCCGTAAGGTGGCGCTGGATGCCTACCGAAACCAGGACTTCCCCATAGAGAAAATTCTGCAGGCCCTGCAGGCGCCACGCAGTCCGGGTCGTAATGCTCTATTTCAGGTGATGTTTGTTCTGCAAAATGCCTTACCCGGCGCGCCGGCCCTGCCGCAACTGTCCACGCGCCTGCTGGAAATGAACCCTGGCATTGCGCGGTTCGACCTGACGCTCGAGATGATAGAGGTGAACGAGGGCCTGAGTGGCTGGCTCGATTACAGCACAGATCTCTTCGAGGCCGCGACGATCGCGCGGATGTCGGCACACTGGCGGACACTGCTAGAGGCAATCGTCGCTAATCCCAAAGAGAAAATCTCACGGCTGCCAATTTTGCCGGCGGAGGAACGCAAGAAACTTCTTTGCGATTGGAACGACACCAGGACGCGTTTCGGTCCCGCCGTTACTTTTTCCAAGCGCTTCGCCAGTCAAGTGCAGCGTGCGCCGCATGCGACGGCAGTGTCCTCCGACCGGAATTGCCTCAGCTACCGCGGGCTCGAGCGTCGGAGCTCGGCGATTGCTCACCATCTCGTCGCCGCGGGCGTCGGCCCGGACGTCGTGGTCGTGTTGCTGGCCAAGCGTGACGTCGAGCTATTGGCGGCGATGATCGGGGTAGAGCGGGCCGGCGGAGCCTTTCTCTGTTTGGATCCAACCCTGCCGGCAGTCCGGCTGGCCCACCTCATAAAGTCCAGTAGTGCACTGCTTGTCTTGGTCGGGCAAGGCTGCGCAGCGGCGCTCGATGAAGCGCTGCATGGATCGCCCGCCTGCCAGCGCCCGCAAGTTCTGCGCCTTGAGGCATTGAGTCGGGCCCCGTTCCGGCGTAGAGCGCGCCCAGATCCGCCGGCGCCTTCGAGTTTGGCCTACCTAATCTATACCTCCGGCTCCACGGGCCGTCCCAAGGGAGCCATGATCGAGCGGGGCGGTTTATGCAACCACCTTTTGTCTCAGATCTCCGACCTCAAATTGACCGCGGCAGATGTGGTCGCCCAGACCGCACCCCAGAGTTTTGTCATATCGGTGTGGCAATTCCTTGCAGCCCTAATGGTCGGCGCGCGTGTCCACATCTGCGCCGATGAGGTCGTGCGAGACCCGTCACTCCTGGTAGAGGAGGTCGGACGGCAGGGCGTGACCATCCTCCAGATCGTGCCGGCGCTCCTGCGTCGTATCCTCGACCAGACGCCCGATCGACCCAGCTTTTGTGTACTGAGCCGATTGCGCTGCCTCATTTCCACGGGCGAGCCCCTGAGTACTCATCTCTGCCGCGATTGGTTCCGGCATTTTCCAGACGTGCCGATGCTGAACGCTTACGGCTCAGCAGAGTGTTCGGACGATGTGGCAACGCATCGCCTCACGGCGCCGCCGACCCTACTTGCGGCGGCGCCGATTGGCCGCCCGATCGCCAACATGCGCCTCTATGTGCTCGATCGTCATCTTGAGCCGGTGCCGATCGGGGTCGCGGGGCAGTTATACGTCGGCGGAGTGGGCGTAGGTCGCGGATATCTGAACGATCCGGGACAGACCGGCGGCACCTATTTGTGCAACCCGTTCTCAGGAGATCGCAGCGATCGCCTCTACCGGACGGGAGACTTGGCGCGCTGGAGAGCCGACGGAACGCTCGAATGCCTTGGCCGCGTCGATCATCAAGTGAAAATACTGGGCTACAGGATCGACCCTGGCGAGATCGAGCACCTCCTGGCGGGGCATGAGGATGTGAAAGCGGCCGCGGTGCTGGCACGAAATGACGGCAGCGACGAGGTACGGCTCATCGCCTATGTGGCCGCGGCACGTGGGCGGCAGCCAAAGGTCGATGCGCTTCGCGAATTCTTAAAGGCCAGAGTTCCGGGCTATATGGTTCCGGCCGGATTTGTCTTCTTGGAGCGCATCCCACTCACGGCCAATGGCAAGGTCGATCGTTCCGCCTTGCTGGCGATGCCGGAGGGGTTAAGGGCAATGGGAAGCGAATTCGTGGCCCCCCGGAATGCCAGCGAGCATGTCCTGACCAGCATCTGGGCTCACTTGCTCAAGGTCAAAGACATCGGCGTTTTTAGCAATTTCTTTGATATGGGTGGCCATTCGCTGTTGGCGGGTCAGGTTCTGGCCCGGGTTGCGACGGAATTTGGCGTATCATTGCCCATTCGGACGCTGTTCGAAGCACCCACAATTGAGGCACTCGCTCGACGCATCGATGCGGCCCGCAAGCTCGACACAAGCAAGCCGCGGCCTGAGTTCGTCCGCGTCGGAAAAGATCCCCCTCCCGTCTCCATTATGCAGGAGGAGGTGCTGTGGCTCGAGCGGCAACTGCCAGGGCTACCCCAGTTCAACCTGACCTTTGCCTATCGCCTGCAAGGGCCGCTGAACGTAGCCGCGCTCGAGCGCAGCCTAACGGAATTGATGCGCCGGCATGACTCTTTGCGCACGGGCTTTGGCTGGGCGGGTGAGCAGGCCATCGCCACCATCACGCCGGCGTGCGAGGCCACTTCATCCCTCGTCATTGAAGATCTAGCCGCCGATGCACCCAGAGGCGTCCGGGCCAAGACGCTGCTGCTCAAAAAAGCGCAGCTGCGCGTAGAACAAGAGGCGTGGACGCCCTTCGACGTTAGGCGTGCGCCATTGCTTCGCACCCGCCTCCTTCGGCTCGGTCCTAACCATCACATTCTCCTTCTCGTTCTGCACCATGTCATCGCCGACGGCTGGTCGATCGCAATTTTCTTTGAGGAGGTCTCCAAGATCTATGCCTCCATTGCGGTAGGCCGAGGAGCACGCTTGCCCCCGCCGACGCTACAGTTTCCCGATGTGGCGCGCTGGCAGCGCTGGTGGTGCACGACCGATGCAGCAACGCGTCAGATCACCTACTGGAAAGAACGCTTGCGCGCGGCCTCGCCTGTTTTTCCAATGGCTGTGAATTCTGGAAAGCTTCTAGGCTCACCGATCGCCCACGAACCGCTGCATCTGTCGAAACGTCTGGCTGCCGGCCTGAGTGCCTTGGCCCGTAGCCACGGCGGGACCCTGTTCATGACACTGCTGACGGGTTTCAAGACCATGCTGTTGGCTAGAAGCGGCCGCGACGACATCTGTGTCGCCACCCTAATGGCGAACCGCTCTCAGCCGAGCCAAGAGCGCGTAATCGGGCCTCTCGAAAATACCACCCTGATCCGAACGCACTTGCATTGCGATTTGTCGTTTCTCGAAGCGCTGGCCCGCGTGCGCGACGCGGTCTTGGAGGCCCATGCTCATCAAGAGCTTCCTTTCGATATTCTTGCCTCCCGACTGGCAGAAGATGGGCAGGACCCGGCCTCGCTCATTCAAGTGTTTTTCGTCCTGCAAAATGCCTTTCAGCAGCCCTTCAAGCTGCGCGATTTGGCTGTAACTCCGTTTGCGAGCTTTAACCAAGAAGTCCAGCCGGCCGTGCCGGTCGATCGAACCTGGCTAACCGTGATGCTAAAGGAAGAGGCGACGGGTATTACCGGCTCATGGAGCTGCAAGAAGGCTTTGTTCGAAGCCAACACCCTCCCGCTTTGGATTGCGGATTTCAAGGCGCTCTTGGCCAAAGCGGCGGCAAACCCGGAGCTGCCGCTTGGCCAGTTGGCAAGGGGATAGTCGACGTGGTGGCCAGGCGATCGCCCAAGCCGGCAAGGCAGGATGTCTTGGGCACGGACCCTAGCAACGAGGAAAGATTACGAGTTCAAAAGCCTCGTTACCCCAAAACCAACGCGTGCACGTCAACCATGAGTTGAGAAAAAAGTGTGCTCATACCCCGACATGATTAACACTGCGTAGCATTCGTCGTTACCCCGGGGTTAAGGACCAAAGCGATGGGTTTTAGAGCGCATATCCTAAGGCGGATTAAATTCCGCGAGCTGAATGCCAAACAAAAGAGCGAGATGAAAAAAAGGCTTCAAGAGCATAAAAAGGAACTCCAAGCCGCTATGAAGGCCGTCAATCAAGGCCTCAGGGAGCTCAAAAAGAAGTAAAGTAGGACCGCAAAGGGCGAAATTGGCCGCGGTGTTGCGCTGCCTTTCTCAACGGGCCACCAGGGCCGCGACTGAGCGATAGCTGCTGTTGAGTAACGACGTCTCTGAGCACGCAGATCGGCCCCCGATGCGCCCAGACTGCAGCCAGCAGTCGTTCGATGCCGGATCTCATCGATAAGGGCAACCCGGGACGGCGTGGCTCAGCCGTGAGCGCCCGGGCGTCCTGCTGCTACCTGGGTTACGATTGGCACGACGTCTGATTGCTTGGCGAGCGCGTCGAGAAGCTCTTTGGCATTATCCAAATCTGGCATGCCGAACCCTTCCGAGAACCAACCGTAGACCGGCTGCAGGATGGCGTGGGCGTCTGCGAATCTTCGCTCGCTCTGCCAATGCTTGGCAAGGCTGGTAGCGGCGCGCAATTCCCACCAACGAGCCTGCTGCTGGGCTGCAATCGCCAAAGCGCGATTGAGGGCAATCTCGGCTTCAGCTTTCTTGCCCAACGTTAAGAGGGTCTCACCGCGCAGACGATGGAGTTCAGCCTCAAAAAACCGCTCATTTGTTGTTTCAGCTGCTTGAATTGCCTCATTCAATAAATCGAATCCTATCTCGGGCTGGCCAACGCTCGCTTGGGCAGCGGCCAGATGGCCAAGATACAGCGTGCGCCGGTTGCGAGCAGAATGCGCCTCATCCGCCGCAATCGCTTTGCGCATCAGCTCGATGCCTTGTTGCGGCTCACCGCTTTGCGCCAGCAACGCGCCTTTAAAGAAACGTGCCCTGTGCTCGGGCCAGGTGAATCCGTGTTCGACGCTAAGTGCCAACAATTCATCGGCGTGCGCCACGGCGACGTCACGATCACAACCGACGGTTCCGAGAAGCGCAACGTGGCTCAAAGCATTGGCGGTCGTATAAGGCAGCCCCATGGCTCTGGCGCGAGACAAAGCTTGTCCGGTTGCCGCCGAACATTGCTCCGGATACCCGAGGAGCAACAGTGCGGACGCCAGGAATACCAGTGCCATAACTTGATCGTCAGTGCCGAACCTCCGATAGTCGGTGATCGTGTGCGGGTTGGCGGCGCACAGGGCGATTGTCTGCTCCAAATGACGACGGGCGTCGACAAAAGCGCCCATAAAGCTCAGCGTCTGGCCCATGAACCGGTTGCCTAGCGCCAACGCTCCCGGGTGGTCATGTTGTGTGGCCAGCGCCAGGCATTGCCGCGCAATCTCGCCCGCGGGGACGTGCTCGGCTCGGATGTTATGGGCCAGGTAGGTACCCCAGAGGACCGTCATTTGTTCCTTGAGGCTGCCACCATCGCCTAACAATTCGCGAGCATGTGAGAAGACCCTGAGTGTCTCAGGCGCGGCGTCGCCCTCGGTCGCCGTCGTGGCGGGTCCAAGCGCTAAATAAAAATCGAGTTCTTTGCGGATCCGCTCGGGAGAGGGCGCCTGCGTAAGCGTGAGCTCTATCCCGTTTCGCAGATGGTTCACGGCCTCAGCATTCGCCGAGCGGCTGAGTGCGAGATTGCCGGCCTTAAGCCAATAATCAATGGCGTGATCGAGAAGGCCGGCATGCGTGAAATGGTGCGCCACGACTTCCGGCTCATTCCCTGCGGTGTCTGGAAATTTCTCCGTCAGCGTGTGTGCGATCCGGCTGTGCAATCCCTGGCGGGCGCTTTTTAGCAAGCTCTCGTAGGCCGCATCTTGCAGCAGGACATGTTTGAAACTATAGATGGCTTCCGGCACCTCCCCTCGACGGAACAGAAGCTCGGCTTGCTCGAGTTGGTTGAGCGCTTGCTGTAAGGTACTTTCGGCGCCTCCGACCACCGCGCGTATCAACGGATAAGAGAACTCGCGCCCGATGGCAGCAGCGATTTGGGCGATTCCTCTCACCGGCGCCAAGCGGTCGAGCCGTGCCATCAACGAGTCCTGCAGTGTAGCCGGGATGGCGAGCGGCGGCAGGCGCCCTTCGAACCGGTTGCCCTCGCGCCTCTCCACTAGGATGCCCGATTCCAGCACCGCCTTGGTGAGTTCTTCGACGAATAGTGGGTTCCCATCCGTCTTGGCGACGATCTGTTTGACCGCTTCGGCGGGCAGGGCTCGGCCGCACGTGACGCGCGCGACGATGCTTTCAACGTTGTCACGGTCCAGCCTGCCGAGACTCAAGGTGCTCACATTGGGCAGGCCGATCCAGGGCGGTTCGAACTCCGGTCGGAAGGTGAGCAAGGCCATGACGGGCAGTCGGCGTACCCGTTCGATCGTCAAATCGAGTAGCTCAAGGGACGTGGCGTCCGCCCAGTGGGCGTCTTCGAATACGAGCAAAACGGGTTGCCGGCGGGCGCAGGACTCGAACTGATCCAGCAGTGCCGCGAATGTCCGACGACGCTGCTGAGCAGGGCTCAGCGCCAGCGGCGGGTAGCGCTCGCCGTAGGGGATCGACAACAGCGTGGCAAAAAGGGGCGCCACTTCTTGAACCTGCGACGCACCCAGGCCGAGAACCGCTTCCAGCTTGTCCAGGCGTTGCTCGGCGGTATCGTCCACCTTGAGCTGCGCCGCTCGTTCCAGTTGGGTGATGAACGGACGAAGCGGGCTGTTGATGTGTTGGGGCGAGCATTGAAAGCGCAAGCGCGTGTGCGGCTCGTCGGAGACGTGTTCGCCGAGAGCCGCTGCCAGGCGAGACTTACCGATCCCGGGCTCGCCGGAGATCAGCGCGATCTGCCCTTCGCCTTTCCAGGCCAGGCGCTGGCGTGCGAGCAAGAAATTAAACTCGGCCTGGCGACCAATGAAGTCGGTCAGCCCCGCCACGTAGATCGCTTCAAAGCGACTGTCGAAAGCCGACACGCCTTCGACCGCCCAGGCGGCGACAGGCTCGGCTATACCTTTCACCTCGTGCCGGCCGAGATCGCGCAGCTGGAAAATATCGCCGAGCAACCGGCGCGTGGTGCCGGCCAAAACGATCATCCCAGGTTCGGCTAAGGCTTGGATGCGAGCCGCAATGTTGGGCGCGTCCCCAACCAGGGCGTGCTCCCGCATCCCATCCTTGCGGTTGCGGTCGCCGACAACCACCAGACCTGTGGCGATGCCAATGCGAACGGCAAGCGGTTCAACGGCGCGCGTCTCGAGCTTTGCCAGCGCGGCAATGATGTCGAGTCCCGCTCGTACGGTTCTCTCTGCATCGTCTTCGTGAGCGGTAGGATAACCGAAATATGCCAGTATGCCGTCGCCCCGAAAGTCAGCGACAAATCCTTCGTAATTTAGCGTGATACGGGCGCAGGCGGCGTGATAGGCATCGATCACGGCGCACATATCTTCGGGATCGAGCCGTGCCGAAATAGCCGTCGAGCCCACCAGATCACAGACCATGACGGTGAGGTGACGTCGCTCGGCAGCAGTCAAACGGGATTGATCCGTCAGCGCCTGCCCTTCGCCTCCGCCGGTGATGAGCTCACCGGGAGACTCACGGTGCAGCGCCTTAATTGCCTTGAGGAACCGCTTTCTGTCGCCCAACAGTATCCCGAGCTTCTCGAGATCGGCTTCCGTCAAATCTGAAAGCACATCGGCGTCGATCGCGTTCTCGGCAAACGTTGGCTCATATCGTGCGAAGCCCAGATCGCGCAGCCAGTTGCCGATTTTCATGGGGACTACCCCTGGCCCATCTCTCGCATATCATCATTTTGGATGGAGAGCGTGTCAATCCGGAGTAGCAGCGAGATAATGCACAAGCATGGCATACAAAAGAATTGCCCACCTATCCGGCATCGTCATGCTTTCGGTGCGCACGACCGGTGGAGCCGGGCGCGAGAGCTGGTGTCGGATGGACGGACGCGCGCAGCGGTGAAGCTGCAAAGCCGTCCCGGAGAGGCAACGCGGGCTGAGTCAAGCCGCGAGCGGAGGTGTCTTGAGCCACGCTGCGCGCGCCCCGCACGGCCAGGCAGTATGGCGGGCAGAGCCCGGCTGAGGACCTGCCAGATCGGTCCTGACCGCCGCGCGCCAATGCTGCCCAGAGCATCAAAAACCATCACCGATGTGTGACCCCACCTTTTTATGCGCTCGTCGCGCTCAACCAACAGGTCATCCGGCTGTATACCGGCAAGTACCAGGAGGCGCCCCCCGTTGCCCAGCGAGCTCTGGCGGTCGCGAAGGCGACGCGCGGCCCCGGCCACCTCGACGTGGCCAACCCGCTCAACAATCTTGGAAGCGTCGTTGCGCTTGCTGTAGTGAGAGTGCAGGACGCCGATGCTTCTGGCAAGTAAGAAGGCTAGCGGTCAGTTCCGTCGAGACTGAATGGACCTAGGCCTGGCGGGGGGTGCGAGTTGGCGCGCCAGCCAAGGGCATTGCCGCTAGCGACAGCTGGGGCACGGTCAGTTGATCCTCGGCCTCGCCCCCAGCGTGAACACATCCGTGACGCACAGGCCCTGGCAAAGGCGATGGGGGCACGCTCACCGCCACCACCGCTCGGATCTTCAACAGTGATGGGGCGGATCGATCCCCGCCGGGCGTTGGCCATCTGGTTCCAGTCAAATTCAGGCGTGCCGCACGCGGTGGATCGCCGACCTTAGCCCCCCGGGCCGCGAAGCGTGGCTAGCATTGGCATTGCAACTCTCGGTCAAATCGAGCCCCCGCAAACCACTTTTGTAACTGACCATCTCAATCTGACGGTGATCGCCGAACCTCACGGGCGGGGGCGGAGCTAGAGCCAGCGGAGCTCCAAAATGGCGCCGACGGGTGCAGCTTCTTCATCTCCCAAGCAATTTACGACACCGGGACGATCCGACTGCTCGCCGACTATGCGCGCGAGCGCGAGAGGGAGTCACTCCGCGTCGGGATATCCTGACCTTCATCCCCTGCGGGCGGGTCAGGTCACTGGAGCTCATCCGCTGGCTTGGCATCGCCATCGCCGATGAGACGGCCGGCGTGATTCTCGCCGCCGCGTTGGAGTTTCCTCTCGCTACTCAAATCCATTCTGCCATTACGCTGCAATGGCTCTCATTTTTCCATACCTGCGATACGCAGCCCTTCGTAGAGATGCTCGCGAAAGGCGAGGTAGCCAGGATTGTTGCCCCATGCCGACGCCTTCCACTGAGCGACGGTTCGGGTCTTCGCGGTGCGAAGCGCGAGGTAGCGTCGCAGTGTCTCGTGCGCCTCCACAGCGTTGCCGGTAAGGGCCAGGAGCGCCGTGAGCCACGCGATCGGTGTTGGAAAGTCAGGGTTGTTTGCCACCGCCTGGCGAAGGTGTTCGATTGCGCGGTCTTGCTCGCCAAGCATGATGTGGCCGTAGGCCTTGAACGCGTAGAAAATATAACGGTAGGGATCGAGGGGACTGAGGTGCATCGCCTTGTCGGCATAACGTATGATCTGGTCCGTTTGGGCGAGAAAGATGTTTGCCATGCACACAATTTGATAGGCCGGGATGAAACTAGGATTAAGTGCGAGGCATCGCTCCGCCTCGACCAGAGATTCCTCGGGACGTCTTTGTGCCATCAGGATCCGGGCGTTGGCATGGTGCACGTAATAGAAATCCGGATCGCTGGCGAGCGCTCGGGATATCAGTTCCGAGGCACGTTGAAGGTCAGCGTCACGATCGGTGCTCTGCGAAGCTGTGACCCGGTCGCAAATTTCTCTGCTAGAATGCTCAAAGCGCGCGCATTGCGCGGGTCGGCTGCGATGGCCCGTTCGCAAAGTTCGTAGCCTGGCTCCGCCTCCTCGCGGTTGGGTCCGTATCTCAGGAAAATGGCTTCACCGGAGATATGTGCCAGTTCCTTTGTCGGCCTGGCTGTATGGCGGTTGACCGGCAAGGCCATCGATTGAGCTCGTCATGCCAGCATCAACTCGGCGCCAGGCGTGTCATGCCTGCATTGGCAGGTCTTGCCAGATTGCTGGCCAGATTGCTGGAATTCCCCTCAAGCCTAGCCAAGAC
Organism: uncultured Alphaproteobacteria bacterium; assembly: GCA_963770295.1. GTDB lineage: Bacteria > Pseudomonadota > Alphaproteobacteria > Rhizobiales > Hyphomicrobiaceae > AWTP1-13. Next base: position 196,477 of record CAVYPA010000016.1, read on the forward strand.
TTCCCGCGAAGCGCTCCGCTAGGCGATCACGGCGAAAGCCAGCAACGACAAAGTCGACGAATACGCGGGTTTTGGCAGGGAGCAATGTTCGGGTGGGATAGTAGATCGAGATCGGTCCAGCATCGGCGTACCACTGCGGCACCAAGCGTACGAGTGCGCGTTTCTCAAGATGCGGCAGAACGTGCGGCACGGCGATGAGCGTCACGCCGAGCCCGAGCAGGGCTGCACGGCACATCGCTTCCGGGTCGTCGAGTACGACCGTCTCCTTCAGGATCGCAGGGATTTCCGTACCAGCGGCGTTGCGCATCGTGCGCTCGCGGATTCGTCCCGTCCGCGTGGAGCGCATGACAATGCCGTCGAAGACGGCTAGCCCTGAGGGGTCGACAGGTCGTTTCCTGCCTTTCACATAGGCTGGCGACGCAACAGCGATGATATGCAAGGGCGCCAGTGTGCGGGTCACCAAGCCTGGCGCCAATTCGATACCACCGCCGATCGCCGCGTCATACCCTTCCGCAATCAGATCGACCTGCCGGGTCTCGAAGCGCCAGTCCGGGCGAATGTCTGGATAGCGCGCGAGGAAGGCGGGCAGCAGGGGTAGGATGTAGTCTGCGCCAAACGTCAGCCCCATGCTGATCTTGAGCACGCCGGCGGGCTCACCGCGGTCAGTGCCAGCGTTTGCAATCGCTGCCTGCAGCCCCTCCATATGACCCTGCATTGCGAGCAGAAAGCGTTCACCGGCCTCGGTCAGTGTGACCTTGCGGGTCGTTCGCTGAAACAACCGGACACCGAGGTTGCGCTCCAGTATCGCCACGTTGCGGCTGACCGCCGCCGGGGTCAGGGAAAGCCTTCGCGCTGCTACCGAGAAGCTGCTGGCTTCTGCGCTGCGGACGAACGCCTCGAGATTTGCCAGCGTCTCCATGGCCTATTCTTCAAGCGACGATTGCAAGATTTACCAATCATTGCCTACTAATCCTAGGCCAATAAAAGGGCGATAGCTAGGGCAGGCAAGGCAATACCCGGAGAGAACGCCCATGACCACCCAGCGCCACATTCCCAAGCGCGGCCTCAACGCCCTGCTCACCCCGGAAGAAGCCGTGCTGGTGTTGATCGACCACCAACCGTTCCAATTCGCCAATCTGCACAGCCACGAACCGACGATGATCGTGAACAACGTCATCGCGCTGGCCAAGACGGCCAAGATCTTCGGGGTGCCGACCATCTTGACCACGGTCCTTGCGGACCGCGGTGGCAAGCTCATCAAGGGTCTGCAGGATGTCTTCCCAGATCAGAAGCCGATCGACCGCACCTTCATCAATACCTGGGAAGATGCGCGCGTCGTCGACGCTGTGAAGATGACCGGACGCAAGAAGATTATCATGGCGGCGCTCTGGTCGGAGATCTGTCTCGCTATGCCGGCCATCCAGGCCGCGGGCGAAGGCTACGAGGTCTACGCCGTCACCGACGCATCAGGCGGCGTGAGCGCGGAAGCGCACGACATGGCGATCCGCCGCATGGCGATGGCGGGCGTCATTCCGATCACCTGGATGGCAGTGGCGGGTGAAATGCAACGCGACTGGGCTCGCGAGGTGACGGCCAAAGTGAGCGGCCAGATGTTTCTTGAACACGGCGGCAGCACCGGTATCGCGCTCGCTTGGGAACTGCAGCTGCTCGGTCAGAAGTCTGGCATCGGAGCGTGAATGGCCATCGCACGCGACCAGAGTGCTGAACCAACCCATCGGAACATGTCATGACCACCAGCAACGCAAGCGAAGCCGCAAAAGCGGTTGTTCGCCGCAATACCGAAGAAGTGCAGGGCGGCGGCAATTTCGCCGTGTTCGATGAGCTCTTCGCCGACGACTTCCTCGACCACACGCCGCAACCGGGCCGCACGCCCGACAAGGCCGGCGCGCGAGACCTGTACAAAGTCCTCCGCGCCGCTTTCCCCGACTTCCACGCCGAAATCCATTGGCAGCTTGCCGATGGCGACCGGGTGACGACCTACAAGACTTACCACGGGACGCACCTGGGAGAATTTTTCGGCGTAGCGCCGACAGGCCGAAAGATTTAATTCGAGACCGTCGACGTCATGCGCGTGCGCGACGGCCAGATCGCCGAGCATTGGGGCGTGGCCAATCTCTTCTCCCTGATGCAACAGCTCGGTGTCTTACCGGCAGTGCAAAATCGCTTCTGAGAGCAGCGGGCGCGCTTTCGCCAACCTCGCTTCATCCATATCCCGCCTCTAAAAGGACATCAGATGACCATTGGCATTATTGGATCGGGCGCGATCGGCACTGCCTTCGCTCGAACGCTGAGCCGCGCCGGCATCGAGGCGACAATCTCGAACAGTCGCGGCCGGGATTCGCTCAATGAGCTGGTCTCTCAACTCGGGCCATTAATCAAGGCGGGTAGCCGCGAGGAAGCGGCACGCGCCGATATCGTCTTCGTGGCCGTGAACTGGACAAAGCTCCCAGCAGCGATGGCAAACCTTCCAGACTGGAAAGGGCGCATCGTCATCGACGCCAACAATCCCATCGAGGCACCGCTGTTCAAGCCCGCAGATCTCGGCGGCCGCGATTCAAGCACGGTGTTTGCCGATCTGGTGCCCGGAGCCCGCGTCGTCAAGGCCTTCAACCACCTCCGCGCAGAGCTGCTGGCCACTGATCCACGTTCGGACGGCGGTCAGCGCGTGCTGTTTTATTCCGGCGATGACACGGCGGCAAAGGAGGAGATAGCCGCGCTCATCGAAAGGCTCGGTTTCGCTGGTATCGATCTGGGATCGCTCGAGGTCGGAGGCAAGCTTGCGCAATTTCCCGGCGGGCCGCTGCCGAACCAGAACCTCATTAAGATTAGCTGAGTGTCCCTGCGGGTGTCATGACCCGCGTCGCGCTCTAGTCCGATCAGCAGCGTGAGGCCGCCATGATCGGCTGCGGCTAGCCCGGCTTCACGCCGAATAGCAGGGCTGGGCCGTTGCGGACAGCATCACAACCGCCCGTATCTGGCGCATCTCGCCTCCGGTCAGGAATTCAGGCGCTGCCGACCGACGCACTGCCCGGTCGCTTCGAGGTAGTGCTCGCGACGTCGATACCCAGCATCAGCGGTCGCTGTCCGACCTGCTGTGAACGCCCATGGCCATCGCTTCCACGCCAGCCGCCACCGGCCCCTTGTCGAACCGTACCATGGTTACCGTCTGTGCCATGGTGGCCACTCTCATGCAGGCGTTGGACAATACCATCGCCAATGTGGCGCTTCCCTATATGCAGGGTTCGTTTTCGGCCACCGCCGACCAGATTACCTGGGTCCTGACCTCCTGCGTGGTCGCCGCAGCCATTTTCACTGCCCCAATTGGTTGGCTGGCGGCCTACTTCGGGCGCCGGCGATTGTTCCTGGTTTGCGTGATCGGATTTACCGCCGCTTCCGCGCTCTGCGGTATGGCTGGTTCGCTCGCACAAATCGTGATCTTCCGTCTGCTGGAAGGCATGTTCGGCGCCGCGCTCGTTCCCTTGTCCCAGGCCCCCATGCTTGACCTTTATCCTCCCGAGCGGCTCGGCCATGGCCGTATGCGGCGTGGGGGTGATGGTCGGACCAATCCTTGAGCCGACGCTGGGCGACTATCTTACCGATGCCTACATTGGCGATGGGTGTTTCCTGATCAACGTGCCGTTCGGCATCCTTGCCTACCTGGGATTGTGGCCTTCATGAGGGAGACCTCCCGCCATGAGGGCCTCAAGTTCGATTGGACAGGGTTCGTCGTGCTTAGCCTCGGGCTTGCATCTCTGCAGCTCATGCTCGACCGGGGGAGCAGCAAGATTGGTTTCACTCCACGGAGACCATCGCCGAGCTCGTGGTGGCCTGCCTCGGCATCTATCTCTTCATCGTCCACCTCTTTACCACCGACAATCCCTTCATTCCGCCGCGCATTTTCCGCGCGGCATCTCCATTTCGTCGTCCTGTTGGCGCAAACCACCCAAATCATGCACGTGCGCATCGTCGAAGATCTAGCTAACCCCCTTCAAATTCATGTTCGTCGTCTGTTTAGCGACGTGCTGCTGCGGCGACCGCCAGCGTCCTCGGCCGACGCGGTCAGGCACGTCCCAATTGAGTGACGCGAATCGGTTGCGACTTTTGCGAGTTCGAGCGTGTTCGCTGCCCACGTGAGGGCGACGTAGGGCTCAAGAGGCGCTCAATGGGTCAGGAAGGCTCGGGGGTCAATAAAGCTCGGGCGTCAATAGGGCTCGGGCGTTCCGCGGGCATAATAGCGTGCCAAGTAGGCCGTGGTGAATTTGGCGGACCGACGGTCGCGCTCAACGTCGGTGGCATTGCGCTCGCCGGCTGGACCGTAGCCGCCTGCGCCAGGCGTCTCGACGATTACAACTTGGTCCGGCCCAAGCTCCATGCGGCCCGTCTTTGGGGGTAGCTCCGACAAGGTTCCGTCACGATGCTGCAGCTGGAAGCGCCCCCTAAGCCCGGGCTCGGCGCCAAAGATGCCCCACGGCGCTTGACGAAACCGCTCGCCGACGCCGTTGAACTCGCAGGTGTGTGCAACAGGACGGACGCGTCGCCTTAACCCCATGCCGCCACGAAAACGGCCCGCGCCCCCGGAGTCGGTCACGAGGGCGTACTCCTCGACGCGGAGCGGATACTCCATTTCAATCGCCTCAACCGGCAGGTTCGACGTGTTGGTGATATGCACCTGCACACCGTCCTTGCCATCGCGGTCGTTGCGGCCGCCCATACCGCCGCCGAGGGTTTCGAGGTAGACATAGGGTGCGCCGCTGCGCGGGTCGACGCCGGCAAACACCATGCTGGTGTTTGCTCCGTTGGCAGCCCCGATCGCCTGTAAAGGGAGTACATCGGCAAGTGCGCCGATGACCACGTCGATGACGCGCTGGCAGGTATTGGCCCTGAGGGCGACTGCGGCCGGGGGCAGGCAATTGGCGACCGTACCGGCCGGAGCGATGATCTCAACGGCATCTATGGCCGCCTGATTGTTCGGCAGGTCTGGATCGAGCATGGCCTTCAACGCATAGCAAACCGAGGATTGCACCGCATTGAGGGTAAGGTTGACGTTCCCCGGAACCTGCGGCGACGAGCCAGTAAAGTCGAAGACGATGCGCTCGCCGGCCTTGCGCACCTCGAGTGCAAACTTGACGTTGCGCTCTTTCAGACCGTCGTCATCGAGCACGTCCTCGAAGCGATAGCTGCCGTCGGGAATGGCAGCGATGCCCGCGCGCATGCGCTTGGCCGTTCGCTCAAGGATCTGCCCGAAGGCGCATTCCACCGTCTTGCTGCCGTAGCGGGCGAACAGCTGCTTCATGCGGTCAACACCCAGGCGGCACGCGGCGATCTGCGCGTTCAAATCGCCGCGGCGCTCGGCCGGCAAGCGCATGTTGAGGAGGAGAAGCTCAAAGAGCTCGCTGTCGAGCTCGCCCGCACGATAGAGCCGCATGACCGGGATGCGCAGGCCCTCCTGGTAGATCTCCGACATGCCACCCGACATGGAGCCGCGGGCGGCGCCGCCGACATCAGCGTGATGAGCGAGATTTGAGACGAAGGCGACCAGCCGCCCCTCGACGAAGACCGGCATCGCCATGTTTATGTCGGGGAGATGCGTGCCGCCGGCCACATGCGGGTCGTTGGCGATGAAGAGGTCGCCGTCGGCGATGTCGCCGCCGTAGCGCGTGACCAGGATACGCATCAAGTCGAGCAAGGAGGCTAGGTGGATCGGCAATGCCATCTCCGCCTGAGTGATCAGCCGACCGCGCGCATCGGCAATCGCCGTCGAGTGGTCATGGCGCTCCTTGATATTGGTCGAGAAAGCACTCTTCTGGATCGTGATCCAGGACTTGTCATTAATCGACTTGAGCCCGTTCCAAACGATCTCCAGCGTAATCGCATCCAATGGCGGCGTCGGCGGGCTCATGGATCGATCTCGATCTGCAGACTGCCGCACTCTGCGACCAATAGGCGACTGCCCGGCGGCACGAGCGTGGTGGCGTCGAACTGCGTGACGACAAGTGGGCCTTCCAATGCCGTTCCAGGCGCCAGGGCACCGCGGTCGATGAAGGTGGTCTCGGTCGGCCGGTCCGCGGTGAACCACACGGGCCGCGTGCCGCCGGAGATTGCGGCAGCGGCATGTTGCGCAGGCGCGAAGGCAGGGATCTTCGTGCCCGCGCGCGCCTTGCGGGCGCTCAGCCGTACGTTGACAATCTCAATCACGGCCGCCGGATCATGGTGGCCGTATTTGCGTTGATGAGCCTCGAGAAACGCGCTCTTGAGCCAAGCGCTGGGCGGAAAGCCTTGGCCTTGCGGTATCGCAATTGCTAGCTCGAAATTCTGGCCGACATAGCGCATATCGATGCTGCCATCCTGACGCTCCGCCATGTCGACCAGGCGCTCGCGCCCATGCCAGTGCCAGGCTGCGCCGAGCAGCCGGGCGTAGGCCGCCGCCACGGGTGCAAGATCGCCATCGAGCGGTGCACGGCAGGTGGCAACGAAACTCTCCTCCATATCGGCTGCCGCCACCCCCTGGGCGCACAGAATGCCCGGCGCCGCGGGCACAAGAACGCGGCGGATGCCAAGCTCGCGCGCGATTTCCACCGCATGCAGCGCGCCCGCGCCACCGAACGGCAACAGGGTGAAGCTGCGTGGATCGTGGCCGCGCTCGATCGAGACCACCCTGATCGCACGCATCATGTTGGCGTTGACGATGCGCACGATGCCAAGGGCCGTCTCGCGCAGGGACAGTCCCAGCTTTGCCGCCAGCGGCGCAATTGCTTTGTTAGCCTGGCATGGATCGAGGCGCATGCCACCGCCGATGAGCTCTTCGGGCAGACGCCCGAGCGCGAGATTGGCATCCGAGACGGTCGGTTCTCGGCCGCCCTTGCCATAGCAGGCGGGGCCGGGGTCGGCGCCGGTGCTCATTGGTCCGACGCGCATTAGGCCGTCGCGCCCGACCTGAGCAATGGACCCGCCACCGGCCCCGACGGTGTGAATATCGATGGACGGGAGCCGCACCGGAAAACCAGCGACGCTGCGCCCGAATGCCATCTCCGCCTTGCCATCGCGGACGAGGCAGACGTCAGTCGAGGTGCCACCCATGTCGAACGTAATGAGATCCCTGCGGCCGGACCGCGCGCCAGCAGCAACGGCACCGACGACGCCCGCAGCTGGGCCCGACAGCGCGGTGCGAATAGGCATCTCGCCCGCCCGGCCAATCGACATCAGCCCACCGGAGGATTGGCAGATGCCGATGCGGGCACCAGGCGTGTGATGATCGACCGCGGCCCCGAGACGGGTCATGTATCGGCCGGCGACCGGCTGTAAAAAGGCGTTGAGCACGGTGGTGGACAGCCGCTCATATTCACGAAATTCGGGCTGCACTTCGCAGGAGAGCGACACATCGACGCCAGGCAGCACCGCCCGCAGCGCCTCACCCATGCGCCGCTCGTGTTCGGAATTTAGGAACGAGAATAAAAAACAGACGGCCACGCTCTGTGCCCCGCTATTTTTCACCTCTGCCGTGGCTCGCCTGATCTCGGCATCCGTAAGGTCCACAATGACTTCGCCGGCTGGGCCGATACGCTCGGCAACCTCGAAGCGACGCTCGCGTGGGACGAGCGGCTCGGGATGGTCTGCCTTCAGATCGTAGATCTTGGGTCGCGTCTGGCGGCCAATCTCCAGCAAGTCCTTGAAACCCGCCGTGGTGATGAGCGCGACCTCACCGCCGCACCGCTGGATGAGCGCGTTGGTTGCTACCGTAGTGCCGTGGGCGAGAAGGGAGAGGTTGCCCTCGGGTATCAGCGCGCGCAGTCCCTGCAGGATGGCGCGCGAGGGATCATCGGGCGTGGAGGCGACCTTGTGAGTGCGCGTTTCGCCGCTCGCCTCATCCATCAGGAAGAAGTCGGTGAAGGTGCCACCGACGTCGACTCCCAGCGTCGCGCTCATCCCTTACCCATGACGTGGTTGGGCAGCAGCCAAAGGGCAGTTTGGGGATATGCCATAACTCGCCCGATCAGCGCCACCATGCCGACCACGAATGGCAGCGCGCCGCCGATGACCTCGGCGATGCGCGCACCCAGGCCGCAGAATATTCGCCTTTCAAGTAGCTCAATCAACGAGCTGGAAACGCTCAGATTGAGGCGGCTTGGCCCAGAGACGGTCGGCCCCGCTCATCGCGGTCGCCCGTTCCGGGCTCGCCCTCCAGGCATCGTAGATGTCCTCGCTCGCCCAGACCACCAGCGTGGTAATCTTGGCGGGGTCGGCACGCGCAACGAGGGTATGGCGACTGACAAAACCGGGAGCCTTGCTCTGCGCCAACCCGTTGCCATGCAAGAGCTTTCTGGCCTCATCAATCCTATCTGGCTTGGCCCAGTGATGCGTCAGGACGCCAATCATACGACCTCCGCGCCGCGACAAACGCCGATCGACGTTGCATGCATCTCGGCGATCCTCAACCAAGCCCTATAGGTTCGCCTGGAAGTCAACGTAATCACGTACCTTTTTGTACACCTGCAGGCGATTGCGTTGACTGTCTGCAACGATGATCTGATCGGTCTTGGCGTCGAAAACAACCGCCGTCGGGAAGCAGAAGCGCCAGAGCTGCTCAAGGTTCTGCACGCGCCTGTACGCCTTCATCATATCGGGGTTCGCATCGATGCTCTGCTGACCCCACTTCGACATCACCTGCGCGTCGCCCACCAGATGGGTCAGCGGCCTGCCGTCCTTGTCGAAGATGCAGAGGCGATGATTACCCCAATCGGTGACATAGATGTCGCCGTCGGGGTCGATCGCGACGCCAGTCGGGTGATTGAGGATGCCCGCCGGCGCGCGCTCGGTGTCCGGTGCGCTGGAGATGAACGGACCGAGATAGGTCACGGCAAATGCATTGGGTGCGACGGGAACCTTTCCGTACCTGCCGATCGACATCAGGAACTCGCCCCTGGCTGACAGCTTCTGCACCCGGTGGTTCTTCCAGTCAGCGACGTAGATGTTGCCATCCCTGTCGAGCGCGATGCCCCACGGCTTGTTGAACTCTCCCTCGGCGTTGCCGCCCTTGCCGCACTGGGCCACCAGCTTGCCTTCCGGCGTGAACACTTGGAGGCGGTTGTTGCCGCTGTCAACGACGATCAGGTTGCCGCTGGCCTCACAGACGATTCCGGCCGGCCCCCTCAGTTCGCCGGGACGGCTGCCGGGCGTACCCCACTTGCGGATGAATTTGCCCTTCGAGTTGAAAACGGAAACGGTGCTCCTCCACTCGTCCGTCACATACACCTCGCCGTGCTTGCCGGCCGCGACCCCGAACGGCCAAATGCAGTTCTCGTCTTTGTCACCATAGGTTGCGAATTCGGCGAGCAGTTCCTCATCGCCCGGACCACCGACTTTGATGTGGTTGACCCGCATGCCGAAATTGTTCTCATTGCCGCGGTTGGCTACGTAGATGTCGCCATCATTACCAAGACACATGGTCTGTGGGTAGTTAAAGCCCGTGCCGTTCGCCGAGGCTCGTCCGATCGCATGGCTCCAGTCGTAGGCTCGGCCTTTGACGTATGTTGTTAGCGCCATTCTGCACTCCCGTCACACAAACCCTGCCTTCCAACATAGCGGAAGGTTCGCGTACTCCAACCCGATCAGGACGCCCCAAGGCGTCGCTGAACTAGTTCAGGAACGCTGGTTGCTCGTACTTACCATTCACGATCGGCACCGGATCGAGATGCATCCACCTGTCGAGAATGGTCGAGTAGATGCCGCGGAAGTCCATATTAGGGTTGAGATCACCCTGCACCAGCTTGCTCGCGTCGAGGGACGGCATGTCACCGTAGTGTCCGCCTTTGACCTTTTCGCCGAGCACGAACGTAACGCCGGCCGCGCCATGATCCGTACCAGAACCGTTGTCGCGCACGCGGCGGCCAAATTCTGAGAAGATGAGCACGATCACACTATCCGACCTGTCGTGCGCTCGGAGATCGGCCATGAAAACTTCGAGACCTTTGGTCAAGTCGCTCCATAGGCCGGCGTGTAAGGGATTCTGGCCCGCATGCGTATCGAAGCTGCCGTGATCGCAATAGAACACGCGCGTGCCGAGATCGGCGAAGTGCACCTGCGCGATTCCCTTCAACTTCCGGCCGATCGATGTGTCGGGATACTTGGCGTCGGATTTGTATCTGGCCGGCGCCACCTTCAGGATGTCTGCACCCTTAAGCGAGTCCAGACCCGTAGTGGCGAGGTATTCCATCACGCCACTGCCCGGGATTGGCGTGTACATGCGCGAAAATCGATCCAGGACCACCTGGCGCTGGGCCTGGTCCTGAATGCCCGGCAGGAAGCCGTAGCTCTCGAGAGGCCCGGCCACGCAAGCCACTGGAACGCCCGGCACGGAGAGAGCGCGGAACAAGCATGGACCAAAGCTCACGGCAGTGACCACGTTCTCCTTCTTCGGGTCGAATTCGCGCACAACGCGACCCAACCAACCCTCGGTGCCGACTTTATCGGCCTCGCAGGTGTGCCAGATGTCCATGGAGCGGAAATGCGAACGCGGCGAATTGAGGTAACCGACGCCATGCATGATGGCGAGCTTGCCCTCGTCCCAGAATTGCTTCATGGGCGCAAGGTAGGACGGGAAGCCGTACGTCTGGTCGAGATGTACGATCTGATTGTCGCCAATCGAGACGGCCTTGCGATTGTCGCGGTAAAGCCCATTGTTGTAAGGGATCACCGTATTCAGGTAGTCGTTGCCGCCGCTGAGTTGCACGACGACCAGCACGGGATCCTTCTGTATCGCTGCCATAGGGATTTCCTCCGCTAGAGTTCGTGTTGTCGATTTAAGCGAACTGATATTCGCGCGTCGCCACGATCAGTTGCAGCAGCTCACCGGTCTGCTTGGTGGAAGCCTCAACCTGCGCCGGAGTATCCCAACGGATCTGTCCCCATTGCTTGGCTTGCTCGGTCAGCACCTTCTTGGTATCGGAGCCGACCTCCACGGGCCCCAGTAGATCGAGGCAGGAGTCCACCATCTGCTCGGGCTCCAACACACCCATTGCCTGTAGCCGGCGCACGATGGCCTGTACGCCGGGCAGATTGGTGTTTCCGACCTGCTCGGCAACGAAGTTGATGCGCGACATCAGCGAACCACTGTTGATCCATTCCTGACCGGTATGCCAGCCTTCCACGGACGGCGGATTGAGCAGATCCTGGCCCATGTAGGAGGGCTGCATCGACAGCTCGCCGCAACCGGGCCGCGGTATTTCGTAGCCGCCCATCAGGCGAACCGTGCCGACCACGACCTCGGCTGGCGACTTCAGGTGCTTGTAGCGGGCATTCTTGAAGAAGTCCGAGGTGAAGAGCGTACGCAGCACCGGCCTCATCTCACATTTGTTGGCTTGGAAAGTCGCGGCAAGCATGTCGATTGCGGCCGGGTCGCGCGGCCGTTCCAGGCTCCAGGCCGGCACCTGTGGTTCGTCGGCGACGTAGAAATTGTAGAGATGACGGCAGATGAATCGCGCACAGGCCGGCTGCTCGACGATGATATCGATGATGTCCTCGCCATTGAAGTTGCCCGTGTGTCCAAGAAACGTCTTGTCGCCGTCGTCGTGGTCCTCGGGGCGATACTCGAATTTCCACGGGAAGCGACCGTACGGCAGTCGCGGGATTTTGGTCGCGAAGGTCCAGCCAGTGAAGGCGCGCGACGCCTCGCGTACATCGATCTCCGTGTAGTTGCCGGCACCGAGGCTGAACAGCTCCAGGAGCTCGCGGCCCCAGTTCTCGTTCACCTCCGTGCCGTGATTCTGGTTGTTGTCCAGCCAGAAGATCATGGAGGGGTTTTTCGCGACCGTCATGAGCAGGTCCCGGTAATTGCCCATGCTCTGCCGGCGAAACAGGTCGATCTGCTCCAGCAGCTGGTCGTAATTGTCGACTTTCGAATTGCCGGTGGCGAACACATGGTGCCAGAACAACGCCATTTTCTCTTCCAGTGGGCGCTGCGTGGTCACCAAGTAGTACATGTAATTGACATTACCCATCGGCGGCACGCCGCCCGGCAGCAGGGCCGAAGGTTGGTAGCGAAGCAAGGTATAGGGATCGACGGGGGGCTGCGTTTCCGGATGCAGCAATTCTTCCACGGTGGCGTCGTAGCCCTTGGCGACGCGCGCTTCAAGTTCGTCGCGGGAGGCGCCAAATCCAGCGCGCCGCATCAGATGGGCCATCAATGCGATGTCGTCTCGGTGAGCCATGGTCGGAAGTCCCCTTACGTAGAGCAAGCCAAAGTCGAGCAAGGAGGGTCGGTCAGCTGCCTTGCGCGCCAAGCGCATGGCGGCGCGGCCATTCGCAAACTTGGACAAGCCTTGGATCTGCCGTCCGCCCATGCCGGCCACGGTTCCAGATAACGCCCCGCTTTCCTGGAATTGGAAGCATGCGTAGGCGCGGTAACGGCAGCACTGCGCCCCGCCGTCAGGGCGCAAATCGAAAGGCTCCGAACTGCGGGGGTCGCGGTGGCAACAGCCGTCGATCGCACTGATTGGACAGTGCGCCGGGCCCGCCGTTCGTCTTGGCAGGAGCTCCGGGGCATCGTGCTTCCACTGAATGACCGGTTATCGGTCGCTACTGTGCTGCTCTTTTCTCGATGATGTCAACACGTGAGGCGGGTGTGCCTCAATGCGGGGGCAACATCGTTCGCTCATGGCGATTAAACGTCCGATATTTCAACGCGCAAGCCGGTCGTTGCTCGGCGCATTGGACGCGCCGATGTACCGGGACGGCTGGTGGGCTGGTGGCGCCGGGCCAGTCTCGTATTGGCCGAATTCATCGGGGTCCGGGCCGAGGGCGCCGCGCTCTGCCCTTTCGCCACTCGTGTCGATCTTCTTCACGATTTCGACCAGCCTGGGGCAAACTGCCGGGTGGATTGATCCACCCCAGGATCTCGACCACAGAACAATGGCGCGCACCCGGCTCGCGTCGGCAACGAACCTGGCAAGTTCGCGGTGAACGCCGGCGGCACCGAGCCGATGCGGTTTGTTGCGTTCTGGGTCGACAGATCGAGGCGGGCTTGCAGTGTAGCCAGGTGCCAAGTCGAACCGGATCGCCGACCAGATCTCGGCCAATTGCGGACTGACCAGGGCCCAAAGCGCCGAAACCCCGACCTTTTCTCGCCTGTGCCCCATTTTTGGGGCAGGCTTCGACTTTCCCGACCACAAGAATGCCCGATCGGTACGCGACGAGCTGAGCGCTCTCTGCCCGAGTGATTGTCCTATTTGGCTTTCCCGGGATCTTCTCACTGACGGCAATGCGGGCACCTGCCGTAGGCCGCATCCACGACAGCACGGGCAACTTCGAGGGACTGCAAGCGATCAGTCGATCTCAACCAATCTGGCGGTCGTCTGCCACAGCCGCTCGGCATTCTTGTCATCCTCGGCTTGCGGGTTGGGACGCGCCAGCTGCTCCTTATAAAAATAGCGGCCAGTAATTCCAGCATATTCACGTGCCGACGCCAGTCGCACGAGTTGAACTCGCACCTCGCTCGGGCGAACTCCCGAATAGGTGGATGACCGCGAACGCGTAAGGGATCAACCCTCCGGCTTGGTCGCCGAAGTTCGTTGCCACTTCTCCGGGATGCACGGAATTGGCAGTGACCTGGTTGCCGGCCCAGCGCCGGGCGAGCTCACGCGTGAACAGCACACAACATAGCTTGGCGTGTGCGTAAGCATAAAAGGCGCTGTACTTATGCTCAAGCCTGAGATCCTCCAAATGCAACATGGCGAGATGGTGCAGGGCGCCCGCCGTGTTGACCACCCGTGCGGGCGCCGCCGCAAATAGGCGCTCGCGCAGGCCGTGGGTCAGCACGAAAGGGGCGACATGATTAAGCGCGAATGTGCGCTCGAAGCCGTCTGGCGTGATTTTGCGCCACGCGAACATTGCTCCGGCATTGTTGAGCAAGACGTCGACACGCGGCTCCGCCGCGGCGATGTCTGCCGCCGCCCGCTTAACCTCGGCAAGCCGAAGCAGGTCGGCATAGTATATACTGTGCGCTGCGAGCGGGAAACGGTCGCGCAGCTTCGTGAGCATTGCCTCTCCGCGTTCCCTGTTGCGGGCTATCATGACAATGCGTGCTCCCATTGCAGCCAACCCTTCGGCCGCGGCCCGGCCGATACCGGATGTAGCGCCGGTGATGACGCAGGTCTTTCCTCGCATGCTTGGCGAGTACTCTAACCGCTTGGCTTCAATCGCCTCGCGGCCGAATTGATGGCTGCAACCATGCTGGGCTACCAGGGACAAACGCGCGAACACGCCACTCATGTGCCATCCACCGGATCACTCGTTCCGGCCCTACTCAGCTACGATCCGTTCCGCAGGGATGATGTTGCCAGCCAACTTGGCGGGTTTTTAGGCGACGCGCGGGCCCGAGGGACGGATTGCTGGTAGTGATGGCTAGCGTATAGCTGCTGGCGCTGCGGCTTTGTGCCTGTTCTTTCGATGGCCTTGCCGGCCTCTGCTTGGTTCTTCCTAGGCTATTGTTCGAGCAAGGTCCGGCATCAACGCCTCGTTTGACTTTGAGATCAGCTCAAATCCCAACTGCGTGACTTGCCTTGATTGGTCGGTGCAGAAGCTGTCGCCCCGCGCGATTCCGCCAATACTCTTGCGTTGGGGGATGGGTCGGAGTCGGATATTTTGAACAATTCGAGGGCCTCGCTACTATCATGGCGTTTGCGAGGCACTTCTATCGTGCAGCGCACGCCCGCGGGATCGAAGACGAGATCGACCGCGCCGCCTAGTTCGTAAGGAATAAGGCTGCGAATGCAACGGGTGCCATAGCCCGTCTGGGTCGGCGCCATAACCGCGGGGCCTCCGGTCTCGATCCATTCTATTAACAAGACTTCCGCCTGGTCGTTCGGCTGGCACCGCCAACGCACGGTGATCTGACCGCGCTGCGCCGACAATGCTCCGTATTTCGAGGCGTTCGTGACCAACTCGTGCAGCACAATGGCAATTGGTTGGGCTGCTTCGGCTGACACCAGTATGTCTGGCCCTAACACGCTCGCGCCGCCTGTTCTCACGCAGGGTGCCAAC
Organism: uncultured Alphaproteobacteria bacterium; assembly: GCA_963770295.1. GTDB lineage: Bacteria > Pseudomonadota > Alphaproteobacteria > Rhizobiales > Hyphomicrobiaceae > AWTP1-13. Next base: position 211,531 of record CAVYPA010000016.1, read on the forward strand.
TCATTGCCTACCAATTCTTTGAGACTAACACCTTGCCAGTGGCTGCGGCTGAGCAAGCCGTGGGCATTTGCCATCGATTGAATGCGACCGTCGAACCCTTGCAAAAACTCATCGACCGATCCACTCCCTTCTCGGGTGCGCTGCGCGACTGCGCCAACCGAAGCAAGTACATTTTTCACGCGGTGATCGAGTTCGCGCACCAGCAAACGCTGCTGTTCCTGGGCGCGCTTGCGCTCCGTTATGTCGCAGGTCAAACCCTTGATGCGGACATTGCGGCCGGTCACGTCGAACTCCGCTTTTCCGGTCTCTTCGAGCCATACCTCCCGCCCGTCTGGGCGAATGAAACGAAAGGACGCCGAATAGGATGGACTTCTCGGGGCAAAGTCCCTTGATTTGGGCGGTGAAGCACTTGCGGTCATCCGGATGCAAGCGTGTGAGGAAGTCCTTCCCCAGTCCATGGGTGGCCGCCCCCGTTTCCAAGCCGAGAATGTCAGAGGCGTTCTCGCTGCGCCGCGACAAGCCCGTTTTTGGATCCCATGCGAAGGCGACCATCTGGCCCGCCCTCAGTGTCTGCTGCAATCGAACTTCGCTCTCCTGTAGCGCAATATCGATCCGCTTGCGTTCGCCGATCTCGCGCGCCACCTTGGCGATAAGGGCAGCTAGAAACCACCAATAGCTGAGGACCAGCACACCGAGCAGCAGGTAACCTTTGGCGTTGAGGAAGAGCAGGCTCTTGAGCGCGCTCGGGATCAAAATTCCCGACATGTAGCTGAATGCTGCGCCGGGCAAGGCCGAGAGCAGGATGGTCCCGCTGGCGGCCATGCCGGCTGTAAGCGCGATTAAGATCAGCTCCTGGTCGTGCGCCAAGTTCCCCAAATGCAAGACGGCCATGACGGTCCATGGCAAAGCCAGGAAGCATGCGTAGACCGTTGCTCGCCTCTTGGCTCGCTGAAAACTGCGTGGAACTCGCCCGCGGTTTCGCCTGTGACGATAGAGCACAAGCAACGCAACCGCATAGGAGTAGGTGCACCAAATGACGAGTTGAGCGGGCGCAATCGAGCCTGCCATTGCGACGGCCAGAACGGTCGTATTGAGGATGTGGGCGGCCATCGAGTGGGGCGTGACCCGGGCGAGGACCTCTAGCTGCCGGCGCTGAAATAAAGATAGCGGTGTTTGCATGCCGATCCCGGGTGGCTGGTTGCAATCGCCTGCAATCGTACAGCCTTGAACAGTGCGCCTGAGTTAGTAGAGCGCAAGCTTCTCGAGCATGCAAAACTGAACAAGAAAAGGGAATGCTCGAATACCTCAATTTCAGCAGAACCTTGGTCGCATGGTGCTCGGCCCTTGCGGCGGCCAACCGCTTCGGGTTCAGCGAAGCCCATTGCCGGTAATGTGGGCCCTTGCCCCAGTGCGTGGTAAAGCCCAGCCCACCTGCGATCGGGGGACCCATCGGCGAGGACCGAGAAGGGCAACGAGTGGCCGAGACATGATCCCGGGCTGTACAGGATCACTCTGATCCATGCCCTGCTGCAACCCCCGCATTCACCCCTCCCCAAATGATCGGTCGGGGCCTCAAGACCGCGTGGGGCAGCTCAATGTTCAATTCTGGCGGCCTTCTGGCCATAGCCCTGAGAGCCGAGCGCTCCTCACCCGCCGCGTCGTGACCCTTGCCCTGAACGCGTCTTTCCTGGCCCATCGTGGTGCGCCGTCTTGGTCAAATTTGACACCCACCCGACCCTCCGGCGCCGGCCTGCGCTTGAATTGGCCGCAGCACGCATTGCGGAACGGCCTGGGGAGGTTTGGGCACGAAGCACGGGCCACCGTTGCCGGAAGTGCATGGTTGCTCCGCTTCGTCGAGCTCAGCCACAAGGATACTCCATTTATCCTGAAGAGCGGGGATCTGACGCCATCGCCACGGATCTCGAGCAGCCACATCGAACGCAAGGGGTTGCTGGCCGTGTCGGATGCTGAGAACAAGAATATTTCCCGCGGGCCTTGCTGCACCGCTGATCGAGACCGGTCGGGAAAAGTTTGGCTTTTGGGCGGCGAAGGCGGACAAGGGGGTTCGCATCGGCTACGCCGTCGCACCGCCAAATCGTTCGCGCTGACAAGGCGCAACCGTTTGCACAAGCCCACGCGAAAGCTCGCCCGGCGGCAGCACTCGAGCTGTCTAAACGAGCCCTGGGTCCCGACCAACCTGATCTTCGCGCTGAGCGCGGTGGTCCTTGCCGATACGCGTCGGGCCAACGGCCCTGCAATCGGGCCGCGCCGACGCCACCGGTGTCCCCTTGTCACGCGGCCGCGTAAAAGGCCGTCTCAAACGCATAGTAGAGCGGTAGCGACTTCTTGTCGGCAAAGGGCAGGACCTGCGACAGGTAAACGCCGCCGATGCCGCTGACGGGGTCGATCCAAAAGTAAGTGTTGGCCAGCCCGGCCCACATGAGACCGCCGGCTGGACGCCCCGTCGGCGCCTTTTCCGTATTGATTTGGAAGCTCAAGCCCCACGTCTTTGCCATGCCGGGGAAGAACTCCGCGTCGTTTGACAATGCTGGTGCTGCCGTCTTCAACAGTGTGACCCGGGCCTCTCCCATGTTGTTGCGCGTCATCAACTCAACGGTCTCTGGCTTCAGGACTTGGTTGCCATCTGCCTTGCCGCGGTTGAGGATGAGGCGCACGAAGCGCAAATAGTCTCCGGCCGTCCCGTACAGGCCGCCGCCGCCCATCTCGAACTCGGGGTCCTGCGGGATTTCAAGGTCCATCTGCGGCGTGAACGCATCGTTTTCGCCGCGCTGGTGGACCTTGGCCAGACGCTCGCGCATGGATGGCGTGATCTTGAAAGCGGTACTGGTCATGCCCAGCGGCGCAAATAGGTTCTCATGCAAGTAGGATCCAAGCTTCTTGCCACTCGTGGCCTCCACCATCTTGCCGGCCCAATCAATGTTGATTCCGTAAAACCACCTCTCGCCCGGATCAAAAAGTAGCGGCGTACGCAGCGCCGCGTTCTGGCAGGTGATGATGCCCGGAATGCTCTTGGCCGTCTGATATTTGCCCAGATCGTCACTCCAAAGGTCGTAGCCGAAGCCCGCCGTGTGGGTGAGCAGATGACGGAGCGTGATCGGGCGCTTGGGCGGGCGCGTGCGCGGCTGGCCGGAGGCGTCAAAACCATCTAGCACCTCAATGGTAGAGATATCCGGCACGACCTTGGCTGCCGGGGCATCGAGATCGAGCTTGCCCTGCTCGACGAGCTGCATGGCGGCGGTGGCGGTAAGCGCCTTGGTCATCGACGCGATCCAGGCAACGGTGTCGGCGGTCATGGGCGCTGGCTGACCAAGCACGCGCTTGCCAAACGCGCCTTCGTAAATGGCCGAATTCCGGTCGGTCGCCATGGCAACGACGCCGGGTACATCGCCGGCATCGACCGCGCGCTGCAACGTCGCATCGATCTTACCCGTATGTGTGGGTGCAGCGGATTGGGCGCGCGCATGTCGCCCGGCGGTCAATGTGAGCGCTGCACTTCCGGCAACCAGGAACTCTCGACGGCTGGTCGACATTGGCGTTCTCCCGGTGATGTTATGATCTTTCTTGCTGGCAAGTTACTAGGCGAATGCGGCGGCGCCACGACGCATGCGGCGCTGTCGACCGGAAAACAACCCAAGCTGCTGCGATGCAGCCGACCCAGAATGATCCTGAATTAACACGATGGTATTGCCCCCCAGCTCACACCGCCCGCTAAAGTGCAATTCTTGGGACCGCGCGGCAGCCTTCACGCCGTTCGCGGCGCGTGGGACAACGATCGCTGCGGCTGCAAGAGCGGTGAAAGTCGCGGTGGATGTTGATAGGCACCATGCGCGATCTCCGCAATCGCCCTTTCCGTCTCGGCGATGGCCTGGCGCGCGTACGGACCGAGGTGGAGGTAGAGCGCAAGAAGCGAGACCGTTTGCCGGACGGCCGACGGGTTGGCCTGATAACAGCGCAGGAAGGTTGTCCACAACAGCTCTCGCCACTCTGGAAAGTGAGCGACGATCCGGCGTACCGATTTAATCCCGTGCCGTCGGCGGAAATTGTCCGCCGCGTACTCCTGCTGCGGTTTCCCACTCCACTTAAGCCTGGCGATCAGCTGCTCGACTCGAGCACAGTAGGCCGCAGGCTCATAGATGCGCCTGAGCACCTGGCAGTAATCCTCGAGGATCTCCCCTCGCGCACGCATGGTCTCGAAGTTCAAGCCCTGCATGCACTGATCCCCCCTGCCGTCGGGATGGAAGTCATGGCCGTCGTGGAGCCGATGCTCGCTGATTAGCCGGCGCGTCATCTGGGTATTGGGCAACGCTGATAGGAGCCCCACCATTGCTACCGGGATCGAGGCATCCTCGATGAAGTCTGCCATCGGCCCCGCGATCGATGCCCTTTCGCTGTCAAACCCGATGATGAAGCCGGCAGTGACCATCATGCCGGCATCGTAAATCCTTTGTACGCTATCGGTCAGACTGCGGCGAGTATTCTGTTTTTTCTTCATGGCCACGAGTGCTTCCGGATCGGGACTCTCGATGCCCACGAATATTGTGAAGAAGCCGCATGCCCGCATGAGCGCAAGCAACTCGGCGTCATCGGCGATATTGATTGAAGCTTCGGTGGAGAATTCGAAGGGGAAGTCGTGTGCTTCCTGCCACGCTTTCAGGTGCGGCAGGAAGGCTCGAACGGCCTTCTTATTGCCGATCAGGTTGTCGTCGACAAAATCGACATGACCGCGATAGCCGAGCGCGTAGAGGGCATCGAGCTCAGCCAGCATCTGAGGTGCCGTCTTGGCGCGCGGCACCCGCCCATAAAGTTCAATAATGTCACAGAACTCGCAGGTAAACGGGCAGCCACGGGAGAACTGCACGCCGACAAACAAATAGTCTCTGAATTTGAGCAGGTCGAACCTCGGAACCGGCGACTTTGTGACATCAACCTTATACTTGGGGGCGCGAAAGTCGCCGGCGCGCTCGCCTGCTTCCCAGGCCGCGATGAAGTCAGCAATAATCCCCTCCGCTTCGCCCAGCACCCGGAAGTCGGCAGCAGCATAGATGTGTGGGCTGGAGGTGACGTCAGGCCCGCCGATCGCAACCGGTTTACCGCGAGCTTGCGCACGCCTGATCAACCGCAAGCTGTCGGCCTGCTGGAAGAGCATGCCCCCGGTCATCACCAGATCCGCCCAGTCGAGATCGGCGTCGTCGAGCATCTCCGTATTGCAATTGACGAGGCGGATCGCCCAATGCGCCGGGAGCATCGCCGCCAGCGTAATCAGACCCAAGGGAATGGTGGGATAGCGCGCACCGAGCAGTTCGGAAGTGATGGAGTAGTTCCAGAAAGAGCCTGCGCTGAAGCGGGGATAGATCATGAGCACTTTGCAGTGCGCCAATTTCGTCATTTGACCATCACTTGTGTCAGATGTTGCCCGGGCCAGATGCTTCGACCTGGCAAGGAATTGCCTATCTGGTTCCTTTGGCCACAATGCGGACGGCCCGAGCCAAGCAGCCGATGCGGAGCCTTTGCCCAAGCCCGAGCCTAGACGTCTAGCTCCCTATGATGTCGATGAACGACCCATTCCGGGGCGTTTCAGCCATACTTGGGGCTCGAACAAGGCGCGAGTTGCCGTTAGTCCATCGACCTCCCGCTTGGTACTTGCGTGAATACTGTGAACGGTGTGTGGCTGAGCGCCGCCTGGCACGCCAGGAGGTCAAGTCGAGCCGACTACCTGTGAGTGCTGGCCTCGACGCAGGCCGAGGTGACCCACCGAGGCCGTGCATGCTACTCTGCAGTACGTACACGCCATCGCGCGGTCGTGAGCGAGTTCTCTGCTTCGGAGCTCCGTTGATGTCGGTCCTGCGGCCCCTGCGGCAATCGCTCCGGAACCTCGAGAGCTGGGTACTTGCGACCATCGTCAGCGTCGCTGCGCTTGTGCTCGCGTTCGGACTGCTCGCCAGCGAGGTTGTCGAGGGCGAGACCCATGCCTTCGATGAGCGCATCCTCTTGCTCTTTCGAACTCCAAGCGATCACTCGGTTCCGATCGGCGCTGCCTGGCTCAAGGAGGCCATGCGGGATATTACGGCGCTCGGCAGCACCAGCGTGCTTGCCATCATCGTCGGCGCGGTCGTGGGCTTCCTCGCGGTTTCGGGACTGCGTCACGCCGCAGCGATGATATTGGCCTCGGTGCTGCTTGGCGTCCTATTGAGCAACTCACTCAAATGGGGCTTTGCACGTCCACGGCCGGACCTCGTTCCCCGCGAAATCGTCGTTTACACCGCGAGCTTTCCATCGGGGCACACGACGCTTTCCGCCGTGGTCTATCTGACCCTCGGGGCCCTGCTGTGTCGAACGCAATCTTCCATCGCCGTCAAGGCGTACGTTCTTTCCGTCGCAGCATTGCTGACCGCCATCATCGGCGTGAGCCGGGTCTACCTCGGCGTGCATTGGCCGACGGACGTGATAGCAGGATGGCTTATCGGCGGTGCTTGGGCATTCCTATGTGCGTCCGTCATGGTTTGGCTGCAACGCAGGGGTGAAGTCGAACCGGAGCAACCGCCGCGCCCTGGATGCATCTAGCCCGAACGCCGCAGCTTCAAGCAAAGAGCGCAGCGAATGGGAGATCCAGGACGAGCTGGAGGCTCAAAGGTAGGGGTGATCATGGCGGCCGCGCGCATTGGAAGACGCGACCTACCTTGTGGCGAAACGGAAAGCCCGCATGTTCCTTGCGCGGAATAAGACTGTTTTTTCGCCAACGGCAGCGGCGCCCTCGAAGCGGGCGCTCGGTATCCTTATCCCTACCGCCATCGCGCGGAGCGACCTGGACGTCAGCTGCTTGTCGGACTACTGCGTGGCCTCGCGCAACCCCATTCAGACGTCATTGACGACTAACGCAGCATTCGCCGCGCGCAGCTTCGAGAGTAGCTCATGCCCCTCCCGCAAGAACCCTTCCGCATGCTTGACGCGCCGCCCAAAAGTCCCGACGGCTTTCTCCATCACCAAAAGCTCTCTGTGCATCGTGCCGCGCACTGACATGTGCTCAATGTCTGCCATGGCCTCTTCAAGCTCTTCAACCAAGGACTTCGTATGGTAATAATCGCGTCGTAGCTTCTCCATCACCACCTTTGAATGGTCATGTTCGCCAAGTGCATTCGCCAACGCAACGGCCTGGCGACGTTGGAGATCATAGATGGTTCTAAGCAGGTCCAGTCGCTCGAGCACAACATTCTTCCGCTCACGCAGCTGCATAGACCTGCTTCGACGATCCAATCTCACGGCAAGAATGACGCCGATGCAGGAGACAAGCAACGCTGCGGATGCCATGTAATCACTTATCAGCATCGATTCCTCACAAATCCCGAATCAGTGACGATAATACCTCCGGGCCGGGCGAACCCAAAAACAGCCGATCGCCGACCTGCGAGGCTACAGCCAACGGGCCGTTTGGCACCATCTAGCCACAACGGCATTCGATTCGACGGGCGGCCGCATCACGCTTCGGGCCGGCTGAGCGAAGACGCAGGTGTGAACTTGCTGGCGTATCGTTGGAGCGCGACGATCGTCCAGAACGCTGGTCTTCCCCATTGGCCGGCTCGCGCACGGTGCGACGGCTTGAGAAAGCCAAATTCAGTCCGCAACTAGCTCCGTGCCCTCCGCCAATCCCCGCGAATTGGTTTTCGCGGCGCGGCAACGACAGACGTTTGCTACAACGGCCGCGATGCGACAGACAGCGTGGGTTCCAAGTCCGCCGCAGGCGTGGCAAAATCGACGCCTTGAAAGCTTCGGGGGTACCCATGAGAAAAATTCGGCGCGCGGCCGCGTCGGCGGCAATTCTGATCGCGACCACGACGACACCGCTCGTGGCGCAACCGGCATCGGAACCGAAACAATTCCCCGAAAGGCACCCCAATCCGACGCAATCCGTACGCCTGATCAACTTCGCGGGCGGTTTCAACCTGCCGATTTGGATGACGCAGCGGCAGGGCCTGTTTGCCGCTGAGAATATTGAGGTCAAGATCGATTTCACGCCCGGCTCGACCTACCAGCTCACGCACCTGATCGCGGGTACCTACGACATGGGGTTCACGGCGATTGATAACATCATCGCCTACCGCGAGGGGCAGAATGAAGCCTATCTGCCGCCCGGCACCGAGGTCGACCTGATTGCCGTCCTGGCCTCCGACGACGGCTTTCTGTCAATTTCGGCGCAAAAGGACATCGGCTCTGTCGAGGCTCTGAAGGGTCGCACGGTCACGGTCGATGCTATGACCACGGGATTTGCCTTCGTGCTGCGCGAGATTCTGGCGAAGAAGGGCGTGCCGGAGAGCGAGGTCACATTCGAGCGGGCGGGGGGAGTGGCCAACCGTTTCCGAATGATGGTCGAAAATCCGGGCCATGCGGCGACGACGCAGATGACGCCGTTCGACCTGCTCGGCGAGGCACGCGGCTTCAACACGGTCGCCCGTGTGCGCGACGTACTCGGCCCTTACCTAGGGCTGGTTGCCGGCGTGCGGAGGTCATGGGCCGAGGCCAATCGCGATCTCGTCGTGCGTTTCATTCGCGCCTACGCCAAAGGTGTGGAGGCAATGTACGATCCCAGGAACCGAGCGATTGTCGAGGCGATCCTGCTGGCCAATGCCGCAGGCATGACGCCAGAGCTCGCCAGCAAGGCCTATGACATCTACGTCAGCGACAAGACCGGCTTTTTCAAGAAGCCGGTTTTCGATCCGGAAGGAGCCAAGACGGTATTGGCCCTTCGCTCCAAGTATGGCGTACCGCAGAAGACCTTGACCGACGCCTCCCGGTACTACGACACTAGTTATCTAGAGGCGGCCGGGATCAAGTAGTGGACCTGAGACACCGCTACATTTTTTATGCGCCTGGGTGACTACGCTGCAAACGCCGTCAGCCTCGCGCGATCGGCGGCCGTCTGAGAATGGATTGCGGCCCGCGACTGGCAAAGCTACCCACTGAAGCGCCCCGCCCGGTCGTCGGTCAAGCCGCAAATCCCGCCGCGATTTGGGGAACACGGCCGACGGATAGGGGAATTGATTTGCGCGCTAACCGCCGTGAAGGGCGCACACCTCCCCCGCGTCGTCGAGCGCACCGCATAGGGCGTCCATGCCGGGGCGCGTCGGGGCGTCCAGCATGTTCATATGCGCGATCTCGCGGTCGCTCCCATTCTATCTGCAGTCGCAAAATGATTACTGTCGCAGGCGTACACCCGTCGGGTCATAGAATGGTCTGAGCGTCGCGGTGGCCTCATGTCGACGTCCCGCCACCTCGATCTGGTAGTGTGACACGAGCAATTCCTCGATGCTTTCGCCCGGCCGGCAGGCGACGTAGCCAAGCCCGACGGCTACTCCCAGTGTGTGGCCATAGCCGCCCGACGATAAATGACCAACGATGCGGCCGTCTCTAAGTACGGGCTCGTTGTGGAAGAGAAGCACCTCGGGGTCGGCGAGCTTGAATTGCAGAAGGCGGCGCGCGAGGCCGGCGTCGCGCTTGCGCAGCACGGCCTCGCGCCCGACGAAGTCGCCAAACCGGCCACGCCGCTTCTCGATTTTCACGGCAAAGCCGAGCCCCGCCTCGAGCACATGATCCTCATCGGAGATGTCGTGGCCAAAATGGCGGTAGGCCTTCTCGAGGCGCAATGCCTCGATCGCCAGCAATCCCGCAAGCCGAAGTCGCTGCGGGCGGCCCGCCGCCAACAGAACTGAGAGGACCTGCCGGGCGAACTCGCTCGGCAGATAGAGCTCGTAACCGAGCTCGCCGACGTAGCTGATGCGATGGGCTCGCACGTGGGCCATCCCGATCTCGATCGTGCGTTGCGTGGCAAACGGAAATGTCACATTCGAGATGTCGTCGGGGGTAAGGGCCTGCAGGAAGGCGCGAGCACGCGGCCCCATCACAGCGAGACACGCCTCTGCGCTCGTCACGTCGACTGCTGCACATCGTGCCTCCTCGGGGATGTGACGCTTGAGCCAAGCGATATCGCGGCGAAGCGTGGCGGCACCCGTTACGATGAGAAACGCCGTCTCCGACAGGCGCGTCACGGTGACGTCGGCCTCGATGCCGCCGCGATCATTGAGCCACTGCGTGTAAACGATGCGGCCGGGGGCGACGGCGAGATCGTTGGCACACACACGCTGCAGAACGGCCTCCGCATCTTCGCCCTCGACGCGGATCTTGCCGAAGGGGCTCATGTCGAAGAGCCCAATATCGGCGCGCACGGCCATGTGTTCGGCCGCGACGTACTTATGCCAGCGCGGACGTTTCCAGGTGTCGTGCGCCTCCGGCCGCTGGCCGCGTGCCGCCTCTTCTTCGGGGAGGAACCAGTGTGGCCTTTCCCAGCCGGCCGCTTCGCCGAAATAGGCGCCACGCGCGGCAAGCTGGTCATGGACGGGACTGTGGCGGACGCCGCGCGAGGTAGCAAACTGCCGATAGGGGAAATGGTCGGCATAGAGGAGGCCGAGCGTCTCCGACACGCGCGATACGATGAAGCTGCGCGTCGACTGCCACGGGAACACGCGACGTACGTCGACATCCCAAAGGTCGAAAGGCGCGGCGCCGCCGACGATCCATTCCGCAAGCGCCTTGCCCGCGCCGGCGGCAGATTGAATACCGACCGAGTTGAAGCCGCAGGCAACGAAGAATCCGGCGATCTCCGGGGTCTCACCCAGCATGTAGCGATTGTCGTGGGTGAAGCTCTCGGGCCCATTGAAGAATGTGCGGATGCCGAGGCGACCGAGCAAGGGCAGGCGGCGCGTCGCGGTCTCCAGGATCGGCGCAAAGTGCTCGAGGTCGGCAGGCAACTCGTCGAAGCAGAATTCCTCGGGAATGCCCGCCACGGCCCACGGCTTGGCGTTCGGTTCGAAGGCGCCGAGCATGATCTTGCCGGCGTCCTCCTTGTAGTACGCACACTCGTCGGTGACCCGCAGCACCGGCAGCCCCGACGGGATCTCGTCACTCGGCTCGCTGACGATGTAGAAATGCTCGCAGGCGTGCAGCGGCAGGTGGACACCCGCCATGCGGCCGAGCTCGCGCCCCCACATGCCCGCGCAGTTGACAACGACATCGGCGGCAATTCGACCGGCTTGTGTCACTACGCCCTTGACGCGGCCGCGGTCCGTAACGATGGCGGTGACCTTCACGTTCTCCCGGATCGTAATGCCGGCCTTTGTGGCGCCGCGCGCCATGGAAAGCGCGACGTTGCCAGGATCTGCTTGCCCGTCGCCGGGCAGGTAGATCGCCCCGAGAACGCCGGCCATGTCCGTCAGCGGATGCAGCCGTGCGGCCTCGGCCACGGAGATCTCTTCGACATCAACATCAAAGGCGCGCGCCATCGATGCACCGCGCTTGAGCTCCTCCAAGCGCTCGCGCGTGAGTGCGAGCGAAATCGAGCCCACCCGACGGAAGCCGGTGGCGATGCCGGTTTCCGCCTCGAGCTTGGCGTAGAGTTCGGCGCCGTAACGGGCGAGCTTGGTCATGTTGGCGGTGGCACGCAACTGGCCGATGAGACCGGCAGCATGCCAAGTGGTCCCCGAAGTAAGCTGCTTGCGCTCGAGGAGCACAACGTCTCGCCAGCCAAGCTTTGCCAGATGATAGGCGACCGAGCACCCAATCACGCCGCCGCCGATGATAATAGCCCGTGCGCTCCGTGGCAGCTCGCTCATGTGCTATCGGTCCATCCGTAAAGCCGAGCCGCAGCGGCCGGGCTGACGTAGCCTTGTTTCACATCCTCGGCGATGAGGCGCTTGTCGCGACCTTCCGCCCCGCCGTACCCACCCCCGCCCGACGAGTAGAGGGTCAGAATGTCCCCGGCCTTGAGGTCGACGCGATCCTTGCTCTTGAGTTTGATGACCTGGCCATCGCGCTCAATCTCGATGCGCGTGCGGCTTCCCTCACCGCCACCGAACAACCCGTAAGGCGCGAGGCGGACGCGATCGGTATAGGTGGCGAAGTTGGCTCCGTGCTTGAGGATGAGGAAGCGGCGGAAGAGGCCCAGGCCACCGCGCTGCTTGCCGGGCCCTCCTGTGTCTGGCAGCAGCCCATAACCGATAACCCGGAAGTGGTCGAAGTCCATGTCGGTGGCCTCTACCGGCGTGTTGGTGCAGTTGGAGAGCGCGCTGTCGACGGCATCGCAGCCGTCGTGCCGCGGTCCACCACCAAAGCCGCCACCGTAAATCTCCAGGTACACCCGATACCCTTTGGACCCGAGATGCGAGATCGCGAGAGCATGCGTGGAATCGTTGCCGCCCGCGACGACTTGATCTGGCACCACCTGGGCCAGGGCCTTGAGTACGGCATTGAAGCAGCGATAGGCGGCCAGCAGCCGCGCCCGCACGGGCGCGGGATAGTTGGGATTGACGAGCGTGCCCTTTGGCGCCGTCACGGTGATCGGCCGCTTGAAGCCTTCGTTGAACGGGATGTCGGGGCTCGTCAGTGCGGATTTTATGGCGGCAAGCGTCGCCGACACGGTGGAAGCCCACGGGCAGTTGAGGTTGCGCCGCACCTGGCCGCAGGTGCCGGCATAGTCGATCGCAATCTCCTCGCCATTGATCGTCACCGCTGCTTTCACCACCAGCGGCTGGTCGTCGAGCCCATCGTCGTCGACCGCGTCCTCGCCGTGGTAGGTGCCATCGGGAATGGCGCCCAGTGCGGCCCGGAACCGGCGCTCCGAGTAGCTCATCAGCTCGCGCATGACGGTCAGCACCTTCCGCGCACCGTATCGCGCGCAGAGTTCTGTCATGCGCGCCATCCCAATGGCATTGGCCGCGAATTGGGCGTAGAAGTCGCCGATGGTTTGCGACGGCACCCGTACATTCGCGGCAACGAGCCGCTCGAGCGGGCCTCCGCTCCAATCGCGCGTGTAGGTATATCGCGAGGGCGGAATGATGATGCCTTCGGCGTGCACGTCGACCGCATCCGGCGTCATGCCGGGATTGCCGCCGCCGAGATCGAGATGGTGTGCCACGGTGCCGGCGAAGGCGACGATGCTGCCATCGACGAAGATCGGCGTGAAGATGAAGACGTCCTGCAGGTGCTGGCCGCCACCGTAGGGGTCATTGTTGATGTAGAAATCGCCTGGCCGAAGCTCGCTGGTTGAGCACTGGTGCACGCAGGCCCGGAAAATTTCCGACATCGAGCCCAGATGCATGGGGATCAGCTCGGCCTGGGCAACGACATTGCCCAACGCATCGAACAGCGCCGCGGATGCGTCCTGCGCCTCGCGTACAATATTCGAATAGGACGACCGGATGAGCTTGGTTCCCATCTCGCGAGCAATCGCGATCAGGGCCTGGGAGATAACGGCATAGTCGACGGGGTCGAGCGTCACCTCCTCCGTGGCGCGGACGGCGGCTTCGGTTGTGCGTTCCGGCATGGTCACTGCCGCTCCAGGATGGTGTTGTCGTTGTCGTCGGGCCGGGCCGTCCACCCGGCGGGCAGGTAGAGGGTCGAGGTTGGATCCTCGATCAGCGCCGGGCCCGAGAGGCGCTTGTCCCGTGCGAGCGCCTGGCGGGGCAACAAGTGCGCATCCCGCCAGGCCTTTCCGTCAAAGACTTGGATCGGACGCGGCGGCGTTGCCGCCGGCTTCGCTTGGGTGAGCAGCGGCAGCTTTTCGAGCGGTGCGGTAACGCCGAGGCGAAAGGACACGAACTCAATGGGTTTTGTGGTCTCCCCGCCGAAAAAGTAGACGCGCTGATGCGCGTCGCCGAACCTCTTGTGCACGTCTGCCGCCCGCAGGCTCTCCAGCTCTAACTCCTCGAACAACACCGGCACCTCGAAGGCTTGACCGACATAACGCATCTCGGCCGTCAGTGTGAAGACGAGCCGACCCCGGATCCCATTTGCTCCGGCGCGCTCGAGCGCGCGCCCCTGCATCTGACGGAATACCTCGCGCAGGACCTCGGCGGCACTGTCGCCGGCCAGGACCTTGCGCGTCATGCTCTCAAACAGCACGAAGTCCGAGGCGATGAGCCCATAGGCCGAGATGATGCCAGCGGCGGGAGGAACCACGATCGTCACAATGCCAAGCTCCTCCGCCACCCTTGCGGCATGCAGGGGGCCGGCACCGCCGTAGGGCACGAGCACGTAGTCGCGCGGGTCGTGGCCGCGTTCGGTCGAGATCAGCTGGATGGCGCGTACGATATTGGCATTCGCGAGCGCAATGGCACTATCGGCGGCTGCCTCCAGCGCCAGGCCAAAGCGTTGCGCGATCGGCGCCAGCGCACGTGCTGCCGCAGCCGCATCGATCCGCATGCGGCCGCCGAGAAAGGCCTCGGGACGCACGGTTCCGCGCACGACATGAGCGTCGGTGAGCGTTGGCAGGCTGCCGCCGCGGCCGTAGCAGGCAGGACCCGGATCGGCACCGGCCGAGCGCGGCCCGACACGCAGCATGCCGCCTTCGTCGACCCACACTATCGATCCACCGCCGGCACCGATCGTGTTGATGTCGAGAAGAGGAATGCGTATCGGCAAGCCGTCGATATGAAATTCCTGGGTCAGCTTTGGCACTCCACCGGTCACCAGGCACACATCCGTGGACGTGCCGCCGATGTCGAGCGTGACGATGTGGCGATAGCCGGACCGACCCGTCTGGCGCACGGCGCCGATCACGCCCGCGGCCGGACCCGACAGCAGGGTATTTATGGCGTTGGCGCGCATGGCCTCCGCCGGCAGCCGTCCACCATTCGACTGCATGACTGAGAAGCGACCGCGGAACGCCTCCGCCGCCAGCCGCTGCCGGAAGCGTTGGATGTAGCGGTCTACGACCGGCTGCACATAGGCCGACAGCGTCGTGGTCGAGGCGCGCTCGAACTCGCGAAACTCCCGCGTGATGTCGGAGGAGATGGTGACGTGCAAATCGGGCAGCGCGTTGGCCAGAAGGTCGCGTAGCGCGCTTTCGTGCGCCGGGTTGACAAAGGCATTGAGGAGGCAGATGGCGACGGCCTGGTAGCGGCCGGCTTTCAGCGCCGGCAACAAGCGCCGGGTTACATCGGCAACATCCAGCGGCGTCTCGACTGTGCCGTCGGCAAGGATGCGCTCGGCGATCTCGAAGGAAGCTGCTCGCGTCACCACCGGCGTAGGTTTCTGATATTCGAGATCGTAGATACGCGAACGCCCATGCCGCTGCAAAGCCAGGATGTCGCGAAAGCCCTTGGTGGTGACGAACGCCGTCGGGAATCCCTTGCGCTCCAGCACCGCGTTGGTGGCAACCGTAGAGCCATGCGCAAGCTCCTCAATGGACGAGATGGCAATCCCGCTGGCGAGGAGGGCGTTGAGGGCACCCTCGTCGGGCGCCAGCGGCACGCTCGGCACCTTCGTCACGCGGATGCCGTCAGGTCCAATGGCGACCAGATCTGTGAAGGTGCCGCCGACCTCGATGCCCACGCGCATGAAGCGATCTCACTGCTAAGGGTTTAGCCTGTCCTGCAGCCGCTTCCAGCCGATCGCCAGCGCAATGCCCGTCGCACGCCAACCATGCAAGGGGATCTTCTCGATCGGCGTCGCCGGCAGGGGAATGTCCTCTGTCGGCGCGCCTGCAACGCGCTCAGCCAGCAGCTTGCCCATCATGGTTGACATCGCTACACCGCGGCCGTTGTAGCCGAGACCGGCATAGAGATTGGGAGCCAACTCGTTCAGGTGCGGCACGTGGTCGGTGGTGAGTGCGACATAGCCCGCCCAGCGGAACTGAATGCGCGGCTCGCCGAGAATCGGAAGCAGGCTCCTCAGGCGCGCCAACACCGGGCCGAAGGCTTGCGGATCTTGCGTCTCGCGCTGGCTAGCACGCCCGCCGAAAATGAGCCGGCCATCGCGGTCGATACCGAACCAATTGAGGACGCGGCGGGTCTCGGACACGCCCTCCCGTCCCGGCAAGATCACCTTGCGGAGATTGTCGGACAGCGGCGCGGTGGCGACGACCGAAGAGAGAACGGGAACCACGGTCTCAGCCAAACCCGGCCAAAGCCGATCAGTGTAGGCGTTGGTGCACAGCACGGCATGCGACGCCGTTAGGCTGCCGACGGGGGTCGACACTTTCCAGCGCTGGCCTACCCGCTCCAGCGCGATGGCCGGGCTGTCGCCGTGGATTGCAGCTCCGGCAGCCGCTGCCGCTCGGGCCAGGCCGCGCGCATAGGACAGGGGATTGATGGTACCGCCCCGCCGGTCCAGGTAGGCGCCAACATAGTCGCCACCGCCGACGCGCGCGCGAACCTCATCGCGGTCGAGCACGCCGACGTCGGCGCCCAGCGCGGCCCACTCCTCGGCACGACGGCGTACCTCGGCGAAGCCTTTTGGCCCCGGCGCGCCCTGGATCCATCCGCTCCGCCGCGCATTGCACTCGATGCCGTGGAGGTCGATGAGATCGAACACAAGGTCGGCGGTCGCCCCGACCGTTGCGGTGAGCCTGCGGCCGCGCTCCTCGCCGTAGCGGGCGCGCATCTCGGAAGGATCGAGCTTTAGGCCGGGAATGACCTGCCCGCCGTTGCGGCCCGATGCGCCCCAGCCGGGCTCGTTTGCCTCTACCAGTACCGTTTTTAAGCCGCGATCTGCCAGGTGGAGTGCCGTCGAAAGTCCGGTGAAGCCGCCACCCACGATCACGCAATCGGCCGCCACATCACCATCTAATCTCGGATAAGATGTGGCCGGCGTAGCGGTGGCCGCCCACAGCGATTTTGCAAGTGCTTTCATGGTTGCGACGGCGCCCCTGTCCCTATTGATCCGGTCCCTGATCTGCGGCCCGGCAGCGGCCGGCGTGCTTGCGGTTTTGAGAGAATGACAGATATTGCGCTGTCTGCCAGCATCGGCGATCGCGGGCGAAGGAACAAGCCGCCGGTCGGTTGCCAATCGTGCCGACGCGATGAGGTGGGCCGCTGCGGAGAAATGCATGGCCGGAAGGCTGCCGCCGGGCGGGAATTGACATTGAGCAAGGGAGATCGAGGTGAACTCGGGGCGTCAGCAGCTGCTCGATTGGATCGATCGCGACCGCGACGATCTCGTAGGTTTCCTGCAGGCTTTCGTCCAGCACCGTAGCCCCAATCCCCCTGGCGACACGCGCGACACCGCCGAATTCATCACCAGCTTCCTGGAGCGGAGAGGCCTGCCCTACCGCATCATCTCGCCCCATCCCGAGATGCCGAATATCGTCGGCAGCTTCGACTGCGCCCACCCCGGACGCCATCTCGTCCTCAATGGCCATATCGATGTGTTTCCCGTTGCCGACGACGGCGCGGGCTGGTCCCGCGATCCATGGGGTGGCCAGATCGTCGATGGCAAGATATACGGCCGCGGCGTAGCCGACATGAAGGCCGGAACGACCGCGTCGATTTTTACCTATGCCTATCTGCACAGTGTCAAGGCTGGGCTCAAAGGCAGGCTGACCCTTACCGCCGTCTCCGACGAGGAAACCTTCGGCCCGTACGGCGCCCGCTATCTCATGGAGCACCATCCGGAGCTGCATGGCGACGCGCTGCT
Source organism: uncultured Alphaproteobacteria bacterium (assembly GCA_963770295.1). Lineage (GTDB taxonomy): Bacteria > Pseudomonadota > Alphaproteobacteria > Rhizobiales > Hyphomicrobiaceae > AWTP1-13. Next base: position 229,009 of record CAVYPA010000016.1, read on the forward strand.
CAACGGTGAGCCATCGAGTCCCTTTAGCGTCCGCTTCGGCGAGAAGGGTCCACTGTGGCTGCAGATCACGGTCAGCACCGCCGGTGCGCACGGGGCTTATACGCATGCCAGCAAGAGCGCGACCAAGACCGCGATGGCGATCGCGGTCGAACTCGAGAAGCTTGGCGAGATCAAACCTCAGATCTCCGATAACGTCCGGGCCGCGATCGACGCCGGTCGTGCCACGATGGATCGCGCCATGGGCCCCGGTGCCGGCAGTATCGTCGACAAGGTGACACTCAACATCGGCACCATCAGAGGCGGCGTGAAGGTCAACATGGTGCCGTCGAGCGCCACCTTTGAGGCTGACATCCGTCTCCCGCTGGGGGTGACGCGGGAGCAGGTGCTCATGCAAGTGGGCAACATCGTGAAGATGTTTCCCGAAGCCACCGTTCGGGAAAGCAACTGCAGTCTGCCATCGTGGGTCGACCCCGACTGCGAGATCATCCGTATCGTGCAGAGCAACGTCGAGGAGCTGCGCGGCTTCAAACCGCAGCCGATCGTGAGCCTCGGGGGCACCGATGCTCGGCTCTGGCGCTATCGCAATATCCAGGCCTGTGTCTACGGCCCATTTCCCAACGGGATGGGCTCGTTCGACGAGCACGTTGACATCGAAGACTTCCTGCACATTGTGCGCACGCACGCGTTGTCCGCCTACGACTTTCTCGCCGCCTGAGCAGCGCCTGCCGAGACCCGGCGCCTTACCTGGTGACGGTGTAGGCGGGCTCGAGCCGGCTTAGAACCTCGGCGCCGGTCGACGTTATGGTAATGGTGTGGCCGAGCGACATGGCCAGGTTGCTAGCTGCGTCGATCAGAATGGCGTGCAGGAAGAGCACCATGCCGGGCGCGGCCGGCAACGGGTTGCCCGAGTACAGCATCGGCGGCACATCCATCCAAGTCGGCCGGTAAAGCGCTCCCAGCGAATAGCCGCAGGCGGCCATGCGTGCATGTCCGTAGCCGGCCTGGTCGTAGACGCGGCGATGGGCGTCGTCGATCTCGCCCAGCGGGCGGCCGGGCCGGGCCGCCTCCGTCATCGCCGCAAGCGCGTCACGCGTTACCTCGAACATTGCGCGCTGCGTGTCGTTGGCCTTACCGACCGCGATGGTGCGCATCAGGCAGGCGCAGTAGTGCCGATAGCTGGCGGCGAACTCCATCGTCAACTGATCGACCAGATCCAGATGGCGGAATCCGGTGGCGCTGCGCACAAGCAGGGCGCGGTCGCCCGAGCCGAGCACGGGTCCCGATGGCGGAGGATCGCCGCCTCCCGCAAGGATGGGTGCCGCACCCGCGGCGGCAATGTCGCCCTCGAACGCACCCGGTGAAGCCGCTGCCAGCATCGCCTCGAGTGACCGGTCGGCGAGCTCGGCCGCTTTGCGCACGTAGGCGATCTCCGTGGGCGACTTCACCATCCGCAGATTGCGAACAAGATGCGAAGCATCGACCAGTTCGCACCAACCGTCGAGACGGCTGCGCACAAGGTCGTATTTGTCCGCCGTCAGCCCGAACGTGCGCAGTTCGATGCCGATGCGGCTGCGCGCCAGCTTTTCCTCTTCGAGAATTGCTTGCAGTTCCTTGGAGGGGTCGGCCCCTTCCCCGTCATACCAGAGCCGGACATCGGTGATGATAGAGGTGCGCCGTGCCTGCTCGAGATCCGGCCGACGGGTGAGCAGTACGATCTTGCTCGAACCGGCGGTGAGTAGAGCACACTGGAAGAAGACGAAGCCGCTCGTATCGAAGCCCGTCAGGTAGTATAGGCTCTCCTGTGCGAACAGGAGAATGGCATCGAGCTTTTCGCGCTGCAGCGCAGCGCGCGCACTTGCTATCCGGGCGTCGAACTCATCGCGTTGGAAATGCAGGGCCATGGGCTGGTCGTCCCTCTGCGTCTGTGCCGACCTGGTTGAGCTTGCTCTGCATGGAGCGCACAAATCAATGGCCGCGCCCGCGGCGCTGATCGAACTACCTGCAAATGCTGGATTTCCAGGCGACTCGCGGCCCGGGCATTCGATCGCAACCGCTTGATTTCCTTGACTTGCAGTGGAGGTAGCTGTGAACTTCGGGCTAGCTGGAAGAGCCGGTCGGATCGGCGCCGCCGCCTGGAGGGAGAGGTCATGAAAAGGTTCGTAGTCGCAAGCGCGGCGCTCATTGGCGCCGTCATCATGCTCCACGCAGGCGAAAGCATTGCGCAGCAGAGCATCACTATCTCGTCATGGGGCGGGGCCTTCCAGAAAGCTCAGCGCGAAGCCTGGTTCAACGTGGTCGAGAAGGAGCTCGGCATCACCATCAAGGAGGACACGACCTCCGGTGTCGCCGATATCCGTGCACAGGTCGCCTCCGGCCGTCCGACCTGGGACCTCTCGACTCAAGGCGCCCACACCTGCGGCATCCTAGAGAAGGAGGGCAAGCTCGAGAAGCTCGATGTCGCCATCGTCAACGATGCCGGCGTGCCGAAGGACCTGAAGACCGATTATTGGATCTCCCAGATCGTCTATTCGATCGCCATCGGCTGGCGCACGAAGGCCTTCAGCGACAAGCAGCCAGCAGGCTGGGCGGCCTTCTGGGATACCAAGAATTTCCCGGGTCAGCGCTCCATGCGGCGTCACCCGATCTACAACCTTGAAGCGGCATTGATCGCCGACGGCGTACCGCTGGACAAGCTCTACCCCATCGATGTCGACCGCGCATTCAAGAAGCTCGAGGAGCTAAAGCCCCACGTGCTCGTATGGTGGAACTCCGGAGCCCAGTCCGCCCAGATCCTCCAGGACGGCGAGGTCGATATGGTCGGAGCCTGGAACGGCCGTATCCAGGCCGCGATGAAAGAGAAGGGGGCCAAAGGCGGGCCGCTCGCCATCACCTTCGAACAGCAGATGCTCGTGTCCGATTGCTGGCTCGTTCCAAAAGGTGCGCCGAACAAGGATCTTGCCATGAAGGCCATCGCCATCATGATGCGCCCGGACGTTCAGGCCCGCCTGCCGCAGTATATCAACTACGCGCCGGCGAACCTTGCCGCCTTCGAGACCGGGCTGATCACCAAAGAGCTGGCGGCCCAGCTTCCCAACTCGCCTGAGAACATCGGCAAAGGCTTCCTGCTAAACGTGGATTGGTGGGTCAAGAACTCCGACGAGATGGTGAAGCGCTTCGACGCGTTCGTGCAGAAGTAGGCGCTCCGCGAGAGGCGCTTGAAGACCGGGCTTTTTGGGGCTACGTCACCCCGGTGCGCCCGCCCCGCATGACGAGGAATGCTGCCATTGCTGCATAGATGACGATCACGACAATCTCCCTGCCGATCTCGATCCGCGACGTTACCAAGACCTACGGACGAACGGCCGCGCTCGACAACGTCAGCCTCGAGATCGCCAGCGGAGAGTTCATTACCCTTCTCGGCCCGTCCGGATCGGGCAAAACCACACTACTGATGGTGCTGGCGGGCTTCATCCGCCCCGACAGCGGCGAGATCCGCTTCGGGGATCGAGAGGTCACCCTCGTCGCGCCACACAAGCGCGACATCGGCATGGTATTTCAAAATTACGCGCTGTTTCCCCACATGACCGTGGCCGGCAACCTCGCCTACCCCCTCAAGCTGCGCGGCGTTGCCCGCGCCGAGGTCGACACACGCGTCGCCCGCGCGCTCGACCTGGTCCAGCTTGCGGGTCTCGGAGAGCGCCAGGTGGATCAGCTTTCCGGTGGTCAGCGGCAGCGGGTGGCGCTGGCGCGGGCGATCATTTTCGAGCCGCGCATCTTGCTCATGGACGAGCCGCTATCGGCCCTCGACAAGAAGCTTCGCGAACAGATGCAGATCGAGGTGCGCCACCTGCACCAGCGCCTGGGCATGACGACGGTTTACGTGACGCACGACCAGCGTGAGGCGCTGACCATGTCGGATCGCATCGCGGTGATCAACCACGGCCGCTTCCGGCAGATCGACAAACCCCATGACCTGTACGAGCGGCCCAACAACCGGTTCATCGCCGAGTTCATCGGCGAATTGCATTTTCTACCGGTCGAAGTCAGGGGCGGTACGGCCTATCTCGGCGAACGCGCCATGCGGCTTGCGGAACCGCCGCGGCACCAGGCGGCGGCGCAGTTTCTGGTCCTGCGACCGGAGAAGCTGAAGGTGATCGATGCGACGGATGGCGCCGGGCTCAACGTCTTTGCCGGGCAGGTCAAGGAGTTCGTCTATCAAGGGGAGAGCTCGCTGCTCTATGTGTCGCTGGCCGACGGTCAGCCGATTGCGATCCGCCAACCCGCACGCAGCGCGCACGGTGCTCCGCCGCCGGGCGCACCTATTACGCTCGGCCTCGCACCGGCTGACACGATCATCGTTCCTTCCGAGGAGGCCTGACGCCGATGACCGCGGCGATCGGATCGAGGACCCGGACGGATAACCTGGCCCCTCGCCATGCCGGCCGCAACGCGGCCGAGCTCCGGGCGCAGGAACGCGCCGAGCAATGGATGCTTGGCGGCCTGGCGGTGCCGGGGCTCGTCCTGATCGGTATTGTTGCCCTTGCCCCCATAGTCTGGCTGTTCTGGTTGTCTTTCCGCGACGCCGACGGCATGACATTGGCGCACTACGCGCGATTGTTGCATCCCTCCTACTTGATCACGCTTGGCAGCACCTTCGAGCTGTCCTTGCTCGTCACCATTATCTGCATCCTGCTCGGCTATCCGCTCGCATACGTCATCGCCCAGGCACGGTCCCGCCTCGCCGCGCTGCTGCTGCTTCTTGTACTATTCCCAATCTGGACCTCGCTGCTGGTGCGCTGCTACGCATGGCTCGTCTTGCTGCAGCGGCGCGGGCTCATAAACACGTGGCTCTCCGACCTCGGCCTCATCGATAGGCCCCTGCAGCTCGTGCACAACTTCACCGGCACGACAATCGGCATGGTGCACATCATGCTGCCCTTCATGGTGCTGCCGCTCTACGCGTCGATGCGTGCCATCAATCCCGACTATATGCGCGCCGCAGCCAATCTCGGGGCGTCGCCGGTGAAAGCCTTCTGGCAGATCTTCGTGCCGCTGTCGCTGCCGGGCCTCGTCGCCGGCATTGTCATTGTGTTCGTTCTCTGCCTCGGCTTCTACGTCACGCCGGCCCTGCTCGGCGGAGGTCGCGTGATGATGTGGTCCATGCAGATCGAGCGCAACGTCTCCTACTACGGAGATTGGGGCGCGGCGAGCGCGCTCGGCGTCGTGTTGCTGGTGCTGACGCTCGGCATCCTCTGGCTGCTGGGACGCGTGATTGGCTTCGACAAGCTGACCGGAGCACGTTGACATGTCCGCGAGCCCAGCGACGGAAACCCAGATCACACACCGGCGGCGATTGTGGCTTTACGCGATCGTCAGCTTGATCGTCCTGTTCCTGATTGCGCCCAGCCTGTTGGTAGTTCCCCTAAGCTTCTCTGACTCGCGTTATCTGGCGTTCCCGCCTCCAGCCTGGTCGACACGCTGGTACTCGGCCTATTTCGGAGCCATCGAATGGCGCGAGGCGACCTATGTCTCGTTCGCGGCCGCGATTCTCACGATGCTGCTCTCGACGACACTGGGTACGCTTGCCGCCTACGGTCTGCAAGCGCTGCGCAGCCGATGGTCCGTTCTGGCCTACGGCGCCTTCACCCTACCGCTCGTCATTCCCGCAATCCTGATCGCGATCGGCATCTTTCTCTTCTACGCGCAGTTGGGACTCAACAACACGTTGACGGGAATCGTGCTGGCGCATTCCGTGCTGGCCATCCCGCTAGTTGTGATTACCGTTGCCTCGAGTTCTCAAGAGCTACGACGTGAACCAGGAAATGGTCGCACGCAGCCTGGGCGCGAGCCGGCCGTGGGCCTTCCTCACGGTGACGCTGCCGCAGATCCGGATCTCGGTGATCTCGGGCGCGCTTCTGGCCTTCATCACATCGCTCGACGAGGTGGTGATCTCGCTGTTCATCGCCGGGGGTGACAAAGCGACACTGACCAAGCGTATGTTCAACGCGCTACGCGACGAGATCGATCCGACCATCGCCTCGATCTCGACCTTGCTCATCGCGCTTTCTGTGGTTCTGCTCGGCCTGAGCCAGTTCGTGCAATCGCGCGCGAAAACCAGGACCTGAGATCGGCACGACCATCGCATCGATCACCATGGCCGGTGCCACGGCGACACCCAACAGGGCCGTCACTTCGGGATGCCGATTAGCCGTTGCCGTCCGCTTCAAAGCGCGGAGAATGTCGGCGATGGGAAGGTCGGGTGCGGTTTGCTTCGCGGGCCGTCAAACTGCCTTCGGTCGCCAGACGCGTGCCGCAGCGGTGATGATAGCGAAAGCGTCAACGGTACCGTCTGCTTCGCCCTTCTCGAAATCACCGGTGATTGTCGCCATCTGGTTCGTCACATGCGCAAAGCATAGAACGGGTTTGTCTCGTGCCTCGGCAAACGCATAAAGCGCGGCTGCCTCCATCTCCACCGCTAGCAAGCCTTTGGCTTTCATGGCGGTGATGGCGGTTCGGGTCTCGCGGAATGGGGCATCCGTCGTCCAAACTGCACCGCGTTCGACCGAAAGGTTTAGCCCACGCAGCGCATCTGTCGTCGCAGCCAGCAGCCCAGCGTTTGCTGAGCTGAATTCGGCCGGCGGGAGATAGTGGTAACTCGTCCCCTCGTCCCTGAGCGCGCGTTCGATCAGCACGAAATATGGAGGCGGGCGGAGTTCTAACAGCTGGCCGGCCGACGTCATGCTGATCAGGAGGCCGCAGCCTGACGCGAATAGCTCCTCGGCGACCAGGACGGCAAAGGAGGAACCGACTGCGCACCCGACGAATCCCAACTCGAGGTCGGCATGCGACAATCGGTAAAGTTGTGTGTGGTAACAGGACCAAGAAGGGTCGAGCCGTGCCTGCCCCTTCGACTTAAGGCGCCGGACAAGGTCGCCGTCTGGGTCGAGCACACAAACCGGCGGCACGTCGACCTCTGCGAGCGCCTTTTGTCGCCGCGCCTCCCGTAGCAGGTTTTGCGGCGTGAAGGTCGAGACCTCGCCGTAGTGCTTCTCATCGAGAATTGGGGGGATACCGATGGGGTTCATGGATACCGCAGGGTGTCGCAGGTGAGGGTTTGCATTAGTCTCCGCCAATGAACGCTCGCCTCAGTGCAAAGCCGATCACCGTCACTCCCAACGTGTTGATCAAGCAGCGAGTTCATCGAGATCAGGCGTAGACGAAAGGCGCGCTGCATGACACAGTAGCCGCAACGAGCATTCTCAACATGCAGGATGTTATCTCAACTCTGCAAAGCAACGCTCCCTGGGCGGTTTTCCTCAACGTCATGCTCAACCAGGGCGGCCTGCCGCTGCCCGCCCTTCCCACCGTGCTGACGGCGGCAGCGCTGAGCGCTCAGCATCCCAATCAGCTCGCGACCGTGGTGATGGCTGGGGTCGGCGGAGCTTTGCTTGGAGACCTGGCGCAGTATTGGTGCGGCAGGCGGTTTGGGCGCCGCATTCTCTCGATGGTTTGCAAGGTCTCCTTTTCACCGGACTTCTGCGTGAGCCAAACGGAAGCGATGCTGGCCAGGGTCGGCCCGCTATCACTCATTTTTGCAAAATTCTTCCCCGGCGTTTCGCTCCTTTCGGTGGCGATGGCCGGCATAACCCAGATGCGTTTGCCGCTTTTTCTATTGCTAGACGCCATTGGTGCATTGCTGTTCATAGGTGCCATCACAGCATTCGGTTGGACGTTCCAAAACGAAATCATAAGTGTGGTCGACAAGCTCGCGGCGTTTGGTTTTTGGGGTGCCATTGCCGCGCTTGCAGCGCTGGCCCTTTACATGGCGGCGAGATGGGTTCAGCGCCAGCTGTTCATCCGCAGTCTTCGGATGAGCCGAATTACGGTGGACGAACTTCGGCGTCTCATGGCCGACGGAAAGAAGATTTTAATCCTGGACGTGCGGCCGCTCGATGCGCGCACTGCAGGCGGCATCATTCCGGGGGCCGTGGCGGCGCATCCTTCGGAAATTGAGGCAGTGTTGGAGGTCTATCCGCACGAACACGAGACGATCGTCTATTGCGCTTGCCCGAATGAAGCTTCCGCTGCGACGGCGGCCAAGCATCTGCGCCGTGCGGGGTTCAAGCGGATACGCCCGCTGTTGGGTGGAATTGAAGCCTGGGTCCAGGCTGGGCACCTGCTCGAACCTTATCAACCCAATATCCTGCCCACACGATAAGGGTCGAATATGGCGGCCCACCTCGGCACTGCTTGGAGGAGCCGCGACTGGCTGACCTATGGCAAAGAGCCGTCGAGCGCGGCCGAAGTCGGCGGCTATCGCACTCGCGGCCCAAGCCCTGAGCAACGGACGGGCCCTTGCTTGCCGCACAACTTCCCCGTGCGAGGAACGGTCGCATGCTATCCGGATCCGACAAAGCAACCGCGACAGCGAGCACCGCTTAGTCGTCGGGGGGTCGGCCGCATGAGGAACTGCGTAAAAATGCGGATGCAGGTGTCGCGTTCTGCAAGTTAGGCTGCACTTGCACTGCGCGCTATGAACGCAAGACCGCCGGGGCCCCTCTTGTTTGAGACGAGTACCACCGCGAAGCAGATGGCGTGGGGCTGAGTAATGCACACCGCCAAGCTGACACTCGCCGCCGGAACCTGGCTCCTTCTGGCCATCGGCTCCGCGCTGGCCGCGAGCAACGCAGAACCGCGGCGCATACGCATAGAGTACGTGAAGCCGCAAAATCCGGCGCACCAGCAGCTCTATGAGATGCTACAAAAACACCGTGTCCTCGAGAAGCTGCAGGAGATTTTCGGCCCCTTCCGTCTACCTACGGATTTGACAATCAAGACGATCGGATGCGACGGCCGCTCGAATGCTTGGTATTCGGGTTCCGAGCTCACTCTTTGCTACGAATACTTGGAAGAAATACGACAGAACGTGCCGAAGACGACGACGGCTGCCGGTGTCTCGCCTGAAGACGCTATGGTCGGACAGTTCCTATATGTCGTCGCCCATGAGTTTGGGCATGCCGTTTTCACTATGCTCGACGTGCCGTCATTCGGAAACGCAGAAGACGTGGCCGATCAATTCTCGGCCTATCTCATGCTGCTGCTTGGAAAGGATGAAGCGCCTCGACTTATCGGCGGCGCGGCCTATGCATATAAGTCCGTCATCGATAACCCCAATGTGATCTTACCGATCAAGGCTTTCTCGGATGTGCATGGTCTGCCGGCGCAGCGGTTCTACAATCTACTGTGCATGGCCTATGGAGCGAACCCGGAAATGTTTAAAGGCATTGTGGACGACAAATATCTGCCGAGGGAACGCGCGGCCAATTGCCCGCGTGAGTATCAGCAAGTTCGCTCTGCGTTCCAGAAGTTGATCGCCCCGCATATCGACAAGGAGCTGGCGGCCAAGGTGTTGCAAATGGAGTGGTTATCCAATTTGAAGAACGTTCCAGCCCAATAGCGTTGGGCCTTCGCACAATCACTTAGCGCTCAGCCGCTGGGCAATGAGGAACCCGCCAGGCGCAAGCGACCAAACGGTCGGAAGCATGGCCAGGGCGGTCTAGGTTTTTATTACTTCCGTTGCGGCCCGAGGCCAGAATGGTCATCGTCAACGCGGGCGAGAAACCGGCACGCCGGACTGACGCAGCGCCTGGCGCCTCGCGGGCTACGCCTGGTGATCCGAAGGCCGACGTCACGGTTCAGTCCGGCCCTTGGCTAAATTCCGAGCTCCTTGAATCCCAAATACATGCGATTCCAGGTTGGTGCGAGCACGATTTGATGTATTGCCGCGCGCTGTGGCAAATCGCAAACGAGCTTGATGGTTTGCGCGAGATCTTCGGCCTGGAGCATGCGGTGCATGTCTTCTTCAGAAGGTTGCGCTGCTCGCGTCTGGAGGATTTCGGTCGCGACCTCGCCCGGTGAAATTACGCAGGCACGAATTCCATTCGCGCACTCTTCCATGTTTAGCGACTCCGTCATCGCAATCATTGCTCGCTTGCTGGCGCTATAGGCAGGTCCGGTCAGACGTGTCAGATAAAAGCCAGCCCACGAGGCAACATTGATGATCGTTCCGTTCCGCCGCGTGCGCATAGCGGGGAGGACGGTGCTGATACAGTTGAACGCGCCGTTTAAGTTTACGTCAACGACGCGGCGGAAATCCTCCATGGTCACGCTGTTCCAGGCACGCTTTGGCACATTGGTTCCGGCGCTGTTGATAAGGATGTCTACGTGATCATGGCGCGCCAGAATGGCTTGCGCAACTTTTGCAACCTGGCTCGCGTCACCCACGTCGAGCACCTGCGCCTCCGCGTTGCCTTCTGCGGCGCGAACCGCTGCCACGGCGCTGTCGAGCTCGGATCGACGACGGCCAGATAGGACGACGTGGACGGAAGGATCCGCCATGGCAAGCGCGGTTGCCTTGCCGATCCCAGTACCGCCGCCCGTAATCCAAATTACTTTCTTGGCTTGCATTCGAGATCGCTCCCCATCTCAACCGCAATAAGATTGAATTTCCGAAAGGGTCGCTGCATTCCCCTTCCACAGACTAGCTATCGACGAGCAAAGCACCAGGTCGACATTGACGTGCTCGTCGTGGGCACTGCATCGCTCCCGCAGGAGATCGTCCGCCGTGGCCGGCGGGGCCGTCAAGCCGCCAAGATGGTGATTGCCGGCAACGGGGGTGGTCAATCCATGCGCTCCGCGCGGCAATAAGTACCCATGATCTCTGGACGAAATCGCTCCAAGTGGAAAGGTCTCTGCCGGTGCCGACGCGCGCGACGCTGAGAGCCAGCGTCAACGACCACGCGTGGAGTTCGTGACCTTCAACGTAAGGCAAGATCGCCGACCGGCGCGCTTCTCACGCCGTCTGCATCTGGATCCAAGGTGCTCATGGATAAAAATGTGGCTGCAAAGCCACACTTCGCCCGTGGTCGTGCCGAGGTGGGAAGATGCGAGAGCCCTCCTCACTCCTCATTGGAGCAAGTTGCTGCTGGACGCCAAGAGCGCGCAGCGGGTGCCGCGGTGGTCATCCGGGAGATCCTGGAGAAGCATCTGGCATGCGGCGCCGGATGCGTCTCGTCTTCGCTTGCCGGGGAGCGTTCGTGGGCGCACAGAATCATTCCTACGATGCCGCCAGGCTCTGGGGGCAGGAGCCAAACGTTAAGCAACCGATCAGCGTTGCAATTTATCGAGAGTGATTGGCAAATCCCGGACGCGCTTGCCCGTTGCGTGATGGACCGCATTGGCGATGGCCGCTGCGACACCGACGATACCAATCTCACCCACGCCCTTGATGCCGAGAGGATTGATGCTGTCATCAACCTCATCGACGAAAATCACCTTGATGTCGCGCACATCGGCATTCACGGGCACATGATATTCGGCGATGTTGGCATTCATGATGCGACCGAAATTGTGATCGATCAGCGTCTCTTCGTGCAATGCCATGCCGATACCCCACACCACGCCGCCCATGATCTGACTGCTCGCCGTTTTTGTGTTCAGGATGCGGCCGGCGGCAACGGCGCTGACGACACGTGTGACGCGAATCACGCCGAGCTGCTCGTCCACCTTCACCTCGGCAAAGATTGCCGAATGCGTATTGTGGGCGCGCGAGCCATCGTCGGCGAACGTGGTCGATTTCTGCTGCTCGATACGATCGACAGCGCCATACCGCATGGCGTCGGCGATCGATATCTCACGCGAAGCATCCTTCTTGCTTACAAGCTTGCCATCAGCGAGCGCAACGTCGTCAGGGCCCACGTCCGCAAACGGTGAATTCGGCATCTGCTTTGCCAGGCGCAGCAGTTCACTGCGAACCCCGGACGATGTCGTCGCAATGCCGTTTGAGACCGAGGCCGCTATCCATGATCCACCTTCAACGGGCGATTGCGGCAACGTCGAATTGCCAAGCTTGATGCTGATGTTTTCGAGCGGCAGCCCGAGCATGTCGGCCGCAACTTGCGCCATGATCGTGTAGGTGCCCGTGCCGATGTCGGAAGTTGCACAAGAAACTTCCGCATGACCATTGGCAGAGAGAGCGATGCGCACCGCGATTGGCATCTGCAACGCCTCCCAAACACCGGTCGCCATTCCCCAGCCCACGAGCTCGCTGCCATCACGCATGGAACGTGGCTCGGCGTTGCGCCGCTGCCAACCGAACGCCTCGGCACCCTGGCGGTAGCAATCGCGCAGGTTCTTGCTGCTGTACGGCCGATCGGTGGTCTGGTCCCGGTCGGAATAACAGCGCAGGCGCAGCTCGAGCGGATCGAGCTTGAGCGCGACCGCAAGCTCGTCCATGGCGCATTCGAGCGCGTAGACCCCGGTTGCGGCGCTCGGCGCGCGCATGTCGCACGACGTTGCGAGATCGAGTCGAGCGAGCCTGTGTTGGTATTTCGCGTTGGCGCACGCGTAAAGCAGCCCGGACCAGCCAGTCTCCTGCCGATAGAAGTCCTCGAATTGCGATGTCACTGTGGTCGCGTCATGCGTGATTGCCTCAAGGGTCCCATCACTGTTGGCGCCAAGCTCAATCCGCTGCAACATGGCGGGCCGATAGCCCAGCGCATACATTTGCTTGCGGGTCAGCGCGAGACGTACCGAGCGCTTGAGCGCACGCGCAGCTAGAGCGGCAAGCAAAACCTGGTATTGCGGGCGCAGGCCGGAACCGAAACCACCGCCCATGTAGGGTGACATGACGCGCACATCATCCGGCTCGATCACGAGCGCGCCGCACAGATAGCGATGGACGTTTTGCACGCCCTGCGTCTTGTCGTAGACGGTGACTTTTCCGTCGCCGTGCCAAATTGCCGTCGACGCATACATTTCCATCGGGTTGTGATGTTCGATGGGGACGTAGTATTCGGCACCGTGGCGGACCGCAGCTGCAGCCAAGGCCTCCTCGGCCCTGCCGCGCGGCTTGGGGGGCCCGAACATACTCTCTCCCGGCTTTGTGGGAGCGAAGGCGACCTCGCGCTGGCGGTAGAGGTCCGTGACGTGCGCTTCTTCCTCGTATCGTACTCGCACCAGCGACGCCGCAAAGCGCGCGATCTCCGGCTCTTCGGCTACGACCAGCGCGATCGGCTGGCCGCTGAACATGATCTTGTCGTCGTAAAGCGGCCGAAAGGGCGAGCCTCGCTCCGGCGCCACCTCATCCTTATGGGCGCTATCGGTGTCCGCCATCTGCGGTCGGTTCTGGTGGGTGAGCACGTCGATCACGCCGGCGACGCGGCGCGCCTCGCTCGTATCGATCTGCAGGATGCGGCCCTTGGCGATGCCGGAAGTAACGACGCTGCCGTGGGCGAGACCTGGGCCAAGGGCGAGGCCGGGTTCGTTGAACTCAGCGGCGTATTTCGCCGCGCCGGTGACCTTCGCCCGACCGTCGACGCGTGACGTTGGCGTGCCGATATAAGACATCAATGCTCTACTCCCTCGACTTTCCTGCGCTATGGCCATGGCAGGGCGCCTCAAATCTGCTGGATCAACTAGGCCACTCCAACCCACGGATCCAGCCGCTGCCGCGCCGCTGAGGACGCCGCGACGGCTAATGTCTCTCACCATGCTTGTCTCCCTGCCGGCGATCGAGCCGCAACTCTGGGCCGACTGCACGCTGCCCAGGCATCGATGAAAGACGGCATTGCTTGCTCACAAAATCTTCTTGTTGGATTGTGATTGAGGTGTGCCTTGTGCTGCCTGCGTCAGCGCGCGAACAAGCGCGCGGTGCGCAAGGTCGATCTTAAAACTGTTGTATGGATAGCCCTTAGCGTCACGCAGCAGGATATCGGCCGCGACCTTGAAATTCCTATCGTTGGGGGCCCGCCCACGCAGGGCTGCTTCCGCCGCCGGCTCGCGCCAGGGCTTGTGTGCTACGCCCCCGAGCGCGAAGCGTGCTTGCCTGACAACGCCGCCGCTTAGATCGAGCCCCACCGCAACAGACACGAGCGCGAAGGCGTAGGATAGGCGATCGCGGATCTTCAAATAGGTGTAGTGGTCGGCGAAGCCAGCCGCAGGCAGCTCTACCGCTGTAACGATCTCGTCGGGACGCAAATTGGTGTCGATTTGTGGGGTATCACCCGGCAAGCGATGAAAATCCGCGAACGGGATCGCGCGCTCGCCGGCTGGTCCCAGCACCTGCACTTTGGCCTCAAGCGCAGCAAGCGCGACGCACATGTCCGAGGGATGCGTTGCGATACAAGCTTCGCTGCTGCCCAGTATCGCGTGCATCCGGTTGATGCCGTTGAGTGCCGAGCAGCCGGTTCCCGGCTCACGCTTGTTGCAAGGTGTCACCACATCATAGAAGTAGTGGCAGCGCGTCCGTTGCAGCAGGTTGCCGCCGGTAGATGCCATGTTGCGTAACTGCTGTGAGGCTCCGGCCAGAATGGCGCTCGACAGCATCGGATAGCGCTGCTCGATCAGCGGATGATAGGCAAGGTCTGTGTTGGGCACGAGCGCGCCGATGCGGAGACCACCGTCGCTCATCTCTTCGACTGCCTTCAATGGCAGCCGTGTGATGTCGATCAGCCGCGTCGGCCGCTCCACATCCTCCTTCATCAGGTCAACCAGATTGGTGCCGCCGGCGATGAATTTCGCGCCCGGCGCCACGGCGATTTGCCGGACCGCATCCGCCACGCTGCTTGCGCGCACATACTCGAAGTTTATCATGACTTATCCCTCATTACGCCCATTGCCTGCTCTATCGCCGCAACGATGTTGGGATAGGCGCCGCAGCGGCAGAGGTTGCCGCTCATAAGCTCTCGAATCTCATCGCTGGTCTTGGCCTTGCCCTCAGCGATGAGGCCAGCGGCCGAACAGATCTGTCCGGGCGTACAATAGCCGCACTGAAACGCATCGTGCTCGATGAACGCCTGCTGCAACGGATGCAGAGCACCATTCGCGGCCAGCCCTTCGATGGTCGTGACCTGCGCACCGTCCTTCATGATCGCGAGAGTGAGACAGGAATTGATGCGCCGATCATCGACAAGGACGGTGCAGGCGCCGCACTGACCATGGTCACAGCCCTTTTTTGTGCCGGTCAGGTCAAGGTGATCGCGTAGGGCATCGAGTAGGGTCGTCCACGGCGCGACTTCAAGGCGAGCCTCGACGCCGTTGACGGTGAGCGTGACCCCAATCTTCGCCGGTGGCTGGGTCGGGCCACCGATCGGCGAGGCTGCTTGGCTAGTCCGCGTCATTGCTGTCTCCAAATAAGACGTGGCTGCGTCTTTTCTTCCGGGTGCAACTGCTCTTCTTGCGGGTTCAACTGCGGATCGGTCGGCTAACGCAAAGGCCAATGCGAAAAAGTCTTTAGGCGGCAAATAAGAGAGCCGATGTGTCCTCCAGCTTCAGCTTGTCGCAAAAACCATCGAATGCCCGCCGGTTTTCAACCAACGCGACTGAGCCTGCAACATCGCAATGGAGCTTCTAGTTCCGGTATCGGGGACAACCCTGATAGCTCGCGAGGGCTCCTTGGATTTTTTCTAAATGCTGGCAAGCGGGACGGTACCGCTAGCCACTGCACAGCCGGCGCGCGTCAAGCGCTTGGGAAGGTCCACATCCGCGTCGAGGTGAATTATCGTGGCGCCATCGCCGGGTCCGAACTCATTGACCCACGTTACGTGCGACCGAGCACATCGAGGGGGGCGGGCTATTACTGGGACGGCCTTTACGCGCAGAATCCGCCCGTGTGCGAGTTTGTTGCTGATGACGCGCCCAATGAAGTTTGAAGCAGTGGCCATATGCACCCCAAACCAATGCGGAAATCCAGGATCGTATGAACGAACTGAGGGGCAACCTATCGCTCAACAAGGAGCTGGATTTCATCGAAAAGGTCAATGAGTGGAACGCGCGCTACAAGGATTTTGCTGCCGACCACAAGCATGTAACCGTGCGCACGATCAAGATGAAGGCGCATACCGCCGACGAACTGCGATATTCTTCTCAGTTCAACCGCCGTCGCAGCTGCATGGACCAGCTGCGAAGGGAAGGCAGCGAGGTTGCGCGGGATTGGCTCGACCGCTGGCCGCACGTTGGCTGCTACCCGAAGGATGCGGCGTATCGCGAACTGTGACGGCCAGGCGCCGTGCTGTCGCATGCAACGCCTGAAGCCAGCATACGCTGAGCTCGGCTCGCATAATGGCGGAAGCATGCGGGTTGCGGCGCCGCGGATCTGTTGGCTCGCATGCGCTTGAGGCCGACATCCCCGACCTCTCGCCACACCATTTCGGCGGCGCTCGGGTCGGGGTCATTACCGACATCAGGGCCGCCTTAGACACCGCGTGCGGCTTTTGCGCTCGCGACCCGGGCCGTACGCTCACAGCCGCCGCCGCACCGGTGCGCGGCAATCCGCGGCGTAACGATGGTGCTGGCGGTTGGCATGGCTGCAGGGCGGGCCACCACACGACCTCGAGGTGCCAAGACGGGTCGCTCAAATGATTTCAGGTCACCGGCATTGCCCGGCAGTCTGCGTGCGCTGACGTCGCCGCCAGGTTGAGGCCCTGCCTGCGCCAGAACGGCCATCGCGCCAGCCTCGGTTGCGCCGGGTCGGGCTCTCCGGCGGCAAGGCCGCTCGTTACCTGCGTTTCACCGCTCCATGCCGGGAGGGCTGGCGAGATTTGACCCCACACTGGGCCGGTCCCGCTGCCGACCTCGGCCTCCAGCTCCATTGGGATCCGGCGTAAAACAATCAGGGTGATACCTGAGGTGTTGCAGAACACCTTGTCACTCATCGTCGCCAGCCTAAAATAGATAACCAGCAAAAGATCTCATGACAGCCGGCAGCCAGGAGAGGTAAGCGAGTGGTCCCGTTGGAGACCAGCGCCTGTCTGCAGGGCCTAAATGTAGAACACGAATTTGGCGGGGGAAATGAAGTATGTGGTGTGCCGTTTGCGGCTTCGAGAACCGAAAGCATGCCAAGTTTTGTGGCGGCTGTGGGGCCCATGTGGCGCTGCATTGCCGCGAATGCGGCAACGAAATTCTACCCAGTAACAAGTTTTGCGATAGTTGCGGTGCCGTCGCGCCGACCGGATCTGCTGAGACCACCCCCGCCGCGGCTGATATCACCGCCCAGCGACCCCGCCTCTCTGAAGCGGGCGCAAATCGGCGACAAATGTCCCTGCTGTCCTGTGATCTCGTCGACTCCAGCGTCTTAGCCCACAATCTCGACCCCGAAGACCTTCGATATGCGATCACTAATTTTCATCAAATTTCGAAGCAAATCATCGAGCAGTACGAAGGCTACTACGCCCAGTATATGGGTGACGGCTTTATGGCTTACTTCAGTTATCCGGTTGCACATGAAGACGATGCCTATCGTGCGGTGCTAACCGGATTGAGGATCATCGACGCCATTCAGTCCTTCAACAGCGATCTCAAGAAGAAACATAAAGTCGAGCTCAGATTGCGTGTCGGGGTCGACACCGGCCAAGTGGTCGCGGACCAATTTGTCGTTGGCGAAGCCGCTAATGTTGCGAGCCGAGCGCAGGCCGAGGCCAGCCCTGACACGGTCGTCATAACTGAGACGACGAAACGCCTGCTGCCGGGCGATGTCTTTACCTACCAGGACCTCGGCGTCCGCGATTTGAAGAATATCGGTCCCTTGCGCCTATTTTGCGTCTCTGAGCGAAAGGACAGGGACAGTCCGACGATCGAGAGTTGAAATCATTAGACCATTGATTGGGCGCCGCAAGCAGCTCGACCTGTTGTCGGACCACTGGGATCTTGCCAAGGATGGGAATGGGCAAGTCGTCATCGTGGCTGGGGAAGCGGGCATTGGAAAATCCAAGCTGGTCCAGCAATTCGAGGCCGAGTTCGGAAGCGAGGCTCGGACAATCCTCAGATTTCACGGGTCGCCTTTCCACAGAAACACCATGCTGCACCCCGTGATCGAGAATATTCAGCTCGCAGCGAAAATTATTCCTACCGACCGCGAGGACGAAAAGCTGGCAAAGCTAACGGCTTTTCTGAGCCATTTCGACAAACCGGAAAGAATGCTGCCGATCATGAGCGGCTTGCTCTCCATTCCTGGGCAAGCCGGCACAAACCGGCCGCCATCCCCGACATTGCACCAGGAAACGCTCGACGTTCTGATCGAAATGGCCCTCCATTACGCCAACCGAGGCACGCTGCTTTCGATCTTTGAAGATATTCATTGGTTTGATGCGACCACAATGAATTTGCTTGAGGCACTTATACCAATGGTCAGCAATGAACGTGCCTTCTTGCTGTTGACAACCCGCTCCACAACGACCGCCCAGTTACAGGAAAAGTATTTCGTCACGCAAATCGTGCTTGCTCGCTTGCGGCTGAATGAGGTCGAAGAGTTGATTCAAACCTTTACCGGCGAGAAGGCGCTACTGCGCAGCGTGCATACGCAAATATTCAACAAAGCAAACGGCGTACCTTTATACGTCGAAGAATTGACCAAGATGGTATTGGACGCCGAGCCTATCCTAAATGGGAGGAGCGAGGACCTTAGCGGCGAGCAGGATTTTGCCATCCCATTGACGTTGCGCGATCCTTTGACGTCGAGAGTGGATCGGGTCAAAGGGCGAAGGGTCCTGCAACTGGCGGCAACGCTGGGGAGAAAATTTGACTTCGAACTCCTGTTAGCCACCTCGTCGATGGACGAAGAAGTTTTGAGCAGAGAAGTACGCCATTTGGTGGCTGCCGAGCTTCTGTACCAGAAGGGAACCGTGCTCCAGGAGGCAACCTTCGAGTTCAAGCACTCACTCATCCGCGATGCGGCCTATGCCCTTTTGACCAAGGCTGAACGCGAAACCTATCACACGAGAGTGGGCTCTCTGCTCGAGGAGCGTTTTTCAGAAGTGGCCAGGGCGCATCCCGAGATTGTTGCACACCACTACACGCAGGCGCGGAGTTGCGAAAAGGCCTTACGCTACTGGTACGAAGCGGGGAAGCTATCAGCCGCCCGCTCCGCCCACAGCGAAGCTGTTGGTCATTTGAAGCAAGGGTTGAGGCAAGTCCCGCATATCGACGACCCCTTGCTGCGCAGCAAAATGGAGCTGCAGTTGCAAATAGCACTCGGCAACTCGCTGCGGGCGACCAAGGGCTGGAGCATTGAAGAGGTGAAGCATGCGTTTACGCGGGCCCTCCAACTCTCCCGGGAGAGTGGATCCGCGGAGCATATCTTTACGGCGTTGTTTGGCCTGTGGAGCTGGAATTACGTGCATGGAGCGCTGGGCGAGGCGCATACGCTTGCCGAACATCTGCGCGATGCGGTGAAGAACGCCGACAACCGCATGCACCGCGTTCTCGCGCAGCAAGCTATCGGGTTCACCTTATTTGCGTACGGGAAGTTTGACGCTGCGCACGCGGAGCTGGAGCACGGCCTGAGCCTGTGTGAAACCAACGAGGACGGAGCTTATGTTGACCCCTCAGCGCAAGACCCGCGCGTTCACATCCGGTGCTACGACGGCATGGCCCTATGGTTCCTCGGCTATCCCGATCGGGCAATGCAGGTCTGCGCCGATGCCCGTCGAATCTCTCAAGACCCGTGGACCGAGGGCCTGGCGCGAACGATCACTTTGCGCGTGCATCAATTGCGCGGTGAGCCCGCCGCCGTCACCGGTCAGGCCAACGCGGCGATTGCGCTCTGCGAGGAGCACGAGATCGTGCACTATCTGGGGATGTCCTTGATCTTGCGCGGCTGGGCCAGTGCGCAGCAGGGCGAATTCGAGAAAGGCATTGCTGAGATGCAGGATGGCCTGGAAAAAGTGCGGGCCACTGGGGGTCTAATAACTGAGTCCTATTCGCTTGGGTTGTTGGCGGACGCATGCCTGAAGAATGAACGCTACGGGCAAGCATTTGACTTCTTGGAGCAGGCCCAGATAGGGCTGGAAGAGGAGGGATCCGTCAGCTTTTATACGGCCGAGATCTACCGCCTACTCGGAGAGGCCTTTCGGCGCTCTCACCAAGATCTAGATCAGGCGGAACATTGGTTTGCCAGGGGACTTAAGGTGGCACGCGAACAAAAGGCCAAATCCCTGGCACTAAGGCTTTGCATGAGTATGTACGACCTTCACGAGCCGAGACGAGACGCCGACAAGTATCGACCGCAACTGAGTGAGCTTTTCGGAGCTTTTAGCGAGGGTTTTGCCACGGCGGATCTCGTCGGTGCCAAGGCGAGACTGAACCCTGTTTGATGCCGACAGCGTGTCGGGCGAGATGCGTTGGGGATCTCGCGCACGTGTCGGTTCGATTGGCCCCGCGCCGGCGTTCCCCCGCCTCTGGGTAGGCGCGTCAACTTGTGCGGTGTGCGCGTTGGGTCGACCCAGCCTCGCCGACAAGCCAAGCCGTAAGCACGCAAGCGCCCTCCAGGAAATCATCGATCTCCATGGCCTCGCGCGGGTTGTGGCTGCCGTTGGCGTTGCGTACGAACAACATGGCGGACGGCACCCCCGCCACGGTGAAGGTCGCGGTGTCATGGGAAGCGGGACTTGCCAGCGGCATGGTCGCGATACCGAGCGCGGCCGCCCAATCCGTCAATTGGCCTATGAGTTCGGGGTGCGAGGGGGCCACCTCGGCGGACGTGCGCGCGCCAAACTCGAAGCGCACGCCGCGCTTTTTTCCAATGCCTTTCGCAAGCTCAAAGAGCTGCGCCTCAAGCTCGGCGAGGTGAGCCGTGCTATAGGCACGCACGTCCAGGCTAAGGGTTAGCTCTCCGGCCACCTTTGTCAGGGCGTGTTCCTTCGGGTCGGTATGGAAGCACCCGATGGTAAAGGCCATCGGCCGGCCGGCCGCGTCGCTCAGTCTCCAGATGTCGTCGAGGCCAATGGCAAACTCGCTTGCTGCCACCACCGCATCACGGCGAAATCGCCTGGCGAGACCGACATGAGCGTATTCGCCCAGAATCTTCAGGGCCGGATAGCGGAAGTTGCCGGGGACCCCAGTGCCGATGCCAACCGGCATCCCGGCTTCGATCAGTTGCGGGGATTGCTCGATATGCAGCTCCACAAAGGCTTTGATAGACCCGGCATTGAGACTTGCATCCCCCCTCCGCACAGCCTCCACGCTTGCGCCGCATGCCGCCATGTGTTCGGCAAGGGTGCGGCCCGTGTCGACACGCCTTGCCTCGAGTGCCCCCGCCGGGAGCATCCCGAAGGCCGAACGACTGCCGACGTATGAGACTTGGAACCAGACACTTTCCTCGGCTCGAATTGCCACCGTAGTGACGTCGCAGTGCGGCTGCAGACGCAGATGTTGCAGGCCTTTGCTCGCGACCAGGCCGGCAATGACACCGGCAGCGCCGTCGAAGTTGCCGCCGTTGGCGACGGAATTGAGATGCGATCCCGTCATGAGGCGCGGCGCGCTTCGGTTCCTGCCGGCCAGTGTCATAAAAAGATTGGCGGCGTGATCGCGGCGTGTTTCGAGCCCCATCGCACCAGCGTGCGCGGCGATCAGCTGGTGCGCGAACTCCTCTCCCGGTCCATAGGTATCGCGGGTTACGCCATCGCCAACACGGCTACCGGCGCGCAGTGCAGCAAACAGCGCGGCGACGTCCTGCTTCTGGCGTAGCACCGCGTTCCGAATCTCTAAAATTGTGGGGGTCAATGTCTGTTTTCCGCTCAGCAGCTCATACCGAGGCACCCGCAAGAACCTCGCTGACAATGGCGAGACCATTGAGCGCGCGAGGAAAACCGCCATAGGGCGCCGTTTGGATGACGGCTTCGATCACTTCCTCACGCGTCAAACCGACATTGCCCGCAGATTTTGCGAACTTTTTGAGCTGGCCCTCAAGCCCCAACGCCGTGAACGCGGCGAGCGCACACAGCATGCGCTGGCGATGGTCGAGACCGGGCCGAGACCAGAGCTCGCCATAGCCGTAGCGGATTGCCATTGGGTAAAGCGCGCCCGTGACGCTATTTCCAGGAGCCGCATACCCCTCCGCTGCGCGCGTCCCGTGCAGTAGCGCCATGACTTCGCGCCCCTTGCGGTCAAGCTCCTCAGTGCTATCCATGCTTTGGGGTTCAAAGACCAAGCTCAGGCCGCGAGCTTGGAAGACCTCCTGGGCAACCGCGACCGATGCATCGGTGGTGACAAACCCCGCATAGAGCCCGGCTTGAACGAACACTTCGAGAATGTTGCGTGGCGTAAGCCCGACCCGCAGCGCGGCTGCGACAAGCGACTTCAGCGAGGGCAGGCGTTGCAGCGAGCTCAACACCGCCAGCGCACAAATTGCGCGCTCAGCGAGCGCGAGCTGCGGTCGCCCCCAAATTCCTTCATACACCGCCTCTGCCATCAAGTCGTCCAGACCCGGCACCGCCGATCGCGTGGTGTCGAGCCCAAGGCCTGCCGCGATCTCCTTGCCTCGGTTCCTTGTCGCCTCGCGGGACATGACGCCTCTCCATTGAGCGTTCAGGCAGCACCCGCGGGGGCGAGCAAGTCAAAAATCCGCTCGTCCATGATGGTGCGCGAGCCGCCGGGGTGAATCGACTGGATGCACACGTGATCGGCACCCGCGTCCCAGAAGAGCTGGATGCGCGCGCGGATGGCACCTTCATCGCCCCAGGCGACATTGGCGTCCACGAAACGGTTGGAGCCGCCGCCGGCAAGATCATCGTCCGTAAAGCCAAGTCGCCGCCAGTTGTTCGCGTAGTTCTCAAGCTGGAGGTAGGTTGCGAGCGCGGTGCGCGCCCCCGCGCGCGCCTTGGCGGCATCGGTTTCCAGCAGCACCATGAGCTCGGGGCACAAGAGCTTGCCGGGTCCCAGTATACGGCGCGCCTGTGCGGTATGCTCGGGTGTCACGCAATAGGGGTGTGCGCCGTCGGTCATCTCGGCAGACAGCGCCAGCATCCTCGGCCCCAGCGCGGCAAGTACGGTTCTAGATGGCTGCGACGGCGGCGGGGCCTGATAGGGGGCAGCGCGCATCGCCTCAAGATAGCTGCGCATGGTCGCTACGGGTCTACCATACACATGGCCGCGCATATCTGACACCAACGGCCGATGCGAGACGCCGAGTCCGAGCAAAAATCGGTTGCCCGACTGTTCGTTCAGGCCGCGCTGTGCGTTCGCCATCGCCACCGCATCGCGGGCATAAATATTGGCAATGCCCGTTGCGACGATAAGGCTCGAGGTACCGGCCAGCAGCCAAGCCGCGTTGACAAGCACATTGCGCCCCCAACTCTCTGGCGTCCACAGCGTCGCATAGCCACGATTTTCCAGCCGACGCGCGAAGGCTAAAGCGTCGCCCGCCGCCATTGCGTCAAGGCCGGCCCACACCCCAAGCTTGCCGAGCTTCATGGTTCATTCCCTTCGGAGAATTTCGCGCCAGTGGATTTGGCGTAGGCGAAGACAAACTAGGTGGCGAGCCAATGCCTCGGATCTCATGAGGGGCAATGCCTTACCAGCATTACTGCGTGTTGCGTGGTGTCCGAGCCTTCGGCAGATCGGGCAAGTTTCCCCCCGATGCGGCGAAGTGGGGAGACTTTGTGACGGCGAGCGCGGCAGCCGCATTCTCGTTCTCCATGATCTTCGCCATGACGGCCTCGCGACTGCGCTCGAAGACGCCTCGGTTCTCGATAACGAACCTCTGCGACCGCCGCAATCCATCGAGGTAGCCGTTGATCTCTGGCACAACGTAGCGTGCAACCAGATCCCAACTGCGGAAGGTGTTATCGGGGTTCGCCCAATCATGAACGAATCCCACGACCGTGCCGAAACCACCACTAACTTGCAGCACGTTCTTGATCTTAGCGACAAGATCGTCCGGCGTGCCGATGGTGGCCGCGGCTCCATCCGAGAACGCGGTCTTGTCGACCGCCTCGTCGGGCGAAGCGTAGGGCTTCAATCCCGGTCGTTGCAAGGTTCCCAAGATGTACTCGTTGTGATGGCGCTGCAGGCCATCGCGCGCCTCGATGCGGGCGCGCTCGCGCGTCTCGGCAATGTGCCAGCTCAACAGCACGCGCCATTGTTGCCGGTCCGCCGTCTTGCCGTGCTTCCTTGCCGATTCTTCCGCAAACGCCCACTGCTGCGGCAGGGATTGCAAGCCCTCGTTCGACATCGAGCCAATCGAGATGATGCCGATGCCGTGCTTGCCGGCGAGCGTCATGCCGGAGGGGCTGATCTGCGAGGCGACGACAAAGGGCATATCCTCTTGCAACGGCAGCAGCTGCAGCGCTGCATCCTGCAGCGTGAACCATTCGCTCTTGAGCGTCACCCGTTCGCCCTTGAACAGGCGACGGATGACGCCGATGGCCTCATCTTGGCGATCGCGTTGGACCATCGGGTCTATGCCGAGCGTGTGCGCGTCTGAGGCCAGCGCACCAGGTCCAGAACCGAAAATGGCCCGCCCTCCCGTCATGTAGTCGAGCTGCACCATGCGCTGGGCAACATTGTAGGGATGGTGGTAGGGCAGCGAGATCACCCCGGTACCTAGCCGAATGCGTTTGGAGCGCTCGCCCGCGGCCGCCAAAAACATCTCCGGTGAAGCAATCATCTCCCAACCGCTCGAGTGGTGCTCGCCGCACCAGAATTCGTCGAAGCCGAGCCGATCGAGGTGCTCCACGAAATCAAGATCGCGCCTAAACTGCAGCATCGGATGTTCGCCGAGGGGATGATGCGGGGCGAGAAAGGCGCCAAAGCGTAGCCGCGGCATCGTGAGTGCTCCTGGATTGCCTTTTTTCTGATTTTCGGTTGGCTCGTAGCCACGTTAGGTGCGCTCTTAGCCCAGGACAAGCCCCTGGGTGCGCCGGCGACTGAGCGGAGAGCTGCGGCGGAGCAATAGCCTGGAGCAGTGGTCTAAAGTAGGTGACCCCGCGCCAACGCTGAAAGCGTCTGGCACTTGCCGCAACGACTGATCTTTTGTCGGCCACCGCTGCGCCCGGATCACGACCGCGATAGCCGGCAACGCCCAGATGTCCTAGCATACAGCCGTGAGCATAGGAGGGTTGTCCCATGACAGCGCAATCGAACATCTACGCTGGCGTAGCGGGCTATGTCGGACGTCCTGATGAGAAAGGCAGTGTCGGTGTTTTCCGGCGCGGCGTTGCGGCCGACAAATGGAGCCATGTTCTGACGCACCTGGAAACCCACACCGTCCTTGTGCATCCCACGGATCCGGCGATGGTATTTGCCGGAACTGTCGATGGCGTCTGGCGCAGCAAGGATCACGGTGCGACGTTCCAACAGGCGCGCTTTCCGGACCGGGGTAAGCAGATCTGGTCCTTCCTGGTGGATTTAAGGGATGACAAACGAATATACGCTGGAGCATCGCCGCTCGATGTCTATCGCAGTGATGACGGGGGCGAGAGCTGGCAACGTCTCCCCAGACCGGGCCTCAAAGATCGTGCCAGCGCGCCGTTCTCCGTGCGCGTTATGCGCATGGCGCAACATCCCGAAAGACCCGACGAAATCTATGCTGCGCTGGAGGTGAATGGGGTCATACGCACGACCGACAGCGGCGAGACCTGGGAGGATTGCAGCGCCGATTTGATTCGTTTGTCGGAGTTACCGCATCTCAAAAGCAAGATCGTCTCGGACACCTTCGCCGAGGGAATGCTCGATGGTCACGCCATCGCCATCAGCTCGGCCGATCCCGAGGCTGTGGTGCTCGCTTGCCGAATGGGCCTATTTCGTTCGACCGACCGTGGTAGGACATGGCAGGACATGGAGATGAAGAAATTCTCGCCTGTTACCTATGGGCGCGACGTGAAAGTCGCGGCGCACGATCCAAAGACGATGTATTGCGCCCTAAGCGTTGCCGCGGCGAGCAAAAATGGCGGCGTCTATCGTAGCAACGATGCAGGTCGGTCCTGGCAGCGCTTCGACAAGGTCGATGCGCACGGCACAATCATGTCGGTCGCTCTGCATCCGTCGGATGCCAACCAAGTTTACATCGGCGCTCGCTATCAAGGCGAGATCTTCGGCACGCAGGACGGAGGTGAAGTCCTGGACTGCGATGCCGCTGCCGGGGTCGGTGAAAGACATCTACTGCGTCGCCTGCGGCTAGTAGCTCGGCTCTCCCTCCCGACTGCGAGCCTTGCAGGGCGAATTGTCTACAGCGCCCCAAAGCGTGCGCAACCAAGCACGCCGACTGGAGCCATCGCGCGGCAGGCGAGATCTCGATCCTGCCCGTGCAGAAACGCGTCATTAGCGATGCGAAAGACCCTGACCAGTCTCTCCCTCGCCGGGGGAATCATTGGCTGGGCGACGGCGACATCGATCGGTACACTTTCACCAAGCTCGCCCCGCACGACCACGCGGGCTAGGTCTCGCTCGAATGCGAACTGCTACCTTAAAGCATAAACCCCGGCCCGATTGGACCGCGGCAATATCGATGCCGCGACCAGCGCACGGCCCGCACCCCGGATCGCGGCCAACCCCGTGCGGCCGCAATGACTGACTATCAGCAAATCTTCAATGCCATCACGAGGGACCCACGCTACCAACGCAATCTGGATTGGGGTGAGCCGCGCCCGGGTCATCCCGAGGGGACGATTCGCGCCCACATTGCCGAGCTTGATCGCAACCTCGAAGCCTTGCACCACAAGCTGTCGGAACCCGACTACTGGCGGCTCAAGGTGCTCATTCACACGCACGACACTTTCAAAGCTGAGGCGACGGCGGGCGCTCCCATTAGATCAGCTAACAGTCATGCTTCGCTCGCGCGCGCGTTCCTCGCCGAATTTTGCAACCACGACGATATGCTGCAGATGTTGCAGTACCACGATGAGCCAATCGCGCTCTGGCGTCAGCTTGTAGCGAAAGGCAAGTTCAATCGGCGGCGGCTCGCCGCGCTCCTGAGCAACATCCACGATTGGGATCTTTTTCTCGCCTTCAACATCGTTGATGGATGCACGCAAGGCAAAGACCGCGATGGCTTGCGATGGTTTTTCCAACAGGTTGCGGGCAAAGTGGCGTCGAGATTCACCGAAGCCGACATCCTCTAGCCATGAGCTTGCGGCGAAACGCTATTTCACTTTGTCCTACTGGAGAGGATCCACCATGTCTTCTGCGCCTGCCACTTCATCCCCCACTTATCTTGCGGTGCGCCAAGATTGGTTGAATCGGCGGCAAGAACCTATCCTTGAACCGGATCTGGCGATCGTGGACGCGCACCATCATCTCTGGGACCGCCCCGGCTGGCGCTATCTACTCGATGAACTGCTGGCCGATACGAACACCGGCCACAACGTCATCGCCACGGTGTTTGTGCAGGCGCGCGCCATGCTGCGCGCCGCCGGGCCCGTCGAGATGCGCCCCGTGGGCGAAACGGAATTCGTCAATGGTGTGGCGGCCATGAGCGCCAGCGGTAGCTATGGTAAGACGCGGGCCTGCGCCGGGATCGTCGGTCACGCCGACCTCACCTTGGGCAGCCACGTGGAGCCCGTGTTGCTGGCACACATCCGCGCCGGTGGCGACCGCTTCCGGGGGATTCGACACATCACCGCTTGGGATCGAGATGCCTCGATGGCCAACCCTGCATATAACCCGCCGCCGGGCCTCCTTGGCGACAAGCGCTTCCGACAGGGCTTCGCCGCGCTCGACCGGCTCGGACTTTCCTTCGACGCTTGGCTTTATCACCCCCAGATCGGCGAACTCGCCGAGCTGGCGCGCGCCTTCCCCGAGACCAGGATTGTTCTTAATCATGTCGGTGGACCCATTGGTATTGGTGCTTATGCCGGCAAGTACACCGAAGTGTTTTCTGGTTGGGTTGCCGCTATCAAGGCGCTGGCCGCGTGCGGGAATGTCTACGTCAAACTGGGCGGACTTGGCATGCGCATGGGCGGCTTCGGCTTCCACGAGAGGCACGAGCCGCCCTCCTCCGAAGTGCTGGCCGCCGCGTGGCGCCCCTATGTCGACGCCTGTATCGAGGCCTTTGGCGTTTCGCGTTGCATGTTTGAGAGTAACTTTCCGGTCGACAAAGGTTCTTACAGTTACCCGGTGTTTTGGAACGCCTGCAAGCGTTTGGCGCAGGGCTCAAGTGACGCCGAAAGAACCGAGCTCTTCGCGGGGACTGCCACGCGGTTCTATCGCCTCGATCTCACCTGAGGCTCCGCTGACGGCGCTGCACCCTGGGGCTGCTACCGCTGCTCGCAGCGAAGGAATGACCGTTATAGTTTGCCGATGACCGCAACGAAGCTGATCCGCCAATCGGCGCCGGGACAGGGAAGCAATCGCATCAAACATGGGAGCACCAAACCGATGCGGAAAAGCGCTGAGACCCTTGCCGCCATCGTGTTGCTGGCGATCGCCTCGACAACGGCCATCGCCCAATCCGCTCAAGAGACGGCGATCCGCGGCGTCATCGCCCGACAGCTCGAGGCCATGAACCGCGGCGACGCGGTGACGTCTTTCGCCCTGGCATCTCCCGCCATCCAGTCGATATTTGGCGATGCGGCCAACTTCATGCGCATGGTCGAACGCAGTTATCCTCAAGTCTACCGATCGCGCAGCCATCGTTTTTTGAAACTTGACAGCACGCAAGGGCGGCTAATCCAGCGTGTCCTCATCGAAAGCAACACCGGGACCGTCGTCGCACGCTATGAGATGGTCGAAATCGACGGCGCCTGGCGCATCAATGGCTGCAGCATCGAAGAGACCGAGGATGCCTGATTACGGGCCCCGCATCGCGGCGTGTCGAGGCCGCGGCGCCAACACCCGGCTGCGTACGAGACGGGCGGTTAGGACCTACCTCGAAGGCAAGCGGGTCTGGCGAGCCTCGGGAAAATCGACGGCAGCAAGCGCGCAAGCAAAGAGCGCCTTGGCGCTAGTAGATGGTCTCTTTGAGGCGCTGGGGATAAGCGCGGTCGTAGTCGGCACCGTCGATGCCACCCTTGCTGAGGCGCTCCAGCATTTCGCCGGCGCTCGGCAACTCGGAGCGGGGAATCTGGGCCTCTTGGCTCCAGAGGCGTGAGCGCACGAGCGCTTTGGGACATTGCGTGTAAATGCGATCGACGGTGACGACCAAGACGGTTTTCGGCGACTTGCCATGAATTGAGAAGCTGGCCAGGAGGTCGGGGTCGGTCGAGATCTCGGCGCGACCGTTGATCCTTAGCGTGTTTCCAATACCTGGAATCATGAATAGCAGCGAGATTCGCGGGTCGCGCACCAGGTTGCGGAGCGAATTGATGCGGTTGTTGCCGCGCCGATCGGGGATCAAAACGGTGTTGGGATCGTGGACGCGGACAAAGCCGGGTGGGTCGCCGCGCGGGGAACAATCCAAGCCTTCGGGCCCGACCGTGGCCATTACAACAAACGGGGATTTGTCGATAAAGGCCCGGTAGTGATCGGAAATATAGTCGATTTCCTTGACAATCGCCGCCGGAACCGGCTCGCCATAGAGCCTATCGAGCTGTGCGAGCGTGGTGATGCGATGCATGGAGGAACCTCGAGGTGCTATTCGGGCACAAGACGCAGTCTATGAGAAAAAGCGCCCGCGCGGCACCCGCGGATTGACGCGGCGCAGGGCCTGAGAAACTCGAAACGCTCCGGCGCCGGGAGTGGGCGGCACCGCCACGGTCCTCCTTCACAGCGACGCCTTGCTGCAACACTGAGCGCAGGGGTCGCGGTGCTCACTTTTTTTGCTACTGCGCCGTCGATAGCCGGGTCGGCACGATGCGCTGGACCTTGATCGCGGAGCGATCGATGAGCTCGGTAACCTTTGGCGCGATGACATTCTTCCAATGCTCGGTCTCGTAGACGGCCTTGTAGAGCCGCTCGCGTTCTGTCTCGCTCTCAAATCGACGCATCCAGACGTAGACACTGTCGTCCTGTTCGCCCCGGTAGCTGCCGGTGATCACCATGCCCTTTGCCACCTGGAAGGGGATGATCTCCTCCTGCATGCACCGAAGCCAAGCCTCCATCTTGCCGGGTCGGATCGTGTATTGTCTAAGCTCGTAGAACGCCATTGCCATCTCCCGTCTCGTGCCAGGACCGATGAGCCTAACCTATACTGCGGGCAATCGGAACCGTGTCGCAACTGCGCAGACCGCTTTAGAGCTTGCCGATCCATGCGTCTAGGCACGCCCCGCCCTCCAGATGCGGTCCAAAACGCGTCGCAGGTTCTCCCCGAGGTAGGCGCGAATATGCGCCTCTCTCCAGCCGCGCCGAACCAGCGCCTCGGTTACTTTCGGCAGCTCCGAGTGCTTGTTGCAATCCACCAGATAGCGAGCGGGAATATCCTCTCCGAACACCCGATTGAACCGATTGATGCCTTCCCAGCGGCGCCAGTGACTGCGCTCGAACGCTAATTGCCGGTAATCACTGCCGGTGGCGAGGTCGGTGCCGAAGGCGACGTGCTCGAAGCCGGCAATATTGATGATGTGCTCGAGGTGGCGGACATAGTCGTCGATACTGGGCTTCCTCGCCGGATTTTGGTCCCAGCACATCGGGCCATAGATGCTGGCACCGATCACGCCGCCCGTCTGCGCCACCGCCTTGATGATTTCGTCGGTCTTGTTGCGCTCCAGATTGGCGAGATGGCGCGCGTTGGCATGTGTCACCAGGACCGGCTGCGAGGAAGCCTCGATCACGCCAAGCATGGTACGCTGGCCGACATGGGAAAGATCGATAGCAATGCCGATTTGGTTCATTATTTTCACGGCATCACGGCCAAGCAGCGTGAGGCCCGCCTCTTCGGGCTCAAGGCAACCGTCGCCAAACGCGTTCCGAAAATTATACGTGAGCTGCATGATCCGAAGCCCGAGCCGGCGCAAGAAATACAGGCGATCGAGCTCGTCGGCGACCGGCCTGATGTTCTGCATGCCCATAATGATGCCGACCTTGCCCTCGGTCTTGACGCGCTCGAGATCGGCCGCGGTCTCGACCAGCAGCCACGGGGAGTTGGGCCGATTGATAATGCCGTGCCAGCGCGCGATCTCAGAGCAGGCCTGAGGGAAGTCAGCCTCGAAATGGCAAGTCGTGATGTTGAGGGCATCGACGCCACCCGCCTTCAGATCGGCGACGTCGCCATCACAGTGATAGACGAGACCGTCGATGACGAGTGCGTCTTGGTGCAGTCTCAGAGGATCGATCATGCGCTCTCCGGTCCTTGGCAAAGCCATGCTGGCGACGCGGACGCAGTCAACGTTTGGGAGGCCTTCCGCCCATGCCGCCAGTGTCGCCGGCGCCATCCTTGCGATAGTATCGCGTCATCTAGAACACCGAAAGCATGCCCAAAAGCGGGGTTCTCCTTCGGAGGCGGTCGTGACCACAGAAAACCTTGTCGCCCAGGATCTGCAGCCCCTCGGCGCGATCGATGTTAGCGATCCAACCCTCTACCAAGAGGACCGATGGGCACCACTTTTTGCCCGCCTGCGGCGCGAGGCTCCCGTGCACTACTGCGCGGCCAGTCGCTATGGGCCGTTCTGGTCGGTAACGCGCTACAACGACATCATGGCGGTCGAGCTCGATCATGCGACTTATTCCTCCGAGCTCGGCGGCATTCAAGTCGAAGACCAGCCGGCCGACATGAAGCGGGGCAGCTTCATCCGGCTAGACCCGCCGCGCCACACGGCACAACGCAAGACCG
The DNA here is from genome assembly GCA_963770295.1 of uncultured Alphaproteobacteria bacterium. Lineage (GTDB taxonomy): Bacteria > Pseudomonadota > Alphaproteobacteria > Rhizobiales > Hyphomicrobiaceae > AWTP1-13. Next base: position 260,483 of record CAVYPA010000016.1, read on the forward strand.
TTGCCCCAATTGCGGCCCCCGCCAACCTGGCCAGCTACGAGGTGACGATCCGGCAGCGCACCCGTGCGGTGCTCGATGAGCTGCCGCGCAACGAGACCTTCGACTGGGTGGACAAAGTCTCGGTCGAGCTCACCACCATGATGCTGGCAACGCTGTTCGCTTTCCCGTGGCAGGAGCGGCGCAAGCTCACCTTTTGGTCGGACGTCGCAATTTGCAACGTGAACGCGCCGGATGCCCCCGTGCACTCGGAGGCCGAGCAATTCGCCGAGCTTCTACGCATGGCGGATGCATTCAAAGTGCTCTGGCGCGAGCGGGCGGCGGCGGCACGCAAACTCGATCTCATTTCCATGATGGCACATAGTGACGATACGCGCGCCATGCCCGAGATGGAGTTCGTTGGCAATCTTGCGCTGCTGATCGTCGGCGGCAACGACACGACGCGGAACTCGATGTCGGGCGGTCTTCTGGCGCTGGCGGAACACCCAGGCGAGCTCGCCAAGCTCAAAGCCAATCCCGCACTCGTCCCCAGCCTCGTTGCCGAGACCATCCGTTACCAGACACCCGTGCTCCACATGCGCCGAACGGCCACGCGTGACGTCGAACTCGCCGGCCAGGCGATCCGGCAAGGTGACAAGGTCGTCATGTGGTATGTGTCGGGCAACCGCGACGACAGTGTTATCGACAAGCCCGACGCATTCATTGTCGACCGTGCCAGGCCGCGGCAACATCTCTCCTATGGCGCCGGCATCCATCGCTGCGTGGGCGATCGGCTGGCGGACCTGCAACTGCGAGTGCTCTGGGAGGAAATACTGGCGCGGGACCTCGATATTGAGGTGGTAGGGCCTCCGACGCGCCTTTACTCAAACTTCATCCGCGGCATCCGCGCCTTGCCGGTCCGCATCGCTAGCGGTTGAGCGAGCCGCTGGCAAGCTGAAACGGGGGCAGACATTCGAGGGCTGCAACCCGCGGTGTGGCCTGTCGCAGGCAAGGCGTTGGCGGGTGTCGACCGACACCTGCGAAGACCACAAGGGAAGGCAGCAATGGCAAAAATCGACACCGTCGAGACGAGACACTACCGCATTCCGCTCGAAAGTGCGCTCTCCAACTCCACGCACGGGACCATGACGGCCTTCGAGCTCATCACGGTGCGCGTGCGCGACCGCGACGGGGCTCAAGGTGTCGGCTACACCTATACCACCGGACACAACGGCGCCGCCATCCATGCAACGCTGGAGCATGCGATCCGCGACCTGGTTGTGGGTGAAGATGCCGACCGTATCGAGCATCTTTGGGGCAAGGTGTGGTGGGGTCTGCACTACGGCGGGCGTGGAGGTGCCGCCGTGCTCGCGCAATCCGCCCTCGACATTGCCCTGCATGATCTCAAGGCGAAACGCGCAAAACTTCCGTTGTGGAAGCTGCTTGGAGGTCACGATCCGAAGGTGCCATGCTATGCCGGCGGCATCGACCTCGATCTCGACGCCGGCGCGCTTTTGAGGCAGACCGACGGACACCTTGCCAAGGGCTTCCGCGCCATCAAAATGAAAGTAGGTCGCGACCGCTTGAGCGAGGATGTCGCCAAGGTCGCGGCCATGCGCAAACACCTTGGCAACGAATTCCCGCTGATGGTCGACGCCAACATGAAATGGACCGCCGACGAGGCGATCCGTCGTGCCCGCGCGTTCGGCGGCTACGACCTCGTCTGGCTCGAGGAACCCACGATCCCGGACGACGTGGCGGGCCACGTCCGCGTCGCCCGCGAGGGCGGCATTCCCATTGCCACGGGCGAGAATTTCCGCACGCTTTGGGAGTTCAAGCAGATGATCGCTGCGGGCGGTGTGTCCTATCCCGAACCGGACGTCACCAATTGTGGTGGCGTCACCGTGTTCATGAAGATTGCTCATCTTGCCGAGGCACACAATTTGCCCCTCACCTCGCACGGCGCGCATGACCTCACGGTGCACCTTTTGGCGGCCTGTCCAAACCGCAGCTATCTCGAGGCGCACGGCTTCGGTCTTGATCGCTATATCAACCACCCCATAGAGCTCAGCGATGGATGCGCCATGGCACCCGATCGTCCTGGCCATGGCATCGGCTTTGACTGGAAGGCGCTCGAGCGTCTAAGCGAGGGAAGCTGAACCCCAAGTCATCCAGGCTGCGACATCGGTGAGGCCTCATGAGTGATACGCTTCCAACCGCCACGCGCGTCGCCGATCCGGGCATTCGCGCCATCTATTCTCAGGAGAGCCGCTGGCAGGCCTGGCTCGACGTCGAGGTGGCACTGGCAAGGACGCAGGCGGAGCTTGCGATCATTCCAGCCGAGGCGGCCGATGCCATCGCGCGCGTGGCACGGCTTGAGTTGCTAGACCGCGCGCGCATCGCCGAAGGCTTTGCACGCACCGGCCACACTCTTGTGCCGCTCGTTTGGGAGCTTGCTCGCGTGGTCGGCGACCCGCATGGCGGCTGGGTGCACTGGGGTGCAACCACCCAGAACATCACGCAGACTGGTGATCTGCTACTTTTGCGCAAGGCGCACAAAATTTTCGTTTACCTAATCGGCGAGACCCTCACGGCGATGGCCGATCTCGCCGAGCGTAGCGCCGAGATGCCGATGGCAGCTCGCACGCACGGCCAGCATGCCGTACCCGCGACCTTCGGCTACAAGGTGGCCGTCTGGATCGACGAGTTGCTGCGGCATCTCGAGCGGCTGCAACAGGCTCAACCGCGTCTGTTCGTGGCGATGCTCGGCGGCGGCGCCGGCACGTTTGCCTCGCTGGGCAAGAATGGTCCGCTGGTACAGGCGGGTATCGGCAGACACTTGGGCTTGAGCTCGATGCCGGTGCCATCGCGCGCGCTTGGCGACCATTTGGCCGAGAACGTGTGCATTCTGGGCATGCTGGCTGCGACCTGCGGCAAAATTGGGCGGGAGATCTACACGCTGATGAAGACGGAATTCGGCGAGGTCGAGGAGCCGGTTCCACCCGGGACGGTCGGCAGCTCGACAATGCCACAGAAGCGCAACCCGAAACTGTGCCAGGACGTGATCGCGCTGACAGCGGAGATACGTGCGCTGGTGCCCATGGCGCTCGAGGCCATGCAGACCGAGCACGAGGCCGACCGCACGACCAGCTTGATGATGGACGCCGCCGAGGCGCGCGCGTGCATTGCCACGGGCGATGCCTTGAGCAGGCTCAGAGAAATCGTGCGCGGCCTACGGCTCGATCCCGAGCGGATGCGGCGCAACCTGAATTTGGGCGGCGGATTGATCATGGCCGAGGCCATCATGCTGGAGTTGGGCGCCGTCCTCGGCCGCCAGCACGCCCACGATGTGGTCTACGACGCCGCGCAAGCGGCCATCCTCGAGAATCGGGCTTTTTCCGCGGTGCTCGCGGCGGACCCGAGAGTGAGCGCGCACCTTTCGCCCCCCGCCATCGACAAACTTCTTGATCCCGCCGCCTACACCGGCCTCTGCGCCGAAATGGCCAGGCAAGCCGTGGCCCGCGTGCGCAAGATCGCCCCGGCGCTCATCGCCAACGGCTAGGACTGGCACGCCGCTGCAGACCTGACAGGATTGGCCTGACAGGATTGGCCTGGCAGGATTGGCCTGGCAGGATTGGCGAACACCGTTGCTGGCACCGGGCGACCGGATCCCCAGCGCGCCGGTCGTCCCAACGTCCGTGCCACGCTGGCGAGCCCGGAAACGATCATCAAGGCCCGGCGCCGCCGTGCGATCCGCCGAGCCTGTGCACCTCGACCGGGAACAAGTGCGCCAGGTCGTCAACGTCCATCAGGTGAAAGACACTGAAGCGGTACGCCTCGCCGATCATGAGCTCGGGCGGCGTGAAAGGGAAAGCCAGATTGCCGGCCGTCGACAGCCGCCCGGCATAGCCATGGTGCAGCAGATACTGCTTGGTCGTGCGGATCACCTCCTCTGCCCGCTCGGGCGAGCCGGCGATACACTCACCCATCACGAATGCCTCACGCGGCATCTGGGCGGGTGGTTCCGCCCATCGACGCACCCCATCGACACCGTAGAGCCGAAAGCCGAGGCGGTAGTCCTCGATGGTATCCTCACAGACAAGATCGCGGACAATGCGCGCAACGTCGGCAAATATCTCCTCGTGCCGGGAGATAAAATGTGGATCGGCGGCTCCGGCGATGAGCAGGGCGCGATAACCGACTTTGGCGGCGCCTTCGAGTTTCAAGGTCAGGCGCTCGGCGGGCTCAAAGGTTGCACCCTCGACCCGCGTGCGCCGGCCATCGATGGCCCGGTAGGTCACATGGCGCAAATCGGCGCGGCCGGACGGCTCGCGCACCTCATAGGGATCCGCCTGTTCGTAGAGGCTATGGGCGGCAACACTCGACGGCGTGGCCCGTCGGTCCGGCGCCATGCTTTCGAGTTCGAAACCCTCATCATCGAGAACGCCGAGGATGCTGTCGCGCCCACCGGGAACGCAGCACAGCGATGCACACTCGATGATCTTGGCCATATGCATCGAGAGCCCCGGCGGAAAGCCCAGGATCGACGGGATGCTGGCGAAAATGCCCGTGTCGCACGCGCGACCGAGCACGACCACGTCCACGTCGGCCTCCAGCGCCCGCCGGAACGCCTCGAGCCCAAGCTGACCGACGATGTTGGATGCGGCATCGACATCCGCCGCCGTCAATGGAGGCATGGTGTCCATCGGCCGCACGCGGCCGTCCGCAATCGCTTGCTTTAACGCCTTGCGCGGCATGTCCGAGGCGACCACAGCCATGCGGAAGGCAAGCCCATCCTCGCGGGCGATGTCGCGAATGATTTCGAGCGTCTGCTCGAGGTGCGGTCTGGCTCCCGCCGAACCCGCCGAACCGACGATCAAAGGAATATCCAGCCGGCGCGCCGCGCGCAGCACCTTGCGCAGGTCGCGCTTGGCCCCCACACGCGTCGGCGCCATCTTGCCGCTCCCGAGGTAGGCTGGCCCGATGTCGATCGAGCCCATATCGACGCCGATCATATCGGGCGCATGTGCCAGACCCGCCTCGAGGGCCGGTGTCGGAATGCCATAGCCGAGCTGGCCCGAGGCACCGAGCGAGCGCAGCGGCCGCCGGCGGCGGCCGAAGTCGTCAAGCAGGCGCGCAATGGCGGTCATAGTTCGATATCCAGAAGGGCCGCGTGCTGCTGGGCGCCGTAGACGTCGCGATCGCCGATATCCCCGGACACGATTTCACGCGGCAGCGTAATCTTGACGGCGAGTGCCGGTTCGAACGGCAGCACGGCAACCTCGTTTTCACTTAGACGGTAGCGCTGTGCGACTTGCCGGCGAAGGGGACCAAGCCGGGCGGTAACATAGGCGAAGGTTGCCGCATCGGGCAGCATCACGTCGAGGGTCAAAAGACAGGGGCCCGCGTTCTTGCTGCGGATGACCTTTGCAATGGCGTCGAGACGCATGAGGTTGGCCTTTCAGCTTTGCGCAATGCTTGGGAGCGGCGCCCGGACAACCGCTTGCCGAGTTGAGGCCGAGCATCAATCCGGACCACCGGCCGAACCATTGGCCCCCGTGGCCCACCGCGCGACGTGGCGAGTTGGCTCAGCTGACCAATGTCGTCGCATCAGGGCTTGGCATTCTTGCTGCCGTCCGGGTCAGAACTATTGCCCCACAGCCACGACCACCAACTGGTTGCCGGCGCGGCCGGGGGGGCCTGGCTGACGCTGGGGCTGGCGCGCGGGACCTCCTTTGCCTTCGGTGCGACGGCCGCTGGCTTGGTGGCGGCCGCCTTCTTTGGCGCCTTTGCCGGCTTGGGTGCGACCACCGGCGGTTCTGCCGTTGCCTTTGCCATTAGTTCGTGGGCCTTGGTTTCATCCTCCACGGCGCGAACATAATCACCCTTGCTCGCGTAGGCACGGCCACGATTGGCATAGGCGCCTGCATTGCTCGGCGCCAGCACAATGACCTTCGAGTAGTCCTCTATGGCATTGTCGATATCACCGGCCAGCGCATAGGCGAACGCACGGTTATGGTAGGCAGTCGCGTCCTCGGGAGCACGCTCAATCATTTCCGAACAGCCCTTGATCCTCAGCTGAGGTTCTTGGCCTTGAAAGCAGTCCTGCTCGTCGTTTGCAAAGACGGAGGAGGTCGCCCATACGATCGCGGCTACGGTAAGCAGTAGCTGGAGCATAAGTTTTATCCCACACAACTCTGCTGCTGCGGCACCTGGTAGCCGGTAGTTGCGCCAGAAAGGAGGCAATGCCGACCCCGGCTTCCGCCGTCGGCAACAGCCCTATTGCAGGAACGAGCGATCGCCTTTGCCAGCCCGGCGCCGGGGTTACGGCCGCGCTGGTCCGTCAACATACGATCGAGCCGCCGCCAGGCCAGATGAACCTTTGCCCGTAAAAAGGGCGCCCGAGGAGAAATTCGGCCGCGACCCGCGCCTTTTTGTGTCGCCGGTGGCTTTTTCATGGCCCGCGTCGAACCACTGGCGTGCCTTAGACCCTTCGAGCGACCCCACCGTCTTGGCCCAAACATTTTGCGTGCGGCGGGACCGCTGGACAGAGGCAATGGGTTGGAGCCCTTGCGCGTCCCGCGCAAGGGCGGCCGACGTGCTTGCTCGACCCATAAGGGCGTGCGATCGTCACACTCCGACCTGTTGGAGGTGGCTCATGCTTTCTCGTTGGTTTTCCGGACCAGGGCAATTGTCGCGCCGCGCACTGTTGCTGGTGTTTTCGCTGCTCGCTCTTGCTGCGTGCCTTGGCCTGGCGCCGACGGCGACCTCTGCGCAATCACGTTTCGTGTTCGCAAACGAGAGCGATTACGACACGGTCGACCCACACGCTTCCTTCGACGTGGGTCGCGTGGCGGTGCGCTTGAATCTCTACGATGGCCTGATGCGCTGGCAGGACAATCCCGCCAAGCTCGAGCCCTGGATCGCCGAGAGCCACAGCATTTCGTCGGATGGAAAAACCTATACTTTCAAAATGCGCCGGGGCGTGACATTTCACGACGGCAGCGAAGTCAAAGCGGCCGACGTCGTCTATTCGCTGGAGCGAATCTTAGCACAGGGCAAGGGTGCGGCCGCGCTCTTCAAGTCCATGATCGAACCCGGCAAGGCCAAGGCCATCGATGATTATACGGTTGCCTTCGAGCTCACGAAACCCTCGGCAATCTTCTTGTCCATCGTGCCGGAGATCCACATCGTCAATGCGGCGCTCGTCAAGAAGAACGAAGTCAATGGCGATTGGGGCACGGCCTGGCTCTCGAAGAACGACGCCGGTTCGGGTGCCTACAAACTCAAGCAGTTCGATCCTGCCATCGGCTTCGTCGCCGAGCGCTTCCCCGCTCATTTCAAGGGCTGGGGACCGAAATATCTGGATGAGATCGAGTTCCGCGCTGTTAAGGACACCAACACCCGCGTCCTCGGACTTATGAAGGGGGACTTCAACGGCATCGGCGGCTATCTACAAACCGACCAGTTGAAGCGTATCGAGGCCTCGGGCAACGCCAAGGTGCTCGACGCCGAGTCAATGCGCGTGATGATGATGCAGTTTAACACCACGCGCGCTCCCTTGAACGATGTCGACGTCAGACGCGCCCTCAACTACGTCTTCGATTATGATGGTTTCAACAAGAACATCCTGGGCGGTTTGGTGGAACGAAACCCGACGCCGCTTCCCAATACAATCTGGGGTAACCCGAAGGACGTCCAGGGCTATAGCTTCGACCTAGAAAAGGCCAAGGCCGAACTGGCCAAGGCGGGCAGCAAAATCGATCGTCCGCTCGAAATCCATTTCCTGACCGGCTTTGCCCAAAGCGAGCAGGCAGCGCAACTATTCCAAAATGGTCTGCAAAAGATCGGCGTGCAATCGAAGGTGATTGGCACGCCGTGGCCAACCATTGTCGAGCGCTTTAGCAAACCTGAGACGACGCCGGATATCTCGGTCTATTGGATATCGACCTACTATGCCGACCCCCACAATTGGATCGGCGAGATGTTCCATTCATCCGGCGCCGGAACGTTTAAGAACGCCCACCACTACAAAAACCCCAAGGTAGATGAATTGCTCGACAAGGCCGTGCAGACAACGGACCAGGCGGCGCGCGCCAAGCTCTACGAGGAGGCAACGCGTTTGGTTGTTGCCGACGCACCTGGCTTGTGGATCTACAATACCAAATGGTACGGGCCGTACTCGAAGAAGCTGCAAGGCATCGTCTTCTGTCCGATCGGTAACGCGCAGGAGATGCGCACCGCCTACTATGAGTAACGAGATCTCCACTCCTTCCTGGTCGACCATCCGGGGAGGAGAGGAGTGAAGACACGATGCGCATCCTCGCCCTTATTGGCAAACGCCTGCTTTGGTTCGTGCCAACCGCGGCGGGTCTGATTGCGGTTGTGTTCTTTATTTCTCGCGTGATCCCGTCCGATCCGGCGGCCCTGCTCGCTGGCGAGACGGCAAGTCGCGAAGCGATAGCGGCCCTGCGCGTCAAGCTCGGTCTCGACCGCCCGCTGCTGGTGCAGCTCTTCGATTACTATCGCCAGCTCCTAAGAGCCGACCTCGGCACCAGCCTATTCACCACGCGGCCGGTCTCAGAGGATTTGCTGGCGCGTCTGCCGGCGACGATCGAGCTTACGCTGGCCGCCATGCTAATCGCGATCATGGTCGGTATCCCCCTGGGTGTCGTCTCGGCGACGCGACGCAATTCGCTGCTTGACCACGGCGTGCGCATCGCAACGGTCGCGGGGCTGGCAATGGCCAGTTTTTGGCTGGCCCTGATTCTGCAGCTCGTCTTTTCCATGGATCTCGGCTGGCTGCCCCTGCAAGGCAGGATTGCGGGCTTTCCGCCGCCGGCCGTCACTGGTTTTATGACGCTCGATGCGCTTATCGCTGGCCGCTTTGATCGCTTTGCCAGCGCCATTGCGCATCTGCTGCTGCCGGCCGTGACGCTGGCCGTGCCGGCACTTGCAACGGTCGTTCGCTTCACGCGGGCCGGCGTGCTCGACACGCTCGAAAAGCCGTTCGTTACCTACCAGGATGCGATTGGCATTCCACGTGCATTGATCGTGTGGAAGTATGTCCTGCGCAATGCGCTGACCTCGACGATTACCCAGATAGGATTGCTGTTCGGCATATTGCTGGCGGGTGCGGTTGTGATCGAGACCGTGTTCCAATGGCCGGGGATCGGCACTTATGCCTTCGAAGCCATCCTGCATTCCGACTACGCGGCCGTCATGGGCTTCACCGTCTATGCTGGCGGTATCTTCATGATCGCCAACCTGCTTGTCGATATCGCTCACGCCACCATCGATCCGCGCGGCGGCCAGCCATGATGGGTTTCACGCACGTCATGCGGCAGCTGGTTCGCGATCGATCGGCACTCCTCGGGGTGATCCTCGTGTTGGTGGTGGTGCTGGCCGCGATCCTAGCGCCTCTCATCTCGACGCACCCCGAAGCGGTATGGGACATGAGCCCTGCCAATCGTCTGAAGCCACCGAGCAGGGAGTGGCTGCTGGGCACGGACCGCATGGGCGCCGACATCTATAGCCGCGTCATCTATGGCGCGCGCATCACCTTGATCATTGCCTTCGTGGCCGTCGGCGCCGCGCTGCTGATCGGCGTGCCGGTCGGACTTTGGGCCGGGTGGAATGAATTTTGGATTGGCGAGGCACTGATGCGCGTTTCGGACGTGTTTCTGGCCGTACCCCAGATCGTGCTCGCGATCGCCATCGCGCAGACCTTGGGTCCCTCGATCGAGAATGTGATTCTCGCCTTGTCGATCACCTATTGGCCTTGGTTCGCGCGCCTGGTCTACGCCGAGGTACGCTCACTGAAGCACGAAACGTTTATCGAGGCGGCGATTGCGCTCGGTGTACCCAAGCGGCGCATCGTTGTGCAGCATGTGCTTCCCAATGTGCTCTCGCCGATCATCGTGCGTACCTCGATCGGCATGGGTTTTACGATCCTCACCGCTGCTGCCCTGGGATTTCTGGGACTGGGCGCACCCCCGCCCGCGCCCGAATGGGGCCGCATGATCTCCGAGTCGCGCGAATTCCTGCCCGAGGCGTGGTGGTACGCGCTCGCCCCGGGTCTCGCCATCTTTGCGGTGGTGATGGGTTTCAATCTTTTGGGCGACGGTCTGCGTGACGTACTCGACCCTCGTCTCAGGCGCGCGCATGACCGTTGATCCATTGCTCGAGGTCTCAGGGCTCAGAATCAGCTTCCGCACCGAGCTCGGGCCGGCGCGGGTGCTCGACGCCGTCAACCTCAGCGTCGGGCGCGGCCAGATCATGGGATTGGTTGGCGAATCCGGCTGCGGCAAGACCACACTCGCGCGCGCCGTACTTGGTATCCTGTCGCCCAACGCGCGCATCGAAGGCGGCACGATCCGTTTCAACGGCTTCGACTTGCTCGGCATGGAGCGTGAGCGCCTGCGCCGCGAGATCAAGGGACGTCGCATCGCATATGTGCCGCAAGACCCCTACAGCGCCTTCAATCCGCTGTTTCGGGTCGGCGACCAAATCATGGAACTGATGAAATGGAACTCGCCGCGACGGGCCAAAAGCGAGCCCGGATTTGCTGCCCTCCTCACGCCCTATCCTCGCCAGCGCTATCGCGCCGATAAGGCGGCGGCGATCGCGGTCTTGGGCGAGGTCCAGATCCCCGATCCCGAGCGCGCCTTCCACAAGCTGCCCGAGCAGTTTTCAGGAGGCCAACGACAGCGCCTGATGATAGCCATGGCGCTGCTGACCAAGCCAGACCTCGTCATCGCCGACGAACCGACGACGGCCCTCGATGTGACCATACAGGCGCAGATTTTGAAGCTGTTGAAGGCGCTGGCCAAGCATCGCGGCGTGTCGGTGCTGCTCACGACGCACGATCTCGGCACGGCCTACGAGATTTGCGACGAGATCACGGTGATGTACGCCGGCCAAGAGGTGGAGAGCGCTCCCGTCGCCGAGTTCTTCGCCAATCCTCGCCACCCCTACACTGCGCGCCTGCTCGAGAGCCTGCCCAACCCCTCGCGCCCGATGCGCGAGATCGGCGGCGAGATTCCGAACTTGGTGTTCCCCCCCAACGGTTGCCGGTTCCATCCGCGCTGCGCGCGCGCCAGCGAAGCCTGTTCCCAGGCACGACCTGGCGCCAGCGGCACGCGTCAGGTGGTGCGCTGTTTCCATCCGTATCCGCCCCGGCTGGAGGCGGCCACGTGAGCGCCACGGCCCCACTGCTGCAGGTTGAGAAGCTGCGGCGCCATTTCCCGGTGCGCAACGTGCTGGGCCTGCGTAGCGGCACGATTAAGGCCCTGGATGACGTAACCTTTGCTGTGCGCGCGGGCGAAACATTCGGCATCGTGGGCGAATCGGGCTGTGGCAAGACCACGCTCGGCAAGACCCTGGCCGGTATTCACGAACCCAGCGCCGGCCGCATCCTTTTCGAGGGCGCAGAAATCTCGAACTTGCAGGGCGCAGCACGTGCAGGCGTTAGCCAACGCCTGCAATATATCCATCAAGACCCGGGTAACGCGCTGGATCCCCGCTGGACCATCGGTCGCTCCCTCGACGAACCGCTCGCGACGCACACCTCGCTAAGCCGATCCGATCGTGCTGCCCGCAGCCGGGAGATTTTGGCCGCCGTCGGGCTACCCGCCGAGCACCTTCACCTCTATCCCCACGAATTGTCGGGTGGTCAGCAGCGCCGCGTCGGCCTGGCCCGCATCCTGACCTTGAAACCCCGCCTGGTCATCCTCGATGAGCCGACCTCAGGTCTCGATGTGTCAATACAGGCGACCGTGCTGAAGCTGCTGCAGTCGCTGCAGCAGGCGTTCGATCTTACCTACCTATTCATCTCGCACGACCTATCGGTCGTGCACCTCATGTGCAACCGCGTTGCCGTGATGTACCTCGGGCAGATTGTCGAGATTGCACCCGTGTCCGAGCTGTTCACCGCGGCGCGGCATCCCTACTCTCGTTCGCTCCTGGCGGCTATACCCCGCATCGGCGGTCGCCGGGTCACCGACACCTTCGCCCTGGAGGGGGAGCCGCCGGACGCAGGCAATTTACCCTCCGGCTGCCGTTTTCGCTCGCGCTGCCCGCACGCCGCGCCGGTGTGTGCGGAACGCGAGCCCCGGCTTGAGCCCCACGCCGATGCGCATAAAACCGCATGTCATCTGGCCGACAGCTTGGAGCCAGCCGGACCATGAGCCGCGCTCCGCTCACCGCCGAGAATGGTCGCCGATCGCGAGCCATAGATCGGCACCTCAATGCAGGGCAACGACCACGGCGGATAACGGGGACAGCTGCATGCCGCCCATGACCCCCGCGCGGCGCAGCCCGTCGATGCTGTTCAGCCCCTTCCAACTGCGCGACGTCAGATTTCCCAACCGTATCGTCATCGGCCCCATGCAAATGTATGTTGCCGGCGCCGACGGCGCGGCCAACGATTGGCATTTCCAGCATTTGGCGAAGTATGCGGTCGGCGGTGCCGGCACCGTCATGACCGAAGCGCTGATCGTCGATCCGATTGGCAGAAACACCTACGCAGACTGCGGTATCTGGTCGGACGCCCATGTGCCTGCGCTCAAGCGCATCGTCGACTTTCTCCATCGCCAGGGCAGCCTCGCGGCGGCGCAGTTGCATCACTGTGGACCGAAGGCGTCGCGGCGACGTCCCTGGCAAGGGTTGGGCCCGCTCGATGTAGCGGACGCCGCCAACGGCGAACCACCCTGGCAGCCCGTCAGCGCCTCGGCCGAGCCGAGCATGCTCGGCTGGCTGCTACCCCGGTCGCTGACGATCGGAGAGATCCGCAAACTTGTCGAGGACTTTTGCCAGAGCGCACGTCGTGCGGCGGAGGCCGACTTCGACGTTCTGGAGATACACGGCGCCCACGGTTATTTGCTGCACGCGTTTCTGTCGCCCATCGCCAACCGCCGCCGCGATGCCTATGGCGGCGACATCAATGGCCGTATGCGGCTCGCGCTCGAAATTGCTGAGAGTGTGCGCAGGGCTTGGCCGGTGGGCAAGCCGCTCTTCTTCCGCATCTCGGCCGTCGACTGGCGCGACGACCTCGATGCGCGGAGCGACGGCTGGACGATCGCGGACAGCTGCTTGCTTGCGCGCGAGCTTGCCGCTCGCGGGGTTGACCTGATCGACTGCTCCTCGGGCGGCATCCAAGCCGAGAATTCGATGATCGACTATGCCAAACGGCGACGCCCGCTCAAGCGCAACTATCAAGTGCCTTACGCCGAGGCAATTCGACGCCAGACGGGTGTCGCGACGATGGCGGTCGGAGCCATCCTCGACGGACCACAGGCCGAGGCCATATTGCAGCGAGGACAGGCCGACCTCGTCGCCATTGCCCGCGAAGCGCTGATCGATCCACATTGGGCACTGCACGCGGCCCAGGCACTGGGCGTTGACCCTGGTTGGAAGCTCTGGCCGCCCTCGTACGGCTGGTGGCTCGAGTTGCGCCAGCGTACCGGTATCGCCGATTAAGAAAGGCGCGTCCCGGACGCGGCTTGGCGGCAGAGCCGGCGCCGCACAGGCCCCTCATGGCGTAGGCTTCTTGTGCTTTTCCTTTGCTTGCAGGGACGGCTGGCCGCCGCTCACCTTGCCGTCGGCAATATCGCTGCTCACCGCCGCGGTCGCGCGCCGAGCCGGCTCGCCATAGCCGCCGGCACCTGCCGTCTCGATGACGAGACGGTCGCCAGGGGCCAGCCGCGTCACCAGCTTCGATGCAATGACCTCCGTGGTGCCGTCGCGGCGCGTGATCCAGGAACGCGCACAAGCACCGGCGCCTCCACCGCTCATGCCCTGTGCCGCCACGAAATGACGCTCGCCGCGGTGCGAAAAGGACAGCGTACCCTCGACGTCGTCGAGTATCTCGAACTCCTTGATTTGGCCCAGGCCTCCGCGCCAGGTGCCGGGACCGCCGGAATTTGTCTTAAGGCACCAGCGATTGATGCGTATCGGCGCCTCGAGTTCCATGGCCTCGGCGGGCAGGTTCATGCAATTGGTGGCATCGGTCTCGATCGCATCGACGCCGTCGAAGCCATTGCCCGCGCCACTCCCGCCGGAGAGAAGTTCTCCAGTGACAAATGGGGTGCCGTCTTTGCGCTGGCCGCCGAAGGCCATCACCAGCAGCTCACCGGCATTGGGCGCCGGCACGCGGTCGGGCGCGGCGTCGGCCAGCGCCGACAGCATGGAGCACGTAATGCGCTTGATCGTTGCCGAGCGGGCATTAACGGCTGCGGGAGGACGCGGATTGACAAGACTGCCATCGGGCAGCTCAAGCGAGATGGGGCGGAAGCAGCCGCCGTTGTTCGGGATGGTGGGATCCGTCACGGCGCGCACGGTAAAGCAGGCGGCCGCCAAGCTCCCGGAGGGCACGCAGTTGATGGGTCCGCGCACTTGCGGGCTGGTGCCGGTGAGATCGAACTTGATACTACCATCACCTGGCAATGTTACTGCCACCTCGATGCGGACGGGTTTGTCGAGGTCAATTCCGTCATTGTCGAGATAGTCGACGTGGCGCCAGGTGCCGCGCGGAAGGCGGCGCAAGGCGTCACGGGTCATCGCCTCGGATCGGTCAAGCAGGAGTTGGAAGGCATCAAGCAAGGTGTTGTCGCCGAGCTTTCTGGCGGTCTCGCCCAATCGCACGCCGGCGATCCTGCAGGCGGCGACCTGGGCATGAAGGTCGCCAAGGAAGATCTCGGGGATGCGCACATTGAGACACAAAATCCGCGTCAGCGTCTCGTCGAAGGCGCCGGCACGCGCCCACTGGACCGCTGGAATGCGCAAGCCCTCCTGGTAGATCTCCGTCGAGTTGGTTGGCACAGAGCCTGCCGTCTTGCCGCCGACGTCCTGATGATGCGTCATCGTGGCGGCGAGTGCGATCGCCCGAGCGCCCGCGAACACCGGCATGAGCACGGCGAAATCCGGAAGGTGCGTGCCCCCGCAGTAGGGATCGTTGAGCAGATAGACATCGCCCGGTCGCATGGCCGCCACGGGAAAGACGCGAATAATCTCGCCGACCGCCGGAATTAGAGTCCCGAGGTGGACCGGAATCGCACAGGCTTGTGCCAGCGTCGCGCCGTCGAGCGTGAAGAGAGATGCCGAGGCGTCGAGTTCCTCCTTGACGATCGGGGAACACGAGCTTTTGAGCAGGGCGGTCTCCATTTCCTCAGCAATGCAGTCGAGGCGATGACGCAACACTTCCAGCGTCACTGGATCAAAGCGTCCAGTCTCAAGCTTGGTCATGCGCTCCTCTCCATCAGCAGCGCCGCACCGGCGACGACTTTGGCGTGCCAGCCGGGTGGCAGCAGGGTGGTCGAATCTTCCTGCTCGATCACCGCCGGACCGAGAATGGTTTCCCCGGCGGCGAGCCTGCCCCGGTCGTGGATGGCGGTTTTGCAGGCCGCTTGCCGGTCCGGAAAATGCACGAGCCTAAGGGTCTTTTGGCTCTGTCCGGGCGTCGCGCCGGGGGTGCCGCCCAGCGCCACCTTCGGCAGGCGCGCAATGTGCACCGTGCGCAAATTGACGATCTTTGCGGGGGATCCGGTCTTGTGGCCATTGATGCGCTCGTGCGCGCTCTCGAAGACTCCATAAAGCGCGGCGAGAGGGTCGGCGGCCTCGAGTTCCAAGGGCACTTCGATGAAGTGGCTCTGCCCGACATAGCCGACGTCCGCAAGCACACGCCGCTCACGCATCAGGCCATCGATGCGTTCGGCCCGCATGAGCGCGTCGGCGCGTGCGTCGAGCTCGCCGAGCAGAGCCCGCACCGCGGCAAGGTCCGTGGCGGCGAGAGCGGCGTGGAAAGCCCCGGAGACCTCGTGGGATATGGGAGCCGCGAGCAATCCGGCAGCCGCCAACACGCCGGGGTAGCGCGGGACCAGAACGCGGCGAATGTCGAGCTCGACCGCGAGCGCGGTTGCATGCAAACCGCCGGCGCCGCCGAGCGGTACAAGGGTAAAATCACGCGGGTCATGCCCACGATTGACCGAGACGAGGCGAATGCCGTCAGCCATGTGCGCATTGGCGATGCGGTAGATCCCGAGCGCGGCCGCGGTGACCCCGATCCCCAGCGGGCCCGCGATCGTGCGATCGATCACCTGGTGGGAGAGCTCGGGTTGAAGATTTAATGCGCCGCCCGCAAAAAACCGCGGATCGAGATAGCCAAGCACGATGGCGGCGTCCGTTAGCGTTGCCCGCTCACCGCCCCGGCCATAGCAGGCGGGACCGGGCTCGGCGCCGGCCGACTGTGGCCCGACCCTCAGACCACTACCGCTGTCGATCCAGGCGATCGAGCCGCCGCCGGCGCCCAGCGTGGTTACGTCGAGCATCGGCACGCGAACCGCATATCCGGCAATGTGCGTCTCGGGCCGCACGTCGACACGGCCCTTGCCAATGAGCGCGATGTCGCTCGAGGTGCCGCCGACATCGATGGTGATGAGATCGTCGAGCCCTGCCTCGGCCCCGACCGCTGCGCCGCCGAGCGCGCCGGCCGCAGGACCCGAAAGGAACAGGCGTACCGGCCGCAAGCGCGCCGTCTCGGCGCCGGCCAGGCCGCCACGGGACTGCATCACCTGCAACGGAACGGACACGTCCGCGTCGGCGAGGTGGCGCGTCATGTCGGCGAGATAGCAATCGACGACCGGCTTGATGTAGGCGTCAAAGGCGGTAGTGACGGTGCGCTCGTATTCTCGAAATGCCGGATCCACCTCGCAGGACAACGATACGGCAACCCCCGGCATCGCCGCTTGCACACGCTTGGCGACCAGGCGCTCGTGCGCAGGGTCGAGAAACGAAAACAGCAGGCAAATCGCGACGGCGCCGACGTCCTCCCGTTTCAACGTGTCGATTGCCGCGGCGATGGAACTCTCATCAAGCGGCATCAACTCCTGTCCGTCGGCCCCGATGCGTCCCTTTACTTCCACGCGCCGTGCCCCCGGGGCGAGCCAACCGGGGGTCTCGGGTTTGAGCCTGAGATCATACATCTGGCGACGCATTTGCCGCCCGATCTCGAGAATGTCGCGAAAGCCTGCGGTGGCAATGACGCCGACACGCGCACCCTTGCGTTCGATGACGGCGTTGGTCGCCACCGTTGTGCCGTGTGCAAAACGCACGATCTGGTTGGCACTGGCACCCGTGCGACGTAACAGTTCGCCAATACCCGCTGCGACGGCGTCACCCGGATTGGCGCGCGTGGTTGGAACCTTCAGGATCGAGATCCCGGCAGGGCCGGAGGCGATGACGTCGGTAAACGTGCCGCCGATATCGATCCCGACGCTAATGCCGTGCGCCATCGAGCGCCGTCCCCCCGTTCCTCAATGCACGGCTGTTGCCAGCACCAATCATTTTCCAGATCCGGTGCTGTTGCTCGGGTGCGGCAATGAAAACAAGGCGGTTGCTCGTGCGACTGCAGGCTGTCAAAGCCACATAACGCTAACAGTGCGTCGCATGACTAGCAATATCGAGCTCGGCAAGGATCCGTGCGGGAGGGCTCCTGGCCGCGAATGCCGAAACGCACCGACCTGCACTGGATGTCCACACCTCTTTGCCACATTGGCCTTGATGCCGGCTATAACAGGCAGTCTTCGAGCGCCGCCTTGCGTGCTTCGCCTGGGGTTTGCCCGCAGGCCCTAGGTTTGCGCCGGCTTGGCCGCGAGGATGTCCCAGGCCACGTTAATCTGTTTCATGCGCTGCTCGCGGACCTCTCGCTCGGACGGGTCGCGCGCCAGGTCTGGATGCCAGGTCTGGCGTAAGCCATCGACGATCTTCTTGATGGCGGCCAGGTTTACATCCGCGGTGACCCCCATGCCAAGCACCCGCAGCGCGTCCAAACGCGTACGCGGCACGTCCTCGCTCCAAGTCGGCCTTGAGCCGGCAGCCGTGCTCCAAATCGTGGCAGGCTCGGGAGCCGCGCGCTCCGCACGCACGACCGTTTGCTCGCGTCTCGGTTCACCGATCGAAACCCGAGCTATATCGCGATTTGGCCCAACGCGAGGACGGCGGCCTCGGGCCAGGAGGAGAACGATGCTGGTGAGGGCGACAAGCACCGAAGCAACCACGGCGACGGCGGCGCGCGGCGAAGACAGACTGGTCATTCCAGGCTCGGGAGCGTCGGGGACAATGCTCAGCACCGGGGCCTCACGCACCGACGACGTTGTCTGGGCCGCCGCGGTAGCGGGCAAAAATGGCGCCGTCTCCGCAACTGCACCCGGCCGATTGATGATCCGGGGGACGACGGGCGTGGAGAGGGCCGCGGGTATGGGAGCAGCCGGCGAAAGGCCTGGGTTGGCCGCCGCTTCTTTCGCCGGCGGCGGCTCGTGGACCGACGGCTTGGACGCCGCCGATTGTTCCGGCCGACTGCTGCTCCGGGGGATGATGGGTGCGGGCATGGGAGCCGCCGGCGAAAGGCCTGGGTTGGCCGCCGCTTCTTTCGCCGGCGGCGGCTCGTGGACCGACGGCTTGGACGCCGCCGATTGTTCCGGCCGACTGCTGCTCCGGGGGATGATGGGTGCGGGCATGGGAGCCGCCGGCGAAAGGTCTGGGTTGGCCGCCGCTTCCTTCGCCGGCGGCGTCTCGTGGACCGACGGCTTGGGTGCCGCCGATTGTTCCGGTTCGCTTGCGCTGCGCGCCACGTTGGCGGCAAACGGCGTCGCCGCTGGGAGTTGGGAGGAGTACGCGGCAACCTGGCTTGCATTCTTTGGTGTGACGAAGATCGCGTCGATACCGAGCAAAGGGGCAAACCCGGCGGGCATTTCCACCGCAGGTGGGGTTAGAGCGCGACGGTCGGCGCAATAGCGCTGCAAGTGGCCGTAGCGCCAACGTTGCCCGCTGGCGCAGGGATCATCGCCCGCCAGATCCCAGTTTGGCGGCATGCGAACATGCAGTCGTCCATTCTCCAGCCAGGCTCGGTTGGGCCGCGCGTTGGCAACAACTGTCGCCCAGGGCAAGGGTGTCCCGTCGCAGTCCAGGTCGAAGCGGTGGATTGTCCACTGCCGACACAGGGTCGGGTCCGCTGTTGAGCAGGCCCGAAACGAGCGTTGCTCGTGCGCGCCAATGATGCGGTGGCCTTGGTTTTGCGCGGGCGTTAGCAGCGCACGACCGCCGACAATCGCGCACGCATAGGGCATTACCAGCAAGTCATCGCAAAACGCCGGCGACGGACCGAGCACCAAAAGACTAGTCGCCAGTAAAAAGCTCGCGTTCTTGCTGAGTTTGCCCATGCGCCCGCCCCCTCGGTAAGGTTTGCGCGAAACGCTTTCGTCAGACATTGGCGCATTTATGGCGCCTGGTGCGAAAGCGACCGTCGCGGCGGGAAAGGTCACACCCGGCCCCGACTCGCCGGGGTTTGGGCGCTGGCGTCTCCGGCGCCGCCTTCTTGCCTTTTTTGCTCGGCCTGCCGCGGCTCTGGCGCCGGCTCAATCGGCCGCTGCCGGCGAGGCTGCTGTGCCTTTCCTGGCGACGACGTTTTGCCGGCGGCTTCACAGAAGATCCTCAAGCCAGCTGAGCTTCGCGCTACCGCCACCGTCAGGGGCTGTCTGCTCCTGCCGGTGGTTGAGCTTTGGACACGCTTGACTTCCCGCTGGCGAGCAGCCGCGCCCGGTCAACATCGGGCGGTCTCGCCAAGGTCAAGCTGCCATTGTGCGCCGTCCGAAAGTATAGAGAGCCATCTGTTTTTACCTGATGCGGCTCGAAAACTTGAGCCAGCTTCGCTCCCAGCGAAGGCGCGCAGACACGCCACAAGCCTTCACGAATAGATTGTAAGGAGTAGGGTTTCGATCGGTCCCAAATGATCTCACAACAATTGCCGGGAGCATTGACATGGCACGCATTGGACGGCGCACATTCCTCAAGTTGACGGGCACCGGTGCGATCGCGGCACGCAGCGGCGGCATGGCGGCGATCCTCGCGTCAAACAGAGCACCGGCCTATGCTCAGACCAGCACCGTGCATTGGCTCCGCTGGAACGACTTTGTGCCCGCCTCCGACGAGCTCCTGCGAAAGGAAATCGTTCCCGCCGGCGAGAAGGCCCTGGGCATCAAGCTCACGCTTGAGACCATTAACGGCAACGACATCCAGGCTCGAACGACCTCTGCAATCCAATCCGGATCCGGACCGGACGTCATTTGTGGTCTCAACAATTGGCCACAACTTTATGCCGAGAGCGTCGTGGACGTCAGCGACATCGCCGAAGAAATCAGCAAGGCACAGGAGGGGTTCTACAAGGAATCGACGGTTGTCGCCAACGATGGCAAGAAATGGATCGCCGTCCCCTGGTGCGTTTTGGGTGCGCAGATCTCCTATCGCAAGTCATGGTTTGAGGAAATCGGCCTCAGCAAATTCCCGGACACCTGGGAGGCTTATCGCGACGCCGGCAAGAAGCTAAAAGCCAAAGGTCGGCCGCTGGGGCAAACGCTCGGACACACCTTTGGCGATGCTCCGACCTTCAGCTATCCCTATCTGTGGTCATGGGGCGGCAAAGAGGTCGAGGCCGACGGCAATACCGTGGTGCTCAACGGTAAGGCGGCGGTCGATTCGGTGAAGTTCATGACAGCCTTCTGGAAGGAGGCTTACGATGAAGGCGGCCTCGCCTGGGACGACACCAACAACAACCGCGCTTTCCTATCGGGCACGATCAGCGCCACGCTCAATGGCGCTTCCATCTACCTGCTGGCGAAGACCAAGCCGGACACCTATCTCACCGAAAAGGGGACACCCCTTTGGCAGGATATTCTGCACGCGCCTCTACCGAAGGGGCCGACCGGGCAGTTCGGCTATCACCTGCCAATGTCCAACATGCTGATGGGCTATTCCAAAAACCAGAAGGCCGCCCGGGAGTTCATCCGCTGGATCACCTCCAAGGACGTGTACCAAAAATGGTTCAACTCGCAGCAAGGCTATTCCGTCGGCGCCACGACAATCTGGGAAAAAGACCCTCTTTGGGGAAAGGATCCGGTGATGGAACCGTTCCGCGTCGCCGCGCGCGCGGGCCAATTCCCGGGCTACGCCGGACCCGCCGATCGCAAGGCCGCCGAAGTCTTGAGCAAATACATCATCACGGACATGTACTCCAAGGCGGTCCAGGGTATGCCGGCAGAGGACGCCGTGAAATGGGCGCACGACGAAGTCGTCAAGGTTCATAGCTAGCACGTGGTCGCCTCCGCACCGCCCGTTTGTGCCTGCCACAACGGGCCGAGCGCGGTCCGCTTGCGGTCCAGCCTAGTCACGGCGGCGCTTTTCGCAATCGCACGCTTCAAGCCGATCCGGCCATGCCGGCCTCCGCCGAGGTAGAAGTTTGATTTGGGCCTTTTTGCTAGGTGTCACTGCTTGGCGGACTTGGCGCCCTGGATCGCCGCCCAAACACGCGCAGACGTCGCGGGCATCTCCAAATGGTGGATGCCCAAGGGCGAAAGCGCATCGCAGATGGCGTTGATGGTGGCGACTAACGACCCGACGGTGCCCGCTTCGCCGACACCCTTGACGCCTAGCGGGTTTGCTGTCGTAGGCACGGAGCGGGTCTCGAGAGACACGCGCGGAATGTCCCGCGCGCGAGGCATCTGATAGTCCATGAATGAGCCGGTGATGAGCTGACCGCTGTCGCCGTCGTAGCTAATCATCTCGCCCAACGCCTGGCCAATGCCCATGGCGACGCCGCCCTGAATCTGGCCGTGGGCGAGCGTCGGGTTGAGCACGTTGCCGAGGTCCTCGACGATCGAATAGCGCACGATCTCGACCACCCCGGTTTGCGGATCGATCTCGACCTCGACCATATGGCAACCGTTGGGAAAGGTCACGGCGGGCGGCACGTACTCGACGGTCTCGGACAGACCAACCGGATCCTTGTCTTGCGCATAACGCGCCACCTCGGCGAGCCCGACGGATCGGTTGGAGCCGCGGAGCGGAAACCGGCCGTCGGCGAAACCGATGTCGTCCGACCTGGCTTGCAGCAGCTCGGCCGCAAGCGCGCGACCGGTCTCGATCACCTTTGTAGTGACGCCCTTCACCGCGCTGCCGCCGACCGCAATGGCCCCCGAGCCGCCGTTGCCGCGTCCGTCGGGGAGATCGTCGGTGTCACCAGCCAGATAGCGGATGGCTTCGCGAGGGAGGCCGAGCTCGCGGGCGACGAGATCGGTCAGCGTCGTCTCGATACCCTGTCCCGTGGACATCGAGCCGGCGTGGAGAGTGACCGTGCCGTCGGCATCGATCGTGAGCTTAGCAAGGTCCTTGCGTGGCCTGCTGAAGGGGCCGGCGGCAACCTCGATCGGGTTCGCCATACCAAGCCCACGCAACAGGCCACGGCTCGCGGACTGCTCCCGACGCCCCACGAAACCCGCGCGATCGGCAAGTTTGGCGGCGCCCGTCATGGTGCCCTCGAACTCGCCGCAATCGTATTTGAACAAGAACCCGGTGTCGTAGGGCATAGCGGACGGCGGCACCAAGTTGCGCAGGCGCAACTCGAAGGGATCCAGCCCGAGATCGCGCGCGGCGATGTCGATCAGTCGCTCGATGACGTAGGTCGCCTCCGGCCGGCCGGCGCCGCGATAAGGTGCATTGGTCATCGTGTTGGTAAACATACCCGTGATACTGGCTTCGATGTTGGCAGTCCGATAGACGCCGGCGATGCCGCCGATGTTGTTGAGCAGGAACAGCGAGCGGCCCGAGAGATAGCAACCGACGTTGACCGTGAAATCGACCTTCAACGCCAAGAACCGGCCGTCATGATCGAGGCCCAATTCGGCGTCGAAGGAAATGTCCCGGCCATGGTCATCGGCGAGGAAGCTTTCGCGGCGCTCTGAAATCCAGCGCACCGGGCGCCCAAGTTTGCGGGCGGCATAGAGCACGAGCACATCCTCGGGGTAGGCACCGCTCTTCATACCGAACGAGCCGCCGACATCCTTGGCGATGACGCGAATGCGGTCGGCCGGCAGCTTGAGCAGATTGGCGAGGGCATGCCGCAAAATATGCGGACTTTGCGTGGAGGCATGAAGCACGAGACGGCCAGCCCCGTCGAGCCGACCAAGCGCGCCCCTGGGCTCGAGCGGGAGCGCGGCAACCCGCGAGATCTGCGAGGAAAGCTGCACGACGTGCGATGCTTGCCCGATGGCGTCGGCCGCATTGCCCCGCTGCCAGACGAAGGCGATATTGTCGGGGACCTCGTCCCAGACCGCCGCTGCGGCCCCCGCGCGCGCATCCCTTAGACTTGCGACGGCGCGACGATCCTGCGTCTCGATCACGACGAGCTCCGCCGCCGCCGTGGCGGCTTCCAACGTCTCGGCGACCACGAACGCAACCGGCTCACCGACCGCACGAATGCGGTCGCGAACGAGGATCGGACGTTGGGCCTGATGCGCCTTCGTGCCGTCCGCGCGCGGCAAATTCACGCCACAGGGGAAGTCGGGCAGCCCGTCGGCCGCCAAATCCTTGGCCGTATAGACGGCGAGCACACCGGACACCGCCAGCGCCGCCTCGATGTCGATCGCGGTAACGCTGGCGCTCGCCACCTGCGCGCGCACGACGACGGCGTGCGTCAAGCCGTCAACGGCGATGTCGGCGACATAGAGGCCCCGGCCCGCAAGCAGCCGGCCATCCTCGATGCGTCCCTGGAACTCACCCCACTGCTTCAATTCTCGCTCTTCCTCGCTGTCGGCTGTCAGGCTCGGTTGCCGAGGCAGCCATCACCCGGAATTGAGGGGCCATTGCCGCGCGCCCCGCATGCTAACGTTTTCAGCCGTAGACGAACGCCCGATCGCGCAGATCGATGGCGGGGAACTGGTCCTTCTCGCTCCAATAGTCCTGGTTGTGCTGCCAATCCGGCTTGTCACCGCGCTTGGGTAGAAGGTGCATGGAACGCGTGATGTAACCCGGATTGAAATTCTGGAGATCGATCCAAGGCAGCAAGGGCATGCCCTGATCCTCGGGGCGCAAGGCAACCGTCACCTTCTTGGCATCCGTCGCATCCATGTGCTTGAGCAGCCTACAGACGAAATCTGCAACCAGGTCGGATCGCAGGGTCCAGCTGGCCCGGAAGTAACCGAACACCCAGGCAAGGTTGGGAATGCCGGTGAACATCATTCCCCGGTAGGTAACCGTATCGGCAAATTGCAGTGGCTTGCCATCGATGACGAAGTCGATGTCGCCGAGCACGCTGATGTTGAAGCCCGTCGCCGCAATGATAATGTCGGCGTCGAGTTGCTTTCCGGATCTGAGGAGGATACCCGCGGCGTTGAACTGTTCGATCTCGTCGGTTTCCACCGATGCCTTGCCGCCGGCGATGCACTTGAAAAGGTCGGCATCGGGAACGAAGGCGATGCGTTGTCGCCAGGGACGGTAGCTCGGCGTGAAGTGCGTCTCGACGTCGTAGTCGGGGCCAAGGAGGTTGCGAATAACGCCGATCAATTCCTTGCTGACGACGTCGGGTTCCTCAACGCAGCGGCGCGTGAACGTCGCTTGATCAAAAAGGATCTTGCGACGCACGATTTCATGGATCCAGGCCTCATCCACATGCAATTGCCGCAGCGTCTCGGCGAGATCGATGACGTTGCGGCCGGTGATAAAGAAGGTCGGCGAGCGCTGCAGCATCGTCACGTGTGCACAATCGTCTGCAATGGCCGGAATGATGGTCGCGGCCGTGGCACCCGAGCCAATCACGACCACCTTCTTGCCCGCAAGATTTAGCTGCTCGGACCAAGTCTCGGAGTGGACCAGCGCACCCTTGAAGGTCGCCGTGCCCGGCCATGCCGGCATGTAGCCTTGGGAGTGCCGGTAGTAGCCCTGGCACATCCACAGGAAGTTCGCCGTGAAGGTGAGGTGCTCACCCGTGTCGTTTCGCACGGCCTCAATGGTCCACCGCTGGGCCTCGCTCAGCCAGCGCGCCGACAGGATTTTGTGCCGGTAACGGATGTGGCGCGCCAGGTCATTTTCCTCGATCACCTCGCCCATGTAGGCGAGAATCTCGGCTGCGCTAGCGATCGGTGGGCCTCGCCAAGGCTTGAAACGATAGCCGAACGTATGCAAGTCGCTGTCGGAGCGGATGCCGGGATAGCGATGCGTCCACCAGGTACCACCGAAGCTCTCGTGCATCTCGAGCACAACGAAGGATTTGTCGGGACATTGTTTACTGAGGTGATAGGCGCCGCCGATTCCCGAGATACCGGCGCCGACGATCAGGACGTCAAAATGCTGTGAGGGCGTTGGCTTTCCGTTCTTGGCCATGGTTCACTGGTCTTGTTGACTGGGCGCCGTCGCGCTTGGCCCCGAGGGATCGAAGCAAACCATCTTATTGCCTTTATGAAGCGGGCAAGCAACCCGGCACGTCACAATCGTCGCTTCCGCTTAGGGCAGGCGATCGGGTGCGCGCGGCGAAGGTCCTTTTTGAGATGCGAGCCGCGCGGCACCAATGTCGGTAGGCTCTTGGGCAACGGTGCGGGCTTCGGCCGGCGCTGCCGGGAGCAAACCCGCCCCTCGCCCAATCTGGCAAACGCGCCGGCACAGGGAGCCGGCCACTTGCCCGGATAGGGAGACACTCAGGCCTGCGCCAATGCCGCAGACCACGGCGAGGCGGCATCGCTGATACCGACGCGGGCGCCGCCCTGCTCAATCAGCAAACTGGGGCAGGCGAAATTGATGGGCAGCACGCCCCGCTCGACAATTTCCGTGGGACCGTCGGCGAGCAAGGCGCCCAGGATGTCGGGCGCGAGCCGCGCATCCGCCGTCACCTGGTCGGGGCCGGACACGTCGATGCGCGGCTGCTGCTGCCGCCGCCTCCGGCGTCATGCCGAAATCGGCGACGAACGACACGAGCTGTAGCACCGCGGCCATGATGCGCCGACCGCCGGATGCACCCGCCGCGATCCACGGCTTGTCGCCGTCGCGCAGGATGACCGGAAACATGTTGGTCAGCGGCCTTTTGCCCGGTGCAATCGAGTTCGGCTGGCCGGGCCGAGGATCGAACCACATTACGCCGTTGTTCATGAGAATGCCGGTACCCGGCAGCACCACGCGGCTTCCCATCGAGGAGAGCAGCGTCGTCGTTATCGCCACCATGCGTACCGTCTGCATCGCAGCTGGCCATGATGCGTGGTGCAGCTTTCTGCCGCCTGCGGTTCGGCATCGCCGAGCGTTGCGAGCCGTCGTGCGTAAGCGCCCTTGAGCGCGCGGGCGAGCGCCACGTACCAAACAGCGTCGGGTCGGGGGCCGAGGTCGATTCGTGCCATCTGCCGCAACACCTCGGCTGCGGTCGGCGCGGCGGTGAGCGGCCCGGTTGTTTGCAGCGTGTGCTTGCGCCAGGGGGTCTCGACCGCGGCGAGTACGCGCGCTTTGCAATTGAGGAGGTCGTCTGCCGACAGCACCGCCGCCCATGGCGCGCGAATCGGCAACGATGCTCGAGGCGATCTCGCCTCGATAGAAATCGCGCCATCCCGCGCGCGCCAAGCGGTCGAGGGTCTCGCTCAGCTGGCCCAGGCGGAAGTAGCTCAAT
Organism: uncultured Alphaproteobacteria bacterium; assembly: GCA_963770295.1. Classification (GTDB taxonomy): domain Bacteria; phylum Pseudomonadota; class Alphaproteobacteria; order Rhizobiales; family Hyphomicrobiaceae; genus AWTP1-13. Next base: position 286,926 of record CAVYPA010000016.1, read on the forward strand.
GCCCCCTGATAGGGCGGGACCGGCGGCAGCCCATCGCGCAGGTAGATGCGCGCACTTTCGGGATAGTTGCGCAGCACTGACGCGCGAAACTCGCGACCTTCAGCGTCGTGTACCAGTCCTGCGGTAGCCCACGTCTGGCCAGCGCCACGCTGGAGCCGCGATTTCGGCGAGCGGCAAGCGCCCCCAGCGGCCGTGCATTTCCGCTAGCCCGGCCGACCGCCGAGGGGATCACGAAGGACAGCGGCCCATGGATGTTGGCATCGCCCTCGACCTCGGGCCAGGCAAACAAGTCGGCGGCTATTCGACCGGTCAAGGTGAAGCGCTTGGCCTCGAGCGCCGCCGGCGCGGTCGGCCCGAAGTCGATGATTTCGGCGCGCGCCTGGCCGGCGCGGTGAACCACCGCGTGACCGACGCCGCCGAGCCCCGAATTCCACGGCTCGACCGCGCCGCAGCGCCAGCGCGGTGGCGACCGCCGCATCGATGGCATTGCCGCCGGCATCGAGCACCGCGACGCCGGCCTCGGAGGCGTTCCTGCATTGCGAAACCACCACGCCACGTCGACCCGAGGCAGCGGGCTTGGCGAGTTGCCAATTCTGGGTGACATGAGAAGTTGGTGTGAAATCCATTTGCGTTCAGGCCCTCATGCAATCTCGGCGGGATCATAGGCAACACCGGCCGCACCGTAGCCGCCATCGACGTTCAAGATTTGCCCTGTCACCCAATCGCATTCATCGGAGGCAAGATAGAGTGCGGCGCTGGCTACGGCCTCCACAGTACCGTAAGAGTGCGTGGGAATGCGATCGAGATATGCCTGTTTTCGTGTCGGCCCGTGTCGACTGAGCCCGGTCTCGATTGGACCGGGAGCAATCGCGTTGACCATCACGCCCTGAGCCGAAAGCTCGACGGCGAGGACCTTGCAAATATGCATGACCGCCGCCTTCGAGGCCCCATAGGCGATCCCGCCCATGTTGCCGCGCTGCCCCGAAATCGAGCCGATCTGAATGATGCGACCGCCGCCTTGCTCGACCATGCGCCGGGCCGCGGCCTGTGCGGTCAAGAACGAGCCGGTGAGATTGATGCGCAGGACGTGCTCCCAATCCTGAAGGCTGGTATCGAGTGCCAGCCTGTGCAGTGCGACGCCGGCGTTGTTGACGGCAATGTCGATGCGACCGAAGCGCCGCACCGTCGCTGTCACTTGGGCCTCGCAGTGCGCAGGATCCGCCACGTCGGCCAGCACCGCCTCGGCCGAGCCGCCGGACCCGGTGATGGCCAACGCCGTGGCTTGCGCGCGGGCGCCGTCCCGATCCGCGCACATCAACAAAGCGCCTTCGCCGGCAAACCGCTTGGCGATCGCCGCACCCAAACCACGACCGGCTCCGGTCACAAGCGCGACCTTTCCCTTCAACCTCATCACTGCTCCCCTCAAAATTAGACCGCACTTGGCGACGTCGAATCCGGCGCACGGCGACCAGTTTTTCATGTGCGCGACCCGCTCGCAACGAGGCGAATGCAATGGGGCCCGCCCCTGCGGCAGCGCCCGTCCCGCCCGCACGCGCGCCGCCCCTCAGGCCAACTCCTCCGCTTGGCTTGGGGATGGGCCGGATCGAACGGCGCTCAAGGCGCTGCACTCGCTCGAAAGCGGTCGCGACCCAGCCACCGCCCATTCTCCGCCCGGGCTAAGGCCCGGAATGGGCCCAATCCCAATAGAGCTTGCGCGCCTTTAGCATCATGGGCCCTGGCTGCAGTTCGCGGCTCTCTATCCTATTGATCGCAACCACCTTGGAGTTGTTCCCGGTGGAGAAGATCTCGTCTGCGTCCATGAAGTCGGCAACTTTCAGCGTGGTCTCCTGGACCACGATGCCGGCCCCGCGCAACAACTCGATCGTGCGGCGGCGCGTAATGCCGGCCAGAAACGTACCATTCAGAGCCGGGGTCTTGACCACGCCGTTCTTGGCTATAAACAAGTTGGAGGTACCTGCCTCCGCGACGTTGCCCAGCATGTCGAGCACGAGCGCGTTATCGAAGCCACGAGACTTCGCTTCCATCACGCAGCGCGCGTTGTTGGGGTAGAGACAACCGGCCTTGGCATCGGTCGGCATGCTTTCCATTGACGGCCGGCGAAACGGCGAAAGTGTGATCGAGAACCCCCTTGGGGGGTTCATGGGGGAAATGTAGAGACACAGCAGAAAGCGCGTTGTTTCCGGATTCGGCGGCACGGAAGAACCGCCGACCCCGCCATCCTCCGCCCAATACATTGGCCGGATGTAGACGGCCTCTTTCGAGTGGAAGCGGCGCAAGCCATCCTTGACGAAACCCAGGATCGCCTCCACCGACTGCGTCGGTTTGAGACCGAGCGCACGGGCCGAGGCGTTGAGGCGCTCGCAATGGCGATCGAGGTCGGGGGTCACTCCCTCGAACGCACGGGCTCCATCGAAAACGGAGGAGCCGAGCCAGAAGGCGTGCGTCCTCGGGCCGGCCACGAGAACGTTGCCTTCGTGCCAGTCCCCATCCAGCCATGTCCAGGTCTCGGACCACTTCGCCATTTGTCTCACCCTTGCAGCGCCCATGCATCGCCGCTCAGTCATGGCGCAGAAAGCACCCCAACACCAGGGGGACGTGGCGGTGGTCGGCGATTTCGTTGGCCACCGGGGACAATGGTCAACTTTGCCCACATCAACTAAGCTGTCGGCGGCGGCCGCAACGGTGGCCTAGCTCGCCCCTGCGGTGGTCCCAATACCGGTTAGTTAGTCAGCGAAAGCAAGGAGAGGCTCTGCATGACCGTTAAACCGACTCCGCCCTCCGCGGCTCGCGACAAGGTGCGCGCCACGGTACCCAAACTCATCGACCTCACCGAAAAGGTCTTGTTTGGCGACGTGTGGGAGCGCCCGCAACTCTCCAAGCGCGACCGCAGCCTCATTACCTGCGCGGCGCTGGTCGCGCTGAACCGCACCGAGCAGCTCAAAGGGCATCTCGAGCGCGCCCTCAACAACGGCGTGACGCCGGAAGAGATCGGCGAACTGATCACCCACCTGGCCTTCTATGGCGGTTGGCCCGTGGCGATGTCCGGCGCGCTGGTCGCCAAGGATGTTCTCGAGCAGCATATGAAGTAGCGGAGCGGCCGCCCCGGCCTTGCGCTCAAGGGCAACGCCGGGCGATCGTTGCATGGGAGGAGATGGCAGATGGCCCTCTACGAAATGCGAACTTACACGCTTTACGTCGGCAAAATGGCGGAAGCGACCAAGCTCTATCAAGAGTTTGGCTTCCCCGCGCTGCAGAAGGGCGGGCACGACAAGAAGCTGATTGGCTACTTCCAGGGTGATACCGGGATCATCAATCAGCTCGTGCATTTGTGGAAATTTGACGACGACGCCGATCGTCGCAAGCACTGGGCCGGTGTCTTTGCCAACAAGGACTTCGTCGAAGGCTTCGCCGCGCGATTTCGACCGCTCGTGATGTCACAGGAGGTGAAACTGCTGACCGCTGCGCCCTGGGGTCCACATCCCTGATGCCGGGGTGATGCAAAAAGGCAGGCGATGACGCGCAGACAGATGCATCTCGGGATGTCGATCCGGGGCCTGGGATATCATCCCGCCGCCTGGCGACATCCCGATGTGCCAGCAGATGGCACCTTGAGGTTTGAACACTATCGGCGCAGCGCCTTGGCTGCCGAACGCGGCAAGTGCGACCTCGTTTTTTTTGCCGACGGCATTGGCATCAGGGAGCGCGATGTTCCACGCGGATCATTGGCGCGCTCGGGTTATGAAATCGTCGAGATGGAGCCCATGACGCTGCTGGGTGCCCTCGCGGTAGTGACGGAGAGGATCGGCCTCGTCACCACCGCCTCGACCACCTACAATGAACCCTTTCATATCGCCCGCAAATTCGCGACGCTCGACCTTATAAGCAATGGTCGCGCGGGCTGGAACGTCGTCACCTCATGGTCCGAGGCGGAGGCCAAAAACTTCAATCGCGACCAGCAGGTCGACTACGACACGCGCTACGCGCGCGCGGCCGAGTTCGTGGAGGTCGTTAGGGGTCTGTGGGACAGCTGGGAGGAGGATGCTTTTCCGCTCGACAAACGCTCCGGTCAGTTCTTCGACGAAGCCAAAATGCACATCCTGGACCATAAGGGCACCTTCTTTTCCGTGCGGGGACCCTTGAACGTCGGCTGCCTGCCCCAGGTCCATCCCATCGTGGTGCAAGCGGGAGCCTCCGAACAGGGGCGAGAGTTGGCTGCGGCGACGGCCGATCTCATTTACGCCGTGCATCCTTCGCTGGAGGTGGCGCAAGCATTCTATGCCGACCTCAAGCGACGATTGCCGCGGTATGAGCGCAGCGGCGACGACTTGAAAATACTGCCAGCCCTCCGCCCGGTGGTGGGCACGACGAGGCAGGAAGCACGCGCGAAGTACGACCAACTGCAGCAGTTGCTCGATCCACTCGTCGGCCTGGCGCGCCTCAGTCAAACCTTCGGTGACCTGTCGGGCTACCCCCTCGATGGTCCGGTTCCGCTGGACAAGCTGGGACCCGCCGAACTGCGCAGCATCAGTGCGCAGCTGCTTGCGCGGGTGCGACGGCAAAACCCGACCATCCGCGAGCTCTACCACGAGGTCGCCGGCATGGGCGGCTTCTGTTTGATTGGCACAGCCGCGGACATAGCCGACGTGATGCAGGAGTGGTTTGAGAATGACGGTTGCGATGGCTTCAATATCACGCCGACCCACTTGCCGGGTGGGTGCGAGGATTTCGTGGCAATGGTTACACCCGAGTTGCAACGCCGCGGCCTGTTCCGCGAGGAATACCAAGGCCGGACGCTGCGCGAAAACCTCGGCCTCAAACGGCCTATGAATTGCTATACCGCCCGGCGCGGTGCTTGAGTTTACCTGCGAAGCCCAATTTGCTGCGCGGCTAGATGGCGATCGAAGCGGGCCGGAGTCTCAGCGACCGCGGGCGATCGGCCGGGGCGAACGCAGTGCGAGAGGCGCTCGCACGCGGCTGTTGCGAACATGGCCGCGTGCGAGGGCTTGCAGTGGCCGACCGAAGCCGGCCAAGTCAGAGCGCTAGTACCTGGAATGAGAACGCCACCCCGACCAATGCTGGTGGCGCCAATGATAGTGGCCCCACCGACGATAGCCCCACGCGGGAGAGCCAGCCCAATACCGGTGACCCCAATGGCAATGGCGGTAACCCCAATGGCGGTAACCCCAATGGCGGTAACCCCAATGCCAATTGCAACCCTGATGCCAACCGTAGGTGACGGTCTCGATGCGGCCGGCATCGGACTTGATGGCACCCGCAGCGGCGATGCTAGGGGCCGCTTCGGCCGCGGATGTGGCAAGGGCAAGCAGCAACGCGCCTGCGGCTGCGGCAGCGAGGGACGTAGTCTTCATGACGATCTCCTTGGATTGAGCAAAATGCGTGTCTATTGGCGTTGGGCGCAGCGCTGCCAACCGGGGTCGCGGGTGCACCAGGGTTCGGCTGCGCGCTTCAGTTGGGGAGTAGAACGGTGTCGATGACATGAATGACGCCGTTCGACTGCATGACATTGGCGATGGTCACCCTGGCGGTCCGACCCTTCGCGTCTTTGAGCAACAGATTGCCGTCCCTTATGTAGGCCAGCAGCTTGCCACCGCTGACGGTCTTGATCTCATGCATGCCGCCGTCGTTCTCGATCATGGTGGCGATGGCGTTCCTCAGCGCCTTCATCGGCACAACGTGATAGGTCAAGATTGACGTCAGCTTGTCCCTGTTCTCGGGCTTCAATAGGGTGTCGACCGTACCCGCGGGTAGCTTGGCGAAGGCCGAGTTGGTTGGCGCGAACACGGTGAACGGACCAGGACCGGACAGCGTCTCGACGAGCCCCGCGGCTTTGACCGCGGCGACCAACGTCGTGTGATCTCTCGAGTTGACCGCGTTCTGCACGATATTGCGCGACGGGTACATCGCTGCGCCCCCTACCATCACCGTTCTTTCCGGCGCCGCGGGCGCGGGGTTGGCGAGGCCCAGGACGATACCGAGCGCGAGCATCGATAGACCGAGACCGACAGATACATTTCGCTTGCATGCTTTGGTCACGACATAACCTCCAGGTTGGATGTGCTCATGCGTATGAGCGATGGAGGTACGGGCACCCACCGCTGTCGGTTGCGGTGAACCGGCCTTCACGTTTTCTTGTGAGGGACGAAGTTAGCGTGACGTCTTGATCAGTTTGGCGTGCAACGCTGGTCCGGTCGGGCGCCCGGTCGGCGAGCCGCCGGCCGGCTCGAGACTGATGCCGAAGGTTGCGCGCTCGACGCTGGCGCGATCGTACTCGGCCAGCGCCCGCTGCGTGCTGGCTTGCTTGACTTCGATCAGGCCCAGCGACTGCGGCGCACCACCGGACTTTTCCGAGGCAATCCAGAGTTGATAGCTCTTTCCCGCCGGCGGCTCGGCCGCCACGGGCCGCACGGACAACGCGCGCGTGGCAAGATCCACGGTCAGCAGGAAAGCCGGCGAAGCATCGTCCTTTTGAAACACGGCAACGTAGGTGGTGGGAACGTGCGGGCGGGAAAGCTCATGCCCGCCGATCGCCAGCACAAGGCAGGCTGCCAGTGCAGAGGTGGCGATGGCAACGCCACGCCAGCGCCGTGCGCGCCGCTCCAATGCTACGATCTGCGCGAGAGGGTGCGGCAGCGGGAGCTTAGCCTCGATTTTAGCCAGCAAGCCCTTAGAAACGGCGACCGGCGGCACCCAATCGGCGAGCGGTGCCAGGCGTGCTTCCCACGCCACAATGGCTGCAGCGAGTGCCGGATTGCGCCGGCGCTGTGCCTGTGCGGCGGCCCGCTCCGCCGCATCGAGGGTGCCGAGGACATACTCGCCGGCAAGGACGTCGATCTCGTCGCTTTCGGTCATTGGCCGAGACAATCGCGCAACTGCAAGAGGCTGCGCCGCAACCAAGACTTAATCGTCGCGGGCGGTCGCGAAAAGCGCTGGCCCAGGGCTTCCCGGCTCATGCCATCACGATAGGCGAGCAGCACGACCTCGCGCCGGTCGCTGTCTAGGGCATCGAGGCACTGACTGAGGCGCAGCAACTGTTGGCTCTTCTCCACCCGCTCCAATGGCTGGTCCGCCTCATCGGCGATCCCCAAAACCTCGGGGGTATCCTCGATGGACACGGCCTTCTTGCGTCGCGCCTCGTCCAGGGCCCGATTGCGGGCGATCGCCACCATCCAGGTGATGGGCGAGCCCTTGGATGCATCATAGTGGTCCGCGCGCTCCCAGATCTGTACATAGACCTCCTGCAGAACTTCCTCGGCGATATCCCGCCGGCGCGAGATGCGAAGAATGATGCCGTAGAGTTTCGCCGACGTTGCCATATAAAGGGCACAGAATGCCTCCCGGTCCCGCGCGGCAATGCGTTGGAGTAAGAGGACGATCGTTGCCGCTGTTGCGGCCGCCGGCCGCAACAGGGCAAGCCCTGCAATGCGGGCATTGGGGACTTCACCTCGCGCTCCCATCGGGATCCTCTAGCGTGCCAACGGTGTCTTCGCGCCCGCAACCGGGTGGAACGATCGGGCGGCCCGCGCAGGGGCTCTCGGATCTTGGGGTGTACGGATCGGACCGGATCTCGGATCGGCCCTGAGCCCCCGGTGCGCGCGAAAAGCCGTTTCAAAATCGCGTTACCCGTTTCCCCTGTGAGGGCTCGTGCAAAAATCGACGTTTGGCAAAAGGCCGGCCCGAGGCGAATGAGCAAGCTTGGCCTGTGCGGGTCGCAATGGCGTGGGAGCGGTGGGGGGCGTGGGGCGTTAGGCGCACGCCACGCGGGCGCCAGCAGGAGCAACGGCCAAAGCGCCGGCGCCCCCTTATTTTAAGGGGCGCCGTGGCTTTCTGCGTGCGAAGCACGCTGGCCGGAGCGCCCCAGGCTGGCAATCGACAAGCGCGCATCGGCCGGGCAACATCCGCCGCTGGCTCAAGCGGCCGACGCGCCGGCTTGCGCCGTGATCAAGGCGCCGGTGGCGTCGAACAGGTGGACGGCGGAGAGGTCGAGCAGTAACGATCGCCTTTCGCCAACCGTGGCTCCCGCCTCCGCGCCGACGCGCGCCACGACCTCGCTCTCGACTCCCGGTATGCGCGCGGCGAGAATCGTCTCGGCACCTAGCGACTCGATTTGCACGATTTCTGCGTCGATGCCGACAAATCTCCCGCTCGCACCGGCGTTGGCGTGCTCGGCAATGCTCTCGGGACGAATGCCCAGCGTGATCGCGGTTCCCGCCGGCAACGTGGGGTATTGCCCGGCCTTGAGCTCGAGGATCTCACCGCCAAGCCTGACTGCCAGCCGACCTTTGCCTTCGGCGACCCGAACCGGCAACAGATTCATGGGCGGATTGCCGAGGAACGAGGCGACAAAGGTGTTGGTCGGTCGTTTGTAGACCTCGAGCGGCGGGCCAACTTGCACGATCCTGCCGCCGTTCATGATACAGATGCGCTGGCCGAGGGTCATCGCCTCGACCTGATCGTGCGTCACATAGATCATGGTGGCGCCGAGCCGCCGGTGCAGCTTGCTGATTTCCCCGCGCGTCGATACGCGCAACGAGGCATCGAGATTGGACAGCGGCTCGTCGAACAAAAAAACTTTCGGGTCGCGCACGATGGCGCGGCCGAGCGCGACCCGCTGGCGCTGTCCCCCCGACAGGGCATGTGGCTTGCGGTGCAATAGCCCCGTCAATCCCAGAGTTTCGGCAACGGCGGTCACACGGCGGCCGATTTCGGCACGATCGACCGAGCGCCGTTTGAGGCCAAATGCCAAATTATCCGCCACGCTCATGTGCGGATAGAGCGCATAGGACTGAAACACCATGGCGATGTCGCGGTCCTTGGCTGGCACGTTATTGACGACACGTCCGTCGATCGACAACGTCCCCGATGAGATCGACTCCAAGCCCGCAATCATGCGCAGCGTCGTCGTCTTACCGCACCCAGATGGCCCTAGCAGAACCATGAATTCGCCATGCCGAACCTCGAGCGAGACCGCGTCGGCCGCCGGCAAATGGCCGCGGTCATAGATTTTGGTGAGCTTTTCCAGCGCGACGACCGCCATCACTGCATTCTCATTTCACGGCTCCGGCGGTCATACCCTGGATCAGTCGCTCGGAAAAAAAGGCATAGATCACGACCACCGGAATAATGGCGATCATCAGACCTGTGGCGATCATGCCAACATCTTCTTGGGTATCGCCAATGAAGCGTTGGATGCCCAGCGGCAGCGTGCGGTTTGCCTCTTCGGTGATCAAGACCACGGCGTAGAGAAACTCGTTCCATAGCAAAATGAAATTGAGGATCACCGTGGTGGCGACGGCGGGCAGCGCGATCGGCAAGCTCACGCGCCAGAAGATTTCCCAATCCGAATAGCCGTCGATTCGCGCCGCGTCGAACAGATCGGACGGTATGCGCGCAAAGAAGCTTTCCAGGATGTAGATCGTCAACGGCAGTTGGATCGCCACGTAGACCAGGGTCAAGCCAAGCTTGCTATTGTAAAGTCCATACTGCACCAGGATCTGAAAGAGCGAAATGATGGTGATCTGCGGTGGAAAGATGATGGTGGAGAAGAGCACAAAGTAGATTATCCGGTTAAAGCGAAAGCGATAGCGCGCCAGGCAATGCGCCGCCATCGAACCGACCAAGGTCAGGATCAAGACGGCGCTCACCACCACCTGCGTGGAGTTGGTGAAATAGACGCCATAGTTAGAAGTGAACCAGGCTTCGGCGAACTTGTCCCAGTGCGCGGGATTGGGCGGCGCAAAGTGGTTACGATGGATTTCCGTCGTGGTGCGCAGCGACAGCATGGCCGCCCATACGAAAGGCCCGGCGGCAAAAGCCGTGTAGAGTGAGAGCAGCAAGAGTAAGACGGCGCGCTTCAAAGCTGCCATGACGCCCTCAATACTCGAGCTTCTCGCGCAACCGGAATAGCCAGGTGAGGGTCAGGACAGCAGCAAGAACGATCACAAACCACAGCGCCGCAATGGTCGATGGATAGCCGAGGTCGAAGGTCGTCCACTCGAATGCCCGCTTGTAGACGTAGGTCGAGACCGTCTCGGTCGCCCACAACGGGTTGCCCTTGGTGGTGATCCAAACGAGGTCAAAAATCTTCATCTTGCCGATGAACGACAGCACGATGAGATTGAGAAGCGTGGCGCGGATCAAGGGAAGGATGACAAACACGAGCTTGCTCCCCCACCCACAATTGTCGAGTTCTGCGGCCTCAAGCACTTCGCGGGGCAGCGAGTGCAGGGCGGCTAGAAGCACGACCATATTGAAGCCGACCCACATCCAGCTGGTAACGAAAATCAGCGAGGGCAGTGCGGTCTTGGGATCGCCAAGCCAAGGTTTCGCCCAGCTCGCGAGGCCGAGCGCCCGCAAGGCCACGTTCACGGGACCCCAATCGAAGTTGTAGATCCACAGCCATAAGATCCCGACCACCACGTAGGACATGAGGACCGGCGTGAACCAGGCGACGCGGAAAAAGCGTGCGCCGGGTACCTTGGCGTAGAGCGCCAGCGCAAGAAGCAAGGCAACCGAGACTTCGATGAGTGGAGAGGTACACGCCCAGGTGATGGTGTTGCGCACAGATCTCCAGAAGATTTCATCGCGCATCAGCTCGGCATAGTTGGCGAGCCCAACCGGTTCATCTGACCGCGGCAGCACCCTATGGAAGCTGTTCCAAATGGTGCGCATGGCAGGATAAGCCGTGAAGGCCGCGTAGATTATGAGTGACGGCAGCAGGAATACGCCAATCGTCGCCCACGGCTTTCGTAGGCCGTCCTGGTGCAAACTTTGTTCGTGGGCGGCCGGCATGATGTCCTGCTGGGAAGAACCGGAGCCAACGCGGCGTCGGCTGGCCCGCTGAAAACCCGTCAGTAGGCAGCTGTCATTTGCTTGACCGCATCCTCAACGCTGATCGTGCCGGCCGGGAAGGCATTGTTCATCACCTGGGTGAAGACTTCCTTGGGCTTGCCGGTCATCACCTGAATCGGAATGCCGAAGTAGTACTTCGCCCCCGCATTGGTCTGCGCGATCATTTTGAAGTAGTCGGCCGCCTGCGGGCCCGTCAGCCTCGCGGGGTCGCTTTTGATCCCGGTCTGCACCTGCACGTTGTCGAGCCAGCGGTTGCCCATCTCGAAGGATGCAAAAGAGTTCAAGAAGGCCCGTACCTCCTTGGCATGCTTGGTAGCGGTATTGCCGACGTAGCTGCCGCCAATGGCGATCGAACGACACTCGTTGCACGCCGCCCCAGGCACGGCCGGGAATTTCATGATGCCGAGTGGGAAGTCCTTGGGCTGGCCGCCTTTGTCCGGCGGATTGAAGGCGCGCGAGGTATACCAACTGCCGTTGAGGAAGGTCAGGGCACCCGGATTGGTATGAAAATAGATGTGTGCCTCGGCGAGTTTCAGCGTCGTAAAGGTCGTGGGCAACAGGCCTGCCTCGGTCAGGCCGTGCAGCCATTTCAGCGTATCCACCACGCGGGGGTCGCTCCAGGCGAGCTTGCCGTTGAGCAGTCTGTTGTAATCATCGATGCCAAGTTTCTTGATCAGCGCCTCGTGCACGAGGTGCGCACCGGGATAGGGACGATCACCGACGCCGAGCGCCATCGGTGTCATCCCCTTCGCCCGGGCCTTCTTGATCATTTCCAGGAAGACGTCGGGTGCCAGCTGGAGGTCGTCAGGCACCTTTACGCCGAGCTCGGCCATCACCTTCTTGTTGTAGTAAAGTTCCACCGTCCAGGCCTCGAGCGGTAGCCCATAAGGCTTGCCCTTGTAGCTCCAGGCCTCCTTGGCCCACGGCTCAACCGCGGACCAATTGAGCTCGGAAAGATCGAGCAGGAAACCGTTCTCCATGTATTCGACCTGGTCCGGCTCGGCGTAGAAAATATCCGGAGCCTGACCGGCGCGGAGCGCGGTCTTTAGGCTGGCATAAAGGGCGGTCTTTTCGTACCAGGTCGGCTTGATTTTGATGCCTGGGTTGTTCGCCTCGAACTGTTTGATTGCCTCTTCCACGAATGTCCGTTTGGGCATCTCCGCCGCCCAGTGGCTCCAAAACGTCAGCTCCTTGGGCTGTTGCGCCGCGGCAGGGCCCGCCAAACCCGCAGCAGCAAAACTGGCGATGGCGATGAAGGTCAGACGTTTCTTGTTGGGCATGGGCTCCTCCCGTTCTGCAAAGCGCCGCGGCGACTTGATGTCGATCTTGTCCCTTGTCTTCGGTCGGTGCTTAAAGTCGCAAGAAGCTAGGGGTCACCCACGCGGGCGTCAACTGGGCCGAAAGCCTTGCCGGCTCTTGCGCAATGCGCGTCCGGCCTAGCACGGCATGGCCTCGAGGACGCGACCTTTGCGCTGTTGATCGCGATTACCTACCGGAGGGCTGGGCGGCCCCGCCGGAGCGCAGGTGACAGGCCGCGAAGTGGCCCGGCTCGACCTCGCGCATTAATGGTGCCTCGCTGCGGCACCGCGCCAGAGCGTAGGGGCAGCGCGGGTGGAAGTGGCAACCTGCGGGCGGATTGATCGGACTTGGCACATCGCCCTGCAAGACAATGCGTTGAGAAACCGCGGCAGGTTCTGGCACGGGAACGGCGGAGAGCAGGGCCTCGGTATAGGGGTGCTGCGGATTGGCGAATAGCTGGCGCTTATCGGCGAGCTCGACAATGCGGCCAAGGTACATGACGGCGACGCGGTGCGAGATATGCTCAACGACCGCCAGATCATGGGCGATGAAGACGTAGGCGACGCCAAAATTCCGCTGCAGGTCGGCAAGGAGATTGATCACCTGCGCCTGTACGGAGACATCGAGGGCCGAGACGGGTTCATCGCACACGATTACGCTGGGCTTTAGGGCCAGGGCACGCGCAATCACCAGGCGCTGGCGTTGTCCGCCCGAGAATTCGTGGGCAAAGCGCACCATAAGGTCAGGCCGCAATCCCACCTTTTCGAATAGATCGGCGACCCGCGCATCGATTTCAGATCCGGCCAGAGGTGCGAAATTGCGCAGCGGTTCGGCGACGATGTTCTTGGCGCGCATGCGCGGGTTGAGCGAGGAATAGGGGTCCTGGAACACCACCTGTAGGCGGCTGCGCCGCCGCCGCATGGCGCCGCGGTTGAGGCCGTCGATGCGCTCGCCGTCCAAGTAGATTTGCCCCGCCGTCGGCTCGATCAGCTTCAGGATCATCTTGCCGGCAGTCGATTTTCCGCAACCCAACTCGCCAACCAAGCCGAGCGTCTCGCCGGGGTTGAGCGCAAACGAGATGCCGTCGACGGCGTAGACCGTGCCGACCTGTCGGCCAAAGAAACCACGCCGGACAGGGAAATGCTTTTTGAGGTCGCGCACCTCCAGCACCGGTGTTGGGGCGACCGTCATGCCGACCGCTCCGGCAGCCGGTCCGCTTGCCAGCAGGCCACCCAATGGCCGGCCGTCTTCTGTTCGAGCGGCGGATAACTTTGGCGACAATGCTCGACAGCGTACGCACAGCGCGCCGCAAAAATGCAGCCGGGCATCGCTTCTTTCAGCGACGGCACGACGCCCGGAATCTCGGCCAGTCGCGCCTGGCCACCGCCCGTCAAGGAGGAACGCAATCGCGGCACCGATTTCAGGAGTGCGCGCGTGTAGGGATGGCGCGGGCGTCGAAACAACGCCGCCACCGGAGCTTCTTCCACCTTGCGACCGCCGTACATGACCACCACACGCTGCGCCATCTCGGCGACCAGGCCGAGGCTATGCGTGATCAGGATGATGGCTGTCCCGGTCTTGGCCTTGAGTTGGCGCATCAAATCCAGGATCTGGGCTTGGACGGTGACGTCCAAAGCCGTGGTGGGCTCATCCGCGATCAAAAGCTTCGGATCGCACGCGAGCGCCATCGCGATCATCACGCGCTGGCGCATGCCACCGGAAAGCTCGTGCGGATATTGTTGCATACGTTGCGCCGGCTCGGGGATCCCCACCAAGCGCAGCATTTCGACGGCACGCTGCTGCGCCGCCACCTGGCTCATGCCGCGGTGTAGTGTCAAGGTCTCGCTGATTTGGCGGCCGATTCTGAGCACGGGATTTAGCGACGTCATCGGCTCCTGGAAGATCATCGATATCTCATTGCCCCGGATGGCGCGCATCTTACGCTCGGGCAACTGGAGCAGATCCTGGCCCAAAAACCGAATGCGACCAGCGACAATGCGCCCGGGCGGCGACGCGACCAAACGCAACACCGAAAGCGAGGTAACGCTCTTGCCGCATCCGGATTCGCCCACCACCGCCAGCGTCTCGCCGGGTACGACCGAGAACGACACGCCGTCGACCGCGCGCACGATCCCATCCCGGGTGAAAAAGTGGGTCTTCAGGTCCTCGACCTCGAGCAGCGGAGCGGGCGCGGCCATCATCTTACATGTTTCGCGCAAGGCGCGGGTCGAGTGCGTCGCGCATTCCGTCGCCCAAAAGATTGACCGACAGAACCGCCAGCGACAGAAAGATGCCGGGAAAGAAGATTAGGTAGTTGGCCAGTTGGAACAAGGCGCGGCCTTCGGCCATGATGTTACCCCAGCTCGGGATGTTCAGCGGCATACCGGCACCCAGAAAGGACAAGATCGCCTCGGTCAGCATGGCAGACGCACAGATGTAGGTGCCCTGCACGAGCAGCGGCGCCATCGTGTTGGGAAGGATGTGGCGCAGCAGGATCAAGGGCGTGCGTGTGCCGCTGGCGATGGCCGCGTCGACGTAGGCCTGCTCGCGCAAGCTAAGCACAAGCCCCCGGATCAGGCGCACCACGCGCGGCACCTCGGTGACGGTGATGGCGATAATGACATTCTCGAGGCTGGCCTTGGTCAAGGCCATCAAGGCAATGGCCAGCAGCACTCCCGGAATTGACATCAAACCATCCATAACGCGCATGACCACGGCGTCGAGCCAGCGAACGAAGCCAGTGATGAGACCGATCGCAAGTCCGATCGTCGTCGCCAGGATGGCGACCGACAGGCCGATGGCCAACGAAATGCGGGCACCGAACACGACGCGGCTGTAGACATCCCGCCCCAACATGTCGGTTCCAAACCAGTAGGTTTCCGACGGCTTGCGCAGGCGCCGTACCGGCGAGATCGCCTGCGGGTCGACGGTTCCGAGATAGGGAGCCAACAGCGCCATCAGAATCAGCAGTACGAGCACGACGCCGCCGATCACCGCCGTCGGATGGCGGTAGATGACCTCCTTGCTGCGCCCCCAGCTCGGCGACCGACCTAGCCGCGCCGGCTTGGCAAGGCTTGGTGCGATCGCAGGCATCAGTATTGGATCCGCGGATCGAAGAAGCGGTAGGAAAGGTCAACCGCCAGGTTGACCAGGACGTAGATGGTGGAGAACAGCAGGATCACGCCCTGGATGATCGGGTAATCCCGGCGCAAGATGGCATCGACCGTCAGGCGGCCAATGCCGGGAATGGCGAACACGCTCTCCGTGACAACCACCCCCGAAATCAAAAGTGCAATGCCGATGCCAATAATGGTGACAATCGGCACGGCGGCATTCTTCAGAGCGTGTCCGAGCAGCACCGCACTGGGCGCCAATCCCTTGGCATGTGCCGTGCGGACGTAGTCTTGTGCCAGGACCTCGAGCATCGCCGCGCGCGTAATACGGGCGATCAGAGCAATGTAGATGGTGCCGAGCGCAATGGATGGCAGGATCAAATGGCGAAGCCACGGCCAGAAGCCTTCGCGCAACGGGGTATAGCCTTGCACCGGCAGCCAATCGAGCTCGGTGGCGAACAGGTAGATCAATACGTAGGCGAGCACGAACACCGGCATCGAAAATCCGGCGACGGCAAAGAGCATCACCAGCCGATCGATGAGTTTGCCGGCTTTCCAGGCGCCGATCACGCCCAGCGGTACCGCGACGGCAACGGCCACGATGAGCGTGCACAAGGCCAACGACAGTGTCGGGCCGACACGTTGACCGATCAGCTGCGTCACGGGAAGATTGGTGAAAATCGAAATACCAAGATCGCCCTGCAGCACGGCCGAGGCCCACACCCAAAATCGCGTCAGGAATGGTTGATCAAGGCCGAGCTTCTGGCGGATGCGCTCGATGTCCTCGACCGTGGCGATGTCGCCGGCGATCACCGCCGCGGGATCGCCCGGCGTCAAGTAGAGCAATGAGAATACGAAGAGCGCGACCATTCCGATCACCGGGATGGTCGCCAGCAGTCGACGAATGATATAGCCGAGCATGTTGCTCAGTCACCTCGCGCCTACTTCTTCTCCACATTCCACAGGAACGCCACCGGCGAGATCAAGAGGCCCGAGACGTTGCTGCGATAGGCGGTTGGAATGACGAACTGCGCCGTTGGAATAAAAGGCACCGTTTCCCAGGCGTGCTTTTGCATGTCGTCGATCAATCGCTTCTGTTGCGCTGGATCGGTGGCATCGAACCAGGCATTGCGCAACTCCTCCATCTTCGGGTCGGTCGGCCAACCGAACCAAGATTTTTCACCGACGCCGCGCATGGGGTAATTTATGGCAGGACTGGTCATATCGGGCCCGACGAGCCAGGTGTGAAAGATGTTCCAGCCGCCCTTCTCAATCGGCTCCTTGACGGCGCGGCGGTTGATCAGTGTGCCCCAATCGTTGGCCGCCAGCTCCACGTTGAGACCTGCGGACTTGAGGATCTCGGTCGTCACCAGGCCCTGACTATGCACGATTGGCTGGTCCGTCGCCGACAACACCACGATCTTTTCGCCCTTATAGCCGGCTTCCTGAATGAGCTGCTTAGCCTTCGCCAGGTCTCGCTTCCCGGTCAGCACCTCGGAGCCGACTTGGCTTTCGGCGGGTGAGCCGCAGGTGAAGAACGACGGGCAAGGCTTGCCTTGCTTGGCATCCCCGGCGATCGCCAGCGCATAGTCCTGCTGGTTGACAAGATAGAGCAGGGCTTGGCGCATCTTCGCATTGTTGAAGGGCGGATGCAGCTGGTTGAAGCGCAGCAAACCGATCGAGCCCAGGGGATCGGTATTCTCCACCTTGATGTCCTTGTTCTTGGTCAGCAGCGGGACCAGGTCGGGTGGAACCATCTGCCACCAATCGACCTCTCCGGCGTTGAGCGCGGCGGCAGCCGTGGCCGAATCGGGAATGTAGACCCACTCGACGCGGTCGACCTTCACGATCTTGCCACCCGAGGCCCAGGATGGCGCCTCCTTGCGCGGCAGGTAATCGGTGTTTTTCGCAAACACGACTTTGCTACCGGGCACCCACTCCTCTTTCAGCATTTTGAAGGGACCGGAGCCGATCGAACTCGGTGATTTGCGTGAACGCGTCAGTCTTGGCGACGCGTTCTGGCATGATGAAGGGGACGTTGGAGGAGGGTTTGGCAAGCGCGTCGAGGGTAAGCGAAAAAGGTTTTTTCAGCCTGAGCGTGAAGGTCTTGTCGTCGAGGGACGTCCAGGCATCGGTCAAGTCCGCCAGTTTTTGGCCAAGGGCATCGCGCTTGGCCCAGCGCTCGATCGAGGCGATGCAGTCGGCCGATTTAACAGGCTGGCCGTCATGCCACTTGAGGCCGTCGCGTAGCGTAAACGTGTAGGTGAGCTTGTCGTCGCTGAGGCTCCACTTGCCCACCATTTGCGGCTGCACTTCGAACTTTTCATTCACCGCGAACAGGGTGTCGTAGACCATGTAGCCGTAGTTGCGCGTGATGTATGCCGTCGTCCAGATCGGATCCAGGCTGCGCAGATCCGCCTCCGGCACGAATTTCAAAGTCTTTTGCTGCGCGGTCGCGGACTGGATGAGCAAACTGTTGCCGGCGAGTAGCGATACCAACCACAGTGCCGCCACCGCGCTTCGAGTCTTCGCGGACATGATACCGTCTCCCTTGCATGCTATCTTGTGGCTGACGCGCGCTGTCGATCGCCGGCAGCTAGAAAAAGTTATGTTAGAAGGGCTTTGCCGTGGGCACCAGACGCTATTTCCGCGCAAAATGCCCAAGTCTTGCTCATGGCAAGGCCCCCTTTGACCGCCCAAAGACGAGAGCGAGGCACCATGCAAAGGACGAACCTCCACAATTTCGCGGCCGATCCGGGCCGCGTGTGTGGCCTCGCCCGGGAGATCGCCGGCAAAAGGCTGTCGCCCGTTGCGCTCGTCCAACGTTATCTCGACCGGATCGCGGCTGCCGATGCGAAGGTCGAGTGCTGGCGCCAGGTCGATGCTGAGCGCGCGCTTAAGACCGCGCAGGAACGCGAACGCGAGGCGGCGAAAGGAGCAATTCGCGGAGCGCTGCACGGCGTACCGGTGGCAATCAAGGATATCATCGACGTCGAGGGCCTGCCGACGCGTGCCAACAGCAGATCGCGCGCCACCGCCGCACCGGCCAACAGCGACGCCGAGATCGTGCTGTCACTGAAAACGGCGGGCGCCATCGTGCTGGGCAAGGTGCACACCACCGAGTTCGCGTTCTTCGACCCCTCCCCGGCCCGCAATCCCCATGACGTCAGGCACACGCCCGGCGGCTCGAGTTCGGGCTCGGCTGCCGCTGTCGCCGCTGGCATGGCGCCGGCCGCCGTTGGCACTCAGACCGTTGCCTCGGTCAACCGGCCGGCGGCCTATTGCGGAATTTCCGCCTTCAAGCCGAGCACACGCAGCCTGTCGACCTACGGCATCACGCCGCTGGGGCCCTCCTACGACACTCCGGGCTTCTACGGCTGGAGCGTGGCGGATGCGGTCTATGTGTTCGAGGCCGTCGCGCCCCCCTTCGTGACCATGCGGCACCGCTTGCCGGTGCCGGCGACGCTTTCCGTTTGCATTCCCGACGACCCACATATTGCAGATGCCATCCCCGAGATGAAGGCCGCTTTGACGCGTTTCGCCGATGCGCTGGCCAGCGCCGGTCATGGCGTGGCGAGGCCGGCTTCGCCCATTTCGTTCGAGCGCCTGTTCAACCTGCAGCGTTCGACCATGACCTACGAGGCCGGCCGGGCGTTGCGGTATTTGCTGCAAGAACCCGCTAGCACCGTCGGCGAGAAGATCACGACGCTTATTCACGACGGCCTCGCCATTGCTCCCAGTCGATACTTTGAGGAGCGCAGCGAAATCGATCGACTGCGCTCGACCTTGTTTACCGAGCTTAAGGCCGACGTCTTCCTATGGCCCGCCACCCCCGCCACCGCCCCCGCGGGATTGAGCTGGACCGGCGATCCCAAATATATCTCGCCCTGGACGGCCTTGGGCGGCCCGATCGTATCGGTGCCCGCCGGGTTCGCGACCAGCGGCCTGCCCATCGGCTGCATTCTGAGCGCGCGCCCTGGGACCGATGTTGCGATGTGCACATGGGCGCGCCAACTCGTTGAAACCGTTGGCTAGCGACAAGCTCTCGCAGCCTCACCACGACGCCAAGCCGCGCGCGGGTGAGGGGTGGATCGCGGGCCCGGTTTTCGCCGGTTGGGCTATTTTGCCCAGAACTCCACGAAGGCATAGCCACTGCCTTCAGCCTGCGAGTTGAAGATGCGCGAGCGGTGGCTGATCTCGATCTGCTTGACCGGGCGTCCAGGCTTCAACTCGACGGGACCAAACGAGCTGCCCCCAGCCACGCGTTGCCGTTCGCCGAACACATCGCTCGATTCGTCGGTGTAGATAACCTTGATCCGGTTCAGCGTGATCGCCCGGTTCTTCACATCCAGTCGCAAGCTCCGGAACCCGCGGTTGCGCGCAACGGATACGACGTCGGTTTCAAAACCCAAGCCGCGCCGGATGCTGACAAAGAGCGGGGACTGGCCGCCGAGATAGAGCCAGCCGTTGTTGGCCGTCGCAAAAGCACCGCTCCCCGAGCCCGGCTGAAACCAGCTATCGGCGTATTCGCCCCAGATCTCCAAACGGGCCTTGCTGCGCCGTGATTGGGCAGGATAGACAAACGCAATCTCGCGAATGAAGCGATCGCCCGTTAACTCCAGCCATGGCGTGCGTTCGTCGGCGCCGACTTCGCCGTTGACCGCAAGCACGTCGGGCTCGCCTCCCGCATAGGTCACGCGCAATTCCTTAAGCTGGACGGTGCCACCGAGCGCACGCAGCTGAAGCCTGGCGAACTGGCCGTATTGCCGACCAAGTTTGAAGACGTCCTCATCCGCCGCCGTGCCAACCTCATGCACGCCAAAGAGCACGGCCCCGGCGCCGTCCGTTTCCTCTCCCCCTGGCGCGGCGGCCGTCGCGGCCGCGGGCGCTGCGGCGCCCGCTGCCGGCCTCCGCGACGTGGGTTCGGGGCTGGCAATGGCGGGGGCCGCCGAGCCAACCCGCACGCCCCACAGCTCAACATTGGCGGGTCCTGCCGCGCCGAGATGCAGGCGGTAGGAGAGGTCGACGTGGCGCACCGACTGTCCATCGCCCAATTGGATCGGGCGCGAGCGCTGCCCTTTTTGCAACTTGAGGCGCCGCTTTTCAAGCCGCGGCGCCGCGCCGTCGGTGACCACCGTCACGCGGTCGATGTCGATCAGTCGGTCGACGCCGACGAGCATCAGCGATTTGAAACGGCCCTTGCCGGCCCCGACCTCGATGCGATCCTCTTCTTTCTTAAGGTCGACCGAGCGCGTTCCGATCCAGACCCAGCTGGGCGACGCCGAGCGGGCATTCGGCACCTCGGGTGAGGCGCGCAATCCCCACAACTCGACCTTGGCCGGTCCCGCCGCGCCGAGATGCAGGCTGTAGGATAGGTCAACGTTCTCGACCACGCCGCCGTCATGGCTGAACCTGATCGGGTGCGAACGCTGTCCGCGCTCGAAGTTTTAGGTGCTCCGCATCGATATAGGGCTCGCCGTCCGTGGCAATCGTGACGCGATTGATGTCGATCCGGCGATCGACACCGACCAGCAGCACGGATTTGAAGCGGCCCTTGCTCGCTCCGACGGTGAAGCGCTCCTTCTCCTTCTTCAGATCCACCGCGCGCGCTTCGAGCAACACCCAATTGGCATCGAGCGCAGGACCTTGGCTACGGCCGCTTCCTTTGGCGCTTGCCCCGCTCGACGTTGCAATCCCCCCAATAGCCAGCGCAACGAGCGCTGCGAGCGTCCTCAACAGCATGGTCCTACCCCCTCCACCTAGCGCTGCCCATTTGTGCACCCCGACCGCGCCCGGGTGCAAGCCGGATCCGAAGGCAAAGGCCAACACCGTGCTTGCCGGCGTGTCCCAGGAGCACGCCTTGGATGCGCGCAGTGGGTGCGCGCAGTGGGTGCGCGCAATGGGTGCGCACCTTGCGCGCTCACCGGTCGCGCATTTGTTGTTAGTCCGCCTTGGGGTTGGCACGGCTGGTCGGACCGAACGGGCTCAAGCCCCCCCGTGTCCCGCATGGTCCAACGCCGGCGCACGGAACAAGCCGCATGGGCTCGCGGAGGCGCGCCGGAGCCCGTACGGAGGGCCCGGTAGCAGCGGTCGCGGCTGTGTCGGCCCAATTGCAATAAAAAAGAAAGGGCGCCAGGCGCTATCGGGGGACAGCGCGGCGCCCAATCTTGGCCTTCTTCTGTGTAGGAGAGAAGAGCCGCACACATCCGATACATGTGGACGGCTCGCGTCAATGCCCAAATGGGGCGCGGGCGAGGCTGGCAGCGCGGATCAACAGGGACGCTGTTTCATTTCACGCGACGCAACAGCAAGATGGCCGACGCTCTTCAGTGGGGATTTGCACTTGCGGGCCACTCAGCGGAGTAGCAACGCTGCCGCTTGGACCTCGCCCGGCGCGCGGCGCTCCCGCGCGGCGCGCAGTCTGCGCCTTACGCTCGGGCAGCCGCCAGCCTTGAGGGGGGTCACGCCCATTGTTGGCAAGCAGCCAAGCCGCGAGCAAAAGCGCAACCTTTCCCAAACACCGGCACACCGTCTCGGCGGCGGTGTGCCTCAGTATCGGTCGCGATCCAATTTGTCGAACAGCTCACCGGGATGCTCCAGGTGCCCGGTCTGACAGGCATCGTAGAGGCGCAAGGCGATCCGCTGCCGGGCGAGCTGCGCCTCGGCGGATAGGGTTGGCTTCTTGCGTTCGATCGTGCTCAGCATGGCCTGGTAGGCTTGGTCGCAGTTCGCACCGGGCTGGGCAAACGCCGCCGCGCTGACGCCGAGGGCGAGCAGAAGGCTTGCCGCGATCCTGCGCACACGGCGTCGGGAAAAGGTTGTCGCAATACATGTCATTGTACGGAACTGTGCAGCAAACTGTGGGCGAACTGGGCTCGGACCTGTACGGAAAAAACGCAAAGTGGCATGCCCCGGTTCCCTCGGCTGGCGTGCCTTCGAACGGTCGGCCGCAGCTGAACCCAGTCCAAGCAGGCCCCAGTGCCAGCCCGGGCCCGAGTGCCAGCAGGGCCCGAGTGCCAGCAGGCCCGAGTGCCAGCAGGCCCGAGTGCCAACCGGCCGCACTCAGCCGTTGCAGCGCCTGTTTGCGCTGGCGTCTTGTGCGCTGCAGGCTTGCAAGAGCTGTCCGTTGGCGGGCAGGCGGGCCATCAGCCAGTCGGATAGCTGGCGCCGGCCGGTTTCGTCAATGTGCAAGCCAAGCTTGCTGCGTCGCCATAACACGTCCTCAGCCGTCATCGCCCATTCGTTTTTGACGAGATGGGCAACCTCGCGCTCGTACAGCCCCGCACCGAAATGGAAGCCGAGCCCAGGCGCGTCCGAAGCAGCATCCGGCCGATCCGCAAAAATCTTGCGCGCGATGGTGCCGTAGGCGCGCACCAGACGATGCGAGGTTGCCTCGCCGAGCGCGGGTACCGCCGCGGCCAAGTCGGATGCCAACCGTCCCAGTTCCTCGCGGGCAAAATCGCCGCCAGGCAGCGGGATGTCGCGCGTCCAGGCAGGACGCGCGCCCGGAAACAGCGGCGCAAGCTTGCCCAAAACCTCCTCAGCCAAGTGCCGGTAAGTGGTGATCTTGCCGCCGATGATCGTCAGCAGCCATGGCCGGCCCTCGGGACCATCGAGATCGAGGACGAAATCACGCGTTGCGTCCTGTGCCGAAAGCTCCCCGTCGTCAAACAGGGAGCGCACGCCGGCATAGCTCCAAACAATGTCGGAGGGACTGACGGGGGCGGCAAAATATTCGCTGACGGCGCGGCATAAATACTGCGCCTCTTCCGACGAAATCGCGACGCAGGCAAGGTCATCCTTAAAATCCACGTCGGTGGTGCCGATGAGCGTGAATTCCCCTTCGTAGGGTATCGCGAAGATGATGCGCCGGTCCGCGTTCTGAAAGATGTAGGCGCGGTCGTGCTCGAACAAGCGGCGCACCACAATATGACTGCCCTTGACCAGCCTGATGCCCGGCCGTCGCCCTGGGGCGATACCATCGGCCGGACCGTGTGCCGCCCACGCACCGCTGGCGTTGATGAGGACGCGCGCGGTCACCGTTTCATGCTGGCCCGAAACCAGGTTCTCCATCTCAATCCGCCAATGGCTCGCCGTGCGGTGCACGGACACGACTTGCGTGCGCACGCGGATCTCGGCGCCGCGGGCAGCAGCATCCATTGCGTTGAGCACGACCAAGCGTGCATCGTCGACCCAGCAGTCCGAGTACTCGAAGGCGCGCGTGAAGGTCGGCTTCAGTGGCCTACCGGCCGCAAGGCTCGACAGGTCAACGGTTCGGGAGGGCTCGAGGATGCGCCGCCCCCCACCCAGGTGATCGTAAAGAAAGAGACCGAGGCGGATCAGGAAGGCGGGACGCAGGCCGCGATGATGCGGCAGCACGAAACGCATTGGCCGCACGATGTGCGGCGCCAGGCCGAGCAAGACCTCGCGTTCCTTGAGAGAGCTGCGTACCAGGGCAAACTCGTACTGCTCGAGATAGCGAAGGCCGCCGTGAATGAGCTTGGTCGACGCGGACGAGGTCCCACTTGCCAAGTCGGCTTTTTCCGCGAGCAAGACGGATAGCCCTCGACCCGCGGCATCGCGCGCGACACCACAACCGTTGATGCCGCCGCCGATGATTGCGATGTCCCGCATGCCGCCGTCCGCGTTCCCATGGGTTTGCTGGCGCCAAGCCGCCGCCGCAGCCAGGCCCACCGTCGGTTCATACGTCTTCGCTTGAACGAAAAACGAAGATTATCGAACTTTTTCGAAAGATCAAGCTTGGTTGGCAATCTCGACGGCGACATCGCTTTCCCGGCACAGTTCGCGGACGCGCGCGGGCGGCTCGGTCTCGGTCACGAGATAGTCGAGCTGGGAGATATGACCGATGCGCACGGGCGCGGTGCGCTCGAATTTCATGCTGTCGGCGACCAGAATGGATTTGCGGGCGCAGTTCATGATGGCCTGCGCCACCTTCACCTCGCGATAATCGAAGTCGAGCAGAGTGCCGTCTTCGTCGATGGCGGACGTGCCGATCACGGCGTAGTCGACCTTGAACTGACGGATGAAGTCGACCGCCGCCTCCCCCACCACGCCCCCGTCCTGATGCCGCACGACGCCTCCCGCGACGATGATCTCGATCTGCTCATAACCTTGCAAGATATTGGCGACATTGATATTATTTGTAATCACCAGCAGCCCATGCTTGCCGCGGAGCGCGGCGGCGACCTGCTCAGTGGTGGTGCCGATATTGATCAGCAGCGAGGCACTGTCGGGGATCAAGGATGCGGCCTTGAGGCCGATGCGGCGCTTTTCGTCGGTGGCGAGCTTGCGTCGCGCCTCATAGCCCAGATTGGCGGTGCCGGAGGCGAGGATGGCGCCGCCATGGTAGCGCTGCAGGACGCCGCGCTCGCACAGATCGTTGAGGTCCTTGCGAATCGTCTGCGGGGTGACGTTGAAGCGGTCGGCCAGTCCCTCAACGCTGACCCGGCCCTCGGACTTGGCGAGCGCGACGATGTCGCTCTGGCGCGGGCTCAACAGGTACATGCCTGGCCTCCCGTTCGCGCCTCGGCCACTTATTTCGTTTGCATCGCTTGCGCAAGCCTAGCGCATTCGCCGCCACCGACAAAGCGCCGCGGCACGCCTCGGCTTTCGTATTACCGCGTTTCCCCCCAAGGTTGGGGCCAGTGATGCGCGAATACATTTTCGATTGACATTCGTTTTGGTTCGATCATAGCGTTAACCGACGTCTCGTACAACTTTGGGAGGAGATCAGCAATGAAGAGACGAGGAACGATCACGGCCGCCTTGCTGGCGGTGATGTTGGCAAGCGGGAGCGCCCTGGCCGGCATGGATGAGGCGAGGCGGTGGCTTGACCGGGAATTTCAGCCCTCGACGCTGAGCAAAGATCAGCAGCTCAAGGAAATGGAATGGTTCGTCAACGCGGCTGCCCCCTTCAAGGGGATGGAGATCAACGTGCTGTCGGAAACGATCCCGACGCACGAATACGAATCGAAGACGCTGACCAAGGCGTTCGAGGAGATCACCGGTATCAAGGTCAATCACCAGGTTCTGGGCGAAGGCGAGGTCGTGCAGGCGGTCCAGACGCAGATGCAGACCAACCGCAATCTGTACGACGGCTACATCAACGACTCGGATCTCATCGGCACGCACTCGCGCCTGCAGCTCGGCCGTCAATCTGACCGACTGGATGGCCGGGGAAGGTAAGGAGGTCACGCTACCGACGCTCGACGTCGAACGATTTCATCGGCAAGTCCTTCACGACTGGTCCCGACGGCAAGCTCTGGCAGCTGCCGGATCAGCAGTTCGCCAATCTTTACTGGTTCCGCTACGACTGGTTCAAGCGACCGGAGATCAAGAAGCAGTTCAAGGACCGCTATGGCTACGAGCTCGGGGTGCCCGTCAATTGGTCCGCCTACGAGGACATCGCCGAGTTCTTCAGCGTGCACGTGAAGGAAATCGACGGTGTGCGTATCTACGGCCATATGGACTACGGCAAGCGCGCGCCGGATCTTGGCTGGCGCATGACCGACGCCTGGCTGTCGATGGCCGGCGCGAGTTCCAAGGGCTTGCCCAATGGGCGCCCGATCGACGAGTGGGGCATCCGCATGGAGGAAGGCTCCTGCAATCCCTCCGGTGCGTCGATCTCGCGCGGTGGCGAGACCAATGGACCAGCGTCGGTCTATGCCATCCGGAAGTGGGACGAGTGGTTGCGCAAGTATGCTCCTCCCGGTGCCGCCGACTACGACTTCTATCAGTCGCTTCCGGCGCTGTCGCAGGGCAACGTCGCCCAGCAGATCTTCTGGTACACAGCCTTCACTGCCGAAATGGTCAAGCCTAAGAGCGAAGGCAACAACACCGTAAACGACAAGGGCGAGGTGCAGTGGCGCATGGCTCCTTCGCCGCACGGCCCCTACTGGGAGGAGGGCATGAAGCTCGGCTATCAGGACGCCGGCTCGTGGACGCTCTTCAAGTCAACCCCGCTCGAGCGCCGCAAAGCCGCCTGGCTCTACGCACAGTTCACGATCTCCAAGACGGTGTCCCTCAAGAAGAGCCACGTCGGGCTCACCATCATTCGTGACAGTGATATCCGGCATCAATCTTTCACGGAACGGGCACCACAGCTCGGCGGCCTGGTCGAGTTCTACCGCTCACCGGATCGCGTGCGTTGGACGCCAACCGGCATCAATGTGCCCGACTATCCCAAGCTCGCCCAGCTCTGGTGGCAGAACATCGGCGATGTCAACTCCGGCGCCTTCACTCCACAGCAAGCCATGGATCGGCTGGCCAAGGAGATGGATGAGGTGATGGCGCGCATGGAAGACGTGGACAAGAAGGCCAAGGTCTACGGCGGCTGCGGCCCGCGGCTCAATCCCGTCAAGGACCCTAAGGAATGGCTCGGCAAGCCGAACGGGCCGAAGGCGAAGCTCGCCGACGAGAAACCCAAGGGCGAAACCATCGATTACGATGAACTGGTAAAGCGCTGGAAGAGCTGACCGGCGTTTGCGGTAGCGAGCGCTCTTTCCGCCCGGTTCAACCGAGGAAGCACGCAGGCGCCAAGCCTGCTGCTTCCCTCGGCGCCGTTCTCGATCGATACTGCGACACTCGCCCAGGGACCCTATCGACCCATCGGACGCTTACGTGACGCTCGAGCTAAGAAACGTGGTGAAGAGCGTCGGTGCGCAGACCCACATCCATGAGACGAACCTGCGCCTCGCCAAGGAGGGCTTCAACATCCTGCTTGGCACGACGCTTGCCGGCAAGACAACGCTGATGCAGCTGATGGCAGGCCTCGAGCAGCCGAGCCGCGGCGAGGTATGGTTCGACGGCAAGAACGTTACCGGTGTTGCCGTGCAGAAGCGCAATGTCTCGATGGTCTATCAGCAATTCATCAACTATCCGAACCTGACCGTTTTTGAGAACATCGCCTCTCCCCTGCGGGTTGCAGGCATGCGGCAAGCGGAGATCAAGGACCGCGTGCACCGCATAGCCGAGCTCGTGAAGATCGCGCCGATGCTACCTCGCCGCCCCAACGAGCTATCGGGCGGGCAACAGCAACGGACGGCGCTCGCGCGTGCCCTCGTCAAGGATGCCGATCTGGTCCTACTTGATGAACCGCTCGCCAATCTCGACTTCAAGCTCAGGGAAGAGTTGCGCGACGAGCTGCCGAAGCTGTTCGTCAATCGGCACAGCGTCGTCGTGTTCGCCACGACAGACCCCATGGATGCCCTGCTGCTCGGCGGACATACGGCGACCCTCAGGCAAGGGCGCATCACCCAGTTCGGACCGACGGCGCAGGTCTATCATCGACCCGTCGACCTCGTGACCGCACAAGTCTTCTCCAATCCGCCAATCAATACGGCAACCGTCACCAAGCGCGGTGACCACATTGTCTTGAGTGAGACGGTCCAATGGATGGCAACGGCCGAGCTGCGCGAGCTGCCGGATGGCGCCTACGTCGTCGGTATTCGCCCGCATCACATCAGCCCCATCGCAAACGGCCCTGGCAGCGCTCGCCTCGACGGCAAAGTGCAGATCACCGAGCTCAGCGGATCGGAGAGCACCATCCATTTCGAGCACGGCCCCTTGCATTGGGTATCGCAGTCGCACGGCATCCACGCCGTCGAGGTTGGTACGACCACCCAACTTTTCATCGACGTCGAGCGCTGCATGTATTTCAGCGTCGAGGGCAAGCTCGTGGCATGAGGCAGTGTGGCGCACCGGCTGGGGCGAGCTGCGCCCGCCCCGCCGGGCATTTGAAGGGCCTTTGAGGCTATGGCCAAGATCAGCCTGGAAAACATCAAGCATAGCTACCTGAAACGACCCCGCGCCCCCGAGGACTGGGCCCTGAAAGAACTCGATCTCGAGTGGTCGGATGGCGGGGCCTACGCGCTGCTCGGGCCATCGGGCTGTGGTAAGACCACCTTGCTCAACATCATTTCCGGACTGGTGCGTCCGACCGAAGGCAGGGTCTTGTTCGACGGCGTCGATCTGACCGAGCGCCCGACCGACCGCCGGCACATTGCCCAGGTCTTTCAGTTTCCGGTGGTGTACGACACCATGACGGTTCGGGAAAACCTGGCGTTTCCCCTGCGCAATCGCGGCCTCAAGGCCTCCGAGATCGAGCAGAAGGTTGAAGCGATCGCGCGCATGCTCGATCTCAGCGCCATGCTGCCTAGGCGCGCGTCCGGGCTGACCGCCGACGGCAAGCAGAAGATTTCCCTCGGGCGTGGGCTTGTCCGCTCGGATGTCAACGTCATCATGTTCGATGAGCCGCTCACCGTCATCGATCCACACCTCAAATGGCAGCTCCGGTCCAAGTTGAAGGAGCTGCATCAGCGCACGCGGCGGACCATGATTTATGTGACGCACGATCAGACCGAGGCCCTGACGTTCGCGGAGAAAGTGGTGGTGATGCACGAAGGCCGTGTCGTGCAGGTCGGCTCGCCGGTCGAGCTCTTCGAGCGCCCGCGTCATACCTTTGTCGGGCATTTCATCGGCTCGCCTGGCATGAATGTCTTGCCCTGCGAGGTCAGCGGGGGTGGCGTCCATTTCGCCGGCCGTCAGGTCGACGTCGAAAATCCTCCTCGCCGGCCCCTCAATGACCGGCATACGGAGATCGGCGTGCGGCCCGAATTCGTCGTGCTGAGCGAACAGGGGATCCCGGTCGACATCGTCAAGGTTAGCGATGCCGGCCGCTATCGCATTGTCGAAGCGCGCTGCGAGGAAAGCCGCATCAAGCTACTGCTCGAGGAGGGCGTATCGCTGCCAGCGAGCAACGCCTGCGTCCGCTTCGACCCCGCTCACACCCGGCTCTATGCCGACGGTCAGCTGTTGGAGTAGGCCCGACCATGGACGGCAAGACGCAGAACCAGATGGGCTGGCTATTCGTGCTGCCTGTCGTCGCGCTCGTGGCCTTCAATGCCGTGATCCCGTTGATGGCGGTGGTCAATTACTCCGTGCAAGAGACCTTCGGCAACAACATGTTCTTCTTCGAGGGCGTGAAGTGGTTTGAACAGGTCCTGCACTCGGACCGCTTCCACGCCTCACTCGGACGGCAGCTCATCTTCAGCGGCATAATTCTGGTCATCGAGGTGCCACTGGGCGTCGCCATCGCCCTGGCGATGCCGCGCCGCGGACCTTGGGTCTCGGTCTGCCTGGTGCTGATGGCGCTGCCGCTCTTGATCCCCTGGAACGTCGTCGGCGCAATGTGGAACATCTTCGCCCTGCCCGACATCGGCATGCTCGGTAGGCTGCTCAACGATCTGGGCTTCAACTATAACTACACGCAGCAGCCGATTTCGGCGTGGGCAACGCTGATCGCTATGGACGTTTGGCATTGGACGTCGTTGGTCGTTCTGCTGGCCTATGCCGGGCTGAGCGCAATCCCCGATGCCTACTACCAGGCCGCAAAAATCGATGGCGCCTCGGCCTGGGCGGTGTTCCGCTATATCCAGCTGCCGAAGATGCGCCGTGTTCTGACGATCGCCGTGCTGTTGCGCTTTATGGACAGCTTCAACATCCATACCGAGCCCTTCGTATTGACGGGTGGCGGACCCGGCAATGCCACGACCCTGTTGTCGATCGACCTGGTCAAGATCGCGCTCGGTCAATTTGATCTTGGTCCGGCGGCGGCAATGTCGATCATCTATTTTTTGATCATATTACTATTGTCGTGGGTGTTCTACGCGGTGATGACTCGAGATGAGGAACAGTGATGCGCAAGCTCAGTTGGCTCGTGCCGGCGCTTTACATCGTGTTTCTGCTGCTGCCGATCTACTGGCTGGTGAGCATGTCGTTCAAGACGACCAACGAAATTTTGGGTGCATTCACGCTCTGGCCAAAAAAGTTCACCTTGGAGAACTATCAGAAAATCTTCACGGACCCGACCTGGTACAACGGCTATATCAACTCGCTGATTTACGTCGTCATCAACACCGTTATTTCGGTGCTGGTGGCTTTGCCCGCGGCCTACGCCTTCTCGCGCTATCGCTTCCTGGGCGACAAGCATCTCTTCTTCTGGTTGCTGACCAACCGCATGGCGCCCGCCGCTGTATTCGCCCTACCGTTCTTCCAGCTTTATTCGGCGATTGGTCTGTTCGACACCCATATCGCCGTCGCCTTGGCGCACTGCCTCTTCAATATCCCGCTGGCGGTGTGGATACTTGAGGGTTTCATGTCAAGCGTACCGAGACAGCTCGATGAAACGGCCTATCTCGACGGCTACGGTTTTTGGCGCTTCTTCCTCAAGATCTTCCTGCCTACGATTGCCGCCGGCATCGGCGTTGCGGCCTTCTTCTGCTTTATGTTTTCCTGGGTCGAGCTGCTGTTGGCCAAGACACTTACCTCGGTTGCCGCCAAGCCGATCGCGGCGACCATGACCCGCACGGCGAGCAGCTCGGGGTACGAGCTGGGTTTGCTGGCCGCCGCCGGTACACTCACGATCATTCCCGGCGCCTTTGTGATCTATTTCGTGCGCAACTACATCGCCAAGGGTTTTGCGCTCGGCCGCGTGTGATGGGCCGCGTTTTCGCAATAATGGGAGGAGCTCTTGCACCTGACCTGGATGGCCTGGACCTGGGAAACCGCGGCGTTCTTCCTGTGCATCGCCGGCCTATTGATTTGCATGACCATCTGGGAGTTGCTTTCACCCGGCGGGGCGCCGCGGCGCGGCGTTCTCGCCATCCGCACCACGCGGGGCGACCGGTTGTTCATCTCGCTGTTGAGCGCTGCCTATATCCACCTGGGTTGGTTGGCGGCCTTCGGCACGCCGCTCTGGGGCGCCACGGCCGTGGCTCTCATTCTCGCCATCGTCGTTTTTCGCTGGGTCTAGCACCCGCGCCTTCGACGGGCTCGCGGACCGGATCATCAGGGTGAGCATAAGTTCGCCGTCAGAGCGCCGCTTTCCTGTGACAGAATCGATCATGGGTGCGGGGGAACAACCAACGGAAGGGCCAACGATGACCCGCATCGAACTCAACGCCATCCGTCGCAAGCTGAGGGAATTGAACCTCGAATACAGCGCCTTGCTGCGCGACAGGTTCGGCGAGGGACGCTTTGCTCGCATGGCCAAGCTAAGGGCCGAACGCAACGCGTTGGTAGCCCTGATTGCCGAGCACGATGGGCGAGAGGCGAGCACCGTGCGCCACAATGGCGCCTTCCATCCGGGCTCCGAAGGCTTCCCGCTCGACGCGCAGGCTTGAGGCGGCCCGCGCCGGGCTGAGCACTGATTGAGTGCCACAATGGGCTTGGGAGGGAGCTCAATCGCGCTCGATCGCCTCGCGCAAAATTTCAAGCTCCAGCCACTTCTCTTCCGCAGCCGCAAGCTGGGATTGCTTGGCCACAAGTGCCTCCGAAGCCTGCCTGAAGGCCGCCGGATCGCGAGCGTAGAGGCCGAGATCGCCGAGTTGGTGGTGCAAGTCGTCGAGATCGGCGCCGAGGGAGGCGATCGTCGCGGGCAAGCTCTCCAGCGCGCGCTGTTCGTGGTAGCTGAGCCGGCGCTTTGCTGCTTTCGCTTGCGCCATGGACGCCGTCTTCTTTTCCGCCGTAGCCGTAGGCGGCTTGGAAATCGCTTGCCTGCCAGTCAAATCGCCCCCGCGTTGCCCCATCATATCGCTGTAGCCGCCGGCGTATTCGGACCAGCTGCCATCGCCCTCTGGGACGACCACGGCATTGACCACGCGATCAAGAAAATCGCGATCATGGCTGATGAGGACGACCGTGCCGAGGTAGTCCCCGAGCATCTCCTCCAGCACGTCGAGCGTCTCGATATCGAGGTCGTTGGTGGGCTCATCGAGCAGCATCAGGTTGGACGGCCGAGATAGGGCCCGCGCCAACATCAACCGGCCGCGTTCGCCGCCGGAAAGGGCGCGCACCGGGGTGCGCGCCTGTTGCGCCGTGAAGAGAAAATCCTTCATATAGCCAACGACATGGCGCGATCGGCCATTGACCGTGACCGTATCCCCCCGACCTCCGGTCAAGGCGTCGCTCAACGTCCAGTCAGGGTCGAGGCTTTCGCGCTGCTGGTCGAAGTCTTACCATCTGAAGGTTGCTGCCAAGCCGAACCGATCCGCTATCGGGCGCAAGCTCCCCCGTCAACAGATTGGCCAATGTGGTCTTGCCGCTGCCGTTGGGACCAACGATGCCGATGCGATCGCCGCGGGCGATGCGCATCGAATAGGCCTGCACTATGCGCCGCCCGGCGTAGGTTTTGCCGATAGCCTTGGCGTCGATTACCAGCGCACCGGAGACCGACGCCTCCGGTGCGCCAAGGACGGCCTTGCCAGCCGAACGGCGAAGGTCGCGCCGTACTTGTCGTAGGTTCTGCAGCTCGGCCACGCGGCGTACGTTGCGCTTGCGCCGGGCCGTGACGCCGTAGCGTAACCAATCCTCCTCACGCGCTATTCTGCGATCAAGCTTGTGCCGCTCGACTTCCTCGAGCGCAAGTTGCTCGTCGCGCCAGGCTTCGAATTGGGCAAACCCGACAGCCACACGCCGCGTGCTGCCGCGATCGAGCCACAGGGTATGGCGCGAAAGATTGGCGAGGAAGCGCCGGTCGTGACTGACGAGCACGAGTGCGGCACGCCCTTGCAGCAGCTGGCCTTCTAGCCATTCGATGGTCGACAGATCGAGGTGATTGGTCGGCTCGTCGAGGAGGAGAATGTCGGGCGCGGGAGCCAACACGCGCGCCAGCGCCGCCCGGCGGAGTTCCCCGCCGGAGAGCTGAGCCAGAGCTTCCGAGCCGTCGAGCCCGAGCTGCTGCAAGAGATAGCGAGCCCGATAGGGGTCGTCGGTTGGCCCCAGGTCCAATTCCGCAAATGCCCCGGTGGTGGCAAAGCCAGTCCTATCGGGCTCCTGCGGCAAATAGCGGATCGCCACGCCGGGTTGCACAAACCGCGTCCCCGCATCGGGCTCGACCAGACCCGCCGCAATGCGCAGTAGCGTCGATTTGCCCGAGCCGTTGCGGCCAACCAGGCAGACGCGGTCGCCGGTGGACACGGTCAGCTCGGCGCCGTGCAGCAACGGCGCGCCGCCGAAGCTAAGGGCGATGTCGCTAAGCTGGAGCAAGGGAGCTGGCTGGGCCATTGCCGACAATCTAGCAGGTGGAACGGGCACTCGCGACGTGAGCCTCCCGCAGCGATCCGGCGGCGGCCTAGCTGCCGGCAAGCGGCGTTAGCAAGGCTTGCGTCCGGCCGTGACCGCGCATCACGACGCGCCGGTGCGAGCTTGCCCAGTCGTTAGCCCAAGCAAGGCCACGACGCCACCAGCCAGGCAAAAAAAGCAATCCGCCGGTGCCGGCGCTGACGGGAGCGGGCCCAAGCCGCCGCCGCGATCGATCAACCGAAGCGGCGAGGACTGAAGGCAGCCACATCGATCTGGGGCACTTCGCCGGAACCGAGCTCGGCGACCGTCCTGGCGGTCTTCGCCGCCGAGGCCATGCCGATATGGCCGTGCCCAAAGCCAGAGAAAACATCCTTGCATTTGCCCGAGGCGCCGATGACGGGTAGCGAATCGGGCAGGCTCGGACGATGACCCATCCAGGTGCTGAGGCGGCTTTCGGCGTAGTTGCCGCCGAGCGCGGGATACATTCGGCGCGCCTGCGTGAGCAGCGCATGCGCGCGCTGCCAATTGGGCGGCGCGGCCAAGCCGGCCAGCTCGACCGTGCCCGCAAGTCGCAGCCCGAGCTCCATGGGAGTGGCAACGAATTTGCCATCGGCGTCGGCAACGGGAGACGCGGTGTGACCTCCGGATCGCGGATCATGATATGGTAGCCGCGCTTGGTCTCGAGCGGCAGCCGATCGCCAAGCTGCGCGGCCAACGGTTTTGACCCGATGCCGGCGGCCATGACCGCGGCGTCGGCGGCAAGGGATGCATCTTCGCAACGAACCGCCTGCAGCCGGCCGTCGACCACGTCGAAGCCAACGACGCGACGCGCCATTTCCGACCGCCGTCACGCTGGAGCGCCGATGCCAAGCTAATGACGAGCCGATGCGGGTTCACGGTGTGGCCGTTCTCGCGCACGAGCACGCCCTTGCGATACTCGCCGGAAAGATTGGCATCGAGTTGTCGCAGCTCGCCGACATCGAATTCGTCCCAACGGATGCCGTTGTCGGCGCGCAGCCGCCACGCCGCCTGGTCGCTTTGCCAGCCGGCCAACGTGCGATAGACGAACAAATGCCCGGCCCGCAGTATCAGGTCACTTGCGCCCGCCTGGTGCAGCAACGGAGCGAGCGTCTCGATCCCGTCCTGCAAAAGCGAGCGCAGAGCTTGCGCCTGAGCGGCGACCTTGCTTGGCGTGCCGGCGCGAATGAAGCGGATCAGCCAGGGCGCCACGCGCGGCAGATAGAACAGCGGCAACGAAAGGGGCGCAAGCGGGTCGGCGAGCCACTTGCGGACATGGCGGACGGTACCTGGCATCGCCATCGGCACCACCGATGAGCCGTTAAAACAGCCGGCGTTGCCGAACGATGCGCCGCCGCCGGGCTCGCCGGGTCGAGCAGCACGACGTCGTGACCCTTGCGCAGCAAAAAGCTGGCCGTCGTTACCCCGACCATGCCGGCGCCGATCACGGCAACTCTGGTTCTCGCCGCCACAGGCGCCATTCTTCCCCTCGAGCGCAGTCCCACGGAAGCGCCGATTTTACGGATCGCCGATGACACGATAAAGTTGCGCGAACGCCGCGCACCTCCGTTTTCCTGGATTGCCGTCGGCCTGAGCAGCCAGCCATGCCCACGAAGTCGCCAAGATGGTTGTCTCGATGCGGCTCCTGCCATTGTTCGCGGGGCTCTGGTGGCCGTGGGAAGCCGCCGATGCGGCGACCTCATGCCGCTTTTTTGTCGAACTTCGGATGACCTTTGCGGGAGCTCCCTGATGCGCAATGATTTCGGCGGCCCGCGGCTCGCCCATGGAGGCAAGGCCGTCTACGGCGCGCGCCTGGGCATCCTGATGCTGGAAGCGCGCTTTCCGCGCATCCCGGGCGACATGGGCCACGCCGGTACCTGGCCGTTTCCGGTGCTGTACAAGGTGGTGAAGGGGGCCTCCCCACAGCGTGTCGTGGCCGAGCAGGCAACCGGGCTGTTACCCAGCTTCATCGCGGCAGCCAAGGAGTTGGTGGCACTCGGCGCCGATGGCATCACCACGAATTGTGGCTTCCTCTCACTCTACCAGAAGGAGCTCGCCGCCGCCGTGACCGTGCCGGTGGCAACCTCGAGCCTGATGCAGGTGCCGATGATCGAGAGCACCTTGCCGGCCGGCAAGCGGGTTGGCGTCATTACGGTCAGCGCGGCCAACCTGACGCGCGACCATCTCCTGGCTATCGGGCTGGATCCGGCCCTGCCCGTCGTCGGCACAGACACAGGTCGTGAATTCACGCGCGTGTTGATCGGCAACGAAGAGACGCTCGATGTGGCCGCCGCCGAGCAGGATATCCTCGAGGCCGGCGATGCACTCTTACGCAAACACGAGCGGGTGGGCGCCGTTCTGCTCGAGTGCACCAATATGGCGCCCTACGCGCGCGCCCTGCGCGACCGGTTGGGTCTGCCTGTCTACGATATCTATAGCTTCATGCTTTGGTTCCACGCTGGATTGGCACCGCGCGATTTCGGGCATCCAGGGTCGGCCGCTCGCCCCTGGCGCGACTAGCGCGAAAGCACCGCAACCTCACTCGCCGCTGCCCGATGTCGGCGCGGCGGGCTCGCCGGCCATGAGCCAATCGACGAAGGCCCCGGCCGCCACGGTCAAGGCGCCGGCATTCTCGATGATCAGGTCGGCATCAGTTGGCCTAAAGCCGGGCGCCGCCCGCGCCAGGCGCGCGACGCGATCGGGGCCGTGCTCCCGTCGGCGCTTCGCCAAGCGATCGGCCCGCAGCTCGGCGGGAGCGTCGATCAGCACCACCGCAACCTTGCGATAGCGTGCGCGCGCACCGGCAATGATCGTCCGCGAGGCATTCAACACGACGCATCCACCACGGCGTACCGCCTCGTCGACCTCGAGCGGAATCCCATAGCGTAGACCATGTGCTTGCCAATTTAAGGCAAAGCGACCTTGCCTGAGCCGGGCTCCAAATTCGCTGACGCTGACGCAGTCATGATCCTCGGTGCCGTCGGGCTCTCGGGTCACGACCCGCCTGGCAAAGACAAATTGCTTCCGACCGGCCAAGCGGCAACGAACTTCCTGCAGAACGGCATCCTTGCCGGCGCCGCTGGGCCCCACGAGCAAGACGACCCGGCCCGGGCCCAGTCCCCCAACTTTGCCGTCCTCAAATGACCCGTCGTCCGCCACGATAGACCTCACGCACAACGGGAAGGTCGCCCACAAGACGAACGCGCACCAGATCCGCGCGCAGCCCCGGCGATCTGACCGCGATCGTTCAGCCTAGCGGCCCGTGCCGGCTGCAGGGTAACCGTGCGACGGGCGGCCGGCAAACCATAGCCCTCGATACGACGTGCCAGCTCGAAGGCCCCCATCAGCAGGCTTGCCGGCACGTAGTCGGAAGACAGAATATCGAGCACGCCTTCCCGCGCCAGCGCCTCGGCGGCCACGCTGCCGGAGTGGGAGCCGCCCCTTACCACGTTGGGTGCGCCCATCAACACTGCACGCCGGCGCGATGGCAGGCCGCGGCGGCTTCGGCCGTGGTCGGAAATTCGGCAATGGCCGCCCGCGGCGATCGCCTCCTCCACATGCGCGAGCGTTGCGTCGTCGTGGCTTGCCGCGACGATCCGGTGCACCTTGGGCGGGGGCGACGAGCGCTGCACGGTGGCGCAGGTAGTTGGCGGCAAACGGTGGTCAGCCTCCGCGTCCACCCAAGCAAGGCACCGTCAGCGACAGCGTGCCATCAGCTGCCGACGGCGTCGCTCACGCACTTCTTGACGTGACTGCTCTTGGCCGCGCCGCGCAGGCTCTTGTCGGATGCCGATTTACTGCAGGCCGTGGCGGCATCCTTCGCGCATTTGCTCATGGACGACTTGAGGGCCGCGCCCGCAAAGCTCCTTCTGATCGGCCTGGGTCTTGCAGGTCGGCGCCGGTGCTTGAGCGGCGGCCGCCGTCGCGGCCAGAACCACCAGGCCAACAACTGCGAGATATCTCATGGCAAGCCTCAATAGCACACAATCAACGCCGCCAGCCTCGGGAGGCGAAGATGAACCACAGATGGCTGAGCATTTTTGCCGGGCATGTCATTTTCGGCGGCGGCCGCGCTCGCCAGGGCCATGCTTGGACCTTAGCGCAGCCGGCCGCGACCGCTACCGGCGCCCGGCACCTGCTACCTTATTCAACTAGACCTTGTAGAATTGACGATACCAGGCAACGAAGTGAGCGATACCCTCTTTAAGGGGCGTGCGCGGAGCGAAATCGACCGCGGCGGCGAGCCGTGCCACGTCGGCGTAGGTGATCGGCACGTCTCCGGGCTGCATTGGCAGCAGGCGAAGGTCGGCCTTGTGGCCGAGCGCCGCCTCGATCACCGCAATGAATTGTTGCAAGGCAACGGGCGAGTGGTTACCGACGTTGTAGAGTCGATGCGCGACCGCAGCGCCGGCGCCCGCGCCGGCCGCAACCGCCGAGTTCGGCGCCAGCGGCACGAGCCGCGCTATCGCTTCGACCACATCGTCGATGTAGGTGAAGTCACGCTGCATTTGGCCGTGGTTGAAGACGTCGATGGGGCGCCCCTCCAGGATCGCCTTGGTGAAGGAGAAATACGCCATATCCGGACGGCCCCAG
This sequence comes from uncultured Alphaproteobacteria bacterium, assembly GCA_963770295.1. Classification (GTDB taxonomy): domain Bacteria; phylum Pseudomonadota; class Alphaproteobacteria; order Rhizobiales; family Hyphomicrobiaceae; genus AWTP1-13. The sequence continues at coordinate 324,941 of CAVYPA010000016.1, forward strand.
GGACCGTACACCGTGAAAAAGCGCAAACCCGATGCCGGAATAGCGAACAGCTCGGCGTAGGTGTGCGCCATCAGCTCGTTAGCCCGCTTGGTCACGGCATAGAGCGAGCGGGGGTTGTCGACCGGATCGGACTCGCAAAACGGCACCTTGCTGTTGGCGCCATAGACCGAGCTCGAAGAGGCATAGATCAGATGTCGGACTGGCCGCGCACGGCAGGCCTCCAACACGGCGAGGAAGCCGTCGATGTTGGCGCGCAAGTAGGCGGACGGATCTTGCAGCGAAAAGCGCACGCCGGCCTGGGCGGCCAGGTGCACCACATAGTGGGGCCGAAAGGCCGCCAGCAGCGTCAGCACGCGCGCTTTGTCGGCCACATCACAGCGCTCGAAGGCAAAGCCCGCAAGTCCCTCGAGCCGAGCGAGGCGGGCCTGCTTCAGCTCCACAGCGTAGTAGGCGTTGAGGTCATCCACGCCGAGCACGCGCGCACCGCCGGCCAGCAACCGCAGGCAGGTGTGAAAGCCGATGAAGCCGGCCGCCCCGGTGACGAGGATCCGCGTCCCATTGATGTCAGCCGGCAGGTTGTCGCTCATGTCGAGGCTCCAGCACCACACGTCCACGTTGTCGAGGCCGAACCTCGTGGGTCTCGCCCGCCGCGCTGGCGCCACCCTTTACGGCCGCCGCAAACGCAAGGACCGAACTCTTACTGCCGCCACGAGTGCGGGACCGAACCGGCGACCGATTGCCTCAAGGTTCAGAGCGCCCCGAAGCGGTCGGGCCCGCCGCGCCTACGGCCGGCGCACGGGCGACCACGACGCGAATGGCATTGAGACCGGTTGGCGTCAAGGTCCAGCTCGCATCGCCGCCGTGCTGGCGGGCAATTTGCCGGACCAAGGTGAGGCCCAGTCCGGTGCCCACAGCGCCGGTTCCGCCGCAGGCGCGATAAAAGGGCGAGAAAATTCGCTCGCGGTCGTTGGGCGCAATGCCCGGTCCGTGATCGGAGACCAGCACTGTCGCCTCACCATCGGCGCGGCTCACCTCGACCACAATCGGCGCCACGCCGTGCTGCTGGGCGTTGTCGAGGAGGTTGCGCACCATTCGCTGCAATAGCCCGCGATCGCCGCGCACCACCACCAGACTCGCCGGCAACGGAGCAATGCTCGTAGCGCGCAGCCTCCTCGGCGGCAACGGCGAGCAGATCGACATCCTCGCTCCGATCCACAGCCTGTACGGCATCGAGGCGACTGGAAAGCAAGATCGCATCGATGAGGCCGTCGAGTTCGGCTATATCCTGCTCCAGGTGCGCCTTACGCTTGGCGTCCTGGGTGCCCTGGAAGAGCTCGATGCCGAGCCTGATGCGCGCCAACGGCGTGCGCAACTCGTGCGAGGTATTGGCAAGCAGCATTTTGTGTGTCCCAACCAGCTCCTCGATACGCGCCGCCGCTCGATTGAAACTCGCCGCCAGCCGCGCCACCTCGTCCCTTCCCTCGACCTTGACGCGGGCGCCAAGATCGCCAGCCCCCAGCGAATCCACCCCCGCCTGCAGGCGTTCGAGCCTGCGCGTCAACCGGCGCACCAGCGGGTAGGCACAGATCGCAACCAGGACGGCAATGGCAGCGAGAAAGACAACGATGCCCACCACGGGACGGCGCTGGCGCGGCGGCGGGCGGGCGACCACCCAACGACCGTCGGGAATGCGAATGGCCCAGGCCGGCCCGTTGCGACCATAGACCCAGCCGCCGCTCTGGCGGTTTCCCGGGCGCGGCACGGGCTCGCCCGCCGCCGCCAGGGCCCGGCGATCCGCATCGAACAGGCCCACATCCACGCCGAGGCGCGCATGCAATTGGTTGATGGCCTGCTGCTGCACCGGCGCCGGCGCACCCACCGGGGCCAAATGCGCCGCCACCAGCACGCCTGCCATCTCGAAAGCTTGATCGCTCGGCGTCTCGTTGGGCGCGAAACGCCATAAGGCACCGGCCATAACCACGACGCCGAGCAGGCTGGCGATAATGGTCAAATAAAACTGGTGGTAGAGGCGTCGCATGCCCGGGCTCAATCCTGCTGCTTGGCAAATACGTAGCCGGCACCACGCACGGTGACGATGCGCCGCGGCCGCTTCACCTCATCCTCGATGGCGGCGCGGATGCGCGAAATATGCACATCGATGGAGCGGTCGAAAGCCTCCAGCGGCTCCATTTTCACGATGTCCATCAAAGCCTCGCGCGACATCACGCGGCCGGCATGTTCGGCAAGCACCAACAGCAGCGCAAATTGGTGGCTGGTGATGAGCTTCACGGCGCCATCGAGACGCACCTCGCGCGCGCCCCGATCGATCTCCAGACGGCCGAAGCGGAGCACGTCGGGTCTGCCGCCCGCCTTGCTCCGCCGCAGGATGGCGCGCAGTCGCGCCAGCAGCTCGCGCGGCTCGAAGGGTTTTGGCAGATAGTCGTCGGCGCCGATTTCAAGACCGATGACCCGATCCATGGCATCGCCGCGAGCGGTCAACATCAGAATGGGAGTGGCCGCCTGGGCCCGGATCTTGCGGCAAACGTCGAGCCCGTCCATGTCGGGCAGCATCAAATCGAGGATGATGGCATCGAAGCTGTCGCGCGCCGCAAGAGCCAACCCACGGGTGGCATCGGCGGCGCGTTCGACGCGGAAGCCCGCCGCACCGAGGTAGTCCTGCACCATCTCGGCGAGGCGGGTATCGTCTTCAATGAGGAGGAGGCGGTTGCTCACCGAAGCATTCTAACCGCGGCGCCAACCCTGCCAAAAGCCCCGGCGCTCCCTCAGCTCCGCCAGGCGCTCATCGAGCCGGCGCCGCTGCTCCGGCGTCAGCACCTCGGCGGCATCGCCGAGGGCTTGCGCCAAGCGCCTGCTGGCGGCGTCCGCCAACGCCAGCTGTTCGGCCCGAAGGACCTCGATGGCCGCTCGATCGATACTCGGCTGCGTCAGAAGCATGCGCCCGCGCTGGCGGGCCGCCAAGGCTTTCTCCCGCATCGGCAGCAAGTCCTGCACCAGGCCCTTGACGATACTGCGCAGCTTCTCCTGTTGCTCGTTGCTGGCATCGATTTCGATGGCGAGATGCCTGACCGCGCGGTCGGCCCGATCCTCGGCGCGGGCTGGGTCGAAAGATGAACCCATGAAGTTCGACCGGTGCCAATAATGCTGGCTGACGGCCCGCGAGGCGGCTGCGCCGGTGAGCGCTGCCGTCAGCGTCAGCGTTGCAAGCAAGAGCCAGCGGGTGCGGCGACGCCGAGCAGGCAGCGGCGGTTGCGGACTGGCAGAAGCAGGCGGGGATTGATCGCTCATGTGTGGCTCCTTCGAAAGCGTGGGGCTGACTGCCCGAAAACAGATGTGGGACGCTTCGTTTGCTGGCGCTTCTCGCCCATGTAAAGTTTTGTGAAGATGCGCCGGGCGCCGCTGCCGCCGTCGGCTCGGCCAAGCCCCGTGGGCGGGCGCGGGCTCCGGGTGACCTGCGCGGGCTGCCCCGGGGCGCGACGCGTAGATCCAGCCTTTCGCCTTTTTGCTTGCGGGTGCTAGGTTTGCACACCTTTTGGCTCGGCCATTACGGGGCCATGAAGATCGAGAGGTGCGAGGCGCTCAGCCGCGCTCGTGCATCCCTGTCGGCCAGCGCCAGGGGCGCAAGAGCCGCGATGCTGCAGGCATGGGTGGCGCTCGAACTCATCGGAACCAAGACGGTTCTTGGGCGGTGCAAACCGCTTGCTGCACGTGGCCGTTAGGAGAAAGAGAGGCGCAAATGCGTTCCAGGATCGTGCGAGCCGGGTCGAGGCCGACCAAGCAAGCGGCCGCTAGCAGCTTTACCGGGATCGTCTGGCAAGATGAGGTGTTCGCCCCCGAACCGCCCTCGCACGTGCGTGCCACGCGCGTGACTTTCACGCCCGGCGCCCGCACCAACTGGCACGCGCATGCCGTGGGCCAAATCCTTTATGTGCTTGCCGGTGTCGGACGCTACCAGATTGAGGGTGAGGCCGTACAGGTGCTGCTGCCGGGCGACACGGTGGTCATTCCACCGCAAGCGCGCCACTGGCACGGCGGCGCGCCCGATCACATGATGACCCATCTTGCCATCTCAGAGACCAGCGCCGCCGGCGAGGCCACCACCTGGCTCGAACCGGTGAGCGATGCCGACTACCTCAAGGCGCCGGCGAAGCCGGCGTGAGGCAGTGGGCGCCCGGGCGGCGCGCCACGCCACGCCTGGCGCGGCCTCGGTTGACGCGCGCCCAGGAGGGCCCGCGGCCGCGCCCGTCGCCCCGACGGCAGGCCCCGCGGAGCCATCATTGGCGCCACTGGCCGCCGCCGTCCATGTCGATGACGGTGCCCGACAAATAGTGCACCTGGGGCGCGGCAAGCATGGTGGCGAGCGCGGCCACTTCCTCGGCGGTTTTGATGCGTCCGAACGGAAGCTTGTCGGCCCCGAGCGCCTCCTGCCAGCGGCTTTCGTCGCCGAAGCGCGTCTTGGCGCGCCGCCGCGACAGCTGCACGATGCGATCGGTCATGGTGGCGGCGGGATTGATGCCAAACACGCGCACGTTGTAGCTGGGCGTCTCCGCGCCGAGTGCATTGGTAAAGGCGATGAGACCGCCGTTGCCCGCCGCGCCGCAGATGTAGTCGGGCCGCACGGCGCGACCACCCATACCGATGATGTTGATGATGGTGCCGGACCTGCGCGCCTTCATGCTGGCAACGTAGAGTTGGCAGAGGTGGATATAGCCGAGTACCTTGAGCGCCCAGGCCTCCTGCCAACGTTCCATGCTGATGTCGGCGATACCGCCGCCGGGAATGGCACCGGCGTTATTGACGAGGATGTCGACGTCGGGGAAGGCTTCGTGCAGACGTCGGCGCTGAAGTGCCTCTGACAGGTCGCAGGCGTGCGCGGTGGCGCGGGCGTTGTGCCTACGGGCCACCTCACCAGCCGCGCTCTCGAGCACGGTCTGGTCGCGCGCCACAACAACGATGTTGGCGCCTTCGGCCGCAAACGCATGCGCCAGCGCCAAGCCGATGCCTTTCGAGCCCCCGGTGATCAGAACCTGTTTGCCATCGAGACCAAGGTCCATGCAGTCATCCTTCCAGCCGGGCGCCTTACGCCATGAAGTTCAGGATCGCGGCGGCGACTTCGTCGGGCTTGTCAAGTTCGGCCAGATGTCCGGCGCCGGCGATGATCCTCGTCTCGGTCCTGGCCCGCATCGCTCTGACGACCACAGCGGCATAGCTTGTTGGCAGCAGCCGGTCCTCTGCCCCCCACAAAATGAGTGTCGGGGCCGTGATCAGGGGCAGGCGGCGTTCGAGCCGGGTGTTGCCGAGCGGCCAGAAAATGCGGGCTGCGGCTTCGGCCGCCCGCGTCTGCTCGATCGGCCATTCGATCGAGTTGGCGCCGGACGGCATTTGTTTTAGGGCCTTGTAGATTTCGGGCTGCGCGGTCATCAACCCGGCAATGTCGTCTTGCTTTTGTGCCCAAGGATCGGTGGTCGGCGCCTCTTCATCGAACAGGCCGAAGGGTGCGATCAGCGCCAAACGTTTGACCTTGTCCGGCCAGACCGCCGCCATCTCGGCGGCGAACGAGCCGCCGACCGAGCTACCGACCAGATCGCCGCCGGCAAGCTCGGCCTTATCGATGAGATCGCGCACCGCCAGCAGCCAATCGAGCTGCGAATCGAGCACGCTGTGCCCGCGGTCGCCGCCTGGAAAGCCCGGCAACGAGGGCACGATCACCGTGCGCGTTTCGGCCAACCGGTCGAGGAACGGGATCCATCTGGGCAACCCGCCATAGCCAGCAAGGAACCCGATCTTCGGCCCCGAGCCCTTGCGCCAGACCCGCGTGGGATAACCGTTGATGTCGATGGTCGAGGTGTTAGGCTCGGTCACGCTGCCTGCTCCCGCTGAGGAGGGGTGGAGGTTCCAGCAAGCTTCAGTGCGCGGCAGCCTGCGGCATGAACGCCGGCAGCATGGCCCGCTGTCGCTTCTCCATCGGCCGCGGCCACCACCGGTTCTCCCAATCGGCGAACACTCCCTTGAGCTTCGGCATGACTTTCTCGGCGAACAGGCGCGTATTGTACTTGGTCAGCTCGCTCGACAGGTTGCCGAACTGCATCAGCAGCATGAGCTGTCCGATGTTGAGGGTCGTGGCGAGTTCGTGCAGCTGTTCGGTGACGTCGTCGGCTGAGCCGACAATGACGTAGCCGTTGGCGACGATGTTCTTCATATCGCGGGCGAGCGATTGCATCTTCGTCGCCGAGGAGGCGTTGGTCGCTGGCCCGCTCGCCCCTTTGCCTTCGGCTGCCAATTTGACCTGGCTCTCGATGCCGGCGCGTTGGGTCGCCTCCGTGACGTAACCTGGGGGTCCGGCAAAGCGTGGATCGACGTGCAGGCAGCGCCCGTAGAAGTACTCGGCGGGACCGCTGTAAAGATCGAGCGCTTGCTGCCGGCTTTCCGCCACGCCGACCACCTGGGCGAAACCCGCACGATAGGGATTGCGATCCTTGCCCAGCCGGGCCATTTCCTCCCAGAAGCCCTGCATGACGTTCTGCGCCATTTTGTAGCCGTAGTAGGAGAGGTAGCAGAACACGTAGTCCATCTCCGCGGCCCAGCGCCAGGTCTCGACCGAACCGGCGCCGGGAATCCAGATCGGCGGGTGTGGTTGCTGGATCGGCCGCGGCCAAATGTTGACGTAGCGCTGCTGGTTGTAGCGGCCATTGAAGGCGAAGGTTTCCTTCTCCTTCCAGGCGCGCAGGACGAGATCGTGAGCCTCGTAGTAGCGATCGCGGAGGTGGCTGGGATTGCTGCCATAGGCGTAGGTCGTATCCATCGGCGTGCCGACCGGAAATCCGGCGATGAGACGCCCGCCGGAAATGCAGTCGATCATGGCGAACTCCTCGGCAACGCGTGTCGGCGGGTTGTAGAGGGCGAGGCTGTTGCCAAGAACGCAGATGGCCGTGTCGGTCGTGCGCCGCGCCAGCGCCGAAGCGATCAGATTGGGTGACGGCATCAACCCGTAGCCGTTGGAGTGGTGCTCGTTACAGCAGATGGCGTCAAAGCCACAGCCGGCGGCGAACTCGAGCTCATCCAAGAACTCATTGTACATGTGGTGGGCGCGGGCGGGATCGAACAACGAGGAGTGGATGTCGACCCAAACAGAGGGGTGTTTTTCTTTGAAGTCCTCGGGCAGCTCCTTGTATGGCATCAGGTGGAACCACAGAAACTTCATGGGACCTTCTCCAATCCGCGCTCCAACCCGCACCACGACAACCGACGGCGCAGCGCGCGAGCGAGCGCCCGAGCGGCAGCGCAAAAAGGGCCGGGCGAGGGCCCAGGTACGGGGGCAAGCATCGCGCGCTCAACCGTGGCCGGTCAAGAGCGGGCCCGCCGCGACCAGGTCTGGCCGGCGAGCTGGCGACCAACGGCAAAATCGCCACGATATCCCCCCGATTATCCCACTGGCCGATGCCGCGATCTTGGCGCAAACTTGTCCTGCGCGGCAGGCCGCCATCGGCGCCGCCCGCCGCCAACCCGGGAGGAGGCGTTGTCGAAGCTGCCCGAATACGAGATCTATGCCATCCGCTATGCCAAGCAGGACCAGCGTCCCGAAGCGCATATGTTCCTTGGCGGCGATCATCGCAAGCTGATCCAAGGTCTCGACTTCTTCACCTACGCGCTGCGCGGGGGCGGCCGGTCCTGGATCGTCGACACCGGCATGACCGAATTTCAGGCCAAGCGCATGGGACGCCAATACGATTTCATCTTGAGACCGAGCCAAGCGCTGGCCAAGATCGGCATCGACGCGGCCTGCGAGCCCGACGTGATCCTGACGCATGCGCATTTCGATCACGTGGGCACTGTGGCGGACTACGCCAAGGCACGCTTTCATATTCAGGACGCGGAAATGCTGCACGTGACCGGTCGCGACATGACGCACGCACCGTTCCGCGCCGCCTACCATGCCGAAGACATCAAGGCCCTGGTCGACCTCGTGTTCCAAGACCGCATGGTCTTTCACAGCGGCGACGTAACCCTGGCGCCCGGCATCGAGTTTCTGCTCCTTGGCGGCCATGCGCGCGGCCAAGCTATCGTGCGGGTCAATACGGCGCGCGGCTGGGTCGTTCTGGCTTCCGACGCGGTGCATGTCTTTGAGGAAGTCGACCAGGAGCGCCCGTTTGCCATATTCTACGATCTGCCGGGCATGCTCGAGGGCTATCGGCGCATCAATCGGCTGGCAGGTGCGCGCGACCTCATCATCCCCGGCCACGACCATCGTGTGACCAAGGCCTATCCGGCGGCCCCGGGCATGGACGGCAAGGTGGTTCGCCTCGACAAGCCGCCAGCTTGGTAAGGTGGCAACGACTTATTCTCTGTCGCGGTCTGGGAGACGACCATGCACGTCGGCGTTGCGATGTTCTGCACGGATTATGCGATCGCCCCAACCGAGCTGGCGGCGGCCCTGGAGCAACGAGGCTTTGAGTCCCTCTGGTTACCGGAGCACAGTCACATCCCCCTGTCGCGCCGGTCGGCCTACCCCGCCGGTGGCGAGCTGCCGAAGAAATACTATGACGTCATGGACCCATTCGTGGTGCTGGGCGCGGTAGCGGCCGTGACGAGGCGCTTGAAGGTGGCGACGGGGATCTGTCTGGTGCCGCAGCGCGATCCGATCCAGACGGCGAAATCGGTCGCCACCATCGACCACTTGTCGCAAGGCAGGTTCCTGTTCGGCGTGGGTGCCGGCTGGAATGCCGAGGAGATGGCAGACCACGGTACCGACTTTAGACGCCGCAACGACCTGCTGCGCGAAAGGCTCGAGGCCATGCGCGCGATCTGGACGCAAACCAAGCCCGAGTATCACGGCGATTTCGTCGACTTCGGGCCGATGATGACCTGGCCGAAGCCCGTGCAAAAGCCGCACCCACCGGTGCTGGTGGGGGGCGGCATGCCCTACGGTGCTCGCCGCGCGCTCGCCTTCGGCGACGGCTGGATGCCACATGCGCGCCGGCCGACCTATCACTTGCTCGAAAAATTGCCGGAGTTTCACGACATGGCGGCAAGCGCCGGCCGCACGCTACCCATTACCGCCTTTGGCGTGGAGCATGATCCGGCCCGGTGGCCCGCCTATCGCGACGCCGGCATCGCGCGCATCGTTCTGAGCCTAGACTCTGGCGCGAGCCAGCTCATCTTGCCGCAGCTCGATCGCTGGGCGGGCAAGATCGCCGACCTCGCCTGATGACCCACGCTGGCGCGGCACCGGCGCGGGCATCGCTCCCGGCATCGGCGGGGCCATGGCCTCTGCGCCCTTCCTATCCACCCTTGCAGGTTGAGGGATATTGCACCGCATCATGAACGGGGCGGGCGCCACTCGCCGACGAACTCACCGAGATGTGTTGAGCGGCGGCATTGACAGGAGCATGCGCTTGCCATGCGTTAGGCACAGCGACCTTGCGCGGTCGCGGCCGACGTGCCCCGCGCTCGTCACCCGTTTGTCGGACACGCCGTGTCGTGGCCCCTGGGCTTTTGCGTGCAGGAGCGTGCGCTCATGGGACAGACAGATATTATTCTTCCAAGCGAAACGGCGCGCGAGCTGCCGAAGGTGCGCTCGATCGGACTGGGAGATCTCAGGGATGCCTTGGCAAAGGGCCTTGACGACTTCCGCGCTATGCCGACGCACGTCATCTTCGTCGGCCTGATCTATCCGGTGATCGGCCTGCTTCTGTTCCGTGCGGTGTTCGGCTACGACCTTGTCCCTTTGTTGTATCCGCTCGCCGCCGGCTTCCCGCTGATTGGACCCTTTGCCGCCGTCGGTCTCTACGAATTGAGCCGGCGACGCGAGCTCGGGCTCGATACCTCCTGGAAGCATGCCTTCGATATTATTCATTCGGCGTCTTTCCGGCCGATCTGCCTGCTGGGTGGGCTGCTCCTGGTGATCTTCATCGTTTGGCTGGCAACGGCGCACGCCCTCTACGAGGCACGGTTCGGCGACTATGAGCCGACCACGTTTGGCGAGTTCGCGCGTCGGGTGCTCTTCACTCCGCCTGGCCAGGACCTCATCATTGTTGGCAACGCCGTGGGCTTCCTGTTTGCCGCCTTGGCCTTCGCCCTCAGCGTGGTGTCCTTTCCCCTGCTGCTCGACCGCAACGTGGGGGTGGTGGGGGCGATCATCACCTCGATCCGCACCATCTGGCGCAATCCCGTGGCGATGATCGTATGGGGCGTCTTCGTCGCCGGCCTCTTAGTGCTTGGTTCGCTGCCCTTCTTCCTCGGGCTTGCCGTCGTCGTGCCGGTGCTCGGCCACTCGACGTGGCACCTCTATCGCAAGGTCATCGAGCCCGACGCCAGCCCACGACCGACCTACCAGCCGAAAGCGAAAGGACGCCGCTGGGCCGCCGACTTCCCCGTCGCTCTGTTCATGCCGACCTCCCGCGGCGACGGGCCAGCCTCCGGCAACCGCTGACAGGGGCCGGCCCCCTGCACGTTCAAGCGATGGCAGGGCAAGGGCTAATTGCCGTCGATCGGCACCGGCTTGGCCCGCCAGCAGCGGCGCCCTGCCATGGCTCACAGCAAGGCTCCGATGCAAAAGCGAGGCTCCACAGGCGCCGGCTTCGGCGCTAGCCTGGTCGTCCGGGCGGCGGGGAGAGTGACGCGCTTGCCACCGTGGGAAAAGCAAGACAACGCTGGATAGCAGCCGCAAGAGCGGCCCCGGAGCAGCGGCGGCTCGGCAAGATGGAAGAGCGATGGCAAGCGTGACGCAAACGCCAAGGGATGGGGAGCAAACCGCGCGATGCTTCGATGCCCTGATCATTGGCGCGGGATTTTCCGGCCTCTACCAGCTGCTCTCCTTGCGCGACCGGCTGGGGCTGTCGACCCGGGTCCTGGAAGCAGGTGCGGGGGTCGGAGGGACCTGGTACTGGAACAGGTACCCCGGTGCACGCTGCGACTCCGAGAGCCACTCCTATTGCTTTACGTTTAGCAAAGAGCTGCTTGAGGAGTGGGAGTGGAGCGAGCGCTATCCCGCCCACCCGGAGATCAGGCGCTATCTCAATCACGTTGCCGACCGGTTCGATCTCAGGCGGGATATCGCGTTTAATGCCCGCGTCGTCGCCGCGCACTATGACGAGGCGACGAACCGCTGGCGGGTGACGACGGCGAACGGCGGCGCCTTCCTGGCAAAGTATCTCATCACCGCCGTTGGCTGTCTGTCCACGGCGAACGTACCCAACATACCGGGGCTCGAGAGCTTTGCCGGTCGCTGGGTGCACACCGGGCAGTGGCCGCACGAGGGCGTCGATTTCAGCGGCAAACGCGTCGGTTTGATCGGGACGGGCTCGACCGGTATCCAGGCGGCGCCGGTGATCGCCGAGACCGCCCGACACCTGACCGTGTTCCAGCGCACGGCGAACTACAGCGTGCCTGCCCGCAACGGACCTTTGACGCGCGATTTCCTCACCCACGTGAAAGAGAACCACGCGGACATCCGCCAGACCATGCACGCCACGCCCAACGGGCACGCCTTCACCATCGAGGATCGCTCGGTGTTCGATGTCACCGCCGATCAGCGCCAGGCCATTTACGAAGCGGCCTGGGAAACAGGCGGCCTGCAGTTCCGTGCCAGCTTCCGCGATCTCTTGATCGACAAAGCTGCCAACGATACCGCGGCGAACTTCATCCGCGACAAGATCCGCCAGATCGTCAAGGATCCTGCGACGGCCGCGACCCTAAGCAATATCGACCATCCTTACGCGGCGAAGCGGCCGCCGATCGACAGCGACTACTTTGAGACGTTCAATCGCGACAATGTCTCCCTGGTCGATGTGCGAGCAGCACCCATCGAGGCCATCACGCCGACCGGCATCCGCACGCGCGAGCAAGCCTACCCGCTCGACATCATTGTGTTCGCGACCGGCTTCGATGCCATGACGGGTCCGCTGCTGCGCCTCAATATCCGTGGGCGTCACGGTTTAACGCTGGCCGAAGCCTGGCGGGCGGGGCCGCGCAATTACCTTGGCCTCCAGGTGGCGGGCTTCCCCAATTTATTCACCGTGACGGGACCGGGCAGTCCGTCGGTGCTGTGCAACATGCCAGTCGCCATCGAACAGCACGTCGACTGGATCACGGACTGCATCGAGCACCTGCGCTTAAACGGCGTGGAACGCATCGAACCTTTGCCCGAAGCCATGGACCGCTGGGTGGACGAGGTCAACGCCGCCGCCAATGCCACGCTACTGCCGCAGGCGCACCATTCCTGGTATCTGGGCGCCAACGTACCCGGCAAGCCGCGCGTGTTCATGCCCTACGCCGGGGGCATGGCGCACTACCGCAAGATTTGTGACGATATCGCCCGCAGGAACTATGACGGCTTTCGGCTGAGCCGCTGAGCCGCAACGCAAGCGCAGCACGACGTGAGGGAGCACCATGCAGCCTGGACAGCGATTGGTAGGCAAAGTCGCAATCGTGACCGGTGCGGCATCGGGCATCGGTGCGGAGACCGCGCGCCTGTTTGCGCGGCACGGCGCCAAGGTGCTCTTGACCGATAGCAACGCCGCTTTGGGCGAAAGCGTAGCGAAAGAGATTGCCGGCAGCGGGGACACGGCGGCGTTTGCCCTGCAGGACGTCTGTGAGGAGACGCGCTGGCAGGCCGTGGTTGCGGAGGCCGAACAGGTTTACGGCCGGCTTGACATCCTGTGCAATATCGCCGGCATCTCCGGCCGCGACCCGAAGATGAACATCCAACCCGGTCCGACCGCGGGTCCCCGCCTTGCCGAGCAGTCGCTCGAGCACTGGAACTGGGTGATGGGCATCAACGCCACGGGCGTGTTCCTTGGCACCAAGGCTGCCATTCCGGCGATGCAGCGCGCCGGCGGCGGCTCCATCATCAACATCTCCTCGATCTGCGGCATCATCGGCTCTCACGCCAATGCCGCCTACCACGCCTCCAAGGGCGCGGTGCGGATCTTCTCCAAGGCCGCCGCGATCCAGTACGCAGCCGACAAAATCCGCGTCAATTCGGTGCATCCTGGCTTCGTCGATACGCCGATGACACGGCCGGGCCATGCCAATCCCGAGGTGGCAAAGTTGCGCTTGGCGGCAACGCCCCTCGGCCGTTTCGGAACGCCAAGCGATATCGCCGCGGGCTGCCTCTATCTAGCATCGGACGAGGCGTCCTGGGTCACGGGCAGCGAACTCGTGATCGATGGCGGCATGACGGCCAATTGAAGGCCCGCGCGTCGCGGCTGCTCACGGCGCGCGGTGAGAAGACCCGGATCTAAAACTCCCCATCTTTGCGTGCGGAGGTTCGCGGCGCATCGGCGGGCTCTGCACCCCGCGCGGCCTTGAGCGTCTCCTCCAGGTGGCGGCGCGCCTCGGCCAAGTGCTCGGAAGCCTTTTGTCGGTTGAGCACAAGCCCGCTCCACGCCGCACTGCGAAGCTCATTCTCCATGCCGTTGAGCGACTTCAGCCACTGGGGGATCTTGTCGCTGAGATCGTTGGGCATGCGCGGCGCTCCTTTGCGCCATGACAACCGGCCCCGAGGAGCGAAGTTCCCCAGACCGGCCGCCGGGGCGGTGCCGCCTCAGAGCGGACTCGCACCGTCATCGAAATTGGCAAGTGGCGAGGCGCCGATGGAAAGCGCTTCCCCACGGTCTTGCATCGCGCCTGAAACGCCAGGGGCACCGGTTGGGTCCCCCGCGCGAGGTTGGCGTCAGCCGACCTATAAGCCGGGTTCTGTCTGGAGGGTTGCCCCTCCGCGACGGCCATTCATCTGGGACGCCGCTTGCGCGGCGCCTCGAGCAACCAACCCGGGCGGCGGCCGGGATCGAGCCTGGAGCGCTCGGCGCATCACGCGCCGAACATTCCGCGCCGCCCCTATTCGGTCTTGCTCCCGGTGGGGTTTGCCGTGCCGCCTCCGTCGCCGGAGGCGCGGTGCGCTCTTACCGCACCGTTTCACCCTTGCCGTTGCGGGTTGCCCCGCGCGGGCGGTTTGTTTTCTGTGGCACTTTCCCTGGGGTTGCCCCCGGCGGCCGTTAGCCGCCACCGCCAATCCCTGGAGCCCGGACTTTCCTCCACCGCGCGCCTGTGGCCGCAAAGCCGGTTCGCGTGGCAGCGGCCGTCCGGCCGGCTGACAGGGGGAATAAGGGGTGAAGCGGGCCGCGGGTCAAGGGCAAAAAGGGCGCCGCCGAGTTCCTGCAGAGGTTAGGACGCCCTGCCGCTCAGCGCATCTGCGCCGTTCCCGGCGTGTTGACGCGAATGCGATAAACCGAGGTCGACGCGGTGATGAATAGGCTTTTCAGGTCGTCGTCGCCCCAGCAGAAATTCGCCGTGTACTCGGGTACCTTGATCACGCCGAGCGCACTGGCGTCGGCAGCGAACACGTGGATGCCCCCGGGGCCGCAACAGTAAAGATTGCCGGCGCTGTCGATCTTCATGCCGTCCGGCGCACCTGGGCCCTCGCCAACGGTGCGTGCCCAAATGCGGCCGTTGGCGAGCCGGCCGTCGGCGGCAACGTCGAAGGCGCGGATGTGCTGGCGGTCCGTGTCGTTGACGAACATGGTCTTCTCATCAAGCGAGAAGCACAGGCCATTGGGCTCAGCGAAATCGCCGACGAGCAAAGTCAACGTCTTGCCGTCAGGAGCCAGGCGGTAGACGCCGCGAAAGTCGAGTTGGAGCGGCCGGGGTAGGCCGAAATGCTCCCTGCGCCCATAGCTCGGATCGGAAAAGTAAATGGCGCCGTCCCGCTTCACCACCACGTCGTTGGGACTGTTCAACTCCTTGTCGCCATGATGGCTGGCCAGCACGGTGATGCTGCCGCCGGTTTCGGTGCGCGTGAGGCAGCTCGACGCATGCTCGCAGGCGATCAGGCGACCCTCATTGTCCCAGGCGAGCCCGTTTGACTTGTTGCAAGGCTTGCGGAAGGTGGTGACACCATCTTTTTCGCTCCAGCGGCGCAGGTGGTCGCCCGGCATATCGCTGAACAGCAGGTAGCGGTCGTGTCGATGCCACAGCGGACCTTCTGTGAATATGCAGCCGCTGACCAGCCGCTCGAAGCTGACCTGGCGCCCGACGACCGTCTCGAAGAGCGCCTCGCGGATCTCCACGCCGCTCATGGCGTGTCGGCCTTCGCCTGCAACGCGCTTACCCGCGACTGGCCGACGTACCAATCGTCGGCGGTGACATCCTCGAACACCACCCAAATGGCTTCCTTGGGCAGCTTGGCGACCTCGCTGATGGTCTCCGTCACGCGACGCGCGATCTCGTCCTTGCGCTCCTGCGGATGGCCCTTGAGTATGCGGATGTTGACGAACGGCATGAGCTACCTCCTTGCAACCTCATAATGCCAGCAGTTTGTGGCGTAGAGCCAAATCATCGCGCAACTGGGCGGCGGGTCCACAGAAGCGCACGGCACCCTTCTCCAGGACGTAAACCCGGTCAGCCAGGGCAAGCGAAAAGTCGAGGCCCTGCTCGGCCAACATGATCGTCAAGCCCTGTCGCTTCAGTTCGCCGACACGCTCGAGCAACTGGTCGACCACCAGTGGCGCCAGACCCTCGGATGGCTCGTCCAAGCAGCAGCAGTTCGCGGATTGAGCATCAGCGTGCGGGCGATCGTCAGCATCTGCTGCTCGCCGCCCGACAGGAAGCCACCCTGTCGATCACGCAACTCGTCGAGCTTCGGAAATAGCTCGCACACGCTTTCGATGGTCCACGGTCCCGTACGCCCGGAGACGCGGCGGGCCACATCCAGATTTTCCCAGGTGGTGAGCTCGGCGAAAATGCGCCGATCCTCCGGCACGAAGCCGATGCCCAGTCGGGCCACGCGGTGCGGTGCCCAGCCGGTGATTGGCCGTCCCCGCCACAGGACCGATCCCCGGCTCGGCGGCGTCAGCCCCATGATCGATCGCAGGGTGGTGGTTTTGCCGACGCCGTTGCGTCCGAGCAGGCACACGCATTCCCCGGGCGCCACCTGCAGCGACACTCCAAACAGGACGCGCGCCTCGCCGTAGGCGGTATGGAGGTCGCGCACTTCCAAAAGCGCCGTCAATGCCGCTCTCCCAGATAGACCCGGCGGACGTCCGCGTTTTGCTGCACGGCTTCGGGTGTTACCCTCGGCGATCAGACGCCCCTGGTGCAGCACGGCGATCTTTTGCGCGATCGAGAACACGACCTCCATGTCGTGTTCGGTGAACAGCAGCGTCAGCGAGCGCTCCGCCGCGATCCGCTCGAGCAGGCGGATGGTCTCGCGCGTCTCCGCCGCCGACATCCCAGCGGTCGGCTCGTCGAGCAGCAGGATCTCAGGATCGCAGGCCAGGGCGATACCGAGCTCGACCTGCTTTTGATTGCCGTGCGATAGGGCCCCGCTCAGGGCATTCGCCTTGTCGGCGAGCCCGAGGGAGGCGAGTAGGGCATCGGTTTCGGCGCGATAGAGCCGATCGGACAGCCCCCAAAAATTGGCGCCACGCCGGCGGTGGGTGATGAACGCTGCCTGCACGTTCTCGAACACGGTGAGCTTCGGGAAGATGTTGGTGCGTTGGAACGAGCGGCCCATGCCCATCAGACAAATGCGATGCGGCGGTGCACCGGTGATGTCGCGCTCCTTGAGCAGGATGCGACCGACATCGGGCCGCAAATGACCGGTAATCAGATTGAAGAAGGTCGATTTGCCCGCGCCGTTCGGTCCGATCACGGCCGCGATTTCGCCGCGCGCGATGGAAAAGTCGACGCGGTCGACGGCGCTGAAACCGTCGAAGGTCTTGCTGACGCCATGCACCTCAAGCATTGGGTTTCACCATCCCGGGTTCGCTGACGGGCGGCGTCGTCGCGCGGGGGCTAGGTCGCGCCCGCATGCGCGCAACGATGCCCGTCAAAGTGCCAGCAATTCCGCCGGGAAACACGAAGAGGAGGACGATCAGTACGGTCCCCATCGTCAGCGGCCAATACTCGGTATAAGAGGTGATCTGCTGGTTGAGCACGATAAAGGCCGCCGCTCCCACCGCCGGGCCCCAGAAGCTGCCCATGCCACCGAGAATCGTCATGATCAGGGGCTCGGCCGACTTGGTCCAGAAGGCGAAATCTGGAAACACGCCGCGATTGAAGATGCCGAACAGACCGCCCGAAATACCGGCGAAAAAGCCCGCGACTACGAAGGCGGCAAGCTGATAGGCGCGCACATTGACGCCGATGAACTGCGCGCGCTCGGGGTTGTCACGGATCACCGTCAGCACGCGGCCGAACGGCGAGTCGACGATGCGCCTGAGGCCCGCGAAGCAAAGGGCGACGATGACGAGGGCCGTGAGGTAGAAGTGGTCGCCCGACCCTGAAATTGCCGAGGAAAGGTGCCGAGCCCATCCACTCCATGGCCGGATAGGGAACGTTAGGCAGGCCCTGCTCGCCGCCCGTGACGTCGTTCCACTTGAAGCTGATCGCCCACACGATTTGCGCGAATGCCAGGGTCAGCATGGCAAAGTAGATCCTGGTCAGGCGAACGCAAAAGAAGCCGAACAGCAGCGCGAAGGCGCCCGCCATTAGACCGGCGGCCAGCAAGCTTGCCAGGAAGGGGGCGTTGGCGCTCTTCATCAGCAAGGCGCAGGTATAGGCGCCGATGCCGAAGTAGGCGGCGTGACCGAACGAGACGAGGCCCGTGTAGCCGAGGAGCAGATTGAGGCTCATGGCGAACAGCGCGACGATAACGATGTCGGTGGCCACGAAGGTATAAAAGCGCGAACCGATGAACGGCACCAGCAGCAGGGCTGCGAACGCAACAAGCGTCCAGGGAATACGTCTCATTTGAGGGGCCGTCCCAATAGGCCCCAGGGCCGGACGATCGAGAATGGCGGCCATCAGCACCGACACGGCGAAGATGGAAAAGCGTGGAAAAATCAGGATGCCGAAGGACAGTACCTGTCCGTAGATCAGGGCGCCGAGGAAAGTTCCCCAAAAGGAGCCGAGGCCGCCGATCACCACGACGATGAAGGCCTCGACAATGATCTCCACGTCCATGCCCGGCACAATGCTCTTGATGGGCGTCACCAGGGCACCGCCGAGACCGGCGAGAAACGAGCCCATCATGAACATGCCGGTGTAGACCCAACCGACGTTGGCGCCGAGCGCGCCGAGCATCTCGCGATCGAGCGCGGCCGCCCGCACAATGCGGCCCAACGCCGTACGCTGCAGGATGTACCAGAAGCCGATGGCGATCGACGGACCCAACACCATGATGAACAAGTTGTAGTGGGGGATGGTGACGCCAAACACCTCGGAGCTGCCGGCAAGGCTCGGCGGCCGCGACACCGATAGCTGCTGCGTGCCCCACACGAGCTTGGCCAGGTCCCCAAGAATGAGCACCAGCGCGTAGGTGAACAGCAGCTGGTAGAGCTCCTCGCGGCTGTAGAGATGGCGTAGCAGGGCGCGTTCCAGGATGCCGCCGAGCAGCGCGATCGAGAGTGCGGCGGCCAAGGCGGCGAACCAAAACCCCTCGGGGGCGGGCGCCATGGCGCGCACGAACTGCCACGCCAGATAGGCGCCGATCATATAAAAGGATCCGTGCGCAAAATTCAGCACGCGTAACACGCCGAAAATCAGCGACAGGCCCGAAGCAATCAGGAACAGAAACATCGCCGCCGTGAGGCCGCCGAGAAACTGCCCGAACAGAAAGGAGAACTCCAACATCTTGCCAGCCTAGGATGCCGCCTTCGGCGGCAGGGTTGGCCCAGGTGACGAGGCGAGCGCTGCCAGCGCCCGCCTCGAAAACAGAGCACGTTGGCGTCGCTCGGCGACGCCCGCATCAATTCATGAAGGGCGTTGGATCGATGTAGAGGATGTCCTTCATCACGGCGAATGGGTATTTCGGATCGGATACGGTCTTGCCCCAGACCTGGCCGCGATTGGCCTGGTGGTCCTTGCCGTTCATGGTCTGCTTGCCGATCGGCGTGTCGATGCTGAGGTCCAACAGGGCCGTGGCGACCTTATCGGATTCGACGCTGTTGGCCTTCTTGATCGCCTCCGTCAGCATCTGCATGGCGACGTAACCCGTCACGGGCCAGGACGACGGCGGATCCTGCTTGGTGTAGGCCGCAACACGGGCAATGTAGTCCTTGTGCGCGGGCGGAGCCCCTTCCCAATTGAAGGCATCGTAGGCGTTGCCCCAGATGCCGACCGGGTAGTCGGCGCCCATGCTGCGGGTCAATTCGATCGATGCACCCTCGCCGGCGGCGATGAAGTTGTAGTTGACGCTGTCAAAATACTTGAGCGGCTTGGCCTGCTTGGCAAAGGTCAGGAAGTGCCCGCCCCAGAGCGCCGAGAAGACAGCCTCGGGCTTCTTGCCCATCTGGGCGTTGATGAAGGGCGTGTAGTCGGCCTCGCCCAGCTTCGGCCATTGCTGGTCGACGATCTCCACGTCCGGCTTGATCTTTTTGATGTGCTCGATGAAGGCCTTGGCGACGTCCTGACCATAGGCGTAGTCGGGCGCAATCGTGGCGATCTTCTTGACGGGCCACTTGGCCATGATCTCCGCCGCGGTGCGCCCCTCGATGGTGGTGTTGGAGGCGGTGCGGAACACGTAAGGATGGAGGTTGGCCGGTGCGGTCAGCTGATCCGTCTTCGGGATCGGCGCGATGAAGACGATCTTGTTCTCCTTGGCGATGGTGGAGACGGCCGGCCCTTCCGCCGATGTCAGCGTGCCTACCAGGAAGTCGACGTTGTCCTTGAGGATAAGTTCGCGCGAGACGCGCACGGCCTCGTCGGCGTTGCCCTTGGTATCGCGCGAAACCAGCTCGATCTTGCGCCCGAGCACTCCGCCCTTGGCATTGATCTCTTCGACGAACATTTGCGCGCCCTTCAACGCGGGTTCACCGAACAGTGCCCCCGGCCCCGACAAGATCATCGGATATCCGACCTTGATCGGCTGCTGCGCGATACTTTGGCCTGGGATCAGCAGAGCCGCCAAGCCAATCAGCGCAAGGCTGATACGCTTCATCGATTTCCTCCTTTGGCATTGTTCTGTTATTGCCGCCTACTGTGGATTGGACCCCAGCGGGCGTCAATCGCCCAGTTCGGTCGGCGCGACGATCGTCTTTATCGATCTTATTTGACTTTGGAGCGGAAGTCGGCCTTGCGCTTTTCGCGGAAAGCCGCGGCGCCCTCCTTTAACTCTTCGGTCTGGTAGTAGAGGGCAAGGGCCTGCATGCCCAAGGCACCGATGCCACGGATATTTTCGCTATCGGCATTGAACGAGCGTTTGGCAATGGCGAGCGCGGTCGGGCTCTTCTCCATCAGCTCCTCGCACCACTTGGCGACCTCCGCGTCGAGCTGCTCGTGCGGCACCACAACATTGCACAAGCCCATCGCCAGGGCCTCCTGCGCCGTGTAGCGCCGGCACAGATACCAAATCTCGCGTGCCTTCTTCTCGCCGACCACACGCGCCAAGTAGGCGGTGCCGAACCCCGGGTCGACGGAGCCCATACGCGGGCCGACCTGGCCGAAGATCGCCTTATCGGAGGCGATGGTGAGATCGCAGATCGTGGCCAGGACGTTGCCGCCGCCGATGGCATAGCCCGGAACGCGGGCAATCACGGGCTTCGGCACGTCGCGGATCAATGACTGCAGCTCCTCGATCGGCATGCCGTTGGTGCCGCGACCATCGTAGTTGCCCACATGCGCGGACTGATCGCCGCCGGTGGAGAAGGCACGATCGCCGACGCCGGTGAGTACGATCACACCGATTTGCTTGTTCCAGCCGGCCTTGAGGAAAGCTTGGATCAACTCCTCGACGGTATGGGCCGTGAAGGCGTTCAGCACCTTGGGCCGGTTGATGGTGATGGTGGCAACGCCCTGCTCCTCGCGGTAGAGGAGGTCGGTGAAGTTGGTGCTCATGTCTGCCTCTTTGCTGCTGCTCTGCTGCTGCCTTTTGAAAGACTGGCCCATAAACACTGGCCGTCATTTGCGTCGACTTCGGCGCGAGCGATAGCGCTTTTGCCCGGTGGGCGTGAGAATGGCGCCCAGGAGGATGTCGAGGCTGTCACGGATGTACTGTTCGATCGACAGCCGAGATTTCAGGTACCAGCTCTTGAGCGCCCAGCCGTGGGCAATCAAGACGATCTGGTAGGTCAGGACGTCGACGTTGATCCGGCGCACCAACCTGCTTTTGATGCAGTCGGCGATGGCGCCGGCGATCATCTGGTTGGTCTCGATTTCCCGCGCCTGGATGAGGCGCCGCCGGTCGCGCGACAGCGATTTTGTCGAGCGGTAGGCCAAGACGGTCGCGGCCCGGCGTTTGTCGACGACGCGGCAGTAGGCGCCGATCGTGGCCACCAGGCGCTCGATCGGATCATCAAGACCTTCGAGCGCTCTGGGGATTTCACGGGCATAGGCCTCGACGACGTCGAGGATGACCAAGAGCAGGACATCGTCCTTCTCGCGCACATACTGATAGACCAGGCCCGAAGAGATGCCGGCGAGGGCGGCAATCTCCTTGATGGTGGTGCGGTAAAAGCCCTGCTTGGAAAACAGCTCGGTGGCGGCCGCGACGATTTCTTTGCGTCGCCGCTGCACCAGCTCTGGGTCCTCGACAATGCTGGTGATTTGCAGTGCGCTCATTGCGTGCGCGCGCCCTTCGCGTAATTGACTGACCATTCAATCAACCGTAGTTTGAAAGTCAAGCACCCGTCATTTGCCCGATTGTTGCGTGACGCTCGATGATACTCACTGAAGAGCAGCTGCTGATCCAAGCGACGGCCCACAAGTTCGCCCAGGAGCGGGTGGCACCACACTCGGCCGAATGGGAACGCGCCGGCGCCTTCCGGCCCGGCCTGTTTCGCGAGTTGGGAGCGCTCGGCATGATGGGCATGACGGTGCCCGCCGAGTGGGGCGGTGCCGGCGCCGACAATGTCTCATACTCGCTCGCACTGCAGGAGATCGCCGCCGGCGATGGTGCGCTTGCCACCGTGGTCAGCGGCCACAATTCGGTCGGCGTCATGCCGATCCTGAGCTACGGCAGCGAGGCACAAAAGCAGCGCTACCTGCCCGATTTGGTCAGTGGTCGCAAGCTCACCGCCTTCTGTTTGACTGAACCGCAAGGCGGATCGGATGCCGCCGCCATCCGCACCGAAGCTCGGCGCCAGGGCGATAGCTACCTGCTATCGGGCACCAAACAGTTCATCACCAGCGGCGCCACCGCCGACCTCGCCCTGGTCATTGCGGTTAGCGACCCGAGCGCGGGTAAACGCGGCATTTCCGCCTTCCTCGTCGATACCAAGGCAGCCGGCTACAGCGTAACCCGCATCGAGAAAAAGATGGGGCAGAATGCCTCCGACACCTGCGAGATCCGCTTCGACGATGTGGTCGTGCCGGCGGCGGACCGACTGGGGGAGGAAGGCCAGGGCTATCGCATTGCCCTCGCCAACCTTGAAGGAGGACGCATCGGCATTGCCTCCCAAAGCGTCGGCATGGCCCGCGCGGCCCTCGAGATCGCCGTCGGCTACGCGCACGAGCGTCGCGCCTTCGGCAAAACCATATTCGAGCACCAAGCCGTGTCGTTCCGCCTCGCCGACATGGCCGCCAGCCTCGAGGCGGCACGCCAGCTCACGCTGCACGCCGCCGCCCTCAAAGACGCCGGCCAGCCTTGTCTTGTGCAGGCTTCCATGGCGAAGCTCGTCGCCTCCGAGACGGCCGAAAGAATCTGCTCGGATGCCATCCAGACCCTGGGTGGGGCCGGCTACATGCAGGATTTCGCCGTCGAGCGCATCTATCGCGGTGTCCGCGGGGCCAAGATCTACGAGGGTACCAACGACATCCAACGCCTCGTCATCAGTCGCAGCCTCGGCGGTGCCTGATGCGGCCAGGCGCGCACCATCCGCCCGGAGAGCCCGCAACGCATGGCTGACAATATCAGTCTCAGCATCGCCGAACGCATCGCCACGGTGACGCTCAACCGACCACCGGTCAACGCCTTCAATGCCGACATGTTCGAGGCCTTCAACGCCCTGCTGGATGGCCTCGAAACGCGCACCGACTGGAGCGTCTTGCATATCCGCAGCGCCCTCAAAGTGTTTTCTGCTGGCGCCGACCTGGCCGAGATCAGCACCCACTTTGCCAGCGCCGACAAGATGGAGGCGGCCGCCAAGATCACGCAGCCCTTCCAAGCCCTGTTTCAGCGCATCGCCGACCTGCCGCAGGTCAGCCTTGCCGAGATCGGCGGCGCGGCCATGGGTGGAGGCTACGAGCTAGCCCTCGGCTGTGACCTGCGCATCGCCGCCAAGGAAGCCAAGCTTGGGCTGCCGGAGGTCGGGCTTGGCCTCCTACCCGGCGGTGGGGGCACGCAGCGCTTGACCTCGATCGCCGGACCGGCCATCGCCGCGCGCATCATACTGGCCGCCGACAGCATCGACGGTGCGGCAGCGCGCGAGCTCGGCATGCTACAGTGGGCGGTGCCGCGCCAGGACCTCGAGGCGCAGGCCAAGGAGATCGCCGCGCGCCTGGCCGGGCTGCCGCCCTTGGCGCTCGCCGCCGCAAAAGTCTGCATTCGGCTGGCGCGCGATCCCGAACGCAACGGCTTTGCCGCCGAGACCGAGTGGACCGGACGGCTGCTGGCCACGGAGGAAACGCAGCGACGCGTCGGCGACTTTCTTGCCGGCGCGCGACGCTAGCGCGAGGCGTCCGCCAAGCGGCGCTGCGCGCAAATGCCAAGCGCCTTGGCGAGGCGGTCTTTGCGCCACGGCCCGCGCACATAAGTAGGCGAGCAACCCCGCGAGGTGAATAGATGCTGCTCAAATATAAGACCGTAGTGATAACTGGCGGCGCCTCCGGCATCGGCAGGGCCACGGTCCTGATGCTCGCCAAGGAAGGCGCGCACGTGCTGTTGTGCGATGTCAACGAGGCCGGTGCCGAACAGACGATCAAACTGACGGATGGTGCTGCCGTCGACTTCATCAAACTCGACCTCGCAGACGGGGCGAGTGTGGACGATTGCGCCAAGATCGCGCTTGCGCGTGCCGCCGACAGGATCGACGTGTTCGTCAATGCGGCGGGCTGGGACCGCACGCAGCCGTTCATCGAAGCCGACCAGGCCTTCATTGACAAGGTGTTGGGCATCAACCTGCTCGGCCCGCTCCGGCTAACGCGGGCCCTGTTTCCCGCCATAATTGCGGCCGGCGGCGGCAAAATTGTCTTCGTCTCCAGCGATGCGGGACGCGTCGGCAGTCTCGGTGAGACGCCCTACGCGGCGGCCAAGGGCGGCATCATCGGCTTCACCAAGTCGTTGGCGCGCGAGGGGGCCCGACACAAGATTACGGTCAACTGCGTGTGCCCGGGCCCCACCGACACGCCCCTGTTCCACGCCAACCCGGAGCGCATGCGCGAAGCCTTGCTCAGGGCCATTCCCTTCCGCCGCCTGGCCAGTCCCGACGACATTGCCGGGGCGATCCTCTACTTCGCCGGCCCCAGCAGCGACTACGTGACCGGCCAGATCCTGAGCGTGAGCGGCGGCCTGACCATGGCGGGCTGAGGCGGGAGTACCGTGCGGGCCCGCAAGCGGGCTGGCCAGGTTCGCAGCAACGGCACGTTGGGCAGGGGCAGGAGGACGAGATGGCTGTTGAAATTTGGCTGCCGCCAAGTCGCATCGCAGCCTCGGCGCAGCTTTGGCCCGGCCGCGTGCCCATCGATGACCTCGACGAGGCGGTGCACTTGGGACCCGAGCGCCCGGCCTTTGTCGGCCGCAACAGCACGCTCGGCGCCGAGATCCGGCTCAGCTACGGCGAACTCGGCGAGCGCGTCGACAAAATCGCCCTAGGGCTGTGCGAGCTCGGCATCGGCACAGGCGACGTCGTGGCGTTCCAGCTGCCGAATTGGTGGGAATTCATCGCCCTGCTTTATGCCTGCAATCGCATCGGCGCCGTCGCCAATCCGCTGATGCCGATTTTCCGCCAGCGCGAGCTCAAGTTTATGCTGGGTTTCGGCGAGGCCAGGGTCGCCATCGTGCCGCAGACCTGGCGCGGCTTTGATCACCTGGGCATGCTGCAGCAAATCCGTGCCGAACTGCCTCGGCTGCAGCACCTTTTCGCGGTCGGCGGCCGCGGCGAAGCCTCCTTCGAGCGCGCCTTTCTGCAGCGCCCGGCCTTGACGCCAGCCGAGAAGGCGGGCCTTGCCGCTCGCCGTCCCGCGCCC
Source organism: uncultured Alphaproteobacteria bacterium (assembly GCA_963770295.1). GTDB lineage: Bacteria > Pseudomonadota > Alphaproteobacteria > Rhizobiales > Hyphomicrobiaceae > AWTP1-13. The sequence goes on from CAVYPA010000016.1 coordinate 350,078, forward strand.
AACGATGCCGTCGAGCTGATCTATACGTCGGGCACGTCCGGGGAGCCCAAGGCCGTGATGCATACGGCCAATACCGTACTGGCCGCGGCGGCGGGCTTCGTCAGGGACATTCCGGTCGGCCATGCGGATGTGGTGTTCATGGGATCGCCCTACGCCCACCAAACCGGCTTTCTCTACGGCATCCTGATGCCGATCATGCTGGCGACCAAGACGGTGGCCCTCGACCAGTGGTCGGCCGCCGAGGCCGCGCCGCTGATTGAGCGCGAGGGCGCAAGCTTCAGCATGGGATCGACGCCGTTCCTTTCCGATCTCGTCAACCTGCCGCAAGCTCTTCGCAGCAAGGTCAGCGGCAGGCTGCATACCTGGGTGTGCGCGGGTGCACCAATTCCGCGCCTCTTGGTGCAGCGGGCGAGGGAGGAGATGGATCTCGACGTGCTGTCCTGTTGGGGCATGACCGAGAACGCCGGCCTTACCATAACCCGCAAAAGCGATCCGCAAGCGAAGGTGATCGATACTGACGGCCGTGCGCTGCCCGGCAGCGAGGTGCGCATCGTCGATAGCGCCGGGCAGCCGCTGCCCGCCGATACGGTAGGGCATCTGCAGGCGCGCGGAATTACCCATTTCGTCGGTTACCTGAAACGGCCGCATCTCAATGGCGTCGACGAGCACGGCTGGTTCGACACCGGTGATCTCGCCCGCATGGACGGCGATGGCTACATCCGCATCGTCGGTCGTAGCAAGGACGTCATCATCCGCGGTGGTGAAAACATTCCCGTGGCCGAGGTCGAAAACCTAATCTATCGCCATCCGCACGTGGCCGAATGCGCCATTGTTGCCATGCCGGACCCACGGTTGGGCGAGCGGGCCTGCGCCTTCATCGTCGCCAAGCCGACCAGGCAAGTGACGCTGGCCGACGTGAGGATCTTCCTCGAGGGCCACGGTATGGCCAAGCAGTATTGGCCCGAACGGCTCGAGCTCATGTCGGAAATGCCTCGCACACCCTCCGGCAAAATCCAGAAATTCAAGCTGCGCGAGCTCGCCGCCAATCTCGATCCGGCCCGCCCCGTCCGTGCCGATTGACGAGCGCCCTCACCGGTTTCTCACCGGTTTCACGGGCCGGCGCAGGCCCTTCTTATGTCTTCGCTGAGGAGCACGGCAACCTCGCGAGCGGCTAGTGATCATGCCATGGGCGGTCCCGGTCGCCAGCGCCGCGAGGGCTGCGGCCACAGGCGCGATCGAGGCGTCGGCGGCGCTAGGCCGGTCCGCCGTGCCACCATAGCCCAGAAGACGGGTGGTGACGCCGCGAAATCGGCCCTGGCACGACGAGATGATGCGCCCAGCTGGCCCCGGTACCGCACGAACCCGGTGCAAAACCAGGCTTGGGCCGTGCCCACTCTCCTCCTAGTCGATAGGCCCGCGGGTCCTCGCTCGTCAGCTTTTGCTGCGCCCCGGCAGGGGCGGGGCTGACGGTGGCGGTTGCGGCCGGCATCGCTTACTGCGGGTCGGCTTGGTTGTCAGGCCGGCGCTCACCTTCCCAACGCCGCGCCCGATGAGCGCTTGCCCCGACGTCGGCGGCGAACAAGGCCTTGACCGGCGGCGAGCGTCGAGGTTTGGCTTTTGCAGGCATTTGACGAGGACCGCTGGACCATGCCCACGAGCGAGGCACGCATCTTGACGACGCATGCAGGGAGCCTGCCAAGGCCACCGCTGCTGACCCACCTTTTCACGCGTCGATCGCAAGGCGATGCAATCGATGCGACCGCGCTCGCCGCAGCCGGGCGTGAGGCCGTCGCCTGGGTGGTGGACAAGCAACGCCAGGCGGGCCTTGACATCATCTCCAACGGCGAGCAACAGCGCGAAGTCCTTCGTGCTCTATCTGCGCCATCGCTTGAGCGGCATCGACGGTCGGGGAGAGCGGGCGCCGTTTGCCGATATCGAAAGCTACCCGAAATTCAAGGCGGAACGCGCCCGGTCCCTTGCCCAGCGCGAAGCGGTGAGCAACGTTGCCTTCCTGCCCAAGTGCGTCGGTCCCGTGACCTATGTCGGCCAGGCCGAGCTCGACGCCGAGTGCGCCACCTTCAAGGCGGCCCACGGCGGCCTCGGGCGGGGCGCAACCGTGCCCTTCGTCACGGCCGCGTCGCCTGGCATCCTCGCCTCCATCGTGAAGAACGAGCATTATCCCAGCTTTGACGCCTACATCGATGCCATCGCGGCGGCGCTGCGCATCGAGTACGAGACCATCGTCGGCGCCGGCTTCCAGTTGCAAATCGATGCGCCCGACCTCGCGCTCGAGCGTCACGCCTCCTTCGCGGCCCGGCCGCTCAAGGACTTCCAGCGCTTCATCGCGCGTGTGATCGCCGCCATCAACGCGGCGCTCATCAATGTTCCAGCCGACAAGGTGCGGCTGCACGTCTGCTGGGGCAATTACGAGGGACCGCACGATCACGACGTGGCACTCGCCGATATCCTGCCGATCCTAATGCAGGCGAAGGTCGGCGGCCTGTACCTGCCCTTCGCCAATCCGCGCCACGCCCATGAATACAAGGTGTTTCGCGAGCAGCCGCTCAACGCCAACCAGGTGTTGGTGGCCGGTGTGATCGATACGGTCACCAACTACATCGAGCACCCGGAAGTGGTTGCCGACAGGCTCGAACGCATCGTGGCGGCCGTGGGTGACCCCGCGCGCGTGCTTGCGGGCACCGATTGCGGCTTTGACACCTCCGCGGGCATGGGACGCGTCGCCGAGGACATCGTCTGGGCCAAGCTGCGTGCGCTCTGCGATGGGGCCCGTCTCGCCTCCAGTCGCCTATTTGCCTGAGCGAATGGCGCGCCAACGGCCGGCCACGATCAACGCGGCCGTTCCTGGTTGGCGGGCCACGCAGCGGCGCCCGCGCCGGCGACGGCTATTTATTGCGCGGGTCATCCTTGGGATCGACGTACTTCACGTCGAAGGGGCCAAAGCCGTTGATTTGCACGATGGCTTCCCCGTCGGCCCAGGCGTAGTGCGCCATGCCGGCCGGCAGATGCACGAAGCTCGCCGCCGGCAGCGGCTTTGCGGCCGTCCGGTCCACCTTCTCGCCGGCGCCGACGGCAAATTTTCCGGCAATCACCGTGACGAACTCGTCCTTGGAATGGCGGTGGGGCGGCACCGTGAAGCCGTCGGGGAACTTGAGGCGGAGCACGAAGGGCCCCTCCTTGGCCGGATTGCCGAGCAGGACTGCGGCTTGGGCGCCGCTCGGCAGCGAGGCCGGCGCCGGACCCCAGTTGACGGCATCAGCCGCGACCACCGTGTGGTGCGCATCGTCCGCCAAGGCCGTGCCGGCGACTGGGCTACACCCGATCGACAAGAACAACAGACACGCCGTAGCAATGGTTTTTTTTGGCATGAGGAGGGCTCCTTCGATCGCGCAGCCTCCCACACGCTGTGAGAGGTGACGCGAGGTTAAGGCTGGGACATGGATCCGAGCGTGGGAGGCGGCGTGGAAATGGGCGTGGAAAAGCGGGCGGGCGCGGACTGACCGGCAGGCGTCATGGCAGCCGGGGACGGCGCGGTGCCGCCGCGGCCGGGTCAGGCCTTCGCGCTAGGCATTCGGACTCGAGGCGGACCTGCGTGCCCTTAGGCGGCCGCCGCCGGCAGCGCCGCGGCGAGGCGCTCGAGCGTGGCGATGGTCGAGGCGTCGATCCGGCCATCGACCCGGGCGGGGCGAAAGTGGCGCTGGAACGCCTTGACGACCAACTCGGTGGCGCCGTCGATGAGCCCGGTCGGCTCGATCGCATAGCCATAGTCGCGAAGCTGCCGCTGCAGCTCAGCAAACGGGGGGCCGGCGGCGCCGACGCCGATACCGGGCTCGGCATCGACGAGCGGGGCCGGTTCGACCCAATGGCCGACGCCCGCGGCGGCGAGCCGCGCCCAGGGAAACTTCTCGCCGGGATCGATCTTGCGCTTGGGCGCCACATCCGAGTGTGCCAGCACGCGCTCGGGCGGGATGCCGTGGCGGGTCAAGATATCCCGCGCCAAGGCTTCGACCGCCGCAAGTTGCGATTCGGGAAAATCCGGATAGCCGAGCTCGTGGCCGGGATTTTGCACCTCGATTCCGATCGAGGCCGAGTTGATATCGGTTTCGCCGGCCCAGCTCGCCTCGCCGGCGTGCCAGGCGCGCGCCGCCTCCGCCACCATCTGGGTGATGCACCCCGTTTCATCGATCACATAATGGCACGATACGCGACTATCAGGCCGTGACAGCCACTCGATAGCCTTGGCCGCGCTGGCGACGCCCGTGTAGTGGAGAATCAGGATGCTGGGGCGCAGGCCCTCGCGTCTCGGCTCGAAGTTCGAGGCGGGATAGAGCTCGTGCACGAGTCCTGTGTCCGCCTTTACGATCACAACCCGCGCTCCTTGGCGATGCTGTCGTAGGCGGCATTGATGGCGGCGAGCTTGCGGGTGGCGAGATCGACGAACTCAGGGGGTACGCCGCGGCCGACCAGCTTGTCGGGATGATTGTCTTTGACGAGCTTGCGATACTGGGCGCGGATTTCGGCATTGTTGGCCGACGGGGGAAGCTTCAGGACGTCGTAGGGATTGTCCGCATCACGCACGAAGCGAGCGCGGAAGTAGCGGTACTCATTGTCGGCAAAGCCGAAGCGTTGTGCCACCGATTTGAGGAATACGTCCTCCTTGGGGTGCAGGGCGCCATCGGCCGCCGCCACATAGAGAAGACCTTCCAGCACGTGCTGCAGCAGCCTGCGGTCGTCGCCGAGCAGGGCCGCGATCTGATCGGCATAGGCCTCGTAGCCGGCCGTATCCTGCTTGGCGAGGTCGAAGACACGCGCGACGTTGGCGGCCTCCTCCGGCGAGAATTGAAAGACGCGGCGGAACGCGTCCACCTCGCGCGGCGAGACCACGCCGTCGGCCTTGGCCATCTTGGCGCTGAGGGCAATCACGCCGATCGTGAAGGCGACGCTCTTTTCCGGCGCGCTATCGCGGTCGAACCCAAAGACGTTTGCCACCTCGTGCAGCAGACTGCCGCTGGCGCCGCCGAGCGCCGTCGCAAAACCGGCAATTTTCTGCCAGACCGTCATGCCTAGGCCTCAGGCCTCCCTGGCGGAGCGAAAACCGTTGCCGCCGCCCAATGGGACCGCTAATCCCCCAGGTTAGAACGCCTTGTCAAGGATCCAGCATGAGCGCAACGCCAAAGGATGAGGTGCTGATCCGCCGCGAGGGCCGGGCGGGGCGGATCACCATGAACCGCCCGCAGGCGCTGAATGCCTTGACGCACGCCATGCTGGCGCCGATCTGGGATGCCTTGCTAGCCTGGCGGGACGATGTCCGCGTCGAATTGGTGCTGCTCGACGGCAGCGGCGAACGGGCCCTGTGCGCCGGCGGCGATGTGCGCGCACTCTACGACAGCCGCAGCGCCGGCTCGAGCGCCGCGCGCGCCTTCTGGCGCGACGAATATCGGCTCAACGCCCTGATCAGTCGCTACGACAAGCCTTATGTGGCGATCCAGGACGGCATCGTCATGGGTGGGGGTATCGGCCTATCGGCGCACGCCCGCCACCGTATCGTCACCGAGCGCTCCCGGCTCGCTCTGCCGGAGACGGGCATCGGGCTGATCCCCGACGTGGGCGGCAGTTGGCTGTTGGCGCATGCCCCGGGTGAAGCCGGGCTCTATCTCGGGTTGACGGGTGCCGAGATGGATGCGGCAGACGCCATCTATGCGCGCTTCTCCGATGCATTTGTGCCCGCAAGCAGCCTCGAGGAGCTCAAGACGCGCCTGCTCGATGCCAAGGGCGGGGTGGTTGGCGAGGTGCTCAAGACGTTAACGCAGGAGGCGGGCCGGTCTCGTCTGGCCGACCGTGCGGCCGATATCGATCGGATCTTCGCCGCCGACAGCCTCGAGGTGATGCTGGCTCGCCTGGAACACAGCAACCTCGATTGGAGCGATGGAACGCGCCGGGCACTGGCGCAAAAGTCACCGAAAGCGCTCAAACTTGCCTGTGCGGCCATTCGACATGCCCGCGGCCTGCCATCGCTCGAGGCCGCGCTCGACATGGAGTTTCGCTTGGCGGTGCGTCTGTTCGAGGATGGTGAGTTTCCGGAAGGCGTGCGCGCCTTGATCGTCGACAAGGACCGCAAGCCGGCCTGGTCGCCACCGCGCCTCGCCGATGTGTCCGATGCCCTCCTTCGCCGCTACCTCGCACCACTGCCGGCCGCCGAGGAATTGGGGCTGGCGCGCCTCGACGGACACGCTTGAGGCTTCGGCCGCGACGGCGCCGATCGCAGGCGACGCCTATTCGGCGGCGGCCTGCGCGATGGTCGGGGCATCGCCGGCGACGGTCGTGCGGCGCACGTCGCGCGCCTGGCTCTCATCGTAACGCCGGCCACGGTGCATGGTCTGGCGGTTGTCCCACATGACGAGGTCGTTGACCTTCCACTTGTGCACATAGACGAAGCGCGACTGCGTGGCGTGCTCCCTGAGATCGTTCAATAGAATGCGCGCTTCCGGCGTCGGTTTGCCGATGATGCTGCCGGCATGGGAGGAAAGATAAAGGGACTTGCGGCCGCTGACGGGGTGCGTACGCACCAAGCGCTGGCGTACAGGCTTGAAGAGCTGCTTCTCCTCCTCGGTGTAGTCGACGAAGCCGAGGGCGCCGCGCGAAAACATCAACGAGTGCTCGCACACCAGGTTCTCGATTTCGGCCTTGCTGTCCTGATCGAGCGCATCGTAGGCGGCGCGCATGTCGGCGAATTCGGTATCGCCACCTTTCGGGTTCACCACGCGCGCCGAAAGCAGCGAGTATTTGGCGGGAATGGCGCGGAAGGAACTGTCTGAGTGCCACAGCAGGTTGCCCAGATTGAACAAGCGCTGACGGCTGTCGCGAGCGAGCGGCCTGCCGTCCTTGCCGAGGTTGGAGACATCGTTCATCCCAGTGGCCAGCCGCTTGTCTTCCTCCTTGGTGACGTTGCCCCCGCGCGCATTCTCGATGGCCCCGAAGTTGCGCGTGAACGCCATTTGCTCATCATCGCTCACTGCCTGATCGCGAAACACGAGCACGCCATGCCGATCCATGCCGGCTTCGATGGCCGCGATAGCTTCGCGCGACAAGGGTCCTTTGATGTCGACCCCGGAGACCTCGCCGACGAACACGGGGTGGATCTGGCGAATGGCGACGGGCACGGCTTAATCTCCTCCTGTGCGGTGGGCGCGGGGACGCGTTGACCTGCCTGCAGCCTAGGCCAGGAGGGAGTTTTTGAAAAGTGACGTACAGGCTGCCGACGCGGCGGGCTCCGCGGACCTCCCACCTGCAGGCACGCATAACGCTTCAGGCCATCGCGCACCGCCGCCTGTCGTGGGTTGAACTCATCGCGCACGCACGCTTCGGCCCGCCGGTAGCACTCGGGCCCGGGTCCAAGCTTGCTGCGCGCCGTCATGCCTCAGTGTTAAGCTCCTTGCCGGCGGCGGGGCGCTGGCCCTTTTTCTACCCGCGCCAACAGCTTCGGCCGCCGGCACGGCCGGGCGCTCTTGACGACCCGCCCGATCGCCTGCGTGGAGCTTTTGGTGGCCTCGGCGCGACCGACTGTCGTCATGGCCCTGGCGTGGCGTTTGAGCGGCGGCGGCTGCGGCCCTCGCGACGCCGACCGACAGCGTGAGGGCCGCAGCCCGCCGCGGGCAGGCGCCCGCTAGGGGATGCGGCAGCGTGAGGATCAGGCCGTGCCGCTGCGGCACCGGGCCTCAGCGGCGCCTGCCTGCTGCATGGCGCGCATCCCCGCGAGCCTCCTCCCGCCCCCGGAGTGGCCGGCAATCGGGTTCAAATCTTGACCGTCACATCTTGGCCCAAAATGTTGTGCTCGGCGGCCCAGGCTGGTGGGCGCGCGCCTGCCATGAAATGAACGTGATCTGACGCCAGCCTGGCTTATCGTCCGACGGCATCGGGGGTGGCGCCGGAGGATTGGCTCGGAGTTGCCTCTACGGCCATGCTCCGATTGCAGGCAAGGCAGGTTTCAACGCTTCGGGCGGCGCGTCTCGTCCGAGCCGTTGGCAGGATCCCAGGCGATTTCTGCCGTTGCAATCCGGACGCCGCCTCCGAGGTGTTGTGAGCTCGCAATCTGGCCTAAGCCGTGCGAAGCTCGCGACGCGCGCCGAGCACGGCATTGAAGGGCTCGAGGAGGCATTAACGTGTATCGCATTGCTACCACGCTCGGTTACCTGGCCTGCCTGGCCATGACGGCCACCCCGGCCGCCGCCCAGCTGCTGTGGCCCGGAACCGCGGAAGTCGCGCAGGCCAACGCGCCCCGGCGGGCGCAGCCGATTCCCAATAAACCAGTGAACGAAGAAGAGGCCGCCAAGGCCGCTCGTATCAACAATTGGACGGTCGGCGTCGCCGGCGGCCTGCTGGAGGGAACCTTCGTTCGCTACGCCGCCGATTTGGGCAAGGCACTCGACGATGGTGACAACATGCGTGTGCTGCCGATCGTCAGTTACGGCGCGGTGGGTAACGTCAGCGACCTCATCTATCTCAAGGGTGTCGACATCGCCATCACCTACTCCGATGTGCTCGATCACTTCAGGAACGTGGAGCGAATTCCCGGTATCGAGCGGCGGGTGAACTACATCATCCCCATGTTCCAGGGCGAGGTCCACGTCTACGTGCGCGAGGAGATCAAAAGCTTCCAGGACCTGGTCGGCAAGAAGGTGAATTTCAACACGGTCGGCAGCGCCGCCAACTATACCGGCGGCATCGTCTTCGATCGGCTGGGCATCAAGGTCGAACGGCTGTTCCAGAACAATTCGGTCGCCCTCGAGCAGATGCGCAAGGGCGAAATCGCCGGCATCGTGCACGTGGTGGGCAAGCCCAACGACCTGTTCTCGAAATTCAAACCGGAACCAGGCTTTCATTTCCTGCCGGTCGAGTTCGGCGCAAAGTTCGAGGACTACTACGTACCTGCCGAGCTGACGGCCGCCGACTACCCCAATTTGATCGCCCAGGGCGAGACCGTGCAGACCATCTCGGTGCCGGCCTTGCTCGCGGTCTACAACTGGAACAAGGACACAGATCGTTACCGACGCTGCGTGCGCTTTGTGGAGTACCTGTTCGACCGCTTCGACAAGCTGCGCGAGAAGCCCTATCAGCCGGGCTGGAAGGACATGAACTTGGCCGGCACGATCCCGGGCTGGACGCGCTTTCCTCCGGCCCAGGCCCTGGTTGCCAAGGCCGCCGCGCAGGCGAGCGCCGAGGCCAACCTGACCCGCCCCCAAGGCGCGCGCGCGGCCGTCGACAACAAAGTCGAGCAGGAGCGCCTGTTCAAGCAATTCCTGGAGTGGAGCAAACAGCAAAAGAAGCAGTGAAACGGGCGCATGCTTGCCGATCCTCGCTGTTGGCAGAAGAGGCCAGGGACTGATAAGGGACTGATAAGGGACCGATAAGGGGCTGCTCACGGGGGCGGCTGGCACGGGGCTGTGACCAATGCGCTCCGTAACCCCGGTTTGGTTGTCTAGGTCGGCGGGGGGCTCAGCCAAACCACCCGCCTTGGGAAACAAAGGAGAGGCGCCTGCGCGCAGCCCACCCTGGCATCGCCCCGAGCAGGACGGCGACCTGGCCGCGGCGGGCCGCGCAGGCCAACGTAGTTTTGCAAGTTCGCGTACCACTGAGGTTCGGCGTTTTCGCCCTCATTGTTGCCGCCCTGTTGGCGGCCGTCCCCCCTGGGGCGCACGTCCCTGCCGCCGCCCAACAGGGCGAGCCCATCGCACTGGAAGTGGCGCCGGTGACCAACGCGGCACCGGCCTCGCGGGTGCGCCTATCGATCCAAGTGCGCCCCCGCGACGGGCTCGCCAAGAACTCGTTTGTCCGCATTCGCGGGCTGCCAGCGACGGCGGCGCTGTCGGAAGGATATGCGATCGCGCCCGGTTCGTGGGCCGTGCCCCTCAACGCCCTGCCGGGCCTCATGGTCATTGTGCCGGTAGGGCTGGAAGGCAAGTCGGAAGTCGTCGTCACGCTCGTCAACGTCGAGGGTTCGATCTTGGCCGAGGCGACCACGACCCTTGCAGTCACGCGGGCGGTGGCCGCGGCGGCGCCTCCCGCGGCAGCCGCCGCGCCGCCCAACAGCACGACGCGCGCACTTTCGGCCCCCCAGCTCGGGCCAGCCGATCGCGACCGCGCCATCAAGCTGCACGCCCGGGGTGAGGAGCAGCTGGGACGTGGCAACATCTATGCGGCGCGGCAGTTCTTCGAGCGTGCCGCCGAGGCCGGCCTGGCGGAAAGTGCCCTAGCGTTGGCTGCCACCTATGACGCCGCCGAGCTCGCACGCCTCAAAGTGTTGGGCCTGAAGCCGGAGCCGGCCGAGGCCAAGAAATGGTATGAGAAGGCGCGCGAGCTGGGCGCGCCGGAGGCCGAAGCGCGCCTGCGCCGTCTGGGCGAGCGCTAAGCTGCCGGGATCGCGGGGGGTAAAGGTCACGGCCGCGGACCCGATACCCATTGACTAATGGGGAATTTCCCACGAGAGTGCCGGCCATGCACACCATGGCGCGCGCCCTGCTCACGGAGATCGAGGCCTTTCTCGCCGAATCCGGCCTCACGCCGACCAAATTCGGCCTGGCCTCGGTCAACGACGGCCACCTGGTCGCCAACTTGCGGCGCGGCAACAGCGTCACGCTCAAGACCGCCGATCGCGTGCGCGCCTTCATGGGCGCTTGCACCCCGGCCGCGGGCGCGGCGGTGCCGGCGACGGGACCGCAACGGCCCCGGCTCGTCCCGACGCGGGCGAGCCCGGCTGCGGGCCCTGGCCGGGAGGCTGCGGTCGACAAGCGCATCGTCCTCATTATCGGTGGCGGCATCGCCGCCTATAAGTGCCTCGACCTGATTCGCCGCCTGCGCGAGCGGCGGGTGGGCGTGCGCGCCATCATGACCAAGGCGGGGCAGGCCTTCATCACCCCGTTGTCGGTCGGGGCCCTGACGGGCGATCACGTCTTTACCGATCTCTTCGACCTCGACGAGGAGCGCGAGATCGGTCATATCCGGCTGGCGCGGGAGGCGGATTTGATCGTGGTCGCACCGGCCACCGCCGACCTGCTCGCCAAAATGGCGGGCGGGCATGCCGACGACCTGGCCTCATGCGTGCTGCTGGCGACCGACAAGCCGGTGTTGGTGGCACCCGCCATGAACCCGCGCATGTGGCTGAACGCTGCCACGCGGCGCAACGTGGCTCTGCTCGAGGCGGACGGAATTTTCTTCGTCGGGCCGGCGGTGGGCGAAATGGCTGAAGCCGGCGAGGCCGGACCCGGCCGCCTGGCGGAGGTGCCCGAGCTGCTGGCCGCGATCGTCGACATCTTGGCTCATGGCGCACCGGCGCAGCGTGCCGCGCAGGTTGACGCTGAGCCCGGCGCACACACGCGTGCAGCAAACCCGCTGGCCGGACGCCACGTGGTCGTCACCAGCGGGCCCACGCACGAGCCGATCGACCCGGTGCGCTATATCGCCAACCGTTCGTCGGGCAAGCAGGGCATGGCCATCGCCGCGCAAGCGCGCGCCCTCGGCGCCCGGGTAACGCTCGTCTCCGGACCGAGCCAGCTTGCCGTCCCCGCCGGCGTCGATCTCGTGACGGTCGAGACCGCGCAAGAGATGCTGGCGGCGGTGTCTGAGGCCCTGCCCTGCGATATCGCCATCTTCGCCGCGGCCGTCGCCGACTGGCGCGTTGCCAGGACATCTTCCGAGAAGCTCAAAAAGGGCGCACACTCCGCGCCGCCGCGGCTGGAGCTCGCGGAGAACCCCGACATCCTGAAGACCATTGCCCAGTCCCCGCCGGGTCGACGACCGCCGCTCGTGATTGGGTTTGCTGCCGAGACGGCACACGTGGTCGAATACGCCAAAAAGAAGCGCAAGGCCAAGGGCGCCGACTGGATTCTCGCCAACGACGTCTCGCCGCAGACGGGCATCATGGGCGGCGATCGCAACACCGTGCACCTCGTGACGGCAGAGGACGTCGAAGCCTGGCCCGACCTGCCCAAGGCGGAAGTCGCCCGGCGCCTCGTTGCCCGCGCCGCCCAGTGGCTCGCTGACAATACCGCCGTGACATGACGGCCAAACCGCCCCGGCGCCGAGCGGTGGTGGGGGTCGTGCGTCTAGCGCATGGGTTCGGTCTCGCTTTGCCCGGCTACCAAAGCGAGGCTGCCGCCGGCATGGACCTCCTCGCCGCCGTTGCCGAACGCCGCCCGGTCCGGCTTGCGCGCGGCGCGCGCGCGCTGATTCCCACGGGTCTCGTCCTGGAATTGCCGCCGGGCTTCGAGGCGCAGGTGCGGCCACGCTCGGGACTGGCCCTCCGGCACGGCATCACGGTGCTCAACAGTCCAGGCACGATCGATTGCGACTACCGTGGTGAGGTCAAGGTGTTGCTCGTCAACCTGGGCGAAGCAAACTTTGTCATCGAACGCGGCGAACGTATTGCCCAATTGGTGTTCCAGCGCGTTGAACGCGCGAGCCTCGTGGAAATTGCAGAGGCTTCGCCGACGCCGCGCGGCGTCGGTGGCTTCGGTTCGACCGGCAGGAAAGGCTCGAGCGCAAAGACCGCGCCGCGGCTTCGCCGCGGAAAGCCTGCGGTAAAGTCCGAGCGCTGATAAAGCCGTACATTACCATGCGTTAATCCTCGTGCGGAGCGTTATACCATCATCCGGCCGCAGAGCGACCGCGCTTTCGCCCAGCCAGCATCCCGGCGCAGCCAAAAAACTGCAGTAAGCAAGTGGGGTCCGGCATCCTCGAGAAAGGGTTGAGACATGCGCATCTGGTCTGTTGCTCCTGTGGCGGCGGCGGCCTTCGCGGCGATCGGCGCCTCGAGCGGCCCATTGCTCGCCGAGCAAGGTCATCGCCTATCAGGACCCCACACTTACGAAAACTTGGCCGTCTATTTCGTGCACGGCGTCAGCGCGTCGGGCGCCGTGCCGCTCACCCTGCAAGAGGCCGTCACCAAGGGTAGGGTGCAGGTGATCGAAACCGGTCGGGTCAATGAGCTGCAAATCGAAAATACCGGTACCGAGCCGGTGTTCGTGCAGGCCGGCGACATCGTCAAGGGCGGCAAACAGGACCGGGTGCTTACCGTTAGCTTCTTGTTGCCGGCGAAATCCGGGCGCCTGCCGATCGCGTCATTCTGCGTCGAGCAAGGGCGTTGGACCGCGCGCGGCAAGGAAGATGTGAACAAGTTCTCGAGCGCGAGCGAGGCGATGCCGTCGCGGGCGGCGTTACTGGCCATGGCCACGCCGGCCCCGGCCAAGGACGGTGGCTTTCGACCGGCCGGTGACGTACCCGCCAGCGGCGAGGTAGCAGCCAAGCAAAAGCAGGTCTGGGACTTGGTGGCAGCGACGCAGAGCAAGCTGGAGGGCGGCCTCAACTCCAGCGTCGCCTCGCCAACTTCGGCGACGAGCCTGCAGCTCAGTCTTGAAAACGAGAGGCTGCAAGGCGCCCGCGCCAGCTATCTGGCGTCGCTAAAAACCAAGGGTGAAGCCGAGTTGGACATCTTGGGTTACGTGGTGGCGATCAACGGACAAATGAGCAGTGCCAACCTCTACCCTTCGAACGCGATGTTTCGCAAAATGTGGGACAAGCAGCTCGCCGCCGTCGTCACCGAAGCGATCGGCGAAAAGAGCGGGAGCGGCCCAGCCAGCCCAGCGCCAGCGGCGGCCAAGGCCACCGAATTCTTGGCCGAAGCCGAGCGCGGCAAAGCGCTCGAACGCGCCGGCGCGGCTGGCACGCGCCAGGAGACCCGCGACGGCGACAAGACGCTCTACAACGAAGCGCGCGGCGGCGACGGCGGCTGGCTGCACCGCAGCTACCTCGCCAAGTAGCGGGCGATGCCAAACCGCACCCGCCCCGGGGTATCTTCCGCGAAAATGGACTGGCCACCCCTTGAGGTGGCCAGATCCTAGGCGGGTAGGCCGATGAAGGCGGGGGCACCGGGCCAGAACAAGCGCGCCGTTCGATTGACCCTGGCCGGATCACCCGTCGTCAGCAGCACCGTCGGGGCTGCCCCGGCATTGCGTGCACGGTACTCGGGATAGCGGGTGAGATAGTCTTCCAAGCTATCGGCCACCACCCGCGGCTGCGACAGAATGCGCGTGAACGGCGGCAGGTGGCGCCGAAACAGATGCTCGACGAGCGGATAGTGCGTGCACCCCAGGATGGCGCGATGCGGTGGCTGCCCTGGCGTGCGTGCCAGCAAGCCGCCGACGGCATCGGCGATCAGCGCCTCGATGGTGGCTTCCGTGGCGCCAGCCTCGATCGCGCCGGCAAGACCGGCGCACGCCTGCTGCACGACGGTCACCCTTGGGCAGCGCTTATGGATTTCCTCGGGATAGGCGTGCGAGGCAACGGTCCGCGTCGTGCCGAACACGGCGACCACATCGGTGTTGTACTTTTGCGGATATTGCGGGGTCGAAACCGCCCAGGGGGTCTGGGTCGCCGCTTCCACCGTCGGCGCGACGATACCGAGGACATTATGACCCTTCCAGCCGCTCACGGGCAGCCAACCGCGCTGCAGGGTGCGCGCCGCCACGCAGGTGGCGGTATTGCAGCCAAGCAGCACCAGCCGGCAACCCTGATGGAACAGTCGCTCCACCCCCTGGCGCGTGAGCGCAACGATCTCGTCGGAGGCGCGCTCCCCGTAGGGCACATTGGCGTGGTCGCCGAGGTAGGCGTAGGCAAGATCCGGGAAACGCCGAACCAGCTCACGAACGATGGTGAGCCCGCCATGGCCTGAATTGAAGACCCCGATCATGTTTCGCTGCCATGCCGGGCCGGACCCGGCAATTATAGCAATGGCGGACCTACTCGGCGGCCTCTGAGGGGGGGCGGCCGGCGTGTGCCGCTTCCTGTTCCTGTTCCTTCAGGTAATCGAGGCTCGGCATGGCCACAGTATTGTAGCCACAATCGACAAAATGCACTTCTCCCGTAACGGCGCCCGACAAATCCGACAACAGGTAGAGCGCCGAGCCGCCCACTTCGTCGAGCGTCGGCGTACGACGCAGCGGGGCGTGATCGCGCTGGTAGTTGAAGATGACGCGCGCGTCGGCGACGCCCGCGCCCGCAAGCGTGCGCATGGGCCCCGCCGAGAGCGCATTGACGCGGATCGCCTGGGCGCCGAGATCGGCCGCCAGATAGCGCACGGAGGCCTCCAGCGCCGCCTTGGCCACGCCCATCACATTGTAGGAGGGTACCCAGCGCGTCGCGCCGCTGAAGGTCAGCGTCAAGAGCGAGCCGCCGGCCGGCATCAAAGCGGCCGCGCGCTTGGCTACCTCGGTGAAGCTGAAGCAGGAGATCACCATAGTGTTGGTGAAATTTTCGCGCGTGGTATCGGCGTAGCGGCCGGACAGCTCGCGCCGATCCGAGAAGGCCAGCGCATGCACCACGAAGTCGAGACTGCCCCATTTGGTCTTGATCTCGGCGAAGGCATTGTCGACGCTTTTGAGGTCGAGAACGTCGCAACTGACGATGATCTCGGAGCCAACCGACTTTGCCAGCGGCACTGCGCGGCGCCCGAACGCATCGCCCTGGTAGGTGAAGGCCAGCTGCGCGCCGTGACCGGCCAGCATGCGGGCAATTCCCCAGGCAATCGAGCGGTCATTGGCCACGCCCATGACGAGGCCGCGCTTGCCTGCCATCAGTGGCCCGACCTGGGCCATATCCCTGTTCGTCATGACCTCGTTCCTCTCGCGACCTCAGCGGGCAAGGTGCCCGGTGACAAGCCTCCGCCCTGCCCCTCTAAAAAACGCCTAACGTCCCCGCCGTCGCCGCATGCTGGGTCATGCGTCGTATCGCCTGAGAATCAGCGTGGCATTGGTGCCGCCGAAACCAAAGCTGTTCGACATGACACAGTTGAGATTTACATCGTCCTGCCGCTTGCGCGAGATCGGTACATCCGCGAAGGCGGGGTCGAGTTCATCGATGTTGGCACTCTCGCAGATAAAGCGATTGTTCATCATGAGCAGCGCGTAAATCGCCTCCTGCACCCCAGCGGCGCCCAGCGAGTGGCCCGTTAACGATTTGGTGGAGGAGATCGGCGGCAGGTTCTTGCCGAACACCTGCCGGATGGCATCGATTTCCCGTTCGTCGCCGACCGGCGTTGCCGTGCCATGCGGGTTAATATAGTCGATCCTGCCCACGCCCTTGCCATCGACGCCGTGCATGGCCATGCGCATACAGCGCGCGGCGCCTTCGCCCGAGGGCGCCACCATGTCGAAACCGTCGGAGTTGGCGCCGTAGCCGACGAGCTCCGCGTGGATCCGCGCCCCACGCGCCCTGGCGTGGTCTAAGGCTTCGAGAACGACGACCCCGGCACCGCCCGCGATCACAAAGCCGTCGCGGTCTTTGTCGTAGGCGCGGCTCGCGCGCTTTGGCACGGCGTTGAATTTCGTCGACATGGCTCCCATCGCATCAAAGAGCGCCGAGAGCGTCCAATCGAGCTCCTCGCAGCCCCCCGCAAACATCACGTCCTGCTTGCCCCACTGAATGAGCTCGGCGGCATTGCCGATGCAATGCGCCGATGTCGCGCACGCCGAGGAGATCGAATAGTTGGTGCCCTTGATCTGCATGGCGGTTGCCAGGGCGGCCGACGGGCCGGAGCACATTCCCTTGGGAACCTCGAACGGGCCGATCTTTTTCGGGTCTTTCTCGCGCGTCACATCCGCGGCGCGCACGATCGCGCGGGTGGAGGGCCCGCCCGAGCCCACAATGATGCCGGTTCGTTCGTTGACGACGTCCGTGCTCTCAAGCCCGGCGTCACGAATCGCCTGCTCCATGGAGACGAAGCACCAGCCGACACCGGCCTCCATGAAGCGGCGCGCCTTGCGGGGAACCATCGCCTCCCACTCGAGGTTCGGAGCGCCGTGGACCTGGCAGCGGAAACCGAGTTCGGCGTATTTTTCCGCGTGGACGATGCCCGACTTGGCTTCGCGCAAAGAGGCCAGCACTTCCTGGGTATTGTTGCCGATCGAGGACACGATACCCATCCCCGTGACGACCACGCGTCTCATTGCCAGACCTTTCTTGGCATCCTCGTGCCGCTCTTAACTCATGCCGAACCCGCAGACGGAGGGATAGGGGCACCCTTCAAAAGGCTGCTGGCTGCTCCCCGGCTTCAAACAGCCCGACGCGAAGATCGGTCGCAGCGTAAATCACCCGACCATCGGCCTTCATCACTCCGTCGGCAATGGCAAGCTTCAAACGGCGCAAGATCACCCTCTTCAGGTCGACGACGTACTGCACGGTTTTGGTCGTCGGGATAACCATACCGGTAAACTTCACCTCGCCCACGCCGAGCGCCCGCCCCTTGCCGGGGGCACCCAGCCATCCCAGGAAAAAGCCGGTGAGCTGCCAGAGCGCGTCCAGTCCGAGGCAACCCGGCATCACCGGATCATCCTTGAAATGGCAGGCGAAGAACCAATCGAGCGCCGGGTTGCCCGAGACCTTGAGCTCGGCCACCACCTGGCCCTTGCCGTGCGCGCCGCCGACGTCGGAGATGCAAGAAATCCGATCGAACATCAGCATCGGCGGCAAAGGCAGCTGCGCATTGCCAGGCCCAAAGAGCTCACCACGGCCACAGGTGAGGAGATCTGCGTATTCGTAGGTTGCAACGCGCTCGGGCATCGCCCTCCCTCTACGAAATGTCGGTGCGCGAACGGCACTTGCGCTTTATTTACCCACGCCAGGCATGTCCTATCACACTCGCCCCCCGCTCAAAAGCCCGTGTTCCAGGCGCGCGCCCAGCACGGGACGGCGGGCGTGAGGTAGACCGTTGCCCAGCCGGGAAAGGCGACATATACTTGCAAACAGCGGCAATATCAAAGTTGCGGGACGCATTGTCGCTCAGGCAGCGCGCTTGGCGGAGGTCCCCACCGGCAGAGCCTGTGCTATGGGCAATTCTGTTTCTCAACTGTTGCGACGGGCCGGCCTGAGGCCGACGCGCCAGCGCATAGCGCTGGCAGCGCTGTTGTTTGGCAACGGCGACCGGCATGTCACGGCCGAACTGCTGCACGAGGAGGCCGTGCGCGCCGGAGAACGGGTCTCGCTCGCCACGGTTTACAACACGCTGCACCAATTCAAGGGGGCGGGCCTGCTGCGGGAAATCGCCATTGGCGGCCAGCGCGCCTATTTCGATACCAACACATCCAACCACAATCATTTTTTCGTCGAGGAACACGGCCGCCTGGTCGACATTCCCGGCGACACGATCCGGGTCGACGGCCTGCCGGAACCGCCGGCGGATCTGAAGATTTCGCATATTGACGTCGTCGTGCGCCTGGTGCCGCGTCGCTAGGCGTTGGGGCCTCGGGGGCCAAAAACACCAACTTAGCGGATGACCTCCCCCTGGTAGGCGCCCCACAACTTGATTTGCTCGATGTAGCCGCGAAAGCCGCCAACCGAGATCCGGCACCAGCGACCATCGCAACTGATGATGCTCGCAAGCACGCCGGCCTCAACGTAGGCGAGCGGCCTGGCCGAGGCGCTGTCGTCATCGCGCAACGCCGCCGAAGCCGGCTGCGGTTGGCCCGCTTTCTGCTCCCAGGGCAGCACAACGGCGGTGCGCCTGCCGCTCAGCATGGCGCCCAGCACCCAGCCGGTGGTGCCTTCCGCATCGCGCACCTCGCGCCAGCTTTCAAATTCCTTGACGATCTCGACCGGCAGACCCGCACGCCGGAAGACCCACGCCGTTGGGTAGTCGGTGCCGGGTCCCTGGCGCAGGTTGACCCGGTCGGATTTGAGACTAGCAAAGCGCGGCAGCGCCAAGCCGCTCGCGCCGGTGCTCTGCGGCTCTGGCGCCGGCTGGGCGGCAAGTCCCGTCGCCGCCCCCAGCACCAGCACGGCAAATGCAAGTCTCGCCTGGAACTGCGTTCTACCCATTCGCCAACCCGTCCGCCCCCTGCTTCGACACCCCGCGGGAAAGCACGATTTGATGCCGGCGATCAAGTCCCACCCGTGCCGAAGCCGGCTTTGGCGTTGGGCCACCTTGTCCCCACCACGGTATCTGCTAGTACAGGGCAAGGATGTGCCGCGAGGTAGCAGCGCCAACCCATAGCAGCGTGAGCATCGCATGCCCAATCCGAGCAAGAAGCCGCTGGTAATCGTCACCCGCAAGCTGCCCGATGTGGTGGAAACGCGGATGCGCGAGCTGTTCGATGCCCGGCTCAACCTCGATGACAAACCGATGTCGCAGGCGGAGCTCGCCGAGGCGGTAAAGGCAGCGCATGTTCTGGTCCCGACGGTGACCGACCGGATCGACCGGTCCTTGATCGCCCAAGCCGGCCCGCAGCTTAAACTGATCGCCAATTTCGGCACCGGCGTGGACAATGTCGACCTGGATACGGCGCGCGTGCGTGGCATTATCGTCACCAATACGCCGGACGTGCTGACCGAGGATACGGCCGACATGACCATGGCCTTGATCCTGGCCGTGCCGCGCCGGCTCGCCGAAGGCACGGCACTGCTCAAGGATTCCGCCAAGCAGTGGCTCGGCTGGTCGCCGACCTGGATGCTGGGCCACCGCATTTGGGGCAAGCGGCTCGGCATCATCGGCATGGGCCGGATCGGCCAGGCCGTCGCGCGGCGTGCCAAGGCCTTCGGCTTACAGATCCACTACCACAACCGCCGCCGGGTTGCCGAGGAGGTAGAGCAGGAGCTCGAGGCCACCTATTGGGATAGTCTCGACCAGATGCTGGCGCGCATGGACATCCTGTCCGTCAACTGCCCGCACACGCCAGCAACCTACCATCTCCTTTCGGCCCGGCGGCTCAAGCTTCTGAAGCCGACCGCCTATATCGTCAACACCGCCCGCGGCGAGGTGATCGACGAAAACGAGCTGGCCCGTCTGATCGAGACCGGCCAAATCGCCGGCGCCGGCCTCGACGTGTTCGAACATGAGCCGGCGATCAATCCCAAGCTGCTGGCAAGCCACAACGTCGTGGCCCTGCCGCACATGGGTTCCGCAACCATCGAAGGTCGCATCGACATGGGTGAAAAGGTCGTCATCAACATCAAGACCTATCTCGATGGACACAATCCGCCCGATCGCGTGCACGCCGCCATGTTTTAGCCGGCGTCCATCGGCGTGCGGTGATGCCCGAGATCGACACCCGTGCAATCAAGGCTGCCGCCGGGCTCTACCATAGCTATTTCACGGGCCTGATCCTGACGCTCGTCACCCGCCGCGGCGCGCCGGAGGCGGCCGAGTGGGTCTTTCGCCTGTTTCGCCACCAGCACCACGAAAAATTCCTCTCGAGCTTCGACAAGCTCGGATTGAGGGGCATGCCCGATGCCGTCGCCTGTGCCGCCTTTCACTATCTCTCCAATCAAATCGGCGGGGTTGAGGTCGAGTTCATGCGCGAGAGCGAGCGCAAAGCCTGGGTCAATTTCGTGCCGCCGCGCTGGATCTACCCCGGCGCCAGCATCTGCGCCGTGCCGAGCGAGGTCTCACGCGCCTTCCTGCGCGCTTGGTATGCGCACAATGGCGTCTCCCTCGCCAACCCCCGCCTCGGCTTTGTCTGTACCGCCCAGACCACGGACGGGCAGCATGGCCTTTCCGGCTACTTCCTGGACCACGACCGCGAACTCGCTGAGGATGAACGGCTATCATTCCGTCCGGGCGAGCTGCCGCCGCCCTTCGACCCCTCTGCGGCACCGCGGCTGCCGGCGGCCGCTTGGCCGCCCGAGCGGCTGGCCAAAGCCGAGCGCAACTATGCCATGGAATACATCCGCTCCGGTCTGCCACGGCTGGCCGAACTCTTCGGACCGGCCGAGGCCGGCTACCTCGGGCGCACCACGGGCCGCCTGATCGGTGCGCAGCTCTACAAGGCGACGGCGGCTCTGCTCGATATCGAGGCGGGCGGCGCGGAGGCGTTTGCCCGTTTCATGCTGCGGCTGGCCGCAGCCGAGGGCGATGCGGCGGCACTGGCCATCCAGGCGGACGGCGCCACCTTGGTGCGTCGGGAGGGCTGGCGCCTAATGCGTGGGCTCGAACCGCTCTCGCCGGCCATCTTCGAGGCCTGGAATGGCCTGTTCGAAGGCGCCCTCGCCGTGCACGATCGCCGGTTGGTCTTGGAGGTGCTGGCGCGGCGCGATTTTGGCGATGCGGCCTTTGTCTGGCGCATCCGCCGCCCCCGCTAACTAACCGAGCGCACCAAGCTTGGTGCGGCGGCGGCCGGGCCCACCGTTGCTGGCGGCGCTCGCGCAATGCTGGCGACGGCGGCGATCAGTTGCGCCCCGGCGGCGTTCCGCTGCGAAAATCGGCAATCAGCAAGAGATCCCCAAGCTCATCGACGATGCGATCGGCGTAGGGCTCGAGGTCCTCACGCCCGCTCGTGCCAGCTAGCACCCCCACCGTCAGGCCGACGCCCGCGGCGCGCCCCATAATGAGATCGTGGGCGGCATCGCCGACCACGGCGACGGCGCTCGGCGGCACGCCGAGAGCCGCGCAAAACGCCAGCACCATGCGCGGGTCGGGCTTGCCGCCAAAGCCGGAATCGCAGCCGACGCGGAACTCGAACAGGTCGAGGATGTGGTGCGGGCCCAGCGAGGCTTCCAGGCCGCCGATTGAAATCGTTGGTCGCAAGACCGAGCCGAAAGCCGCGCCGACGCAATTCGGCGACGGTTTGCCTGGCGCCGCGCGCCAGGCGCCCATGCTCAGCCCCCCCACGGCGAAAAATTGCCTCGATGCCGTGCGCCAGCTGGTGGGGGGTGCGCGCCCCAAGCTGGGCGGCGAAGGCGGCGGCGATGTCGTCGACGCTGCCGGCCGCGAGCACGGAACCCGGCACGACGCGGTCGGTTGCCGGATCCTGGCCGCCGACGCGCAGCAGCTCGTGCGCCAGGCCCAAGTCACCACCGGCAGCGAACAACGCCACCTCGCGGTTGATCGGCACCCAGGTCAGCCAATAGTCGATAAGGGTGCCGTCCTTGTCGAATAAGATCGCGCCGATCGCCACGGTGCCTCCCGCGCTGGCATGACTTTAGGCGGCGCAGGCCGGATCGTTTGCGGCCCGTTCGTGCTCGGTGAGATCGCGGATCGTCGGCATCCTACCCGACAAGGGATTGGTCTCGTCCCATGCCACCTTGATTTCGGTGAAGCGGGCTGCGCGCGCATCATAGATTAGCAGGCGTCCGGCCAAGCTCTGGCCAAGTCCGAGGATTTCCTTCAGCACCTCCGTGGCCTGCAAGGCGCCGAGCACGCCGACGATCGCGCCGAGCACGCCGACTTCAGCGCAATTGGCCACCGTGCCCGGCGGCGGCGCTTCGGGAAAAATGCAGCGATAGCTCGGAAACGGCAGGCCATCGGGCGCCGTCTCGTGCGGTTTCAGCGTGGTGAGGTAGCCATCGAACGGACCGACCGCGGCAAACACCAGCGTCTTCTTGGCGAGATAGCAGGCGTCGCTGACGAGATAGCGGGTGGCAAAATTGTCGGAACCATCGGCGACGATGTCATAGCGCGCAATGATCCCAAGCGCGTTCTTGGCCGTGAGGCGTTCCGTGTAGCTTTCGACGACGACATGTGGATTGAGCCTGGCGATCGTCTCTGCCGCACTCGCCGCCTTCGGCACCCCGACGTGCGGGGTGTCGTGCGCAATCTGGCGCTGGAGGTTGTCGAGCGAAACGCGATCGTCGTCGATGACGGCGAGCGTGCCGACGCCGGCGGCGGCCAAGTACATGAGCGTGGGCGAGCCGAGCCCGCCGGCGCCCACCACCAGCACCTTGGCAGCCTTGATCCTCTGCTGCCCTTGGCCGCCGACATCGTGCAAGACCAGGTGCCGCTTGTAGCGCTCGATCTCTTCGGGGCCGAGTGTCATTGCGCCTCTCTCAAAACCGGGGTTTGCCTGCGGCGAACGGCGACAGCGCCTGCGTAATGAAGGTATGCGTCGGCACCGGCACGCCGGTGCTTGCGCCCAGCCGCACCAGGGCACCGGACAGGCCTGCAAGCTCCAGCGGCTTGTGCGCCAGAAGATCATGGCACATCGAGGCCATCATGGCCGGGTGCAGGCCATCGATCGCCTTGATGATGGCGTCGGCATCGGCCGGTTCGAGGCGCACGCTCTGGGCGATGCCGACGGCGACCGCTTCCCTGACCGCCGCCTCGAGCAGGCGCCGGCTTTCCGGGTGCGCCCGCACGGGGCCGATCGGCCCGCGGGTCAGCGCCGTCAGGCCGGACATGGGCGCCAGCATGGCGAACTTTAGCCAGAGCGTGCGCGAGATATCCGCGCTGAGCGAGGCAGCGATGTCGGCCTGCTCGCAGGCGACAAGCAACGCGGTCGTGCGCGGGCTTTCTCGGCCGTTGGCCTCGCCGAACTCGAGGCTTGCGAGCTTGCCTTGCTGTCGGATCACGCCCGGCGTGGCGATCTGCGCATTGATGCGGGCCGCCCCGGCGACGACATGGTCGGCGCCCAACACCTTGCCGATGCGCTCGGCACTCTCGACGCCGTTCTGAAAGGTGAAGACCGTCGCCCCGTTGCCGACGAGGCCGGCCAAGCGCTCGGCTGCCCCTTCCGTATCTGCGAGCTTGACCGCGAAAATGATGGCGTCGGCGGTGGAAAGTTCAGCTGCATCCGCGACAACCTTGACCGGTCGCAAATGCAGGGCGCCAATCTCGCTGTCGAGCCTGAGCCCGTGCGTGCGCATCGCCTCGAGATGCGCGCCGCGCGCTACAAACGTGACGTCATTATCGGCCGCCGCCAGCCGGGCACCGAAGTAGCCGCCGACGCCGCCTGGACCCATCACCACTAGTTTCATCGAGATCTCATGGGCGCTTTCACGGGGTAACGACGACGCGGCCCAGCACTCGGCCCGCGCGCAAGTCATCGAGTGCGCGGCTCGTCTGTTCGAGCGGACGCAACTCGACGGGAATCGGCGCCACTTTGCCCGCTTTCACCAAGGCGATCATTTCGCGCGCTTCGGCGAGCGAGCCGACGTAGCTGCCCATGATGGTCAACGCCCGCAGGGGAAACATCGGCACCGGAATGGAAAAGCTGCCGCCGATCAGGCCGACAATGACGACGGCGCCGCCCTTGGCAACGGCGCCCTGCGCGAAGTTCAGCGACTTGTCGGAACCTGCAAAGTCGACGGCGGCACCGACGCCGCCCGAGGCCTTCATGATGGCCTTGCGCGCACCGGCATCGGCCGGATCAAAGGCCTCCGCCGCGCCCAGCTGCAAGGCCGCCCGGCGCTTGTTGGCATCGATATCAGCGACAAAGATCGGCTTATCGGTGGCGGCGCGGGCAAACTGCAGACCCATCATGCCAACCCCGCCAAGTCCCACGATCAGCACGGGGCCGGCCCGCAGATAGGCGACGGCCTTCTTGATCGCGCTGTAGCCGGTCAGGCCGGAGCACATCAGCGCGCCGGCGATCTCCGGCGCAATGCCCGTCACGTCGAGCAGGTAGCGTGGATGCGGTACGACCACGTGCGTCGCATAGCCGCCGTCCACCGTGATGCCGAGGGCGCGTGGCGCATTGCACATGTGTTCATCGCCACGCGCGCAGAGCCCGCATTTGCCGCAGCCAATCCAAGGAAAGGCCGCATAGCGCGCAGCCTTGTCAAGCGTGGCCGCGTCGGGCCCGACGGCATCGACCACGCCGGCGATCTCATGGCCGAGCGTGAAGGGCATCGGTCGGTTGCCGCGCACATCGAGCTTTTGGCCGCCGCCAAGATCGAAGTAGCCGTCCTGCAGATGCAGATCTGAGTGGCACACGCCGCAATGGCTGACGCGCAACAGTACCTCGCAACCAGAAACCGTCGGCGTCGGCGCCTCGGTGGCCTCGAGGGGCTTGGCATATTCGACCAGGGATTGACGCAGCATCAGGGACCGTCCTTGTTGGGATAGGGAAGTGTAGCAGAAACGAGCCGGCGGCGACGAGCCCCTCGCAAGAACGCAGCGGGCCTCGGCGCCGCCAGGCACCGCGCGGGCCGCGCGCCGTTCTGGCGCCGGCGCGGCCATTGGCCGGGATGGGCGAGGAGAAAGTCTTGGCGCTCGACTATCAGGTCTTGTGGGCGTTCACGCTGTTGTGGCTCGCCATCGTACCCACACCCGGGGCCAACTCGTTGCTGATCGTGCACCTCGCCTTGACCCGCGGTTGGAGAGAGGTGGCCATCGCGCTCATCGGCAATCTGATCGGTATTGCCGGCTATGCTTTGGCAACCCTCCTGGGCTTGGCGCTGCTGCTGGCGAAAGCACCATCCGTGCGCTTGATCATCTACGTGCTGGGCG
Source organism: uncultured Alphaproteobacteria bacterium (assembly GCA_963770295.1). Lineage (GTDB taxonomy): Bacteria > Pseudomonadota > Alphaproteobacteria > Rhizobiales > Hyphomicrobiaceae > AWTP1-13. The sequence goes on from CAVYPA010000016.1 coordinate 375,300, forward strand.
GCGCCTATCTGGTGTGGGTCGGCGCGAGGCTCCTGTTCAGGGGCCTCAACGGCACGGGCGCGACGGGGGCCGCACCGGCCGCCGTCAGCGTTGCCTCAGCGGCCGGCACTTTCGCGCAAGGTATCCTCACTGCGCTCGCCAACGTGCAGGCCCTGTTCTTTCTTGCCAGCATCTTTGCCGGGGTCGGCATTCTCAAGGCCAACCTCGCGACCGGCCTTGCCGCGGTCGGGGTCATCGTCGTCGGCAACGGCTGCTATCTCATGCTGCTGGCTTGGCTGATGCAAAAGCCCGCCGCACGCAGCTTCTACAACCGCTACCGGCCAAGCATGGAAGTGGGTTTCGGCGCCATCTTCGTGCTGCTCGGCGCCCGCCTGCTGGCGCGCGAGCTGGCGGGCTGGCCGTGACAAGCCATCCCGCCGGGTCGGCAAAAAGCTAGGACTGCCCGTCGACGCACACGGTGGCCTGGCCCTTGAAGTTCGGCTGCGAGCGATACTTCATCTCGATTTCTTTAATGGCGCGGCGCTCACCTCTGAGGTCGAGAGGACGCGTTTGTCCGCCGGCACGAATTTCGGATCGCACGGGGATATCATCGGGTTCACCATTGGCGTAGATCACCTTCAGGTCGTCCATGTAGACCTTGTTGCCAGAGACCTCCAGGCGGATGGACTTGAAGCGGCCTTCCCCACGCCCGACCCTGATAACGTCCTTGTCGACGATAAAGCCGACCTTTTGACAACCCAGTCTCTCCCAGCGGGCATGCGCCGCCGTCGGCGCTAGGGCGAGACAGATGAGTGCTCCGGCAGTGATCGCTGTAGTTCCTGGGCGCATGCATGTCCTCCATCGATGCGTTCATGCTCGTGCGCCGGTGAAAACCACACGCTGCTCGTCGGCCCACGAAGCGGATGGTTAACGCGCGCCGGCCAGACTGTCCGTCGCCACGTGCGGCGCCTTTTGCCACAACGAGACGCCTGGACCGTGCCGCCAAGGTGCGGTCTACTGGCGGGCACGTTTTTGCCACATTGGCAACAGCCGCGGCGCCAAACGCCTGCGCACCGATTTTCGAGCTTTCTTGCCTGGCTGCTGGCCGTGGTCGCGCTTGGCCATCTCACCTGGGAAGCGTCAGCGCGACACGGTCGAAATCGAGCTCGCCTCGACCACGATCGAGAAGCATGGACGCCTCAGCGCCGCCGTCGACGGGCGCCGCTGTCGGCCTCCTTGTGTGTGCGGCCGGCGCTGGCGAGGCCATTATCCTCGCTCGCGGCGACGCTCGCCCCGATCACGTTCGCCGCGCTCGCGCCGCGGCGGACGCCCGCCGCCCTCGAAGCGGTCCTCGGCCTCGCCCTCCGCACGCGGGATCTCCTTGCCGGTCGCCTGATCGACGATTTTCATGGAGAGGCGTACCTTGCCGCGATCATCGAAGCCCAGCAGCTTAACGTAGACTTCCTGCCCCTCTTTCACCACCTCGCCCACGGTCTCGGGGCGACCGTGTGTGAGCTGCGAAATATGAACGAGGCCGTCCTTGGCTCCGAAAAAGTTCACGAAGGCGCCAAATTCCATGATCTTGACGACCTTGCCCTTGTAGATCTGGCCCACCTCCGGTTCCGACGTGATGCCGCGGATGCGCGCCAGTGCCGCCTCGATGGCTTCGCGCTTGGCGGCCGCGATCTTGATGGTGCCGTCGTCCTCGATGTCGATTTTGGCGCCGCTCTCGGCCACAATCTCGCGGATCACCGATCCGCCCGATCCGATCACCTCGCGAATCTTGTCGACCGGGATTTTGATGGTCTCGATGCGAGGGGCGTGCTCACCGAGCTCGGTTCGCGCCGAACCCAAGGCCTTCGACATTTCGCCCAAGATGTGCATGCGGCCCTGGTGGGCCTGTTCCAGCGCCACCCGCATGATTTCCTCGGTGATGCCGGCAATTTTGATGTCCATCTGCAGTGAGGTGACACCCTTCTCGGTGCCCGCCACCTTGAAGTCCATATCACCCAGATGGTCCTCATCGCCCAAGATGTCGGACAACACGGCGTAGTCGTTGCCCTCCTTAATGAGGCCCATGGCAATGCCGGCGACTGGGCGCTTCAGCGGTACGCCAGCATCCATCAGCGCCAGGGACGAGCCGCAGACCGTCGCCATTGAGGAAGAGCCGTTCGATTCGGTAATTTCCGAGACGATCCGCACGACGTAGGGAAATTCTTCCGCGCTCGGCATCAGCGGATGCACGGCGCGCCAGGCGAGCTTGCCGTGGCCAATCTCGCGCCGACCCGGCGCTCCCATCCGGCCCGTCTCGCCCACCGAATAGGGCGGGAAGTTATAGTGCAGCAGAAAGCGCTCCTTGCGCGTGCCTTCGAGTGCATCGACGTACTGCTCGTCCTCGCCGGTGCCGAGAGTTGCCACCACCAGCGCCTGCGTCTCCCCGCGCGTAAATAGGGCGGAACCGTGCGTTCGCGGCAGCACATGCACCTCCGAACGAATTGGACGCACGGTCTTGAGGTCACGCCCATCGATGCGGCGCTGGGTGCGAATGATGTCGCCGCGCACGACTTCCTGTTCCAGCTCCTTGAAAACGGAGCCGAGCAGCACCTCTTCATTGGCGTCCGCCACGGCTCCCAGCAATTCGGCTTTCAGTTTGGCGTTCGCGGCCTCGACGAGTTCATGGCGCTTTTGCTTCTCAGGCGTGGCGAAGGCCGTGCGCAGGTCCGCCTCGACGAGGGCCTTGGCTTTGGCCTTGTATTTGGACTTGTCGGCGGGCTTGAAATCCCACGGCTCCTTGGCGGCTTTTTCCGCCAAGCGGATGATCGCCTTGATGACCGGCTGGAAGCCGCTGTGGCCGTGCATGACTGCCTCCAGCATCTGCATCTCGGGGAGTTCCTTGGCCTCCGACTCAACCATCATGACGGCGTCGGCGGTGCCGGCCACCACGAGATCGAGATCGCTATTGGCCATCTCGTCGATCATGGGGTTGAGCACGAGTTTGCCATCGATCAACCCGACGCGGGCGGCGCCGATCGGGCCGAGGAAGGGTACGCCCGACAGGGTCAGTGCCGCCGAGGCGGCCACCATTGCCACGATATCAGGATCGTTCTCCATATCGTGCGAGAGCACGGTGGCGACCACCTGCGTCTCGTGCTTGAAGCCTGCCACGAACAGGGGTCGGATCGGCCGGTCGATCAGGCGCGAAGTCAGCGTCTCCTTTTCCGTCGGGCGACCTTCGCGCTTAAAGTATCCGCCGGGGATTTTGCCGGCGGCAAAAGTCTTCTCCTGGTAGTTGACGGTCAAAGGAAAAAAATCAATCCCGGCCCGCGGCGCCTTTTCAGCGACCACGGTCGCCAGCACGGTCGTCTCGCCGTATTGCGCCAGTACGGTGGCATCCGCTTGCCGCGCAAACCTGCCGGTTTCCAACACCAGTTTGCGCCCGGCCCATTCAATTTCTACACGTTGTGTGTCAAACATCTCGTATCTCGTTTCTCATTGTGCAAAGCGCCGAGTAGCGGCACTTGTTGCGGCTCAAGCCGGCCCACAGTTCCGCATCGTTGCGACGTGAGCCGCTCGGCTGCCTGACCATTGGTCCGCTAGCGGCGGATTCCCAAACGCTCGATAATCCTCTGATAACGCCCTGCGTCGCGCGACTTCACGTGGTCGAGAAGCCTGCGGCGCAAGCTCACCATCTTGAGCAAGCCACGCCGCGAATGATTGTCGTTCTTGTGCAGCTTGAAATGCTCGGTCAGGCCATTGATGCGCTCCGTCAACAGCGCGATCTGGACCTCGGGCGAGCCGGTATCGTTCTTCTTAGTTGCGTAGTCCTTGACGAGTTGCAGCTTGCGCTGTGCGCTCAGCGACATCGCCTTAACCTTTCTTGCGTGCTGAAGTGGTTGGAGCGGCCGTGGCCGGGATGTCGTCCAGCCTGGTCGTGTTACCGCGGCGCTGGCCGCGGATGCACGGCGTTATACACGAACTGGCGACGATTGCGAGGAAAAACGCCGGACGCAAGCATTTGATTTAGCTCAACTATCCAGCATCCCCCAGATTGAACACGCGGATCGGATGCAACTCCCCCCGCTCGATCTCTCCGAGCGCGACGAGGTTGCCCATGCACAGGGCGTAGGTCGGCCCGGGCTGGTAGGGGGCATCGCGGCCGCGGATTAGGATCGGCTGGCCGTTCAAGAGGCGAGCGGCGTCGGCCGGGCCCACGTTGAGCACGGCAAAATCGTGCAGCGCCGCCTCGATCGGCAACAACAGGCGCATCAGCGCCCCCTCGCCCTCTTGCAAGGCCCGTTCGAGGTGCGCCAGGCCGATCGCGCCGTCTTCTGCAAAACCCGCGACCCGGGTGCGGCGCAGCGCGATCAGGTGGCCGAGGCAGCCAAGCGCGCGCCCCATGTCGCGGGCAAGCGCGCGCACATAGGTGCCCTTGCCGCAGCGCGCCTCGAATACGGCGCTCTCGGGGTCCGGGATCTCAAGCAGTCGCAGGGCGTGAATTGCCACGGGCCGCGGCCCGAGGGCAACGGTCTCGCCCTCGCGCGCCAGATCGTATGCGCGCCTGCCGTCGATCTTCACCGCCGAGTAGGCCGGCGGCGTCTGCATGATCTCGCCGGTGAACCGCGGCAAGAGCGCCGAAATTGCCGCCGGCTCGCTGCGCACCTCACTGCTGCGCACTACCCGTCCTTGCGCATCGTCCGTTTCCGTCTCCGCGCCCCAGCGCACGGTGAAGCGGTAGCACTTCTCGCCGTCGACCGCGTAGGGCACCGTTTTGGTGGCTTCGCCGAAAGCGATCGGCAGCACGCCGGTTGCCGCGGGATCGAGGGTGCCCGCGTGCCCGGCCTTGCGCGCGCCGAAGGCCCGGCGCACGGCGCCGACGGCGTAGGTAGAGGTTACCCCGGCGGGTTTGTCCAACACCAGCCAGCCGTTGATTGCTTTACCCTTTCTGCGGCGCGCGCTCCTCATCGTTTATCGAGATCCTGGCGCACCTTGTCGCTCGCCAACAACCGGTCGATGCGCAGCGCTTCATCGAAGGTCTGATCCGCGCGAAACCGCACCTCGGGCGCGAACTTCAGATTGACCGCGCGCGCGACCTCGCCGCGGAGGTAGCGCTTGTTGGCCTCCAGCGCGGCCAGCACCGCCTCGATGTCCTTGCCGCCGAGCGGCAGCACAAAAATGGTGGCAAGGCGCAGGTCCGGTGACATGCGCACTTCGGGTATTGTCACGGCGTGGGACAAGAGCACGTCATCGTGAATTTCGCCGCGCGCAAGCAACTCGGCCAGTGCATGGCGGACCAGTTCTCCCACGCGCAGCTGCCGCTGCGAAGGTCCCGTAGTTTTGCCGGACTGGCGCTTGGACATGCTGCGAAACTCGGATGGGAAAAAGGGTCGGCGCGTGCGCGTGCCGACCCCTGCAACGGCAAACAAACGTCTAGAGCGTCCGGGCGATGCTCTCGACGTTGAAGCATTCGATGACGTCACCGGCGCGGATATCCTGGTAGTTGGCAAAGGCCATACCGCACTCCTGCCCGGCCGGCACCTCGCGCACCTCGTCCTTGAACCGCTTCAGCGTCGAGAGCGTGCCCTCGTGGATGACGACGTTGTCCCGAATCAGCCTGACCTTTGCGCCGCGCTCGACTTTGCCCTCGGTCACGCGGCAACCGGCGACCTTGCCGACCTTGGAAATGTTGAACACCTCCAGAATTTGCGCATTGCCAAGAAAGATTTCGCGCAGGGTCGGCGCCAGCAGGCCCGACATCGCCGCCCTCACGTCGTCGACCAGGTCGTAGATGATATTGTAGTAGCGTATCTCCACGCCGGATTGGTCGGCGAGCATTTTTGCCTGCGCGTTGGCGCGCACGTTGAAGCCGATCACCACCGCCTTGGAAGCGTTGGCAAGCGCGATGTCGGATTCCGTCACGCCGCCGACGCCCGAGTGGATGATGCGCGCTTCCACCTCATCGTTGCCGATCTTTCGCAAGGCCCCGGCAATGGCTTCCACCGAACCTTGCACGTCGCCTTTGACGAGCAGAGGAAATTCCTTGCGCCCCGCTTCCTTGAGCTGCTGCATCATCTGCTCAAGGGTGCGCGCGGTCCCCGCCGAACCCAGCGTCTGGCGCCGCTTGCGCATGCGATAGTCTGTGATCTCGCGCGCACGGGCCTCGCTTTCGACCACGGCAAACGGATCGCCAGCCTCCGGCGCCGAATCGAAACCCAAAATTTCCACCGGCACCGACGGCCCCGCCGACGTCACCGGCTCACCGCGATCGTCGATCAGCGCGCGCACCCGCCCCCAGGCCGATCCGGCAACGATGATGTCACCGACGCGCAGGGCACCGCGCTGCACGAGCACGGTGCCAACGGGGCCACGGCCGCGCTCGAGTTTCGCCTCGATCACCACGCCCTCGGCCGACCGGTTCGGGTTGGCTTTCAAATCCAGCAGCTCGGCCTGCAACTGGATGGCTTCCAGCAGTCGGTCGAGACCCGTCCTTTGCAAAGCGGAGACCGGAACTTCGAGCGTTTCACCCGACATACTTTCGACGATCACCTCGTGCTGCAAAAGGTCGGTACGTACACGGTTGGGATCGGCATTGGGCTTGTCCATCTTATTGATGGCAACGATCAGCGGTACGCGGGCGGCCTTGGCATGGTTGATCGCCTCGACGGTCTGCGGCATCACACCGTCGTCGGCGGCCACCACCAGCACGACGATGTCGGTGACCTTGGCGCCGCGCGCGCGCATGGCCGTAAAGGCCTCGTGACCCGGCGTATCGATGAAGGTAATGCGTTGCCCGTCGGGCGTCGCGACCTGATAGGCGCCGATGTGCTGGGTGATGCCCCCGGCCTCACTAGCCGCAACATCGGTCTGGCGGATCGCGTCCAGGAGCGAGGTCTTGCCGTGGTCGACGTGACCCATAATGGTTACGACGGGTGCCCTCGGTAGCTGCTGCTCATCGGCATCGGTCTTGCCGATGAAGCCTTCTTCGACGTCCGCCTCGGAGACGCGTTTGGGCCTGTGGCCGAACTCCTGCACGATCAGTTCGGCGGTATCCGCATCGATTACGTCATTGATTTTGTGCATGGCGCCTTGCGCCATCAACAGCTTGATCACGTCGACCGCCCGCTCGGTCATGCGGTTGGCCAGTTCCTGAATGGTAATGACCTCGGGAATGATCACTTCGCGCATGACCTTGTCACGCTGCTGTACGACCCCGGCCTGCCGCAGCTTTTCGCGCTCGCGGCGCCGGCGCAGCGAAGCAAGCGACCGTTCGCGTTGGGCCTCGTCGAAGGCATTGTTGATGGTGAGCTTGATCCGTTCGCGACGCTCCTCGGCGCCCTTGACCGGACTCTTGGCCGGCTTGGCGCCCTTCTTCTTGGTGCGTGTTTCCTCTTCGCTCTCGGGTTCGACCTCGAGACTGCGCGCCGGACGCTTGTTCACGATTTCCGGCCGCCTGACCGTGTCGGCGGGCTTGCCCGTCTTTTCCGGCGCGCGCGCCGGCTTCGGCTCCGGGGTCAGCTGAGCCGCTTCGCTTTCGACTTGCGGCTCGGCTGCGACGGGCGCCGTGGCGCCGGCTTCGACGTCAGGTGTTGGCTCCTCCACCGCTGGCGTCAGCGGCTGCAAGGCTTCGAGACGGGTGCGCTCGCGCTCTTCCATTTCCGAACGTTCGCGCGCGGCCTCGAGCGCACGACGACGCGCGTCGACCTCGTCGGTGGACAGGCCACCGGTCCGCTGCGGATGCACGATCTCGGTGACCACCGCCTCGGCCGCCTCGGGCGCGGTGGCTTCTTCGGCTTCGGCGCCCGGCGCCGATATCGTGCGCTTTTTCTTCTTTTCGACCACCACCGATTTCGATCGGCCATGGCTGAAGCTTTGCCGCACATGGCCGGACTCGACCGTGCGCTTCAAGCTCAGGGGCTTGCGCACGTCACCGCGTAGCGTCTTGTCGGTGGTCTCTTTGATCTCGCTCATACACGTCCTGTATTCGAACCAATATCCGCAGGCCCCTCGGGGCCACCCTCTCGGTAGCGTCTGAGCCGGCTAGCCTCATAGGCAATTCGCCGGCAGGCACCACCTCCGGACGCTGCAGCATGTACCACATTTGACCGCCCGATGGCCAAGCTCAATTCGGCACTCGTCAACTCCCGTACAATTGCCTCAGCCTCTGCAGCCGGCCCCCGTAACGCCCTGAATTTACGATCGAGCTTGGCAACACCGTCACCGGCGGCATCGGCCGCATGCACAAGGACGACTGCTTGGCCCAGGTCAATCAAGTCTGCCACTTTGGCAAATCCCGCGACCAGGAGGCCCGCTTTCCTGGCGAGGCTGATGGCATCGGCGAGGCGTCGCTTGATCAGGTTTTCGACCCTCGGGGCGAGGTCATCCGGCACCAGCACGGAGCGCTTTAGGCTGCGGGCAAAGGCTTTCTGGCGTACCGCGGCGGCCACGTCCCGCCGCGTCGCGCCAACCCAAACCCCGCGACCGGGCAACCGCCGCGCCAGATCAGGAACGATGCTGCCATCCGGGGCGAGCACAAACCTGATGAGATCGTCGGCGCCCTTTTGGGTGCGCGTAACCGCGCACAGCCGCTGCGGCGACCCCTGCATCGCATCCGGTGGGACTTGCCTGTCTTCGGCGCTTGCCACGTGCCTGTTGGTCCTTGCCGCCCATAGCTTTCAAGCCTTGGCGCTTGTCGCCAGGGCCGGAGCAGTCTGTGTCGCGGCGGCGGCTTGCGCTGCGGCCGCGGCCGCCTCCTGCTCGGCACGCAGCTTTTCGAGATCCTCGGCCGTCACCCAGCCCGCGGCGATGCGTGCCGCCATAATGATGTCTTCGGCCTCCTTGCGCCCGATCTCCATCCCCTCGAGCACGCCCTTGTGGCGGACCGGTTCGGCATCCTTCTCCCGTTTGCGTTCGGTCCAGCCGACGAGCTCGTCGGTCACCGAACCGGCGAGGTCTTCCACGGTTTTGATCTCGTTCTCCCCGAAGGCCACCAGCATCGCCGTGTTGATGCCGGGAATTTTGGCGAGCTCGTCGGACACGCCCAGGGATTTGCGTTTGGCATCCCGTTCGGCCTCCTGCCGCTCCAGGTATTCGTGCGCGCGCGCCTGTATTTCTTTGGCGGTGTCCTCGTCGAAGCCCTCGATGTGGGCGATCTCGCCGGCATCGACGTAGGCCACCTCGGCGACGGTCTCGAAGCCTTCGGTCGCCAGCAGCTGGGCGATCACCTCGTCGACGTCGAGCGCTTCCATAAAGAGCTGCGAGCGCTCGGCGAACTCTTTCTGACGCCGCTCCGATTCCTCTTGTTCAGTGAGAATATCGATATCCCAACCGGTAAGTTGGGACGCAAGCCGCACGTTTTGGCCGCGCCGACCGATCGCCAGCGAAAGCTGGCTCTCCGGAACCACCACCTCGATGCGGTTCGAATCCTCGTCCAACACCACCTTAGTCACCTCGGCCGGCGCCAGTGCATTGACGATGAAGGTGGCGGCATCCTGGTTCCACTGGATGATGTCGACCTTCTCGCCCTGCAACTCGCCGACCACCGCCTGCACACGCTGCCCGCGCATGCCGACGCAGGCGCCGACTGGATCGATCGAGGAGTCCTTGGAAATGACGGCAATTTTTGCCCTGGAACCGGGATCGCGCGCCACCGACTTGATCTGCACGATGCCATCGTAGATCTCAGGAACCTCCGCCCGGAACAGCAACGACATGAATTCGGGACGCGCACGGGAGAGAAAGATCTGGGGGCCACGTTGCTCGCGGCGCACATCATAGATGTAGGACCGGATGCGGTCGCCGAGCCGGACGTTTTCGCGCGGAATCATCTCGTCGCGCCGGATGATCCCCTCCGCCTTCTGCAGATCGACAATGACGTTGCCGTATTCGACGCGCTTGACGGTGCCGCTGACGATTTCACCGACGCGATCCTTGAACTCACCATGCTGACGCTCGCGTTCCGCATCGCGCACCTTCTGCACGATCACCTGCTTGGCATTCTGGGCGGACACCCGGCCGAAATCCGGCGGCGGCAAGGGCTCAGCGATCAGATCGCCGATCTTGGCGTCGGGATTGCGTCGCTTGGCGCTCGCCAGCACGATTTGCGTGGAGTCGTTTTCTACCGTTTCGACCACCTGCAGGACACGCGTAAGTTTGGTCTCGCCCGTCTTTGGGTCGATCACGCAGCGAATGTCGTTCTCGGCGCCATAGCGGGCCTTGGCCGCCTTCTGGATGGCGTCCTCCATGGCCTCGATGACGATCTTGCGATCGATCGACTTCTCGCGCGCGACCGCATCGGCGATCTGCATCAGCTCCAAACGGTTAGCGCTAATTCCAGCTTGGGCCATCTAAGGCACCCTCCAATTCAAGCTAAGGCGCGACATCATCTGCCGCTTCGTCGGCACGTTCTCGCTTCGAGCGCCGCAGCGATTCGCGAATGAGGCCGTCCGTCAGCACGAGCCGCGCCTCGGCAATAAGCGCAACCGGCAGTCCCATGACTTGACGCCCGAGTTGATCGAGCTCGACCTCGATGCGAACCTCTCCGTTCTCGACACCTTCAAGCACACCCCGGAAACGCTTGCGACCGGACACGGGCTGCTTTAGCTCGATTTTGGCCTCATAACCCGCCCAGGTCGCGAAATCGGAGACGCGAGCCAGGGGCCGGTCGATGCCGGGCGAGGACACCTCGAGCGCATAGTGGCCCGGCAGCGGGTCATGCGCATCAAGCAACGGCGACAGCGTGCGCGAGATCTCCGCGCACTCCTCGACCGTGATGGTCCCATTCGGCCGCTCGGCCATGATTTGGACCGTCGTGCCGTTGTGACCGGAAATGGTAACCCGCACCAAGCGAAATCCCAAGTCCTCGAGCACCGGTTCGACCAACCCAGCAAGCTGTGCCGCCAACCCGGTCTCATGAATAAAGCGCGCCTCGGGTGTGCTCTCGACCACCGCGTCTCCGCCTGCCCGAAACTCCCGTGTGGGGGTGCCCGCTCGACCACTCAAAACAAAAAGAGCGGACCCGGAGGGCCCACTCTCAGAGTTGAGATGATCATGAGCAGCAGGATGGTAAGCGGGAATTGCCCAAGTTGCAAGCGGGAAGTGTGAATTTTGTCGCACCGCAAAAGGCAACGCGCGCCCGGGGTGCTAAGGCCAGGTTGTGGGGGGGCGGAGGGCCTCGTTCGTCAGGGACTTGGTCCTCAGGCCCGCAGGAAGCGAAAGTAGCTGCAGCGCCGGCCCGCGCGCAAAGCCTTGGCTTCATAACGGGTCTGCGGCCAGTCGCTGCCCCGCGCGCGCCAGTCGGCGGCGGCCTTGGCCGTCCAGCGAAAGCCGCCCTGCCGGCGCACGGCCAACAAGATCCATTCGGCATAATCCGCAATATCGGTGGCAATGCGCAGCTCGCCGCCCGGCGGCATAACGCGCGCCAGCTCGGCGAGCGTGCCCTGCGACACCAGCCGGCGTTTCCAATGGCGTCGCTTCGGCCACGGGTCGGGAAACAACACAAAAGCCCGCCCGATCGAGGCGGCCGGCAGGTGTCGAATGAGACTGCGGGCGTCATCGGTGTACAAACGAATGTTGGAAGGGCCATGCTCGGCCATGGCGGCCAGGACTTTAACCACGCCGTCTTGGAAGGGCTCGCAACCGAGAAGGCCCACCTTGGGATGTTGCTTGGCTTGCCAGAGGAGGTGCTCGCCGCCACCGAAGCCAATTTCGAGCCATACCTCGCCTACGCTGGGCGGGAACAGACAGGAAGGGTTTGCCAACTCCGCCGCGCTGCCGGCAACGGCAACGCGCGGCAGAAGTTCGCGCCAGAGGCCGGCCTGGCGCGCGCTTAGGGTGCGTCCGCGCCGGCGACCGTAACTGCGCAGCTCACCGGCGCCCGCCGTCATGGCGGCGCCCAGTGGTGAGGGCGCCCGGCGCCGCAAAAGGTCGACCGCGTGGTGCGGGCCTCAGGCCATCGCGGCCTTGATCTTGGGACCAAGATCGGTCTTCTCCCAAGAGAACCCGCCCTCATTGTCCGGCTCGCGGCCGAAGTGCCCATAAGCTGAGGTGCGGGCATAGATCGGCTTATTGAGGTCGAGGTGCTTGCGGATGCCACGCGGCGACAAATCGACGAGCTCGCCCAGCACGCTCTCAAGCTTGGGCGTATCGATATCGCTGGGATTTCGGCCGACATCCACGTAGATCGACAGCGGCTTGGCGACGCCGATGGCATAGGAGAGTTGGATCGTGCACTCATCGGCAAGCCCCGCCGCCACCACATTCTTGGCGAGATAGCGCGCCGCATAGGCCGCCGACCTGTCAACCTTGGTGGGGTCCTTGCCCGAGAACGCGCCCCCGCCGTGGGGGGCCGCCCCGCCATAGGTATCGACGATGATCTTGCGTCCCGTCAGCCCGGAGTCCCCATCCGGGCCGCCGATGTGAAATTTACCCGTCGGATTGACGTGCCAGACGGTGTCCTTGCTGATCCAGCCGTTCGGCAGCGCCTTTCTCACGTAAGGCTCGACGAGTTCGCGCACCTGGGCCGAGGTCATGGATTCCACCAGGTGCTGGTGGGAGACGACGATCTGGGTCGCCGCAACCGGCTTGCCGTTTTCGTAGCGCACGGTGACCTGGCTCTTGGAGTCGGGGCCCAGCACCGCCTCCTTGCCGGCGTGCCGGGCCTCGGAAATCAAGCGAAGGATCTTGTGGCTGTAGTAGATCGGAGCCGGCATCAGTTCCGGGGTATCCTTGCAGGCAAAGCCGAACATGATGCCCTGATCGCCTGCGCCCTCATCGCGATTGCCGCCACTATCGACGCCTTGGGCGATATCGGCCGACTGCGGGTGCAAGAGCACCCGAATATCCGCCCGATCCCAGTGAAAGCCCTCCTGCTCGTAGCCAATGTCCTTGATGGCCATGCGCGCCACGTGCGCGACCAGATCCCGGGTGATGGTCTTGGGCCCGCGCGTCTCGCCCGCGATTATGACCTGATTGGTGGTGGCAAGCGTCTCGCAGGCGACCCTGAGCTGCCAAGGATCGATGCCGGCTTTCGGACCTTCGCGGAAAAACAAGTCGACGACCTCATCGGAAATGCGATCGCAAACCTTGTCGGGATGCCCCTCCGAAACCGATTCGCTCGTAAACAAATAGGACTTTCGCGACACTGTGTTCCCCATGGCTAGGCGCCAAATTGCCCGTCTTGTTACAGCGTTTATGGCGGGGGTCAAGATGACCGAAGCCTACGCACGGCACCGGTTGGCAGCCTCGGCCGGCAACGGCCGCAGTGGGCTCAGTCCACCGCTTCGTTCGGCGGCCAGGCTGCGCACGAGCTCCACGATGGCGCGCCGGGCCCGCACGTCCGCGATCCGCACAAACGCCTTGTTGAGTTCCAACCCATCGCGGCTGCGCAAGAATTCCACAATCGAGCTTTCCGCCGGGCGCTCGGCAAAGCCGTCGGCCACAAAGCGTGGCACCTCCCCGGTTGGCGCCTCCTCGTAGAAAAACTGCACCGACACCCCAAGCACCTGCGCCAAGTCGAACAGCCGACTGGCGCCGATCCGATTGATGCCCTTCTCGTACTTTTGGATTTGCTGAAAGGTCAAACCCAGCTTCTCGCCCAGCTTTTCTTGGCTCATCCCCAGCAGCATGCGGCGAAAGCGGACCCTGCTCCCCACATGTACGTCGATGGGATTGGGTCGCCGCGAGCCTTTATCCACGCCATCGACTTCCGTGGCGAACTCGGTCGGTCTCGACATTCACTCAGCCCCGTCATCCAGTCCTTCGTCTGCAATTGGTAGGTGCAGATGGGCAATGCGTCAACCTCAGGTGCACTGCAGCGCGTCCGGTCTGGCTCCGGGCCAAGGGGATCAGGCGGCCGACACGCGTCCGCGGCGCCGGGCGCCGGCGGCCAGCGCGGCCGCCCCGCACAACCACAGGCCCAGGAAAATAGCATCGCCAAAGCGGGCGTAAGGGGTCGGTGCCAGGGGGGCAGGCAGCTCCGTATCCGCCGAACCGCGTTGATCGAGACCTAGCTCCACGAGCACCCGCCCATGGCCATCGACCATGGCCGAAATGCCGTTATTGGCCACGCGCAGCAATGGCAGGCCCTCCTCCACCGCCCGGACGCGCGCCTGTTGCATGTGCTGGCGCGGCCCGGTCGTGTTGCCGAACCAGCCATCGTTGGTGAGATTGACCAGGAGCGAGGGCCGTTCGGGCCCGGCGACGACGGCGCGCGGGAAAATCGCCTCATAGCAGATCAGGGGCGCCAGCGCGGGCAGCCCGGGCAGGTGCAACAGCGGACGGGGCGCCGCCCCGCTGGCAAAGCCGCCGCGCAGCCGCGTCAGGCTCTGCAGGCCTACGGCCTCCAGCGCCGCCTGAAACGGCAGGTACTCGCCAAAGGGCACGAGATGGACCTTGTCGTAGGCGGCAAGGAAGCGCCCGCCGTCGCCGAACACCAAAAGGCTGTTGAAGATCCGCCGGGCTGCCGTTGACCCCGCCGGGGCCGGCTCGGCGCGCAATCCACCGGCGATCAAAAGGGTTCCGGGCGGCAAGAGGCGTCCGATCGCCGCGCGGGCTGCCGGGTGATCGACCGGCAGGAACGGCATCGCCGCCTCCGGCCAAATGACGTGCGTAATGCCTTCCAGGCCGTCGGGGAGGCCCGCGGCATTGCTGGCCGACAGGTGGAGATGGTCGAGAAAAATGCGCTCCTGGTTCTCGGGCCGCCATTTCTCCCGTTGTGGGACGCTCGGCTGCACGATCCGCAGCTTGACACCCGGCACCATCGCGGCGGGAGCGCCGGCCAGGCGCAGGTGGCCCCACGCCGCCAAGGCCAAAAAGGGCACCGTGCCCAGCGCCAGCGCCAGGCCGCGGCGGCGCCGTCCCGCTGGGCCGGTCGCCGCCTCGGCCAAGAGGACGAGGGGGGCCGCCAGCAACCCGACGCCGACCAGGGTCAAGCCATAGATGCCGATAAGGGCGGCGCTTTGCAGCAAAGACAGCGGATAGGTCAGCGCATAACCCAGCACGTTCCAAGGAAAACCGCTCAACAGGTGCCCGCGGGCGTATTCCATGGCCGCGAGCGCAAGCGCCAAGGCGAGAACGCGGGAGGGGCCAGGGCGCCAGCCGGCAAACGCCAGTCCCGCTGCCAACCCGTAAAAGAGCGCAAGACCGGCGGGCAATAAGGTGACGGCGAGGGGCAAGAGGGGCGCAAAGATCTCCGCCTCGACAAGAAACGCATCGCCGACCCAGTAGAGCCCCCCGACAAAATAACCAAACCCGAACCACCAGCCGACGGCTGCCGCCGTCCGTGCCGAGGTCCAGGGTCGCCGCGCCGGCGCCCGCTGGGGCTCGCATAGCGGCGTTTGGCCGATGGCGCCATCGATCAGCCAGATCAGGCTGGGCAGGGTGACATAGAGCACCGGCCAGACGTTGAAGGGCGCCAATGCCGCCACCGACAGCAGTCCGGCGGCAAAGGCGGCGGCAAAGCGCCGCCAGCCGGTCAAGGCGGCGAGGCGCCCGGCCCAGGCGGCAACGTTGGCGGCCAAGCGCGCCAAACCCCGCGCCACAGGCGGCTGTTGCTGCCCGACGTGGCAGCAGGTCGGCTCAAGATTTGGCAATGCTTGCTTCCGCTGACGCTGGCCGGCGCGTGACGTGCACCCTTAGCTTTTTTACCCGCCGCGGATCCGCATCCAGGACCTCGAACTCGACGCCCGCTGGATGCCGGATCAGTTCACCACGCGCGGGCACACGCCCCACCAGCGCGAACACCAGCCCACCAAGGGTGTCGATATCGGCCTCTTCCTCCTCTTTGAGCAACTGGATGCCGAGGTGCTGTTCGAGTTCGCGCACGGGCGTGCGGGCGGCGGTGAGCAAGCCAAGCTTGGAATCACTGATGATGTGGGCGGCCTCAACCTCGTCGTGCTCATCCTCGATGTCGCCGACAATCTGTTCGACCAAATCCTCGATCGTTACCAAGCCGTCGGTGCCGCCGTATTCGTCGACGACCAGGGCCATGTGGATATGCGTCGACTGCATGCGAATGAGCAGGTTCGCCGCCGGCATCGAGGGCGGCGCGTAGATCATGGGACGCCGTAACTTGGTGGAAGCAATCGGCTTCGACAGGTCGGTGCGGGACAGATCGAGCGCCGGCTCGGCCGGCGTCGATTGAAGGGCACCGTGCGGGCGCTCCCCCATTGGGCCATCGCCGTCGGCCGTGCGCCCGGCGGCGTCGCCATAAAGCCAGCGCAATAGATCTTTGACGTGCACCATGCCGCGTGGATCGTCGAGCGATTCGCGAAATAGCGGCACGCGCGACACTCCGGCCACGTCGAAGGTGCGCAGCAGCTCGCGAATTGGCTCGTTCTCATCGACCGCAATAATGTCGGCGCGCGGGACCATGACGTCATGGACCCGCAAGGCGCCGAAGCGCAAGATGCGCAGCAGCATCTCGCGCTCCTCCGTCGAGAAGGCATGCCCGTCGCCGGCCGCTTTCAGTTCCGCCTCAAGCGTGGCGCGCAGCGTCGGCGCACCCGGGATGCCGAGCCGGGCGCGAAGCGCCGAGAGCCAGCCGTGCGCCGACTCAGCCGCCTCTTGGGCTGCGGGCTGGCCGGCTTCGGACTTGGCGCTAGGGAATTTGCCGCTCATGGCGTGGGCAGGGCCTGGTAATGGCAAAACACTAATGTTGGCTCGGCGGGCTCGAGGCGTAGGGATCCTTGAGGCCGAGCGCCGTCAAAATCTCCGTCTCGAGGCGCTCCATCTCGACGGCCCCCGCCTCCGTTTCGTGGTCATAGCCGATCAGGTGCAAGAGACCGTGCAGGACAAGATGCTGCACATGGTGGGCCGGCTCAAGGCGGCGTTGCGCGGCCTCCTCGGCAATCGTCTCGGCCGCCAGCACGACGTCGCCCAGGTAGCGATCGGCTTCCCGGTCCGCGCGGGCGCGCGGCTTGAAAGGGAAGGAGAGGACATTGGTGGGGACATCCCTGCCCCGGTAGGTGGCGTTCAGGCGACGCAGCAGCTGATCGCTGCCCAGCACAATGGTTGCCTCCCGGCCTTGCGTGCCAGCGCCGGCCGGATGGCCACTTAAGGCGGCCGCCACCCTGCAGATCGCCACCACGAGGGCGTCGCCGTCGGCCCAATCGCCCTCCGCTTGACTGACGGTGAGGCTCAGCTGCACCCGGTCGGGCTGTTGCGGGGCCTCCCCGTCGAGCGGCCAATGCGGGCGATCGGCTGGAAGGCTCATGGCCATCGCTAGCGCAAGCGCTCATAGGCATCGACGATACGCGCGACGAGATCGCGGCGCACGACATCGGCGGATGTGAAGCGGATCGCCTCGATGCCGTTGATCCCATGCAACAGACCGACCGCCTCTTCGAGCCCCGACTTCTGGCCCTGCGGCAAATCGATCTGGCTCGGGTCGCCGGTGACCACCATCTTCGATCCCTCCCCGAGCCGCGTCAGAAACATCTTCATTTGCATGCTCGTGGTGTTCTGCGCCTCATCCAGGATGACAAAGGAGTGCGCCAGCGTGCGTCCGCGCATAAATGCCAGGGGCGCGATCTCGATCACGCCCGTGGTCAAGTCCCGCTCGACCTTGGCGGCCGGCAGCACATCGTAAAGAGCATCATAGAGCGGGCGCAAATAGGGATCGACCTTCTCGCGCATGTCGCCGGGCAGGAAGCCCAGCCGTTCCCCGGCTTCCACCGCCGGCCGCGATAGGACGAGCCGCTCGACCTGTCCGCGCTCCAGGCACTGGGCGGCATAGGCGACGGCAAGATAGGTCTTGCCCGTGCCGGCCGGGCCCAACCCAAACACCAGATCCACGCGGTTGAGGGCTTCGATATAGGCGCCCTGGTTGGGCGAGCGCGCCGTCACCACCTTGCGCCGCGTGCGGATCTGCGCCAGCGGGCTCGCTGGCGCGGCGTCGGCGCGCGAATGGCGCAACAGGCCATCGACGTCGCCGGGGCCGATGTCTTCGCCCTGGCGTATCCGCGCATAAAGCTTTTCTAGAACCTCGCGCGCCGTTTCGCAGGCGGGCCCAGGTCCCGTCAGGGTAACGACGTTGCCATGGGCATGGGCCTCGATCCCTAGCCGCTCCTCCAACAACGCCAAATGCCCGTCGTATTCCCCGAGCAGCCGATTGAGATGCCGGTTGTCTTCGAACGGCACCACCAGACGGGCCTGCTCATTCCTGAGCTGCTTGCCCAGTCCGGCAGCCCCCGGCGCACGCATGCCAGTCAAAGACCTGGCCTCCTAATGAAAGCCGAATAGCAGAGAATCTCGCCCTCCAACTCTAGCACATGGCGCGGGATTTGGCGTCATGCCTGCCACGCCCAGCCTCCAGGATCAAACCGCTGAGACTATTGGGTCCCGCGCCCAGAATTTCAACGTCGAGGCTTGCCCCAATATGCTGCTGAGAGCCTTGGGCATGGACGGATTGAAGGTAGGGGGACCGGCCGACGATCTGGCCTTGACGTTGCCCCGGGCGCTCGAACAACACCGACATGACCCGCCCGACGCAGGCCAAATTGAACGATGTTTGTTGACACCCCAAGAGGCTTTGCAAGCGCTGCAGACGACGGTCTTTTTCCGCCTCTGGCACCGTCCCGCTAAGCGTGCTCGCAGGCGTGCCGGGACGCGGGCTCCACTTGAAGGAATAGGCTTGCGCAAAACCCACCGTTTCAACGAGTGCGATCGTGGCGGCGAAGTCTTGCTCCGTCTCGCCGGGAAAGCCGACAATGATGTCGGTGGACAGCGCGATGTCGGGACGGGCGGCGCGCAGTCGCCCGACGACGGCAAGGTAGTCGGCAACGCTGTGTTTGCGGTTCATTGCCGCGAGGATGCGGTCCGAGCCCGACTGAAACGGCAAATGCAGGTGCGGCATCAACTTGGCCACGTCGCGATGCGCCGCGACCAGGTCATCGCGCATGTCGCCGGGATGGCTGGTGGTGTAGCGCAGTCGCTCGATGCCATCGACACCCGCCAGGTGGCCCAGCAACTGGGCTAGGTTCCAGCCCGCCCCGTTGGGCCCGCTGCCGTGATAGGCATTGACGTTTTGCCCGAGCAGGGTCAGTTCGCGCGCGCCATTGTCGACGAGGTGGCGTGCCTCCGCCTCGATCTCCGCCACGGGGCGTGAATACTCAGCGCCGCGCGTATAGGGGACCACGCAAAATGTGCAGAACTTGTCGCAGCCCTCCTGCACCGTCAGGAAGGCGCTGGGCCGCCGCGTCAAGCTTCGCTGCGGCAAGCCGGCAAACTTGCTCTCCACCGGGAACTGCGTCTCGACCTGGGGCTGCCCTTCAAGCCTTGCGCGGGCGATCAGATCGCCCAGACGATGATAGCTCTGCGGCCCGACAACGAGATCCACCACCGGGGCGCGTCGTACGATTTCGCTGCCCTCGGCCTGGGCGACGCAGCCTGCCACCGCAACGAGCGTTTGCTTGCCCTGTTGCTGGCGCTGGGCTTTGAGCAGACGGATGCGACCGAGCTCGGAATAAACCTTCTCCGCCGCCTTCTCGCGAATGTGGCAGGTGTTGAGGACGACCATGTCGGCGTCCTCGATGGCAGCCGTGGCCAGATAGCCCGCGCGGCCAAGAGCCTCGCCGATGCGCTCGGAATCATAGACGTTCATTTGGCAGCCGAACGTCTTGACGAACACCGTCTTGGATGCAGCCATCAAACCTTACTTTTCCGAACAGCGGGAGGCGACGCCGCGCCAGCGTCCCGAGAGGTCGGCACGCGCCCTTGCTCCGCCGGCAAATTATTTGCGCCCCCGTTTCAGAGGAACGCCAAACAGCTCGAGGCGATGTCCAACCAGCGTGAAGCCCAGCTCGCGCGCCACCCGCTCCTGCAGGCGCTCGATTTCCTCGTTGCGGAACTCGATGACCTTGCCGCTCTCGATATCGATCAAATGATCGTGGTGCTTGCCGGCGGCTTCCTCGTAGCGGCCCCTGCCCGCGCCAAAGTCATGCCGCTCGAGGATGCCCTTGGCGGCGAACAGCTTGAGCGTACGATACACGGTTGACAAGGAAATACGCGAATCGACGGCATTGGCGCGCCGATAGACCTCCTCCACGTGCGGGTGATCCTTGGAGTTTGAGAGCACGCGCGCAATAATGCGCCTCTGCCCCGTCAGGCGAAGCTGCTTTTCTGCGCAAAGCCGTTCGATGCGGCTCGGGAAAGTTTCGATCAAGACCGACATGCCGTTGATAACGACAGAGAATCCTTGCTTCTTTGCTTATAGGAGAGCCGAGCGTGGGCCGCAATCCCGAGCCCTCGACTTTACTACAAGGCGAGGGCGAATGTAACAGCATCGACGGGCGCGGCGTTGGCCGTGACATAGTAGGCCCTGCGCCGGCCCCTTTCCTCAAACCTTAGTCGGCGATAAAGCGCAAGGGCGGCCGTATTGGCGGCGGCCACGTCGAGGAACAGGGCACGCGCACCCGCGGCTCTGGCCGCCCCTATCAAGGCCTCGATCAGGCGGCTGGCAACACCCTGGCGCCGCCAACCGGCACGGACCCCGAGCGTCAGGATTTCGGCTTCATCGGCGGCGACTTGGCCAAGAATAAAAGCGACGGTCTCACCTGCTGCTCCCTGTCGCGCCACGAAGGCCAGCGCCGCCGGTTGCCCGAGCAAGCTGGCAAAGCTTCGCGCATCCCATGCCGGATCGAACAGATCGGCGTGGAGCTCGGCACAGTCCTGGGCGTCCGCGGGGGAGGCCCTCAGCAGGCTGAGGCCGCGCGTGTTCGGCGCCGGCATTAGCAGAGCGCCCGCGGCAACACCCGGTCGGCCTGGGGCTTGGCGTCGGGCGCGCGCAAATAGAGGGGCTTGAGCGGCTGGCCCGTCACTGCCTCGACCGCCAGCAGGGCAACCACGGATGCGCGCGGCTCTGCCTCGGGCAACCGCGCTTCGAGGCCCGCGGCGACCCGTGCCTCAACCACCGCTGCCGCGCCCGATCCCACCACGATCGCGGCGGCCGACCCCAACACCTCGGCGCAGGCTTGCGGTGCCAACAGCAAAGGCGCACCACCCGCTTCGCCCGTGGCGTCGAAAAGCTGAAAGTAGACCATGCCGAGGCGCGCATCGAGGGCAACCGCTAGCGGGCGGCCCGCGCTCGCTTCCCCGAGCTCGGCGCGAGCCCCGCGGGCGATTGCCGCCAGGCAACCCACGCCCACCGCGGGGCAGCCGATCGCCAGGGCCAGGGCGCGCGCGACCGCAATCCCGGTGCGCACGCCCGTGAAACTGCCCGGGCCGCACGTGGCGGCGATGCGCCCGAGATCGGCAAAGTCGACACCGGCGCCTGCCAGCGCCGCGATAATCATCGGCATCAACCGTTCGGCGTGCCCCGCGCGCCGCCGTTCGGAGGCCTCCCACAGCACGCGCGTGCCGGTTGGATCTGCCCGCGCCACGGCCACGGACACGCCGTCAAGACAGGTATCGAAGGCTAGGATGTACATGGACGCTAGATGATGCTCGCCATCTCCTCGAAGGCAAAGCGGGGACCACGCGGCCGCAGCTTGGGCGGATCGCCATAGCCAAGGTTACACAAGAAGTTCGATTTCACGTCGGTGCCGGCGAAGAATTCCTGGTCGACGCCGGCATTGTCGAAGCCCGACATGGGCCCGGCATCCAAGCCGAGCGCGCGCGCGGCGAGCACGAAGTAGCCGCCCTGCAGCGAGCTGTTGCGCATGGCGGCGGTTTCGGCGCCGCTCGGGTTTCGCGCGAACCCCGGCATCGGGTCTTGTCCTTTCGGCGGATGCTCGTAGAACTTGGCATCGTAGCCAAGGATGGCGCAGGCCGGGGCCAGCATGGTCCTCTCCCGGTTGCCCTCGGCCAAAAGCGGCCGCAGGCGTTCCTTGGCCGACTTGGAACGCACAAAGACGATGCGCGCCGGCAAGGTATTGGAGGCCGTGGGGCCCCACTTCATCAAGTCGACCAGCTCCAGCAGCACGGCGTCGGGCACCTCGATCGGCAGCCAGGCGCGGTGGGTGCGTGCCTCCAAAAACAGTTGCCTGAGCGCGCTGTCGTCCAATCGCTGTGCCATAGTTGCCTCCCCAGAAGGCTCCATCGATAGCAAAAACCCCGCTCGCGGACGAGCGGGGTCAAAAGATCCTAGCCGCCGAGCGCCGATCTAGATGGGCCGCACCTCCCGGACATCGGGACAGAAGTGGCGCAGCAGGTTTTCGATGCCGTGGCGCAGGGTTGCGGTCGAACTCGGGCAACCCGCACAGGCCCCGCGCATGTGTAGGAACACGACGCCATCCTTGTAGCCGTGAAAGACGATGTCGCCGCCGTCATTGGCAACCGCGGGCCGCACGCGGGTATCGAGCAACTCCTTGATGGTGTTGACCGTATCCTCGTCTTCGGGGTCGTAGTCCTCTTCGGCGGCGCCATCGCCATCGCGCCCGCTTGCCATCGCGGGTGCGCCGGAGATGTAGTGGTCCATGATGGCGCCGAGGATGGCGGGCTTGATGTGCTGCCACTCCTCGCTGTCGCTCTTGGTCACGGAAATAAAGTCCGACCCCAGGAAAACTCCGGTAACGCCCTCCACGTCGAACAGCCGCAGCGCAAGGGGAGATCCTCCGGCCTCGACCTTATCGCGGTAATCGACACTACCCTCGCCGAGCACGGTCTGGCCCGGAATGAATTTGAGGGTGGCCGGATTGGGGGTCGGTTCGGTCTGGATGAACATGGGGATTTGCCTCGACGCGTGCTCTTTGGAATTATTCTAGTAGATGGGAGGCGCAGCGTCAAAATGCGAGGGCAAAAAGGCCCGCCCCTCAGGTCGCCTCAGGCCAGCGCCTGGATGTCGGCGATCGCCAGCTCGCCGGGAACCACGGTGATCGGGATCGGGAATTTGCCGGCGGCCGACCCGGCCCCCAGCGAGGACACCAGCGGCCCGGGTCCGGTGGCTTCCTTGGAGGCGCCGAGGACCAAGATGGCAATGTCCTCGTCCTCGTCGATCTGCTGCAGGATGGCGTCGACCTTCTTGCCCTCCCGGATCACTTCCTCGATCGGCACCATGTCGAGGCCGTCATTGCTGAGCTTGCGGCGAAACAAGCGAAATAGGGCCTTGGCCTTGGTGGTCTGTTCCTCAAGCTGGGCCTGGCGGACCGCATCCCAGACCTGGGTGTCGGGTTCGATCACATAGAGCAACAGCACATGCGCGCCCGTGTGGGAGGCGCGGCATGCGGCATAGAACAGGGCGCCCTCGACTTCGGGCGTCTCGTCCACGACCACCATCAGCTTGCGGCGGTGGCCCTGTTCGAAGACTTTGCGTTTCTTGGCCATATCTCATGCTGCCATGGCTTGCCTTCGCCAACAATAGCAGTCGCGGCATTGCCGTCCGTGCAAGCGCCTCAGCTTGGTCACGGCCGCAGGAATCCGACGATCTCCTTGACCTGGCGCATGACTGGCGCGGCCAGCAGCCGGGCGCGCGCGGCGCCGTCGGCAAGGACGCGATCGATTTCGCCGGGATCGGCCAACAGCCGCGACATTTCGGCATTGACCGGGCCGAGGCGTGCCACCGCCAGCTCAGCCAAAGCGGTCTTGAACTTGGAAAATTGCGCGCCGCCGAACTCCTGCAGCACCTGGGCTTTGCTGCTATTGGCAAGGGCGGCGAAGATACCGACCAGATTGTCCGCTTCCGGGCGGCTCGCCAGGCCCGTGTCCTGGCGCGGCAGCGGCTCGGGATCGGTCTTGGCCTTTTGGATCTTGCGGGCGATGGTGTCGGCGTCGTCCGTCATGTTGATGCGCGAAAGCTCCGACGGATCGGACTTTGACATTTTCTTGGTGCCATCGCGCAGGCTCATGACACGGGTGGCGGGTCCCATAATGACGGGTTCGCACAGTGGGAAGAATGCCGCCTGCGCATGCCCGGCCGCGCGGATGGCATCGGCATAGTCGTTGTTAAACTTCTGGGCGATGTCGCGCGTCAGCTCGAGATGCTGCTTCTGATCGTCGCCGACGGGGACGTGGGTTGCCTTGTAGACGAGGATGTCGGCGGCCATCAGAATTGGATAGGCATAAAGCCCGACGGAGGCTTGTTCGCGATCCTTGCCCGCCTTCTCCTTGAACTGGGTCATGCGATTGAGCCAGCCGAGCCGCGCCACGCAGCTGAACACCCACGCCAGCTCGGCGTGCTCGGCGACCTGGCTTTGGTTGAAAATGATGCTGCGCCTGGGATCGAGGCCCGCGGCCAGATATGCCGCGGTCACCGAGCGGATCGCGGCTTTGAGCTCGGCGGGGTCCTGCCACAACGTGATCGCGTGCATGTCGACGATGCAGTACAGACAATCATGCGTCTTCTGCATTTCTACCCAACGCGTCAGCGCGCCCAGGTAGTTGCCAAGGTGGAGGTTGCCGGTCGGCTGCATGCCAGAAAAGACGCGCGGGGTGAAGGCCATGGGTATCCCTCTGTAAATGCGGCGCGTTATGGCGTCAGGCGGCAGGGAACGCAAGCACCGCCGGCGCGCTAGCATGCATTGCCTTCCGCTCAGCCCTCACCTGTCCGCCGCTGGCGAAGCACGGCGCAACAAAGGCAGCAACTGGCGGATCTGCACCGCGCCCAGCCCAAGCACGGCAGCGCCATAGGCCAGGAGGCCGGTGCCGATTAACATAACCAGGGCCAAGGCACGCTCAAGTGTTGCACCGGTGCGCGCAAACGAGGGCGCCAGCAGCGCCGCCACGATCCACAATAGGGCGCTCATGGTAAGGCTGGCCAGCACGATCCGCGGCAAAGCGCGGCGAAGGCGGGCGTCGCTAGCGAATTGTCCTTTCCGCACCAGCGTCGCATACAAGAGTGCAGCGTTTAGCCAACCGCCGAGCGTGGTGGCGACCGCGATCCCGAGGTGGGGCATCAGACCGAAGGCTCGGAACGCGAAAAACAGCGCGATCGAGCCTAGCGTGTTGAGCGTCAGGCTCAACGTCGCATAGCGCATGGGAGTGGCCGTGTCTTCGCGGGCGAAGTAGGCCGGCGAGAACACTTTGATGAGCACGAACGACGGCAGGCCGAGCGCGAAGATCGCCAGCGCATAGGCCGTCGCCGGCGTGTCGGCCGCGCTGAAGGCCCCGCGCTCGAAGAGGCCTTGCACGATCGGCGTCGGCACCACGACCAGGGCCGCGGCTGCCGGGATCGTCAGCAGCATGGCAAATTCGACGGAGCGGTTCTGACTGTCCATCACGGCGGCGTGGTTGCCCGCGCGCAGGTGCCGCGACACGTCGGGCAGCAAGACCACGCCGATGGCAATGCCGACAATCGCCAGTGGTAGCTCGTAAATGCGATCCGCATAGTACAGATGTGAAACAGCACCATCCTGCAGCGAGGCAACAATCGTACCGATCATGATGTTGAGCTGGGTGACACCGCCCGCAATCACGCCTGGGATACCGAGCCGGACCAGGCGGCGCACGCCTGGGCTCAGGCGTGGCCATCCCAGCTTGAGCGACAGGTCGTTGCGCCGCGCCCCGTCGATCAAGAGCCACAGCTGCAGGAGACCCGCCACAAACACTCCCCAGGCCTGGATGATGCCGGCCAGGGGATCGTTGCGCAGGCCGATGCTGAGGGCGATGAGGGTTGCCGCCATCATGGTGAGGTTGAGGACGATCGAAACCGAGGAGCTTTCTACGAACTTGCCCATCGAGTTCAGGACGCCTGAGAGGAGCGCCACCACCGACATGCACAAGAGATAGGGCATGGTGATGCGCGTCAGCAGCACGGCCAGATCGTACTTGGCCGGATCGGCGCTGAAGCCCGGCGCCAGGGCCCACATCAGAAGGGGCATAGCGATTTCGGCGACGACCGTCAGGATCAGCAGCACAAACACCAGACCCGCCAGGGCCTCCGCCGCAAACCGGCGCGCCGCCTCCTTGCCTTCGCCTTCCAGCGCCTTGGCAAACAGGGGGACAAAGGCGGAGTTGAAAGCCCCCTCGCCAAACAGGCGGCGAAATAGGTTTGGGAAGCGAAAAGCGACAAAAAAGGCATCCGCCACGGCGCTCGTGCCCAGGGTGGCGGCTAGCAAAATATCGCGTACGAAGCCGAACACACGGCTGACCAGTGTCAGCCCGCCGACCGTGGCGAAGGCGCGGTAGAGTTCCATGGGGTCCGACCCCTAGCGGAGCGCGCGGACAAGAGCAAGGCAAGCGAGAGAGGCAGCCAGGTGCACGCCCGGCGCCACTGGACTTCTTAGCTCACCACCATACCGACGCCGATACGCCCGAGACCGGGGAGCTTGATGGCCGGCCGGCGGAGATCGAGGCCCAGCACGAGGCCCAGCACGTTGATTTCCACGCCCTCCACCCAGGCAATGGTGATCCCGGCGAGGCCGGCAAGCGACAGCTGCAGGCCGGTTCGGCTCGGCGTCAGCGCGACCAGGTCTGCCTCGGGGCGAAAATCCTTGCCGATTGCGGTCGGTGGCAGCGCGATCCCGGCCTCGGGAATGGCGGATAAGACATGGCTGACGAACGAATTCGAGTTGGGGCCGGGCCAGACGCGATAGCTACCAAAGTCGTTGTGTGGATAGCGCGCCACCGCCGCACGAACCTTGGGAATGAGGGCCTCCGCCGCGGCGCCCTCGACGGCGCCGATCCGAACCGGCCGGTGCCCGTACCAGCGCGCATCGGGGGCCCAACCGTCGATTTTCACGGGGCGGCCCCATGCCACCTTGTCAAAGCGCGTGTAACGTGCGGCGTTGCGCTCCTTGATGACGATCCAGCTGTGGTGGGCAAAAATCCCCTTCCAGCGGCCCGTGCGCGCCGCATAGACGTAGACCAACGCCTCGGGCTTCGCCCGCGCCGCCGGCAACAGCTGGGCGCTCGACCAATCGGCCTCGCTCCAGGCAACGGCGGTGTCGTGCGACAGCCACCAGGCCGCATGCACGGCGAGCGGCGCCAGGAAGAACAGCGCGAATGTGGCGAGCGCGATTCGGATGCTGAACATGGGGCTCATTGGTGACGCGACAATTTGCCGACTTCAAGGCCTGGGGCTGCGCTAGGGCAACGGCCCGCTCGAGGGACGTGCCAGCGAAGCATCGCCGGCGCGGCTCTCGCCCAGGACCTCGAGCAGGCGTTGGCGAATGGCCTTTTGCCGCTGCGGGCTGACAATTTTCTTGTTGGTGAGATCGGTGACATAGAACACATCGACCGCCTTCTCGCCAAAGGTGGTGATATGCGCCGAAGTAATGTCGAGGTTGAGGTCTGAAAGCGAATTGGTAAGCTCGAACAGCAGGCCTGGTCGATCGAGACCGGCAACCTCGATCACGGTGAATTGCTGGGATAGCGCATTGTCGATCAAGACCTCCGGCGCCACCTTGAAGGCACCGATCTTGCCGCGGCGTTCGCGTCGCTTGGCCATGAGCGCGCCCAGCCGCTGCTCGCCCTTGAGCAATTGCTCGATGGTCTCTGAAATTCGCCGCGCACGCCGCAATTCGTCCTCGTCCTGATCGAATTCGCGCGCCAAAAGGAAGGTGTCGAGCGCAAATCCATCGCGCGTCGTCGAGATGTGGGCACCCGAGATGTTTGCCCCAGTTGCGGCGCACGCGCCTGCGAACAGCGCCAACAGCCGCGGGTGGTTGGGCGCGAACAGCGAAAGCTCGGTAATGGCCGTGAAGGCATCGGTGGCGATGCTGCTGCCGAACTTGCGCTGCGAACCTTCGATCGCGCGGATTAGATTGGCATGCTCCAAAACCTTGCGCGTATCGGTTTTGAGCCAGTAATCGGGGTAGTGGCGCTCGACGAAACGATCAACATCCGCCCTCGGCCAGTCGGCGGTCGCCGTGCGCAACGCCGCCTGGGCGGCGGCAATGCGATCGCGCGAAGCAAGCTGCGTGTGGCCGCCGGCCACCACCGGCTCGGTCTCGTAGTAGAGCGCGCGCAACAACTGCCCCTTCCAGCCATTCCACACGGAAGGTCCAACGGCGCGGATGTCTGCTACCGTAAGAACCAGCAGCAGTTTGAGGCGCTCAGGGCTCTGCACGATGTCGGCGAAATTGCGGATTGTCTTGGGGTCGCCAATATCGCGACTGAAGGCGAAGGAGCTCATTGCGAGGTGCTGCTCCACAAGCCAGACAACGGTCTCGGTCTCCGCCCCGCTCATGCCAAAGCGCGCGGCTAGATGGCGCGCGATGCGAGCGCCTGCGATCGAGTGATCCTCGTCACGCCCCTTGGCGATGTCGTGCAGGAAGGCCGCCACGTAAAGGGCGCGCCGGTACTGCACGGTCTTAATGATGGCGGTCGAGAGTGGGTGCGGTTCTGCCGCAATGCCGCGCTCGATATCCGACAGAACGCCCACCGTGCGGATCAGGTGTTCGTCGACGGTAAAGTGATGATACATGTTGAACTGCATCATCGAAACGACGCGACCAAACTCGGGCACGAAGCGGCCGAGCACCCCGGCCTCGTTCATGCGTCGCAACGCCGGCTCGGGATTGTTGGCAGCAGAACAGAGCATATCGAGAAAGATGCGGTTGGCTTCCGGATCGTTGCGGAGCCTGTCGTCGACCAAGCGCAACGAGTGACGCAGCAGCCGCACGGCACCTGGATGGAAAAAGGCGCCGGTCCGCTCGGCCGTGGCGAAGAAGCGAATGAGATTGACGGTATCGCGCTTGAAGACGTCCGGATCGGCGACATTCAAGCGGCCATTGTCGATGCGGAAATCGCTGGTAATGCGGATCCTCCGGCGCGCGCGCCAGCTCAGCGGATTGAAAAGTCGCGCCAGGCTCGGCGAGGCCTTGTGCTGTTCCATTTCCAACACCGAGCAAAGAATGGTCGTCAGGTCGCCGACGTCTTTGGCGACTAGGAAATAGTGCTTCATGAAGCGCTCGACGGCGCGCAGGCCTGCCCGCTCGGCGTAGCCGAGGCGCTGCGCCATAGCCGGCTGCAGGTCGAAGGTCAGCCGCTCCTCGGCACGTCCGGCAAGAAAGTGCAAGTGACAGCGGACGGTCCAAAGAAAATCTTCGCAGCGCCGAAAGGTGGAATACTCCTCGGTCGAAAATACCGAGGTCTCCGCGTTGGGCTCGCTCAGGCCATTGCCATAAAGGTATTTGGCGAGCCAATGCAGGGTGTGAAGATCGCGCAGGCCGCCTTTGCCGTCCTTGATATTGGGTTCGACACGGTAGCGCGAGGCACCGGCGCGCTGGTGGCGCTCATCGCGTTCTGCCAGCTTGGCCTCGACAAACTCGCGGGCGGTTCCCTGCACGACTTCGGTCTGAAAGCGTCGGGTGAGCTGGGCGAACAGCGATTGATCCCCCAGAATGTAGCGGGCATCGATCAGGGTGGTGCGGATGGTGATGTCGCTCCGCGAAAGCTTGAGCGACTGTTCAACCGAGCGGGTGGCATGGCCGACCTTGAGGCCGAGGTCCCACAGGAGGTAGAGCAGGTATTCTATCACGCTCTCTCCCCAGGGCGTCTGCTTGTAGGGCAACACGAACAACAGATCGAGGTCGGAGGAGGGTGCGAGCAGGCGCCGGCCGAAGCCTCCGGTGGCAACGATCGTCATGCGTTCTGCGTCGGATGGGTTGGTGGCGCGATAGACGTGCTTGCTGGTATAGTCGAACACCAGCTGAATGAGCGCGTCGTGGAACAGCGCCAAGCCCTCGGCGCAGCGGCGCCCGTTGCCATCGCTTTCAAGCTGCCGCGCGGCCGCCGCGCGCGCCGAGCGCAGGAGCTCCTTCAAACGCTCGACCACGGCCGGCCGCGCCGCCGCCACCGAGCCCGCCACGTCGATCAGGCCCTCGAGCTCGCGGCCGAGCTCGCGCACGTCGAAATAGGGGGCAGGAGTGATGCTGTTGTCCATCGCGGTCAGGCGATCCGGGAGGCTGCCAGGCGACACGTCACGGGGGACCCTTCTCCACCAAGGCCTTGAGTTTGTACAGCGTATCAAGCGCCGACTTGGGTGTAAGCTCGTCCGGATTGACGTCGGCGAGCGCGCGCTCCAGCGCCGCGGCCCCCTCGCGCTCAGAAGCCTTCGAGCGGGCCGCCGCAAACAGCGGCAAATCGCTGAGCAGCGCCTCGCCGTTGGCGACCTTGGCTTCACTATTCTCGAGCAGAGCCAACACTTGCGCCGCCCGCTCGGTCACCTGCTTGGGCAGTCCCGCCAAGTTCGCAACCTGGATGCCGTACGAACGATCGGCGGCACCCGGCCTGACTTTGTGTAGGAAGATGATCTCATCGCGCCATTCTTTTACGTCCATCGTGACATTGGCAATCTCGCCCAGGCGTCCGGCCAGCACGGTCAGCTCGTGGTAGTGGGTGGCAAACAGTCCTCGGCACTTGTTGACCGCGTGCAGAAATTCGACGACCGCCCACGCAATCGACAGGCCATCGAAGGTGGCCGTGCCTCGCCCGATCTCATCGAGGATCACCAGGGAGCGCGCACTCGCCTGGTTGAGGATGGCGGCCGTCTCAACCATTTCGACCATGAAGGTGGAGCGCCCACGGGCGAGGTCATCGGCGGCACCGACACGCGAGAATAGGCGATCGACGATGCCGATGTTGGCGGAACGAGCCGGGACGAACGAGCCCATCTGCGCCATCACCGCAATCAAAGCGTTCTGGCGCAAGAACGTGGATTTACCCGCCATATTCGGACCGGTAACGAGCCACAGACGCGCCTCGGTCGGCTCGGCAAAGCCATCGGCGGCCGCCGCAGTGGCGGGGACAAGCACGCAGTCATTGACGATGAATTCCCCCCCGTTCGCCGCCCGCAAGGCCTGTTCGACCACCGGATGCCGGCCGCCGCGAATGTCGAAGGTCGTGCTGTCGTCGAGCCTGGGTCGTGTGTAGCCTTGTTCGGCGGCAACCTCGGCAAGGCCGGCCTCGCAGTCGAGTTCGGCCAGCGCTGCCGCCAATCGAATGAGCGGCTCGTGCTCGCGCTCGATCGCGGTGGCGAGTTCGGCGAAGATTTCCTGCTCCAGCGCGAGGGCGCGCTCGGCGGCTGCAACGATGAGCGATTGGGTCTCCATCAGCTCCTGCGTTGTGAACCGCACCGCTCCCGCCATGGTCTGACGGTGCTTGAAGCGCTGGGCCAGCGGCTCGCTCAAGAGAGGCTTGGCGGAACCGGCGGGAGCCTCCAGATAAAAGCCCAAGATATTATTGTGCCTGACGCGCAACGACTTGACCCCAGTCTCGGCCACGTACTTGGCCTCAAGCTCGGCCAGCATTTGACGATTGTTGTCGCGCAGGCCACGCGCCGCATCGAGCTCCGCGCGAAATCCCTGCCGCACAAAGCCGCCGTCGCGCCGGTGCTGGGGCAGATCGTCCGCCAGGGCCGAGGTGAGTTGCTCGGCAAGGGCGACGGAGCAAGCCGACAGCGAGCTGACGATTGCCGCCAGATTGACGGGCAGGCCGACGGCACCCGGGGCGGCCCGCATCAGCTCGGCGCAGCCGCCGGCCGTGCCAAGGCCGTCGCGCACCGCCGCCAGATCGCGCGGGCCACCGCGTTGCAGAGCCAAGCGGGCGAGCGCGCGTGCAATGTCCGGTGCCGACCGCAACGCCCGGCGCAGATCCTCGCGCAAGGCATCGCGCTCATTGAGGAAGGCCACCGCGTCGAGGCGAGCGGCGATTGCCGTCGGGTCTCGCAGCGGCCCTGCCAGACGACTTGCCAGCTCGCGCGCACCCGGACCCGTCAGCGTCCGGTCGATGGCGCCCAACAGGCTGCCTTGCTTGCTGCCCGATAGCGAGCGCAAAAGCTCGATGCTCGATCGCGTCGCGGCGTCGATCAACAGCCTGTCATCGGGCCCGGTCCGGCGCGGCGCGCGCAAAGGCACCTTTTGTCCAAGCTGCGTTAGCTCGACATACTTCAGGAGCGCGCCGGTGGCCGCCAGCTCGGCGCGGGTAAAGGCGCCGAACGCAGCCAGATCGGCGACGGCCAGCCGTTCTTTCAAGAGCCGCTCCCCGGCCAAACTATCGAAGGAAGCGGCGGGCACGGGCGT
Organism: uncultured Alphaproteobacteria bacterium; assembly: GCA_963770295.1. Taxonomy (GTDB): domain Bacteria; phylum Pseudomonadota; class Alphaproteobacteria; order Rhizobiales; family Hyphomicrobiaceae; genus AWTP1-13. The sequence continues at coordinate 407,168 of CAVYPA010000016.1, forward strand.
CACGGCGGCAGCGATGCTGTCCAGTCCGCGGCGCAACTCGCAAGCGGCCAGCGTCTGGTCGCTGGCGATCACTTCACTGGGCGACAAGCGCATGATCTCGCCTGCGAAGTCGGCGGCGGAGACCTCGCCGATTTCGCACTCGCCCGTGGAGATCTCCAGCGATGCTAGCGCGATCGGACGCTCCGGGCCCGGGCCTAGGAGTGGGCAAAAAATGGCGGTGAGATAGTTGCGCGTCTTAGCGTCGAGAAGATTGTCTTCGGTCAGCGTGCCGGGCGTCACCACGCGCACCACGTCGCGTCGTACCACGGCCTTGGAGCCGCGCCGCCTCGCCTCGGCGGGGTCCTCGAGCTGCTCGCATACGGCGACGCGAAAACCCAGCTTGATCAGCCGATGCAGATACTCCTCGGCGCGGTGGATCGGCACCCCACACATGGGGATATCGGCCCCAAGGTGTTTGCCGCGTTTGGTCAAGACGATGCCGAGCGCCTCGGCGGCGGCGACGGCATCCTCGAAGAACAGCTCATAGAAGTCGCCCATGCGGTAAAACAATAGGCAATCGGCGTGCGTGGCCTTGATCTCGAGGAATTGCGCCATCGAGGGCGTAACACCCGTCGGAGAGGGCTGCGTTTCGGGCTCGGCGGGCGGCCGCGCCGGCGTCGAAAGCGCGGGCGGCGGCGACGCCGCCCTCGCGCCGGCAGCCGCCTTCGATGTCTTGTACCTAGCCGCCATTGCTCCGCCACAATCCGTGTCGGGCAAGGCATAGCCGTTCCGTGCCGGCTAGGAAACAGCAGCGCTATCTGTTCAGCGCCATTGTGTGGCTGCGGTGCGCGCTCTATCGTCACTGCGGAAGCGATCTCGGGAGCTGCTCATGTCGAGAAAGTTTGCCGCCGCGCACTTCACCGCGCAGGAGGCATTGCAATTCCACAGCCAGGGCAAACCCGGCAAACTCGAGATCACGCCCACCAAGCCCCTGACAACGCAGCGCGATCTGTCTTTGGCCTATTCGCCCGGAGTTGCCGTGCCGGTGCAGGCGATCGCGCAGGATGAAAATCTTGCCTACGACTACACCAACAAGGCGAACCTGGTAGCCGTGGTTTCCAACGGCACGGCAATTCTCGGTCTTGGCAATCTCGGGGCACAGGCGGCAAAGCCGGTAATGGAGGGCAAGGCTGCCCTTTTCAAACGCTTCGCCGACATTGATGCCATCGATCTATTGGTCGATACGCCGGATGCGGAAGCCGTCATCAACTGCGTGCGCTACCTCGGGCCAAGCTTTGGCGGCATTAACTTGGAGGACATCAAGGCACCCGACTGCTTCATCATCGAGGAGAAGCTCAAGGAGTTCTTGAATATACCGGTCTTCCACGACGACCAGCATGGAACTGCGATCATTGCCGCAGCCGGCCTGCTCAATGCGCTCGAGCTCACGGGACGCCACATCGAAACATTCAAGCTCGTGGTCAACGGTGCCGGCGCGGCGGGAATTGCCTGCCTTGAGCTGTTGACCGCCATGGGCATGCCCCGCCGCAACGTCGTCTTCTGCGACACCAAGGGCGTGATCTATCAAGGTCGCATGGAAGGCATGAACCAGTGGAAGTCGGGCTACGCCGCCAAGACCAAGGCTCGCACCCTCGCCGAAGCACTCGAGGGTGCCGACGTCTTCTTCGGCCTTTCGGCCGCCGGCGCGGTGACGCAGGCGATGGTAAAGTCGATGGCGGACAAGCCGATCATTTTCGCCATGGCCAATCCCGACCCCGAGATTACGCCTGAGGATGTGATGGAAGTGCGACCCGATGCCATCGTTGCTACCGGGCGCTCCGACTATCCCAACCAGATCAACAATGTGCTGGGCTTCCCCTTCATCTTTCGCGGCGCGCTCGACGTGCAGGCCTCGACCATCAACGAGGCCATGAAGATCGCCGCGGCAAAAGCCCTCGCAGCGCTTGCCCAAGAAGACGTGCCCGACCAGGTGGCCGCGGCCTTCCTTGGCCGGCAGGTAAAATATGGCCCGGACTATATCATCCCGGCGCCCTTCGATCCGAGGCTCGTTACCCACGTTCCGCCTGCCGTGGCCAAGGCTGCCATGGATACGGGTGTCGCCCGTCGACCGATCGTGGATATGGAAGCCTACGTCGGCCGATTGTCGGCCCGCCTCGATCCGGTTGCCGGCTGGCTCAACAGCATTTTTGCCCAGGTGCGGGCCGCCCCCAAGCGCATCGTTTTTGCCGAAGGCGAGCAACCGCAGATTGCCCGCGCCGCCAATGCCTTCTACAACGCCGGTCTCGGGCGTCCGGTCCTGATCGGTCGCGGCGCACCGATCCGCGAGGCCTTCAATCTCACGGGCATCGGCCTGACGGACGTAATCGAGATGCACGACACCAGTCTCGACGAGCGCCGGCAGGAGTACGCCGACTTCCTGTATGGCCGTCTGCAGCGCAAGGGTTATTTGCTGCGCGACTGCCAACGGCTGGTGAACAATGATCGCAACGTGTTTGCCGCGTGCATGGTGGCACTGGGCCATGCCGATGGCATGGTCACCGGCGTGACCCGCAACTGGTACACCGCCTACGAAGACGTGCGCAAAGTGCTCGACACCAGACCTCGGCGGCGCGTCATTGGCGTCTCCGTGGCCCTCATTCGCGGTCGCGTCGTGCTGGTGGCCGACGTGAGCGTGCACGATATGCCGGATGGCATCCAGCTGGCCGACATTGCCGAGGAAGCCGTGCGCGTTGCCCGGCGCCTGGCGATTGAGCCGCGCGTCGCGCTGTTGGCCTACTCAACTTTCGGGCACCCGCGCGGCGAGCGTTCCGATCGCGTGCGCGAGGCGGTTGCAATCCTCGACAAGCGCCAAGTCGATTTCGAGTACGATGGCGACATGGCGGCCGACGTCGCGCTCAACCGCGAGGCACTGAGACAATATCCCTTCTGCCGCCTCTCGGACACCGCCAATGTGCTCATCATGCCCGCCTTCCATTCCGCCTCCATATCGACCAAGATGCTGAAGGAACTGGGCGGAGCCACACTGATCGGGCCTGTGCTGGTGGGCCTCACGCATTCGGTGCAAATTTGCCCGTTGACCGCCAAGGACAGCGACGTCGTCAACATGGCCGCGCTGGCCGCCTACGACGTGAACACCTGAGCCCCGACGGACGAGGCCACGCGCGTGCGCTCGCCGCCGCACCAGCGTTTGAGTAGCCGGTAGAGGTCTTCGCGGTCGAAGGGCTTCGCCAAATAGTCGTCCATTCCTGCCTCCAGGCAGCGGCGACGATCATCATCGAAGGCATTGGCGGTCAACGCCACGATCGGCGGTGAGGTCGTGATCCCGTCTGAGACGGCACCGCATAGCGACTTGATGCAGCGCGTGGCCTCCAACCCATCCAGCACCGGCATATGCACATCCATGAGAATAAGGTCATAGGGTTGCTCGCTGCCGGCGATCACCCGGCGCACGGCTTCCACCGCCTCACGCCCGTTGCCGCAGAGGCTCGCCGCGCAACCGGCCTTCTCCAGCATGCGTCGCGCCAGCAGGGCGTTGATGTCATTATCTTCCACCACCAAGACCCGGGGTGGGCCGGCTTGCCAGCTCGGCTCGGCCGCGGCTTTGGCGCGACCGGCGGGTTCGCTGCTGTGAGCCGACCCGGCGCCGAGTTGGGTCAGCAGCGAGCGCGGCCTCACCGGGCGCACCAGATAGGCCGCGAAGCCCGCCGCGCGAAACTTGGCAAAATCTGCCTTGGCGGCGGTATTGAGCACGACGATCCCGTGCACGGTCTGGGCGCCAGCCGCCTGTCGGGCACAAGACAATAGGCCAGCCGCCGCGGCGACCCCGCAGCGACCATCAACCACCAAGGTCGTGAAGGGCTCGCTTAAGCCCGCGGCAGCCGCAATCAGGTCCGCGGCGCCGATGATGGGCCCTTCTTCGAGCGGGATTGCGGCCCCTTCGAGCGCCAAGCGCAGGGCGCGACGCTCGACGGGTCGATCCAGCGCCAACAGGACGTGCGGCATGGTTGCCGCGCTGGCGTGGGCAGGCCGAGGCACGAGCGGAGGCTCGGCGCGCTTGAGCCGCACAGTTGCCGCGAACGTTGAGCCACAGCCGGGCCGGCTGCTGACCTGAATGTCGCCGGCCATGGCGCGCGCCAGACGCCGTGAGATGGCAAGCCCCAGCCCGGTTCCACCCTGACGGCGCTCGCATGCCACTTCGGCCTGCTCGAACTCGCCGAACAAAGCCGCAAGCGCCTCGGGCGCAATGCCGATCCCGGTATCTTCCACCGTGATCGCCACCACGACCTCGCCCGCGGCGGGCTTACCCGGCTGCGGTGGCGGTGCGACGGTGATCAGCACACCGCCCGCATCGGTGAACTTGATGGCGTTGCCGACCAGGTTGGTGATGATCTGACGCAACCGAACCTCGTCTCCAAGCAGATGGCGCGGCAGCTTCGGGTCGACGGCCCAAGCAATGTCGATCCCCTTCTCGTAGGCCTTCGGCGCCAGCAACTCGACTACGCCTTGCACGCAGTCCTCGAGCGCCACGCCGGCGCAGTTGAGCTGCAGTTTGTCCGCCTCGATTTTGGAGAAATCGAGGATCTCGTCGATCAGGATGAGCAGGGTGCGGGCGGATTGATCGATGGCGCGGGCATAGGTCTGTTGTTCGGGTGCAAGCTCGGTCTCACGCAACAACTGGGTCATGCCGAGAATGCCGTTCATCGGCGTGCGAATCTCGTGGCTCATGGCGGCGAGGAAGCGTGACTTGGCGCGATTGGCTGCCACCGCCTGCTTGCGCGCCTCTTTCAGCTCCGCCTCGGCGTGGCGCTCCTCTGTGATATCGCGGCCGAGACACTGCACTTCCGCGACCGCCGTCTCGCTGCCCGGCACGGCGCGCTCTTCCCATTCAAACCAGCGTGGACCCGCCGCCGTGTCGATTTCCTGCACGTAGCGCTGCTGGCGGAGCGCGCCTCCCGGCGTCAGCGGCGCCACGGCATCGCCGGCCAAGACCCGATGGGCACACGGGCGGCCGAGCACCTCCTCACGCTCCAGACCGAACACGCCGCAGAAGGCTCGGTTGACGAAGGTCAAGCGGCCCTGAGCGTCGCGCCGCAGGATAACATCGGCCTGATTGTCGAGCAGATCCCGGTAACGGGCCTCATTTTCTCGGATTTGCCACTGAATATCCTTGAGCTCCTCCAGCCCCCGTTCGAGACGCTCGCCGATGCGCACAAAGCGGTCGAACTCAGCGGGAAGGTCATGCGCCGGTGGCGCCGAGCGCGGCTTGCGCCGAGCGACGGCGAGGCGCGGGCGGCTGGCACGAAGCAGTCGCCTTTGCAGCGTTTGCAGCAAGGCCGGCAGCCGGCCCGGCAGGTCGTGCAGCTGAGACACTCTTGACGCCCGATCATTTATCGTTGACGGCTTTGTCGTGCATGAGAACCACATCCAGATTGAGAAACGTTTACCCGGATTGTTTACGCTTGCCGCTGACCCACGCACAGCTTGCCGCCGGCGGTGCGTTTCGGTACGGCCGCCAACCATGAGGTAACCACGATGGGTCCGCTGGCCGGTTTGCGCATTGTCGAGATGGCTGGGATCGGCCCGGCGCCGTTCGCGGCGACGCTGCTTGCGGACATGGGTGCTGAACTGATCCGCGTCGATCGACGCACGGCGACAGACCTGGGCCTGCCCGGACGGGAAGCGAAATTCAACGTGCTGCACAGGGGCCGGCCCTCGCTTGCCATCGACCTCAAGAGCGAGCGAGGCTGCGAGGTGGTAAAGCGCCTCGCAACCAAGGCCGATGCTCTGCTCGAAGGGTACAGGCCGGGTGTGATGGAACGGCTGGGGCTTGGGCCGGACGTACTGCTCGCGCTCAATCCCAGGCTGGTGTTCGGCCGCATGACGGGGTTCGGCCAGCACGGACCGATGGCACAAAGCGCCGGCCACGACATCAACTACATCTCGCTTGCCGGCGTGCTGCACGCCATCGGCCGCCGCAACGACGAGGCACCCGTGCCGCCGCTCAATCTGGTCGGGGACTTCGGAGGGGGCGGCATGTTTTTAGCCTTCGGCGTCGTGTGCGCCTTGCTCGAGGCGCAGAAATCGGGGCGGGGCCAAGTCGTCGATGCCGCCATGGTGGACGGCGCCGCCTATTTGATGGGGCCGATGTTCGGACTGTTTGCGCAGGGGTCGTGGCGCGATGAGCGCGGCGTCAACGTCCTCGACGGCGGGTCGCCCTGGTATAATGTCTATCAGACCAAGGACGGCAAGTGGCTTTCTGTCGGCGCCATCGAGCAGCGCTTTTACGCTGAATTCGTGAGCAAGCTCGGCCTCGATCCGACGCAACTGCCCGCGCAGCACGATCGGCGTGGCTGGCCGGTGCTGGCACGGCATTTTCGGGAGGTCATTGCCACCCGCACGCGCGACGAATGGGAGCGAATATTCGCCGACAGCGATGCCTGTGTTGCGCCGGTGCTTTCGCTGGCCGAGGTCGAACACCACCCCCATAACAAGGCGCGTAGTACCTTCCTCCGCCGTGATGGCGTGCTGCAGCCGGCCGCCGCGCCGCGGTTCAGCCGCAGCCAAACCGAATTGGGATTGCCGCCGCGCCCGCTCGGCGCCGATACCGACGCCGCGCTTGGCGATTGGGGCTTCAGCGCGCATGAAATTGGCGAATTGCGCCGGGCAGGGATTGTGGGGGCGCAAGCGGAGGAGCAATGACGCCGATGGACCTGACTCCGGCGCAGCAGGAGATTCGCGCCTCTACTTTGAGGATTTGCGCCAAGTTCGGCGACGACTACTGGCTGGCGAAAGACCACGACGGCGGTTTCCCGCACGACTTCCACCGCGCCCTCGCCGATGCCGGCTGGCTCGGTATTGCCATTCCAGAAGCCTACGGAGGATCGGGACTAGGCATTACCGAGGCGGCGGTGATGATGCAGGCGATCGCCGAGTCGGGTGCGGCCTTTTCCGGCGCCTCGGCGGTCCATATGAACATCTTCGGCCTCAACCCCGTAGTGGTGTTCGGTACGGAGGAACAGAAGCACCGCTTTTTGCCGCCGTTGGTGAAGGGCGACGAAAAGGCCTGCTTTGCCGTGACCGAACCCAACGTCGGTCTCGATACGACCAGGCTCACCACGCGTGCGGTGCGCAGCAACGAGGGCTACCTCGTGTACGGGCAGAAGATCTGGATCTCGACCGCGCAGGTGGCTGAGCGCGTGCTGCTGTTGGCGCGAACGACGCCGCTCGAAGAGGTGAAAAAGCGTACCAGTGGCCTGTCGCTGTTTTACACCAAGCTCGACCGCAGGCACGTCGAGGCCCGCGTGATCGACAAGATGGGGCGTAAGGCGGTTGACTCCAACCAGCTATTTTTTGACGGCATGCCGGTGCCGAGCGAGGATTTGATTGGCGAGGAGGGTAGAGGGTTCGAGTACATCCTGCACGGCATGAACCCTGAACGCATCCTGGTAGCCGCCGAGGCGGTCGGCATCGGTCGCGCGGCGCTAGCGCGCGCGGCGCGCTATGCCAAAGAGCGCATCGTGTTCGGCCGACCGATCGGCCAAAACCAGGCAATTCAGCATCCGCTCGCCAAGTGCTGGATGGCGCTCGAAGCGGCCAACCTCATGATGCTGAAGGCCGCGCGTCTTTACGACGCCGGCGAAGCCTGCGGGATTGAGGCCAACGCCGCCAAGTATTTGGCCGGGGAAGCCGGCTTTGCGGCCTGTGAAACGGCGGTGCTGACGTTGGGCGGCATGGGCTATGCCAAAGAATTCCACGTTGAGCGCCTGTTGCGCGAGAGCCTGATTGCCCGCATCGCCCCGGTCAGCCGCGAGCTCATTTTGTGCAATGTGGCCGAGAAGGCGCTCGGCATGCCGAAGTCCTACTGATGGCACGATCGCTTTGAATTTTTTGCACCGAACTTGAGCGACGAGCACCGATCCTAGGGGCTGGTCTCGCCTGCCTTGCCGCGGAACATTAGATAACCCTTGCAATGCGCACCGGCTTCCCCAAGGCTACGCCTTTGATGCGTCAAGGGGACTATAGGCTTGGGGCAGAGGCGTAGATGGCTGCCACCTTCATCAATCTCAGCGCCTATAGCGATGCCCTGGTTGTGCTCGGCACGGCAGGCGTGGTCGTGCCTTTGGTGCGCCGCTTCGGCCTGAGCCCGGTGCTCGGCTATCTGGGCGCGGGCGCGATTTTGGGCCCGCTTGGTCTAGGCTCGTTCATCGGGCAAATGCCGATCCTTTATTGGTTGACGGTGGTCGATGCCAAAAACGTCTCGAGCATCGCCGAACTCGGGGTGGTGTTTTTGTTATTCTTGATCGGCCTGGAGCTGTCCTTTGAGCGGCTCTTGACCATGCGCCGACTGGTGTTCGGGCTGGGTTTTCTGCAGGTGATAATTTGCACCGCCGTGCTCGGCAGCATCATTCTCGCCGCCGGCTACAAACCTGCCACGGCGGCCATCGTTGGTGCCTGTTTGTCCCTATCGTCGACGGCGATCGTGATCGAAATCCTGTCCAATCAGCGGCGCCTGGCAACGGCGGCGGGTCGCGCCAGCTTTTCCATCCTGCTGGCGCAGGATCTGGCCGTCGTGCCGATCCTGCTGTTCGTGTCGATTCTCGGTGAAAGCAACGGCGGCGCCGTTGGCTCGAGCCTTTTACTGGCTCTCGCCCAGGCCGCGCTGGCAACGGGGATGATCGTGGCCGTCGGCCGGCTGCTACTGCGACCGCTGTTCCGGCTTGTCGCCTCCGCGGGCACCAGCGAACTGTTCGTCGCCGCGACGTTGTTTGTCATTGTCGGCACGGCGGTGATTGCCAGCCTGGCCGGGCTTTCCATGGCGCTCGGCGCCTTCGTTGCCGGACTGCTGCTGGCCGAGACCGAATTTCGCAAGGCCATCGAGACGACGATCGAGCCCTTCAAGGGTCTGCTGTTGGGCGTTTTCTTCTTTACGGTCGGCATGAGCATCGATTTGCGTGAACTCGCCCGCGAACCCTTGGCGCTGTTCGCTTGCGTTATCGGCCTCATTGGTCTCAAAGGCGTGCTGATTGCTGGCCTGGCGCGCATCTTTCGCGTGCCCAAGCCGGCGGCCATCGAGACTGCCGTACTGCTCGGTCCCGGTGGGGAGTTCGCCTTTGTCATCATCGCCCTGGCCACGACGCTGCAACTCGTCGCCGCGACGACGGCGAGCTTTGCGCTGGCGGTAACCTCCCTGACAATGGCCGCAATCCCCCTGCTGGCCCTGCTGGCGCGTCGGATTACGGCCGGCATGGAAGCGCGCAGAGCGATCGATCCGATCCTGAAGGTCGTGCCGCCAAGCGACACGAGAAAGCGCGCCATTGTCGTCGGCCATGGCCGGGTGGGGCAACTCGTGTGCACGATGCTAGAGCGTCACAAAGTGGCGTTCCTTGCCGTTGACAGCGATCCGGCCGCCGTCGCGGAATATCGCCGCCGCGGGCGGGAAGTCTACTATGGCGATGCCGTCAATGCCGCGTTCCTGGTGAGCTGCGGACTGCCGCAGGCCATGGCGGTGATCGTCACCATTCATGGGCAAGCGGCGATCGATGAAATCGTGCGCATCGTGCGCCGGCTCAGGCCGGATATAGCCATCGTCTCCCGCGCCCGCGATGCAACACATGCCCGCCATCTTTACAAGATCGGGGTGACGGACGCGGTACCCGAGACGATCGAGGCGAGCCTGCAGCTCTCGGAGGCGGCACTCGTCAACCTCGGGTTACAAGCGGGGCCGGTGATCGCCTCTGTTCATGAGATGCGGGACGAGTTTCGCCATGAGCTGCAAGAGGCGGCCGGCGCGGCCGGACGCACGGAGACGCGATCGATCCGCCCCAAAACACTGCGCAGATCCTAGCCGTTGTACAGGTTGTGCTGGCATGGCGGCGGCGTTCCAGCGATAACGGGCTTTCACTTTAGCAGTGTCCGGAGCCGGTCCATGTCTAGCCCATATTCACACGTCCCGTCCCAGAGCAGCTGGCAGCAGGCCACGCGCTATCCGGATCCCGCCATCACCGCGCTGGACCCCAGCTTTGAGAAGTACTCGCTCAAACTCTCCTGTGTCGAGCGGCTTGCCACCGGCTGCCGCTGGGCGGAAGGGCCCGTGTATTTCGGCGATGGGCGCTTTTTGCTGTGGAGCGACATCCCCAACAATCGCATGCTCAAGTGGGAGGAAGAGACCGGAGCGGTCAGCATCTACCGCAAGCCTTCCACCTTTGCCAATGGCAACACCCGCGACCGGCAGGGTCGTCTCGTCACCTGCGAACACGGCGGCAGGCGCGTGACGCGCACCGAGTACGACGGCGCGATCACGGTGTTGATGGATAGCTTCGACGGTCACCGACTGAACTCACCCAATGACGTTGTGGTGAAGTCTGACGGTACCGTCTGGTTTACGGATCCCGTGTTTGGCATTCTCGGCGACTATGAGGGCTACAAGGCGGAGCCCGAGATCGAGACTAACGTCTACCGGCTCGATCCCGAAAGCGGCAAGGCAACGATCGTTGCCGAAGGCGTGCTCGGCCCGAATGGGCTATGCTTCTCACCCGATGAAAAAATTCTCTACATCGTCGAGAGCCGCGGCGTCCCGAACCGGAAGATTTTGGCTTATGACCTCAGCGACGGCGGTCGCAAGCTCGCCAACAAGCGCGTGCTGATTGATGCCGGCGCCGGTACGCCCGACGGAATGCGATGTGACATCGACGGCAACCTTTGGTGCGGTTGGGGTATGGGGTCGGCCGAACTCGACGGCGTCATGATCTTCTCGCCGGCCGGCAAACCGATCGGCCGAATTGCGCTGCCCGAGCGCAGTGCCAACGTGTGCTTCGGTGGGCTCAAGCGCAACCGCTTGTTTATGGCCGCGAGCCAGTCGATCTACGCCCTCTATGTCAATACGCAGGGCGCGCTCGGGGGCTAGCTCAAGCTAGGGCAGCAGGTATCGATGCCACTCCGGTAGGGATCGCGCTTCGTAAGGTCGATCCCAGGCCTCGCAGTTGGATCGATCGACGATTTCCACCGGCAGCGTGAGCGCGGCGGGCACCGGCTCGCCTCTCAGTACCCGCACCGCCGCCTCCACCGCGAGACAGGCCAACGTCATGGCATCGAAGGCTGCAGAGGCAAGCAACTCGCCGCGCTTGACAGCTTTGATGCCATCAGGCGTGGCGTTGATGGCCACGGTTGAGCTCGCTCGCCGGCTCAGTCGCATGGCATCGATCGCACCCAGCGCCATGACGTCGTTAGCGGCAAGCACACCATCGATTTGGTTGTGCGAGCCCAGGAGGGCCATCATCGCGGAGCTACCGCCCTCGAACTGAAAGTCCCCGCCGCGTGAGCCCACGATATGAACGCCGACGCGTGCCACCGCAGCATCGCGAAATCCAGCGGCGCGCGGCGCGGTCGTCATGGCATTTACGTGACCTTCGATGGTAACCACATTGGCCACGGCGCCAAGGTGATCGAACAGATAGTTGGCAATCCCGCGCGCGAGTTCCCGGTCGTTGCAGCCTACAAAGCACGCGGGGTCGATGGTTTGCGGCCGGCTGACGAAGCAAAGCAACGGTATGCCGCGTTCTTTGAGGCCGGACAGCACTTCGTTGAGCGCCGTGGCATGCGTGGGCGCCAGCACAATGGCATCGGCTCGTTCGTCTACCGCGCGCTCAAGCAGAGCGCGCTGCTCTTCGACAGCATCGGGCTGCTCGGGCACATAGTGCGTCACGACGCAGCCGAGACGCTGGGCAAGACGATCGGCGCCCAGTCGCGCTCCGATGTAGGCGGGATTGGTGCGGTTCTTGGTGAAAACTGCCAACCGGTAGGGTCGGGGGGCCGATCGCATCTTGGTTCCTTGGGATTGCCTGGAGGCAGCGACCTCAAATCACCCTGGCGACGATAGCGTCGCGGTCTTGCCCGCGGGCTTAGCGTAGCAATGGGCAGCGCGACCGCGGTCCGCCGCCAAAGGGTTGATAGGTTCCGTCACTGCGGCGAAACGAAGAATAACGCCTTTCACAGGCGGCAATGCCTTGCCGATCCGTTTCGATCTCGGCCACGTCCGCATCGGGATTCGTCGGCACGGCAGCTGGCGCAGCGAGATCGGTCTCGCTGGGATTGATGAGCTTGACGTTCGGACCGCGGCTATTGTCCTCGTCGTTGCCGTTCACCGAGCCTGGGGGATCGCCGGCGGCCGCGCGCCAATTCGGTGCCACAACGGGCTTCGGCGGCTCTTGGGTGCGAGCCGCCGCCGCACTCGCGGCCGGCACGCTGTCGGGCCCAACGGGCGCGCTCGAGGTTGGCGGTGGCAAGGACGCCGCGGCCTTCGGCGCTATCGTGGGCTGCGGGGGCATTGGCGCCGACGTCGTCGGAGCCGGCGTTGGCGCGCCCTGGGCGGGGAGGGTAGCCCCCGCACCTGCCGTGGTCTTCGGCGCGAGGGGCACAGTGGCGCCGCGCTCGCCCGCCTCCCGAGCCGGCGGCTCCCCGCTGGGAGCGCCGGTGGCGACAAGCCACACCGACATCCTGCCCAGCGTAAAGCCCACCGTGATGCCGGCGAACAGTATGGCAGCCGCTGCCAACGTCCGCAGGCGCAGCATGTCGGGTTCTCTCTGCATCTAGCCCATGACGATGTCGAAAACACCCGCCAAGGCACCAGGCTCGACGGCGTCAGCTGGAGCAAGCCGCACGATCAAAGCATCGCGCCGCCGGCGATCGCGAATGCTGTTCAAGACGCCGTCTCGTTCGTTTTGGGCTTCACCGAAAACATACATTTGCGTCACCAGTGCACGCCGGTCGGGCAGCAGAACCTTAAAATGAATGTGGGGAGCGCGCCCGGAATAGGCAACGGGGCGGATCGTGCGGAACCCATAGCGACCGGAGGCATCGCTCGTGACGCGACCACGGCCTTGGAACCCCTGATCCCGGCTTAGCGTTGCACCACCCTCGCGCGGATGTCGATAAACACCATTGGCGTCGCATTGCCAAATCTCCACGCTCGCCCCCACCACGGGCTGCGCCGATGCGTCGAGAACGCGGCCGTTTATGTGAGTGATTTGACCGAGCGCCTGCGCCGCCTCACCCTTGACGACCACGAGGTCGGCATCGACATCACCGCTCCACTCCACCGGATAAAAGGGTCCTTCCGCCTGGCGCGGCGTCGCGATCAGCTTGTGCTGGGCGCGACTCGGCGCCACCGGGAACAGGAGCGAGGAGGCGGCAGCGGAGATGCCCGTGATCACGGTTCGTCGGCCGAGCCATGGTGTTTGCGTCGTTTTTGTCATTGCCTGCGTGGATTGATAGCGGGTTGCCCTAAGCCGAGCGAAGCGGCGACAGCGCCGATGGTAGACCGATCACGCGATCCTCAAGAAGGCAAATCGATGACCGATCTCAGGCTTGTGATCGCGCCCCGGTCAGGCCGCTGCGTTCGCCGCGACGGGCCAAGCTCGCGGCAAGCCACCCCGGTCGAGGAGGCGCTATTGATGGCATTCATGCTGGAAAGGCGGCGCGAGCGGACGCTGCAATCCATCCGGCGCGTGGCCCACCGTAGCAGGACACGTCACGCTAGCGCCGCTGCGCAAACAACGTGCCGACGACAATCAGGCTCGCGCCCATCAATGTTGCCAGGCTCGGCACTTCAGCGAAGAATAGAAAGCCGAACAGCACGCCCCAGACCAGCGTGACATAGCCGACCGGGGCGAGGCGCGCGGCTTCGACGCGCGCGAAGGCGTGGGCCAGCATGGTATGGGCGATCACGCCGATCGTGCCGAGAACGGCAAACTGCACGAGGTCGGCGACGGGTGGTGTGCTCCACACCCATAGCGCCGGCAGTGCCAGGATCAGCGCCGGCCCAACATTCTGGAAGAGGATGATTTGGGCCAAGGGATCGCGCGTCGCCCGGTGCCTGAGCATGATAACATTCAGCGAATAGCCTATCGCTGAGAGCAGCACGGCGATGGCGCCCAGCAGCACGCCCTTATCAAATCCGGCGCCGCCGAGCTTACCCCCGACGATCAGCAGCATGCCGAGAAAACCGCCTACCAGTCCGATCATGAGGCGCCAGTCGAGCCTCTCGCTCAATAGCAACACGCCGAGCACGGCGGTAAGCGCCGGTGAAATGAAGCTCATGGCAATGGCATCGGCCAGCGACAACTTGCCGAGCGCGAAGAAGAAGGTGGTGGCGGTGAAGACGATTAGAACGGCGCGCACGCCGTTGTAGATTGTCGCCTCCCCAGTCGGCCAGCCCGGCCGCGTCGCGACGGCGTAGACGATGGCGCCGATCATGCCGAAAGCGTAGCGCAGGAACGCAATTTCGATGGCGCTGTAGCGCGGCGCCAGCGACTTGATCATTGCATCCATCAGCGTCAGCAGGCCTTCCGCGAAGATGGCAAGGCCAACGACGAAGGCGGTGCTGGGTGAAGTCCGGGTGGGCATGGAGGGCGCAACCTATCGGCTTCTGCCCGCGCCACCAACGACCAATCTCGCAGTGGCGAACGCGTTGCGCACGCTGTACCCTCTGGCCGCTGCTTTCCGCCTGATCTAGGTTGTAACCAGCGATATCCGCGCTGGCTAAGGATTGGCGTCAACCGATTGTGAAAAAGGGGGCCTCGTGCGTCGCGTCGTTGTGGTGGTGCTCGATGGCATGCGTCGGGATCAGATCGTCCTGGCCAATACGCCGAGCCTCGTACGCTTTGCCAGGCGAGCGCAGACGTTCGCCGAACATCGCTCGATGTTTCCATCGGCGACTCGAGTAGTATCGGCGTCCTTTGCCACCGGCTGTCTGCCCGCTCGACATGAGCTGCAAGGCAATTCTCTGGCCCTATTGGAGGACGGGCGGCTCGTGCAGCATGACGCCGGTCACCCCGAGTTTCTGCAGCATAAGCGGCGCGTGACCGGACGAGCCTTGGCGGTACCAACTCTAGCCGAACGCCTGGCTGCAGTCGGTGGCATGATGCTGTTTTCCAATGTGTCGCCCGGCGCTGCCTATGCGCACGACCCCGATGGCTTCGGGCATGTTTACCATCGGGCCGGCTCCTATGCGCCTGGGCGCAAGCGCCTCGAGGGCACGCAGGCTTTGACGATTTCGCAGGACGCGGCGGGTGAACAACTGATGACCGAGCGCTTCATCCGCGAAGCGTTGATCGAGCGGTTGCCGCCGCTTGCCATTCTGTGGCTGGGCGAGCCCGACGCAACCCAGCATTTGCAGCCCCTCGGCTCGCCTCGGCAGTTGGCCGCCCTTGCCCAAGCCGACAGCAACGCGACACGAGTTATCGCGGCGGTCGATGGCCTGCGCGCCAAAGGCGACGACGTCCTGCTCATCGTCTGCTCGGATCATGGGCACCAGAGCATCTCGCGCGTCGTCGATATCGAGGCGGAGCTGATCGCCGCCGGCCTCAAAGACAGTCGCGCGTCGGCCGATGTCGTCACGCCCACGAGTGGCACGTCGACGCTAATTTATGTTGCTCCAGAGTGTGCCGATCGCATTCCCGGCATCGGCGCCTTTCTGGCGAGCCGGGATTGGATCGATCGCGTGCTTGGGCCCGATGAGCTGGCCGCTGTGGGGCAAGCCGCCAAACATGGCCTAGCCTTTGCAATTTCACTCAAATCGGACGACGAACCGAATGCCTTCGGCATTCGCGGCCGCAGCGTCGAGGCGCGTCCCGCCGCCGGTAAGGCGGACCACCTGGGCTGTGGGCAGCATGGTGGATTGGCGCGCTACGAGCAGATGCCGTTTCTGATGATCGAGGGGCCAGGCTTCGTAGCGGGGAGCGCGGCAAAGGCACCAACCTCACCGATCGACTTAGCGCCGACGATTCTTGCCCACCTGGGCCAACCCGGCGCTGGCATGGACGGACAGGCTCTGCAGGCAGACGCCGCGCGCTAGCAAGAGTATCGCCTTAGCGGCGGGTATTGCGCTGCAAATCGTCTTCGTCTCTCCACATGAGGAACTGGGGACCCAGACTTCGGATGTCGGGCGCACCCATCTGCGCCATCGTGCGATCAATCTCGTCCCTAAAGATCTGCAATACTTTGCTAGCACCAGGTGCACCGCCAGCGGCAACACCATAAAGCGTCGGACGGCCGACGAACACAAACTTGGCACCCAAGCACATTGCGATGATAGCGTCCGAGCCGCGCCGGATACCACTGTCGAGCATCACCGTCATGCGATCGCTCACGGCGGCGTGGATGGCCGGCAGCACTTCGATCGGCGAGGGTGCACAATCGAGCTGCCGCGCACCGTGATTGGATACCATGACGCCGTCGACACCGAGTGCGGCGGCCCGGGTGGCATCGTCGGGGTGCATGATCCCCTTCAACACCAGGTTGCCCGGCCAGAGGCGGCGGAAAGCCTCAACGTCGGACCAAAGCAGCGGCGACGGCGTCTGGCTGGCCACGAAATCGGCAACTTGATCCCGGTTGGAGCCGGGGGGGGCATATTGTTGCCAGTTCGAGAACAGTGGCAGGCCAACCTTGTAGTATTCACGCATCCAGCCCGGATGGAGGCAGGCTTCAAGCTTGGTCTTCAACGACATCTTGAGCGGACGCGTAAAACCATTGCGGAGATTGCGCTCGCGTTTTGAGTTGATCGGCACATCAACCGTTATCACCAGCGTGCTAAGGCCGGCCTCCCGCGCACGCCGAATCTGATCCTCCGAAATCTTGCGATCCTTGGCGACGTAGAGCTGATACCAGCCGTGCTCGGGGGCGACTTTTGCGAGATCCTCGATCGAGCCCGTTCCCGTACCGGACATGATAAAGGGGACATTAGCGGCGCGTGCCGCCTCCGCCAGCATGAGATCCGCGCCCGGGCGGAACAGGCCGGCCAAGCCAGTAGGCGCGATGCCGATGGGCCCGGCGTAGGTGCGGCCAAAAACGCTCGCGGACTGGTCACGGGCTTGCACATCGACCATATAGCGCGGGACCAATTTGATCTGCCTGAAGGCGTCTTCATTGCGTCCGACCCCGATTTCGTCCTCGAGCCCGCCCTCTATGAAATCGTAGGCGATCTTTGGCAGGCGGCGCTTCGCCAGCTTGCGCAAATCCTCGACATTGATGGCTCCGTCCACTGCCACGGAAATTCAGTCCTTGTGTTGGTTGGTTGCGAAAGAGGAAGGTGATCCCACCGACGTTATAGGTCGAACCTCGAAAGATGAGAACACCCTTGCGGTGGTGCGCCGACGCCTGCAAGCGCCGGCCCGGGGGGTGAGGGGTGACGGCATGCCCTTGGCGCTTTTTTGTGGCAATCGAGCATGCTAGAAGCCCCCCTGTCGGGCCGAATTGCGAACGGGTCGACTGGCCGGCCCTGGGCTATCGTACAGGGCTCCGCCGGGTTCGTTGGGCCCCGTAGCTCAGTGGATAGAGCACCTGATTCCTAATCAGGGGGTCGCAGGTTCGAATCCTGCCGGGGTCGCCAAATAGTGTCTTGTCCAGCCCGGAGACATGGGTAACAGAACGTACCTATGACATAGGTGACAACCTAGCCCCAAAGGGGTTGTCGAGGGGTTGCAAGGTTCTCTGGTCCAGATCGATATAGCCCAAATCATAGTCGATGAAGCTGACGAGCCAAATTCCCTCGTCGACTTCCCTGATGCCGAGGCGCTGTCCGGCCAGGACGGTTGAGACGTTGATTTTCTTTCGGTGCCGGCAGATGCGGCCGCAGGCGGTGACGAGGACGTCGCGGTCGTGGAAGGGGTATTCGAGGTCGGGGAGGGCCCGATAGGGGCGCCTTAAGGGGGTGTAGACCTCGGCGGGGCACTTCATGGCGATGGCCTCGTGTGGCCGTTCGGCGTTGAACTCGTGCACGAAGTCGTCGAAGCGGGCCTGCTGCTGCAGGCTGTTCATGCCCGGCGGCCGGGTTGCCTCCTTTTTGAGGGAGGTGCATGCGCTCGTGGCGGCCATTCTGCTGGGGATGGCCCGGTTTGATGCGCTCGATGGCAATGCCGAGGCGCAGCCATCCAACAGCGAGTTTTGACAGATTGAGAGGGCATGAGGACTGGCGAAGGGGACCCCATTGTCGGAACGAATGGCTTGAGGCAGCCCGCGCTCGGCGAACAGCCGCTCGAAGGCAGTAACGGCAACGTCCTCGCGGATGGTGTCGAGGGCTTCGCACATGAGGAGGAAGCGCGAGGCCTGGTCGGTGACCGTAAGGGGATAGCAGTAGCGGCCGTTGCCAAGCTTGAACTCGCCCTTGAAGTCGGCGCACCACAGATCATTGGGCGCCAGGGCCTTTGAGAGCGGCGTGCCTGTTGCGCGGGCGCGCCGTTTGCCCAAGCGTTTAACGAGGCCGTGACGATCGAGGACGGCATGGATGGTGCTTTTGGCGGGCAGGCGTAGGTCGCCGGGCAGCCGGCGCAGGAGCAGCTCCCTGATCTTACGGGCGCCCCAGTGGGGCTTGTTGCGCTTGAGGCTGACGATCAGGCTCTCGACCTGGCTGGGCAGCTGGTTGGCATAGCGGACGGGCCGGCGCGAGCGGTCGGTGAGGGCCTCGAGGCCATGCTCCTTGTAGCGGTCAAAGATTTTGTAGCCAGTTTTGCGTGAAATGCCGAACTCCCGGCACAGCTCGGTCATGGCCTCGCCGTCGAGCAGCCGGGCAACGAAACGCAGGCGTTCTTCCACGACCGAACACTCCTTCCAGGGCATCGCCACCTCCCGCCTGCCCCCGTCGTCGCAGATGGAAAGTGTTACCCATGTGTCCGGTACGATCTGTTACCTATGTCTCGGGCCGCTCAGTCAAAGAGTTAGGGGTGGAATTCTGCACCAAATCATCATCGGCAAGACCCATTGGGTAAGCGCCGGGTAAGCAATGGGCATGAGTGATCTCATCGGAGGGTCGGGTTCATTGCGGCCTCTGCGGTGTGCCCCCGATCTCATCAAAGACTGGCCCACCTTTTTGAACCGCTTTCGCCTGGGCCAGCTTGAGGACCGCCTTTCTCGGTGCGCGGATAAGATTGCGCTGAGGAGCTTTGTGCAATTGCTGGAGGCGCTGGAGCGCCCGAAACCGCGAGCTTGCAGGGCAATTTATCGGCAACGACTTCTCGCCGTCGAAGTGGAAGGGCTCTACACGCGCCGGCTTGCCGCGGGAGCGCGCAAGGTTGGTCTGCGCGATTACATCATCCATGATGTCGAACATCGGCGGCGAGTGAGCGAGAGCACCATTCGCACGGCCTTGCGACGGGATGGTGCCGAAGCGCGCGACGCACTCAGAATGCGCATCCGCTAAAAAAGCTGCAACGAATTCGTTGCAGAGCTTTGCCCGAGACTTCTCTCGCATGGCGCTGCCATAAGCCACCTCGCGTAGTCGCAAACGCGAGGTAGCAAGCATGAACAACGAAGCCGCTCATCACCCGCAAGGCCGGGGTTGAGCTTGCGCGAGCAAAGCTCGGCATTCCCATTTCGATTTGGACAATCAACCGCGCGATGGTGAAGGGATCGGGACCAAAGCCAGTCGCAAAATACGGCAGCAAGCAGGATCTTTTCCACCCCGACGAATTTTTGGATTGGGCCCGCAGCCTAGTGAAGCCCCGCCGAACGCCATAGCGGCCATGCCCGGCGCAACCCGAGCACGGCCGCAAATGTCTGACCCCACGCCTTACTGTTCCCGCCAATGTCCGATGAGGGCTTCAAATCCCTAATCGCCGACATCAAACGCCACGGGCTTCGGGAGCCAATTGTCGTATTCCAAGACCGTATCCTCGACGGCGTCCATAGGGACAAGGCGTGCGCACTAGTTGGCGTTAAACCAACCTACGAGAGTGCGTGAGGTCGTCCAGTCCCGCTGTTACCTAGGGAACAGGATACGGCCCTATATTACCTGAGCCTGGTGGTCCGCGGATCGCGACCAGCCAGAAGACCGAGATCGCCTGATCAGCCTTTTGCCGCCGGCTATTTTCTCGCTGGGCCAACGTTGCCGTTCGTAGGCCTCAATAACATCGGTCAGCGCCGCCAATTCGGCCTCTTCTGGTGGGCGCTTCCGTGTCGAGCGCCGCCGGCGTGGGCGACGCGGCTCGGCTATTTGGCCCAGAACTCGACAAAAGCGTAACCGCTGCCTTGCGCCTCCGAATCGAAGAGGCGCGAGCGGTGACTGATCTCGATCGCTTTGACCGGCTGCCCGGATTTCAGGCTGACCGGGCCAAACGAGGTACCCCCGGCCACCCTTTGCCGTTCCCCGAACACATCGCTGAAGTCGTCGGCGTAGATCACCTTGATGCGGTTCAGCGTGATGGCGCGGTTCTTCACATCGAGGCGCAGGCTGCTGAAGCCCCGATTGCGCGCAACGGCGACGACGTCGGTCTCATATCCCAAGCCGCGGCGGATGCTCACAAACAATGGCGATTGACCGCCAAGGTAAAGCCAACCGTTGTTGGCCGTGGCAAAAGCACCGGTTCCCGAGCTGGGCTGGAACCAGCTCTCGGCGTATTCGCCCCAGATCTCCAGGCGCGCCTTGCTGCGACGGGCTGGGGCCGGATAGATGAAGGCAATCTCGCGGATGAAGCGATCGCCGTTGAGGTCGAGCCAGGCCGTGCGTTCCCCAGTGCCGACCTCGGCATTAACCGCGAGCACATCGGGCTCACCGCCTGCATAGACGACGCGCACTTCCTTGAGCTCGACGGCGGCGCCGAGCGCCCTGAGGCGCAGGCGCTGGAATTTGCCGTATTCCCGGCCAAGCTTGAAAACGTCCTGATCCGTTGCGCCGACCTCATGCACGCCGAACAGGACCGCACCCTCCGTCTCCTCTCCCCCGTCATCGCCGCGCAACGGAAGGCGCGGCCCCTCGCTGGTTTCCAAGCTGCTCGCCGTCGGCGTCGGCGCCGTCGGCACCGGGCGGGCAACCGGCGGCTCACTGCCGGCGCGCAATCCCCAGAGCTCGACGTTGGCGGGTCCTGCCGCCCCCAGATGCAGACGGTAGGCAAGGCTGACGTGGCGCACCTCCTGGCCGTCGCGGCTCAATTGAATAGGACTTGAGCGTTCCCCATTTTGCAGCTTGAACCGCTGCTTGTGCACGCGCGGCTGGCCGCCGTTGGTATCGATGGTGACGCCCGTGATATCGATGAGCCGGTCGACGCCGACGAGCATCAGCGCTTTGAAATGACCCTTGCTGGTCCCGACTTCGATACGATCCTCCTCTTTCTTGAGATCCACCGAGCGCGTGCCGATCCAGGTCCAGCGCGGCGCGAGGCCCGCTGCGCTCGGGCTCTCTGGAGAGGCGCGCAGTCCCCATAGCTGAACCTTGGCGGGTCCCGCGGCCCCGAGATGGAGCTGGTAGGCAAGGTCGACGTGCTCGACAACCCCACCCTCGTGGCTGAACCGGATCGGGTGCGACCGCTCTCCCTCCTCGAGCCTAAGGCGCTCCGTGTCGATGTAGGGCTCCCCATCGGTCTGGATGCTGACACGCCTAATGTCGATGCGGCGATCGAGACCGACCAGCCTGACCGAGGTGAAACGACCTTTGTTTGCCCCAACGGTGAAGCGGTCCTGCTCCTTTTTCAGATCAACGGCCCGCGTGTCGAGCAACACCCAGTTGGCATCGAGGGTCTCGACGTGCCTGCGCCCGCGCTCCTTGCCCTCGACCACGGCCGAGGTCGCAACCCCGCCGAAGAACAGCGCAAGCAGCGCCGCGAGCGTCTTCAACAGCATGGGTACCACCCCTCCAGCTAGCGCTTCCTATTTGTGCACCCCGATCGCGGGAAGGCGCAAGCCGGTCGCCACGCAACAGGAACAAGCTGTGGTTTTGATGTGCGTCGTGCGGCGCGGGAGCAGCCGCGCAAGGTTGCAGGTCCAGGGTGGTGGAGGGCGAGCGTTCCGGTCGGGAACGCTCGGTGCCGAAGCCGAAGGCCCGCATCGGCCTCACCCGCACCTGTCAATTCATGGCGCGCCGCGCGCGAGAGCCGGGCGCCGCCGCGGGAGCGGCGCTCGTTGTTCCTTCGGCGCGAACGTCCGTGGTAATCTTGTTGGGCGTGCCCTTCTTTCGGCCGCGCCGCGTTGGCCATGGTGTCTACCAAAATTCTCGCGTCAAGCTATGGCGGCAGCCACGTTTGGCCGGTCGCTGCATCGATGTGTGCGAGCTTGAACCCGGCCGCCGAAACGTCGATCGTGCCGAGCACGATCGGCAGTGTGAAGCGACGTGGCCCGATCGAGCCAGGATTGAAGACCGTTACCCCCTTGTCGCTGCCAATGAACGGCACGTGCGAATGGCCGCACACCACGAGCCGCGCGCCCTCGGCCTTCGCCGTGCGTGCTACCTCGGCACGCAACTTGGGACCGTAGAGCGCGATGTGCGTCATCAGGATCCGCGACGGAACCCGAGCAGAAACATCGAGAAGGAGCACGTCGGGCAGGCCGCGCTCGTGCCCGTCAATGTTGCCACGCACGGCATAGACCGGAGCCAGCTCGGCAAGCGCGTCAAGAATTGCCGGATCGCCGACATCTCCGGCGTGGAGAATTGCGCCAGGGACGATCTCGGCGAGCCGCGCGGTCATGGCAGGATGCGGTTGCGAGTGCGTATCGGAGACGACCGCCAGACGCACGGAGCCGTCTGCCGCCACCGGCACGGATGTCCTCTTCACAAGTCGTCCCATGGCCGCGTCCTCGCCGTATCGCGCGTCACCCAGCCCTCGAACAGCATGGGGCCGGCCTTGCCCGTCCAGACGTGCAGTGCGCTGCGGCCACCGTGCACACCAAGCCGGACGCCGCGAGCCCATGGCGTGAGGTCAGTCCCGAACTAGCGCCTCGGCAAACTTGCGTTCTACGTCGACGTACACATCATCGGCGCGGTCGAAGATAACCTTGATTACTCGTCCGAAGACGTACGCTCTGGGAGTCTGGATTTGTGACGGACCGACCGTCCGCGCTGCAGCAGAGGCGACGTCAGGAATCTGGGGGTCACCTGACACGTCGCGAGGGTCCTTTGGGCCTGCCCACGGCGACCGAGTTCTGACCCCGAAGCGGCCCTCGCGCGGCTTTGCTCGCGCACTAAACTCATAGCTCTGCGCGCCCATAGAGGTCCCACAGCTCCGAGGCGAAAGTGCCAGGCTCGGCGTCGGCGCCCTGGCTGGCGAAGTAGCGGCAGACATTGGCGACGTCGCGGGCGAGCAGCAACCGCGCGTTGGGATTCGTTCGAGCATCGACGGCCTGCGGCATGTCGATCACACGTAGCCGTTCGCCCGCGTAGAGCATGTTGTAGGCTGAGAGATCGGCGTGCACGACATGGCACGAGAGCATGATCTCGATGGTGCGCAGCGCCTGCTCCAGCAGCACCTCGGCCACCGCGGGCGATAGCCGCACGTCGCAGAGCTGTGGCGCCGGCTTGCCGTCCTCGCCAATGAATTCGAGAAGTATCGCCCTAGCGCTAACCGCGACGGGCTTTGGAACGGCGGCGCCGGCCGCATGCAATACGCTGAGCATGGCAAACTCGTGATGCAGCCAGCCGCCAAATTCTACAGCGCGACCGAACCTGCTTTTGCTTCTGACAGCGCGCGTGGTCCGCGCATCGCCCAGTACCCGGCCCTCCTGGTAGATGCCCGCGTTGCGGAAACTGCGATCCTGCCGCGACCGATAGGCCTTCAAGGCGAAATAGGCTTCGCCTCGTCCCGGACAGGCCCGGCAACAATAGACGGTTGCCTCCTTGCCGCTCTTCACCGGGAAGAGCACCTCTTCGATCCAACCGTCCTCGAAAAATGTCCTAACCTCGTCGACGACCTCTGCGCTCATGCGCGTGCACTCCACCCTGTCCGTGCAAGCCCACGAGGCGATTGCCGAGGCGGGCGGTGAAAACGCTCGTTCCCGACATGGTCCCCTCCCTGGTTGACGACTGATGGAATGCGGCGGGCAAGATGCCCGCTGCGTGCAGATAGCGGCACACTCAACTGAGTGTCACGCCGCCCGGATCAGATATAGGCATCACGGCAGGAATTCAAGCCAGCCCGCATCCTCTCGACATTGCGGTGATGCTATGGGTCCAAGCCGCTCGGACTAGCTGTGCCTAGCCTGCTCGCCCGCTCCGACGCGGTTATTGAGTAGTACTGAACTCGGACACGATGTTGCTGCATAAGCTTACTGCAGTTCGTCGCCCAGAACCGACAAGTTGACCTGGCTCAGCTGCATCATCCGGAGTGAGGGCACAGCTGACATCGGTCGGAACCGCCTGGAGGCGTACCCTTGAAAGAAGAGTCCGTTAAACCCGCAGACCTGTAAGTGCGACCAACTCTGACGTGTCGTTGTGTTCGGGTCAGAACACATCGATCGTCGGGAAACGCGGCTCCCCCGTGATGCAGTCCCAAAGGTAGATTGCAAGACCGACATCACCGGTCCAAAGCGAATACCGTCCGCGACCAACGACGATCTGAGAGCCGCGGCACTGGACGATGGCCGTCATGGCGAATTGGCGTGCGCGGTCGAGCCAGATCGGGTCTTTCGTGCGGCGGTAGAGCTTGAGGAATGCGTAGCCGTTCCCACCCGTGCCGTGGCAAAGGTTCGAGCCTTTGGTAAGCGGTCCGGCGGTCCAGGTGAAGCGCCCGGCATCTAAAAGAAGTGTGTCAAATTCAGGGGAAGCGAAGGGCGCGTCCGCAAATGTCGTCACCATGCCGGGCGCACCATGACAGTGCTGACACATTTTTGGCGGCGTCTCGCGCTTGCTTCTCGCGCCCCACGTTGTCCCAACTTCAGACCGCCAGGCATTCGCTGCGAGGGTTTTCGGCACGAACTCGGCCACCTGCGCTTGCTGCGCTGGCGTCAACCAATCCCACCCGCGCAATAGCGGGATCACGTTGCCGGCGAAACCGTGAACGGGCCCGAGCCAACGGTCTTTGGCACCATAAAGATCTTGTGTCCAAAGCGGGCCTTGCGGCGTGTCCTCCAGATCGGCCAACAGCCGGACCGCCTGCATTTCGAGACAGCTCGCGCCACCGTGAGTCTCGGGTCATCTCGGCCATGTGGATTGCCGCCAGCATGGACCCGGGCATCCCCCACATCAGCTCTCGGATCGGCAGCCCCATATTTGCTTGCGCGCGCGTGTAAACCAGATCAGCCAGGATCGGTGTGGGCGCAAGACGCATGGCGACGAGTGCCGCGCCCATGTCGCCGAACAGCAGCGAGCCATGCTTGGCGTAATCGGTTGGCGAATTGCTCTCGAAAGCGGTGATTGTCCGCTCCAGAAGCTTTGGGAGCACAGGGCGAAAGTCCCGAGCGACGCGGGTAGCGCCGATGCGATGTAAATAGTCCACGCCCACATGACACCGGCCGCTCCCCAGTAAAAACTGGGATTGCCGTCTCCCACCCCATCGTCACTAGGGTGAGCTGGCCAGAACGTGTCGGGATCGAATTGGGCGACTGCATCGGCTGCAATCTCTTCGATCACAGGCCTGACAGCCAATTCACTCCAGGCGTCATGTGTCAGGGGACGATGACGACCGAGGACAATCATGCCCGAAAGCCTCCTGAGCGCGATCCATCTTGTTCTTCACACGAGGGATGCAAGGATTGCAAGATCGAACGCACCGCAACGTGACGCGCGGCACGCCATTCGGCGCCACGTTCAATGGCACTTGGCGGAAACTCTCGGCGACGCAACAATTCAGTCAGCTCTTGGAGGTTGATGAGACGCGCTCGGCACGTCCGCCCGAGGCCCCGCAGTTGGCCCTTTTCGCCACAGCTGCCGTGGGGCACCCGTGGCGCCGCACTGGCCCGAGTTTGGTGCGCTGCTGCCATATCCGAGGGGTACAATGAGGACGCCCACTTACCGGCCTCAGCGGCATTCCTCGAAGCAAGCGTCAGCACGGGGTGCTTGGGCACGGCTCCATTCCCTGCGCCTTGATAACTCGCAGTGCATTCGGCCGCCGCAGGAACTGGAGCAACTCTAAGCCGCGTCCGGCACTCTCGCGTTCGCGCTTACGGCTCCAGTAAACGTGATGTAGGACTGGATCTCGGGCGGGAGCGGTCCTACCAACTCGACGCCGGGCGTCGTCATAATCTGCGTGATGACTACCATCCCAAGCTCGATCTCGCCTTTGGCCACAAGCTGAGAGACGATGTCGGTATTAGTCCGTGCGCACTTTCGGCGCGATTGTCTCGGCTATGCCAAGACGGTCCAGCAGTGTGGCCAGGTAAACACCGCTGCCGACCTTGAGGTAGCCGATCGATTTCGCGTCTAATAGTGCACGCTTGAACGCCTCAACTGAGCTGATGTCGGGCTTTAGCGCGCCGGCGCGCACTCCTACGCCTATCCCGGCAGCCAACCAAGTCGGTACGCGTGCCAGCTACAAGCTTACCATCTTGGACTAGTCTATCGACAGGAGCAGATCCACTAACGACAAGGTCAACTGGAACGCCGCCGTCGATGTGCTTGATGAATTCACTCGGAAGGCCGGACATCACGTTGAGCTTGTGGCCGCTTGTTTGCTCGAACTCAGAACCAATTTCGTTCAACACGGTGGCGATCGCTCTGGCACTGAGGACATTGACTTCAGCGGCCGAAGAAGCCGTGACGTGAGCGAACACGAAAACAGCGCAACGTGAGCTGCCGATCCGATCGCCCACCCCATGTTCATGCTCTGCTCCCAGCTATAGTGCCCATCCGTCCTATCGTTGTCGCCGTCTTTGGCGGGATCATGT
>CAVYPA010000017.1:0-344644 GCA_963770295.1 uncultured Alphaproteobacteria bacterium
ATCCGATCCTGCTCGACGCGGACGGCAATGCGGTTTCGACCGACATCGCCCTGCTGACCGCCTTCACCAATCCGCTGGCCTACCTCGATGCCGGCCTGGAGCCGGCGCTGCTCGGCTCGACCGCCCAGGTCGGCAACGAGATTGACGAGTTCGTCACCGGCACGCTGCGCAACAACCTGCTCGGCCTGCCGCTCGACCTCGCCGCGCTCAACATAGCGCGTCAGCCTTCGGAAGGCGTGCCGACGCTCAACATGGTGCGCAACGAGCTCTTCAGCCAGACGGGCGACCATGTCCTGAAGCCCTATGACAGCTGGCACGAGTTCGGCAAGTTCCTGAAGCACCCAGCCTCGCTGATCAACTTCGTCGCGGCCTACGGCACCGGCATTACTGGCACAACAGATGAGCGCCGGGCCGACGCGACGGCGATCGTCGTGGCAGGCGAGAATGACGCCAGCCACGGCGACTTCGACCGACACGATTACGTTGCACACTGGCGTCACGATCACGGTGAGCGACGCCTGGGACTTCATGCACAGCGCCGGCGCATGGGCGAATATCCCGCTCGATGCGGCACTACGTGGACGATCTGCGCGCCGTTCACAGCGTTGAGATCGATCCGAATACGGGTGACCCGGTCATCGACACGACGGGCAATCCGGTCTCTTGACCCAAATCCGCCGACGTACTCGACCGGCTCCGTCACCGGGCTCGACCAGGTCGACTTCTGGATCGGCGGCCTCGCCGGAGAAACAGAACCTGCACGACAGCATGCTGGGTTCGACCTTCGACTTCGTCTTCAAGTTGCAGATGGAGAACCTGCAGGACGGCGACCGCCTCTACTACTTGCCGCGCATTGAAGGCATGCACTTCTCCGACCAGATCGAGGAGAATACGTTCGCAGCGATGGTGATGAATGCCACGGGCACTCACCATCTGTCGGCCAGCATCTTCCTGACGCCCGAGTACCAGATCGAGGCCGACAGCTTTTATCTGCACAATCCCGACGGTTCGGTGCAGACCGATGCCGATGGCAATGCGGTGATCGACCCGAATGCGAGCCTGCCGGCATTTATCGGCGCCGATGGGTTCCGCATCCTCTTATTGAAATTGGGCAAGACGGGACCGTCCACTTGCTCGGCGAAGACAACTTCTTCGGCAACACCATGGTGCTCGGCGGCACCGACGCCAACGACAGGCTGATGGCCGGCCAGGCTGACGACGACACCGTATGGGGCGACGGCGGCAATGACACCATCGATGGTGGTGGCGGCAATGACAATCTGTTCGGCGGCGACGGCGACGACGTCCTGACCAATCGAGATTCAATATTCGGCACGGTGTTCATGGCGATGCCGGCAATGACACCATCATCGGCAGCAAGGGTGACGACGCCATTACCGGTGGTGACGGCAATGATGTGATCTACGGCGGCCAGGGTGTCGACGACATCGTGGGTGGCACAGGCAACGACATTATCTTTGGCGGCGAGGGCGGCGAGGAGATCTAGGGCGACCAAGGCGACGATTGGATCGACGGCGGTCCTGACGGCGCCGACGTGCTGTTCGGCGACGTCGGCGCGCCCACGGGTGGCTTCCCGCTCTATGCCGGCAACGACGTTTTGATCGGCGGCGTCGGCACGGTCATGAAGGGCTTCAGCGGCGACGACATCATGCTTGGCGTCGGTGGCTTTACGAAGTTCGACGGCGGCCTCGGCTTCGATTGGGCCTCGTTCGAGCACGAGACCCAGAGCGTCGAGATCGACATGGCCCGCAGGGAGTTCATCGCCGACCAGAATCCGGCAGGCGGCGACGGTTTCCGCGACATCTACCAGCTGACGGAAGCCGCCAGCGGCTCGATGTTCGACGACGTCATCAAGGGTGACAACAAGACCCGCGTCGTGGTGGCGAGGAATACGCTGGACGATCCGACGCTCATCAAGGGGCTGGCGGACGTCGCTGGAGATGCGCCCACAACGGTCAACGGCACGACCGAAGGCAACTTCTTCTTCGCAGGCCTGCCAACAGGCGCCGTGTTCGTCTGATCCCGTCAGCGCTAAAAGCGGCCGGCGACTTCGGCGGCAATATTCTCATCGGCGGCGCCGGTGGTGACAGCATCGGCGGTGGCTCCGGCGACGACATCCTGGACGGCGATGCCTACTTGCATGTCGAATTGCTGCCGAACGCCAAGGGCGAGATCGGCTCCGACAGCGACATCCTGCGCGAGATCCGCTATTCCACCGATCCACACGACCTCGATGTCGCCGTGTTCTCGGCCAACTGGTCCGATTACACCATCACGGCGGCCGACTTCGCTTGGTTTCATCACCATCACCGAGACGCCAGGCGCGGTCCCGCCCGGCGGCAATCAGGGCGGCGTCGGTGGTGCCTTCGACGGCACCGACCGGATCCGCAACTTCGAGCGCGTCCAGTTCGCCGACTTCACGTTCACGATCGACAAGATCGGCAATCTCTACGACAGCACCGGGACAATATTTGCCATCGCGCAGGGTAATGTGGACGGGTTAGGGGATTTCAACTTCCCCGTCACTCCGGATGCCGTGTTCCCGGCCCTCCCGGATGCGGTTCCCAACGTGTTCGATCCTTTCGCTGCCTTGACCGTTGGTGTCGCGACACCCGGAGTCAACGTCGACGGAACGCCAGAGGTGGGTAAGGCGGTCACGCTTCAGGTCAGCAACGGTGTCGTCACCGATATCGGTGCCGCAGCACTCGCCGATATCACCGATTTGGACTTCTCGACCGGCGCATCGGTGACCTTGGAGTAATTCCGACCGCCGCCTTCAAGTTCCAGTGGCAGTTTCTCGATATCAAGCTTGGCGACTGGATAACGATCGCCGATCCGCACGATACCAATCCGCTGCTGCCGTCCAACGGGGCGACCAGCATCAGCTTCACGCCGGGCGACTTCTTCCTCGGTCAGCAGTTGCGCGTGATCGTCAGCTACACCGACCCACTCGGTCACACAGAGACGATCATCTCGCAGCCGACACCGGGCCTGTTGGACGTCACGCGGGCGGCTGCGGGCGACGGCTCGGGCTTTGCGCCCGGCACGGCCATCGATCCGATCACGCTGGCCGGCGCCAACACGGGCCCCGAAGTCCTGCTCAATACCGCGCACAACGGCTTCGACAACACGACCGCGCAGCAAGACAAGCCGATCCAAGGCATGTTCCTGCCGCTGGTTGAAACGTTTAATGACTTCTGAGACGGCTCCCGTCCAGCTCGGCTACAAGGCCGAGATCATCGACGCCAATGGCCTCGCGCACCTGATCGGCGGCAGCACCCCTGGGGCACCGGGTACGGCTCTCGCTGGGGCTCATCCGTTCATGGGCTTGACCTTCACGGTCGACACCGTGGCGAATGCGGCGGGTGGCGTCGATGTCGCCGACGGACATATCACGGGCACGCCGACCTCTGCCGATGGCGCCCCCGACTTCACCGGTCCCATCCACGTGCGGATTACCGCAACGGACGAAGGCACGCCGCAGCTCGGTGGCGGCTTCGTGCCCAACACTGGCCTCGCGACCACCAACGAGTTCGACATCAACATCCTGCCGAGCGGTGCGCCGGTCATCACCTCGGATGGCGGCGGTACCACAGCATCGTTGTCTGTGCCCGAGAACACGACGGCCGTGACCACTGTAACGGCCGTGGATCCCAATCCCACTGACGTGGTCACCTTCTCGATCACTGGTGGCGCCGACGCGGCCCTGTTCGCGATCAACGCAACGACGGGCGCCTTGTCCTTCATCACGGCGCCGAACTTCGAAGCGCCGACGGATGCAGGAGCGAACAATATCTACGACGTGGTCGTGCAGGCCTCCGACGGCAGCCTGCTCGACACCCAGGCGATCGCGGTCACCGTGACCAACGTCAACGAGGCACCGGTCATCACCTCCAATGGGGCTGGCGCAACAGCCGCGATTTCGGTGGCAGAGAACAGCACTGCGGTTACCACCGTTACGGCAACCGATCCGGACACCGGAGCGACCGTTAGCTTCAGCCTCGCCGGCGGTGCCGACGCGGCCCTGTTCGCGATCAACGCAACGACGGGTGCCCTGTCCTTCCTTACGGCGCCCGACTTCGAGGCCCCGACCGATGCGGGCGCCAACAATGTCTACGACGTGCTCGTGCAGGCCTCCGATGGCAGCCTGATCGATACGCAGGCAATTGCGGTCACCATCACCAATGTCGCCAGGTCTCACGCTTACCGGCACCGCTGCTGCCAATACGCTGACCGGTGGCAGCGAGGAGGACGTCATCAGTGGACTTGGCGGGGCCGATAGTCTGTCCGGCCTTGGCGGCAATGACACCATCACAGGCGGCACGGGCAATGACATCATCAATGCCGGCGCCGGCAACGATGTCATCCTCTACACGATTGGAGATGGGGCCGACACGGTGATCGGTGATCTCGGGCTGGATACGCTCACCATCACCGGTACGGCGGCCGCCGACACCTTGGCCGTCGTCTTCGACGGCACGGCCCTGACCGGGATCGCGGGGGGCACGCTCTCCGGCGTCGAAATCGTCACGGCCGACCTCTTGGGCGGCAGCGATACGCTGAGCTACGGCACCGGCACGACCGCGGCCGTGACCGTCGACCTGGCCACCCACAGCGCCTCGGGCTTCACCTCCATCACCGGCATCGAGAACGTCACCGGTGGCGCTGGGGCCGATACGCTGATCGGCGATGGCCTCGACAATGCGCTCACGGGTGGCACCGGCGACGACATGCTCATCGGTGGACTGGGCGTCGACACCCTGACCGGCGGTGCCGGTAACGATACCGTCTCCTACGTCGGTGAGACGGATGCCCTGTTCATCTCTCTGGCGACGGGGACGACGCAACGTGGCTCCGCCGCGGCCGCGGTCGAGGACGTGCTCGTCACGCTCGAGAACGTGATCGGCGGTCTGGGCAGCGACAGCATCACCGGCTCGACGGGCAACAACGTGCTCGATGGCGGTGCCGGTCTCGGCAACGACAGCATCGACGGTGGCTCGGGCAACGACACCCTCTTCGGTGGAGACGGCAACGATCAGCTGTTCGGCGGCGTTGGCGCCGACTCGATCGACGGCGGGGCCGGCAACGACGCCATCGTCGGCGGAGCCGGCAACGATACGCTGCTTGGCGGCGACGGCAACGACAGCTTCAGCTACGCCTTCGGCGACGGCGTCGACTCCTATAGCGGCGGCACCGGAGCCGATGCGCTCAGCATCACCGGTACAGCCGGCAACGATGCCCTGAGCGTCGTCTTCAATGGCACCTCGATCACCTCCTTCACGGGCGGCACGATCACCGGCATCGAAAGCATCACGGCCGACCTGTCGGCCGGGACGGACACGCTGAGCTACGCCGGCACCACGGTCGACGTCAGCGTGGATCTGACGGCCCACACCGCATCCGGCTTTGCCTCGCTGCTCGGGGTCGAGAACGTCACTGGCTGGTTCGGGCAACGACACGCTCACGGGCGATGCGGCGGCCAATATCCTGGCCGGCGGGGCCGGCAATGACACCTACTTCGTTGGTGTCGGCGACACCGTCACGGAAGGGGCCGGTGCCGGCACCGATACGGTGAACAGCACCGCTACCTTCACGCTGGGCGCCAATGTCGAAAACTTAACGCTGACCGGCAGCGCCGATATCAACGGCACTGGCAATGGCTTGGCCAACGTCATGATCGGCAACACCGGTGCCAACGTGCTGGATGGCGCAGCTGGCAACGACACGCTGGATGGCGGTCTGGGCAACGACACCATGACCGGCGGCACCGGCAACGACATGTTCGTGTTCCACACCGGGTTCGGCAACGACGTCATCACCGATTTCGACGCCAACCCGACCGGCGGTCAGGATCTGCTCGATCTCTCCGCCTACGCACCAGACATCACCGCCGGCAACTTTGCCGACGCACGTCAGCATCGCCGTGAGCGCCGGCAATACGGTGATCACCATCGACGGCACCCAACACATCACTTTGACGGGTGTCACGGGGGTGGGCGCAAACATCATCACAACGCAGGACTTCATTCTGTAGGTGTGGGTCTGGTCAAAAGTTGGGGCTCTCATCGTTCTGGCTGAGGAGAAAAGGCATGTACATTTCACCTAAAGCATCGCGGATCCGGCAACGGGAAGCACAGCGCGCCCGCGACAATCGGGCGGAGATCGTCAAGGCCCGCTCGCTGGGCCAGGTCACGCGGCGCGATCTCATTAGGTGGGGCATCTTTACCGCCGGCGGTACGCTCGTCTGCAAAAACGGTCTGAGCCCATTCGCGCGCAGCGCCTTTGCCACGGTTCCGACCGGCGACGCCGCGCAGCCCGCTGTTCGGGGCGCAGAAGTTCTGCCCAGCGCCTCAACCGCCTCAACCTGCAGACCCCGGTGCCCGATCACGCGCTACCACGCGCGGGTCCGAAGATCGACGCCGTGTTCGGCGGCGGCTACGGCAGTGAGCCCCATGCCCGCCGGCTCTCCTACCACACCGATTTCACTGCCGACCAGACCGACCCACAGTTCAGAAATCCGATAACCAACAGGGGCCCGATGGAGGGACGCCCGCCGGGAGAGATCTTTGCGCATCAGCGCTGGGAGGAGTTCTTCCCCAAGGTCGGCTACGTCTTCTCGCTGGTCGCAGATCGCAGCCGGGACCAGAACTTCTTCGTCCAGGCAATGGTAGCGCGCCGTTCTTGGCCCCCAACTCCTCTTGGACCTATGCCACGGGCCACTGCGATTACAACACGCCCTCAGGGACCATGCCGCCGCCCCTGATCAAGGGTCGCTACGGTGAGCCCATCATCACCCGCATCTATAATAACTTGCCGGTCGACCGCACCCAGAACGGCGGCTTCGGGCGCAACGAACACCAATTGCACTTCCACAATGCCCACAACGGTGCGGAAAGCGATGGCGCCGCCAACGTGCACCACTTCCCCGGCACCTTCTACGACTACCGCTGGAGCACCACGCTCGCCCGCCGCGACAAGATCAACACCGGCGGCACGATCCTGACGACCGGCGGCCCGGACGACAGCACTGGCATCACGCCGGTGCCCGGCGACTACCGTGAGTATCAGGGCACCATGTGGGCCCACGACCACCGGTTCTTCTTCACGGCCGAGAATGTCTACAAAGGCATGCTCATGATGATCAACTATTACAGCGCCAAGGATCGTGGCAACGAGGCGCTCATCGATGGCACCAACCTGCGCCTGCCCAGCGGCAAGCTAGCTGGGCTGGGGCAACATCGACTTCGACGTCAATCTGATCATGTCGGATGGGACGCTCGATCAGGATGGGCAGTACTTCTTCGACATCTTTACCACCGACGGCATGATCGGCGACCTGCCGCTGGTCAACTTCGGCTACGCCCCGTTCATGGAGGTGCTGCCGCAGGAAGTACCGCTTCCGCATCCTCAACGCCTGCATGTCGCGCTTCTTCCAGTTCGCCATTGCCGGCCCCACCGGCGCGGCCGTGCCGTTCTGGTTCATCGCCAACGACGGCAACCTGGTCGTCAACCCGATCACGCTTGCGAGCCTCGATCAGCAAGGCATCGCCGAGCGCTATGACATCATCGTCGACTTCTCCAGGTTCCGCATCGGCGACAAACTGCACCTCGTCAATGTCTTGAAGCAAACCAGCGGCAACAAGCCGGACGCGGCGGTGACCCTGGCGCAAGCCCTGCAGGGCGATGTCGCCGACCCGGTGCTCGGTGCCATGCTGCAGTTCCGGGTCGTGGGCTCCGTGCAGAGCGTGGACGTGCCCGGGGTCACCCTGACCACGGCCAACAGCTGCGGGAGCAACGACAAGAGCGTGGTGCCGCTCAAACTCACCGATCAGATCCCGGTCGTGGCGCCGGTGCGCACGCGCGTGGTGCGGTTTGGTCGCGTGCAAAACGGCGATTCCCGCGATCCGGCCACCGGGCCAGTGCACGCCCGATTGCTCCGAGGTGGTGTTCAACTTCCCCTGGACCATCAGCGTCAACGGCCAGACTTCGCACTCGATGAACGCCAACCGCGTGTCGATGGTCTATCCCAAGGCCGGCGAGATCGAGCACTGGACCTACATCAATGAAGGCGGCGGCTGGGATCACCCGATCCACCTGCACTTCGAGGAAGGCATCACCATGAACCGCGGCACCGGCGTGCTGCCGGCGACCGAGAAGCTGGTGCGCAAGGACGTCTGGCGCTTGCGTCCGGCCGGCCAGGTCCAGTTCCAGATCCAGTTCGGCGAGTACGGCGGCTCCTACGTCAACCACTGCCACAACACGGTGCACGAGGACTTCGCCCTGCTGATGCGCATCCAGCTGTTGACCGGCGTAGCGGGCTCGCCGCAAACGGCCGTGACGGCAACGCCGAACCCGACACCCGATGGCGTCTTCTTCACCACGCCGGAGATCCTGCCCGAAGGCGATCCAGCCCAGCGGCCGGACCTGTTCGTGCCGGGCAGCTCGCCGGGCGGCGAGACCTAGAGGCGCGTTTTCGTCAAGGTTAAGAACCGCCGGGGTGCCGCGATTGACACCCCGGCGAGCGTTTTGCGGAGGGACCATGTGGCGGCCTTGGCTCGCCGGCGTCCTGGTGCTTGACGGCCCTGCTCTCGGCGCCGGCAATCGGCGCAGGCGGCACGCTGGGGAAAAGACTACGTCCCCAACGTGCCCGTCGTCACCCAGGACGGCAAAACCCTCAATTTCTACGACGATCTCATCAAGGATAAGATCGTCGTCTTGAATTTCATCTACACGAGCTGCAAGGACATCTGCCCGCTGGCCACGGCACGGCTCGGCGAGGTGCAGGACAAGCTCGGCGATCGGCTCGGCCGCGACATCTTTTTTTATTCCATCAGCATCGAACCCGAACGCGACACGCCGCAGCGCTTGAAACAATATGCCGACGCCTTCCACGCCGGCCCCGGCTGGCTGTTCCTGACCGGGCTGCCGGAGGACATTCAGGAAATCCGCTACAAGTTCGGCGACCGCCGGCCAGACCTTGGCGATCACCGCAACGACGTCGTGCTCGGCAACGGCGCCACCGGCGAGTGGCAGCGGGAAAATGCCCTAGGCGACCTCGACCATTTCGTCGGCGCGGTCAAAGCCATGGATCCCAACTGGCGTGCCGCGCCCCAGGACGTGGCGAGACAAGCAGCTTTGGCGAAAGGCTCTGTCAATACCGTCCACTATGAGACCGGCTACGTGATGGAGGGCCGGCAGGCCGGCTCGGCGATCTTCGCCAAGCTCTGCGCCGGCTGTCATTCGATCGGCGGGGGCGACCGCGTCGGCCCCGACCTCGATGGCCTCACCTTGCGCCGCAGCCGCGCCTGGATCACCGACTTTCTCATGGACCCCATCAAAATGCGCTCGCGCCAGGACCCGATCGCACTGGCCCTGGCGGCAAAATTTCCCGGCGTGCGCATGCCCTACCTGCAGATCCATGAGAGCGATGCCGCCGATCTCATCTCCTACATCAATGCCAAGTCCAAGCAGCCGCAGCCGACGATCGCGCTCGAGACCCTCTATGCCCTGACCACGCAAGACGGCACCCACCTGACCGCCGCCGATCTCAAGGACCGGCCGTTCGCCGTCCTGTTCGGCTACACCCATTGCCCCGACATTTGTCCGACAGCGCTTTTGGATTGGTCCAACGTGCTCGATGGTCTTGGGGCCGACGCACAGCGCCTCAAGGTCTTGTTCATTTCCGTTGACAGTCACCGCGACACGCCCGCAACCCTTAAAGCCTATCTCAGCTCCTTCAACCCCGGCATCACGGCGCTCACCGGCACCCCGGCGGAGCTCAAGGCCGCTGCCGCCCAGTTCAATGCCTACTATGCCAAGAGCGGTGGCGCTGACGTCGATGCCACCTACGACCACAGCGTCGAGATTAAACTGGTCGGTCGCGACCGCAGCGTGTTCGGCACCCTAAACCCCGGTAGCGACGCCTCCGAAAGGCAAGCTATGCTCGGCAAGCTCCTCGGAGAGTAAGTTTCGCCGTGTTCATCCAGGGGACAGTCCACAGCGGCGGCGGCGAATGAGGCCACGTCCAGCAACTTGGCCACAATTGGCGGCCCCGCGGCAGCGCTCTTGCCTCTCACTCGCAATATTTCACTTAAAGGTTGGTGGTCTTGGGATAATGCCCATGAGATTGCTCCTTCATCTCCCTGCTGCGAATCCTCCGCCGAGACATTCTCATCAAGAGGTGACGTTATGACCCGCCCGATACGGGTTGGAATTGTTGACCCTTATCCACTTTACCGGCAAGGAGTGGTGCAGACCATTTCTCGAAGTCCAGATTTCTCTCTCGTATTTGAAGGCAACGCAGCCTCAGACGCGCGCGAGGCCGCGCTTCAGTGCGGGCTTGACATTCTGTTGCTTGATATCAGCGCTCTCAATGGCGATTTTAAGCAAATCCAAGAATTGACCGCGCTCGATGTAAATCTCAAGCTTGTTGCCTTGACCGCGCACGACGATCCGTCGACCGTGTCCACTACGCTGGCTGCGGGCGTTCGCGGCTACATCTTGAAGGGGATCGCTGGACCGGAGCTCGTGTCAGCATTGCGAGCCCTTCACTCCGGCAAACCGTATATCACCCCGGAACTGGCTTCTGAGTTGTTGGTCGCAAGATGCTCGCCGGCACTCGCGAAAGAACTTGCCTTGCTCACATCTCGCGAACGCCAAGTGCTCGACCACATCTCAACGGGACTCTACGAATAGAGAGGTCGCCGCCCGTCTTGGTCTCCACGTAAAAACTATAAAATATTATCTCACCGGTGCATTTAAGAAGTTGAATGTCACCAATCGCGTGCAGGCTACGAAGCTGTTTCGATCTCTCACAAACCGGGATCGTCTGCAGTGTTGACTGCCTGCCTCCGCATAAGAGGCCCCGTTAGCAGTCAAGACCAGTATCTATCAGTTTATTCTTGCAAACGAGCGCCTGCCTCTCCAAGCGCACCGCGGCGACCATTCTCCACATTCGCGCGCATCAAAGCTCCACGGGCGGATGTGCCTTGGTGTGAAATGCTTCAAGTCGCCATAGAGCATTGGCTGGCACGTAACCGCGACCGAGGCACAGCCCTGCGTTTGGCGATACCCTCACGCGCCAGCACGACAAGGCGCGGCTGGCGGGGGCGTCGCTTTGCCAGCCGACGCATACCAGCTCGTATGTTTTCCATTCTATGCTGGTTGCGGCGGCGCCAGAGCACGCGCCACCATCGTCGCTCCGTCCCGCGGCGGCGCGCTCGTCTTCTCACGACGCGTCGCGAAGCTCCTGTCGGCAGCGATAGCAACGGCCTCGCCCAATCATGTTGCACCAGGCGCCAACACCGCGCTATCTCCGAGATGATGCAGCGTATCTGCGACGTGGCGTTTGGCGAGGCCAAGCACCCCGTTGGCGTCGGCATCGCTCGGCACCCGCTCCGGCAGAGGGACACGCCCCGCGGTCATCTCCGCAGCGAGCCACGACGCAAGCTCGGCGCTGCTGCGCGTGCCGTCCGCCATCGACGCGATGGCGGCGCCAATTCTTGGGAGCGCAACCGTCACATGATGCAGACTGGTAACTCCCGGAAGGCCCATTGCCGCTTCCGCGCGGGCAAAACTCCAAACCTTTGGCCGCGGATCGGTCTCCCGCCCTACCTCGATGGGAAGCGCTGATAATACGGCCCTGCCTCTGCTGACGAGCTCCAGCAATACTTGGGCGACCCGGGCCCGCGCCGAACCGCTCTCGCCAAGCAGCGCCTCAACGGCAAGTGTCGCCGGATAGGCCCGGCTCAATCGCGCAAAAATCTTGCCAATGATCGGCACTCGGGTCGAAAGCGGGCGGCCGTACCGATCCAGGTACGAAAGTCTGCCGTCGGTCGTGCCCTTTGGATCCGGACTGAGGCGGATGGCTATGTGCAGTCCACCGAGGTGCGCGGCCGAGGGGGAGGTTGGAGATCGTCCTGCCAATTGCTTG
Organism: uncultured Alphaproteobacteria bacterium; assembly: GCA_963770295.1. GTDB lineage: Bacteria > Pseudomonadota > Alphaproteobacteria > Rhizobiales > Hyphomicrobiaceae > AWTP1-13. Next base: position 11,954 of record CAVYPA010000017.1, read on the forward strand.
CGCAAGAGCGTGCGCCGGAACGGCCGCCCGCTGAGAAAGTCCAGCTCCTGCGAGGCACGCCCACGATCAGTCTCGGCCAACTGGTCCACATGCCGCACCCCCTCACGCGTCAGGGCGGAGCGGGCGCCCGCATCGAGATCGGCCTCACCTATGAAGTCGAGCCCATGCTCCGCCGCTGCGCTGAGAAAATCGAGAAACTGAATGGGTTGGTTGTGCTCAGCCAGGAACTCGCCGAGGATGTAGGATGAGGGAATTTTCGCTAGTTGCCTCGCCTCCGTACGCAGGAGAGCGCCGTAGGCACCGGGCCCGGTGTAAGCCTCCAGAGCGGCCAGCGCCGCCCTGGCGCGCGCCACACGCTCCTGGGCGCTCCCATCGGTTTGCGCGTAGAAACGCAGAATATCCTTCACGGGATTGCGCAGGTGCCATCCTGGCAAGACATTATAGCTCACGGCGGCAATGCCGCTGTCGCTGAGACAGCGGCCGATGAGTGCGAGAATGGCTCCTTGCACGGCTGGGGAGACCCAGCTGAATACGCCGTGACAAATCACGTAGTCGAAGCTTCGAGCCGGCAGCCTCAAATCTGCAAGATCGGCTTCCTCCAGTGTCACATTCTCAAGCTGGAAATACTTGATGCGCCTGTTTCCATCGGCAATCTGTCGCCCTGACAGATCGACACCGAGAAATCTTGACTTCGGCCATCGCGCTGCCAGTGGCAGCAGATTGCCCCCAGACGCGCAACCGAGCTCGAGCACATGCGCTCGCTCTGGGTCAGGGCAAGGCGCTAAGCCGTGCAGGGTGGCAAGAGCGGCGAGGTGAGTTGGTTGGGTAAAGGCAATGGGCAGAGAAAGGTAGGGCAGATCGTCATAGTCGCTCATGCCACCACGATCGACAGAGCCGGCGATACTTTTTTCTGCTCCGGTCAATGGGCACGTACCCCAATTCGCAGCGCTCTAGCCTACCGCCTCAAACGAAGAGTTCTTCATCCCGATAGCACATGGCCGCCATCTCTCACCAGAGCGTTCCGTTTGTCGCCGGTGACGAGGCGTCAGACGCCAACCGCAATCAGGCCGGGGTGGGCGTGCGGCCGCCGCAATCGACGACCTCCGCCGCCCGGCTCAGAATTGGAGCCTGGCTCAGCTCGCGCACCTCGGGGCCCTCGACCAAAGGCGCATAGCCGCCGCGCGCCTCGCCATAAGCCGGCTCGAGCAGCCCGAAAGTCTTGCAAAGGGTTGGCGCCATCGGGCTAATGCAAGCGGTTTTTGTGAAAGCGTCCGCCCTTCATGATGGCGGCGAGAAACTTGCCCTGCTCCTGCAGCACGCCCAGATCTCGCAGCGGATTGCCCTCGACGATCAAGAGGTCGGCAAAGGCGCCGACCTTGAGGCAGCCGAGCTTGCCCACTTGCCGCACGATCTCGGCGCCGATCAGGGTGGCGGCGCGGATGATCTCGATCGGCTTTTGCACCGCGGCGCGGATGCTGAACTCGCGGGATTGCTCGCTCTGCAATTGCCCCAACAGGTCGGTACCGTAGGCCACCGGTACGCCGGCACGCTTGCAGATCTCGAGCGACCTGAGGCCGCCGTCGATGACAAGATCGTTTTTGGCGAGCATGTCCGCGCTCATCCCGTACTCGGCGGCGCGGTTCTTCATTTCATAGTAGGTGACGAGATTGGCGATCAGATACATGCCTTTGGACGCCATCAGCTTGGCCGACGCCTCGTCGATCAGATTGCCGTGCTCGATGGTGCGCACGCCGGCCCGCGCCGCGCGCGTGATCGCCTCCGCACTATAGGCGTGCGCGCAGACGTAGCGCCCGAAGGCATGCGCCTCCTCGACCGCGGCGGCCACCTCCTCGGGCGAGAACTGCAGACTGTCGAGGGGATCGTAGGGGGAGGCCACCCCGCCCGACATCATGATTTTCACCTGATCGCAGCCCTGGCGCATTTCCTCGCGCACGGCCTTGCGCACCTCGGCGACGCCATCGGCCAGTCCCATGGCGAAGTGCAGGGCATCGCAACAGTGACAGCGGGTGCCGTGATCGGTGCGGCGGCGGCCGTCGCTGTGGCCGCCGGTGGGGCCCAAGGCCTTGCCGGCGATGAACAACCGCGGCCCCGGCAGCAACCATTTGTCGACGGCCTCTTTCAGCCCCCAATCGGCGCCGCCGGTATCGCGCACACTGGTAAAGCCGCGGTCGAGCATGTTGCGCATCAGCACCGCGGCGCGCGCCGTCATCAAGGTCAACGGCATATTCTCGAGCCGCGGCAGGGACACCTCTGAAAGCACCACGTGCACATGGCTGTCGATCAGGCCCGGCATCAGCGTCTTCTTGCCGCAATCGATCACGCTGGCGGCCGGCGCCTTGATGGGCTTGGCCGAGATCTCCTTGATAGATTCGCCCTCGACCAGCAATTCGTGGCCACCCTGCAGCTCGTCGCTTTCCGGGTCGAGCATCTCGAAGTTCTTGAAGTGGTATTGCGTCATCGCGCTCTTCCCCTTTTGCCGCAGCCGCGAGCATGGGTAAATTGCGCCACCTCGTCAATTGCCACTGCTGATCAGCGCCGGCACCATCAGACCGGCCAGCATCTTGGCGGACGCGATCTCGGCGGGGCCATACATGCCTTCCTCGCCACACAGATTGAGGGTGCCGAGCCGGCGCGCTCGGTAGCGGATCGGCACGTTGAGAATGGCGCTGATGCCAAGCGAGAAGATCAGCTCGTGGTCGAAGAAGGCCGCGCGCACCTCCTCCCGCGTCGCCGCCAAGAAAACCTCGCCCTTTTCCATGGCGCCGTGGCTGACCGTGATCTTGTCGAGCGGCTTGCGCCCGCCGACCGGGTAGGCCTTTTCATCGCTGGAGTAGAGGCGCTCAACGGCGTGCTCCGCCTCGAGATAGCGCAGGATGGTGAACAGGCGCCAGCCCACGGTCTCGGCCGCAATCCGTTCGACCTCGCGAAAAAGTTCGCCCGCATCGGCGCCGTCGGCCGTGCGCTGGGTGAGGGCGGCGACGTCGGCCATCTCCAAGCCGCGCTTGGTCTTGAGCGTGGGGTTTGTCATTTTCCCTCCTGATCAGATACGACTTGCCGCCGGCGCCGCGCCGCTGGCGGTCAGCGGCGGCGGCTCGATGCGCTCGGGCAGCAACCCCTTGGCGTAAAAACGCAGAATTAACAGCAAGGCCACGGAAATGGCGAGCTCGCGCGCGGCCGCCGCTTGCACGGCGCTCAGGCCCGGGATCAGCGGCGCCAGGAAGCGCGTCGACTCCAGAAAGAAAACCACCAACACGGCGCCCAGCACGGCTCCCTTGCTGTTGCCGAGCCCACCCGTCAAGAGCGAGAGCTTGACATAGAGCGTCAACAGCGGTGCGAACAGGTCGGGTGCGATGTAGCTCGTGAAATGACCATAGAGCGCGCCCGCCAGCCCAAGCGCGGCGCTGCCGAAGGCAAAAGCCTTGACCTTGAACACGACGACGTTCTTGCCGGCGAAGCGCGCAATCTCCTCATCGTCCCGAATGGCCCGCAGCACGCGGCCGAACGGCGAGTGAACCAGACGATCGACCAGAAAGAACAGCACGACGACGGCCGCAACCACGATGCCGAGGTAGAGGAGATTGAACAGGTGCGGCCCGAGTTGGGCGCGAAAGGGCCCCGGAATGCCCGAGAGGCCATCGGTGCCATTGGCAATCCACAGCTCGTTTGACATGACGATGCGCAGGCTCTCGGCAAAGCCAAGCGTGACGATCGCCAGATAGTCCCCTCTTAGCTGGACCGTGATCAAAGCCACCAGCACGCCGACGCCGGCGGCCAGCAGCGTTCCCGCCGCCACCCCGACGGCGATCGGTGCCCCCAGCTTGAGCGTGATGAGCCCGGAGGCATAGGCCCCGACCGCAAAGAAGCCGACCAGGCCCAGGTTGATCAACCCGGCCATGCCCCAAATCACGTTCATCCCGAGCGCCATCAGGGCATAGACGCCGGCCGTGACCGCGATGGCGACGAGGTAGTGCTCCATTGCCCCTCCTCAATAAGCCTTCTCAAAAGGCCCTCTCAAAAAGCCCTGGCCCCCAAAATGCCGCGCGGCCGCAAGGTCAAGACCACGAGGATGGCAAGAAAACCGATGGCGCTGCGGTAGGCCGGGGACAGGATGAGCAAGCTCAGTTCCTCGCCGACGCCCACGAGCAAGGCCCCGACCAGCGCGCCCGGGAGACTGCCGAGGCCGCCGACCACGGCGGCGGCGAAAATCGACAGAATGCTCTTGAACCCCACCAGGGGATCGATGGTGGTATCGAGACCGATCAGCATCCCACCAAGCCCGGCAAGGCCCATGGCCACGAATGAGACGAGACGCGCCACCATGTCGGCGTTGATGCCCTTGATCGAGGCCAGCATCGGATTGTCGGCAAAGGCGCGCATGGCCCTGCCGGTGCGGGTAAAGAATAAAAACGCGAACAGCACCGCCATGGCGATGAGCGCGATGGCAAGGTTCTCCAGTTGCTGCGGCGAGACCCTGAGCCCGCCCACGACCCAATCGCGCCGGATCGGCAGGTCGTAGCCCCTGAGCTCGTTGCCGAACAGGAGGCGAACGCAGTTTTCGAGCGCGATGGTGAGCGCGATCGAGCCGATGGCCGTGGTTATGAAGCCCGCGGCCCGAAACGGCTTGAGGATGAACTCGTCCGAGAGGACGCCGACGAGCCCCGCCACCACAAAGGCGGCCAGCAGCGACGGGACCACCGGCCAGGCCAGCCAGACATTGGCGAGGAAGCCGGCGAAGGCGCCGATGGTCATATGCGAGGCAAGGGCAAAGTTCGTAAAACGCAGCACGGCAAAGATGGCCGTCAGCCCGATCGCCGGCACCGCCAGGATGGTTCCCGACATCAACCCGTTGAGGATCAGCTGCGTTACTTGCATACGCCTACCGGCCGCCGGACATCAGGCACGGGTTAGCCCAAGTTGCCTAGACGACCTTGAGAAAGCGCAGTTTACCGTCGACCACCTCCATGTAGCGGAAGCGGCAACCCTGAATGTCGCCGATATCGGTGAAGTCGCAAGGTCCGGAGGCACCCTCGTAGTTGATCTCCTTGCCCTGGGCCAGCAGCTGCAAGCCTTCGACCGCGCTATAGACCTTCTCTCCCGCCCCCTGACTGATCTTGCGCACGTTCTCCTTCAGCGCCGTGCCGGTTGCCTCCTTCGCCTTGGCCAGCGTCAGGATCACCAGGCTCGCCCAATCGGTGGCCTGCGCCTCGTAGGAATCCGGTTCGGCGATGCCGAGCCGCGCCGCGGTCAAGGTGAAGGCCTTGCCCTCGATGTCGGCCGAGGGTTGGCCGGTATAGGTGCCGGCCGACACCTCCGGGGGAATGCTATCGAGCGTCTTCTGCGGTACCGCATACGACTGGCAGAACTTGGCTAGGTTGATGTTGGCCTTGAAGAGGTCGCGCAGCAACACCACGGTGTCCGGCGCATAGCCATTGAGGTAGAGAAAATCCGGATCCGAGCGCATCGCCTGGTCAACCTCGGAGCGGTAGGTCGGCTTGTCCTTCTCGTAGATGACGTGCGCCACCACACCAGCGCCCTTGCTCTTGAGGACGTTGTCCAGGTGCTCCTTGGTCGACAGCGCGAACGGTGCTTGGATGCCGATCACGGCCACCTTTTTCTTGCCCATGCCGGCGATGAACTCCGCGTGCGCGGTCGCCTGCAGCTTGGAGTTGGGCTGCGTGCGAATAATGTAGCCCTGATGCGGCAGCTGGGTGATGGAATCTGCGCCGGAGACCGTGCACAGAAAGGTTTTTGATTCCCAGCACACGGGCGCCACGGCGCTCGTTACCGCCGAGGCCCAAGTGCCCATGATGACCGGCACCTTGTTGACCTCGATCAGCTTACGGGCGGCGCGCACGGCGGCCTCTGGACTGGTCTGATCGTCCTCGACGATGGTTTCGATTTTGCGGCCGAGCACGCCACCGCTCTTGTTGACTTCAGTGATCACGGCCTCGATGGCCTTGAGCATGCGCGGGCCGTCCTGTCCGCCCGCCCCCGTCAACGGCGTCAGGATGCCGAACTTGAGGGGATCGGCCTGGGCCGAGACAGGGATCGGCGTTGCGGCAATGGCCGTGGCCGCGGCGGCCCCCTGGATCAGGGCGCGACGTGTCGTTGCGGTCATGGACAAACCCCCTGGCAATGGCCCGAAAAACTCGGCCTTCGAAAATACTAGGCCGATGTCAGGCCCCGAGAAAGAGCCTTCTGATTTCCGGGTCGGCGGCCAGCGCGCTGGCGGCCCCGGTGCGGCTGTTTTTGCCGTCGACCAAAAGGTAGGCCCGGTCGGCGATGGCCAGCGCCTCGTTGGCATTTTGCTCCACGATCGCCACGGCAATGCCATCCTTGTGGACCTCGACAACGGCATCGAACAGGCGCTCGGCGGCGCGCGGGGAGAGGCCCGCGGAGGGTTCATCGAGCAGCAACACCACGGGTTCAACCATCAGTGCCATCGCCATGGCCAGCATTTGCCGCTCGCCGCCGGAGAGCGCGCGGGCGGCATGGCGCTGCTTATCGGCAAGCACCGGAAAGCGCGCCAGCACGCTCTCGATGCGGCGGGCCGCCGCCTTGCGGTCGATGTAGCCGCCGATCTCCAGGTTCTCACGCACCGATAGGGTCGGAAAGACGTTGAACTCCTGCGGCACGTAAGCCAGACCAAGGCGCGAGATCTCGCGCGCCGGTAGCCCTGAAATCTCGCGCCCCTCGAGCCTCACGCTGCCGACTTTCAGGCTGAGCAGGCCGGCGATGGCCTTGAGCAGCGTCGACTTGCCCGCACCATTGGGGCCGATGATGCACACGACCTCGCCCGCGTGCACGACGAGATCGACGCCCTTCAGGATTTCATCCTGCGCGCCGTAGCCCGCCACCACACCGCTCGCCACTAGGAGGCTCATCTTACCGCACGCCCGTTACAGCCCGCCCGTCACTCATGCCGTTACAGTGCCTGTTACAAGATGCCTGGCCGCCGACGTCCCATGTAGGCCTCCTGCACGGCCGGATCGGCCGCAACCGCCGAGAACGAGCCCTCGGCCAAACGCCGCCCCTCCGCCAGCACAATCACATGATCGCAAAGCCGCGCCACCATATCCAGGTGATGCTCGATCAACAGGATCGTTATGCCCTCGCCGACGAGCGCTTTGAGATGGGCGCCAATTTCGCGGGCGAGCGTCGGATTGACGCCGGCAACCGGCTCGTCGAGCAAGATCAGCGTGGGTTCGCTCATCAGAACGCGGCCAATTTCGAGCAGCTTTTTTTGCCCGCCCGACAGGTCGGAGGCCGGATTGGCGAGCACCGAGTAAAGATTGAGCCGCCGGGCCATGGCGACGGCGCGGGCGACCAGCGCTTCCTCCTGGCGGCGGGCGGCGGTCGGGCGCAGCAAGGCCGAGAGCAAGCGCTCGCCCCGTTGCCGCGGGGCGTACAGCATCAGGTTCTCGATCACCGACAGGCGCGGCAGGCCGCGGGCTATCTGAAAGGTGCGCGCCAAACCTCTGGTTGAGACCTGATCGGGGCGCAAGCCGGCGATATCGGCGCCGGCGAAGACGATGCGGCCGCGGTGGGGGGGTACCACGCCGGTGATGCAATTGAAGAGCGTGGTCTTGCCGGCGCCGTTGGGGCCAATGAGGCCGGTGATGGCATGGGCCTTGACCTCAAGATCGACGCCGCTGAGAACTTCGAGGCCATAAAAGCTGCGCTCGACGCCGATCACCTGCAACAGCGCCATGCCATCCCCCGGGTCGCTTGCCATCTCGCCCGTCGGTTACCGGTCATCGAGACAGGGCAGGGCCAAGCACGATGGCTGCCCCGCACCGTGATGGATCAGCAGTGTCGGCGGTCGGCCGTGGGGCACCTGCACCACGTGATCGCCGTCGGCCCCGGAGATGGCAAGGCGCACGCGGCTGCCGGCGCCGAACCTCCAGGCGACCGGTAGCAATGCAAAGGTCATTTCCACCGCTTTGCCCGACGGCAGCGTTGCCGCATCCGCGCGCGCAAACGTGCGCCAGGGCCAAGTCGTGCGGTGGTGGGCGGGACAGGGCGCACTTTTTCGGTGCAGCGCGCGCAAGGCACCCTCGGTGACGTAGCGGCACCGACCGTCCGGATCCACGTCTTCCAGGTAGACGTGCAGCGCCGCGTCCGGCTGATCGGCCTCGAGCCACAGCGTCACCAGCGCATGGCCTGCCAGCAACAGCGGCTGCGGCAAGGGCGCGGAGGTGTAGCTGAGCAGGGCCGCATCGCGCCCGTGCCAGTCGGCGTAGTAGTGCGGCGTGTCGATGGCGGCGATGCGTTCATAGCGCGTCATCTGCCCGCTACCGAAGGCAAAGGAGACCTTGTAGGCGTCGTGGCTTGCGGCCTGCGGGGCCCCGACAAGGGTGCCCGCAGAGCACAGGTAGAGCGTTCGCGTGCTGGTCTGGGGCGGCCAGCCCTGCGCCGCGGCCCAGCGCTCAGCGCCGAGCGCGAAATAGTGCACGCGCGCCTCGCGCTCAAGTCCGGTCGGCAGGCCCAGCAGATAATGATCGAAAAACCGCAAGACCTCGGCGGCCAGGGGAAACTCGGGCTCTTGGCGGTCGCGCCAAGGCGAGCCATTGACGCGGGCGCCATGATCCCAAGGCCCGAGCAGTAAATGCTGCCGTTCGTTGTTGAGGGTGAGAAAGCGCGCGATGGCCCCGTTGGCGTAGCCGGCACCGTCATACCAGCCGGAAACCGAGTAGACGGCGAGGTTGCGATCGACGCCGTCACAGTAGCCGTAGGGACTAAAGGAGGCCGGCGTGATGGCCGGATCGGACGCGAGCGCGTCGTCGCTGAAGCGGAACTCACGGATGAATTCCGTCATCCGAAAGTTGCCGCGATGCTCAGCAACGGCGGCGCGCACGAGTTCGCCTTGCGGATCATCGTCGACGGGCTGCGGGCCGGCCAGGTTCGGATCCTTGAAGTAGGCAAACTTTTGCAGCAGATCGCGGCGGTCTTGGTCGAGTGCCAGCATCAGCTCGTCATAGGTCTCGGCCAAGCGGTTGAGGAGGAGGCCGCCGGGATAGTAGTGGTCCGAATAGGTGTCCCAAACGGCAAACAGCGGAGCGATGGCTTTCACCGCCCGATGTCCGGTGCTCGCCAGGAAATCGGCGGCCGCACCGACGTAGGAGATGCCGGTGGCGCCAAGCGATCCATTCGACCACGGCTGCCGCACGACCCAGTCGGCGATCTCTGCATAGTCCTGGCGCTCGGCCGGGGAGCGGAAGCTGTCGCGCGTGCCGAAGCTTGCCCCGGTACCGCGCACGTCGCACACCACCACCGCATAGCCGCGCGGAACGAACAGGTCACGCCACTTACCGGCGTTGGGACTGGCCTCGGTGCCGGCCGGCGCGCCGGCTGTGAGCCTGAACCGGCGATAATAGGGCGTGAAGATCAAAATGGTCGCCAGCTCCGAGCCCGGCGCCGCCGGCCCCGCTTGCGGCAAATAGACGTCGATGGCAAGGCGGCAGCCATCGCGCATGGCAACATAGTGCGAAGAGGGTCGGCCGACGCCAAAGGCGGCGGGGCGCGCCTCGATGTAGGCGGCTGGCGAAACGCGCCAGCCCTCACCGGATTTAACCGCATCAGCCACCGCCACCGCTCCCTTTCGGACGAGTGCCACCGATGGCAATTGTTCCGCACGGGTTTGGCGATGTCACGTCCTGCCTCAGGCACCAAGCGCTTTTTCCGTGGCGGCCGTGGCGTGCCCCGTCGGCGGGCCGCCCGCGGGCGGACAGGAGCCGGCTGCGGGCGGGGCGCGCTTGGGGAGGCCAAGGCGCGCTCGTCAGTGGGCGTCGGCGCGCCGGTGTGGCAGGTGGACGGCGCGGGCTAGGGCAAATGGGGTTGCGGGCGCCGGCACCGGTTTGAGGTAGGCATCTTTCAGGGCATGCTGCCGACCACAGATCGTGCACCGGAGGCTATCGGTCTGTTGGACGAGGTCGATCAGCGCCTCGGCATCGATCCAGATGCCGGTCACGACCTCGCACTGCCGCGTTGTACACCAGATGGTGAGAACCGAGCTCATGGCATCGTCTCCGGCCTGCACGATAAGCTAAGCATCAAAGGCAACGGTTTGTGAATCCGACGATACCGCGCCGCAGCATTGGCGCTGCGGCCAAGGCGCGGGTAGGCGCGGGTCAGGGCGCGGGTCAGGGCGGGGAGGGATCGCCGCCGCCGCTCCCTCCGCGAGCGCCTCAGGTCGAGCCTTGGTCGTGATGAGGGCGGTAAGCAGCCCCTCTATTTCTTGTCGAGAAGGATGCGCGCCCTCCCCGTAATCGTCTTTTGCACCAGTTCGGCGAACTTGTGCAGCAACCAAGGCAGGGTGACCTCGAGCCGGACGCTCTCGGCACCAACTTCGACATTGCCCGCGGCCGGCTGACTCAACGCCCGCACGCGGAAATCCAGGCGATCCCCAGACCAGATCTCCTGCTCCACTTTGAGCACGGGAAAATTCTGCGCCGCCGCGCCCAGCGCCGGCTTGAGGCGGGCTAAGGCCTCGTCCTTGCCGAGCTTGTGCGGGATGATGATGACAAGCGGTTCCATGCCAACCTCTCGATGCCGCAGACTGCCGCAGCGGATGCGGCAGCCCTGCGCCGTTGACTGCAGGCGAACCCGTCCGCGCTCGGGCCATGACTCTCCTCGTTGCCGGGCGCACGCGCCCGACCCCAAGGTGGCGCATCGCCCAGGCTCTGCCGCGCACGCCGCGGCGACCCTGGCCGGCAGGGAAACGTCTGCCGCCGCAACCGGTTTCGCCCTGGCAAATCTGCTCCGCCATCACCATATTTTTGGCCTGTCAACTGCGCCACGGCGGCGCCGGATTAGTCCTAAGATTTACCGACTTCGCAAGCGATGAAAGTGACGAACCACACCCCCGTACCCACCCATTTGGGTTACCTGTTGGACGAGCTGCGTCGGGCCGGCGTGACCACCTATGCCGGCCTTGCCGCGGCGCTGAACCGCCAGGGGCTGCGCCCGGCGAGAGGCCGCTGGAATGCCCACGAGCTCTATCTTTTGATGCGCCGGCATCGTCGCGCCCATCCGGCCGCACGCCTCAACGCCGGCCGAGCCCTCTATAGCCGCCGAGCCGCGGAGGCCCGTCGCCTGATCGGACGGCTCAAGCGTCGCGGCTTGAAGAAGGCCGCCCTGATCGCCGGCGCGCTCAATGCGCGCGGCTCGACCACCCCGCGTCACGGGCGCCTATGGACGGCACGCAGCGTCTCGCGGGTTTGGCAGGGATCGGCGGCGGCGACGCCTGCCACGTCGCTAGGTCGTCATTGCCGCCGCCGTTCGGGCCAGTCAGGCGACGAGCCGCAGGGCAACCGGCGCAGGACGGCCGGTCGGGTGCGAGCGGCGTCGCCGCGGCGCAGGTTTGCAGCCATGGTCGCGCCCCACCGATCCGCAGGTCGGCAACGGCTTTGCGCCTGCCGCTCCAGCGATGCGCCAGCTACGGGGGTCAGCGCCGTTGCAAGGCGTAGTTGCGCAAGCTGCGGTAGTCGGGCAGCGGATCGGCCGCCGGCCCTGGACTGGTCGGCGGCGGCGTTGCCGGGGCCGAAGCGGCTTGCGTTTGACCGCCGCTAGCGACGGGCGCCTCGGGCGCCCGCCCGATCTCCTGGCGCGCGGGCATGCTCGCCACTACCGACACGGCAGTGCCGACCTCCGCCAGCGAAGCCAGGTGCAGGACCGCTGCATTGAGCATGCGGAAACACCCGGAGGACTGGGCCTGCCCGATTGATTTCACGTCGTTGGTGCCATGAATGCGGTAGAGCGTGTCGCCCAGATACAGGGCCATGGCGCCCAGCGGATTTTTCAGACCGCCGGTCATCTTTTCCGGCAGGTTGGCATCGCGCTCGCGCATTTCCGCCGGCGGATACCAGTCCGGCCACGCCTGCTTGCGGCTGATGGTTTCCGTGCCGGTCCAGTTGAACCCCTCGCGCCCAACCGAGATCGCATAGCGATAGGCCCGCTTGTCCGGCAACACGTAGTAAAGGGCGCGCGCACCGGTATCGATGACGATCGAGTTGGCCGGAAAATCATGCTCGAAGGCGACCGTCGGCGGCGCCACCGGTGCAATCTCGGGTCTGGCTCCGCCGTCGCGGACATCGCCGCTTACCGCGGCGCTGCCGCCGCGCTCGGGATCCCGCCGCGGCAGCGGACGCGCGCCACCGTCGAAGTCACCTCGCCGCTCGATACGCCCGCGTCCCATGAAGGCGTCGTCGGCCCAGGACGGCCAGCTTTGCGCCCAGGTCGGGTTGGCCCAGGCCACGCTCGCCAAAAGCGCGAGCAGGAGCACGCCCTCTACTTTACCAAGCTTGCGCATTCGTCCTCGTCTTGCCTTCGTCCTCGTCCTTGCCGCGGGCCTGGGCCAAACCCCGATTTGCCGAGGATCGTTCCCCGCCCGCAGCGGAATTCATGGGCCATGATCGGGCCATGATCGCGCGGGGCTCGCGCCGGTCGGCGCCAGGTGCGCCGCGCGCCTTGCGGCTATCGGGTCATCGCGCGGTGCCGCCAGCCTCAGACGGGAAAATGTTCGGCGTGCCAATCGGCCTCGAGATCGGGGTTGATCTTGGCATCGATCAAAAAGACGCCCGGGCGCACCCTCGCCCACCCAGGCGCGCACGGGCGCGAGGTCCGCGAGCGTCCGCACCGTTGCCGCCCGGCAGCCAAAGCCCCGCGCCATGGCGGCAAAATCCGTATCGGGGAACTGCACGATATCGACCGCATAGCCGCGACGGCGAAAAAGATGCACCTCGGCGGCATAGGAGCGGTCATTATAAATAAGGATGCACATCCTTAGTTTCAGGCGCACGGCCGTTTCCAGATCGCTGCTCGACATCAAAAAGCCGCCGTCGCCGGCGCCCAAAACGGCGAGCGCCCCGGGGTTGGCGAGCGCCAGGCCGATGGCCGAAGCAAGGCCGAGGCCGACCGACTGAAAGGAATGACTGAGGCAGGAGGCGCGCGCGCTGGGCACGCGCAGAAAGCGCGGAACCCAACCGCAGAAATGGCCGGAATCGGAGGCGACCACGCGCTGCTTGGGCAAAAGGGCATCGACGGCTTTGCTCAAGGTTCTGGGGTCGATGACATCGCCGGTCGAAACGTCCTGGTAGGGGGCGGTGTGGTTGGCGCCATCGCGCAGGCGTTGGCCCGTGACCGCATCGCGCCAGCCGCGGGGCACGGCGCCGCGCCTCTTCAACTCCGCCAGCAAGGCCTCGGCCGTGACGCGGGCATCGCCGAGCACGGCGTGTGTGAGGGCTGTCTGCCGCCCAAACTGCGACGCCTCGATATCGACCTGGGCAACGACGGCCGCCGCGGCGATCAGTTTCCCGCGCTTGGTGGTCCACGGCGTAAAGCTGACGCCAAAGCCAATGATCAGGTCGCTCTCGGCAATCAGCGCGTCCGCCGCTGGCGAGCCGAAGCCACCGCTGATGCCGAGACACCAGGGATCGTTGGCAAACAAGCCATGGCCGCACACGGAAGTGGCAACCAGCGCACCCGTGCGCTCAGCCAAGGCGGCGAGCGCCGGCTCGGCGCCGGAGACGACCGCGCCCCGACCGGCAAGAATGAGCGGGCGGCCCGCGCCCTCGAGGGCGTCGGCCAAGGCCCTGATGGCGGCCGGATCGGGATGCATCGGGGCGGGCGTCGGCGGCAGGCTGAGCGGGGCAGCCGGTCCGGACCAGATGGCGTCCTGCACGTCGGTTGGCAAACTTAACACCACGGTCTTGCGCTCGCGCAGCGCGCGAACGACGGCACGCAAGGTGTCCTCGCGCGCGGTTGCGGCCGTATGCGTGCGCTCGCAGACGGCGCCTACGGATCGCACCATCTCGGCCTGCTCGATATAGAAGTTCGACATGACGGCGCCGGCCGGCACATCGCCGGCCAGCACCAGCAAGGGCGTGCGGCTTTTGGCGGCCTCGGCGATGCCCGTCAGCGCGTTGCTGAGACCCGGCCCGCAGTGCACGCTGACCAACGTCAGCTCGCCCGTGGCCTTGGCGTAGGCATCCGCCATGCTGGCGGCGTTGCCTTCATGGCGCGCGGCAATTAGCTCGACGCCCGCTGCAACCAGCGCGTGCGAGAGCCTGAAATTGGCGGTGCCGAGCAAGCCGAAGCACCGGCGCGCGCCATAGGACGCCAGGTCGACAGCGAGCCGATCGGCAATGGTCGTTGGCGCGGGCATCGTCCTATCCAATCACTCGGCTCGGCAGCCAGGTGGCAACGGCCGGCAGCAGCAGCAGCAAGACGAGCAGCAGGAGGCTCATGACCACATACGGCACGACGGCCTGGAAGATGTGCCCCATCTTCACCTCCGGCGGTGCGACACCACGCATCGTCATCAGCAGTAAGCCGTGCGGCGGCAGCAACAGGCCGAGCTGCATGCAGATCAGAAACAGCACGCCAAACCAAATCGGATCGATCGCGAGCCTGGCGACAATCGGCATGAACACGGGTAGCGTGATGAGCATCATGCTGACTTGATCGACGAAGATGCCAAGGAAGATCAAGAGCAGCATCATGCCGACCACGACGGCGAAGGCCGACAGGCCCTGACCGAGAATGGTCGAGACCAAGCCCTCGGTAGCGCCGGAAAAACTCAGGATTTGGGAAAAGGTTGTCGCCCCAAGAATAATGAACAGGATCATGCCGGTGATGGCCACGGTTCCCTTTAGCGCCGCTCGCAAGGCGGCAAACGTCAGCGCACGATAGGCGAGCGCCAACAATAGGGTGGCGATGGCGCCGAGCGCCGCCGATTTGGTGGGGGTGGCCCAACCTCCCGACATGGCGCCAACGACGACGATAAAGATCGATAGGAGCGGCACGACGTAGATGACGAGCCCGCGCCAATGATCGCCGCCGGCTCGGCTTTCGGGAGGCGCGGCCGGCGCCAGGTGTGGTGAGCGCAGGGCCGTGGCGATGATATAGGCGATAAAGGCGAGGCTCAGGATCAGTCCCGGCACCACGCCGCCGATCAACAGTTTGGAGATGGAGATGCCCGACAAGCTGCCGAGCAGCACGGTCAGCGCCGACGGCGGGATCAGCATATCGACGGCACCGATCGCCATGATCGGGCCCGTGGCGAAGGCGGGATGGTACCCCCGCGCCAGCATGACCGGGAGCATCAACGACCCCAGCATGGCCGTGGTGGCGATGGTTGAGCCCGAAATCGCGGAAAACACCGTGCCGGCCACGACGGCAATGACGGCCAGGCGGCCCGGCACCTGCCGGATCAATCGCTCGACACCTTCGATCACCTTGAGCGCCAGTCCGGTATGGAACAACAGTTCGCCCATCAAGATGAAAAGCGGAATCGGGGTCAGCGAGAAGTTCATCACGGAGACGACGCTGTTGCGCACGACCTGCAGCAACCCCGGCTCGCCGCCCAGGAACACCACGGCGCCAATGATATTGATGGCAACGAAGGATAGCGCCACCGGCAGGCCCAGAAACAAGAGCACGGTGGAGCCGCCAAGCAGCAGCAGTGCAGCCATCTGCCACGACAAGCTCATTGCCCCGTTCCTGCCAAACCATCCCCTTGAGCTACGAAGCCGAAACAGCGTCCGCGCGTGGGCCGATCGGCGAATTGGCGAGCCGGTGCATCCGGAACACGAATTCGATGGCGACCAGCAAAAAGGCAACGGGTAGGCTCGCCAACATCCACCACTCCGGCAGGACCAGGGTCTTCAGGCTGACCGCGCCCGCGGCATAGCTGGCCTCGGCGACGCGCCAACCATAGACCACGAAATAGAGTGCGCAGGCCAAACCGCTGACGTCGGCCACCCATTCGAGCGCGTAGGCCAGCCGCTCCGGCAGCGCCCGCAACAGAATATCGACCCGGATATGCTGTCCGCGGCGCAGCAGCCATGGAGCCGACAGCAGCGTGACGAGGTAGAGAATGTACTCGGAAACCTCGTTGCTCCAGGGCAGGCCGCCGCAAGCCGATGTTGCGGAAAATAACGTCGCCGCCGATCATCAAGGTCATGCCCAGCACCAGCAGCGCCGCCACTCCCATGAGGACGTCGAGCACGGCCCCGTAACAGCGCGAGAGCACAGCCATCATCGCCCCTCGCTGGCTCCAGCGCCGCTAGTTGGCAAAAAGCGCCTTCAGCTTCGGCCCGTGCTCCGGGCTCTGTCGAATGACCCCGGCCCACCCCGCTTCGTAAGCCTTCTTACGAAACTCATCGCTCAGCGAAATGACCTCAATGCCCGCCGCCTTCTGCTTGGCAATGTCGGCCTCGTTCTCCTTGGCCACGTCGGCAGCTTGCGCCTCGATCCAGGCCGCGGCATCGCTGATCACGCGTTTCTGTTGCTCGTTCAGCTTGGCCCACGCGTTCTTGTTGATCAGGATGCTGACCTCGGCGCTATAGAAGCCGGGATCGACCCGGTACTTGGTCTTTTCATGCCAGCCGAGATCGAAAATGCCGGTGATCGGCCAGCCGTAGCCATCCACCACGCCGCGCTCGAGCGCGGTATAGACCTCGCCGGGCGCGGTCTGGACCACGGTGGCCCCCAGGGCCTGAAAGAAGTCGCGATAGACCGGGGTGATGCGCAGTTTCAGTCCGGTGAGGTCGGGCCCGGAAATCGGCTTGGTCAAATAGAGGTGGAACGGATTGTTGTCGATGTGGCGAGCCAGCAAAATCGCATTCATCTTCTGCTCGTAAAGGGTCGCCATGTAGGCATAGCCGCCGTTCTTGCGCAGCTCGGCCATCGGCTTTTCCGTGAGCTTCCAGGCGTCGGCCTCGGGCATCACGTTGGTGTAAAAGGCCCCCGTGACGTTGGCCAGATCGACCACCCCGCCCTTCAGCGCATTGCCGACCTCGAACGGCGGCATGGCCTTTGGCCCGCCAATGTAGTTGATCTGCACCAGGCCCTTGCCGTCGGCATTGACCTTGTCGATGAAGCGCTCAAAGCCGCGAGAATAAAAGGTCTTCTCGGCAAAGGAGGTGATGGCCTTCAGCGTCACCTCCTCCGCCCGCGCGGCCATGGCGGCGGCCATGCAAAGAACAAAAGTCAGCGCGAGCCCAATTGGACCATGCATGCCCTGCTCCCTCAACGTCCCGTTCATCCCGACCGGAGACAACAAGAGCACAGCCCCGTGCCAATCTGCAACTTGTCGTCCTTTTATGGTCCTTGCGCGGCCCGGCGGCGCCGGCCCGGCTGGCCTTTCCCGCGCGCTCGGTCGCGGGCCGACGGGCTTCTGCGGCGACCGCCACCGCGTCGGAAACCGAGGCCGGCCTAAGCCGGTTCGATGCCTATTCGGCCGCGCGCAACGGGGGCGATGGCGGACGCACCGAGGCGGCCAGCTGGCGGCTATAGACCTCCTGCCACGGGCTCTCGCCCTCGCTGATGAAGTAGCCGCTGCGCGCATCGCGATAGACCTGTGCATCCTCGGCGCCGGGCGGCATTACCCCACCCTGGCGCAAGCCGCGCGCGGCCATCAGCAAGCGCCGGCGCGTGCGCGTGATCATCTGGTCGGAGGGCGCCAAATGCTCGCAGGCGTGGTCGACGATCGGACCCATGCTTTCGGTGATGGCCTGATCCTGGAGGTGGATACCCTCGATGCCGCTGTAGATGGCATTGCTTTGCTGGGCGGCGCGGTCCATGCCCCAGTCGTTGCTTGCATTTGCCGCCAGCCGCCAACGGCCGAGCCAGTCGGTCGTATTTGGCAACAACTTGTTGCCGCGGCCCGTGCCGCCGATCGGCCGACCGTCCTTGAAGGCTGGTTGCGGCAGCGACATCGCCGAGGTGGCGCGCTTCCACCACAGGAAGCAGAACATCGTGTGGGTGTCATCGAGCGGTACCCAGGCACGCGCATGCATATGACTGCCGAACTCACCGTTCGGCGCCTGCGTCCAAAATGGAAACAGGAAATTGCCAAAACGCCAGTAGGTACGACCAGGACTAGCCTCGCGGTAGCCGGCATACTGGGTGCCCCAGGGTGTTTCGGCGAGATGATACTCGGGCGCCCGATTGGTCACGGTGTGGCGCAGCGGCTCATCCTCCGCCAGGTCGTCGGGATCGACGTGGCCCGCGTGCAAGAAACCAAAATGCGAGGTATCGATCTCGCCCTCGAGGGCCTGCAGATAGTTGCAATCGCGCTGCATGAAGCCGACGTTGATCTCGGCCTCGGGCATATCGAGAATTTCAAAGGCGGGCAGCGGCGGCGCCTCGGCCTTGGCGCCCATGTAGACCCAAACCACGCCGGCACGCTCCAGGACCTTGTACGCCCTGGCCTTGACCTTTTGCATGAAGCCCGGCGGCGGCAGGCTCGGCATATCGAGGCAATTGCCGGCGACGTCGAATTTCCAGCCGTGGTAGATGCAGCGCAGGCCGCCCTCCTCGTTGCGCCCAAGAAAAAGGGAAGCGCAGCGGTGCGGGCAGCGATGGTCCATGACACCGACCCGGCCGGCGCTGTCGCGGAAGGCGATCAACTTTTCCCCGAGCAGCATCAGGCGAAGCGGCGCGCCGTCGCGCACAAGTTCCGAGGAGAGCGCCGCCGGTATCCAGTAGCAGCGCATCAAATCTCCCATGATGGTGCCGGGGCCAACGCGCGTGAGTTCCTGGCCTTCGCTCGCCGTCGTCATGGCATCCTCCAGCGATTGGCGGGTCGCGATCGTGAAGTAGGCGCCATATTAGCACACGTCGCCGGCGTTGTGCTGCAGCCGGGCCCTTGCATACCCCATGCCCCTTTCTTGTACGCCTTGCGCGCCCTTGTCGGTTGGACGCTCCGCTGCGGACTTCGTGCCGGCCAATGCCACCCTCCCCAGCCTTTCCCATGTCGCAGAGGCACAAATGGCCTATGCTCGGCGGCCCGCTTATTACCGCCTCTGCGGCGGGGCGTTAACCGGGGGCGGTGGGAGTGCGCGCGTGGGGCCACGGCTGGCGCGCGCTGGCGCGGAGCTCGCATGCACAAGCGCATCGAAGCCTTGCTCTTCGATTTGGGGCGCGTGGTCATCGACCTCGACCAAGCTCGTGCGCACGCGCGCTGGGCCGAGCTCGCCCGCGTGCCGATGCGCGATATCGCGGCCCTGGTTAGGGAGAGAATCTTCGCCAAGGAGGTCTATTGCCGGCATGAGCGCGGCGAGATATCCGACGCCCAATTCTTTGCCCACCTCCGCCGGCAGCTCAAGCTCGCCTTGAGCGACGCGCAATTCGTCGACGGCTGGAACAGCATCTTCATCGGCGAGATTGCGGGCATCCGCCGCCTGCTGGCAAACCTACAAGGCCGGTTGCCCCTTTATGCGTTCTCCAACACCAATGCGGCCCATCACGCCTATTGGTCGCGCCATTTTGGCGACCTGCTCGCGCCGTTTCGCAAAATCTACCTCTCCCACGAGATCGGGGCACGCAAGCCCGAGCCGGCGGCCTTTCGCACCGTGGTGGCGGACATGGGACATGCGCCCGAGCGCGTGCTTTTTTTCGATGACAGCGCCGAGAACGTTGCCGGCGCGCGGGCCTGCGGACTGATGGCCGTTGAGGTTACGACGGCGGCCCAAATCGAAGCGGCTTTAGGCGATTTCGGCGTGCGCCCGTCCGGTGGGCACCCACCCTAACCAGCTCCGCGCTCATGGCAGGCCTTCACCCACAAAGGCGCTAGGATCGGGGTTCCTCACCAATATCAGCCAGCAGACCTACCAAATGGCGCCCGCCGCTGGTCTTGCCAAAGAGGCCAAAGTGCATGGCGCGGCCGTCGTCAAGCTCGATGAAGAATGGCCGGCGTGAGGCTTGGGCCTCGCTCGGGCGAGCCGGCTCAGCTCAGGCTGCCCGGATAGTCCTGCCAAATGCTGGGCGCGAGCTGCAGGCTCTTTGCCGCCGGATAGGCCCCCGTCCAATAGCGCGCGCATTCCGCACCCGTGGGATTCCACAGATCGGAGAGGCCGGCGAGCCGGCCCAGAAACTCTTCGAGGCCCGCCAGGCGATGGCACCAGCCGATGTGCTGGGGGTGCAAGGTCATGCCGAAAAACCGCCCCCGCCGATACTGGGCATCGAATTCCGCGCGCCAATTGCGAATGAGCGCATCGGGGTTTTCAAGCCCCGTACCCTCGGTCGGAAACATGCAAAAGAACTGATCGTCGAAGTGATAGTAGTAGGGCAGCGTCAGGATCGCTTGCCGGCTGTTAAAGTCGGTGACCCAGTAGTGGGGAATGTCGTCGGCAAGACTGTTGCCCATGTAGTCGTAGCCGGCCTCGAGCAACAGAGCCATGGTATTGGCGCTGATGGCCCCACCCGCGAACGCATCTTTCTGCCGGGGCAGCGCGAACCATCCCGCCGGTCGTCTTCCCGCGATGGCGGCCAGCACCTCGGTGGTCAGGGCGATGCGCGCTCTTTCCTCGTCCCGGTTCAAGGCGCTCACATCCTCATGTTTGAAGCCGTGCGCTGCCACCTCGTGGCCGAGCCTGACGATCTCCTTGACGCGATCGGGATAGCATTCGGCCATCACGGCCGGCACGGCAAAGGTTGCCCTGAAGGCGTGGCGGGCGAGCGCCCCCAGCAGCAGATCGAGGCCGTCATGGAGCGCAAACAGCGCGGCGGGGCTGGCCAGGTCGCGTGGCCCAATGCCCTCCGGTCCGCTCGCCACGCTCAGGTCGACGACGATGTGGATGGCGCAGCGTTTGCCCTGGGGCCAGCGGACGTCGGCATCGGCAAGGCTCTTCTCATCCGAAATCGTATAACCCTGCTTCCACGGCATCTCCTGCACCTCACGGCGACGTTGAGGCTGCGGGCGGCCGAACCCTGGCCGGGTGGGCCGCCAGGCAGTGCCGCGCCACCTCCTCGCAGCTCGCAAACCAAACGCCGGGGAGCGCCTTCATGGCGGCGATCAGGCGGTCGAGCATGGCAATCCGCAACGCGCGCCCGGACACGAACGGATGCAGGCAGATGTTGAGATACCCCCCCTGCCGATACTGCTGCTGGAAGGCCGACAACCACAAGTCGAAGACCCGATCCGTGTCGGAGAGCCGTTGGCTGGCGTTGCCGCTTCGATACCAGGC
Source organism: uncultured Alphaproteobacteria bacterium (assembly GCA_963770295.1). GTDB lineage: Bacteria > Pseudomonadota > Alphaproteobacteria > Rhizobiales > Hyphomicrobiaceae > AWTP1-13. The sequence goes on from CAVYPA010000017.1 coordinate 32,947, forward strand.
AAAGCTGAAGAACATGGCATCGTCGATGGCGAAGTGGAACGGCAGTTCGAGCAGCAGCGGCTGCCCGCGCGCATCCAGCACATAGTAGGGCCGATGGCTGCGCGCGCCGTGGGAGTTGTAGATGAAGCCCTCCTCGCCCAGGAGCGAGGGGGGATAATGGCTGCGTGAGCCGACGGGGCGGCGGCCGCTGATCGCCTGCAGCGCCGCCGCGGTCTTGTGCAAATGATCGCGCGCAAGGGCGGGCTCCTGGGGCACGCGGTGCTCCCACATGTGATCGGCGAGCTCATGGCCGCCTTGCGCGGCCGCCCTCAGGGCCTCGGGATAGAGCTCGCAAATACGGCCCGGCGTGAAGATTGTGACCTTGATGTCGTGGGCCGCGAACAGCTCCAGCAAACGCCAAATTCCCACCCGCCCGCCGAATTCACCCTTGGCCAGCTCCATGGGCGGCTCGTGGTTGAGGCGCCGCAACAGCATGGCATCGAAGTCCACGGTGACGTTGACGGCGATCCGGGCGCCCTTAGGCCAACGGAGGGCGTCGAGGCGCTGAAAGCGGCCGCCATTGTGCGTTGCGACAGCTTTGAGCTCGGCGAGTTCGGTGCTGAGGCTATCGGACATGGGGCGCGCCCCTGAGCAAGACCGGGCAGACGCTTACAGGCAAGCACTACGAAGGTGGCAGCCCGGGGGCACGACTTTGGCTCTGTGCGCCGCCGCGCGAATGCAATACAGTATCGCCAGCGGGAGCCGTCATCAACGCTTCCGGCAACGAACAAGAAAGTCCGTCGCGCAGGGAGGACCCGCGCCACTTGAAGGTGATGGCGCGGGCAAAAAGGCTCAACCCTTCTCCGTGCGCCGTTGAAGGGAAAACGCCATGGCGACCGCACGAGCCGGGGCAGTCCCGGCTGCGCCTATCGATGACCGCAGGCCGCTCGGTCGGTGTCTTTTTGCGCTGATCGCTGCGCTGCTGATCGCGGCCGGCTCTGGCCCAGCGCGCACCGCGAGCCCGGCCAACCAGCTGACTTGGGGGGTGCACGTCTCACTGGCACCGACCTGGTTTGATCCCGCCGAGATGTCGGGGATCATCACGCCCTACATGGTGCTTTATGCCCTGCATGACGCCTTGGTGAAGCCGATGCCGGGCCAGACCTTTGCGCCCAGCCTGGCCAAATCCTGGTCGCAATCCGACGACGGCCTCGTTTACGAATTCGTCCTGCGCGAGGGGGCAAAATTTCACAACGGCGAGCCGGTGACGGCCGAGGACGTGAAGTTTTCCTTTGAGCGCTACCGTGGCGCCGCCAACAAGATCCTCAAGGACCGCGTCGCCAGCGTCGAGACCCCCGATCGGACCCGCGTGCTTTTCAAGCTCAAGCAGCCCTGGCCCGACTTCATGACGTTTTATACCAGCGCCACGGCGGCGGCCTGGATCGTGCCGAAGGCCTATCTGGACAAGGTCGGCGATGAGGGCTTCAAGAAGGCACCGATCGGCGCGGGACCCTACAAATTTGTTTCCTTCACGCCCGGCCTCGAATTGACCATGGAGGCCTTCGAGGGCTTTTGGCGCAAGAAGCCCAGCGTCGAGCGTCTGATCTTCCGGGTCATTCCCGATGAATCCACCCGTTTGGCCGCCCTCAAACGCGGCGAGGTCGATATCGCCTACTCGATCCGCGGCGAGCTTGCCGAGGAGATCGAGCGCAGCAAGGGCCTGTCCCTCAAGCCCACGGTGATCCAAGCCCCCTTCTGGCTCTACTTCCCCGACCAGTGGGACCCGAAGTCGCCCTGGCATGATGAGCGGGTGCGGCGCGCGGCGAGCCTCGCCATTGACCACAAAGGCATCAATCAGGCGCTCACCCTTGGCTACTCCAAGATCACGGGCAGCATCATCCCCTACACCTTCGAGTACTACTGGCAGCCCCCCGCTCCCAGCTACGACCCCAAGCTCGCCAAAAAGCTACTGGCTGAGGCGGGTCACCCGAACGGCTTTGATGCCGGCGAGTACTATTGCGATGGCTCCTACGCCAACCTGGCCGAGGCCGTGCTCAACAATCTGCAGGCCATCGGCATTCGTGCCAAACTGCGCCCGCTGGAGCGCGCCGCCTTTTTCAAAGGCTACGGGGAGAAGAGCTTCAAGAACCTCATTCAGGGCGCGAGCGGCGCCTTCGGCAACGCCGCCACGCGGCTGGAGGGCTTTGTGGTGCAGGGCGGCACCTACGCTTACGGTAGCTACCCCGACATCGATGCCTTGTTCCAGGGTCAATCGGGCGAGCGCGACGTCAAGACGCGCGAGGCGACGCTGCAGAAGATCCAGCAACTCGTGCACGAGCGCTCAATCTACGCCCATCTGTGGCAGCTGGCTTTTCTCAACGGTGCCGGACCACGGGTGGGCGAGTTCGGCCTCGGCCTGATCGCGGGTCATGCCTACTCGGCACCCTATGAGGACGTCACGCTGGCGGCCCAATAGTCGCCGGTGACAACAGCGGAGGGGCGGCATGTGGCCCGACCCGATAGCGACGGTGGTTTCGATGGGCGATGATCCCGACCCGTGCCTTGGCGCCCCGGCTGCGGGCCAGCGTGGGCGCGGCGCGCCGAAGGAGACCGCATGACGCAGTACATCCTCCGCCGGGTCGGCTACTCGCTGATCTCGTTGCTGTTGTTGTCGCTCACGATCTTTCTGTTCGTGCGCGTGACGGGGGATCCAACCACGCTGTTGGTGGAGCCGGGGGCACCGCAAGCCGACATCGACGCCATCCGCCAGCGCTTCGGCCTCGATCAGCCGATCTGGGTGCAATATCGGACCTTCATGGTGAGCCTGCTGCAGGGCGACTTCGGCAACTCCTTTTACTACCGCACGCCGGTGCTCGAGCTCTACCTGTCGCGGCTGCCGAACTCCCTGCTGTTGGCCCTGGCGGCCATGGCCTTCTCACTCCTGATCGGCATCCCGAGCGGCATTCTCGCGGCGGTGCGGGTCGGCGGTTTTTGGGATAGCGCGGGCAAAGTCTTCGCCCTGCTCGGCCTATCGCTGCCCTCCTTCTGGGTCGGCCTGGTGCTCATCCTCGTGTTTTCGGTCTCGCTTGGATGGCTCCCCTCGTCCGGATCGGGCACGCTGTGGCACCTGCTGATGCCGGCCTTTGCGCTCGGCTGGTATTTTGCCGCCGCGCACATGCGCCTGACGCGCTCTTCCATGCTCGAGGTGCTGGGTTCCGAGTACATCAAGCTCGCACGCCTCAAGGGCCTTCCCCAGTCCCGGGTGATCGGCAAGCATGCCTTCAAGAACGCCCTGATCCCGGTGCTCACGCTGGCGGGCATCAACCTCGTCATCATGATCAACGTCGCCGTGGTGGTGGAAACGGTCTTCGCCTGGCCCGGCATCGGCCGGCTGCTTTACGAGGGCATCACCTTTCGTGACTTTCCCGTGGTGCAGGCCATCGTGCTGCTGGGCGGCGCCATGATTGTGGTGGTGAACCTGCTGATCGACATCCTTTACGCCCTGATCGATCCACGCATCAGATTGGAGCAATGACGCCATGGCGATTGACACCCCCGCGATCGACCTATCCCCGCGCTTCTCCTATCGCCTCGATGGATTTCCGCTGCTGCCGACGCTGATCTTGGTCGGCATCGCGCTGCTGGCGCTGTTCGCCGGCTCGTTGGCGCCGCACGATCCGGAGATCGGCTCGCTTGTCAGCCGCTTCCGCCCGCCCGCCTGGCAGACCGGCGGCAGCAGCGAGTATCTGCTCGGCACCGATCATCTGGGTCGCGACGTCCTCTCGCGCCTGATCTTCGGGGCCAGGGTGTCGGTCGTGGTCGGCATCACCGCCGTGATGGTGGCCGGCGCCACCGGCACCCTGCTTGGCATCGTCTCGGGCTATCTCGGCGGCTGGGTCGATCAGGTGATCATGCGCATCACCGATACCTGGTTGGCCTTGCCGGCGCTGACGTTTGCCATCTTTCTCACCGCCATCGTCGGGCCCAGCGAGATGAACATCGTCATTATTCTAGCGGCCGTGTATTGGACACGTTACGCGCGCGTTATCCGCGGCGAGGTGCTGTCGCTGAAAGAACGCGAATTCGTGCGGCTGGCGGTGGTGGCGGGCTGCTCGAAATGGACCATCATGCGACGGCATATCCTGCCCAATGTCCTCAACTCGGCCATCGTGCTCGGCACGCTGATGCTTGGCGTGGTCATCGTCACCGAGGCCGCCCTTTCGTTCCTTGGCGTCGGCGTGCCGCCGCCCAAGCCCGCCTGGGGCCTGATGCTGGCGGACGGCAAGAAGGGCATGATGGTTGGCTACTGGTGGCTAACCGTGCTGCCGGGGGCATGCATCATGCTGATGGTGCTTTCGGCGAACCTGTTGGGCGACTGGCTTCGGGTCAAGCTCGATCCCCAGCTTCGTCAACTCTGAGGACGCGTGCGCCGGCTAGGGTGAGGTGACTTGATGGGTGCTGCGCCGCTGCTCGAAATCGACAACCTTTCCACCCACTACGTCTCGGCCAAAGGCACGCGCGTGATCCGCGCCGTCGAAGGCGTCAGCCTCAGCCTTGGCGCGCGCGAAACCTTGGGCATTGTCGGAGAGTTGGGTTCCGGCAAGAGCACGCTGGCGCTGAGCCTGGTGCGGCTGCTGCCGCCGTCGGCGCGGATCGCCAGTGGCAGGATGTTGTTTGAAGGCGAGGACCTGCTGCAAAAATCCGAGGCGGAAATGCGCCGTCTGCGCGGCCGGCGTATCGCCATGATCCTGCAGGATCCGATGGCTTCCCTCAATCCGCTCTTCACCGTCGGCGATCAGGTGGCGGAACCTATTCGGGTGCACGAGCATGCCAATCGCGCAACCGCCTGGCGGCGGGCGCTCGATTTGCTGAAGGCGGTGCGGATCGCCTCGCCGGACACCCGGCTGCGGCAATACCCGCACGAAATGTCCGGCGGCATGCGCCAGCGCATCGTCGGGGCCATCGGCATCTCTTGCGAACCGCGGCTCTTGATCGCCGACGAGCCCACCACCAGCCTCGACCTGACGATCCAGGCGCAATACCTGAATTTGTTGCGCGAGCTGCAGCAAGCCCACGGCCTGGCGCTGATCTTCATCACCCACAACCTCGGCATCGTCGCCAAGATGTGCGACCAACTGGCCGTCATGTATGCGGGACGCGTGGTGGAGGCGGGCCCGGTGCGGCAAATCTTCAACGCCCCGGCGCACCCTTATACGCAGGCGCTGCTCAATTCGATCCCGCGCCTCAGCGATAGCCGGCGCCGGCTCACCGCCATCGACGGCCAGCCGCCCGACCTCGCGATGCTGGCGCCCGGGTGTGCCTTTGCGCCGCGCTGCGCCCGCGCGTTTGATCGCTGCCGCAGCGCCGCACCACCCCAAACCAGCATGGACGATGGTCGTCAGCTGCGGTGCTGGCTTTCTACTGTGGGCGCCGGCGATGTTACCGACACGGTGCAGAGCGGAGCGGCGTGATGCCCATCGTCGAAGCCGAGCGGCTCAGCAAGCACTTTCCCGGCCGCGCCTCCCTGTTCGGCGGCCGTAGCGGCGCCGTGCGCGCCGTGGACGGGATTTCCTTTGCCATCGAGCCGGGCCAGACCCTCGGCGTCGTTGGCGAATCCGGCTGCGGCAAAACCACCACGGCCAAACTCGTGCTGGGGCTCGAGCAGCCGTCGGCGGGCGGCATCCGCTTCGAGGGAAAGGATTTGCGCTCACTCGACGCCGCCGGTCGCCGACACTACCGCCGCTCCGTCCAGGCGGTCTTTCAAGATCCTTACGCCTCGCTCAACCCGCGCATGCGCGTGGGTGCGATCATCGCCGAACCGCTCATCACCAACGAACGGCTACCCGCAAGCAAAGTCCGCACGCGCGTGCTCGAGCTGTTGGACCTGGTCGGACTGGCGGGCCGCTCGGCCGACCTCTTTCCGCACGAGTTCTCCGGCGGCCAGCGCCAGCGCATCGCCATCGCCCGCGCGCTGTCGCTGTCGCCCAAGCTCATCGTGCTGGACGAACCGGTCTCGGCGCTGGACGTGTCGATCCGAGCGCAGATCTTAAACCTGCTGCGCGATCTTCAAGCGCAGCTCGGCTTGGCTTACCTGTTCATTGCCCATGACCTGGCCGCCGTCGCCCATATGAGCCACGCCATCCTCGTCATGTATCTCGGCCGCATCGTCGAGTACGGCGAGACGCGCATGCTGGTGGGGGCGCCCAAGCATCCCTATACCAAAGCCTTGTTCTCGGCGGCGCTGCCCTCGCGGCCCGACGAGCGGCGCGAAGAAATCGTGCTGACCGGCGAGGTACCGAGCCCGCTGCGGCCGCCGCCTGGGTGCCATTTCCATCCCCGCTGCCAGCTCGCGATGCCGCACTGTCGCGAGCAAGCCCCCCTCCTGACGGAGACGGAGGGGCGTCAGATCGCTTGCCATCTCTACCTCGCGCGGCCCTGACGAGGGGGGCGACCGCGCCGCCGGACCGTTGACTTCGCGCCCGATCGGCCTTAGGACAACGCCCGCCATGCAGCCCACTTCGATGCAACGACGCCGCGCCATCGACACGCCCACCCAGGCGCGTAAGCGATGACGCTCTGAGCAGCGTCCGTCCGCAAGCCGCGCCGGCAAGCGCGGCTTTTTTGTTTTGGCGATCGAAACCCAAGGCGCGTTGCCCATGCCCTCGTCAAATTTGGCCCCCTCAATCGAGTACACCACCGAGCCCACCCGCATCGACTTCGACCGCGTGCACCATTGGATCGCGCGCAAGAGCTATTGGGCCGGCCAGATGCCGCGCCAGGTCTTTGACCGAGCCATCCGCGGTTCTTTGTGCTTTGCCGCCATCAAGGGCGGCGCCACCCTCGCCTTCTGCCGCGTGATCACGGATCGAGCGACCTTCGCCTACGTGTCCGACGTGTTCGTTGACCCCGAGCATCGCGGCCAAGGCGTCGGCAAGGGGTTGATGCGGACGGTGATGGCGCATCCCCACCTGCAAGATCTGCGGCGTTGGCTGCTGGTCACCGCCGACGCACACGGGCTTTATGCCCAGCATGGCTTCGAAGCGCTGGCCGCACCCGAGCGCTTCATGGAGCGGTGCGATGCCGACGTCTACGCGCGCCTGGCGGCGGGGGAGGCGAGGGTCTGAGGCAGACACTTATGCACGAGCTCGACGCCCCGGAGCTAAGCGGCCGGGCCGGCGCCGCCCTGCGCCGGCCCGAGCGCGAACACGCGTCGGGTGAGACTTGAAGACCTCGTCCGGTCCGCCGTGTGCGGCGCCGGCGCAACACCGGCCTATAACACCGGCCTAAGCGCTCTTGTTCTTCATGGATTTGAGACACTTGGCACGAAACGTCTTGCGCGCTTTGCCGTGCAAACCCTTTTCATCGGCCTGCTTGGAGCATTCGAGCGAAGCGGTACTGCGCGTGGGTTGGTCTTTCGTTTGCGCCAAGGCGGCGCTGCCGGGGGCCAAGAGCCCGGTGAGTAGGAGGGCAATGAGGGTGTTGCGCATAAGAATGTCCTTTCAAGGAGACCTGCAGCAGCCAACACACAACGCCCGGCAACGCTTTGGGTTCAGCCTGCCGCAACAAAAGGTGCGCGGCCGAAACCGGCTCGCGACGGGCGCCGCGCCCGGACGCCAAAGGGGTAGACAGCGCCCGCCTCAGCGTCACGGCATCGGAAGCGCACGCCGGTGACGCCGCGGCCACAGCGAGCGGCAAATCTTGCCGTCACGGTTTGGCGAAACCATTCGGCGCGAGGATCGGGCGTAGCCTGGGCAGCGGATCGAATCGGCATGGCTCGGACCCCCATAGCGCTGGCGCTGCGGCGCCCCGGTCTTGCCCGGGTGTTCGCGGCCGGGTGCGCCTTGCTGTTGGGCTTCAGTTGTAGCAACACGCGTGGGGTCGCCGCGCCAGGGGCGCGCGGCACGCTCCTCAATGTGGGCTCGCGTGAGGCGCCACTGCGGCTTTGGCTCGAGGAGGCGGGAAGCGGCGATCCCATCCTTTTCATTCACGGTCTCGGGGCCAATACCTACAGTTGGCGGCACTTGGCGCCCCGATTGGCCCGCACCCACCACGTGCTCAGCGTCGATCTCAAGGGCTTTGGACGCTCCGATAAACCCGTCGATGACGCCTACGGTGTGCTCGCGCAGGCGCTGCTTCTGGAGACCCTCATCAAGCGCAGGGGGTTGCGGCATTTGACCATCGTCGGCCACTCCCTGGGCGGCGGCGTCGCTCTGGCGCTCACGGTCCATCTCAACCTGACCCAACCCGAAACCGTGGCGCGCCTGGTGCTGCTGGATAGCATCGCCTATCGACAACCCGTGCCGCTGTTCATCGAGCTTTTGCGCACACCGGTGCTGGCCGACGTTGGCCTCTTGGCCACACCGCCTGAGCTTGAGGTCTACAAAGGTCTCGTTGCCGCCTACGCCGACCCGCAGAAGATCACCCTGGAGGCGGTGAGCGCCTACGCCCGTCCCCTCTACGACCCCGGCGGCCGCCACGCGCTCGTTAAGACCGCCCAGGGGATCATTCCCGCAAACTTGTCGAGCCTGATTGCCGGGTATCGGACCATTCAGCAGCCGACCCTGCTGATCTGGTGCCGGCAAGATCGCGTGGTCCCGGTGTGGGTGGGGCGCAGATTGGCACGCGCGCTGCCAAACGCGCAGCTTTCCCTACTCAAGGGTTGCGGGCATATCCCGCAAGAGGAAGAGCCGGCCGCAACGCTGGGCCTCATCAAGGCTTTTCTGGACGCGCGCCCCGAGGCGAGCCGCCCAGGGCCTTGAGGCTCCGTCGGCGCTTGCCTTTGCAAGCCCGACGATTTTAGCATGGCCGCCACCGCAACGGAGTAGCGTCGATGCAGCTCAATGCCGACTTTACCCGGCGGGTTGCCGTGCACGCGGCCGATCTTGCCTGGACGCCGTCGCCGATCGCCGGCGTGGAACGACGCCTGCTCGATCGCGTCGGCGGCGAGGTCGCGCGCGCCACCAGCATCGTGCGCTATGCGCCCAACAGCCACTTCTCCCCCCACACGCACGCTGGGGGTGAAGAATTTCTCGTACTGGAGGGCATTTTTTCCGACGAGCACGGGGACTTCCCGGCCGGCGCCTACATCCGCAACCCGCCCACCTCCCGCCATAGCCCGGGATCGCGATTGGGCTGCACCATCTTCGTCAAGCTGTGGCAGTTCCACCCGGACGACCGCACGCACGTGCGCATCGACGCCGCCTCGAGGCCGTTTTGCGCCGACCCGGAGCACTCCGGCCTGGACCTGATGCCGTTGTTCCGGGACGCCCGCGAAGAGGTGCGCCTGGAACATTGGGCCGCCGCGAGCGCCATTGAGCGCGGCCTACCGGGCGGCCTCGAACTGTTGGTGCTCTCGGGTGGGTTTGTCGAGGGCGGCGAAAGCTTCAAACCGCAGTCGTGGCTGCGGTTGCCACCGGGGGCGAGGCTCAACGCCAAGGCCGGGGCCGACGGCTGCCGGCTATGGGCGAAACTTGGCCATCTCGCCCACGCGCAAACGGCCCCGCCGCAGGCGGCTAGCCCTTGAGGATCGGCAGCACCATGGGTGCCAGCTGATCGGCGCTGCGCCCGGCCCAATCGAGCTTCGGCACCTCGCGCATTGAGCGCTTTTGCGCTTCTTCCAGCGCCTCTGCCGCCGCCCGATGGTCGATGCTGAGCACGCGTTGGTCGGCAACGACGCGCTGCCCGTCGACGTAGACATCACGCACCGCCCGATCGGCCGCGACGTAGAGCAGGCTTCTGAGCGGCTCGCGCATCGGCATCATCGCTGGGTCCTTGATGTCGACCAGGACGAGGTCGGCCTTGGCGCCGACCTTGAGGCAGCCGATATCATCGCGCAGCAGGGCGCGGGCACCGCCCAGGGTGCCGGCGTTGAAGACGTCGAGCGTGCTAACATCGTCGACGCTGCCGGCCACCGCGCGCGAGAGCGTGAAGGCACTGCGCATTTCCTCGAGGAAATTGTGCGGGTAGGTGTCGGTGCCGATGCCGAGATGGATGCCCTCGCGCGCGTAGGCGCCAAAGGTGTTCATGGCGATGCCGCGCCGCATGAACACGGTCGGACAGTGCGCCACTGTCGCACCCGCCTCGCGCAAAAGAGCAAGATCGCCGCGCGACGGCCAATGCAGCCATGGGTGATGGTCGAGGAAGATACCGTGACCAATGATCGTCTGCCGGCCGAGTGCCCCGATCGCATTGAGCCAAGCGATCGGTGTCTTGCCGTAGCGCCGGAACATCTCGTGGAACTCGTTGACGCTTTGGGAGGCGTGAATTTGTAAGGGGAGGCGGCGTTCGATGGCATAGTCGTGGGCATCGCGGATCAGCTCGGGCGAGCAGGTATCGATCTGCGCCGGGCACAGCATGCCGCTCAGGCGCTGGGACGGGTGCTGATGGGCAAGATCGATCAGCCGGCGGGCACGCTCGAAAGCTTCGCGACCGGCCTTTTTGTCCCAGGCATAGTCGAGCTGATGCCCGTTCTTGGTAAACCAGCGCGCGTCGCGAAACATCGGCGCGGCAACGGCGCGGATGCCAGATTCGGCCAAGGTGTCGAGCCAGCCTTCGAAGGGAACCGAGAGATCGACGACGGTGGTGACGCCGCTGAGCAGCAGTTCGGCCAGCGCCACGCGCATGGCGGCAACGGCACCTTCGGCATCGTTGTTGAAGACGGTGAGAAACTCATAAAGCGAACTGTGCCAGAAGCCGGGGCTACGGGTCTCGTCCGTGATGCCCTTGCGCAAGGGCTCGCTGGTCGGATGCGAATGGATGTTGACGAGGCCCGGCAGCAGCAACCGCCGCGAACAATCGACCTCGGTATCTGCCGCCTCCGGATAGCGCTTACCAATAAAGACAATCTCGCTGCCGCGGATCGCCAAATCGACATCGCGCCGATAGACGTGGCTCGCGCGTTCTTGCTCCCAGGCAATGAGCCAGGCCGCATTGCGAAAAACGGTGGTGTTGGACATCGGCGGCTCGATCTTGCTGCAACAGCGCCGTCGGCGGGGCACGCCTCGGCCGGGGCTATTGTCGCCTGCGTCAGGCGCGATGGGAAGCGCCTCGCGCCGGCCGCCGTGATCTGGCGCTGTTGGCGCCCTTGCAGGCGCGGCCGTCGGCAACGGTGGCCGCGGCCGCACGGGCCCTAGATCTCGCCGACCCGGGCAAGGCGCGCGCCTTGCCGGCGGCGTCGCGACGCGCGCAATCGAGAAAGGCGATGAGCGCGCTCGAGGCCAAGGCATCGCGACGGCGCACGAACAGCGTCTCGGCCCGCGCCGCCGCGCTCGGTAGCGCGTGCACGCTGAGCCGATCCTCCGGCCCGATCCGCGCAACGAGGCTGCGCGGCAACAGCGTGATACCGAGACCGGCGCCGACGCACTTGAAGATCGCCTCGATGGTGCCAAATTCGAGCAGGCGCGGCGCTTGGATGCCGCGTTTGGCCAGAAAACTCTCGAGCCGCTGCCGATAGGAACAGCCGGCCTTGAGGACGACGATGCGCGTGTTGCTTGCGCCGATGGCCGCGTCGAGCGAGCTGAGGCCCGGGGCGGCCAGGAGCACGAGCTCCTCCGTGAACATCGTGGCAATCTCGAGCTCGCCGTCATCGACCGGGCCGCAGACGAAGGCCCCTTGCAGGCGGCGCGCGCGCACGGCCTCGATCAGCTCGGCGGTGGTCCCCGTGCGCAAGACGAGATCGACCTTCGGGTATGTCGCCACGAAGCGCGACAGCACCGGCGCCAGACGCAGCGCGGCCGTCGATTCGAGAGAACCGAGCGTCAGGCCACCCGCCGGTTCGCCGTCATCTTTGGCGGCGCCTTGCGCCTCGGCGAGCAGGTGCAGGATTTGCTCGGCATAGGGTAGCAGCCGCTGGCCCGCGGCCGTGAGCGCAACCCCCCGGCTGTGTCGATCGAACAGGGCGCAGCCGATCTTGCGCTCCAGCGCGCGCACGCGTGCCGTGACATTCGACTGCACCGTGTTGAGCGCCGCCGCCGCGCAATTCATGCCGTTGCAACGGGCAACCGCCGCAAAGATCTTAAGGTCCGACGTGTCCATGCCCGGATCGCCCTTTTTGCCTCGATCACTGATATCTTGGATTATGATAGCAAAGATCAAAAGAAATCGCTCGATTGAATAGCGGCAAGCGGCCTATGCTGGCGCAGCCGGGTTGGCTGGAGCTCACCATGTGGCCTGATCGTCGTTATCTCGACCTCGTCGGCATCACGCAGCCGATCATCCAGGCGCCGATGGCAGGGGCGAATTTGGCCGAGATGGCCATTGCCGTATCGCGGGCAGGCGGGCTGGGCTCGCTGCCCTGCGGCATGCTCAGCCTGGCTGCGGCCCGCAGCGAACTTGAGCGCATCCGCCAGCAGACGCGGGGCCCGATCAACGCCAACTTCTTTTGCCATACCATCCCGCCGTCCGATCCCGCCCGCGAAAGCGCCTGGCAGCAGCGCCTTTCGCCCTATTACGCGGAGCTCGGTCTTAAGCCCGGGCCCGCCGCCGGCGCCGGCCGGGCTCCGTTCGACGCCGCCATGTGCGCGCTCATGGTCGAGCTCCGGCCCGCCGTCGTGAGCTTCCACTATGGCTTACCCGAGGCCGCACTGCTGGCGCGGCTCAAGGCTGCCGGGGCAATCGTGCAAGGCTCGGCGACCACCGTGGAGGAGGCCCGTTGGCTGGAAGCGCACGGCGCCGACGCCATCATTGCCCAGGGCTTGGAAGCCGGCGGCCACCGCGGCATGTTTCTGACGCGCGATCTCAGCAGCCAAGTGGGAACCCTGGCACTGGTGCCGCAGGTGGTGGATGCGGTGCGCGTTCCCGTCATCGCCGCCGGCGCGATCGCCGATGCGCGCGGGATCGTTGCCGCGCTCGCCTTGGGTGCGAGCGCGGTCCAGATCGGCACCGCCTATCTCTTGTGCCACGAGGCCAAAATCTCGCAACCCTTTCGGGCGGCGCTGCGCGCGGCCGGGGATCAGAGCACCGTCCTCACCAACGTTTTCAGTGGCCGCCCGGCCCGTGCGATCCGCAACCGCCTCACCAGCGAGGCGGGCCCGCTCAGTTCTGAGGCGCCGCCATTCCCGCTGGCCGCCGCCGGCACGCAGCCGCTGCGCCTTGCCGCCGAAGCGCGCGGTTCGGCGGATTTCTCGCCCCTGCTCGCCGGGCAGGCCGCCGCCCTGGCGCGCGAGACGGGCGCCGAGGCGTTGACCCTGGCGCTGGCAAACGAGGCCCGCTGCCTCTTGGCAAGGCTCGCTGCTTCCGGGTCGAGCCGCACCCCGGCGGAGCAGGCGCTGCCCGCGTCAGGTTAGCTGCGCCGATCGAGCCCGGCTGGGCACCTATCCTCGCGGCCCCCAAGGCTTGTGCACCGCAACCTGGCGCCGCCTGCAGAGCGCAGGCGGCGTGCCGCGCGACAGCAGAATTGATTTGTAGCAAGAGCATTTCTGCGCCTAGCATGATGGCGCTGTCGTTGGCGCCATGTTTGGCGCTCAATTTGCACAAAGGTGGTCGGTTGCAGTCATAACAAGCTTGCCGAGGAGACGGGCCTGAACCGACCCCATGCGCACATTTGGGGAGGGAAATGCCATGACGGTCGCTATTTCTGATCGACCTTTTGCTTGGTGGAAGGAACCAACGAAGGATCAGTGGTTGGCCTGGTCGGCCGGGTTTCTCGGCTGGATGCTCGACGCCTTCGACTTCACCATCTTTTTTCTGATCATGGTGCCGATCAGTCAGGAGTTTGGCGTGCCCCTGACCTTGGTCGCGGGCACGGTGACCTTCACCCTTTGGCTGCGCTTGTTGGGGGCGTTCGGCTCCGGCTGGCTCTGCGACCGGATCGGGCGCAAGACGCCGCTGATGATTTCCATTCTGTGGTACTCGATTTGCAATTTCGCCGCCGGCTTTGCACCGAGCTTTGCCGTCCTTGCCTTCTTTCGCATACTGCTCGGTGTCGGTATGGGGGCAGAGTGGCCCGCCGGGGCAGCCCTCGCCATGGAAGCCTGGCCGGCCCGGTCCCGCGGCATCATGAGCGGCCTCTTGCAAGGCGCTTGGGGTCTAGGCTTCCTGCTGGCCAGCCTCATCTATGGCTCGCTCTATACCACCATCGGCTGGCGCGGCATGCTCTGGGTCGGCATCCTGCCGGCCATCTTGTGCGTGTTCATTCGCTACTTTGTGAAAGAATCCGAGATTTGGCAGGAGAACAACAGGAAGCGGATCGAACAACTGAGCCTCGCGCCGGCCGCCCCGGCAAAGCGCGGCGTGGCGCCTTCGCTGCTCGCGAGCGTGGCCGGTTGGCTGGTCGGCGCCTTGGCGGTTGCCGCCGTGCTCTTCTTTGTCCTGAAAATGCTGGCACCGGTTGTCCTCGGTGGCGCGCTCGATCCCAAGCTGCTCGCCCTGCTCTTGGACGACAAGCTGCTGGGCGTCGTCGCGGCCGGGTTCACGCCCTTCGTGCTGCCCAACCTGGCGGCCCTGCTCGGCGTCCCGATCCCGACGCAGCTTGCAATCTTCCGGCCGCCGTTCCTGTGGAATACCTTCACGGCCTCGATGTGGATGACCGGCCAGTTCCTGGTCTACTATTCCATGATCGCCATGTTTGCGTCCTGGCTGCAGAAGGATTTGAAGTTCAGTCCCGGCGACGTGGCCCTGCCCAATATCCTGCACAACGCCATCGTGTTCTTTGCCATGGGGTTTTGGGGCTTCGTTGGCGACCATATCGGACGGCGACTGGCCATCATCATCCCGGCCGTCATCGGCTGCTTTATCGCGCCGCTTTATCTCGACACCACGGATCTCACCTGGATCACGATTGGCTTCGCGCTCCAGGGAGCCTTTGCCGGCGCCATCTATGCCCTGCAGCCGGCCTATTTGACCGAACGCTTCCCAACCGAGGTGCGCGGGACCGCGAGCGCGTTCTGTTATCACTTCGGCACCATTCTCGGCGGCTTGGTGCCACCGGCGGTCACCTTTCTTGCCGTGGACAAGGGTATGGGCTTCCCACAGCCGATGCTCTACGGCACCATTCTCGGCGCCGTGGTTGCGGTCATCGCCCTGATCCTGAGCCCGGAAACGAAGGGCATGAAGTTTACCTCCGACCTGCAGATCAAATAGCACGGGACGACGGCTGAGACGGGGCCGAGACGGGATGGCGAGCCGCGGGCCGCCCGTCTCGCCTCCACCCTGGCGCACCCCCTGCGGCGCTTGCTCGGCGCTTTCCGCGCGCTAGCCCTTCTTGGCCTGCCAAAGACCCAGCATGGCGCCGGTGGGATCGCTGATGATGCTGAACGAGCCGGCGCCTTTTATCTCCGCCACCTCCTTGACCACCTTCGCCCCGAGCGACTTGGCCTTGTTTGTTGCCGCCTTAACGTCGGGGACATCGACATAGGCCACCCACAGGGAAGGGGCGTTCGGCATCGGGTTTTTCATGAGCCCACCGCCGGTGCCATCGCCGACCCGGATCATGGTGTAGGTCATGTCTCCCATCTCGACGTCTTCAAGCTTCCAATCGAACAGTTGGCCGTAGAAGGCTTTGGCTTTGCCAACGTCAGTTGCCATCAGTTCCATATGTACGAAGGGATTGCCCATGACGCACCTCTCAGAAAAAACACCCCCGCGTGCCAGCAGTTAAACCGTTCGCTGGGGCCGCCCGTTCCACTTGGGTGCCACTTGGGCTCCGCTTGGGGGTGCCACCGGGGTTTGCACTGGGGCCCCACGGGGCCGCACGGGGCTCCACTTGGCCCCCCACTTGGGCTCCACTTGGGCTCCGACTGGGGCCCCACTTGGGCTCCACTGGGGCTCTACTGGGCTCGGTTCGAGATTTTTTCCCTCAGCATCCCTCGGCAGGGGGCTACCCATGCCGCCGCTGCCGGGCCCGGCCCGCGCAGCCCAATCCCGGCCGAGCAGGCAAGCTCAGGTTGCCCGCAGCGCCGCCCGCAAGACCGAAAGCGCGCCGGCCAGAGCGTCCCAGCCGGAGGTGTGGCCCACTTTGGCCAGCCCCGCGCAGGCCGCAGCGATCCTCTCGGTGGCCCCGCTCAGGATGGCGCCGAGCGCGTGATGCAGGGCGGCATTGCCGAGGCCCTCGGCGGCGGCGGCAAGGTGAGCCCGGCTGACGGCCGTCGTGCGGTCAATCGTGAGCGGATGCAAGGCCTGCCAAAGGTGGTCCCGAACACCGCTGCGCCCGACCAGGGAGAGGGCAACCAAGAGGCCGCCCAGATAGTCGTCGCCCGACGGCGTCAATCCCGGGCCGAGGCCGAGCAACGGGGCGATCCTCGCGACATCGATCGGCGGCAGCTCGACCGCGCGCGGCTCGGCGAGCAGTTGCTCGAGGTGGGCAAGGGGGTCCTCGCGGCTCGACAAAAGCGCCGGCCGGAAAGAGCCGTCCTCAGCCGACAGGAGCGCAAGGCCGTCACGCGGCGCCAGCGCGCGGAGAGCCTCGTCGGTGGCCGCAAGGCCACGGCTGAGGCTCGCCCTGTCCCAGTGGCCGACGCGCTCGGGCAACCAGGGCGCAGCCTCGCCGAGCGCGATGGCGAGGCGGCCGGCCAACAGCATGCCCGCGTCGATCTCAGCGACGTCACCACAGCACACGTGCGCCCGCAGTGGCCCGGCGGGCCACCGCGCACAGACGAGGTTGAGCGGCCCAGCCCCCAGGTCCTCGGCGCCGATACAGGCCCAACCGGACCCAAGCTCGACGTAAAAGCATCGCTCGAACACGGCAGCCACGCTACCCCTCGCACCCGCACGCAGCGCCCGGACGGCGCTCGGGCCGATCCCGGCGGCGACGGGTTGCCAGCCTGCAGGCGCTGAGGGGGGCAGGGCGTACGAGGGGAGCCGCATGGGGGATACGCGCCTCAGCCCCTGGCCAAGGCGACCGCCAGCGCGGCGGCGCGGGCATTGGATGGCGCAAGCAGCACGCCGGCGGCGTTGAGCGTGGCGATCTGGCGCGAACGCACCTGTGGATCGGCCTCCGTACCGGTGACCGAGGCGACCAGATGCGGCCGATCGGGCGGCGCGCCGGCAAGGACAGCGGCAACCTCTCGGGCCGGATCGGGGTGGGCACCGAGGCCCAGCACGACGTCGAGCAGGATGACCGCGACGCCCCGATCCAGCAGCGCGTGGCGCAGCTTGTCGCTGCGAACGGCAGGGTCGATCATCGGGTGCGGCCGGCCGCGCGTAAACTCGTCGGCGCCGAGGTCGATGATGCGGTCGACCCGCGGCGCTGCGGCTGCGAGCGCCGCGGCCCCGGGGACGGCAGCATTCGAGGCCACCGGGCGACCGGCGGCGAGCAGAACGAGTTGTGCTTCGGCGGCGAGGCTCCCCCCGGCATAGAGGCCGAGGATGAGGCCGTCCCGCGCTGCCGGCATGGCCGAGGTCGCCGGGGCGGCGGCGATGGCCGCGCCCAGCACGTCCTCAGCCGCGGCGCTGAGCGTCGCGGCGGTCATTGCGTTGCGCGGGAGCGCCGTGGCGCCGGCGCCCAAGAAGCACAAGGTAAAGCGTTTGCGGCTCTCCCCGACGCGGGCGAGCACGGTCGCCACCACCTCGGGATGCGGCGGCTTGGAGATGAGCACAATACGCGCCGTTGCCGGATCGGCGTCGAGCAGGTCGATGGCCGCCAAGGTCGACAGTGCGCCAACCTCGCGGTCAAGATCGCGGCTGCCGACGCCGATCGCCTGCGAAATCCCCCGTCCGGCCACCGCGAGCAGGCAGCTGACCTCCTGCAGACCCGTGCCGGAGGCGCCAATCAGGCCGATATCGCCGCGCGGAACGCGGTTGGCAAACGCCAGTGGGGTGCCGCCGATGATGGCGGTGCCGCAGTCCGGGCCCAGCACCAAGCGGCCCAGCGCCTTGCCTTCGCGTTTGAGCGCCACCTCCTCGGCCAGGGGCACGTTGTCGCTAAAAATCATCACATCGAGACCGCAGCTGAGCGCCTTGCGCGCTTCGGCGGCGGCGTAGTCACCGGGCACCGATATCAGCGCCAAGTTGGCGCCCGGTTGCGCGCCAAGCGCGCCGCGCAAGCTGCGTGGATGCTGGGGGACGGCAGCGTTACCGGCGCTCGGCTGCCGCTCGAGCAAAAGCGAAGCGGCGGCAAGCGCCGCGTCGGCCGCTTCGGCCCCCTGTGCGCGCACCGCGAGGATGAGATCGTTGGCGCCGGCCGATGGACCGTCGGGATCGAGCAGGCCGGCCTCGGCCAGGATGGCCTTGTTAGCCGGCGTCGCCATCATCAGCGCGGCATCCTCGACGCCGCTCAGCGCCGCAATCTCGCGGGAGAGCCGCATCAAGGCCACCGAATCCAGGTAGAAGCCGCGCCGCAGGGCGTTGCGCAGGTTGACCCTCATGCCGCCTCCGGTCCGGCGCCGAGCGCCGCAACTGCCGCGCTAAAGCACGCCAGCGGTGCGCGCACCACGCCGGCGCCGACTTGGCCGACGCCCGGCTTCTTGTGGGCGATGCCCGTATTGATGGTTGGCGCGATGCCGGTTTCGACCACAAGCCGTACATCGATACCGGTGGCAACGCCGGCGAAGTTGAGGGCGGGGATCGTCCAGTGTGGATTCTCGCTGGCGGTAATTTCGCGCATCCTTTGCGTGAAGACGGCGGCCTCCGCCACCGAACCGGCGCCGACGAAGCCCACCACCGCCGGCGCCGCCGCCATGGCAAAGCCGCCAAGGCCGATGCTCTCGACAATGGCCGAATCCCCCATGTCCGGGTTGGCGTCGTCGGCCGAGAAGCCGGGGAAATAGAGCCCGACCGGCATTTCCACCGGCGCCGTGAACCACCGATCGCCGGTGCCGCTGACGCGAATGCCGAAGTCGGTGCCGTTGCGACACATGGCCGTGACGATCGAGGCGCGCGCGATGTTGCGCGCCGGATCGGTCATCGCCTTGCCGATCGCCATGGCGATGTTGAGGAAGAACTGGTCGTTGCCGGCGATAAAGGCCAAAACCTCGGCCAGCTCGTCCCCGGCCGCGGACGTGCGCGCCAGCCAGGGCGCCAGTTCGCGCAAAAAAAGGCTCGTGCAGGCGGCATTGCGTTGATGCATTTCATCGCCCATGGCCAGGCCGCGGGCAATCATGGACTTCAGGGGCACGCCGTTGGCGGCGCGCACGGCCTTGCCCAGGGCCGGGCCCAGCACATCGCGCAGCCACGCCAAACGCTTGAGCACGTCGGCATCGTTGCCGCCAAAGCGCATGACCCTGCCCAGGCCCTCGTTGAGGGTGGCGTAGGCGCGATTGGCAAAGCTGCGGTTTTCCACCACCAGGACCGGCATGGAGCGCGTGGTGATGCCGGTCATGGGCCCCACCGCGCCGAAGTGGTGATTGGGTTCGAGCCGCACGCCCCCCGCCGCCGCCAGCGCCGCCGCCGCCGCCAGATCGCCGGCCCAGCCTTCAAAGACGATGGCACCGGCAATGGCGCCCTGCATCGGGCCGCACATGCGATCCCAGGCGATCGGTGGGCCGGCGTGCAGAATGGTTTTGCCGTCGCCCAGCGCCGGCATGGCGTGAGATGCCGGCACGACGTCGATCAGCACCGGCTCGGCTGCGAGCATGCGCGCCACGGCCTCTCGGTTCGCCGCCGCGATTGCCGCATCCCCGAGCAGCCGGGCGAGCACCCCTGCAAGCTCGCCATCCCCAGCCGCCGGCGGTCGCCAGTCGACGTGGCACACCGGCACGCCCGAGGCGGCGAGGTCGGCGGCGAACTGGGTGAGGCCGATATTGATGACGCTGAGCGGCTGGCTCAGCAGGCGTGAGGGTATTGGCTCAGCCATGCGCGGGGTGAATTCCTCTCATCGACAAGCCCTCCATCCCTATAATATCAGGAAGGGCCTGCGAAGCTTTAGATCGGGTGAACCGTCGCTCCTGCCCGGCGACCTCCCCGCACAAAAGCGCAAGGGGAGAGGGCCCGTAAGCCCGGCGGTACCCTTAAAGCCCGGCAGGACGTGCGCCAGCACGGCGGGGCCAGGGGCGGGCGCGTTGACGAGGTGAGGCCAAAGCGTGGGCAGGCTCATGCAAAAGTGCCGGCCGGCATGACGAGAATGCCAGCCAGGAACGGCGCCGATCGCGCCGGCGCCATCTATCAGGCGCTGCGGCGCGCCATCATCGAGCAGGCCCTTGAACCCGGCGCGAAACTGCCCGAGGACGCCATTGGCGAGCGCTTCGGCGTCAGCCGTACGCTGGTGCGCAATGCCCTGGGACGGCTTGCCGGCGAGGGGTTGGTGGAACTGCGCCGCAATCACGGGGCCGCCGTGGCCAAGCCCAACTGGGACGAGGCGCGCGACATCTTCGCCGTGCGCCTGGGGCTGGAACGTCTGGTGGTGTCGACCCTGGCTGGCCAGCTCGGCGCGGAGCAGGCCGCCGGTCTGCGTCGGCACGTGGCCGAAGAGGAGGCCGCGCGCGGCAGCAACGAGCCGCTGTCGATTAGGCTCGCCGGCGAATTTCATACCCTGTTGGCGGACCTGACCGGCAACGCCCTGTTGGCGCGCTACGTGGCCGAAGTGGTCTCGCGCTCGGGCTTGATTTTGGCCGTTTACGGTCGGCCGCATTCGGCCGAGTGCGCGGTGAGCGAGCACCGCGCCATCATCGAAGCCCTCGAGAGCGGCGATGCGACGCGGGCCAACAGCCTGATGCAGGAGCACCTCGACGCCGTGGCAAGGCGCGCGCTGATCAAGATGCGCCCAGACAAACGTCGCGACCTGCGCGATATTCTGGCGGCCTATGCCGACGGCACTGCCGGGCCACCGACGAGCCTTGGTCGGCGTCGGCGCTAAAGCCTCAGCCGGCGATACCGTTCAGCACCAGCAGGCGCTCGGCACTATCGTTCCAGACGTCCATCGCCACGATCTTGCCATCGCGCACCACGAAACGATCGACATAACGGTTGCCCTCGAACGGGGTACCGTCGGGCCATTCGCCGTAAAGCGTGCCGAGATTGTAGACGATGGTCTCGCGCGTGCCCGGGACGACATCGCTCCTTTCCATCTTCTTTTTCACCCATTTGTAGCGACCGGCATTGAAGGCGGCGGTTTCGCTCGGGTGACGGTAGCGGCGCCCGCCGGTGAAGGTGATCTTGAGATCGGGCGAGATGTAGCGTGCCGCGGTGACGGGGTCGGGCACCATCGAGGCGATCAGGAACTGCTCGACGATCTTGGCGGCGGTGGCCGTGTCGTGATCGTGCCGTGGTTCGGTGGCGCTAGCGGACATGGATCCTTCCCGATGCTTGCGAGGCGGGTAAGCTTCGTACTATGCGCGGGCAAGCGCACACAATCCACTTCATTATCGTATGCACTAATGACGAAAAATGTCGCCGCTTGCCCACGCGGATGCACGTAACTTGGGCAGATTTGCGCCAATAAATCGTATCCATGGGCCGGCGCGTGTGGCATATCCTTTGCTCTCTGCCAGGGCTATCCATCTTCTTCCGTGTTGCGAAAGGGCTTTGCCATGCTTGCCGACGTTGCGCCTCCTCGATTAGCCCGGCGTCTCCTGCTCGCGGGCGCGCTCGCCTTTGCCGCGTCGCTTCCCGCCGGCGCGCAAGACGTCGTGAAGCTCGGGTTGATCGCGGCCATGTCGGGCCAGTCGGCAAAATCCGGCGAGGCGATCGTGCGCGGCCTTTCCCTCGCCGTCGACGAGATCAACGCCGGCGGCGGACTATTGGGCAAAAAGGTTGAGCTCGTCGTCCGCGACGACGAAAGCAATCCCGCCAAGGGAGCGATTGCGGCACGCGAGCTGGTGCAGCGCGAGAAGGTCGCCGCCCTGTTCGGTGGCCTCGACACGCCCGTGTCGCTGGCGATCGTGCCGTTCGCCAACCAGAACAAGGTTCCCTTCATGGGCGTATGGGCCGCCGGCACACCGATCACGCGCAACGGCGCCGCGGAGAACTACGTCTTTCGCGTCTCGGCGGTGGACGAATTGGTGGACAAGGCGCTGGTCGACTACTCGATCGCCAAACACCAGGCCAAAAAGCCCGGCATGATCCTGATCAACAACCCCTGGGGCGAATCGAACGAAAAGGGTCTCAAGGCCGCGCTCGCTGCCAAGAACATCCCCTATGCCGGCATCGAGAAGTTCGAAACCAACGACGTCGACGTGGTTCCGCAGCTGAGCCGCCTCAAGGAAGCCGGTGCCGACGTGCTCTACCTGGTCGCCAATGTGGCGCCCTCCTCGCAAGTCGTGAAGTCGCTCGACCGCATGGGCTGGAATGTGCCGATCGTGTCGCACTGGGGGCCGGCCGGCGGGCGCTTCAGTGAACTGGCGGGCGCCAGCGCCGCCAAGGTGCACTTTATCCAAACCTATAGTTTCTCCGGTAAGCTTTCGCCCAAGGGTGAGGCGGTGCTGGCGGCCCTGAAAAAGAAGTATCCGGAGATCAAAACGCTGGCCGACGTGACGCCCGCGGTCGGCATCGCCAACGCCTATGACGCCATGCACTTGACCGCGCTGGCGATCGGCAAGGCGCAGTCCCTCGAGGGGCCCAAGGTGCGCGACGCCTTCTATGCCATCGATAGCTACGCCGGCCTGATCAAGACCTACCAAAAGCCGTTCAACCCCGAAAACCAAGATGCGCTGTCGGAAAAGGACTACCTCTTTACGCACTTCGTGGAGGGTGAGATCCTGCCGCTGACGCAGTAAGCATTGTCGGCCGTCTTTGTCCGCCGCTGAGGATCTCGCCAGCGTCGCGCCC
The DNA here is from genome assembly GCA_963770295.1 of uncultured Alphaproteobacteria bacterium. GTDB lineage: Bacteria > Pseudomonadota > Alphaproteobacteria > Rhizobiales > Hyphomicrobiaceae > AWTP1-13. The sequence goes on from CAVYPA010000017.1 coordinate 55,561, forward strand.
GCGACGCTGGTGAACCCGTGCCACCGACCGGAGGGGCAACCATCCTCGTAACCTCCGCCATCCTGAGCGGACTCGCGCTGGGCTCCATGTACGGCCTGATCGCGCTCGGATTTCACATCACTTATGTGGTTTCCAACACCGTCAACTTCTCGCAAGGCAGCTCGGTCATGCTAGGTGCCGTGCTGGGCTACACCTTCGCGGTGCGGCTCGGCTGGCCCTTGCCGCTGGCGCTGGTGACCGCGCTCGTCGCCTGTGCCGGCTTCGGCCTGCTGGTGGAGCGCACGCTGGTGCGCCCGTTCGCGGAACGCGGATCCAATGCCTGGCTGATGGCGACGGTGGCCGGCGGCATTGTCTTGGACAATGCGGTCCTGTTCACCTTCGGCAAGGAGCCGCGCAGTTTTCCCTCGCTGCTGGCCATGCAGCCGGTCGAGATCTTCGGCGCCGGCGTCTTTCCCTTGCAGTTGCTGATCCCCGTCATTGGTATCGCCATCGCCGGCGGTCTTGCCCTGCTGTTGCGGCGGACGCGACGCGGCAAGGCCCTGTTGGCGGTGGTGCAGAATGTCGATGCGGCCCGCTTGATGGGCATCGACGTTAAGCGCACGGTCGCCCTGTCCTATGCGCTCTCCACCGCCCTTGCCGGCCTTGCCGGGCTCCTGATCGCGCCGCTTTTCAGTGTGCACTCCGACATGGGCACCCTGTTCGGCATCAAGGCTTTCGCCGTCGCCATCCTTGGCGGCATCACCTCGGCCGCCGGCGTCATGTTCGCCGGCATCCTCTATGGCATGGCCGAGGCCCTGGTGACGGCACTGTTCGGGTCGACCTACACGCAAATCGTCATGTTCACGGCGGTCATCGCCGCGCTGGCGCTGATGCCCAATGGCCTGTTCGGCCGGGCGCCGGTCAAGAAGGTATGACGAGGCGGCGATGGACCGGGCCCTCAGCGTTACAACCATTGCCGTCCTCGCCACTGCGGGTCTCGGCGTGGGCCTCCTCGGCGAGGGCTATACCCCGTTCGTGCTGGCGCTGGTCGCGCTGACCACCATCGTCGGTGTCGGCCTCAACATCCTGGTCGGCCTCGCCGGACAAATCTCCATCGGGCATATCGGCTTTTACGCCATCGGCGCCTATGCCGTGGCGGTCCTCACGCTCAAGGGCATCAATTTTTGGGCGGCACTCGCCTGCGCCGGCGCGCTCGCCGCGGCGATCGGCGCCCTGCTCGCCTTGCCCGCGATCCGCGTTTCCGGCCCCTATCTGGCCATGATGACGATCGCCTTCGCCTTCATCGTGCAGCACACGGCCATCGAGTGGCGCGAGGTGACTGGCGGCCAAAACGGCCTGATGAACGTGCCGCAGCCCGCGCTCGGCGGCGGCCTGGTGGGAGAGCGCAGCCTCGCCGTGATCGCCACGCTTCTGGCCGCCCTGTCGCTTTATTTCTTTCATCGCCTGGCACGCAGTGCCTGGGGCATGGCGATGATCGCCGTGCGCGACTCGGAGATTGCCGCCCGCGCCGTCGGCTTCCAGCCGCTCAGCATTAAGACCCTCGCCTTTGCTCTCTCCGCCGCGCTCACCGGTGTTGCCGGCGGCGTGTTCGCGGCACTCTTTGCTTTTGTCGCGCCCGATAGCTTCCCGTTCTCGCAGTCGATCTTGTTTCTGCTGGCCGTCATCGTCGGCGGTGCCGGCTACACCCTGGCTCCGGTGGTCGGCGCCGCCGTCATCGTCGTGCTGCCCGAGCTGATCGCCTCGCTCGCCGAGTACCGCTTGCTGGCATTCGGCGCGCTGTTGCTGTTGGTGCTTTGGTTGGCGCCCGAAGGCGTCATCGGTCTCATGAACCGCGCTTTCTCCCGCATCGATAGGGCGACGGCGCAAATGGGCAATTTTTCGCTGCACGCTTTTTTGGCGGTTCCGCGTCAGCGCCAAGCCCTCACCGTCGACGGCCTCAGCATCGCCTTTGGCGGGGTGCGCGCGGCCACCAACGTGGCCCTGACCGCCGAACCCGGGCGCATTACCGCCTTGATCGGCCCCAATGGGGCGGGCAAGACCACCGTGCTCAACATGATCGGTGGCTTCTATGCACCCGACGCCGGCAGCATTCGTTTGGGCAAGGTCGAACTTGCAGGCGCCAGCGCCCAACGCGTGGCGCGCGCCGGCATTGCGCGCACCTATCAGACGACGCAGCTGTTCGGTTCACTGAGCGTGCTCGACAATGTTTTGCTGGGTCTGCGCCGCGGCCGCTTGGGCAACCCGTTCGCGGCAGCGGCCGGGAGCGCTGAGCGTCGTGAGGCGGAGGGGCTGCTCGCTTTCGTCGGCTACAAAGGGCCGCTCGGCGTACCCGCCCGCGACCTCCCCCACGTCGACCGTCGCCTGGTGGAGATCGCCCGCGCGCTCGCCACCCGCCCCAGCGTGCTGTTGCTCGATGAGCCCGCCGCCGGACTGATGCGTGCCGACAAGGTCTTGCTCGTTGGCGTCCTGCGTCAGCTCGCCGCCGCCGGCCTCGCCGTGATTTTGGTGGAGCACGACATGGCGCTGGTCATGGGGCTCTCCGACCACGTGGTGGTGCTCGACGCCGGACGCCCAATCGCCGCCGGCACCCCCGAGGGGGTGCGCGGCGAACCCCAGGTGCGCGACGCCTACCTTGGCGCCGGCGAAATCGCGGCGCGCCCGCGCTCAGCCCCGCTGGCGGCGGACCCACCGCGGCTGCTGGCGGTCGAGGCACTCGGTGCGGGTTACGGCTCGGTGCCCGTACTCGACGGGGTGGCCGTCGAGGTCGGGCAAGGCGAACTCGTGACCATGCTCGGCGCCAACGGTGCCGGCAAGTCGACCACCCTGCGCGCCTTGAGCGGCCTTCTGCGTCCCGTGTCAGGCTCGATCCTGCTCGCCGGCGCAGCCATCGAGAAGCAGGGGGCCCACCGCATCGTCCGCGACGGCCTGATTTTGGTTCCCGAGGGTCGCCAGGTCTTCCCCGAGCTCAGCGTGCGCGACAATCTCATGCTCGGGGCGCATACCCGCAAAGGGAACGATCTCGAGGGAGAGATCGCGGGCCTGTTGCAGCGCTTTCCGCGCTTGGCTCAACGCATCGACAGTCGGGCCGGCTTGTTGTCGGGCGGCGAGCAGCAGATGCTGGCGATTGCCCGCGGGCTGATGGGAAGGCCGCGCGTCTTGCTGCTGGATGAACCCTCGCTCGGGCTCGCCCCGACCATCATCGATGAGCTGTTTGGCACGCTGGCGGAGCTGCGCGACCAAGGCATTACCATCTTGTTGGTCGACCAGATGGCGGCGCTGGCCTTGGCGGTGGCGGACCGTGGCTACGTCCTGGAACTGGGGCGCATCGTGCGCGCCGATACGGCCATGGCTCTGGCCAAGGATCCGGCGCTGGAAGCCGCCTATCTCGGTGGCCAAGAAGCGGCAGAGTAGAGCGCATGAGCTTCGACATTGTGCTCAAAGGTGCGCGCCTTGCCACCAACCCGGAAGCGGTGGTCGACATCGGCATCGCCAACGGCAAAATCGCCGCCATTGCCCCGGAGCTTGCCGACGCCGTTGCAATCGAAGCAATTGGCGGTGGACTGGTCGTCCCTGGCCTGGTCGAAACCCATATTCATCTCGACAAGTCCTGCATCATCGACCGCTGCAGCATTCGTGAAGGCAGCCTCAAGGAAGCGATCGCGGAAACGGCACGCGCCAAGCGCGCCTTTACCGAGGACGACATCTTCGAGCGCGCGCGAGGGACCTTGGAACGCGCCATCCTCGCCGGGACCATGCACATGCGCACCCACGTCGAGGTCGACCCACGCGTGGGCCTGAAGGGTTTGCGTGCCGTGCGCGAGCTGGCAAGCCACTATCGGTGGGCCGTCGACCTTTCCATCTGCGTCTTTCCGCAGGAAGGCCTGCTCAACGATGCGGGGTCGGAAGCGTTGCTGGTGGAGGCGTGTCAGGCCGGCGCCGACCTGATCGGCGGCTGTCCATACGCCGACACCCAGCCGATCGAGCATATCGCGCGTATCTTCGCCATTGCTCGCCGCTTTGACTTAGCGGTCGACTTCCATCTCGACTTTGATCTCGACGGCAGCTGGATGCACCTCGACGAAGTGGTGCGCCAAACCGAGCTCGCCGGCTACGGCGGCCGCGTTACCGTCGGCCATGTCAGCAAACTGTCGGCGATTCCCTCCGCGCGCCAGATCAAAATCGCTCGCCGGCTGGCGCAAGCGGGTGTCGCCGTCACCGTGCTACCGGCCACCGATCTTTTTTTGATGGGGCGCGACAGCGATTACAACGTGCCGCGCGGGGTCACGCGCGCCGATCGCCTCGCCCAGCACGGCGTGACCTGCTCGCTGGCCAGCAACAACGTGTTGAACGCCTTCACGCCCTTCGGCGATGCCTCCCTCATCCGCATGGCCAATCTTTATGCCAACGTTGCCCAACTCGGCCGACGGGAGGACTTTGAGCGCTGCTTCGAGATGATCACGCGGGCCGCGGCCAGGTTAATGAACCTCGATGGCTATGGCCTGGCCCTGGGCGACCGCGCCGACCTCTTGGTGCTCCCCTGCCAAAGCGTGGCGGCCGCCGTGACCGAGCTCGCCCAGCCGCTGATGGGCTTCAAGGGCGGCCGCAGGAGCTTTACCCGCCCGCCGACCCAACTGCATCGGCCCACCTCGGCATGAGCCCGATGCAACCAGGCGCCAACGACGGCACCAATGCCCGACGACGCCCAGCCAGCCCAGCCCAGGGCACCATCGCGGCGAGCACGCGCACGCCAGCGCCCCGCACTTTTTTTGGCTCCCAAGGGGGACTGAGGGCCAGCGGCGGCAAACGGCCAACAATCCGCCGATTAGGATCGCAAGACCTTGCCCGATCTTGGCAGCTCGGGAGTGTCTTGCCGGACCGCCTCAGCCGCAAAGCGACCCTGAGCCCCGCCGCGGTTGGGCTTGGCTCGGATGCAACATCTCCGGCTGCGGGCCAAAGCCCGATCGCCTCGGCCACGTGCGCCGACGGCGGGAACGAGGCTGGGTCCGCGGGGCCGTCCTCTCACTTGCCTCCTCATTTCGGCCTCTTCAATAGGGCCGAGACAGGCTGGCGCCGCTCGCAAAGCCCTGTTGGTTTGCCAAAGCCTTAAGATGCCCCGGGCGCAATTTGCCTAAAAGCCAAGAGGGTCACGGCCACCTCCTGGGTTAGGACACCGTTTCTCGGCATTTCTGAATGCTCTCAAACCCAGGGATTCCGAAGCGGGCGCACCGGCCGTTTGCCAGGGCAACTTCTTCGCCTGCGTCGAGCTGTGCGGTAAGATTACGGTCGGTTTTCAGCGCTACAACGACAAAGCCAAAACCATGCTGTCCAAATGCGCAACCTCGACTGATCACAACTACTCGGCCGACAATGGCGATCAGCTCAAACAGGCCTTCCGCGACATCGCCCTGAAAATCGCCTTCCTGCGCCTGACGCACTAGCCGTCCCCGCCGGCCGTGGGCCGATGGCGCCGCCATTGGCCCCGGCTCCGCCGCGCTTGCAATGGCGGCGAGCTCCGCGGTCTATTTTGGAGGGGCCTCAACCTTGCGCTGCGGCCCCGTATAGGCGACCCGCCAAATGGTGCCGGCGACGTCGTCGGCGACGAGGAGGGCACCATCCTTGGCCAGCGCGATGGCGGCGGGACGTCCCCATACCTCGGCGCGTTCGCGCCCAGTGACCCAAAAGCCCGTCATGAAATTCTCGTAACTGCCGACGGGGCGGCCATCCTTAAACGGCACGCGGACGACCTTGTAGCCGGTCGGTGCCGACCAATTCCAAGAGCCTTTGAGGACGGCGAAGACGTTGCCGCGATAGTCGGCTGGAAATTGGTCGCCCGCGTAGAAGACGAGGTCCATGGCGGCGGAATGCGATTCAAACAACAGCTCGGGAAGCTTGGAGGCTTTCACCTTCTCGGGCGCCTTGCTGGCAAAACCGGGCTGCGGGTGTTGACCGGTGTAGGCATAGGGCCAACCGTAGAACGCACCCGACTTAGGCTGCACCATGTAGTCGGGGACGAGCCTGTCACCCAGCCCATCGCGCTCCTGCACCACGGCCCAAAGCTCTCCGGTGTCGGGATTGATGGCAAGGCCGCAGGGATTGCGCAGGCCCGAGGCAAGCGTGGTCTGGCCCGAGCCGTCAGGCTCGAAGCGTTGGATGGTGGCCTTGACCTGAGGCTCAATGCCAATGTTGCCGGAGGAGCCGACGCCGACGAACAGCGCCCCGGTTTTGGGGTCGATCGCCAACGGGCGGTTGGCATGCCCGCGCACGATGCCGAACACGCCTTTGCTGGTCAGCATCGCTTGCCCGTTGATGTGGGGCGATGGCTTGCGGCGATCGGCAGGAACGTCGGCAGCCTTCTTGTCTTCGCCGTGCCCGGTGCGCACGTTGCCCAGCGTGTGCGGTACCTTCCAGATCCCGTCCTGGTCGGCCACCAGGATCTCGCCGTCGCGCCAGGCCAGCCCGTAGGGCTGGTTGAAGCCCTCCGCGTGCCGCTCGATGAACTCGGCCTTACCGTCGGCGTCGCCGCGCAGAAGCGTCAAATAACCGGGCTTCTGCTCAGCGACAATGACGTCGCCGTTCGGCAGCACGAGCAACCGACGCGGATGCTCCAGTTTGGCAAATAGGGTAGCGGTGAAGCCCTCAGGCACCCTAGGCGTCTGCCCGTCGAATGGCAGGGTCAGGGGTGCGTTGGATACGGGCTTCGTTGCGCCCGGCGCGGGCAAGTCCCCCGGGCGAACGCTATGGGACTGGCCGAGCTCTTGATCGCGCGAGACGATGTTTGTTGTCGCGGCGGCGAGGCGCTGGCGCTTGGCCTTCTCGGCGAAGGCCGCAGATGTCGTAAGCATGGCCAGGAGAAGCGTCACGATCAGGCCGATCTTCATTGCACAACTCCTCGCAAGACTTGAAGCTTGCACGCCAAGGCCGTCGCCCGAGACCAATGTCAGCAACGCCCATCTCACCACATGCTAATGTCAGCAAACGCCCCTCACCCAAGACGCCTGCCGAACCTCGCCTTTTTATCTGCTCTTGCGCGACGCACGACGACCGCCATCGGCGCCACCAGCGTGAGAGATTTGGCGCAACGGCCGGCGTCTTGCTTTGCCCGACGTTTGTTGCCAAACGCCGCCTCGCCGCGCGGGGTTCCTCGTGCCCGCAGCGGCGCATGCCGCGCCTGCGCCACCCGGCTTGAACTTGCAGGGCGAGCCGAGGCGGGCTCCCAAGCCTCGCGCAAGCGTTGGTTGCTAAGCCGGCGCCGCTTTAAGAGAAATCCTTGAGCGAGCCGGCGGTGTGGGCAGATGCCGTCAAAAATTGCCAGGGCTCCACCCTGCCGCGCTGGCTTTCCTCGCTCAGGGGGTGGCCGGTGCTCAACCAAACGGCGGGAATTTCCAGGCGGCAGCGCACGCCGTCCCAGGCAAAGGCCAGCTCGACCGCACCTCCCAGTTCGAACGGAATGAGCTCGCGAATAATGCTGCTACCGTAGCCCGATGCTGGCGGCGCTAGGATCTGCGGGCCGCCGCTCTCGTGCCAATCAACCACCAGGTTTTCACGCCGGCTATTCTGCGGCCAGTGCCAGTTGAGGCGCACGCGGCCAGCCTCACTCGAAAACGCCCCATACTTGGCCGAGTTCGTGGTCAGTTCATGCAGCACCATGGCCACCGCCTGCGCCGCCTCGGCTTTCAAGGTGACGCTCGGTCCGCTGATCTCGGCGTTGTCGCCGGCGTAGGGCGCAAATTCGCGTTCAATCACTTCTGTCAGCGCCACGCCGCGCCAGTTGCTGTGGCTCAGGAGCTCGTGCGTGCCCGCCAAGGATTCGATGCGCTGCTCGAGCGCCGTCACGAAGTCGGTCATCGAGGGCGTCGAATGCTGCGTGTGGCGAATGATGGCGCCGACGGTCGCCAGCACATTCTTGACGCGGTGGTCCAGTTCGGCGTTGAGAATATTGCGGTGCTCTTCGGCCTGCTTGCGCTCGGTGAGGTCGATGTTGACACCAACCACACGCTGCGGACTGCCGTCCCCGCCGTAGCAAATAAAGCTGCGCGATTCGATCCAGCGCACCTCGCCGTCGCGACGAACGATGCGATACTCCGTCTCGTATTCGCCGCGTCGTTCCCGCAAGGCCCGCCGCCGCATCTCCTCGACCCGCTCAAGATCCTCCAGGTGCATCCCGGCCCGCCAGTCCGCGCGCGTAATCTCGGTCGTCCCCTCGGGCAAGTCGTGTAGGGCCGCAAAGCCCTCCGAGACCTGTAGGGTATCGGTACTGACGTCATAGGAATAGCTGCCGACCAGCGCCGCTTTCGCGGCCAAAGCCAGCTGCAAGGTGCGCTCGGCCAGGGCCAGCTCGGCACGCTTGCGCTCGCTGATGTCACGCGTCAGTCCTTTGACGCGCAGCAGCTTGCCAGCAGCGTCGAACTCGCCTCTCGCCGTCTCCTCCAACCACACCTCGCGCCCATCACGGCAACAAAAGCGAAAGCATACGGCATAGCCTGGATAGTCCGGACACAGCCGACGTATCTGCGCCTTAAAGCCATCGCGATCGTCGGGATGCACGCGAGCGAAAAAGTCGTTGTACCAGTTGGAGGCCCCCGGCTCGGGCCCGAGTATTGAGGCCGCATTGGCGCTGCGCTGGGATTTGCCGGTCACGGCATTCCATTCGAAGGCGATCACCTGACCGGCCGCCAAGGCATCGGCCAACCGCCCTTCGCTTTCGGCCAGCGCCGCCTCGACCTGCTTGCGCGCGGTGACGTCGATGTTGGTGCCGATGATGCGCTGGGCGGCGCCCTCGCGGTCGTAGGTGATCAGGCTACGCAACTCGATCCAGCGAATGTCGCCGCTCTCGCGCACGAGGCGATATTCGCAGCGGTGATCGCGCTGCTGTGCCGCCACGGCCTCAATCAGGTGGCGGTCGAGCGTCGGCAAGTCGTCTGGATGCACGCGGCGGCGCCAATCGCTCCGGCTTGTCTCCACGCACGCCTCGGGCAAGCCGTGGATCGCCGCATAGCCTTGCGAGATCTGCATCAACCCCGTGGCTAGGTCGAAGGCAAAACCCCCGGCCAGCGCCACCTTGCCGGCCAGCGCCAGCTGGGCGTCGCGTTCGGCCAAGGCTTGCTCGGCGCGCTTGCGATGGGTGATGTCCCGGGTGACCCCGAGCCAGCGGATCGGCTCGCCTGTCCCATCGCACACGACGGTGCCCTCGACCGCCACCCAGCGGTCCTGGCCGGGCTCCGTGCCGGACAGCGCCGGTGCCAGCCGGTACTCGAGCTTGCAGCTGCCGCCGCCACGTTTGGAGGCGGCAAAAGCCGCATCAAGCCGCGGCAGATCCTCTGGATGCACGAAAGGCCGCACCTCGGCCAGGTTGATGGGTGGGGAGGCCAGGGAATGGCCATGAATGCGCTTGTCGCGGGCATCGCTTTCGAAGCGACCGGATTTGGCATCGACACTCCAGACACCGAGCTCGCACGCGTCAAGGGCGAGTTGCAGCCGCTCGTTGGCATTCTTGAGGGCAGCCTCGTTGCGTCGCCGTTCGGCGAACAGAGCCGCAAGGATCAAGGTGCAAATGGAAACGGCCAGCAGCGTGGCGCGGGCCGCATAGACTTGATCGTGGGGATGGGAGTATGCCGGTTCGCCGATGCTGAAGGTCGCCGCCCAGATCACGCCGAAACCGAGAATCAGGGCGGCGGCGGCGGCAAAGACCGGCCGGCATTGGGCCGCCACCAGCACGGGCAAAAGCAACGCGAGAGGCAGGATGTTGTACCAACCATCCGCCCCCGCGCTGAAGGCGGTGGCGCTGACAATGACGAGGGCCGCCAGCGTCAAGGTGGCTTTCGCGACCTCCCACCGGTCCGGCAGATCAAGCAATAGACCACCAAGTCCGATCAGCAGCGGTGCCACGAGGATGCAGCCCAGCGCATCCGAGGCCACCCAGTTCGCCCAGATCATCAGCAACGGCGCCTCGGGGCTGTGGAACAGGGCAAAGCCGGCGGTGCCACCGACGCCGGAGAGCACGGTGGCAATTCCCACCACCCCGAAAAACGCCAACACCTTCTGGACGCTATCGAGGCTGAAGCGGGCGCCGAACTGCTGCGTGATGAGATGGCCGATCAGGATGGCCTCCCCGGCATTGCAGGCGGCGAAGATGACAGCGCCCGGCAAATTGCGGTCGCCCAACAAATTGGCGGCGAGGGTGGCCGCCGCCACCCCGATGACCGTCGGCAGGCGCGCCCAGGATCCGAGTGCGATCACGGTGCCCGAGGCGATGCCGGCGGCGGGCCAGAAGGCGGCGACGCCGTCGGGTTTGGTCAAGAACTCCAAACTTAGGTCGGCGGCGAGCAGGTAGGCGCCGCCGACAAGCAGCGAGAGCACCGTTGCGGCGCCGAGGCTCGGTGACCAGGCCTTGCGCGACCAAGGGGCAGGAACAGAAGGTGGCGGTTTCAGGGTTTGCATCTCTTGCGATTTCCCCTCGACCACCGATAGGTGGCAATCACATCGGAACGCCCAGTTTGGCTGCTAACCGGACGTCCACTTGATCGAGAAACCCCGCATGGTCAGTAGGCGTTCGAACGCCGCCATTGACATCAGGAATTGTACTGAGATTGCAAGGAGGAGAGCATTGAGTGGTAAATCGACGAAGCAAACGCGGGCAAAGTTGCATTGCCCGCCGCCGGTGAGCGGGCGGCGCCAAGCCCAAGCAGCAGCGCCGAAAAAAGCTTTGGAGCTTGCGTCCAAACGGCAACGCTTGCGATTTGCTTTGTTGTTGATGTTGCCAAAGCAGCGCTACACGAGGCCCAACGTAGTGTAGAATAAGCAATGGCCACGGTTCAGACCGCAGGCGAGCTCAAGCGGCTCGTGCAACTCACGGAGATCACCCGCGCCCTGCGCGCCCGGTTCCCGGATGCCCCGCACCAGCACATTGGGCTCGGCGAGATAGCAAAGCTTTGCAAGGTCCTGGTGGCGTCGCGGGCCTGCCGGGATTGCCACGACGTGCGCGACGACATCCTGTCCATCGCCTGCCTGTGGGATTTGACAAACGACACCCTTGAGCAGCAGTCCGACGAGCTGCTCGCTTGCCTCTGTATGTTTATTGCCGACCAGGCACCAGGAGCACGGCTCTAGCGCGGGCGCGGTGCGCAATCCCGAAGGCGCGAACAGCGGATCATCGTCCCGACACGGCTCGTCAACCCCATGGGGGCGGCGGCGATCTCGTCCCAATCCCTCCGCGGCAATGGCGAGGTTCACCATGCTCCCAGACAGGCAGCCGCCATCACGGCTGGCGCCCGCCGTAGCCACAAACTCAGTTCGAGCACCAAGGCCGCGCCAACCGCTGTAGCGAGCCCACCTTGGGTCCACCCGTTTCATGCATCCGGGGTGCGAGCCGCGAATGGGAACTCAGTAGATCGGCGCCCCATCATTGGGATCTAACCGCGGCCTCGGGCCGTCCGGCCCCGCCAGGACGGCCGCAGTGACATCCTCGCCGCTCTTGGCATCCTGCACGATAAAAGGCACCGCCATCAGCTGCCAGGCATAAAGCTCATCAAGCACGATGTAACGGCGCAAATCGACGTCATAGAGCCTTTCCGCATCGTAGCGCTTGATCAGAACCGACGCGGGTTGGGGACTGCGCATTGATACCTCATAGGCGCCCTTGGCACCGCCCAGAACGGCGCACGTTACAAGCTCACCACGGCGGACACAATTGCTTCGACCCTCCGCTCGAAGGAGCCCATGCAAGTCCTTGGGAACCAAGCTGTAATTCCTTGAAAGGTAAACTGGATTGGCGTTTACAGCGACCTGGGGCAAGGCCTCATGGGCAGCCCCGCGGCGGACCCTGCTTTTGCAACGGTGGGGCGCTGGCCAATCGATCCTGGGCGGCGAGGGAGGTGATGCAGGTGGGGCGGGCGCGGCGCACGATGAGCAAACAGCTCCTCCCCCAACGCGCACCCGCCCGAGCGCAGGCGGGGCGCGGCGAGGTTTGGCGGCTACCGTTGCGCGTGCGATTTGTCCACGACTTGCGGGTTCGATCCCTGCGCGCGCTTGCTTGCTTTTTGGCGGCGCCCGGGCGTTGCCGCCGCCATTACGCTGTGGCCATTGTTGGCACGGTCCTCCTGTGCGTTCGGCCCACGGGCTTTGCCATTCGCTGGCCGCCACCGCGCTCCTTGTCGGCGCCCTCTTACGCCAGCGCGGTCTAGCGCTTTCAGCACCCCGACCTCGCCTTGATGGTCATCCTTACTCCGGTTATCGGCAACCTCGGTCCTCGCGGTGGCAACGGGCCGGCCCGATTTGCGCTACCGATCCGAGCCCAACAACGTTTCCAGCAAGATTGCCGTCATCTTGCTGGCGGGGATTGCCCGCCGCCGTGAACTCACTGGTGCTTCGCGGACACCCGCGGCGCGGCCCACCACCGAGGTGGGGCTGTCGTCTTGCTCAGGGGGTGGATGTTAGCGCACAATCGTGCGCGATCTCATCGCATGGATTGTTCTAATGTATATCGCCGACAGCAAGCGCCTCACCCATCAGGGTGCCAAAAGCATTGTGATGACGGCCATTGACCTGGCGCGTGAGGCCGGCCTCGCCATTTCCTGTGCGATCGTCGACGCCGGGGGACATCTGATCGTGCTGGAACGCATGGATGAGGGCCGCTTCCACACCGTGCATTCGGCGACCACCAAGGCCGTGTGCGCCGCCTCCAATCGACGGGCGACCACGGCCAAGGGTGCCGTTGGTCAAGATCTCGACGTTAGCCACGCGATCGGTCTGGCGTTGGCGGCGGGAGCCGAACGCTGGACGGCGATGGAAGGCGGTGTACCCATCCTCATCGACGGCCACTGCCTCGGCGGGGTCGGTGTGAGCGGCGGCGATTGGGAAACCGATGTGCGCATCGCCAAGGCCAGCGTGGAGGCCATTGGGGCCAACTGGAAATAACCAACGAGGGACCGAACGCACGGCCAGGCCTAACTGAGGCCGGCTGGCGTCGGAGACGCCATGGATCAAAGCCCGTTACGGGTCGCCGCGATCGGCATCGGTTGGTGGTCCGACGTTTTGGCCGACGCCGTGCAACGCTCGGGCAGGCTCAAGATCGTCAGCTGCTATACGCGGTCGGCGGAAAAACGTCAGGCTTTCGCCCACAAATACGCGTGCCGGGCGGCGCAAAGCTACGAGGCATTGTTGGCCGATCCAGAGATCGAGGCCATCATCAACACCACGCCAAACAATGCGCATCGGGCAACATGTTTGGCCGCGGCGGCGGCGGGCAAGCACGTATTCCTCGACAAACCGATCGCCAACAGCATCGCCGACGGCCGCGCGATCACCGCTGCCTGCCGGCAGGCCGGCGTGGTCTTGGCGCTTGGCTACCAGCGTCGGCGTGAAAGCCATTTTCGTTGGATCAAGCAGCAGATTGATACCGGCCTGTTCGGCAGGCTCGTCAACGCCGAGGCGAACATCAGCCGTGACCGGCTCGGCAAGATCGATCTGGGGTCCTGGCGTTACCGCGCCGACGGCATGCCCGGCGGGGTGATGCTGCAAATCGGCATCCACTACACCGACGTGCTGGAATACTTGCTCGGCCCGGTTAAGGCGGTTCGCGGACAGCTGGCGCGACTGGTGCTGCCGGGCGACAATCCAGATGTTGCCAGTTTGCTGTTGCAGCATGAGAGCGGTGCGCTCTCGACGCTCAACGCCAGTTATGCCTCGGCATCGGAATTTTACTTGATGAATATCTACGGCAAGGACGCCACCGCATTCTACGACCTGCACCATGGGCTGCGTCTCATCAGGCGCGGCGACCGCGAGCCCGCGCGCGTGCCGAGCGCCACCACCGACAGTTTGGTCGAGCAGCTGGAAGAGTTTGCTGCCGCGATTCGCGGCGGAGGCGAGATCGAGATTGGCGGTGAGTATGCGACGCGGTCACTTGCGGTTGTGCGCGCCGGCATCCTCTCGGCACAGCAAGGGCGCCAGATTGAGGTTGCCGAGGTCTTGAACGATGGCGTCGGTGAATAGGCGCGCCAACGACAGCAGGAAGAGCCAAGCATGAAGCCACGCAGTCGCGTCCGACTCATTGCCCTTCTGTTGCTTGCCGGCGGCCCGCTGCCGGCCGCGGCCCAGGACTATCCGTCGCGATCGATCACCGTCATCGTCCCCTTCCCCCCCGGTGGCGCGAGCGATGTCGTGGCGCGCATCGTCTCCGACCAGATGTCGCGGCTGCTCAAGCAATCGATCATCATCGAAAATGTGGGGGGAGCCGGCGGCACGCTGGGAAGCGCGCGGGCCGCCGCCGCGGCCCCCGACGGCTACACGCTGCTCGCCGCGGCGATGGGGTCCCAGGTCGCCGCCCCGGTGCTGACACCCAATGTCAAGTACGATCCCGCCACGAGCTTCGTGCCAATCGGGATCACCGCCCATTCGCCGGCAGTGGTCATCGCACGCAAGGACTTCCCCGCCCAGGACTTGAAGGAATTCGTCGCAACCCTGCAGCAAAAGGGTGACGCAATGAAGCAGGCGCACGGCGGCATTGGTGCCTCCTCCCACATGTCCTGCCTGCTGTTCACCAAGGCAATCGGCGCCACGCCGACGCTCGTGGCCTATCGTGGCTCCGCGCCCGCACTGAATGATCTTGTCGGAGGCCATGTCGATTTTCTCTGCGAACAATCGGTAGCCGTCGCCGAATCCGTCCTCGGCGGCACCGTGAAAGCCTACGCCGTGTCCGGCGCGGAACGCTTGGCCTCACTCCCGGACGTGCCGACCGCCAAGGAAATGGGGTTGGCGTTCGAGATGAGCATCTGGGCTGGCCTGTTCGCGCCCAAGGGTACCCCGGTTGAGGTCGTGGCCAAGCTTGCCGACGCGTTGGACAAGGCCCTCGACGAACCCAGCGTGCGCGAGCGGTTAAGCCAGCTTGGCGGCACCATTCCAGCCAAGGCCGAGCGGAGCCCCGCTGCCTTCGACCGCTTTGTGCGTGCCGAGATCGCGCGTTGGGCGCCGCTTCTTTCCGCCTCGCAGGGCAAACCCTAGGCGGCAACCGCGGCGTCGCATCGCCTGATCGATTGCCCGCTCGATTGCTTCGGCGTTGCCGGCCGCAGCCGGGCCGTGCGCCCAAAGCGGCCCGCTCCCGCAGGCTCCCCTCCCGCTCGCCGACAGCTGCAGCGTACCAAGCCTAGGCGCGCGCCAATCTGCCGATTGCTCGCAGATGTCTCGCCTAGACCGGCCTCGGCTGTGAACGATTGCACAGCAAAGGGTTAGTACCGATAGGCAGCGTACGCAACCTGGCGCAGCCTTGCCGTGACGGGGCGCCCCGCGCGGGGTTCCTCCTTGCCCATCGCTCGGCCCACGCGGCACGCCCCCAACACGCGGGGTCAGGCTTTCAGGGCGCGCCGCGCCAACTTGCATGATGGAGGATGCCATGGCGAAACGAACAGGAGCCGTGGTCCTGGCGGGGTTTACCGCAACTGCCTTGTGCCTTTGGAGTGATGCGGCGGCCGCGCGTGGCGGACACTTCGGCGGCGGCATGGGATTTGGTGGCGGCGGCATGCGCTTTGGCGGCGGCCATTTCGGTGGCGGCGGCATGCGCTTTGGCGGCGGCCATTTCGGCGGCGGCGGCATGCGCTTTGGCGGGGCACCCTTTGGCGGCATGCGCTTCGGGGGCGGCGGTATGCGCTTCGGGGGCGGCGGCATGCGCTTTGGCGGGGCGCCCTTCGGCGGTATGCGCTTCGGGGGCGGCGGCATGCGCTTTGGCGGAGCGCGCTTTGGCGGGACGCGCTTTGGCGGCGGTCCCTTCATGGGCGGCCCGCGCTTTGCCGGAGCACCCTTCCGCGGCATGCGCTTTGGCAACATGCCCGGGCGTGGTCCCATCGGTTTCAACGCCAATCGCCCGGTGAACCGCCCCTCCGCCCGGGCGACCGCGGGCAGCATGGGACAGCACACCTTTGCGCGCAGCAACGTCGCCGGCGTCAACAGGTCCGCAGGCATGACCCGTGCCGCGGCCGCGGGCGCGGCGGCCGGCAGAGCCTTTCACGGCCAGGCGGCCGTCGCCGGCGGGCGCCCAGTTCATGCCTTCGACGGACGTGGCTTCGGAGGCTTCCAGCATGCCGGCTTCAGGCACAACGCCTTCGCCAGCAAGGTCGCCTTTCATAACTGGGCGTTCAAGCACCCCGGCTGTTGCGGCTGGTTTGGCAAAGTTTTCTGGCCGTTCGTGGTGGGCGATGTGTTCACCGCCGTGCTTTGGCCCGGGCCCTGGTACGAGCCGTTCTGGGGCTATGGTGGCGACTATGCGCTGAGCAACGTCCTCTGGGCCGGTCCAAGTTCGCTGCAAGCCTCCTACAGCAATAGCAATATCTATGACATTTACGGCGGCGGCTCCGGCCGGTATGGCGGCCTCGCGCGGTCGGACGCGAAGGTGGCCAACGCCCCAAGCTCGGACACCCCCACGGAGGCCGACGTGACGCAGGCCTGCGCCGACCTGGCGCCCGGCGTGACCGATCTGCCGATCAACGAGATTGAGCACACCGTATTGGCGACCGGCGACCAGCTCGCGGCCCTGAACGCCCTCAAGACCGCCTGGGTGAGCGCAACCAAGGTCATCAAAGCCACCTGTACCGGAGAGGTTCCGCTGACCCCGGTGCGGCGGCTCGACGTCGTCGAAGAACGGTTGGGCGCCGTGCTGCAGGGTCTGCAAATCGTCAGCGGCCCGCTCGAGAACTTCCACAATTCCTTGAGCGAGGCGCAAAAGCACAGCTTCGATACCATGATGACGGCCAATCGCGATCGCAACGAAACGGGCGCAGCGCTTGCCGGCCGCTTGACCTCGCTGTGCAGCGAACGGGCCGCCAGCTTTTCTCGGCTCCCGATCGACAAAATCGAGCAAGTCATCCGCCCCGGCGAGCAACAACGCGAGGCCCTGGATGCGCTGAAATCAGCCTCTGCCACCGCGAATGAGGAGCTGAAGGCGTCCTGCCCGACGGAAACGCCGCAAAGTCTGCCGGACCGCTTGCACGCGGTCGAGCAGCGGCTCACCGCCATGATCGCGGCGCTGAGGACGGTGCGGCCCGCCCTCACCGACTTTTATGGCTCGCTGAGCGACGAGCAGAAGGCGCGGTTCAACATGATGGGACAGCCGAGCCAGGGAAGCACCGGTCGCAATGCTCGCCAAGCCGGCACCAATTGAGGACCTTCCGCGCGCTTTTCAACGCGCCGCTGAAGACAAGCGCGCAGGAAGCCCCCGCCGAAGCTAAGCGCCCGAACGGCGATTGCGCCGGCCACAGGCGCGAGCTCAACTCACGCGAGCCCACCCCCGCAGAGCGTCTACCAGCTCCCGGGCGCAGGCCCGCCGCGCGCCTGGACCAATCCGAGCGAGGCCGCTAGTCGGTGGGTGTGTCGGAGGCACGCATCGACGCATCGAGCCAATATCTGGCGCTATGCTTGATGCCCTCCTCGAGTTCCGACTTCTCGATAATCCATTCGAGGTAGTCCCGGTCGTGCGCGGCTATTTCGGCGTAGCTCCTGCCGCGATACTTGCCGAAGTGAAAACGCGTGTGCAGCGCCGGCTCGGCCGACCATTGTACCAGTTCGCTCCAGCGCGCCTGCTTGATCAGTTCCTCGAATATGGCGGCGGTAACGATCACGTCGAACGCGGCACGGTGAGGTGAGATCGAGCCCCGTTCAAAACCTGCAAATGGCGTCGCCCGGCCGAGCGCGTAGCGCAGCTCCTGATTGCTGTGGCCGTCGAAGTGAGGCCACACGCGCAGGGCACACTTATAGGTACAGATCCACGGGCCGAGCTCGATACCCTGGGCTGCGAAGAAGCTGCGCTCAAATTCGCAATTGTGGGCGACATAGACATCCGCCCCTTTGAACCGCTGCACGACCTCGGTCAGCAACGGCGCGTTCTGAACATCCTCATCAACGAGGTGATGGATGGCGGAGGCCCCGGGGGGAATGGATTTTGCCGGTCGTACCAGCGTGTCCATGGCGTTCGTGATGCCGCCGCCGCGCACCATGTCGACGCTGGCGATTTCAATGATCGAGTTCGAACCGGCATCGGTCCCCGTCGTCTCTATGTCGATGACGCGTATCAACGCGTGCGTCTCCTAACCTAGCCTAGCGCCATGCTGACGCTCGGCCGACGCGACAAGGCGCATCAAGCCTCGGCAACGCCTGCGGTCCTGGCACAGGCAACGAGATAGTCACGACCCAAGAGCATGTCATCGCGGCTGCCCCAGCCGCACATGTAGTGACCCTTGAAGCCTGCCGCCTCGAGGCGGCGGAACATGTCGACGAAGTCGACCGTACCGGAGCCGGGCGCCATGTGCAGCTCGTAAAGCCCGTTGTTGTCGGCGACACGCACCTCTTCGCAGCGGCTCATGTCCATGCCTTCGATGAAGCCTTTGATGCCGATCGGATCGTAGTGCGCATGGTTGATCGTGAAGGCCCATTTGAGCTGCGGGGAGCGGATCTGCTCGAAATAGTGGATGGTATCGGCAAGCGTGTCGGGCATGTAGTGGACTTCGGCCCGCTCGGGCTCCCCGTTGAGATTTTCCAGCAACAGCAGGACCTGACGCTCTTCGGCGTATGCGACGGCCCGTTTCAAGCGAGCGATCGAGGCCTGCCTGCGAAGGGCAACGTCGGATGTGAAATGATAGCCGCCGTGCACGACCACCCACTCCGCCTTGAGACGCGCCGCCAGATCGATATAGGCGCGCAAGTATTGATCGGCGGCTTCCCGCACGAACGGCGAGATCTCCGCAACATTGACCGCGGACAAGGTATGGAGGCCGAGGTGGAGGCCGTGACGCTCGCAGGCGGCGGCAATGCGGGCGCAGCTTTGATCATCGAAGCTTTCCATGGCGTTGGGGGCGATGTCGGTCTGGGCATCGAAATAGTAGACGCCATGGCGGGCCGCCCAGGCGATGCCGTCCTCAAGCGCAATGCTGCGGCCCAAATCAATCCCGATCCTATGCTTGAAGGTCATCGCATCCGCCCGTCATCGCGGCAAGCCAAGCTGGGTGTCGCATCCGTGCAGCGAAGGCCCTTGGCGCCTTCCTAAGGGCGCCGGGCCTGCTTGGGGGCCGGCGCGCCGTCTTACGGCGGCGCGCGGCCCAAGTTTGGCCCACCCTTACGGCACCGGAATGGCCCGCTGATTGTAGAGCAGCTTTCTGATCCGGGCCTGCTCTTCCGCCGGCAGCTTGCTGACATCCGTCGATAGGTCGCTGCCTACGGCCATGCCACGTTGCACGGCCGGCCGCTGCCCAATCTCCTCAAACCAGCGCTTGAAATACTTGAACTCCTCGATGTCTTGCCCTTGCAGTTTCCAGTTCACCGTCCACGGGTAGGAGATCATGTCGGCGATGGTGTAGGCGTCGCCGGCCAAATAGGGGCGCTCGGCCAGGCGGTTGTTGAGGACCCCGTAGAGGCGGTTGGCCTCGTCGCCAAAGCGACGGTTGGCATAGGATTGATCCCCTTCCCGGTCCCCCAGGCGGCGAAAGTGTCCGCACTCGCCAAGTTTGGGTCCCTGATTGGCCATCTGCCACATCACCCATTGGGTCACCTCGTATTTGCCGGGGATGTCCTGTGGCCAAAACCGCCCGGCCTTTTCGGCGATGTACATCATGATCGCGCCCGAACTCGAAGATGCTGATGGGGCTTGCGCCGCCAGCGGGGGCATGATCGACCATCACGGGCATGCGGTGATTGGGGTTCAGGCGCAGGAATTCCTGCGAAAATTGATCACCGCGCTGGATGTTGACCGGGGTGATTTTGTAGTCGAGGCCACATTCCTCCAGCAGGATGGTGACCTTCTTGCCATTGGGGGTGGGCCAATAAAAAACCTCGATCATCCGGAGCTCTCCTTGCCGCCTGACCACACGTGTTTGTTGCGAACGCGCCGCAAGCGCCACCAGGATATCCTAGCCTTGGCGCGGGCGCAGCAACGCCGCCGCGCGCCCTTGTTAAACGCCTTCTGCGACCGCAGGGAGGCGGGGCTTGCTTGACCTCGACAACGAGGGCATGGGGGCTGCTGTCTTGCTATGAGCGAGGCTTTGGACCGCAACAAACGCACCGTTACGGCCGTCTAGGCTCTGATGCAGCAGATTTCAGGCTGCCGATCTGCAAGAAACCCCCATAGTAAGGCTTTCTCGGCAATCCGCGTTCGGCCAGACGCGCCCAACGGAACGCCGGCGGAACGTAAAAGCAGCCTTGTGTGGGATTGATTTGTCTTGGGCGCCTGCTGGAGATGCTCGAGCCGAGCCTTCGGCGCCAGGTACAATGCCGGATCGAGCGTCGCCCTTAGACTTCACCGCCTTCGCGCTCGAGGGTTACGATCGACCGATTTTGCTTCGTTGTGTTGACCTAACGGATAGTGCCAATGACGCGATACGTCCTCATCGCGATCTCGCTCTTGCTGGCGGTCAGCGAGTTTTGGCTGGAGCGGCAAATGCAAACGCTCGGCCTGACCACTGTAACCGGCGCCATCCTGGCGGCACTGGTCGCTGGCTTTCTGCCCGCAGGCACCGGCTACGTCATCGCCTGGCTGCTGAGCCGTCGGGACCCCAGCACGCTCCCAGGCCGATGGCATTGGATCTGGGGTGTTCTCCTCGCGTTCATGATCGCCGCGCACGTCAGCCAGTGGCTACAGGCGCTATAAAGGGTCGACGCAAGCCCGAACAGACGCAAGCGCAGCCGACGCTCGCGAAGGGAAGCAGGGGAGCCTTGCCCCGTGTGCTTAAACGGCTGCGAGCGCCCGGGGCTGAGCTCTGGCGTGGCGCGTGAGCATTCACCTGTAACCGTCATCCCGCTGCTGCCGATCGCCACGTCAAACCCCGCCATAAGCGGTATTGTAGAGGACGCATTGACTAGCCCGAGCAATTGTCCACACTCTCACGTGTGGATCGGATGGTGAGCGTGATGATCAAGAAGAAGCAGCTCGACGTGAGGCGCATTCATCATTCGCCGCTCTTCTGGGTAGGCGCTGTCTTGTTCCTGGCGGCGATCGCTACCTATGTCTTCTCGGACGATCTCTCCTGGCGGCCAAGCGCCCGTTGATCGGCTAGGCAGTGCGCGACGACGTGTCATGCCCCTGAGGTGCAACCGTTGCTGCATCGGAGCATCGCGGCGTGGAGAGTTCGTTGCTGGCGTGCCCCAGCGCTCCGGGCTCAGGCGGTCAGCGACCCCAGCAAATGCCTGATCGCTCCGCAAAGATCTGTTACCACAAACGCACGAGTTTCTTCATCGTCCTGCGGAGATGTCATCTTGGGATTGATGGTGCGCACGGGAGCTCCCCGGCACTATCGCCACTTGGGCAATGAGCCGCCGACGACCTTCCATTGTTGCCGATGCGCGTCACCCTCTGGGGCGATGTCGCTTCACCCTCGCCGATCCAACAGGGTAATAGCCATACACAGGCCCGCCCGATCCAAACAATGTTGGGCCCGTGCGCGGGATCGGACTTTCCAGGATACCTTGCGTCGTCATCAGTCCCGGCGGATCCAAGGTTGTAATGCCGCCGGGAACCGGGGGGGTATTGGCCAGCACGGCGCGGCCGGGACTGCGCACACGAGGCCTCGCGGCAAGATAAGCCTGATAGCCGTATGGACCCTTGGCTCTTCGGATGCCGGGGGGATCATCACACCGCCACCCACAGGCCCCAGCAGGCCCACTGCTTAGCAAAATCACGAGCAGACCTGTTGCCAACACAATTTTATTGCGAAACCGATGTGAGCGCATGAGCCCTCCCGAAGCTTGAGCCTCGCGAGGCTAGATCAGCCAGGATCGTCCCTATATCCGTGGAATCCCTCACAACACTGAAGGAGGGTCCCCGATGCCCTCGCTCTCACCACGCATCGGATCACCCCCGGCGTGTCTGCGCGCGTGACGCGCCCAAGTTCTCCAACTGGCGAGCGGTGCCGCAAAGTAAACCAGATGACGGCTCATTTTCTGGCCGCGCGTCGGCGGAAACGATGCCGCATGCATGCCCAGCAAGGTGCACAACTCACACTCGGCGGAAAGCTCGGCCGCTAACGCTGCGCGCTGACAATTGACGGCATCTCGTTTCCGGCGGGCAACTCTATCACGGCGGTCGCACAAGCTTGCGCCAGCAACTACAGCCGGTCGGGGCTGGCACACCAGAGCCGCTGACCTCGTGCTTTGCGAGCGCAGCGCCAGCGCTGGTCTCCGATGTCGCCTTGGCATGTTGGGTTCTTAGGGAGGTTCGGGATTGCCGGCGACCTTGCCGATCTTGCCGCGGAAGACCCAGGAGACACCGCTTGTGTCAGCGGTGATCACCCCACCAGCTGTACGGCTCGCTTTCGCGCCTCCTCCTTTGGAGGCCTCCTCCTTTGGAGCCCGCCTCGTGCCCCTATCGTTGCAGGCCGCGGGCGGCTTATGCGCGGAACCGTCGCCACGTCACCGTGACGCGCGTGCCCACGGGAACGCGGCGATAAAGATCGAGCACGTCCTCGTTGTAGAGCCGGATGCATCCCTTCGAAACGGCATCGCCGATCGTCCACGGCGCATCGGTGCCGTGGATCCGGTACATGCTGGAGCCGAGATAGAGCGCGCGTACGCCCAGAGGATTGAGCGGGTGCCCGCCGGGGACATGCGGCGGAAGCCGCGGATTTTCCCGACGCATCTCGGCAGTTGGCGTCCAGTCGGGATTGACCCGCTTGTCGGATACCGATGTAACGCCCTGCCAGCGGCTTTTTTCCCGCGGAATTGCGATCGGATAGCTGATTGCCTCTCCTCGACGCTGCACCCAATAAAGCCGCCGGTCGCCAAAGCTGACGATGATCTGCCCCGCGGGGTGAGCGGGATGAAAGGCCACGACCTCACGCGAGCCACCGCCCCACAGGAAGGACAAAAAGCCTTGCGCCGCCGCCGGGCTGGCCAGGCCCAGGTCCATGGCAAGGACGGCAAAAACCACAAGCAGGCACCACTGAGGCCTGAGGATGCGCTTTGTCATCGAAGGTCTCGGTCCATGAGCAAATCAATTTCGCCGATTGTCCGCGAGAAGTTTTTTCTGGCCTAGGCTCGAGGAGACACATCGGACCGCAAAAGCAAAAACCCGTGTGCTTCCTGGCTGCGGGGCGATTGCGGCGGGCGGCCGGCTGGCGCGTCAAAGTGACGTGATGGGCGAGGCTTTCGCGCAACGAAGCCCCCGGCGCGCCACAGCCGAGACGCGCCATCTCTCCCCGGCGTGTCGGAGGCGGCGCAGGTTAGGTTGTAGGACCACTCGACGTCGCCACGCCCGGCAAAGATCGAAGCGCGGCGGCGCGGGTCGGGGGCCTTGCAGGATTGAGGTTAGTCTTGCCGGGGAGGAATTAACCAGGCCGGCTGCGGGAGCCCGAGGTCGACCTCTTGGCTTCGCCGCGGCGCGCCGCCTTGTTGTCGGCAGGCAAGCAGGGCTCAGGCGCGCGGGCGAACCTCCGCGACAGGTGCGCGGAGGTTGGCCACGATGGCAGCGCGCCGCCTCATGGCGCCGGACACCTCGCCCTGGCGATCGGCCAGGCAGGCGCGCGAACGCCAGCCCAACCTGCCCCGCGTCCGACAGGCGGCCGCACGACGCCTCACATCGAAGGCGTCGTCTTCTTCTTTTGTGCCGGCTTCTTGGCGGTTTTCTTCGTCGTTTTACTGCTCTTTTGCGCTGCAAACGCTGTTCCGGAGCCGATCACGGCGGCGGTCGGTAGTACCACGGCTGCGCCAAAAGCGCCGATCATGGCAGCAATTACCAGTTGCTTCATCCTAGTCTCCATTGCCAAGCCTCATAGGCGCTAAACGCTCAATTAGCTCCGCTTACAAATCAATCAGGAGAATTCCTGACAGAAGGCAGGGTCTTTGTTGACGCTGGTGCGGCCGCCAGCAGTCCGCCTCCAACTGGTGCGCTGCCACACGATCGCATGGCAACGCAATTTTGCCTTTTCCGCGCGCTAGCAAAGGCCTGGGACGGACACGCACCTTCACGGGGGGAATAACAGCCATGGCTGGCATGCTGCGGCGCGCCGTAGTTGGCGCCTCACTGATCTTACTTGCGACCGGCATAAGCCTTGGGCTCGCAGCCTCTGTTGCCAACGCCCAGCGCGCCAAGAGCTCCGGGGCGCCGATTGCGACCGGCACACCGGAAAGTGTCGGGATGTCGACGGCCCGCCTCGCCCGACTGACCGGCGTCTTCCAGAAGGAGATCGCAAACAAGAAGCTGCCCGGCGTCGTCATGATGGTGTCGCGACGGGGTCGGCTCGTCTATTCGACCGCGCTAGGCCTGCGCGATCCCAATGGCACCGACCCGATGCGGACGAATTCTTTGTTTCGCATCTATTCGATGACCAAACCCATCGTCTCCGTGGGGGCCATGCTCCTCGTCGAAGACGGCGCGCTATTGCTGACCGATCCGGTCTCGAAGTGGCTGCCCGCGTTCAAGGACGTGAAGGTGTGGACCGCGAGCGGCGAAGTCGCAGCCGAGCGGCCGATGACGGTCCAAGACCTTCTGCGCCACACCGCCGGCCTGCCCTACGGGGAGCTGACGCAGAATGCGGTCGTCAAGGACGCCCTCGCCAAGGCGGGCTTATTCAAGCCGGGCGTCATCGAATTTGACGCCCGCGACATGACGGCTGCCGAACAGGTGGAGCGGCTGTCGAAGATCCCCTTGCTCTATCAGCCGGGGAGCACCTGGGAGTACAGCCTTGCCTCCGATTTGCTCGGCCGCGTCATCGAAGCCGCCTCCGGCAAGCGGCTGGCTGATTTCCTGAGCGAGCGCATCTTCAAGCCGCTCAAAATGACCGATACTGCCTTCTGGGTCTCGGAGGCCAACAAGGGTCGCTTGGCGGAGCCCTTTGAGAAGGATGCCGTTGCCGGCACGCCGATCAAACTCATCGACGTCAGCAAACCGCCGGGCAACGATTGGGGGGCGCCGGAGCGGTTTCGACCGGCGGTGATTATTTGCGCTTTGCCCAGATGCTGGCCAATGGCGGCACGCTTGACGGCCAGCGCATCATGAGCCGCGCCACGCTAAAGCTGATGACCGCCGATCATCTGGGTTCGCGCTTGCCCCTCGCTGCCACGCCGGGTGGCATGGTGCTCGGCGCCTCGACCTATACCTTCGGCCTCGGATTTGCCGTGCGCCCCGGCGATGGCATTGCGCCCTTCCCGGGATCCGCTGGAGACTTCAATTGGGGCGGCTATGCCGGCACCTTCTTCTGGGTCGATCCCAAAGAGCAGCTGGTGGCAACCCTCATGGTCCAGTCGGCGGGCGCCTTGCGCCTGCACCACCGGCTGCTCTATCGCCAGCTGGTCTACCAAGCGATCGTCGACTGAGTTCTGGCCTATCCGCCGAGGTTGTGCCAATCGCGAGGCAAGCGTTGGCACAACGCCCACCGGCGTTTGCTGGTTGGGTCTGCAGCCGATCACTCCCGGACTGAGTGTGAGGTCGTGGACCGCACGATCGCCGCGGCCGCCGCGGATCGGCCCGCCCTCGGCAATGAAGGTCTCCTCGGGATTGCGCTAGCCCCGACGTTTCCGCGCCAACAGGGCCGCACCAAAGGCCTGAAAAAGGGCGCGGTTTACCAGGTTGCCCCCGGCATTGTGCTCAGCATGCCATTGCACCCCCAGCGCAAAGCCCTGGGCATCGGCGATCCGGATGGCCTCGATGGTGCCATCCTCCGCCACCCCCTCCACGACGACGCGCTGGCCGGGCTGGAGGATGCCTTGGCCGTGCAGCGAGTTTACCCGGATGCACTCACACCCCAGGATCTGGGCAAAGACGCCACCTGGCACCAGACTGACGTCGTGGCGATCGGCGAAGACCACGGCTGGATCGGGATGAATTTCCCCGTTCTCCAGACGCGGCATGCGATGGTTCAAGCGTCCGGGCAATTCGCGGATCTCCGGGTGCAGCGTACCGCCGTAGGCAACGTTCATCTCCTGAAAACCGCGGCAAACACCGAACACCGGCACGCCCTCGGCGACGCAGGCCTCGACCAGCGCCAGCGCCAAGGCGTCCCGGCTTTCATCGTAGGGCTCGTGGGCGGGATGTGGCTCCTGGCGAAAGCGCGAAGGGTGGACATTGGCGCGCGCCCCCGTCAGCAAGATGCCGTCGACCGCCTGTAACAGCGCCCCGATATCCGTGACGTCGGGCGTGCCCGCGAACATCAACGGCAACGCCCCGGCAACCTCGGCCACGGCGCGCAAGTTTCGCTCGCCGACGCCGTGAATATTGAAGCGGTTTTCGACCCGATGCGCATTGCCGATCACCCCGACGACTGGTCTCATCATCTTCGCTTCTCACGTGCGCCCCTGGCGCAGGTCGCCAAACGCCTCATCCAAGCGGCCCAGCGCCTCCTCGAGCAGAAAACGCGGTGTCGCAAAATTGAAACGCAGCCAGGTCTCGCCACCCGGTCCAAACTGTGCGCCGGGACTGGCAAAGATGCGGGCGCGGCCCTTGACCCTGGCGGCAACTTCTTCGGGCGACAGGCCGGTCCCGGAAAAATCGACCCAGGCCAGATAGGTGGCGCAGAGCGGCATCGAACGGGCACCGGGAACCGCCGCCGTAATGCGCGCATCGAACAGGTCGCGGCTCGCGGTCAGGTAGCGCAAAAGGGCCTCGAGCCATGGCTCGCCGGTTCGCCAGGCCGCCTCGGTGGTAAGCATGCCAAAGCGGTTGTAGGAGCCAAGGCCGCTCGCCATGATGCGGGCGTCAAGACGACGCTTCAAGGCGGCATTGCAGGTGATGCAGGCGCCCACGTGTGCGCCGGCGAGATTGAAGGTCTTGGTGGCGGCGACACAGGTGATGAGGCGATCCGCAATCTCCGGCGCCGCGCTGAGGGTGGGCGTGTGCTTGGCGCCCCCAAACACCAGATCGCCGTGGATTTCGTCGGACACCAAGATCAGGTCGTGCTCGGCACAAAAA
This sequence comes from uncultured Alphaproteobacteria bacterium, assembly GCA_963770295.1. Lineage (GTDB taxonomy): Bacteria > Pseudomonadota > Alphaproteobacteria > Rhizobiales > Hyphomicrobiaceae > AWTP1-13. Next base: position 82,430 of record CAVYPA010000017.1, read on the forward strand.
GCGGCGAGCGCGCGAATTTCATCGACCCTCCAGACCGTGCCGCCGGGATTGTGCGGACTGCAGAAGAACACGACCTTGGTGCGGGGCGTCAGCTGCGCGCGGAGGGCATCGAGGGGCATTTCGTAGCGGCCGTTCCGCTGCACGAGCTGGGCATCGAGGATGCGCCGCTCGTTGGCGAGAATGATCCGTCGAAAGGCATGGTAGGCGGGCGGAAAGACCACGACTTCATCGCCGGGTGCGCTCACCGCCTGCAGGATCAGTCCAAGCCCCGCGACGATCCCCGGCGTTGCGCTCACCCAGGCGGGATCGACGCTGAGATCGTGCCGACGTCGCAACCAATCGCCGAGCGCCGCCGCCCAGCTCCCCGTATCGGCGTAGTAGCCGTGCACGCCGCGGCGGGTCTCGGCGAGGAGCGCCTCGCTGACGCCGGGAGGCGCGGCAAAATCCATGTCCGCCACCCACATGGCAATCGCATCGCCCGCTTCGATCCCCGAAAGCCGGGCCATGTTGTCCCATTTGGACGCATGCGTGCCGCGGCGCTCGATGACGCGGTCGAAATCAAACATGCGGGGTCAAAGCTCCTGCACCTTTCCTAGCGGCAACTGCCAGCCGCCCATTGAAGCGGGGGGCTGCGCGGCGGGTCAAGGTAGCCAAAACGCGCCCCTGCCGATACCAGGTGAGAGGGGTAGATCGGGCACAGGGGACAGGCGGCGCTGGCGGCGACCCAAGACGGACCCGGCCGCCGGCGCCGGCGCAAGCCGCCCCGATGCGAACGCCGGCCCCGGCGCGGTCCCCTCGGGCCGCCCTGCGCCCTCTTGATTTGGCTTCGAATTCGCCGCTTTCCTCGACACCGGCGTGTCGGGTCATGGCGTTGCGCAGAGCGCGCCGGCGGCGCCGGTCGAGTGCCCGCCGCAGCGCCCCGGCCACCCGGGGCCCCTTCACACCGCGCGGACCAGCCCCGCCGTGCCGGCGACGCCGGCGCTGTCGGGGAAAACGCTCTCGGCAAGCGCCGCCTCCTCGACCCGCAGGTGGTCCCGCAACAGGCCCTTGAGCACGGCGCGCAGGTCGATCGTGGCTTTGAGGTCGCGTCCTTCGTGCAAGTTCGCGATCTTGAGCCCCGGCCAATCGGCGAGCACGCGCCCACCGTTGAGCGCCCCGCCCACCAGCAGGGCAACCGTGCCGGTGCCGTGATCCGTGCCGTTGCTGCCGTTGATGCGGGCGGTGCGGCCAAACTCCGTAATCACCGCGACCACCGTTTCCCGCCAGGCCGCCGCCAAGTTGGTCTCGATGGCGGCCAACGCCCCGTCGAGGGCGCCCAGCAGACCGGCCAGCTGGCCGTCGGCGGCGCCCTCGTTGACATGGGTATCCCAGCCGACAAAACCCATCGCACCAACGCGCGGTCCTTCGGGGCGGGCGAGATAGCGGGCGGCGGTGCCGGCGGCCTCGGCGAAGGAGGCGCGCGCCCGCGCGATCCCCGGCGGCGGCAATTGCGGCGAGGCCCCGGACGCGGTGCTGCCGTCGGCGTGCGCCAGCGCGGCCAGGCGGATGCGTCCTTCGAGTGCGACAGCCAGCTTGAGATCGGTGTGCCGGTAGAGCTCCAAAAGTCGCGCCCGCGTGTCGTCGCTGGCCGGCACGACCAGTTGCGGAGCCCAGGACATCACCGGAGCCCGCCCGCGCACGACCAGCGGGGTGACCGGCCCCACCGCCAAGGCGCGCGCCCCCGAGGCATCGACGCCGCCGCCGGAGGCCAGTGCCAAAAGGGCGCGATTGAGCCAACCGCTATCATAGACGCCGGGCTTGGCGAAGCCGCTCTCCAGAACGTCCTGGCCGTCGAAATGTGAACGCTGCCGGTAGGGCGTCGCGGTGGCATGCACGATGGTTGCCTCGTTGGCCTTGTAGAGCCGGTAAAAATTGGGCATCGCCGGGTTGAGCGCAAAGAACGAATCGAGGGCAAGCGCCGGCGTCTTGCCGTCGAGAACAAGGGCGCGATCGCCACGCAAGCCAAGCCAATCGGGATCGCCGACCGGAGCCACGGCCCCCAGGCCGTCGAGGGCGCCGCGCAAAACGATGACCAGCAGGCGCGGATCGCGGCCCTCCGCGCGCGCCAGTTTGGGGAATTGCGTCCAGGCAAACAGGGCACCCGAACCCAGCAGCGCGGCGCGGCGGCTCGGCAAATGAGCGGCAGGGAGCCATGGGTCACCTCCTCTGGAATTCGGGGGACATGAAGAGGAGAGCCAGCGCCTGCTGCCGGCTCTCGGCGCGCGCGACCGCCTCCGTGGTCGTCGCCGATAGGGTGGCCTCGAGCACGCTGTCGATGACGAAACGGGGATCGAGCGCACCGGCCACACGCTCCGCGTAGGTGTGGGCGATGTCCAGGCGCTGCCCCATGCCGTCGATCCAGCTCGCCTCATCGTCGGCGTACCCCTTGGGCGAGGGCGGACGCCACAGCGGTTCCCCCAGGGTCGCCTGCCCGGCGGTAAAGCGCCGAGGATCGGCCGTGGTGCCGCCGCCCGCGCGCACCATCGCGGTTACCCATTCGCTCGGGCGTTTGAGCTTGCTCGGCGGCAAGCTCCAGGCTTCGTCGGACGCCACCAAGGCCTTGGCGACCTCCTTCAAATCCCCGGCCGTATCCTGGAAGGTCCGCGCCAAACTCTCGACCAGCGTCGGGGGTGGCTGGTCGGCAACAAAGTAACGGGCGAGCTTGCCGGCGACGTGCTTGGCGGTGGCAGGATGGCCCGCGAGATCGTTGAGCACGGCTTTTCCCTGCTCGACGCCGCCCTCCGAATAGACCTTGCCAAGGATGGTTTGCGCGCCCGGCTCGTGCAAGCGTCGATTGAAGACGAACTCGCCGCCGTGATCGGGATTGTCAGCCGCCGGCAGCAGCGTCCAGCCCGTCAACACATTGGCGAAGCGGACAACGTCCTCCTGCGTATAGACGCTGCGCACACCGAGCGTATGCAGCTCCAGGATTTCGCGCGCGAGGTTCTCGTTGAGGCCGCGCGTGCGATTGATGCCGGCAACGGAGTTCGGGCCGATCGAGACCGTGTTATCCAGATAGAACAGCATCGCCGGATGGCTTTCGACCGCCGCGAGCATGTCCTGGAAGCGACCGAGGACGTGAGGACGCACGGCCTCGCGTTCATAGGCGCCGGACATGCTCTGGATTTTGTCGGCCGAGATGCAAAAATGATTGGACCAGAACCAGACCAGACGTTCCACAAAACCGATCTCGCTTCCGAGCGCGGCGTCGATCCGGGCCTTGGCCTCATTCAAATAGATTTGCCGTCCGGGATTGGGAACCGCCTCGGCCGCCATTTTGGCCGCCGTCGCATTGGCGGTGGCCTCCCCGCCCTCGCGCATCGAGGGCTCGGCCGGTCCCTTGGCCTCCTCCGCCTTGGCCATGGTGATCTGGCGGGCGCGCCGCTCGGCATTGGCGTCGGCGACCGTTCGGAAGGCCTGCCCGCTCGACGGCAACCCCGGTGCCACCAGCTCGCCCGCCCGCGGCCGGTCGAGGTCGGCCAGCACGGCACCGCGTGGATCGGCGGCGATGGCGGCGATGGAGCCGAGGCGTGGACCCATGCCGAACCGATTGAGCGCGAGCGCGGCGACCACTTTGCTGGACGTATCCACGGCAAGCCCCTCCAGAAAACCAAGACGGCATCTGCCGATTGCCGATTCCCCGTTGATCGCTGGCCATAATAGCGGCCAAGCAAGGCGGGGTCATGCCCCCCTAGGTCAACCTCGCGTCCTCGCGCGGCGCCGCCCGGCCGTTCCGGGTCACAGGTTGCCGATCAGCGCGCGCTCGGCCAGCAGCACGAGCCCGACGGCCATGATGGCGCCCGAAGAGACCTGCGCCAGCCGCTTCTCCCAGGCAAACCTTTGTAACCAAATGAGAACGGGCAGGAGCGCGGCCACGATCAACAGCTGGCCGGCTTCGACGCCGAGGTTAAAGCCGATCAGCGCTGAGGCCAGCCCGCTGGCCGGCAAGCCAACCTCGGCGAGGGCGCCGGCAAAGCCAAAGCCATGCACCAGTCCGAACAGGAAGCTGACCGCCCAGCGCCGCGACAGCGCGCGCTGCATGGTGAGGTTCTCGAAGGCGACGTAGGCGATCGACAGCGCGATCACCGGCTCGACGATCTGGCTCGGTAGGGTGGCGATGCCAAGCACCGAGAGCGCCAGCGTCATGCTGTGCGCCACCGTGAAGGCCGTGACCATGGCGGCGAGCGACCACAGCCGGCCGCCGGGCAGAATGAGAGCGATGATGAACAAGACATGGTCGAAACCGAGCAGAATGTGCTCAACGCCAATGCCGAAATAAGAAACGAAGGTGCTGGTCGGCCGGCCCTCCCCCTGGGCCTCTGCGATGGCAATGAGCGCCTCGCGCTGTTCGCTCTCAAACACCACCTGTTTGGCGCCACCGGGCCACTGGATGTCGGCAATGGTGTGATGATCGGCACCGAGCACGGCGCTGGTGTCGTCGCGGATTTTTAGCGTGCCGATGGGCGCGCTGCAGGCATAGAGCACGACGACCTCGATGTTGGCTCGTCCCGGCGCCGAACCGCGGACCTCGCCCGGGACGCCGGCGCACGCCGCCCCGTCGGCCACAACCGCGAGATGACGTGCCAAGCGCGGCCGCCAAATTGCGCAAGTCTTGCTGAGAGGCGTTGGGAAGTACCCCCTCCTCGGGCAGGGTGACGGCATAGCGCACGGTCTGGCCGGCGATGGAGATGGTGGCATACCCGGTCGTGCCCGCCTTGTGCGCGACGGCGCCAGCGCCGATCAGGCAGAGCGCCGCCCAGGCCGAAAGTACGCACGCCCACAGCGCCGCCCGTGTCAGCTTGCTTCCCCCCATTAGCGGATCTCCATGCCGTCCAGTGCCGCCAGCCATTCGGCACCGATAAAGCGAGACATCAGATAGACCCTGGGGTCGCCCTCGATCGCCATGTATTGCAGAAAGCCCTCGGGATTGTGCGCACCAAATCGCACGCTCAGCACAGGGCCGCCCGGGCCCGAGAGCGCTGCCAGAAACGAGGGTTCTTGCAGGCCGAATGGGCGCGTGTCGACGCCCGCTAGCTCCTCGGGTGCGATCTCGCGCACGGGGGCGGAACGGTGCAGCATTTTCACGGCGGTCTCGAGATGCGTTGCCACCGCGGGCTCGACCGCGCCACCCCGCTCCAGCCTCCAGCCGCCCTCGGCGCTGCGCACCAGTTGGGCTTGCCGTCCGCCGCGGCTGAGCGTGATCCCGCGCACCGAACCGGGCTCGATCGGCAACACGCCCTTGGCTTCGAATTTCACGAGTTGGCGCTGCTTTGGCTGCGCCCCGTTCACGACCATTGCCACAAGAAAGCCGAGCCCCAGCGCGGCAAGGACGGGCGTGGTCAGGCGAGACAACACAAGCGCTCTCATCGCCGCCACCACCAGACGAGGCCGGCGAGAGCGATGACGGTCAAGGGCAGCACGATGACGATCGAGGTAAAGATCACCCGGCTCTGGGCCGCCGTGAGCAGGATCATGGGCGGCACGGGAATGCGGGTTCGCACGGCGGTGCGGTGCTCCTCGCGGGCGAGCCAGCGCACCGCCGCCAGCGCCAGGTCGCTGTTGGCCATGTAGGGCAGGAAAGAATTGCTGGCAAAGTCGCCGTCCCCGATCATCACGGCGCGAAAGGGCGGCGCGCCCGCCGCCAGTGTCCCCTCGACCGCGATGCCGAGCACGCGCGGGCGCACATCCGAGACGGAGTCGACCGGGGTCGAGCTCTGCTCGATGCTGCGGGTCTCGGCCGGCTGCACCGGCCGCGCGTAGCTGTCGCGGCTGCTTTTGAGCATTGGTGTCGCCAGGACGCCCGCCGCCGGTTCGGTCAAGGTCAGGGGCCGGATACCCGGAAAGAACGTCAGCGACACGGTGCGCGTGATCGGGTGGGGTTCATAGCCGGTCACCGCAACCATTTCGGGATCGGTCTGGTAGTGGCTGAGCGGATCGACGACGACCTGCTGCTCGAGACGGCCGCCGAGGTCCGCGAGCAGCCGCGCCAGCCCCGGCTCGGGCACAAAGCCGAGGTCGAACAGCAGCAGCGCGCTGCCGCCGCCGGTCAGGTAGGCACGCAGGGCCGCGCTTTCCGCCGGCAGGAAGGTGGTGCGCGGATTGGCGGCGAGGACGACCGTGCAGTCGCCGGGGACGGCGCCACGGGTGGCCAGAACGAGCTTGGCTGTCGCGTAGCCCTGCGCTTCCAGGGCCCGACGCAGGCGGCCGACGCCGTGCCCGCTGGTCTCGATGACCTGCGAGGCGGCATCGCCGTGGCTATGATCGCTTGCGCCCTCGAGGTGGGTGTGGAACTCAAAGCTGTCCATCGGCAGCTCCCCATGCCCCTCGAGAAAGCAAACGGTGAGCGCGCGCGTGCGCAGCACGCGCTGGATGCCGATGGCGATCTCAGCCTCATCGGTACCCTGGATCAAGATCCGCCGGCCGCCGGCCTCGATAATGGCGGCGTTGTAGAGGCGAACACCCTCGCGCCGCGCGAGTTCGGGCCGTTTGTCGGGATCGACCGTGGTGACCGTCAACAGCGGATTGCGCCGCCCCATCACCTCCAGAATGTCGCTGGCGCGGCGGCCGGCCGGATCCTCGGAGCGATAGAAATAGGTGATGTGCACCGGGGTTTTTAGCTCCTCGACGACCGCCAAGGCGTCGGTCGACGGCGTGTAGACCTTCTCCCGCGTCAGGTCGATGTGAGTGTCATTGAGCACGATTGCGACGTTGGCCAGCACCCACACGCCGAGCCCCGCGGCGACGCAGCCCAAGCCATAGAGCCAGGCGGTCGCACCACTGAGGCGTGTCTCCAACGGCAGGCGAAGCCCCAGCGCAAACAGCACGACGACGGCGAGAAGCCAGCCCATCGACCACAGCAGCGCCGCCAAATCGATCGCATGCTCCCCCATCGCTCAGCTCCGCGCCAGCGCCCGAACGGTCAAGAACAGGCCGAGCAACACCACGGTCAGGAAGAACCCGAAGTCAGACAAATACATGGCGCCGACCGCGAAGGGCGTGAAATGCGCCAACAGCGATAGGCCGAGGAGCCAGTTCTCGAACGGGTGCGGCAGCAGGGAGGCCAGCGTGTCGATCGCCCACAGCATGCCAAACAGCCCCAGCGAGACCACGGCAGCAACGATCTGATTGGCGGTCAAGGCCGAGATCATCAGGCCGATGGCGATCAGGGCCGCGCCGAACATGATGAGACCGAGGTAGCCACTGTAGATCGGACCCCAGTCCGGCTGGCCATAGACGGCGAGCACGAGCGCATAGACCAGGGTCAGGCTGGTCATTGCTAGCACCACCACCAGGCAGGCGACGAACTTCGCCACGACGATTTCGATTTCTTTTAACGGTGCCGTCAGCAACAGCTCGAGGGTGCCGCTGCGGCGCTCCTCGGCGAACTGGCGCATGGTGATCAAAGGTACGAGCAGGATCAGTTGCACGGCCGCCTGAAAGAAAATGTGCACCAGCGTCGCCTGCTTGCTGACGAATAGCGTGACGGTAAAGGTGTAACCGCTCAAGATCATGAACACCGCAATCACCGCGTAGGCAATCGGCGAGGTGAAGAGCGCATTGAGCTCCTTCGCCGCTAGCGTTGGCACCCGCATCAAATTGCCTTTGCCTGCGTGAGATCGAGAAACAGAGCCTCGAGGCGCGAGGGCGGGGGCACCGCCGCCGTTTCGCGACCGATCGCCTCGACCGTCAACAGCCGGCCGTCGAGCAGGATGGCGACACGGTCGGCGGTGCGCTCGATCTCGGTCAGAATATGGGACGTCACCAGCACGGCACAGTTTTGCGCTAGCTGCCGAAGCAGCCCTCGTAACTCGATGATCTGCCGCGGGTCGAGGCCATTGCTGGGCTCGTCAAGCACGAGGAGCTCGGGGGAGTGCAGCACGGCCTGGGCGAGCGACACGCGCTGCCGATAGCCGTGCGACAGGCGCTCGATGATGACCGCACGCACGGGCCGCAGCGCCAACCGGTCGATTGCGGCGTCGACGGCGCGCGCGAGGCCCTCGCCGCTCAAGCCGCGGAGCCGACCCATGAAAGCGAGGAACTCGGCAACACGCATGTGCCCATAAAGCGGTGCGCTCTCCGGCACATAGCCGATGCGCTGGCGCGCGGCGGGCCCCTCGCGCACCACGTCGATGCCAGCGACCCGGGCGCTTCCCGCGCTCGGCCGGAGGTAGCCGGTCACCAGCCTCAGGATCGTGCTTTTGCCCGAGCCGTTCGGGCCGAGCAGGCCGAAGACCTCGCGCTCATTGACGTCGAAGGAAACTGCATCGACCGCCAGCCGAGCACCGAAGCGCTTGCTTAGCCCATCGAGCGAAAGGACGACCATGCACGGACCAGTTCGATCAGGCACGACAGCGAGGCCGCTGCCGGCCTCGCTGCCTCGTCGCGTTTATCCTGAGGGCCCAAGGCTCTGGAGCCCCGTCATGCCGGTCGATCAATCGTAGAACGCCGGGGCCTTTTTCATGGCCTTGAACGCATCGGGATCATGCGCCGTGAAGAAATCGGCCTTCTCGGTCGCCATCATCATGCGGATCCACTCATAGGCGGTGAGGAATCCGCCCGGGTTGTAGGCCAATACGATATTCGGCGGCAGGCTCTTTTCCACGTTTTCGCGGAAGTAGACGTTGTCGCCCGTCAAGATGATGAGGCCCGTATTCTTCAACCGGACGGTCATCATTTGGCTGCCCGGCGTATGCGCCACCCAGCGCTTGACCACCAGCGTGCCATCGCCAAACAAGTCGAGGTCACCCTCGAGTTGCAACATCTTGACCGCATTGGGATAGTCGGTGTTGGGCGAGCGCAGCGGCATGACGTCGCCGATCATGTAGGGGCCACCGGTCCCGGGCCGTGGCCAGAAGGCGTTCAAGATCTCATCCCTCTGCGCCACCAGGGTCGAGTTGGGAAACTTGGCGACGTTGCCGCCATGATCCAAATGCAAGTGGCTGACCACGACATACTTGATGTCGTCGGGCTTGAGGCCGATTTTCTCAAGTTGGGTGTCGATCGCGACGTCCGGCGTGTTGACGGGCTTCAGGGCGTTGAAAGAGGCGCCCCAGTAGCTCGGGTCCTTGATGATCTTGTCGTTGTTGCCGGTATCGAAGAGCACATTGCCCTTGGGATGCTTGATGACGAAGAAGCCGACCGGAATCTGGATGGGCGGGTCGAGCGGACCGAGGTTCTGCAGAATGCCCTTACCGATTGTGAGGGCCCCAGAACTGAAGGCATAAAGCTTGATGTCCTGCGCCTGCGACGCGAACGCGAAGCAACTACTGATGGCGAATACGGCGATACCGCCGAGGGCTCTGCGCAACATCTCGTTCCTCCCGTAGAGTCGTCGTGGTCGCTGTCACGTCATCATGGCTGCGGGGACTGTTCGCGTGTCACGACCAAGACACTTAACACCCCGGGCTTTTGCGCTGTCAAGGATTGGCGGCGGACTTGGCAGCGATGCATGAGAGACCTGCGCGCGCGCAACAACGGCGCAAACGTCTCAAGCCGGGGATGGACACCGACAATGGAACGACCGCGTAAGACCAGATCCAAGCCAATTGGCCGGCGCCGCCCATCATCCCGACGGTAGCGGCAGCGCCGTTAAAGGCTGGGTCCGGAGACAACGCGAGCAAAGGCAAAAAAACCCGCCAACGAAGGGGTCGGCACACCCCTGAGCGCCTGGCCAGGCTTGCTGCCGGTGGGGACTTCGGGGTTGCCTGCGCCTCACCCCGGGCCCGCCCGTGCTGCCGACACCCATGACGGCCTGCCATCATGGCCCTCGCCGAAGCAGCCGCGAAATGAGAAAGCGCACGCAGAGGCGACCGGGCATCGACAGGCCCGGGCGCTGGCCCTGCCGAACATTTGCGGCGCATTCTCCATTGGGGACGCACGGGAGCGCCAATCCAGATCCCCCCGTGCGATTGTGCAAAGCCAAGTGAGGCGCCGCGGCGCCTTACTTCTTGGCGACGATCATGTCCTTGCGCAGGATTTCGAACAGATCGTTTTGCCCATGCTGCATGGTGAAGAAGGCGCGCGCCTCATCGAGGCTCTTGCGCGTGCCGAGCAGGTCTTCCTTGCGCGTGCTGCCGTTCGAGACGACTAGGCCCGTCGGTTCGTTGTCTTCGTCGCCCTCCGGCGCGGCTAGGGCGTCCCGACCCAAGGCGATGAAACGAAGCGCGGAGGCCAACGGCTGGCGCCTGTCCACATCGAACGCCCAGACCGAATCGAGCGCGTTAAGCTGTTGGTGGAGGGTGTCGCCACGGTCCTCGGCGGCGAGCAGCTGGTGCTCGTTGGCAAAGGCAACATTGTCGAACGAGTTGTGCACCTGATCGCCCAGGACAAAGATCGAAATGATGCCATCATCCCGCGGCTTGCCCTTGGCGCCCCTCTTGCTCGTTGGCTCGTGGTTGAGGTCGACGCGGAACAGCGAGCCCCAAGCGCCGCGGGCGGCCAATTCCGATTCCTGACTGGTGGGAGCATCGGTATCGCCGGTGGCGCTAAAGAAAAAGGTCCTGAGCTGGGACTCCGGCAACCAGGTCATATTTTCCGGACGCTTGAAGGGCGTGGCACCGGCGTCTTTGGCCGCCTGGGTTGCGGTGAAGGCCTGCGTGTCTCCTTTGTGCGACTCGTGGATCGTCACCCACTTGATGGGCCACGACGTCCCCGGCGTGTGCAGTTTCTTTTGCGTCAACGAGATGATGTCGGCGGCTGCGGCGGCCGGGCCGACGCCGCCAAACTTCACCGGCTGGCCGTCGATGCTGACCTGCAGGGCTTGCATTTTGCCACCATCTTCGAGGCGCGCCGGATTGTTCGGCAGGTAGCGGTAGACAAAGCTGTTGGGCTGGGCCGCCGCGCGCAGGGGCACGAGCCGTCCCGTCTCCGGCGCCCTGGCCGCACCGCCAGGCCGCGTACCGCTGGCATCTTCGATCAGGTAGATGTTGCCCGCATCGTCCGGGTGGATCCCCTCGAAACTGCCGAGGCCGAAGAACGGGTCAAGCTTGGTCAGGCTGGACAGACAGTCCATGCTAATCTGAATGACGCTGCCCGTACCATTGATCGCGCCATTGACGTTGGCGCTCGTCTCCTCGGTAAAGAGCAGCGTGTTGGTGAACGGGTTGAACGTCGAGCCATCTAGGGCGTTAAAGTGGGTCAGGCCGTCAGCACCGACGGGGGTCAAAAGCGTGATGCGGCGGGCATCGCCGCGCTTGCGGTCCAGATTGATGCGCGTCACATAGGCGAGGTTGCCGGCGTTTTCGTGGCCCTGGAATAGAAAAGTGCGTCCATAGTCGACGCCACTGCAAACGAGGTTCTTCTCCAATTTGACGTAGGTGTTCTGGTCGGGCTCGGTGTTTACACCACTGCTGAGCAAGCCAAATTGCGTAATGACACCGCTGGGATTTTCCAGCCGCTCCGTCCCGGTGGCGACCAACTCGGTCACAAAATCGCGATCGATGAGCGTCGCCGACGGCTGGTTGCCCGCCTCGACGTTGGCCTTGGCCACGCCAACCTCGATAGGGCCGAGGCCATCTTCCTCGGCCTCCACGGGCCCGCAGAGCAGCGCCGCACCGGCGACGCCGAGCAGTAAAGTCCTGATCAATGGCGATTGTAGGGAAATCATGTCTTGCTCCTGTAAAAGACTGCGCCGCTTGTGACGGCGGGCGCAGCCTAGGAGCGTGAGATGTCGCTAAGCCGACAGTCCGATGACAGTTTGGATAACGCAAACCCGTTCGCGGCGCCTCGACGGCGCCGGACCGATATGTCTTTTTATTCTTGCGCTCCGCCGCAACAGCGAGGGGGGCGCGACCCTGTTGGCCGAGCTCACGGTCTTCACAGACCTCGCAGGTCCTCAATTGGTTTTGCGCGCGCTTTCGGCTTGGGCGATTGCGGCCTTTAAATCGTCGAGCTCCTCGCAGCCCGCGGGACAAAGCCTGGTGAGCAGGCTGGCGTGCTCGCGCGCCTTGGCCATTTCGCCTCTTTCGACGTAGAGCTCGCCCAGATACTCGAGCGCACCCTTGTGGTTCGGCTCGAACTCGAGCGCCTTGCGATAAAAGGTGTAGGCCTTCTCGTAGTCGCCGCTCTTGCGCAGACTGAAGCCCAACAGACTGTAGACGTCGGCCTGTTGGACCCCGTCTTCGATCATGGCGTTGAGGTCACGGATCGCGGCCGGCCAGTCCTTGGCTTTGATCTTGGCGCGCACCGGCGCCAGCTCGGGTGCGGCCGGGCTCGAGGGGGTGTCGACCGCCGACAATGGCGGCGCGAGGCCCGTCGAGAGAAAGGCGGCGAGGAGCGTGCCCAAACCGAGCCTTCGGGCGCGATGCGAGCGGCGGATCGGAGGCATGGGAGCTATCCTGTTGCTTGTGCTCAGCCCGCGTAGGGGCGCAAGCCGCGCTTGGGTTCCGAGACGCGTTTGGCCGGCGTGAAGACGTAGCCGCTGCCGTCCTTGGTAAAGGCCCCCAGCCCCGGGTAGGGGAAATGGGCGCCGCAAATCATCATCTTCTCGGCAATGACGCGATCAATCAGCTTGCGGCGCGTCTCCACGGCCAACGGGCCATCTTGGTCGTAGGCGCCCTGCCATTCCGGATGTGGTCCGAGCAAGGCCGGCACGTAGGCCGTATCATTGGATATCATCAGCTGCTGCGCACCCGAGCTGACGTGAAAGGCCGAATGTCCCGGCGTGTGGCCCGGCGCACTGACGAGGCGGACACCAGGCGCCACTTCGCGTTCACGCTCGAGCAAGGTGAAATTCTTCCAGCCGGGAAAGACCGTATTGATGCGTTGTCCCAGCGCCTTGCGCGCCTCGGGCAGCTTTTCCACCCGGCCGGATTCGGTCCACCACTTATATTCGGTGGCACTCACCACCAGCTCGGCTTTGGGAAAGACCGGCGCATTACTGCCCTTCTCCATCAAGCCGAAGATGTGATCGGGATGAAAGTGCGAAAGCAAAATTGTGCTGATCTTGCCGGGATCGATGCCGGCGGCCCGCATATTGGCCGCAAGCTTGCCCGCCGTGGGTTGCCACTGCCCGCCGCCGGAGCCTGCATCGACCATGATGGTCTCCTTGGCGAGCTTCAACACGACCACGGTCAGCGGGATCGACACAAACTCGGTCGGCAGGCCGGCATTGCGCAGCGCGGTTTGCGTCTCCTCGACACTGGCATTCTTGATGAAGCCGGGGTCGTGAGGTTTCTCCCAGATACCATCGTAAAGGGCGATCACCTCGATCGAGCCGACCTTGTATTTGTGGAAGCCGAGGTGGGGATCAGGCGTCACCTCAGCGCAAGCCGTGCCGACAAAGGCCAGAGGCCGGTTGAGTCCGAGGGCCGCGGCGAAGGCCCCTGCACTCAGCATGTGCCGCCGTGAGAACGTGAGCATGTTAGCCTCCACTTTGCATGGACCCAGGCAATGGCCGATGCCTTGCTCTAGCCGGCGGTGGTCGCCTTTATTCCCGGGGGCGAATTTGCGCCCAAAGCGGCGGCGGCGGGAATAAACGGCAAGCACCGGGGATAAAGCTCAGAGGAGGTGTTCTGCTCCCGTCGCGTGACCGGCCTCATGCAGCCCATGAGTTCCCTTCCCCGTTTCGAGCAATTGGCGCTCAAGCATTTGGAGGCGGCCTATAACCTGGCGTTCTGGCTCGTGCGCTCGCGCCCCGATGCCGAGGACGTCGTGCAGGATGCCTATTTGCGCGCCTTGCGCGCCTTCCAAAATTTTCACGGCGAGGACATGCGACCCTGGTTGCTCGCCATCGTGCGCCACACCGCCTACCGCTGGCTCAACAATCGCCGCCGCGCCGGCAACGTGATATCGATCGAGGAGGCCTATGAGGCTGCCGCGACGCGCGCCCCCGCCGAACCAACCGACCATGCACCAAATGCCGAGGCGCGCTTGATTGGCGCCGTCGAGCAGGACTATGTCGTGCGCGCCTTGGCCGAGCTGCCACCGACCTTCCGCGAAGTCGTGGTGCTGCGCGAGATTGAGGGGCTCAGTTATCGCGATATCGCCAAGGTAACGGGGGTGCCGATCGGCACGGTGATGTCGCGCCTCGCGCGCGGACGGCGCGACCTGCGCCAGGCCCTCATCCAGTTGCTGGCCAAGGACGAGCCCAATGCATTGTGACCGGGTGCGCGAGCTGTTGAGCCCGTACCTTGACGAGGCCCTACCGGCTCAAGACCGCTCCGTGCTCGCCGCGCACCTGGAGTCTTGCCAGGACTGCGCCAGGTTCGCGGCCGATTTGCGCCGGCTCGCGCGCACGCTTTCGGCGCTTGGGCGCGAGCGTACGCCCACGTCCTTGATGTTGCGGCTGCGGCGGGCGCTGGCTGGCGCGCAGGCGCCCGCCTCGGGGCGGTCGGCGCGAGGGCCCTCCTGGCCGCGTCTCCCGGCGGCGGGCCGCGTGGCCCGGCGGGCAGCTCCCATCATGGCGGCTTGCGCCCTGACGGCCATTGCGACTTGGTGGCGTCTCAGTTCGGCCGAGCCCGAGGCGCGCTTCGAGCACGATGTGCTCGCCGCCCACATGCGCGCGCTGCTGCAGGAAAGCCCCACCCAGGTCGCCTCGGCCGATACGCATTGGATCAAGCCCTGGTTCAGCGGGCGGATCGATTTCTCGCCCAGCGTCGCCGATCTTTCGGCCGAAGGGTTCGTGCTGCTCGGAGCCCGGCTCGACTACGTCGGCGACCGCCGCGTCGGCGTGCTCGTGTACCGGCGCCGGCAGCATAGCATCGACGTCTTCGTCTGGCCCAATAGCGCTGGCAACCATGGCACGGGTCGCGTCGTGATGCGCAAGGGCTACACACTCGTGACCTGGACGCGCCAAGGCCTCACCTACTGGGCGATCTCCGATCTGGACGCCGGCGAGCTCAACACTCTCCAACGCTTGCTCTGAAGTTTTCCATGCGGACCGCACGGCCCAGCTGTCGTCGCGACCGCGCCTGCCGCAAAATTGAACGCGGCACAGCCAAGGCCTGACAATGCTCTTGGATTGGCGCCGCAAACAGGCGCACTGAGGCGACTGCCCGGTCGAACCGGCGCCGTGCCGCGGCTATTCCTTGACGGCGCCCGTCAGCGAGGACACGTAGTAGTCGACGAAGAAGGAATAAAAGATCGCCACCGGCAGCGAGCCCATCAGCGAGCCGGCCATCAGCGCGCCCCACTGGTAGACGTCGCCGGAGATGAGCTCCGTCAGGATCGCCACCGGGACGGTCTTCTTCTCGCTCGACTGGATGAAGGCCAGGGCATAGATGAACTCGTTCCAGGACAGGGTGAAGGAGAATATTCCGGCCGAGATCAGTCCCGGGACCGCCAACGGCAAGGTGATGCGACGCAGAATTTGCAGCCGGGTGGCGCCATCGATGAGGGCGCATTCCTCCAGTTCATAGGGGATCGACTTGAAATAACCGATCAGCAACCAGGTGCAGAACGGCACCAGGAAGGTCGGGTAGACTAGGATCAAGGCAAAGGGCGTATCGAAGAGGCCCAGGCGATAGACCATGGTCGCCAAAGGAATGAACAGGATCGACGGCGGCACCAGGTAGCCCAGATAGATGGCGAGGCCCACGTACTGGCTGCCCTTGAAGCGCAGGCGCTGGATGGCATAGGCAGCGAGCGCGCTCGAGGTCAGCGACAGCAGGGTGGCCGAGACGGCGACCGTCATGGTGGTCAGGAGCCAGCGCAGATAGGCCGTGTCGAACAACAGCTTGCGAACGTGGTCTAGCGTCGGCTTGGCGATCAGGAACGGATTATAGGTTTTATAGTCGTAGAGCTCCGCGTTCGGTTTGAACGCCGTGATCGCCATCCAGTAGAAGGGGAACAACAGAATAAAGACGAAGCAGGCGAGCGGCAGGTAGAGCAAGACGGCACGACGCGCGCGGCTGTCCCACGCCATCGCCTCGGGCACGACGGTGGCCGAGTTTTCCGCCTCGAGTTTGCCGGCCCGATCGGTTGCCTCAGTCATTGCTCTCTCCCTGCTGCCATTTGCGGCGCGCCAACGCGAAGTAGCTGAACAAGGTTGCAAACACCAGGAACGGGATCATCGACACGGCGATCGCCGCACCCTCGCCGAGGTTGCCGCCGGGGATGCCGCGCTGGAAGGCCAGCGTGGCCATCAAGTGGGTGGAGTTCACGGGACCGCCGCGGGTAATGGCATAGACCAGCTGGAAATCCGTGAAGGTGAAGATGATGGAGAACGTCATCACGATCGCCAGGATCGGCAGCAGCAGCGGGAAGGTAATGAAACGGAAGCGCTGCCAGGCCGTCGAGCCGTCGAGCAGCGCGGCCTCGTAGAGCGAAGGCGAAATCGTCTGCAGACCGGCCAGCAGCGAGATGGCAACGAAGGGAATGCCGCGCCAGATGTTGGCGGCGATCAGCGACCAGCGCGCCGGCCAGGTGCTGCCGAGGAAATCGAAATACTTGTCAGCGAGGCCCAGCCGATCGACGAGCACGTAGGAGAGGATGGAGAATTGCGGATCGTAGATCCACCAGAAGGCGATGGCCGAAAGCACGGTCGGCACGATCCAAGGCAGCAGGATGATGGCGCGCAAGATGCTCTTGAAGGGCAGGTGGTTGTTGAGCAGGAGCGCGAGCCAGAGCCCGAGACCGAATTTCCCAACCGTTGCGACCGAGGTGTAGAACACGCTGTAGAACACGGCCTGCCAGAACAGTCGGTCGCTGAGCAGGAATTCAAAATTCTCCAGACCGATCCACTGGCCACTGCGGCCAATGGTGGTATCGGTAAACGCCAGCCAGATGCCAAGGCCGAGCGGATAGGTCAAAAACGTGAGCAGGAGCCCGGCCGCCGGCAGCATGCAGACCAAGATCAGGAAGGGCTTCCAGTCGAACAGGCGCACGAGCCAACGGCTCTCGGAACGGACCGGAGTCCAGCGGGGAGCGGTCGTGGTCGTCACGGCGATGCCTCGCTTGTCAACGGCGGCGGCCGCACGCAGCGCTGCGGCCGCCGCACTCCCTCATCCACGATAGTAGCGCTTGGTCCGCCGCTCGGCTTCCTTGGCCGCCTCCTCGGGCGTCGCCTGACCGGAGGCCACGGAGGCGCACATCTGCACCATGATATACTCCGCGGCGACGGCGCCCGCGGCTTGGGTGATCGGACCCTTATAGCCCGACCAGAACTGGTTTTCGGTGGCGGTTTGAAACAGCGCCAGCTTCGGATCTGACTTCCAAACCGCACTGTTGTTGTAGGCCCTGAGCGTGTGCGACCAATAACCGAGGCAGCCGGTGAGCCAGGGATCGTATTGCTCGGCTTCCATCATGAATTGGATGTAGGCCTTGGCGGCGTTCGGAAACTTGCTGTGCTTGAACACCATGCCGTTGAGGATCAAGGAGGCCTGCGGCGGTTTGCCGACGACGCCGACCGGCAAGGGCGCATGCTCGGTGTCCTCCGCGATCGCCCGCGTGGCGGGGTCATTTTTCAGGGCATAGTAGAGCGAGACGCCGTTGGCGGTCAGCCAGCACTCGCTCGCCGCATAGGCTCGGTTGTTGCTCGGATCGCCCCACGACAGCGTGCCGGCGACGAAGTTCGGATAGAGCTCCTTGAGGTACTTGAGAGCCTCGATCGTCTCCTTGCTATTGATGGCAACCTTGCCGGCCTCGTCGACGAGATATCCCCCGTGCGACCAGATCAGCCAGTTGGCAAAACCATTGCCGTCGCCTACCGCGTTGCCGAGCGCAAAGCCGGCCGGCTTGTTGATTTTCTTCAAGGCCTGCAGCAGTTTTAGATAGGTGGCATGGTCGGCGGGAATGCCCTCGAAACCGGCCTCCTTCAGCGCCGACTTGCGATAGCAGATCGGGCCGGTGCCGCCGCCAAATGGAATGGCGAGCCAGGTGTTGGTCTTGTCCTTCTTGCCGTACTTCTCGGCGAGAAAGGTCCAGCCGCCATAGCGCTTGCCCAGGTACTCGGCGAGGTCGGACAGCTCGATCAGCTTATCGGCGTAGACGTGCGGGTCTTCCGCCCAGCCGATGATGATGTCGGGACCGGTGCCGGTGTTGGCGGCAACCGCGGATTGCTGGCGCATATCCTCCCAGCCGACGAAGTCGACGCGCGTCTCGATCCCCGTCGCCTGCTGGAACTTGGCAGTGTTGCTGCGGAACAACGTCTCATCCGGCTCGACGAACCGTGCCGGCCGTAAAATACGCAGGCTTGCGCCCTTCTCGGCGGGCAAGTTCAGCCCCGCCACGTCGGCGCGCGGAATCTGGGCGGCGGCATCGCCCGCCAAGGCCAACGCCGCGCCTCCTCCCACCGTCAGCCGCAGCGCATCGCGTCGCGTGATCTCCTGGGACATGGCTTCCTCCTTCCTCGATGTTTTTTCGTCTGCGTTCAGAGGCGCAGGCCGGTGGTTTGATCGAACAAATGAATGTGCGCCGGATCGGGGGCGACGCAGAGCGTTTCCCCGGGCCGCGCCGTAATGCGCTCGCGAAACGCCGCCGTTAGGGGACGCCCGCCGACGCGCAGATGCACCTGCGTCTCCGAGCCGGTCGGCTCGACGAGAACCACATTGGCGGCGATGCCCTGTTGATCGAGCCGCAAATGCTCGGGGCGAATGCCGTAGAGGAGCGGTCGGTCGGCGCTGCCGGCTCTCCGCCCGGGCAGCACCCAGTCAACGCCGTCGCTAGCACGAAAGTGGCCATCGACGACCTGGCCGTCCAGCATGTTCATGGCCGGGGAGCCAATGAAGCCGGCGACGAACACGTTGGCCGGCCGGTCGTAGAGATCGAGCGGCGGGCCGGCCTGCTCGATGACGCCACTGTTCATCACCACGATCTTGTCGGCCATGGTCATGGCCTCGATCTGATCGTGCGTGACATAGATCGTTGTCACCTTCAGGCGCTGGTGCAGCGCCTTGATCTCGGAACGCATCTGAACGCGCAGCTTGGCATCGAGATTGGACAGCGGTTCATCGAAGAGGAAGACCTGGGGATTGCGCACGATGGCGCGGCCCATGGCGACGCGCTGACGCTGGCCGCCGGAAAGCTGGCGTGGATACCGCTTGAGGAGTTGTTCCAGACCCAAGATTTGTGCCGCCCGTTGCACCTCCCGCTCCATCACCGCGGCCGGAGCGTTGGCGAGCTTCAGGGAGAAGGCCATGTTGTCGAACACGGTCATGTGCGGGTAGAGCGCGTAGTTCTGGAACACCATCGCCACGTCGCGGTCCTTCGGCGGCAAGGTATTGACGACGCGCTTGCCGATGGCGATCTCGCCCGCGCTGATGTTCTCAAGCCCGGCGATCATGCGCAGCAGCGTGGACTTGCCGCAGCCGGACGGGCCGACGAGCACCACGAACTCACTGTCGGCGATGTCGACGCTGACGCCGTGCAAAACCTCGACCGAACCGAACGCCTTGCGCACGTTGCGGATGTCGACGGTCGCCATTCCTCCCCCCGGTTTTTTTTACTCCTGCGGGCCTGGTCGGCCTGCCGGCCTGTAACGCTGCCGACGTTGCGGCCTGAGCGTGCTTGCAACGGGCACGCACTGCAGCACCCAGCTGGCCGGCGACGGCATGCCGGCCCAGCCACTATGAACGAACGGGGATCGATAGCAAGCGAGCGACGCCGCCGCGCGCTCCCGTAGCGGGGAAAGCGCAAACCGCGGGGGTCTTTGCTGCACGTGCGCACGGGCCGGCGGCGCCGAGCGGCGCCGGGCACCGTCAGCGCACCCTCAGACAACCCGCGCAGGCGCGCCCTTGGGGGCAGGCGCGCCGTTGGGCGCAGGCTCGCCGTTGGGCGCGGGCTTAAGCCGCCGGGGCGATCTCAGCACGCGGGTAGGTTTCGCCCAGCAGCTGGTGCAGGTAACGGGCAATGCTTCCCATCCCGCGCCGACCATCTTTGGCCTCGGCCTCGGGGTTGTAATTGGTGTTGGTATTGATGTCGTAGGTATAGGCGCGACCCCGCGCATCCTCGATGAATTCGATGCCGGCGATGCCAATGTCGTTGGCCGCCAGAAAGGCCTGCCAGGCCGGCAGCAGGGGATGCTCAAAGCGCGACAAGATCTGGAATTTGTCGCCCTGGCCGACGGCCGGGCAGATGCTGGCGGCTGCGCGCTGGCAGGCATCGGCCGGGCAGAGCTCGAAGCCCTCCGAGGTGTCGACGCGCACGGCGTAAAGCAAGCGCCTGCCAACGAACTCAACGCGCGTAATGAACGGCGCCGGTGCCGCGATGTAGCGCTGGACCAGCATAATGCCATCGACGGGCTCTTCGAAGCTCGGGCTCGCCAGATGCTCGCTCAGCGCCGGCTCGGAATAGAGCAGCTTGACGCCCAGTCCCTTGCCGGCGCGGTTGTGCTTCAGGATCACGGGGTAGCCCAACTCGGTGGCCGCGGCGGCAATGGCCTCGCGGCCAATGGCGGCGATCGTGGCGGGCACCTCGACGTTGAATTGTGCCAACGCCTGGTATTGCGCCACCTTGGAGAGCTCAAGCTGGAGGGCGCGTTCGCCGTTGACGATCCTGCGCCCATGCCGCGTCAGCCATGCCAACACGGCGGCCGTATATTCTGGAGCGTAGCGATGGCCGCGCGTGTGGGAGGATGCGCTCATGCGATTGTAGAAAACTCCCTGCGGCGGCTGCGCGCCGAGATCCAAGCTACCGCGGTCGAGAAACCACTCGGTAAAGGGCGCATCGCGCTCGGCAAAGGCGCGCCTGAGCGGCTCGACCCAGGCCGAATTCTCATGCAAGACGAAAATTGATGGCTCGTGGCCCAAGCCGGCACCGACATGCAATGACATGCAAAAATCCTCAGCTTCACCCGAGCGCAGGACCAGCGCCCCAGGCGAGATATGGCGCAAAATTCCGGGGCTTTGAAGGACCCTCGCGCAAGGAGAAATCTCGTTCCCCTTGCGCCCGGTGGCGTGCAACGCCTGTTCCACGTCCGCCGCTCTTGCGAGCACGCGCGGCCTGGCTCGACCCGAAGGCCAGCCCGCACGAGGCGCGCCGGCTGCCGGCGAGGGCTCGGCTGGGACTAGTTGGTCGGCGCCCCGGCGCGCTTGAATTTCTGCACCCGCCGGCCCGTGCCGACCTCGGTGGTGTAAAGGTTGCCCTTCGAGTCGATGGCCATGTTGTGCACCCACTTGAATTCGCCGGCCATGCGGCCCGGCCGGCCAAAGCGCGCCAGCGTTTGACCGCTCTGGCGATCGAGGGCGCTGATCTGCATGTTGGCCCCGTCGGCGACAAAGATGTAGCGCTGGGCGCTGTCTTCCGACAGCACCAGGTCCCATACTGAGCCGTTCTGCAGGGTCTGGGGTTCGACCTGGAACTCCTTCACGAAGGTGCCGTCCTTCTGGAACACCTGAATGCGGTCGTTGGCCCGATCACACACATAGACGAGACCATCTCGGGACAGGCGCACGCAGTGCACGGGATTGGAAAATGACTTCGATAGCGCGCTGAGGGCAACCGGTGCGTAGGCCGGCAGCTTGTCATCGCTGGGCTCCTTGCTGCCGTAGGCGCCCCAGTGCCGCTTGTAGGCCCCGGTCTTGGCATCGAACACGACGATGCGCCGGTTGAGGTAGCCGTCCGCCACGTAGAGCTCGCCGGCGGCCTCGTCCGTGACCATGTGGGCGGGACGGCCAAGCGCCGTCTGGCTGTTGGACCCGCCGGTCGTCGCCGCCTTGCCGATTTGCTGCAGGAACTTGCCGTCGGGCGTGAACTTCAAGACCTGGTGGTCATCCTTGCCGTTGCCGGCGAGCCAGACGTTGCCATCCTTGTCGATGTGAATGCCGTGCTCGGTGCTCGGCCATTCGTAGCCGGCACCGGGCCCGCCCCAGCTGCCCAACAAGGTGCCGTCGGCGGCAAAGTGCAGGACCGGCGGCGCCGCCTTGCAGCAACGGGTTTCGGGTGGGTTCTTCTCCGCACCCTTTTCATCGTCGACCAGGGTCGAGGGGCGATGGATAATCCAGACGCTGTCGTCGTTGTCGACGGCGACGCCCGCCACCTGCCCGAGGATCCAAGCGTCGGGCAGCGGTTTGGGCCAGAACGGCTCGACCACGTACTGCGGGACGCCGTTGCCTTGCGCGGCAACCTCAACGCCGAGGAGGGTGCTGAGGAGGACGAAGACGGCGGCGGCGGCCGCCAGCATCGATCGGTACATGGGCGTTCTCCGAGTTGGTGACGCTGGCGCTCAAGGCGCCTGCTTTTTTCTATCCGCACACAACCTCCGTTGGAGAGTACGGCAAAGGCGGGGCGGCGTCGAATTTTTATGCCTGCCGCCGGAGGCGGTGAACGGCGCGGGGCACGCGACCGTTACGCGGGCGGGTCGAGCCGCGGCACGGCGCATGAGCACCACCCAGGTTCTCGCTCAGCGCGCCGGTGGCGCTCGATTTTACGATTGCGGCCGTCGCGCCGCCGCCTCCGATTTGGCACGGCGCACGGCCCGCAGCCCTAGGGCAAGGCCGTTGCCTGCAACGACGGCAGCTCGGACATTTTCTGCTGCCAGGCGGCAAGCCGTCCTCGCCCGCGCGTCAAGTCGCCGGGGCCTCGCTTGCGCGCAACATCGAGCGCCGCCGCAAGGATGAGATGCGGCATAGCCGGGGCGCCCGCCCATAGCGGCGCGGCCACCTGGCCTTCGAAGACATCGGCGAGGCGCTCGCTGCGGGCAACTTCGTGGGCAAGAACCGTGGGCGAGCGCTCGTTGTCGGGGCGATGCATTTCACGCACCCACACCGAGAGACCGTCGCACAGGCTGCGCGCGCTTGCCTCCGCGCGGCCGTAGGCCCAGTCGGAGCTCAAGGCCGTGGCGTGGAAGCGCGGCGCCCCGTCGAGCGCGTCCAGATAGGCGCAGATGAGCTGGCTGTCTTCCATGCCAACGCCGGCGTCGTTGATGAGGTATGGCACGCGCCCCGACGGATTGATGGCGTAGTAAGGGCTCCCCACCGTGCGCGTTTTGGCCTCGATGATGGCGACCCGTTGCGTGAGCCCTTTCTCGATCACCAGGATGCGGGCAAGCCGCGCGTAGGGAGACGTGAGGGTAACGTAGAGCTGCATCGCGTGCCGTACCTTGCTGGGATCTTGGGGTTATGCTGGGGGTTATGCTGGCCGAGGCTTAGGACTGCGGCTGGCGCCAGCTTCTCTCGTCCCCGCACAGCTTGCCTCGAAGGCGGCGCTGGCGCCAGGTTGGAGGCTCACCTTGGGCAGCCCCGCCCGCCGGCAGATGCGGCGGCAGGGGCACTCCCTTAACACGGCACGAGCCTTCGCAGCGCAAAGAAGCTGCGGCCGGCGGGCGTGACCGTGACCAGCACGCGTCCGGGCGAGACCATTTCGCTCACGACCAATCCGCGGTCCACCGCCTCCTCCCAGACCGGCAGCCGGGCACACGTTGTGCGCCAGGCTTCCATCACCTCCGCATAGGGACGCGGCCCTGCCACCAGCCACTCGATGAGATCGAGGACCAGCGGGTCGAGGCGATGGTCGTGACTGTCCCTGCTCACGCGCGCACCCCTCAAGCTGAAAAAGGCATGGGAGGCGCATTGTGCCGCATGCTGGCTTAATTCGTCTAATGCATTTATTGGATTGAATCGATGCAAAAAGGTAATATGCGATGGACCTCCATCAACTACGCACCTTCGTCGCCATCGCCGACCACGGCGGCGTCGCCCGGGCCGCCCTCCGGGTCAATCTGAGCCAGCCGGCGGCTTCCCGACAGATTCAGGGGCTGGAGGCGGAACTGGGAATGCGCCTCTTCGACCGCATCGGCCGCCGCATGCGCTTGACGTCGGAGGGCGAGGATCTGTTGCCGCGTGCCCGCAGGCTGGTGGCCGAAGCCCAGTCCTGGCGCGAGCGCGCGCGGGCGCTGCAGTCCGGCCAGACCGGCCAAATCAAGATCGGCGCCACCCCACCCATGATTGAGACGGTGCTCGCCGGCTTCCTCGCCAAATATCGCCGGCGCCATCCGGGCATCGAGATCGCCGTCGTGGAGGATGGCGGCGCCGGGCTGATCGCCCGACTTGCCCTTGGCGAAGTGCACTTGGCCTACGTTCCCGTCGGCGATGCCCGCTTCAGCGGACGCCTGCTCTATCCAATCCAAGTCATTGCCGTACTGCCGGAGGCACACGCGCTGAGCCGCGCTCGCTGTCTCGACATTGCCAAGCTGGCGGGTGAGCCGCTGCTGGTCCTCAACCGTAGTTTTGCCTCGCGGCAGTGGTTCGACGCCGCTTGTCAAACCGCAAATATCAACCCCAATGTGCGCCTTGAGAGCAGCGCCCCCAACGCGGTGCTTAGCCTCGCCGAGGCCGGCTACGGCATCGCCATCCTGCCCTCGATGGTGCGGTTTCCGCGCCGCGGCGTGCGCCCGGTGCCGCTCGTCAATCGCCACGCCTCAATCGGCAAGTGGACCAGGCTGGCATGGGACCCCCAGCGCTTCTTGGCGCCCGCCGTGGAGACCTTTCGGGAGGCCCTGGTTGCTCATGCCCAGCACGCCTATCCGGGCCGTGCTCTGATTGGGCGGGCGCCTCCGCTCGCACGCCCCGCCGATGACGCCAGCTGAACCTCGTGGAACAGCTGCCGCACATTCCCTTGCCCCGAGCGCGCGGCCGGGCCCCGACAACCCCTACCCAGGTGCGCCCCGCCATGTCATGCTGCCCCGCCCAGCGTCAGCGACCCACAACCAGCGTCAGCCACCTGCAAAAGGACATGTGCGATGCCGATCCAGAAAATGGACCACTTCACCATCCTCACCAAGGACTGGAAGGCGACCGCAAAATTCTACGAGGACATTCTGGGCTTCAAGGCCGGCGAGCGGCCCAACTTTGCCTTTCCCGGCTGCTGGCTGCACAACGATGGCAAGCCGATTCTGCACGTGATCGAGCGCCCGGAAATCCCCAAAGAGACGGGGCTGCTTGATCACATGGCCTTCTCGGCGACCGGCTTGGCCGACTACATCGGCAAGCTCAAAGCGCGCGACATCAAGTACGACCTGCGGCGCGTGCCCGAAGGCGGCTATGCCGCCGGCGTGTGGCAGATCTTCTTCCTGGATCCCAACGGTGCCAAAGTCGAACTCGACTTCGCCAAGGAAGAGACCGCGCCGGCGGGCACCTAAGGCGTCGCCTTGGGCGTATGGGTGTTAAGGAACTGGAGCACGCGCTCCAATTGTACGTCGAGATGGTCCGGCCCCTTCCAGGGATCGAGCACCTCTTTGTTGCCGAGGAGGCGGGCGAGCTCGGCGCCGATCACGGCCGGGTGCGGCGTATCGTTGCCCGGCAGCAGGAGGCACGGCACGCGCAATTGGCGCACGAAATCGCGCGAGACGCTGAAGACGAAGTCCCGATCCCACATATTGCGACCGAAGCTTGCCAGCGCCGCCGCATCGAGATCTGCGCGCGCCGCGCGCTGTTCTTGCCCCCAGGCTTGGTGGCTGTCCGGAAAATAGGTCGGGGCGTCCGGATTGAGCCCGATCGGATTTTGCAGCACGGCGGCGCTGACCCGTTCGGGTGCCACCTCACAAAGCTTGAGGCAGAAGCTTGCCCCGATACAACCCCCAAGCGTGTGGAAGCGCCGGTGGCCCAGATGATCCATTAGCGCCAAGTGGTCGGCGGCGTAGGTGTGCCAACCATGATCGGCGGCGATGGCAGCCCGCGAACGCCCCGCATTGCGCTGGTCCATGGCGATGACGCGATAGTGCGCGGCGAGCTTGCTGGTCCAATCGTTCCATGCGCGCGCCGGTCCCTCTCGCGGCGCCTGCCACAGCTCGATGCGCGACCTGAGACCGCCCGGGGCGAACAACAGCACCGGGTAGCCGGCGCCGAACTCCTCGAAATAAATCTCGGCGTCGTCGCGTTTCAGCACGGGCATGGCGTGGTCTCTTCCTCAGCGGCAATGCTGTTCGCCGAAGCTAGCAGCGTGCTGCCGGCGCCGCAGCGGGCTTTCGACACCCCTGGCGTGCGGCCATTGTTGGCCACGACCTCGGCGCCGCGAGTGGCCCACAAGCGCCGTTCCCGCGCGCTAGCCGTCCGGCATCGCGAGCAATCGGCCCTTGCCGGCGAGCGGCGTGGCAATGCGCATCGTGCGCAGGATCGCCCAAAGCGTTGCCTGATTGGTCGTCACCACGGGCTTGCCGAACTGGCCCTCCCAGGCCGCAATCCGATCCATGGTCGGAAAGTTCCCACCCGGCACCATCAGCGCCTCGACCGCAGGGGTATCGATCCGGGCGAACGCGGCTTGCGCCGCGCCCGCGTCCATCTTGCCGATCGCATAGGCGTTGCTGGCGCCAAGGCTTTCGCAGGCGACGACATCGATGCCGAATTTGCCGTGGTAGTAGCGCTTTGCCCGCGCGATGACCTCTTCGGAGTAGGGCGTCACCATGGCGATCTTGCGCGCGCCAAG
The DNA here is from genome assembly GCA_963770295.1 of uncultured Alphaproteobacteria bacterium. Classification (GTDB taxonomy): domain Bacteria; phylum Pseudomonadota; class Alphaproteobacteria; order Rhizobiales; family Hyphomicrobiaceae; genus AWTP1-13. Next base: position 108,764 of record CAVYPA010000017.1, read on the forward strand.
CGTGCGCAGGGCCTGGCCGATGGCCTGGGCCGAGGTCAGCGCCGGCAGGCCCGACGCCTCCCTCATGCGCCGTATCGTCACCTCGTCGTAGTCGTCGGCAAACAGGCTGGCGGAGGTTTGCGCCAAGGCGATCACCTCGACACGGGCCTCGCCCAGCAATTGCGATTGGTAGGCAACATCGGCCTCGAGACTCGGAGAAAAAGGCGAGCCCTTGGCCTTGCCGAGCCTGGCCGTGTGCACCTGCAGCTCGGCAGGCAACCGACAAAACTCGATCTCACAGGTGGTGTTGGTGGAGGGAACGAGGATCCCGAAATGGCGCGACATGACTTGAGCCCCTCGGCGTCAGACAACCCGGCCGAACGGCCGGGCTAGCACCCAAGAATTCCAGCAGGTTCGCCGCCGCGACGCAATGGCGCCGATGAAAATGGATGCTTCAGTGGATGTTAAGCCCGCTCAGCGAATGCGGGCAAAATCGCCGTGGCGTCCAAGGCCGCTCTGGAAGCGGCCCGCACCTGCCACCCCGTCCGCCTTCAGGGCTTCACGCCCATTGTACCACTCCTGGATCAGCGCTTCGCGCACACTGAGCCCATGGCCTTTAATCGCCGAGCGCCGATCGGCGCGCACACAGACTTGCGGGAAGCGGGCGATCTCGTGCGCCAGCTCCTCCGCCTTGGCGCGCGATCCGCCCTTGGGGGTCAGATATTCGCACAGGCCTACGTTGATACATTCCTCGGCGGGAACCTTACGCCCCGTGAGGATGATTTCCAGGGCGCGGCCTTGCCCGACGATCCGTGGCAGCCGCACGGTGCCACCATCGATCAGCGGCACGCCCCAGCGCCGACAGTAGACGCCGAAATACGAGCCTTCCGCCATCACCCTGAAATCACACCAAAGGCCCAATTCCATGCCGCCGGCAACGGCGGGACCCTCGATGGCGGCAATGACCGGCTTGTCCAGCTCGAGCCGCGACGGCCCCAACGGACCGCGCGGAATTTCCCCGCCATTACCCTTGGCAGCGGCCACCGGAATATCGAGCTCACCGAGTGGATGGGCGGCGCTCAACGTGCTTACATATTTGAGGTCCCAGCCGGCACAGAAGGCGCCGCCCGCGCCATAGAACACCGCCACCGCCGCCTCCCGATCGGCATCGAATTCGAGAAAGGCCGCCGTCAAAGCGTCGGCGCTCGCAGGGTCCATGGCATTCCTGGCCTCGGGCCGATCGTGAATGACCGTCCACACCTGCCCGGCTTTCTCGACCCTGACTGTCATCGCCAATCTCCTACCACCGCGCCGATCCGGTCTTTTAATAAGTATCATAAATTCTAACAGTGTTGAAAAAAACGTCAAGTGTGCTATCAGCAGGCATGGCGATCGAGCAACGCAACGGCCGGCAACAAGCCGTCAGGAACCTCAAGCGTGGATTGATCCTGCAGGCCGCTCGCAAGGTGTTTGAAGCCGAAGGCCTGGACGGCGCCTCCCTGCGGGCCATAGCCGCCGCCGCGGGCTACACGCCGGCGGCGCTTTATTTTCACTTCGATTCGAAGGAAGCCATCTATGCCGAGGTCCTGCGCGCCTCGCTGGCCAATCTTGGTGAGGCCGTCGGTCGTGCGATTTTGCGCAGCAAGGCGCCGAAGGACCAAATTCGCGCCGCGGCCATGGCCTTCTTTCGTTACTACGCCGACAATCCGCGGGACCTCGATCTCGGCTTCTACCTTTTTCGCGGCGGCATGAAGCCGCACGGTCTGGGCAAAGAGCGCAATGAGGTCCTCAACGCTGCCCTGCGCGCGGCCTTGGCTCCGATTGCCGACGCCGCGATGGCGCTGGGGGCTAGCGATGATGATGCCAAGGTCTTGATGGTGGAGACCTTCGCCCACGCCGCCGGGCTCTTGCTGCTGGCACACACGGGTCGCATGCGCACCTTCGGCACCTCGGCGCCGCACTTGATGGAGCGCTTCGTTGCCGACCGGATCGCGGCCCTGACGGCAAACAGCAAGCCATAATGCTGGCGGCCATCGGCCCGATCGCTAGTCGGCGAGCGGCTGGGCTGTGCCCGGGAGCACAGCGCCAGCTGGGCTTGGCGGCCATAGTTGCGCCCGCGCTGCTCGCCACGGCGCGCGGGGATCAACCCAAGGCAATGAACCGGCCACCGGGCGATGTACCGGGAATACCACGCGCCTGGTTTATTGCCTTGTCTTGCTTGCCGATCCGACGCTGGCGAGGCTTACAATTCTTGATGGGGCGGCGCGGCCGAGGTCGCGCCTGAACTTTCGTCGCGGCTCGCGTTCGCTCGCAGCAGCCGACAAGGGGGGAGCCATGAAACGCATTGTCGTTTGCTATGACGGCACCTGGAATGCGCTCACCGATCCCGGTACCGTCACCAATGTGGTCCGGGTCGGCCAGGCCGTTAAAGCAACCGATGAAAACAACCGAAGCCAAATTGTCTACTACAACGCCGGCGTTGGCAGCGGTGGCCCGATTGATCAATTGCTCGGTGGCCTGTTTGGCGTCGGCGTCAGAGGCAATGTGAAACGCGGCTTAGCGTTTCTGACCCTCAACTGGGTCGAGGGCGACGAGATCTACATCCTTGGCTTTTCGCGCGGGGCCTACACCGCGCGCGCCCTTGCCGGTGTCATTACCGCAATTCGCGGCATCCCCCGGCAAGAGTACTTTCACCGCCTGGAGGATATTTGGAATTTTTATCGGCTGAGCCCGCGCGAACGCTATAGCGATGAGGCCCGACGCAAATACGAAATCGACAAAATGGTGCTGGAAGTGCCGCGGTCCGCGCCGCTGGTCAAATGCCTGGCGGTCTGGGACACGGTAGGGTCCTACGGTATTCCCGCCGGCTTGGGGCTGTCGGGTCTGGCGCGCAAGCTCACCTCCTGGACGCGCGGATTTCACGACAACATGCTGCACCCGCGCATTGAGGTGGCGCTGCAGGCCTTGGCCATTGACGAACAGCGCCCAGCCTTTTCCCCGACCACCTGGGTCGGCGACCCGACGGACGTGAACCAAAACCAGCACGTCGAACAGGTGTGGTTTGCCGGTGCGCACGCCAACGTCGGCGGCGGCTACCTGCGCAGCGGCCTTTCCGATCTGGCCCTGATTTGGATCATGGCAAGGGTGGAGGCCTTGACCAAGCTGCGGTTCAGCGAAGACTACATCGCCAAGAATTTTTGGCCCTGCGCCGCCTGCTCGCTCTATCGCTCCAGCAGCGGTTGGTGGTGGTTCACCCGCTTATCTCCCTATCGAAGACCGCTCTTCCCGGAACCGAAGCTGATCGAAGCCTGGTTCAAGGGAAAGAAGGAAAAGCGCATGATGATCCCCATCAATGAGAAGATCCATTGGAGTGTGATCGAGCGGCTCGGCAGAACCGCCATCATCGACGAAAAGATCAGCAAGATCTACGCCCCCTCGAACCTGCCGTTCCGCTGGAATCGCAAAACCTGGCGCGAAAGCGAACGATCGGCGGCCGAGAACGACCCGCGGGTCGCGCGAATGACGCCGGGAGAAGAGACCCTGATCGACGCCTGCCGCGACCCAAAGCGCAATTCGCGTTTTCAGAAGTGCGCGCTGTCCTGCAATTTGGACGCCGACCATCTGGGGGAGCAAAAACCCTGGAGCGTTGCCACCGTGCGCTCGCGATTTTCTGCCAACGACCGCCGGGCTCGTCGCCTCTTGGCCCTGCGCAAGATTTGGTCGATGGGGAACGTGGCACCTCGCTGAGGCGCACCCCCCTGGGTCGACCGACCCCCGGTCGCGGCAATGTCGACCCCCGGTCGCGGCAATCCCCGAGTTCTAACAGCGTGACTTTGGATGGCCGCGGTCCCAGTCAACAAAAACCGGGCTGAGCGAGCCCCGCAATCGGCAAGCCGACCTATGGAAAGAGACGGGCGATGCGCGCCTTGAGCTGTCGTTCTTCGAATTTCGCGCCCTGCGCTTCGGCAAGCTTGAGACCGCGATTGAATTGGTGTTTCGCCTCCTCGAGCCTACCCCGTGAAAACAGGGCTTCCGCATCGGCGCGCAGCAGGCTCGCTGCCGCCTGCATTTCGCCGCTTTGTTCGGCCGTGCAAATTGCTTCTTGCATGAGGCGGAGGCACTCTTCGATCTCGCCCGCCTTTGCGTGCGCCATGGCTAGCGTGCCAAGCAGAACCGGCCTTAGCAGGCGTGAGCCCATGCCGCTCGCCCTATCCATGGCCGTTTGCATAATGGCGATGCCTTTGCCCGCTTCTCCTCGTCGTGCGGCTATAGCTCCCTTGGCAAAGTTTGCCCACACCTCGAAATTCTTCAGCTCGTGTGCTTTGCAAAAATCGACGACGGCTTCGGCTTTGTTCCGGTCGGCATCCACTCCACCCGGCATTGGGGTGAGAAGATCTGTGACAAGCGCCAGCGCCGTCGACATGGTGTGACGTGTCTCGCGTGCAATTTCTATGGAGCGGGCCGAGGCTTGCCGGGCGAGAGCGAACTCATCGAGCGCGAAGTGGACGCCCGCCATCAGGGATAGACAGACGACGCGTTGGCTACCGAAGGCGCCAAGCGTCGACAGGTCTTCTGGCGTCTCGGCAAAAATCGCCAGCGCCTGGCGGAATTGTCTGCTCGCTTCCAGAAAGGCACCGATGGCAAAATAGTACTGTCCCAACAGCGTGTGGCCGCGGCCCAGGTTCGCACTGTGTTGCCGTGCCAATCCCATGTGCTGCTGCGCGACGAAAAGCGCCTGCGGCAGCTCGCAACGGCCGTAGTGCACGTTGAACAAGCCGAGCAGTACATCCATGCGCTCGCCGACGTTGCCGACCTCGGCGACGAGATGATCCGCGCGCGTGTAAATCTCCAGACTCTCCTTGGCCGAATAGCCTCGCGTGGCCATGATCACCGGTCCCAGGCGGATATGAAAGTCGAGCTCCCCTTGTGTCCGTTGCGCCGACGGCGGCAACCGCTGTGATAGCCGTATGCCTTCCGAGAAGTGCCTAGCCGCTTCGAGCAGCGCCGAACGCGCAACGGCGCGCTGGCCCGCCTTCAGCCAATAGGGGACCGCAGCCTCCCATAGACCAGCTTCTGTCAGGTGATGCGCCAGCAGCTCCGGTTCGCTCTCGGCCACCTCGGGTCTATGCTCGAGAACATGGGCGATTTGGCCGTGCACCTGCGTGCGCCGGCCTCGCAGCAGGCCGGCGTAGGCCGCATCGCGAACAAGGGCATGCTTGAAGACATAGCTGGCGTTCGGCGGCACGCCCCGTTGAAAGATGAGCCCGGCTCGGACCAGCTTCTCGAAAGCGCTTCCCAGGTCTTGCTGGGATAGACCGGAGACCGCGGCAACAAGCTCCCACGAGAACTCCCGGCCAACAGCTGCGCTAATCTGAACCACATCCTTGACCGACCGAAGTCGGTCAAGACGCGCCAGGAGCGAGGCATGCAGCGTTGCGGGAATGGCGAGCCCTGGGACCGGACCGTCGAGCTCGTATCGATCGTGGCTTTCACGCAGCAGACCGCCTTCCAGTATGGTTTTCGTCAGCTCTTCGATGAAAAGCGGAACGCCGTCCGTGCGCCGGACGATCTCAGCAAGGACCGGGTTGGGGAGGGTCTTGCCCGCTATGGCCTGTGCCAGCGCTTTGCTCTCGCTTTGGCCGAGACGGCTAAGCGAAATGCTGGAGACGTGCTGATGGTTGGGCCAGGGCGGGCTGAATTCGGGCCTTGCCGTTGCCAGCAACAGCAAGCGCTGGCGAAAGGCCGGATCGATGGCACGCGAGAGGAGCTCAAGCGATGTGGGATCAAGCCAATGCATGTCCTCGAATACGATCAATGCCGGTTTGTCGGTGGCGAGTTCACCCCACAGCTCAAGCAGAGCATGCAAGATCCGCTCCTTGACCCGCTGCGGCGGCAGGCTCGGCAGCGCATAGCGATCATGCGCGGGGATGGACAAGAGCGCGGCGAAGGCCGGCAGGTTGGCCGCGGCGCCCTTGCCGCAGCGGGCCAGCAGCCCGTCGAGCTTATCGAGCTTTTCCTGCGCCCTCTCCTCGCCCTCGATGCCGGCTGCGCGCCGAAGCTGCGAAATGACGGGCCACAGCGCGCTATCGCGGTGATGCGGTGAGCCGTGGTAGTTCAAGCTTGTATGAGCCTCGTCCGCCAGCGCCAGCTGCAGCGCGCGGACCAGCCTCGATTTGCCGATGCCGCCCTCGCCGGTGATCAGCACGATGCGACTTTCACCCTGCCCGACCTGTTCCCAACGTCGCAACAGCAGCTCGAGTTCTTCTTCGCGGCCGTACAGGGGAGAGATCGCCGAGGATTGCCGCGCCTCGAAACGGTTTTCGACGTTACTCGTCCCCGTGACCTGGCGCACGTGGACCGGCTGCGGGAAACCCTTGAGTGCATGCTTTGCGAGATCTCGGTACTCAAACAGCATGCCGACAAGGCGCCAGGTTTCGGGGCAGATCAACAGCGAATTGGGCTCGGCCAAGGACTGCAGCCGCGCCGCAAGATTGGTCGTCTCGCCGATGGCCGCGTTTTCCTGCGTCATGTCTTCTCGCGGGAGATCGCCAACCACCACCACACCCGTGGCGACGCCAATGCGCGCTCGCACCGCCATGCCCTGCACGGGCTCCAGGTCATGCAGGGCCTTGAGTAGGCAAAGCCCAGCGTGCACGGCGCGCTCCGCGTCATCCTCGTGCGCGGTCGGATAGCCGAAGTAGGCAAGCACGCCGTCGCCCAGAAATTGGGCCACCACACCTTCGAATCTTGTGATTTCTCGTGCGCAGCAGGCTTGGAACCTGCTCACGACGTCGCGCTGTTCTTCTGGGTCAAGGCGTGTGGAGAGCGCGGTCGAACCGACCATATCGCAGAACATGACCGTGAGCTGGCGGCGCTCCGGTGCTTGCGATGGAAGGATCGGCCCAGCAGAAGGCTTGGCGTCTAAGCCAGGATTTGACGAGAAACTTATGCCGCAGTCGGAACAGAATTTGGCACCTGCAGCGACGCGGCAGCCGCAGCGAGGACAGCTGCGCGAGACCGCACAACCGCACTCAGCGCAGTACTTGGCGCCGGCCGATACCCTTGCCCCGCAGTTCGGACACGCCACGTCTGGCGACCTCGTCTGTCAACGCCGCACAATCTAGCACGTTGGCTCACAAACGCGCCGGCCTCGACGTCGCTTGGCGTGGGCACTTTAAAAGCGACAGCCGAACGGAAAGTTGGCGAACGCTGCCGCGCAATAGGCCTCGGCAGCCCTGACCTTAAGCTCGGCGTTGCACCTGCCACGCGAAAGCCGCGACAGCCTTGGCGCGGCGCGCCGGACGCGCCAAGCATAATCGCCGCTGGTGGCCTCTTACCGGCGAGCCCGCCGCGAAGCCGATTGTCCCCGGCGAGCGTCTGGGCTATTCACACCTGGGCTAACGTAGATGGCGTCCCCAAACTTGCGCGAATCGGCGCAAGCTGCGGGCTCCGTAGGTTTGGCACGGCCGATCCGGCGAACAATCGCTTTCTCCCTCAAACCGGGGATGCCGGATCTGAAATTAGGGCACCATCTGAAGCCCGAACCAAGCCGGCACGGCACGTGCTCCGGCACGCCGCCGGGGTTTCTGGTTCGAGGCCTTACGGGGGCAAATGCAAAAGATGCTTAACACGCCCTTCTCATCATCGACATCAGACCATGCTGCTCCAATCCCTTCATCTCAGCGTCCTCGTGCTCATGGGCGCGACCTTGTGCTTAGCGGTCGCCCTGTTGATTTCACCCTAATCTCGGAAAACCTCATGCGTCCCTCGGGAACGCGCTCTAGAATTCGGCATTTGATGTGCTAAGAGGTCGAAGTGTTGCATATGCCCTTCTCAACCTTGCTGCTCACGAGTGCCCTGGCGCTCCTTCCCGTGGCCAGCGGCGCGCACGAGCCCACCAGCGTGGCCGCGCCCAAGCTTGAGAGCGTGCCCGCGGCGACGGCAGACCCGGCACCGCCCAAGGCCAGTGCTCGCCTTGGCTCGCAGTTGCCGCGCTTGGGTCGCGCCTTGCGCGAAACGGGGACGGCGAAAGTGCTGGCGATCGGTTCATCGTCAACCGCCGGTGTCGGCGCCTCCTCGCCATCGCGCACCTACACGGCGCGCCTAGAGGCCGATCTGGAAACCGCCCTCACCGGGACCGATTTCGACGTCATCGGCCATGGCCTGTCGGGCGAGGTAGCGCAAGGCGCCGCCGATCGCATGAGGCGCGAAGTCGAAGACGTCAAACCCGAGCTGGTGATTTGGCAAGTCGGAACCAATGACGCCTTGCGCCACGTCGCCATCGATAACTTTAAAAATTGCCTGAAGAAAACTCTGACGTGGCTCAAAGAGCAGCAGATCGACGTCGTTCTCATCAATCCGCAGTATGGCGATCAGCTGACCAAGGACACCTATTACGAAGAGGTGGTCAACGCCGTTGCCGAAGTGGCGCGCGACACAAGTGTGCTGCTGGTCGACCGTTTCCAGTTCATGCGCAAATTGCAGCACGAGCGCGGCGATCGCTTTTACCTTTCAACCGACAACCTGCATATGAACGACGAGGGCTACCGGTGCCTCGCCGAGCAGTTGGCCACGACCATCATTGCGGCCTTGCCGCAGGTGACCCATACCACGGCAAGTGTGCGGCAGCCCTCGGCACCGACCGGCCTACCCTACTACCCATAGCGCAAGAAGGCGCCAACGCCGCCCGCGCGCAGCCCCCTGAGCGCCGGCGTTGGCCGTACCGCGCGCGCGCGCCCCGCATTCCCACCCGAACCTAAGCAGACGCAACGGCGCTGCGCCTTGGCGCCGCGCAGCCCTCGCGCCGCCACGCCCTCGCAGCAAAGCGGCTCACGCTCCGCCGCCTCGTCGTGACGCGGCTTGCCTCGCGACTTCCCTTCGCCTTGCCGCCGGGGCTCGTGTAGCTTTGGCCTCCCGTTCGGAAAAGGCGCCTTGGCATGTCAACGGCAATGCGGACCCCCTGGTGGGCGTGGGCGTGGCCCGCCTTGGCATGGGCGATGATGGCGATCATCGCCATGCTGGGTGCTGGCGGGCCAATCGCGATCCTCGCAGGGGCGATCCTGATCGGCACGGTCTTCGCCGCCGTCTACCACGCCGAGGTGGTCGCACACCGGATCGGCGAACCCTTCGGAACCCTCGTCCTCGCCGTGGCGGTAACGGTGATCGAGGTGGCGCTGATCGTTTCCATTATGCTCGGGTTTGCCGCCGACAAGGCGGGGCTCGCCCGCGACACGGTGTTTGCCGCCGTCATGATCGTCTGCAACGGCATCGTCGGGTTGTGCCTCCTCGCCGGCGGCGTGCGCCACCACGAGCAGGGTTTCCAGCTGCAGGGCGCCAGTGCCGCTCTGGCCGTGCTGGCGGCGCTTACGGTTCTCACCCTCGTCGTGCCGAATTTTACAACCAGCACGCCCGGTCCGACCTTCACCGATTCGCAGCTGATCTTTGCCGGGCTGGTTTCCCTGGTGCTTTATGGCTCCTTTGTCTTCGTCCAGACCGTGCGCCACCGCGACTACTTCCTGCCGCTCGAAGCCGACAGCGATGACGTCCATGCACCGCCCCCCTCCAACACCGTGGCCCTCATCAGCGCGGCGCTGCTGGGCGTTGCCCTGATCGGCATCGTCGGTCTAGCCAAGTCTCTGACGCCCGCCTTGGAAACCATTATCGCCTGGCTCGGCGCACCCAAGGCCGTCGTCGGTATCGCCATCGCCTTGCTGGTGTTGTTGCCCGAAAGCGTCGCGGCGCTGCGCGCGGCCAGCGCCAACCGGTTGCAGACCAGCTTGAACCTGGCACTGGGCTCCGCCCTGGCGAGCATCGGCCTGACCATCCCGGCGGTGGCCGTCGTCTCGATCCTGCTGGGCCAGCCGCTGGCTCTCGGTCTCGGCGTCAAGGACATGGTGCTGCTCGCCCTCACCCTGCTGGTCGGCGTCATCACCCTGGGAACGGGCCGCACCACGGTGCTGCAAGGCATCGTGCACCTCGTCATCTTCGCAACCTTTTTGTTCCTTGCCGTGGTGCCCTAGCACCCGGAGCACCTGGGTGGTGGCGCCGGGGGGACGCGCCCTCGGGCTCGCCGCCCGCGCCGGGTTCGCGGTGAAACCGCGCACGTGTGTCCAGTCGGAGGCTCGAGCCTCAGGCGGCCGGCAGCTGCGCTTTTGCCTTCGCGCGCCGGGCCCGCCACTCCTCGAAGCGTTGCAGCACCACGAACACGGAGGGCACGAACGACACCGTGAGCAGGGTGGAGCCCAGCATGCCCGTCAGGACGGCGATGCCGATCGACTTTTGCGCATTGGCGCCGGCGCCCGAGCCGAGCACGAGCGGCACGACCCCTAGAATAAAGGCGAAGGACGTCATCAGGATGGGCCGGAAGCGGCTGCGCGCCGCCTCGATGGCCGCCTTCTCGATGGGATAGCCCTCGTCTCGGCGCAAGGCGCGCGCGAACTCGACGATCAGAATGGCGTTCTTGGCCGATAGCGCGATCAGCAAAATAAGACCGATCTGGGTGTAGAGGTTATTGGGTGCGCCGAGGGCCAGCAGCGCCGCGGCCGTGCCGAGCAGCGCCAGGGGCACGGATACGATCACGGTGAGGGGCGCAATCCAACTCTCATATTGGCCCGCGAGCACCAAAAACACCAACAGCAAGCTCAACGCATAGACGATGTAAATTTGATTGCCGATCTCCTTCTCCTGATAGGACATGGCCGTCCATTCGTAGCTGCTCGTAGGGGGCAGCGTCTCTCTGGCGATCTGCTCGAGCAGCTGCAAACCCTCGCCCGAGCTAAAGCCGCGGGCCGTGTTGGCGACCACGGTGGCCGCCGGATAGAGATTGTAGAGCGAGATCAGCGAAGGCCCGCTGACGTTGCTGATTTCTGCCAACGTACCGAGCGGCACCATGCCGCCCGAAGTGTTGCGCACCGAGAGCGTTCGAAGCGACTCCGGCTGGATGCGGGCGGCGGCCTCGGCCTGGACGTAGATTTGGAAGACGCGGCCGAATTTGTTGAACTGGCTGATATAGCTCGATCCCACATAGGAGCTGAGCGTATCGAGCGCGTTGCCGAGAGGCACGCCCAGCGTCTCCGATTTCACGCGGTCGATCACGATATTGAGCTGGGGCGCATTGGCGCGAAACGCGTTGCGTGCGACCTGGAAGGTCGATTGCGCCGAAGCCCGCTCGGCAATGGCCTGGGCAAGGTGCTCGAGTTGCGCATAATCGAAGCTGCCATCGCGCAGCTCGACTTTCATGGTTGCCCCCGCGACGTTGCCGATGCCCTGGATGGCCGGCGGCGGAACCACCAAAGCCAAGCCGTCGTCGAGCGTCTTCACGCGTTCGGAAAGACCGTTGTACAGGCCGAGCAGGTTTTCACCCTTGCCGCGCTCGGACCAATCCTTGAGGATCACATAGGCGATGCCGGCATTGGCCAGACTTGCATTGTCGTTGAGCGCCGCCAGGCCGCCGATCGCCACCACCTTGTCCACGCCGGGCTGCTCGCGCACGCGCTTGGTGATGTCGTCAAGGGCATGCATCGTGCGCTCGAGCGCGGCGCCTTCGGGCAGCTGCACGGCGATCAGGAAATAGCCTTGGTCCTCGATCGGCAAAAAGGCGGTTGGTACGCGACTTAGGCCAAAGACCGCCAGGGCAACGAGCGCCACGACGATGCCGGCCATCACACCGCTGCGCCGAACCATGCGGGCAATAAGGCGGGTGTAACGCCTTTCGGCGGCATCATAGACACGATTGAAGGCGCGGTAGAACAGATTGCGCTGCGCCGGCGGTCGTGTTCGGCGCAGCCACAGCGCGCACTGGGCCGGCTTAAGCGTCATAGCGTTGATGGCGCTGATGGCCGCCGTCGCGGCGATGACGAGGGCGAACTGGCGGTACATCTGACCGCTCAGGCCCGGCAGGAACGCGGCTGGCACAAACACGGCCATCAGCACCAATGTGATGCCGATGATGGGACCGATCAGTTCGTGCATGGCCTTGACCGTCGCGTCGTGCGGGGTGAGCCCGTGCTCGATGTGTTTGGCGGCGCCCTCAACCACCACGATCGCGTCGTCGACGACGATGCCGATCGCCAGAATGATGGCGAACAAGGTCGTCAAATTAACCGAGAAGCCGAACGCCGCCATGGCGGCAAACGCCCCGATGATGGTGACGGGAACGGTGGTGGCAGGCACCAAGGTGGCGCGCCAATCCTGCAAGAAGACGAGGATCACCACCAGCACGAGCAGGGCGGCCTCGATCAAGGTCTTGTAGACCTCGTGGATGGCCGCACTCACGAATTTCGTGGTGTCGAACGGCACGCTCCAGCTCAGCGCCGGCGGAAAGGCGGACTGCAGCGCCCGCATACGGCGCTCGACCCGCTTGGCGACGTCAAGCGCGTTGGCCTCCGGGAGTTGGAAGATGGCGAGCCCGGCCGCCGGCTTCTCGTCGAGCTTGAAGGTCTGGCTATACTGTTGCGCACCGAGCTCGATGCTGGCGACGTCGCGCAGCCGCGTGATGCGGCCGCTGCCCGAGGTGTCGGCTTTGATGACAATGTCCTCGAACTGGGAGACATCGTCGAGTTTGCTCGGCACATTGAGGGTGTATTGGAACTCCTGCCCTTTTGGGACCGGCGGGATGCCCAGTTGTCCGGCGCCCGTGGACCGACTTTGCAGGTTGACGGCGTTGATGACGTCCTGGGGCACCAGGTTGCGCGCCTGCAGCTTTTGGGGATCCAGCCATAGGCGCATGGCATACTGGCCGGCGCCGAACACCGAAACGTTGCCGACCCCGTCGACGCGGGCGATTTCGTCGACGAGGTTGATGGTCGCATAATTCGACAGAAAAAGGCTGTCGTAGCGCCCGTCCGGGGAACTCAACGCCACGATTTCGAGAATCGAGGTCGACCGCTTTGCCGTCTGCACCCCTTGCACCTGCACGGCCTGCGGCAGGGAGGGTTGCGCGCTTGTCACCCGGTTCTGCACGAGGATTTGCGCCTTGTCCGCGTCGGTGCCGATGCGGAACGTCACGGTCAAGGTGTAGGAGCCGTCGCTGGTGCTCATCGACGACATGTAGATCATGCCCTCGACGCCGTTGACCTTCTGTTCGATCGGCAGGGCAACGTCGCGGACGACGGTGGCGGCACTGGCACCGGGATAGCGTGCGGTGACCTGCACCGTCGGCGGCACGATATTGGGATACTGCGCGACCGGCAGCCTAATGAGGGCCACCAATCCCAAGATGATGGTCAGCAGGGCGATGACATTGGCAAGGATGGGCCGCTCGATAAAGAACTTGGCGATCATGGCTTGTCCTTGCGCGCCGCGGGGACCGCGGGTGCGGCAGCCGACGTCGCTGCCGGAGCGTCGACCGGCTTGACGGCGCTGCCAGGTATGGCGCGTTGGATGCCATTGACGACGACACGATCCTTTTCGGTCAGGCCGCTCTTGATAATGCGCAGGCCGCCATCAATGGCGTCGCCGGTTTCGACGGGGCGCTGCTCGACCACATCCTTGTCGTTCACCACCAGGACGTAGCGACCGAGCTGGTTATTGCCCAGCGCGCGATCGGGCACGAGCACGCTTTCGAGCTCGCGTTGGATCGGGACGCGCACGCGCACGAAAAGCCCCGGCAACAGCACCCCCGCCTTGTTGTCGAGCAGAGCCCTGAGCGGCAGCGTACCCGTGCTCTGGTCGAGATCGGGCGCGATATAGTTGAGGACGCCCTTGTGCGGAAAACCCGTCTCGGTTTGCAGCCCCACCTCGACCGGGATCGGCCCCAGATCCTTGATGGTCAGGCCCTGGCTACGGAGCTGGCCACGAACTTGCAGAACCTGTTGCTCGTTGACGTTGAAATTCACGTAAATGGGGTCGATTTGCACGATGGTCGCCAGTTTGGTCGGCCCTCCCGCCCCGACCAGCGATCCCGGGTCGACGAGCCTCGCCGTCACCACGCCGGCGAAGGGCGCTTTGATTTCGGTGTAACCAAGGTTGATTTTTGCCTGTTGCACTTGGCCTTTGGCTTGTTCGAGGGCGGCGATAGTTGCATCACGCTTCGAGCGGCTTTCGTCGAGCCTGGCCTCGCTCGCCACCTGGCGCTGCTGCAGGGCCAATTGCCGATTGAATTCGGCTTCAGCCTGGACCAGCAGCGCCTCCTGCTGCGCACGGCTTGCCTCCGCAATCTGGAGGCTCGTCTCATAGGGTGCACGCTCAATTTCGAAGAGGGTCGCCCCGGCGGCGACCTTCTCGCCGTCCTTGTAGCCGACCTTGTCCAAAAAACCCTGCACCCGCGCCACCAGATCGACCTTGTTGAACGCGGTCGTGTTGCCCGTGAGCTCAAGGTATAAAGTGACGGGACGCCGTTGCGGCGCCTCCACACCGACTTCCGGCGCTGGCGGGGGCTGATACTTGTTGCGGTCTTCGCAACCCGTTAGCCAAAGGGCGCAACCGCACAACAGAACCCCTGCTCCCCGCGCTCCCATCACCTGTCCGCTCCTTGACGTCGTTCGCAGACGCATCATGAACCGGCGCGCGCCTGCGGTCACTACGGGCAGTTCCTGACCGCTTGGGTCTGCGGGCCGGGACTTCGCGCGTCGTTGATCCAGACAAGGCAGGGAGAACAGGTCAGCGAAACCGGGCGGCGCGAACGGAGGCGAGCGAGACGGGGGCAAACGAAAGCGCGCGAGGCGGCGTCCCGCCGCAAGGAGGCTCGCGCCAAAGCCCGCAGCGTCGCTAAGGCGCGGCGCAGGCTCGGCTATGCGGCTCGAGGCGGGGCGTTCAGTTCAGATGTTGGGGTACGGTTGGCCCCTCGCCCATCAAGGTTGTCCGCCTGACGTCGCGCGGTTCATCGTGCGGAAACGGCCGGGCACGATGCATGGTCGCGCGATTGTCCCACATCACCAGGTCGCCAACCCGCCATTTGTGGGAGTAGACGAACTCACGTTGGGTTGCGGCCTCCGTCAGGTCCATCAGCAGCGCCTTCGCCTCCGGCTCCGGCCAACCGATGATCGTGCCCGCATGCGAGGACAGGTAGAGCGACTTGCGGCCGCTACTGGGGTGCACGCGCACCAAGCGTTGGCGCACCGGTTTGAAGCGTTCCCGCTCCTCGGGTGTGAAGTCGCTAAAACCTAGCCTGGCGCGCGAAAACATCTGCGAGTGCTCGCAGATCAACGGCTCAATGAGATCCTTGGTGTCCTGATCGAGGGCATCATAGCCGGCCCGCATGTCCGCAAATTCGGTATTGCCGCCCTTGGAGGGAATTTGGCGGGCGTGCAGCAGCGAATATTTCGCGGGCACCGCCTTGAATGAGCTGTCCGAATGCCACAGGCGGTTGCCAATGGCAAAAAGACGGCGGCGGTCATCGCGGGCGAACGGCTTGTTGTGCTGATCGAGATTGGAGACGTCGGCGAAGGTCGGGGGCAGGCGATATTCCTCCGGTCGGCGCAGGCTCGTGCCGATGGCGAGCTCGATCGAGCCCAGGCTCTGCGTGAAGGCCAGTTGCTGCTCGTCGGTAAAATCCTGATCGTGGAAGATCAGCACGGCATAGCGATCCATGCCCGCATGGATGGCGTCGATATCCGCCGCCGACAGCGGCTTGGTCAGATCAATGCCATCGACTTCTCCGGCAAAGCAGGGGCCAACCTGGTGGATGGGAAAGGGCATGACGACATACTCCCGCGAAGGTGGCACTGACCACAATTGTAGATTTAGCCACGCTTGCTGTCACCCAGCCGGCCGCCGACCCGGCTACGACGGTGATTGGAACATTGGATTGCTACGGCGGTCCAGGCATTATGCCGGGCAACGACGACCGCGGAGATCGTCGAATTTCAGGGAGGACTCCTCATGCCTCACCTTGCGCGCATTTTGCGGACGGGCCTGCCGAGGGCCGCTTGGCTGAGCCGGCTTGGGCTGGCGGCGGCCCTATGGTCGGCGGGCTTGCCAATGGCTGCGCCTTCAGCCCAGACCTGGCCCGAGCGCAGCATCACGCTGATCGTGCCCTTTGCGGCCGGCGGCGCATCGGATGTTTCCTCGCGCATCATGGCCGAGGCGATGTCGAAGCTGCTTGGCCAGAGCATCGTCATTGAGAATGTGGCGGGTGCCGGTGGTGCGACCGGCTCGTTGCGCGGCAAGAATGCCAAGCCGGACGGCTACACGATCGGCTTCGCTCACATGGGCACGCATGCCGCCTCGGTTTCCACCAATCCTAAGTTGCCCTACGATCCGCGCACCGATTTCGACTATCTCGGCATTCACCTGGTAACACCGCACCTCATCATTGTGCGCAAGGACTTCCCGGCCCAGACACTGCAGGAATTCGTCGCCTACGCCAGGGCGAAGGGCAAGGATCTAAAGATGGGCCACAACGGTGCGGGCTCGTTGGCGCACTTGACGTGCGTCTTCTTTTTTCAGCTTGCGGGTGCCGAGCCCACCTATGTCGTCTATCGCGGTTTCGGCCAGACCATCAACGACATTCTCTCGGGCTCCATCGACGGCACCTGCGAGCTGATCGCCTCGGCCCGCGAGCACGTTGTCGGCGGCTCGGTTAGAGGGTTCGGCGTGGCCGCCGTCGAGCGCTCGCCATTGTTGCCGGACGTGCCGACCTCCAAGGAAGGAGACCTACCGGAATTCATCATCGAAAGTTGGCTGGGGCTCTATGCGCCGAAGGGTGTGCCGCCGCCAATTCTGGCCAAGCTCCGGGGCGCCGCCCTGGCGGCGCTTGCCGACCCGCTGGTGGCCAAACGCTTTCCCGAGATCGGCGGCAGCCTGCCGAGGCTAGCCGACCGCGGCGGGGACCGCATGCTGGACATCGTCAAGAGCGATGTTGCCCGTTGGGCCGACGTGGTGGGAAAGGCTGGCGGCATCGAGGCGAAGCCCTAGTCGGTCGGCCTCGGCCGCCCCTGCTGTGCGCCGGGCCAACCTTACCCGCTCGCAAGCCCGCCGAGGAACGCGCGCATGGTGTCGGCGATCAGCCGCGCTCGCGCGCCGGTATCAAGCTCCCCGACCGGCCCCGACATGGGGATCTCGGCGTCGATCGGCCGGCCGCCAGGATAGGCGGCGAAGAGTTCCGCAAGCGCAAGCTCGCCGCGGCCCGGCAGCAGACGGCGCTCGCGCGCTTCCTCGGCGAGCCCATTCGGGGCCGGCGCCGCGCGCGGCGCATCGCACAGTTGTAGCGGCCCCAGGCGGGCAAGATCGACAGTGCCAAGGCTCGCGACGCTCCCACCCGACCGAAACAAATGCAGCGCGTCGAGGCACACCCAACCATTTCCCGCACCGCTCGCCGCCACCACCGCTGCGGCATCCGTTAAGGTCTTGAGCGCACGGAATGGCATGAATTCCAAATCCACTGCCATCCCGAATTGGTCCGCCAATCGGCACACTTCGGCGAAGCGGTCGGCCAGCAGCGACAGATCGGGATCATCGCCGGAGCACAGCATGCGGCTGGCGCCGAGCTCGGCACCAGCCTCCAGCAGATGGCGCAGCGATGCCACGTTTGTCGTGCGGTCGAGACCAACTTGCTCGATCGTGCGCACCGAAATCCCAGTATCGGCAAGGCGCCGCCGACAGGCGCGAACAAGAGCATCGCCGGCACGCATGGGATATGCCGCACCGCCCGGCACCGCCGCAGCCGTGCGCAGATTGATCGAAGCAAAACCAGCCTCGGCCGCAAGCGTAATGAGCTGGGGCGGCGGCAGATCGAGAAAACCGAGCGGCGCGAGGCCAAACCGAGGCACCATTGCTGCATCCTTTCCGCAGCCGATAGTATAGCCAGGACGAGGCAGCATTTGCGCCAGCCATCCATGCGCGCCGAGGGACCCCTGCAATGACAGAGCACCTTTTCACCGGCCTGAAGGTCATCGACTGTGCCAGCTGGATTGCGGGACCGGCCGCCGCCACCATCCTTTCCGATTTCGGTGCCGATGTTATCAAGATCGAGCCCCCGGGGGCGGGCGACCCATGGCGGGCGTCCTCGCCGGTTCCGGGTAAGACCACCGACTACTATTGGCAGCTGACATCCCGCAACAAGCGCAGCCTTGCCCTTGACCTGAAGCATGCCGACGGTCTCGCCGTGCTCTATCGCCTGCTCGCCGCCTCTGATGTCTTTGTCACCAACTTTCCCCTGCCCGTGCGCGAGCGCCTGAAAATTGCGGCTGCGCACGTGCTGCCGCTCAACCCGCGCCTGATCTACGCCTCGTTCTCGGCCTACGGCGAAGAGGGTGACGAAGCCGATCGCACCGGATACGACTCCACCGCCTACTGGGCACGAACGGGGTTGATGGACATGGTACGGGCGACGCTGGATACCGAGCCCGCGCGTTCCGTGCCCGGCATGGGCGATCACCCCAGCGCTACCGCGCTCTATGCCGCCATCGTCACGGCGCTCTATCGGCGCGAAAAAACCGGCAAAGGCGGGGTGGTGCAGTCCTCCCTGCTCCAGAACGGCTTGTGGGCGAATGCCTGCTTCGTGCAGACACGGTTATGCGGCGAACAGGTTCCGCATCGCCCACCGCGCGCGCAAGCGCCCAATCCGCTCGCCAATCACTATCGCTGCCGCGACGGTCGCTGGTTCATCATGGCGCTCTTTAACGAGCAACGGCAACTGCGCGGCTTCCTGACCGCCATTGGCTGCACGCAGCTGGCCGACGACCTACGCTTTGCCACCAATGCGGCGCGTCGTGAGAATGCCGCCAGCCTGGTTGAGATTTTGGATGCGGTGTTCGCCCAACGGGACCTGACCGAGTGGCGCACGATCCTGAACGCGGCAGGCGTGACCTTTGGCGCCGTGCATTCGGTGGATGAGAGCTCCGCCGATCAGCAGTTCCAACGCATCGGTGCCCTGGTCCCCTTTGCCGACGGCACGGGCCTCACCGTGTCTAGTCCGTTTCATCTTGATGCTGAGAGCAAGGTGGCCCCGCGCCGAGCGCCCTCGGTAGGGCAACATAGTCACGATCTCCTGCGGGAAGCAGGATATACGACCGCCGAGATCGACGGGCTGCAGGCCCGCGGCGTGCTCGGCTAAGGTGCCGGCGCGTCGACTGACTTTGCCTCAAAGTGCCGGGCTTCCTTGGGCGGGCCGCCGGCGCGCCCCCAGCGCTTGCCAACGCCTGCTTGCCCGCATTGTCGCTCGACCCCGGCCTTGGCGGAACGAACTCAGGGGGCGGAACGGACTCAAGGGGCCAAGCGTTGGCGGATGTTGGTTGGGAGTTCGAGCATGGCGGCGCCTGGCCTATTGGAAGGGTTATCTCAAGTTGTCGCTGGTGACCTGTGCCGTCGCGCTCTATCCCGCCTCCTCGCAGTCCGAGAAAACGCGTTTTCACCAGATTAACCGCAAGACCGGCAACCGGTTGCGGCAACAGATGGTGGACGAAGAGACCAGACGCGTCGTGGACAAAGCCAACAAGGGCCGCGGCTACGAACTCGGCAATGGCAAGTACGTCGAGATCGATCCTCAAGAGCTGGAAGCGGTCGAAATCGAGAGCACCCACACCATCGACATCGACAAGTTCGTGCCGGAAGCGGAGATCGACAAGCGCTACTACGAACGACCCTACTACATCGTGCCGGATGAAGGCCGGCGAGGAAGCCTTTGCGGTCATTCGCGATGCCATGAAGGACAAGGGTCGCGTCGCCCTGGCGCGATCGTGTTTGCAAACCGCGAACACATCCTGGCGATCGAACCCTGGGGCAAGGGAATGCTCGCCACGACGCTGCGCTACGACTACGAGGTTCGCGACGAGGCCGAGGTCTTCAAGGGTGTCCCCAACCCGCGCGTGTCAAAGGAAATGGTCTCCCTCGCCGGTCACATCCTCGATAGCAAGGCCGGGCATTTCGATGCCTCGAGGTTCAAGGATGAGTACGAAATGGCCTTGCGCAAGCTCGTAAAGCGCAAAGCCGGGGGCAAGCGCATCGAACCGCCGCCCGAACGCGAGGAAGCCTCCAACGTCATCGATCTGATGCAAGCGCTGCGCAATAGCCTGAAGGGCAGGAAGGCCGCCGCCTTGCGAACATCGAACGCAAACCGAAAGCGCAGCAAGGTGCCGGCGAAACGCCGCAAAGCCAGCTGATCGGACGCTGTTGACGGTTGCGCGCCGACCAAGCGGTCGCTGCGGCAGCGCGCCCCCAAAACGGCGAGGGGAACCCCCGAAATGATTGCCCACCCGGGATGGGTGCATGCCCGTCGCCTTGCACCCCGAGGCCAAGCCTGCCGCGCCTATCTTCGCGCGGATGCAATCCCACGCGCTGCGATAGGCGTTGACCGCACGGGGCGATCTATGGCTTTCAATAGCCTCTTTATATCCTGCGGTTTGTCGGGAGGCCCCGTCATGATCATAGTGCTGCACGAGCAATCCGAGGTTGTCTGCGCCAACGCGCGGGCCGACGGCGACGAGCTATGGATGGGCGCCCAGGAGCTTGAGGCGGCAACGGGCTGGTCGATGAAACCCGAAGGCCTGTGTCGTGGCGATGCCTGCCTACCGGTGCCGCGCGACCGCGCGGGGGACTACATCCAAGGTGACATGCTCAACGCGACAGCCTTCTGGCGGCGTATGCAGCATCCGATCGCTCACGATGCGGCCGGCGAACTGTGGGTGCTCGGCACCAGTGCCACCGATCGCAGCAGTGCGCTGCAGTCGCTGGCGGCGCCGGACTTTGCCTTGCCGGATCTGGCGGGGGCGACACGCACGCTCGCCGAGCAGCGCGGGAAAAAGGTCCTGCTTGCGACCTGGGCCTCCTGGTGAGGCTGCAGAGCTGACTTGCCCGTGTGGCAGTCCCTGCATGCCAGCCTGCAAGAGCGCAACTTTACCGTTGTGACCGTGGCTATGGACGAGCCCGAGGCCGCTCGCCCGTGGATCGAATTGGCCAAACCCACATACCCCTGCCTGATTGATCGCAATCACCATGTCGCCGAGCTCTACAATATGGTGAATGTGCCGCAAGCGACCTGGATCGACGAGCAGGGACGTATCGTGCGGCCGCCGGAGAACGCCGGCTCGTCGGATGCGTTCCGACGGATGGACCGCACGACCATGCAAATGTCGCCCGAGCAAATCGCCGAGCGTGATCGCACCAAGCAGACCTACGTGGCGGCGGTCCACGACTGGGTGTTGAAGGGATCGGCGAGCGAATTCGCCTACGATGCTGCCAGCAGCCGCGCCCGGCTGCGGCTCCCCGACGATGCTGTGGCACGGGCGCATGCGCATTTCCGGCTCGCCCAAACTCTTCTTAAGCATGCAAAGCGCGAGGAGGCCGCCATGCATTTCGCCGAGGCGAGTCGGCTGCATCCAGACTCCTGGACGATTTGGCGTCAGGCGGCAGAAAAGAATGCGGCGGGTCTCGCGGCCGGCCCAGAGTTTTGGGCGCGCGTCGATTCCCTCGGCGACCGCCCCTACCACCGTCCCATTGATATGAACGGTTTAGGCGAAGGCGACGCCTAACGAGCAGCTCGAAAGGTGCTCAAGGCTTTCGCGAATATTCGGTGAGCTCGTCGATGGAGGAATCTCGAACACGGCCCTCGTAGCGCGCTTCCGTCTTCCTTTTCACCCATCGGTTTACGCTGGGGGCATACCAAAAGACGAATGTCCACGTTTGAGACTTGGTCTGATCCCTGGTGTTCAACAGCCTCACCATGGTGTCGACCCGATAGGTATCGAAAGTGCCGGCGGGCGTAGTAATGCGCTCCTCTCCCACCACTTTCGCGACACCCGAGGCGCGGAATGCCACGCCCGACTGCAGGTGCATGGCGTTGGCGTCCGATCGCCACTCCTTGCCAACCTGCAACGGCGCTTTGATGCCGATCCCAGCCGGGCGAAGCTTCCAATTGCCGTCGTCGATTTCGGCCCCAGTCGCGATCAAACACCATCGTTTGCGGCCGATCCTTGCCGCGAATGATCGTGCGCGTCGTAATCTCGCTCTCGTTGATGTCGACCACCACAACCGTGATGGCATACCTGAGGTCGCCGGTCGCGTCGTCCTTAATGTCATAGGACCAGCGGTCGCCGACACGCACGGGTCCTGGCTCGACGGTTTGCGCCGCACAAGACCCAGACCAACTCAACAAGACGGCCAAGCCGATGGCGATCGCAGTTCTCGACATCGCTCGCCCAAACCTCCGATTCATTCGGGCCATCGCCACCTCCGGCCTGGACAAGACGTGCGAGCCATCGGATGCCGCGCAGCACGTGCTCGAGCTAGTGCGGGTAAGCCTCGGGGAGCGTCGCGTCTTCGCCGGACGACCGATGCCCCGGGTCGACGCCCGGGAATGTCATCGGCCCCATGTCATCCGGCGCTACGGCTTTCGCGAGTAATCGGTCAGTTCCTCCGTTTGCGATTCGCGCAAACGTCCCTCCATCTGCATCTTGTAGGATTTACGGGCCCATCGATTGATGCTCGGCGCGTACCAAAGCGTGCTCGTCAAAGTGGCGGCCTTGGTTTGGTCGTTGGAAACGACGTGGCGAACCACCGTCTCGACCTTGAAGGTCTCGAACGTGCCAGCGCTTGTTGTAATCTTTTCTTCGGCCGTGACTTTGGATTGACCCGTCGTGCGAATGGTGGTGCCATTCTGAAAATTCTTCCCATTACCCTCGAAGCGCCACGACTTACCAATCTGCAGCGGCATCTGAAGGCCGGTCCCGTCAGATGGGTCGTACTTCCAAAGGTCGTCATCGATGCGGCTCCAGCCGCGATCGAAGGCGATCTGGCGCGGGCGCTGCGTCCCTCGCGAGGTCACCCGCGTGTTGATCTCCTTTTCGGAAACGTCGATGACGACGACCGTGAAGGTGTATTTCAAGTCGTTGGTCATTTCGTCTGTAACATCGTACGTCCACCGGTCGCCCGGCAGAACGCCGGCGAGGTCGGGGGCTTGCGACGCGCCTGGGCTGGCGCTGCCCAAGGCGATCGCCAAAACCAGCAAGAACCATGGGGTGCGCATGGCACTCTCCTATCGAACATGACCGAGGGGCCGCTGCTTTAAAAAATGGTCCCCGCGGGCCTTAAGGGCGCACAATCAAAATGCTCTTGCAGGCAAAATGCTCTGCAGGGCAGAATAAACGTGCCTCTCGCACAACAGTGCGACACAAGTGTGTCCAGGCAACGACAGGTGACTGCGGCGTGGTATGGACCCCTGCGGGATTCAAAGGCGCTGTCCGGGCACCAGCTCGAGCTGCACTGTCGCGACCACAACCCACTTCGAAACGAAGGGAGCCTTCCCGCTCAGACCAGTGAGGGTCGTCTCCTCGTCGTCAGCGGACGCTTGTGCAATAGCGACAGATCGGCGAGCGGCCGATAGTGACGCGATCCGGGCGCCCCGCCCAGTGTCTCGCACATCGAAGCTCTTTGATGACGCTTTACAAGGGCGTCATCAAACCAAAGGCGCAGTGCATAGATTGCGTACGGTCGTCTCGAAGACAGTCAACTTCGGTCGCTGTGACTGCTGATCTAGAACGCGCTTTAAGGAGCACGCTGTCCTATCTCATCACGCCAACCCCACAAACCCAGTCCACCATTGGAATTTGCCGCCCAGTTCGACATCGTATTTGCGGGCAAACGTCAATTTCCCGTCCTCGCCGATGCGGAATACCGTCAACGCGGCTGGCACATGGCGGACGTTGTCGCCGTCGCGCACGTTCATGTCGACGATACTCGCAGCCACCATGATCCTGCCGCTCGGGTCGATACTGAAGGTGCGGATGTGGAAGCTTTGCGGATCTTCGTTTTGGATCAGCGTGGGCTCGCCGGTCTCTGCGTTGATTGAGAAGACTGCGATATTGTTTTCGCCCCCGCCGAATACTTTCTTGCCGTTGAAATCCACCGTGGCATTTGCGCGGTTCGACACGTACACTAGGCGGCCGTTCGGATGCACGTGTATGCCGCCCGCCGCCTGCGGGAAAGAGATGTCGTACGTACCAACGGTTGAGCGCTTTTTAAAGAGCGGCTCGGACGAAAGGCTGTCACCTTCCACGCGGTGCATGTGCAGCTCATTTTGTGACTTAACCGATACATACACCCACGGCTTCACTGGATGAAAATCGAGATGACGCGGGCCGTAGCCAAGGCCGCCGTTGCCACCGACCGGCAGATTGGCGAGCGGCGACAACTGCCCTCCCTTGAAGTTGTAGATCTTTAGCGCCCCGGGATCTTCGGCCTTGTTGCTTTCAGGCCGGTTGCCACGTGTGACCATAATCACAGAGTTATTGCCGGGCATCGACAAAATCTGATGCGCAAAAATACCGTAATCCAACTTGGTTTCTTGTTGAACTTGCGCACCAACCGTTCCGTCGCTGTTGATGCGATGTACGGTGAGGTTACTCGGATTGTTGTAGCAAGTGAGTGCGTAGTCGCCACGGGACATCGACGCTGTTATGGATGGGACGTTGCGGTAGCACTTCCGGTTCGCCGTGCATCGAGACCGCTCCATCCGCATCAATCCGTAACACGCACAAACGATGGACTTTCCCGGGATTAGGCGCATTGCCGGATGCGGCATCGCTGGTGGACACATACAAATATTTGCGCGACGGATGCGGCCAGACGTATTGAATGTTGGAGGGCAGCGTGACGGAAGCGCGCGGCGTTAAGGTTGCGGCATCGACATCAACATCCCACTGCGTCAATCGATCCCCGACGCCTTGATAAAACACCGTACGCCCTCCAGCCGTAGCCGTGCCTGATCCAATAACCGAAGTTGCGGCCGCGCTTAGGAGCGCGGTATTGAATGCGCGACGATCCATATGCACTCCCTTCGGGATTTAATTGTCGGAATTGAGGATCGTACGTCCTCAAGTCCAGACACGCAATGCCGTGCCGCTCTGACGTACGCCTCCTTCTCTGGTGCCATCTGCCAGATCAGAGCGAGGACGTTCACGGGCTCGTATGGAGGCTGCCGTACTCGTGAGAATCGACGCCCCCCGGACGTCTTCTTGATGCGGGCCGTGCCAGCCATTGAAAAAGCTAGGGCGACCACCCCAAGGGTCGGCCCAGCCTATTGCTCCCCCGCAAATTTTACCGTCGTGACGATGTCCTCGAGGCTAATTCCCCATGGCACGCCGCAGCGCCGGGCGAACCGCCTTCCGCGATTTCTTGCCTTGGCGCATCTCCGACGTCTGACCCCAGAGCCCGTCGTTGGACCAGGCCTACAGGCGTCCGAGAACCTGACATACACAGCCGTCCGAAAGCGACGAGTTCAACGCCTCGGGCGAGGTTTATGAAACTATCGAGTTCAAGATCGAGCATGCGGTCGATAGCGCCGCATGACTTCCTGGAGGCGATCGAGGGGCAGGGCATGACTGAGGTGACCATCTCTGCCGGCCATGGTCTTTGCCGTGCAGAGGGCATTGAGGATCGCCTCCTCGGTCGCCTCGGCGGCGGCCCGGAAGAGCTTGGTCATAGCATCGGGATTGATCATTCGGACGTGAGCAACTTTGTCGTTCTGCCCGACATGATTGGCCGTCGAGAAGGCGATGAAGATGTCACCGCTACCATTGGCTCCAAGGCCGCCGACCCGGGCGAGACCGGTTGTGGCTCGGCGTGCAAGGCGCTGGCACTGGACTGGAAGGAGGGGCGCATCGGTGGCGAGAACAACGATGATAGAGCTGCCCTCCTCAATGAGTGCCGGGCCTTGCCCGCCGGATCGGAATGCGGGCACGATCTCCGGGCCGATCTCCAGCCCGACTGGCACGCCATCTACCCGCAGCAAGTCGCGCTCTCCATAGTTCGCTTGGACGAGGGCGCCAACAACATAGCGGGTGCCGTCTTCCATCACGAGCCGCGAGGCCGTGCCCGTGCCGCCCTTGAACTCATGGCAAATCATGCCCGTGCCGCCACCAACGTTGCCCTCGGCGATCGGTCCGCCGCCAGTGGCTGAGTCAAACGCGGCGAGGGCGTGCTCCTTTGTCAGTGGGAAGCTTCGTATGTCGCTCAGCCAGCCGTCATAGGTCTCGGCCACGACCGGGAGGTGGAAGAGCTGCGGGGCACCATCGCGAACGGCCAGCGCACAGATCGCGTCGCGCACTAGGCCAACCTGGTAGGTGTTGGTGATGCCGATCGGTGCACCGAGCATGCCCTGCTCTGCAATCCAGGGCAGGCCGGTCATTTCACCGTTGCCGTTGAACGAGAAGGTGCCGGCAAAAACATAATCCGTCCAAATCTCCGGTCCTCGTGGCCAGATCGCCGTGATCCCCGTCCGTACAATGTGAGGAGTGTCGCGGATCAGCGTAAGATATCCAACCTTGACGCCAGCGACATCGGTGATGGCGTTAAACTCTCCGGTTGGCAACACGCCGACTGAAATTCCAAGATCTCGGAGCCGAGCACCCGTCATGATGTTCCCCATCAGGCGAAAGCACCGCCCGCGCCGCGGTGCGGGAACCTACCTATTTCTTATGACTGAGCCAAAAGCCAAGGGTCAAGAAGCTCCTGGAAGCCTGACCAAGGCCCACACTCAAGATCCCGGACGAATATATCTCTGCTCAAACCGATGAGTACTTGATTTAGGTGTGCATGCCGTTCCGGCGACTGCGACTTGCCCTCGGGTCACGATCGCCATCGTCAGTCAGCGCCTCCGTTGAATCTTCACCAACCGAGTGGCTCGCGACAGTTCGCACCCGACACCCGCCATCACGGACGGAATGGCCGGCGCCGTTGCGGGACCGACTGAAAGCGAGGCCAGCTGCAGCGCGCCGGGCCAGCATACTTCGGCTAACGGGAGCCAAGTTCCTGGCAGCGCGCCGCACGCAGCCCGCTGATCGCCTTGCGTTCCATGAGGATCGGACAGGCATTGCGCAAGTAATAGCTGCCCGCGCTCTCGTGCGCGAGTTTCTCGACCACGGCGGTCCCGAGCGTCTCCCAGCAGCGCTCCGCGAGCGTGCGCGCGGCCTTGGCCTCACGCCAATCGGGCGGCCTCTGCAGGGCGGCAACGGTTGAATAGGCGACGTCCGGATCGGGGCACACTGCCTCGCCACCCACCGCGTCGAGGCCGGCCGCAAAAAACAGCGCCGAGATGGAACGATTGAGCTGGAGACCAACGAGGCGCGCAGCGCCTCGGGCGAGGTCGGCGCTCACCGGCGCGACATGCACGAAGCGCTCGAGGGCACCGAGACATTTTGCCGAGTCGTGGGGCTCATCGAAGCAGCGGCCAAAGGCCTCGAGCCCGATCGACGTGCGCAGTGCAAGAAACCGCGGCGAGCCACTGAGCGAGGGAAACTTTGGATAGTAGCGTTCAATCGCAGCCATTCGCTCTGCGAAGCTTCCGCCCGGCGCGGCTTGAGGGGTTAACTCGCCGATGGCGGCCTGCTCGACCAGCGCGTTCCAATGCGCATCGCGCGCGGCTGGATTGAGGTCGGTCAAGCGATCGTGCAATTCGGGCCAATTGCCGGCTGCCGCCAAAGCATCGAGATCGGCAATCAATCGCTTGGCCGCTTCCGACAGCACGGGAGCCTGGCGATCCGACGGACTATCCGACGGACTAGGCGTCCCGGGCGGTGAAGCCACAACCTGCGGAAGCAGCTGAATGGGTGGAGTATTATCCATCGAAGGTTTGAACACGACGTCGCCCACGATCTGGTCATAGTAGGCCGGTGTCTGGTCGTGACGAACGGTGGCTGCCAACTGTTTGACAGCGATTTGCGTGCGCTTGGCGATCTGCACCAGGGTCAGCTCCGGCGTCGCCATCTCGCGCATGAAATTGCGGGTGAAGACGGAATTAGGGTCCGGGTCAGTTTGACTGAGCCGATCGAGCGCCGTCTGTTTTGCGCCGGCGGAAAACACCACGAACACCCCTTCGGATGGGGTGATGGGGGCGAGGCCGCCGGTTCCCTTGATGGCGCGCGTGCCCAATCGATCAAATGGGTTGTTGCGGCAGGCGTCGAGGACCAGGATCGCGATGCGCGCCCCGCGTGCCTGCAGGCGGTCGACAATGCGTTCCACGGCGAAAGAGCCATCGCGCACGAGCTCCTCCTGCCCTTCGGTGGCTGCCGGAACGTCGGTGGGAAGAAGATAGTTCTGCCCATGGATTTCGAAGCCATGGCCGGCAAAGAAGAACAGCGCCGTGTCCCCGAACTCGATGGCCCGGTCGAATGCCAGAAATGCCTCGCTCATTGAGCGCCGCGGTTGGTCCTCAGCGACGAATACCTTGAAGCCAAGCTTTTTCAGCGCTTCGCCGAGCGCATGCGCATCATTGATGGCCCTGTTGAGCCGCGGCACATTCTCGTAGCCATTGTTCCCAACCAACAGCGCGACGCGCTTTTCCGCCTCGGCTGGCCCTGGCAAGCCGGTGGCAAGGCCGAGCGTGGACAGCAGCAGGCCAAGCACGGCGCCCGTTTTTGACATCGACACCCCCTGTCCGACGTTGGAAATCACAAATTGTTCTGGAGGTAGGCGTAGACGAAATCAGCGTTATTGGTGGCGTTGAAATTGATCGTGTAGGCCAGCGATCCATCCTTTAGCGAAATCGCGCGCTCGCCGCCGAAGCCGCACGTCATGCTCTTGATCTTCTGCTTGACCGCATCCTTTCCGAGCGCATCCTCGCAAACGCGTCTGATGCCTTCAAGCGCAGCGTCACAATATCCTGAGGCGCTGAACTCCTTGAGAGCGCCGGCCGGTACCCCCGTCCAGTCGAACTTCACTGTGAGGCCGGACCCGCATTTCTCTATGGTTTGCTCAACGTTCTTGGCGAGCGCCGCTTCTTGCTCTGGTTGGATCTGCTTTTCTCTGGTCGTCGCGGCCGTAACCACTTCTTCTGTCCAGCGCAAATCGTGGAAATGGGTTGGTTCACCGGCTTCCATTTTGTTATGGCTTTGGATGTAATCCGCCGTCATATCAAAAACAGCTGCCGCCGGCGGCTTCGTCGCCAGCCAACCACCGGCGGTATCCGCATTCAACGTCAGTTTGAAACGCAGCGGGAGCGTGACGCCGCCGGTGGCCTCGACAAATGATCCGCGAGAAAGGGCATAAAATAATACCACATCAGTGAATGAACTGCGGCCTGCAACTGTGATCGGCGTGAAGAGGCGTGAATTACGCTTGGGCGACTCGCCAAAATGTAGGCTTTGAAATTTCGTGCTCTTAAGTGTTTGAGGTTGGATAACTTCAAGATCAAAGGACAGCACTGTACCGTGCCGCGTGCCAACATTGGAGAGCGTGATTGGAATAGCAAACACATCGCGAAAGTTTTCACGATACATGTAAATTAAAGGTGGTTGATAAATATGCAAGTCGGCCTGCTTAATCACCGTCTCGTATAGGCTATAGACCGAAAAGATGAGGGCGGTGACCGAGGATAGCAATGCACTCCAAGCACCAGCCCTGCCGCGGAGCGATTTCTTGTCGTCCATCCTCCATGCCCCCCCTCTGCCCAGCGCACCAGTCACGACTACTGAGCGTGCAGCACGCGGTAACCCGCCCTTAAGAGTTTGAAGTAACGACGCGTCAGCTTTGTTAATCCACGAACAAACGCATCTCGGATCATAACTGCACTGGACTTCTGCGAAGTCCCAATGTCGTGCGTCAAGAGCGAGACCGAAATGTGGCATCGCCCGGCAAACCATTGCATACCCGACGAAGCATTGCATGATGTGGAACGCCCTGGTCGGGCAGGCCCACGAGTTTGCTCGCTGCCGGAGAACCCCTGCGAATATGCCGCTCCTTTACTGGACGTTCGACGCAAAGTCTGTTGGCACTGCGGGTAAATGGCACGCCTCAACTCAGACCGGCCAGTCATTGACCTCGACGGAAGTCAACAGCGTCGGTATGGGGTCCAACGAGGCCCAGCGCGACCGGTGTCGCGGACCGACGCCGACGGATTCCAGCTCAGCGCGGCCTAATGTTCGAGGAAACCGCGGGATCCGGTCATGGCAGCGGATGACGACGAGCTGCGGGCAATCGCGAAACGCTATCGCCGCTTCGCGACTGTCGAGGCGCACGGTGCCTCGCCGGCCTATGAGCGGCTAGCATTGGCCGTTGCGCGCTCCCCCGACCTGTTGGCGTTTCTGGGCTCGATGCCGCCCGATCGGCGCCAACCGAACCTGTTTCTCGCCGCCCTTCGCCATATCGGCGGCGTGCCACGCGATGCGAGCGCGATGGAAGCGATCGTCCGCGGCGAGGCTGCGCGCCTTAAAGACATCATGCTGTCGCGCACAACGCAGACCAACGAGCCGGCCAGATGCGCGGTCTTGTTGCCCAGTCTCGGCGCCTTGCGCCAGCCCCTCGCCTTGATCGAAGTCGGCGCCTCGGCAGGGCTGTGCCTCCTACCCGATCACTATGGCTACGACTATGGGCGGCATCGGCTGGTACCGCCGGGACCGACCTCTCTCCCGATTTTTC
Organism: uncultured Alphaproteobacteria bacterium; assembly: GCA_963770295.1. Taxonomy (GTDB): domain Bacteria; phylum Pseudomonadota; class Alphaproteobacteria; order Rhizobiales; family Hyphomicrobiaceae; genus AWTP1-13. Next base: position 139,028 of record CAVYPA010000017.1, read on the forward strand.
CCTGTCGTGCCAGCCCTGCGACGCCGTTGCCGCTGGCGCTGCCGAAGGTGGCTTGGCGCTGTGGGCTCGACCTCAACCCGCTCGATATCAATGCGCGCGATCAAATGGCTTGGCTGGAAGCGCTGGTTTGGCCGGGGTGCGAGGCCCGCGCAGGCAATCTGGCCGCTGCCATCCAAATCGCGCGTGCGCAGCCGCCGCCGGTTGTGCGGGGCGACCTGCGTCGCGATCTTCCTGCCTTGATCGCTCGCGTACCCAAGGGCTTGCGGCTCGTCGTCTACCATTCGGCCGTGCTGGGCTACCTGCAATCGGCGTCCGAACGCGACGCCTTCGCGCGCAGTGTTCGCCAAATCGAGGCCGTCTGGATCAGCAACGAGGCCTCCTCGGTGTTTCCGGAGCTTGCGAAGGCCGCACCACCGCCTGAAACTCCCGACCAGTTTCTGCTCGCGGTTGACGGAAAACCGGTCGCCTGGACCGGCCCGCACGGGCAGTCCATCACCTGGTTTGCAACTTGAGTTTGGCGGCTCCCTCAGCAGGGCTTGCGCGCGGGCAAGCGCTTGAGCTGCCAGTCTCGCCCGGGCACGGCGGCGAGCAGAGCCTTGGTATATTCGTGCCTCGGCGTGGCAAAGACATCGGCCGTGGCGCCGCGCTCGACGATCACCCCGTCCTTCATGACCGCAATTTCCTCGCAGACATGCGCGGCAACGCGCAGATCATGGGTGATGAACAGCATCGACAGGTCGAAAGCTCGCCGCAGTTCGTCCAACAGCTCCAGGACCTGCTTTTGCACGGAGACGTCGAGTGCGGACACCGGCTCATCGGCAATGATCAATTTCGGTTTGACGGCTAGCGCACGGGCGATGCCGATGCGCTGGCGTTGGCCGCCCGAGAACTCGTGCGGATAGCGGTTTGCCGCCTTCGGGTCGAGACCGACCAGGCGCAGCAGCTCGGCGGCTTCCGCGTGCGCGGTCTTGCGTGGCGTGCCGTTCACAATCGGTCCTTGGGCGATGATGTCGCCGACGCGCCAGCGCGGATTAAGCGAGGCGAAAGGATCTTGGAAGATCATCTGCAAAACCTTGCGGAAGGGACGCAGCCTGGCGCGCGACAAGCCAGCCACGTTGCTGCCTTCGAGCAGGATCGCTCCATCGTCGGCCCGCTCGAGGCCGACGATGCAACGCGCCAAGGTGGACTTTCCGGAACCCGACTCGCCAACGAGTGCCAAGGAACAGCCTTTGCCGATTTCGAGGCTGACCCCGGCGACGGCTGGCACCCGTCGCCGCGCAAGCGAGAAGGCGCCGCCCCGGCCGGAGTAGCTCTTGCTCAACCCCGTCACGGCGAGAAGAGGGCGCTCGGGCCCAGGGCCTGAACGGGTGCCGAAGCGATGACGGGGGCTAAGGCTTGGCACGGCCGCGACCAAGGCTTGCGTGTAGTCGTGTTGCGGATGCCCAAGGACGTCCCGCGCCTGCCCCTGTTCTACCAGCCTGCCCTGCCGCATCACCGCCACGCGATCGGCGATCTCCGCCACGACCCCGAAATCATGGGTGATGAACAGGATGGCGGTGCCGTGGCGGGCCTGCAGTTCCTTGAGCAGGCGCAGAATCTGGGCCTGCGTGGTGACATCGAGCGCGGTGGTCGGCTCGTCGGCAATAATGAGCGCCGGCTCCAGCGCCAGCGCCATCGCAATCATCACGCGCTGACGCTGACCGCCCGAGAGCTCGTGTGGATAGCTCTTGAGAATGCGCTCAGGCTCGGGCAGCCGCACGTCGCCGAACACCTCGATAACGCGTTGGCGCCGTTCTGCCGGTCGCAGCGCGGTGTGGACCTCGATGATCTCGTCGGTCTGCCGGCCAACCGTCATCAGCGGGTTGAGCGCCACCATCGGTTCCTGGAAAATCATGGCAATGCGGCCGCCGCGGATGGCACGGATACCTGTGGGCGGCAGCTTCAGGAGGTCCTGGCCCTCGTACATGACGCGCCCACCGGTCACGCGCACGTGCGGCTCGGGCAACAGGCGCAGGATGGCTTTGGCCATCACCGACTTGCCCGACCCGGATTCACCGACGACGCAGAGGATCTCCCGGCGCAGAACCTCAAGCGAGACGCCGTCGACGGCGTGCGCCCGATCGGCCCAGGAGGGCAACGCCACGCTGAGGTTCTCGATGGCGAGGACGGCGTCGCTCATAGATCGCGCAGCCTCGGGTTAAGCGCGTCGTTGAGGCCTTCGCCGACGAGATTGATCGAGAGCACGGTCAGCAGAATGGCGACCCCTGGCACCGTCACTAGCCACCAGGCGTCACGCAAAAAGGCACGACCCGCCCCGATCTGGAAACCCCAGCTCATCAGATCCGGCGCGCCCAGGCCGAGGAAAGAGAGCGCGGACTCAATCAGGATCGCGTTGGCGACGAGCAATGAGCCGGTGACGATCAGCGGCGACAGCGCGTTGGGCAACACCTGGCCGACCAGAATAGGCATGTCGCGCTGGCCCGCGACGATCGCCGCCTGCACGAACTCGCGGGCTTTGATGGTGAGCACCTCGCCGCGCACCACACGGGCAATGGGCGGCCAACTGACCGTGGCGATGGCTATGACGAGGCTCGTACCCGAGGGAGCGAGGATGGCGACCAACACGATGGCAAAGATGAAGGAGGGGATGGTTTGGAAGAACTCACTGACCCGCATCAGAAGGTCGTCGACGATGCCCCCATAGAAGCCGGCGATGGCACCGACGCAGGTGCCGAAGGCGACCGCTGCCAGGGTCGCGAGTATCGCAATCAGGAGCGAGGTGCGCGCGCCATGGATGAGCCCCGCCAGTAGGCTACGGCCGAGCGAGTCGGTGCCGAACAAGAATTCGCCGAACGGCGGCGAAAACGGCTTGGCAACGATGGCAAAGGGGCTGGTGGGTGCCAACACTGGCGCCGCCAGGGCGACCGCAACGATGAAGGTGAGCCAGACGAGGCCCAGTACCACGCGCGGATTGTTGAAGAAGCGCCGCCAGAAACTCTGCATCAGCCGATCCTGACCCGAGGATCGAGAAGGACGTAAACGACGTCGACGACGATGTTGATCACCACCACCAGACAGGAGGAAATGAAGAAGATGCCGAGTAGCAAGTTGAGATCGCGAGCAAACAGGGCCTGGAAAGCGAGCTGACCGAGGCCGGGCCAGGCGAAAACGGATTCCACCACGACCGAGCCACCGAGCAGGCCGCCGACCTGTACGCCTGCCACCGTGACCACGGGCATCAGAGCGTTTCTCACCACGTGCCGCAGCGTGATCTGGCGCTCGCTCAGACCCTTGGCACGCGCGGTCGTCACATAGTCGAGCCCGCGCTGCTCCAGCATGGTTGCCCGCATCAGGCGCGCATAAAACGCCATGTAGAACAGGGACAGCGTGACGGCGGGCAAGATCAGGTGGCGAGCGATATCGACAACGCGTTCCCAGCCCTCGTAGAAGGCGGCCGCATCTTCCATGCCCGAAGTCGGCAGCCAGTCGAGCTTGATGGCGAACAGCAAGATCAGCATCAATCCGATCCAAAACAGCGGCATGGCATAGGCGATGATGGCGACCACCGAGATCACGTGGTCCTTCCAAGTGCGCACCCACACGGCCGCCATGAGGCCCAATAGGACGCCGATCCCGAGGGAAAGGACGAGCGTGGTGCCCATCAGCAGCAAGGTGGCCGACAGCCGTGCCAGGATCAGCGGCAGCACCGGGCTCTGGTTGCGGAAGGAATAGCCGAGATCCAGAGCCAGGATGTTCTTGACGTAGAGTGCCAGCTGAACGGGCACCGGCTTATCGAGGCCGAACCTTTGGCGCAGCGCCTGGACGTACTCGGCCGGCGCACCTCCGGCTTCACCGGCGAGCACCGTTGCCGCGTCGCCGGGTGCCAGCTGCAGCAGCAGGAAATTGAGCACCACCACGCCCAGCACGACGGGTATCGCCTGCAACAGGCGACGAAAAACGTAGCGCAACAGCCGCGCGCTGCCCATCGGCCTACCGCCTGTTGGTCACCGGGATTTATCGTGCTTCATGTTCCGGCGTGCGCGGATAGCTCGCATCTCCCGAGACGACGACCGCCATAGCAACGTCCGAGCGCAAGGCCTACTCCCGCCATGCCGTCGCGAAGTTGGTATAGATGCCGAGCGGACTCGTGATCACGTCGTGATAGCGCTTGTTGACGATGGTCGGAAAGGTCAGTTCGAACACCCAGACAATCGGCGAGCCGTCGACCACAATCTTTTGCACCTCTTGATAGTAGGCGGCGCGTTTTTGGGGGTCCGGTTCGATGGTGGCCTTGTCCATCAGCGCGTCGGCCTGCGGATCGCTCCACTGCGAACCGTTGACGAACACGGTGCCCTGCTTGATCAGCTTGCCGTGAATGGCGCGATGCACGCCGATCACGGGGTCGGGCAGGTTGTAGAGGAAGTTGGACGTCAGGGCGAAGTCATAGTCGCTGTAGACGCGTTTGAGCCAGGTTGCCACGTCCTCGTAGCGAAGCGACGCCTTGATACCGATTTTGGCCAATTGCTGCTGCACGACCTCACCGAAGCGCTGCCACTCCGGCCCATAGGGCGTGATGTCGTGCACGATTTCGAAGCGGATGCCCCCCTCCTTGCGCGGGAAACCGGCCTCGTCGAGGAGCTTGTTGGCCTTCTCGATGCCGTCCGGTGTCTGGTACTTGGTGACATCGGCCGTATAGATGCCCGAGGGAGCAAAGTTCGAACTGATCGGACCTGTTGCCGGTCTGCCGTAGCCGAACCAGATATTGTCGATCACGAACTGCCGGTCGATGGCATAGGCAATGGCCTGGCGAACCTTCTGATTGTCCAGGCCAGGTTTTTTGGTGTTGATCAGCAGCTCGACCACGGGGCTGATCATCTCGTAACCCTTGGTCGTGACCTCGATTGAGGGTAGCTGCGCCAACTTCTTGGCATCGCTGTAGGGCACGGCTCCGAAACCCGCAACGTGCGCCTCGCCCTTCTCCAGCGCCGCGGTGCGCGTTAACTCGTCGTTGATGAAACGGACAACGATGCGATCGAGATTGGGCAGACCCTTGCGCCAGTAGTCCGGGTTCTTGTCGAGGCGAACGAGTTCACCCCGGCGCCATTCGACGAATTTAAAGGGACCGGTACCAATCGGGGAGTTGGCGTTGGCGTGGCTCTTGATGTCACCCTGGCTGAAGACGTGTTTGGGCAACATCGGGCTCTCGTAGCCAGACAGTGCCGCCAACATATAGGGGGCGGCGTTGTTGAGTTTGAACACCGCGGTGTATTCGTCGGGGGTTTCGACGGCCGTCACATCGCGAAAGGTGCTGATCCCGCGCGGGTGCACCTTCTTCAAGACGTCCATGATCGTGAATTGCACGTCGGCGGACGTGAAGGGCTTGCCGTCGTGAAACTTCACGTCCTTGCGCAGCTTGAAGGTGACCGACTTGCCGTCCGGTGCAACCTCCCAACTTTCTGCGAGGCCGGGTTTGGGCTTGAGGTCAAAGCCGTATTCCAGGAGCCCATCGTAGACTTTGGCCGTCACCTGCCCGATCGGCGCGGAGGTCGAAATGTAGGGAGCGAGGTTGGGAGGCTCAGGCTGCGTGATCTGCACCAGCGTGCCGCCTGTTTTCTGGGCGGCGGCTGGCGTGCCGGCAAGCGCCGCCAGCAGCAGCCCACACAGGGCAAGAGCGTTCCAACGCGACATGGGCATGGGGGGTCTCCTGTTGGGGTCTTCTACAGGATTGCGCGAAATCGAGCCCGCGTCGAGGGTGGCGCCGGACGCCTTCCGCCCCGCAGCCCAAACGGCGCCCCGGGGGAAGGTCGGCGCGAATTGGGGCCAAGTAAGAGGGCGCGTCTTGCCGAGCGGCCGATGAGTGCCCTGCCCCCCGCCAAGGCTGCCAATTGTGGGGGCGGCCGCCGCTAGCACCGCCGCCCGGCATCACGGCCGATGCCGAGGGAGCCCGGCGGGGCTTTCAAGGCTCTGGCCCCGCGTCTGGCCCCCCAAGTCCGGATTGAAGTCCGGATTGAAGTCCGGATTGAAGTCCGGCTTCAAGTCCGGCCCCAAAATCTGGCCTTGAACGAAGTCTCTCCACCACCAAAGACGGCCCAGCACCAAAAACGGCGCGTTGGCAACCCGCGAACGGCGACCCTGCCGTCCGGTTCGGGAGGCTTAAGCGCTCGTGCGGCCAGCCCTTGCTTGCGTCAGAAATGCAAGTGGACGCCGAAGCCGCGGCGACGGCGGCGCCTGTAATAGGGCCAGCCCACCCCGCCGTAGTAGCCGCGGCGACCATAATAGCGGCGGCGGCGCCGATAGTAGCCACCGCGCCAATAGCCGCGCCTCCGCCAGCGTCTCCGGGCACTCGCGGGCGTCGCGGTCGCCGTCAGGGCCAGACCCGAAAGGCCAGCGACCCCAAGCGTGCTCGTGGCCATGGACCCAACCGATGCCGCCGCGTACATGGCCAGCATGGCGGCCACGGCGGCGCTGCGGATCAAACCTCGTTTGACGGTACGACCGAAGCCCAATGCCGCCTCGACCACGTGTGGCAATCGGCCTTCGCACCGCACCACGCTACGCTGCTTCACACTGCACCTCCGAGGGCACTGTGGCGGCACGGTCGCACTCTTGCCCGTGTCCGCGCGCTTCTTGTTGGGTGGCCTGAGGTTGCGACGATCTGGGCTCTCCAAGGCCACATAAAAGCGGTCAATCCAATTATATGTCGCCTCTTATGATGCCGCAACCTGGTGCTGGAACGCGCGGGACCGAATTGGGTTCCACCGGCCGACACATTGATTGCGGGCGTTGTTATCTTTCACCAGACACAGTCATCTATTCCGAGCGAAGTGATCATAGTATTGCCGCCACGAGATGAAGGCCGGATGAATGCGAGCCATGCCTGCAACAGCGACGCCACAGCGCAGGATGTCGACGAACACCTACGTGCTTGGTCTCAACGCCTATGATCACGACGTCAGCGCCTGCCTGCTTCGCAACGGCGAAATCGCCTACGCCATCAGCAAGGAGCGCCTCACGCGCGAGAAGCACGACACAGGGTTCTTTCAGGAGGTCATTGACTATTGCGTGAGCGCCGAAGGCATAACGCTCGACGACGTCGACCTCGTGGTGCGCAATTGTTACGTACTGCCCCTCGAAGATTTGGAGACGCGCCTGCTCTATGAGGATATCCCCGAATTCATGGATGCGCAGGAACGTGCGCAGGCGCTTAAAAGCCCACTTTTTCGCGCCCATTCCCACAAGGTGATCACCGTCTCGCATCACCTCGCCCACGCCTACAGCGCATTTGCCGCCTGTCCATTCGATGAGGGCGTCATCATGATTGTGGACGGCGTGGGCAACTACGCCTCCGACATCCACGAAGAGGGCCAGCTCACCGGCGACGTCAATCCGCTCGCGCGTAGAGTCCGAGAGCTACTATCGGTTCAAGGGTTCCGAGCTCACGCCGCTGCGAAAGGTGTGGCTCGACCCGGTGCGCGGCTTTCTCAGCGACGAATTCTACTTCATGCCCGGGCTCGGGGCCCTCTACAGCCGGGTCTCCAGCTACATCTTCGGCGACTGGAACAAGTGCGGCGAGGTGATGGGCCTGGCGCCCTATGGTCGGCCAGACCCGGCGAAGTCGCTGATAAAGCTTGAGGCCGGCGCGCTGGACGTCCCGCAGTGGACCGCAGAATTCGACAAGCCCTGGTTCCCGGAGGTGCACCGCGACTGGGAACGCAGCCCGTTCAGGCGCCACTGGGAGGATCTGGCCTGGCGCGTGCAGAATGATGCCGAAAACGTGCTGCTCGATCGCGCCATCTGGTTGCGCGAAACGACCGGCGCCAGAAACCTTTGCATCGCCGGCGGTGTCGGGCTCAACTGCGTCGCCAATGGGCGCGTCCTGCGCGAAGCCGGCTTCGACCATGTCTGGGTTCAGCCCGCCGCCGGCGACGATGGCATCGCCATCGGCTGCGCCTACTATGGTCACCTGGCGATCCAGAAGAAGCCGCGGTCCTTCGTCATGGACCACGCCTATTTGGGTATCGAGTACCCGGCACGGGCGGTGAGCGAGGCGCTGAATAGCTGGCTCGTTCGGCTTGAGACCACGCGCACGAGCAGCGGCGACATTTGCGCCGATACGGCGCGGCTACTCGCCGAGGGCAATGTGTTTGGCTGGTTTCAAGGTCGTTCGGAGTTTGGCCCGCGTGCGCTCGGCAACCGCAGCATCCTCGCGGACCCACGCACCCCCGCGATGAAGGACAAACTCAACAAGCGCGTCAAGCACCGGCAGGCCTTTCGCCCGTTTGCCCCCGTCGTATTGGCGGAACGGGTCAACGAGGTGTTCGAAGGCGAGGCGAAATCACCATTTATGCTGCTCGCTCAGCGCGTTCGCCCCGAATGGACGCACAAAATCCCGGCGGTGGTCCACGTCGATGGTACGGCGCGCGTGCAGACGGTGCGGGAAAACCAGAACCCGCGGCTATACCGGTTGCTACGGGAGTTCGACACCATCACCGGCGTGCCCGTGCTGCTGAACACATCCTTCAACGTCAAGGGCGAGCCGATTGTCGAAACGCCGCGCGATGCCGTTGAATGCTTCCTGGCTACGGGGATCGACTACCTGGTGCTCAACGATATCCTGATTGCCAAGACCCTTGGGCATCGCCTGCTCTCACCCTTTATGAAGGCGTCATCGGAGATCGCCTCGATCGTGCGCACGGGCATGCACGCGGAGTAGCCCCAAGGGCAAAGGTCCCAGCCCCGTGGCATTGCGCGCCGCGGCGGAGTTAACGACCAAACCCACCGCCCCGGTCGAATACGGGCTGCGTCTCGCGCTTTTTCAGCGATGGCAGGAGGCCAAGCCAGGCGCGCGCGGAGCGAAACCAGAACTGGTCGTCGGGGATCATCTGATCGCGCTGGCGGATGGTGCCAACGCGCAAGGTGACGACGTTTTTGTTTTCGCCGACCGGAGCTGAGTAAATTGGTGTGCCGCAGTCTGCACAAAATGTCTGCTCCCGCTTATTGCCACTGTCTGCGGTCTTGACGTAGACCTTCGGTGCGCCGGTCAGCAGCCGAAAGCTGCCGCTCACCGTCGGCACGACGGTGCGGAAGGCAGACCCAGAAAGCGTCTGACAGTCCGTACAGTGACAAATCACTACTGTGGCGGGATCGACCTCTGCCTCGAAACGAATGCGGCCGCAGTGGCAGGCTCCATCGACGTTCACGTGTCTCTCCGGTGGCAATCGTTAACAGTCCCTGTCATGGCGCAGGCGCAGCCCTTGGCAGGGCTGCCAGCATGGCCAATTCAACCAGGGCGCCGGGAACTCTGCAACGGGCCTGATCCAGGCCCAAAGTCTGCGAGCAAATCTGGCGCCAAACCGGGGCCCCATTAGGCAATGCCGATGATTGCGACAAGATTGACCCGCCAAAGCGCCGCTTGCCAATGCCCGAGAACGCCGCCAGTGGGGCGGCGGGGGGTGCCTCGCAGCGATCCGCTGGCATGACGACATCGGTCATGAGCAAGACGATGTTGGGATGCGTGTCCAGTAAGCTCAAGGCTTGCACCGAGCCGTTGGCCGAGAGGATCGAATAGCCCAGCTCGATCAGAATATCGACGGTGAGCCGGCGCACGTCCTCGTCGTCCTCCACCACCAAGACCAGTTGGCCTCCGCCCATTGGCGCCGCCACGGCCTTGACGGGTTGGGTGGTGCTCGCGGCACCCTTGTCACTTGAGCTCTAGAATGGCAGGCAGACAATCGCCTTTGCAGGCGAGCGTACCGGTCGCAAATTTTCGCCTTCGCGGCCTTAATATCGTTGCGCTCACCGCGGCAATGCCCCTCTCGCCTCCGAGCAACACCTTGCGACATGTTTCAACCTGACCGCCCGCACAAGAGGCCGGCGACGCGGCTGTGGGGGGCGTATTTTTCAGGTCCAGGCGCGGCACGCAGCGCCGACATCTGCTCGGCAGCCTGCGCCTGCGCCATGATCAAGACGCATCGCTTGGCGATAGCTTCGCCAGCTCGAGCCTGCCGCAATGCTGTCGACGTCAACGGACGCTGTCACGCCCCGCAAACCACAGCTTCGGATCGGCCGCCCGCACGGTGGCTTCCGGCAGGCCAAGCTCCCGGCGCACGATATTGGTGCCCTCGACCAGGGCGACGCACTTGTAGAACGCGATCCGCCGCGACAGGCCCTCGCGACCAAAGCCGCAATCGGTGCTGATGACCAGCTGCTCCTTGGGAATATATTCCAGTGCCTTGCGGATTAGTGCCGCGACGTGCTCCGCCGGTTCAACCACGGTGTTGCAGTGGTTGACCACGCCGATGCCGATCTTCTTGTCGGTCTTGATGTGCTTGAACAGATGCAAGTCCTGCCCGTCCGAGCTCGCACATTCAAGGGTCAGCACATCACAGTTGAGCTCAAGCAGATGCGGCAGCGCGCGTTCGTAGCTCGGCACCTTCCAGTGGACGCGTTGCTGATTGGGATTGCCCCAGCAGGTATGCACCCAGATCTCGGCGTTCACACCCGTAAGCTGGCGATTGAAGGCCGTCGTCAGGAACTCAAGATCGGCTTGCGTGCAGTCTGGTTGCTGGGCGCGCATATGATGCGGCGGCTCTTCGACCTGGATCAATGGGCAACCGATGGCCGTCATCTCGCGGAGCTCCGCGTTCATGATGTCGCACAGATCAAGGATCATCGCCTTGTCGTCGTCATAAAACTCGTTCCATAGCATCGAGGCGAGCGCGGGGGCGCAGATGGCACCGAATTTCACCGGCCGATCTGTGGTGCGCTGCGCGACTTGCCACAGCGCGGCGTATTCAAGGGGACCGCGCGTGAGTTTCTCACGCACGACACCGGGCTGATAGGCTTCTTGCACCTCCCATAATATCTTGCCAGGTCGCAGGCCATGGCGGGACATCCAGCCGCGCGAGGTGTCGCGGTGGCCGCACACCCCGCCGAGACGCTCGATTGGATAAAAGAACCAGGACTTGCCGCCCACGGTCAGATCGAAGCGACTGTCACCATCGGTCACGATATCGAGACCGGCGGCTTCCTGCTCGGCGATGATGCTGGCAACGGCGTCCAGATACTGTTCGCGGAACAAGGAATCCCCGAGCGCGGACTTGAACGATCGGCCGGCCAAACTCCGGTCAAACCAAAGCGGCCGCGGATAGGAGCCGGTGATGGTGGTGGGCAGGATCATATCGCGCGTGACCGTGAGCACGGGGACCCTCCGTCGGTTAGGGGCGCATGATAACACAAGCAGCTGCCGCAGGAGAGCCGGCGAGCTTTTTGCTCGCCGAGCCTCCCTGATGGCGCCGATGCGATCGGCCTTTTCCGGGCACCGCGTCGGCTCCCCGGCTTTGGCGTCAAGCGTGGGGAGCCCGCCTCAGGGCGGCCTCTCGCAACCTAGCCGTGATCGCCGTGGGCGCTAGAGAGCAGCGATGCAGTCAATCTCGATGTCGAAGGGACCTGGCCAGGCTGGCACGCAGGTAAAAATGCGCGCTGGTGGGTTCAGCGGAAAAAAGCGCGCATAGATCGCGTTCACCGCCGCAAATTTCTCAACCGAGGTGCAGTAGACGTTACACTTGAGGACGTTATCCAACGACGAGCCTGCGGTCTCGACACAAAGCTTCAGTTGCGCCAGCACGATCTCGGTCTGCCGCTCGATTGCTGCCTTGACGATTTCTCCTGTTTCCGGGTCGAAGGGCGGCAGGCCAGACACATAGATTGTATCTGCATGCCGAGTGACGGCTGAGGTCGGTGCCTTCCACCTCTCAAGGTAGCTGGAAAGGGGCTCAACGCGGATAATCTGTCGCTTCATGGGTCTTTCTCCTTATGGCTCAAGCCAGGCTCAGGGGACGCCGGGCACCGCTGGCGTCATGTCTGGATGGTTGGCGTCGGACGCCCATGCCGGCGGCCGTGCGGCGGTTCAGCATCGCCGATCGCCCGCGCAATGGCTCCTATCGATCGTTTCGCCCTTTAGAACAGGCTGATCCCGCGCGCCTCCTGGCTCGTCGCGCCAGCGCGGCTTGGGCCGAACGTGCGCGCCCTTTTTTGGGGGGGCATTTCGCCGCCGATCGAGGCGCGGCCTTGCTGTTAGCGTGCTGAGGGTTGCTGTTTTGAGGCGTTGGCCGTCGACGCCGGAGGCGGCTGCTGTTGCTAGCGGGCTCGACCCAACCCGGCTTGGTGGCCGCGGCGTCCCGCAAGACCCCCACGTGCAGCCTCGGATGGCAGCAAGAATGCGTAGCAGCTTTGCAGGTGGCGTATGCCTCGGCTGCTTGCGGGCCGACGAGAATAGCCCTCTTGTAGAGGACTTAGCGACGGGGAACGCTCCACCGCATGGTCGCCATCGTCCGCATCGCGCTGACAAGGCCCTATACCTTTGTCGTTTTGGCGTTGCTGCTGACGATCATCGGCCCGCTCGCCGCCTGGCGCACGCCGACCGACATTTTCCCCGACATTCGCATCCCCATCATCAGCGTGGTCTGGCAATACACGGGACTGCCTCCCGATCAGATGGCCGGGCGCATCGCGACGCCGTTCCAGCGGGCGCTGACGACGACGGTTAATGATATCGAGCACATCGAGGCCAACTCCTACAACGGCGTCGGCATCATCAAGATCTTCTTTCAATCTAACGTCGACATTCGCACGGCCAATGCGCAGGTCACGGCGATTTCGCAGACCCTTCTCAAGCAAATGCCACCCGGCGCCACGCCGCCGCTGATCCTGAACTATTACGCTTCGACGGTCCCGATCCTGCAGCTGGCGCTATCGGGCGAGGGTCTCACCGAACAGAACCTTTTCGACCTTGCCGTAACCTCGGTGCGCACCCCGCTCGTCACTATCCCGGGGGCGGCCATGCCGTTCCCGTTCGGCGGTAAGTTCCGCCAGATCCAAATCGACCTTGACTCCTCGACTATGCAAGCCCGGGGACTGTCGGGCCAAGACGTCGCCAACGCGCTCGCCGCTCAGAACCTGATCCTCCCGGTCGGCACCCAGAAAATCGGCGCATTCGAGTATTCGATCCAGCTCAACAATGCGCCCGCCAAGCTGGAAGACCTCGCCAATCTGCCCATCAAGTCGGTCAATGGTGCGATCGTCTACCTGCGCGACATTGCCCAAGTGCGCGATGGCAATTCGCCGCAAACCAACATCGTGCACGTCGACGGCAACCGGTCCGTGTTGTTGCAGGTGCTCAAGAATGGCACGGCATCGACGCTCGCCATCGTCGCCGGCATCAAGGACAAGCTGATCGAGATCAAGGACACGCTGCCCGACAACCTGCGCGTTTCGTTGATCGGCGATCAATCGCTGTTCGTCAGCGGGGCGATCGCCGCGGTAGCCCACGAGGGCGTCATTGCCGCTGCCCTCACCAGCGTCATGATCTTGTTGTTCCTCGGCAGCTGGCGCTCGACCGTAATCATCGCCATCTCGATCCCATTGGCCGTGCTCGGCTCGATCATCATGCTCTCCGCGATCGGGGAGACGCTCAATATCATGACGCTCGGTGGTCTTGCACTTGCCGTCGGCATCCTGGTCGACGATGCGACGGTCACCATCGAGAACATCAATTGGCACCTGGAGCAGGGCAAGGAGGTCCAGACCGCCATCATGGACGGCGCCCAGCAGATCGTGACGCCAGCCTTCGTTTCCCTGCTATGCATCTGCATCGTGTTCGTGCCGATGTTCTTCCTGGAAGGCATTTCCCGCTTCCTCTTTGTACCGATGGCAGAAGCGGTGATGTTTGCCATGGCCTGGTCGTTCATCCTGTCACGCACGCTGGTGCCAACCATGGCCAACTACCTGCTCAGGCCGCACCGGGCGCATGCTGACAAGGCGCCTTCGCGCAATCCGTTGCTGCGGCTGCAGCGTGCTTTCGAGCGTCGCTTCGAAGATATTCGCTTTAGCTATCGCCTGGCGCTGGAAGTGGTCTTGCGACACCGCGCCATCTTCGTGGTCTCATGCCTCGCCTTTGTGGCGGCATCCTTCCTGCTGGTGCCTTTTCTCGGCCGCAACTTTTTTCCCGCCGTCGACACCGGCCAAATTCTAATGCACGTGCGCACCCAGGTGGGAACGCGCGTTGAGGAGAGCGCCCGACAATTCGCGGACGTGCAGAAGGCGGTCACGCGCTTGATTCCGCCGCGCGAGCTCGCCACCATGGTCGACAACATCGGCATGCCCATCAGCGGCATCAACATGTCCTACAACAACACGGGTGTGATCGGCCCGCAGGACGCCGACATCCAAATCAAGCTCAAGGAAGGCCATCGTCCAACCCACGAGTACGTCGAGATGCTGCGCCAGGAGCTGCCGGTCCAGTTTCCTGGTATGAGCTTCGCCTTCCTGCCAGCCGACATCGTCAGCCAGATCCTGAATTTCGGCGCGCCGGCGCCCATCGATATTCAGGTCCGCGGCCCGAACCTTGCCGCCAATTTCCAGCACGCGAACCTGATTTTGAGCAAGCTCAGGCGGATCCCCGGCATCGCCGACGCCCGCATCCAGCAATCGCGTGCCTATCCTGCCTTCAATGTCGATGTTGACCGAACGCGAGCCCAATACATCGGGTTGACCGAGCGCGACGTGACCAACAGCCTGGTGGTCAATCTCGCCGGGAGCGGCCAGGTGTCGCCGACCTATTGGTTGAACCCGGACAACGGCATCTCCTACCCGATCGTGATGCAGACGCCACAGCATCAGCTCGACACCCTTGCCGCGCTCCAGACGCTGCCTATCACGGCGCCGGGGACGACCCTACTGCCGGTGCTGGCGGGAGTGGCCGACATCAAGCGCTCCAGCACGAGCGCGGTGGTCTCGCAGTACAACATTCAGCCGGTCGTGCAGGTCTACGCCACGGCGCAAGGTCGCGACCTCGGCGCGCTTGCCGCTGATGTGCAACAGCTGCTCGATGACACGGCAACGGCCGTGCCCAAGGGCAGCTCGGTGGTGTTGCTCGGTCAAGTCAAGACCATGAATAGCGCCTTCAAGGGCCTGCTGTTTGGCTTGCTCGCCGCCATCGTGCTCATCTACCTGTTGGCGGTGGTCAACTTCCAGTCGTGGTCGGATCCGTTCGTCATCGTCTCCGCCCTCCCCGCCGCGCTAGCCGGCATCGTCTGGATCCTGTTCTCGACGCAGACGACGCTCTCGGTGCCTGCCCTGACGGGAGCGATTATGTGCATGGGCGTTGCCACCGCTAACAGCGTGCTGGTCATCAGCTTTGCACGCGAGCGCTACGGCGTCGGCGGTGACCCCATCGCCGCCGCTCTGGAAGCCGGTTTTGTGCGCTTCCGCCCCGTACTCATGACGGCACTGGCAATGATCATCGGCATGGCCCCGATGGCGTTGGGCCTTGGCGACGGTGGCGAGCAGAACGCGCCGCTGGGCCGCGCCGTAATCGGTGGTCTGGTCTTCGCAACCATCGCTACCCTCATGTTCGTGCCGGTCGTCTTTAGTTTTATGCACAAGAAGCAGTCGCCGAGCGGCACTCCTCCGTCAGAGATCGCAAATGCCGCGTGACATCCCTCCCCCATCCCTCAATCTGCGCAAGCTCCGACTTTTCGGGCTCTTTGCAGCGGCAGTGGCCGTTGCCGTGGTTGCGACCGGCATTCTCTCGCGCGAACGCAGCAGCGCGCGTTTGCGTGACTGGACCGATGCGCAGGCGCTTCCGACCGTGGCGGTGACATCTCCAAGTAGTAGGCAACTGAGCCCGTATCTCAATCTGCCGGGCCGACTGGAAGCGTACTCGCGCGCGCCCATCTATGCGCGCGTGAGTGGCTACTTGAAGGACTGGAAGGTCGACATCGGGGCACGCGTCAAGGCCGGACAGCTCTTGGCCGAGATCGACGCACCGGACCTCGACCAGCAGCTCATGCAGGCGCGCGCCGACCTTCTCAATGCCCAATCCAACGCCAGATTGTCGGAGGCGACCCTGAAACGGCGGCAGAGCCTTGCCGACTCTCGCATTATTTCTCAGCAGGACCTGGACGAGCGAATTGCCGACCTCGCCAGTAAACAGGCGGCCGTCAAGTCGAACCAAGCCAATGTTGACCGGCTCGAGGCGCTGGCCGGCTACAAGAATGTGCTGGCGCCCTTCGACGGCATGATCACCGCGCGCGAAACGGACCTGGGAGCCCTTATCAATGCCGGCAGCAGCTCGGCCCCGCCGATGTTCGTGGTGTCCGATACCAGCAAGCTGCGCGTCTACGTCAACGTGCCTCAATCGTTCGTCCCGGCGATCCGGATCGGCACCAAGGCAATGATCTCGGTCCCCGAATATCCCGATCGCAGCTTCCCGGCGAGCATTGAGTTTTCTTCACAAGCCGTGGACGGTCAGTCGGGCACCACACGCATGCAGCTCATGGTTGGCAATGATGAGGGCTTGCTGCTGGCCGGCGGCTACGCAAACGTGCGCATCGACCTGTCACGCGACGTGCAGACACTGCACATCCCCGCCAGCGCGCTACTATTCGATCAAAATGGCCTGCGCGTTGCCACCGTCGGATCGGGCGAAAAGGTGGTGCTCAAGGGTATTAAAATCGCGCGCGACCTTGGCCGCGAAATCGAGATCGCCGCGGGGCTTCAGGCCGATGACCGCGTGATCCTTAACCCACCGGACGGACTGGTCGAGGGCACCCAGGTTCGCATCACCAAAAGCGGTCCCTAGCACCCCCGCCGATCGCGCCCCGCACGGAGGGCGCCCGTCGGCACGTTTCGCCTTGCCCCGGCTAAGCGCTCGCCGGCAAGCTGGACGCACGGGATTAGCACGTGAGCGGTTAGAGAAGCGGCCAAGTGCGGCGGCAGCGTCATGGCCGAGGACCGACGTCCAGGCAGCAATGTTGCGACGTGGGCGTTCCAACGGTGCAGCTGACCGACGCCGAGACCCTCTTGTCAATCACGGATGAGCTTCTCAGGTTGAGGGACTTCCCAACCCACGCGGCTGGAGCCGGCGAGGTGATGCCCGATTAGCTCCCCGGTCCCGTGCTCCACGGTGAGCACGAGATAGCCGATCGCTTGGCTTCTTGCCCCGACACGGTGGTGCCGTGGTGATACTCTGCCGCAAGTCTCCGTCACGGCCGATGGGAAACAATCCGTGCGCTACGATGTCGAATACCGTTCCGGCTTGCGTGGTTCGACCATCTATCTTCCGAGATCTCCCGCCCCCAAACCAGCCATTCTCCTGTTGCACGGCAGCGAGGGCGGCTTTGCCGGCTGGAGCCATGTGTGGGCGCTTGCTCTGGCGCAGGCCGGCTTCGTCACCTTGCCCTGGAGTTATAGCAAAGGCGGCAGCCCCTGGTGCGCGGGCGACATTCTCGAGGTGCCCCTGGACGAGACGGAAGAGGCTCTGGCGTGGTTGCGAACCGCACCTGGTGTCTCGGGACGACGCGGTGAGGCACGACGGCGGGCCCCGCGCCGGTCGCGGGTCCCGCTGCATCGACGCTCGGCTAGGTCGGCATGCGCGTCCCGGTTTCCAACAGCGATTTGAGATCGCTGAGCACCCACGGCCAACCGCCGCCACCCTGCGCGGGGTCGCCGCCGCCGGAGACCATGCCGGCAACCATCGGTGCGCCCGTGACATCATGAGTGATGGTCACCGTCGAGACGCCGGCCGGGTTTTCCCTGATCTCATAGGTAAGTCGCGTGTGTGCTTCCGCGGCCGTGGCCGCATTAAAGAGCGGGTGCCAGGTCTGCACCAGCTTGCGTGGCGGATCGCTCTCGATCACTTCGCCCACGATCATTTTCTCGGGTAGGCCCGCCGCCGTCATCTCGGCGCTGGCCTTGTGGCAATATTGGCCGCCGGCCCTAAGTTCGTATTCGACACGGCCGCCATATCCGTAGCGCTCGCTCCATTCGGGACTGGTGATCGCATCCCAGATGGCTTGCGCGCTGGCCTTGATGACAATCCTGAAGATCTGCGTGGTGGCGGCTTGTTCCGTCATGATCGTCGATCCTTTTTCTCCAACTCGGTCTTGAGCGCCAACAGCGCGGAGACCTTCCGTTCCCTGTATTTGTCGATCCACCGGTCGTGGATCATCCGGATGGGAACTGCATTTAGGAAATGCAGCTTCTCCCGGCCGGACCGGCGCGTCAGGACGAGGCCGGCATCTTCCAGAACCTTGAGATGCTTCATTACACCAAAGCGCGTCATGGCCAGCCCGGACTCCAATTCTTTCAGCGAGCGGCCGTCGCGCTGAAAGAGCAGGTCCAGGAGGATGCGACGCGTTCGGTCAGCAAGTGCCTTGAATACCTGGTCGTCGTCCGTCACCGCTCGACAATAGGTGACAATATGGTCACCTGTCAACCCGCACGGGCGCGTTTCCAGATTTCGCGAGACTTGCCTTGCAATTGGCGGACCGTTTCCGTCGTCGGGGTGAAGGACTGTCAGACCACGATCTGGAAATTGTGAGCCGGCGCGGCCAGCACGCCAGCGCGCGGCGTGCTGGCAAAGCGCACGCAGGGTACGTACGCGAGGCGTGTCAGACCCGAAAGCCCGATACGCTCTCAGCCCGGCGACGCGGGCCGCAGTCACGCTCGAGCCATCGGGGCCGAAGCCTGGCGAAGGCCGACGCGCCCCTGTCGGTTGATCTGAAGATGATTTGGCAGCTTGCTTCCGGGCGCGGCCTAGGGTGGACCGGCATCCTTGTCGGAGGTTCTGGTCCGCGGCGGCAGCCGAACCCTCAGGATGTCGGCGACAGTCATAAACAGAATCAGGGGCGCGGGCGACCGACAGCCCGCTAACCATAGGAAGATTGGCCTAGGAATATTGAGCGTGGAACTTTCCGCAAGGATCGGAGTTGTTGCACGTTAGAACGGGGGAATTCAGACGCTGTGGGCAGAGATCCTCGGCATGACCCGGACCGCCCGAGCCATCTTGGCAAACCTCTGCCGACAAAAGAGTGGGAACCGCAAGATCGAAAAGGGCACAGGTGAGCGACGACACCTCGCTGGCCATTGCAGATAAAAGCGCCGCGCCCCCCACGGGCGGGGAGGGGTATTCGCTTGAGCCGACCAGCGAGCTGGGCTCCCTGATCCGGACCAAGGATTGGTCAAGGACGCCCATCGGCCCGCCGGAACGGTGGTCGCCGACCCTTAAAACGGTGGTCGATTTTCTGATCGTCAACCGCTTTCCGCTGCTGCTGTGGTGGGGACCGCAGTACGTCTCCATCTACAACGATGCCTACCGCCCGATTCTGGGAACAAAGCATCCCAGCGCCCTAGGTCAACCGTTCCGGGAGGTGTGGACCGAGATCGAGCATGTCGTGCGGCCGCTGATCGATGCCCCCTTCAACGGCGGCCCTGCAACCTGGATGGACGACATTCTGCTCGAGGTAAGGCGACACGGCTTCACCGAAGAAACGCACTTCACGATCGCCTATAGCCCAGTGCCCGACGAGACGGCGCCAAGGGGAATTGGCGGTGTCCTCGCAACCGTGCACGAGATCACCGACAAAATTGTGGGCGAACGGCGAATCACGGTGCTCAGGGATCTGGGCGTGCGCGCGGGAGAGGCTCGCACAGCCGAGAGCGCGTGCACCATTGCCGCGCGTGCGCTCGAGCCGCACACCAAGGACATCCCGTTCGCCCTTCTCTACCTGCTGGACGCAGGCGGCGTGGAGGCGCGGCTGGCGGCCAGTTCGGGCGTCGATGCCAATAGCGCCGGCGCGATGCAATTGGTCGGAGTGGGTGGAACGCGGGACGTTTGGCGGTTCTCACACGTCGCGGAGACGAAAGTTGCAGCCGTCATCGAGGGCCTTACTGCGGCCATGCCGTGCGTGCCGCCAGGGCCTTGGTCGGATCCTCCCGAGAAGGCCGTCGTGCTGCCGATCAAGTCGAGCCTCCCCAACCAGCTTGCGGGGTTCCTGGTTGCGGGCGTCAGCCCGAGGTTGCGGCTCGATGATCAGTATTGTGGTTTCCTTGACCTGGTCGGAGCCCAGATCGCAGCCAGCATCACGACGGCACAAGCCTATGAGCAAGAACGCAAGCGCGCCGAGGCGCTGGCTGAGATCGACCGCGCCAAGACCGTATTTTTCTCCAATGTTAGCCATGAGTTCCGCACGCCCCTGAGCTTGATCATTGGGCCATTGAGTGATGCGCAGAAGAGAAAGGAGGGATTGAACGTCGAGCAACTCGACCTCGTGCACCGCAACTCCTTGCGGCTGCTCAAGCTAGTCAACTCGCTTCTGGATTTTTCTCGCATCGAAGCGGGGCGGGGGCAGGCGACCTATAGCGCCACGGACCTGGCGCCACTGACCGCCGAGCTTGCCAGCAACTATGCGTCCGCCTGCGAGCGTGCCGGTCTGGCGCTGAACGTGGAGTGCCCAGCATTGCCCGCTGCGGTCTACGTCGATCGCGACATGTGGGAGAAAATCGTCCTCAATCTTCTCTCGAACGCCTTCAAGTTTACATTCGAGGGAGGCATCACCATCGGCCTACGGCAGGTCGACGGCACGGCGCGGTTGACGGTCAGCGATACCGGCGTTGGTATTCCGGCAGCGGAAGTGCCGCTGCTGTTTGAGCGCTTCCACCGGATTGAAGGGCAACGGAGCCGAACGCACGAGGGCAGCGGCATCGGCCTCGCCCTGGTGCAGGAACTCGTCAAGCTGCACGGCGGCAGCATCGCGGTCGAAAGCACGGTCAACCAGGGCACAACCTTTACTGTGTCCGTGCCGCTCGGCAACGCTCATTTGCCTAGCAGCCGCCTCGTCGCGCCACCAACCCTACCCTCAACGTCGGTGGGGGCGGAAGCATTTGTGCAGGAGGCGCTGCGTTGGCTTCCCGACACGGCCGATCTCAGCAGCGAGGTGATCGACGACGTTGCGGATGGGGAATTATCCGCGCCGCTTGGCGTGGACGGTGGCGTCCTAGTCGCCGACGACAACGCCGATATGCGTCTGTACATCCGCCGGCTTCTCGGTCAGGGATGCGAGGTGCGCACCGTCGCCGACGGCGAAGCGGCACTCAAGCAGATCCGCGAGCGGCGGCCGAGCCTCGTCTTGGCCGATGTCATGATGCCGCGAATGGACGGCTTTCAACTGCTTGAAGCCATCCGCGCCGACAAGAACATGCAGGATCTGCCGGTGATTCTCCTCTCGGCGCGCGCCGGGGAGGAAAGCCGCGTGGAGGGCCTCCAGGCCGGCGCCACCGACTATCTCGTGAAGCCGTTCTCGGCACGCGAATTGATAGCGCGGGTCAGCGCCAACCTCGAACTTGCTCGCGTCCGCAAGGAGGCAACGGCGGCCCTGCGCGAAAGCGAGGGACGCTTCCGGGCCCTGGTGACCGCAAGCTCTACCGTCGTCTACCGGATGAGTCCGGACTGGACGAAGATGCTCTATCTGCTTGGTCAGGACTTCATTCCAGATACTAACAACCCAAGCTCGTCCTGGCTTGAGACCTATATCTTTGCCAATGACCGACCCTTCGTGCTTGAGGCCATCAATGAAGCCATTGGCGGCAAGCGTTTGTTCGAGCTCGAGCACCGCGTGCGCCGGGTCGATGGCAGTGTGGGTTGGACACTATCTCGCGCAATACCGCTCCTCGACAGCAACGGCGAAATTGTCGAGTGGTTCGGCGCGGCCACGGACGTGACGGAGCGCAAACGTGCGGAAGAGGAGGTCCTTGCCCTCGCCGCGCGGTCGGATCAGCAGCGCCGCCTCTATGAGACAGTACTTTCGAATACGCCCGACCTGGTCTACGTGTTCAACCGGAACCACCAATTCATTTACGCCAACAACGCTTTGCTCGCCATGTGGGGCAAAACCTGGATCCAAGCGATCGGAAAGACTTGCCTCGAACTCGGCTACGAGCCATGGCATGCGGACATGCACAATCGCGAAATCGACGCGGTTGTCGCAACCAAGAAACCCATCCGGGGCGAGGTACCCTTCTCGGGGACGCAGGGTCGACGTACCTATGACTACATATTCGTGCCGGTATTCGGCCCGGACGGGGAAGTGGAGGCGGTTGCCGGCACGACGCGCGATGTCACGGATCGAAAAAAACAGGAAGTCGCCCTCCAACATCGCACGGCGCAGTTTGCCACATTGCTGAACCAGGCCCCGCTTGGCGTCTATCTGGTCGACGCCGATTTCAGGATCCGCGAGGTCAACCCGATAGCCGCCAAGGTTTTGGGCGTCATACCAAACCTCATTGGTCGAGACTTTGCCGAGGTCATCGCCATCCTTTGGCCGAAGGAATACGCTGAAGACCTGGTGCGCGTCTTCCGGCACACGCTCGAGACTGGCGAACCCTTCTTTATGCCCGAGCGCGTCGAACAGCGGCGCGACAGCGGTAGGGTCGAAGTCTATGAGTGGCAGGCTCACCGCATCCCGCAACCCGATGGGCGGTTTGGCGTCGTCTGTTACTTCCGCGACATCTCGAACCAAGTATCCACGCGCGAACGGCTGACCCTGCTCGTGAATGAACTCAACCATCGGGTCAAGAACACGCTCGCCACCATCCAGTCCGTGGCGCGCCAGTCCTTGCGTAACGCCCCGAATTTGCTCGAGGGCCAGAAGGTGTTCGATGCCAGGATCGTGGCGCTGTCAAAAGCCCATGACATCCTGACGCGCGAGCATTGGGAAGGTGCGAGCTTGCGCAAGATCGTATCGGAATCGCTTGCTCCCCATGCCAGCAATGGCAGCCAGCATCGACTGCGGTTTGGGGGCCCCGAAATCAGGCTCCGGCCAAAGGCTGCGCTTGCCTTGTCGATGGCGTTGCACGAGTTGGCGACCAATGCCGTCAAGTACGGGGCATTTTCAAACGCCAACGGCACTGTAGAGGTCGATTGGAGTGTTGGTGAGGACGGCCAGTTCGCGCTTCGCTGGATGGAAGAGGGCGGTCCGCCGGTCTCCTCGCCTGACAAAAGAGGCTTTGGTAGCAGACTGATCGAGCAGGGACTGTCGCAAGATCTCGGCGGCGCGGTAACCCTCGCCTTCCCGAGCTCAGGTGTCGTGTGCTCGATCCACGCACCGTTGATAGAGGTCGGTGGCAGATAATGGCACAGCAGCAGGCACAAGCGTCGCGAGCCGGCGGAATCGAGCTGAAGGGACTGAAGGTCTTGGTCGTCGAAGACGAGTCGATGGTGTGCATGCTGATGGAGGATATGCTGCATGATCTTGGCTGCACCGTAGTTGGCACGGTTGCCAGGTTTGATGATGCTCTCAAGCGGGCAACGGACGGCCCCGCATTCGACGTGGCACTGCTCGATGTGAATTTGAACGGTAAGCAGACTTTTCCCATCGCCGAACTCTTGGCGGCACGCGGGATGCAATTCATATTTGCCACGGGCTACGGCGAAAGCATCCTGCCGCCAGCTCTGCAAGGCGGCCCCATCCTGCAGAAGCCCTTCGAATTGGAGGCCTTGGAGAAGGCCTTGCGGCGCGCCGTTGCGCGATAGCACGCGTGCCCGATGACGCCCCTCTCCCCGACGCCAGCGACGAATCGACTGAAAAACTGCAGCTGACGATCGGAAAGCTTGCGGGTAGCCTCCTTCCTTTGCGTTGTAGCTGAGCATGGCTCCGGTGTGGCTCTGCAACAGCGCCGACATGGTCAAGAACCGTTAGGCGCCGAGGCCTGGGCGGACACGTTGCTCCCTGCGGCTTGACCCCGCCGCGTGGTCGCCATCAGCAGTTAGGCGGGGATTTGGTCCTCTGGACAGCAGCGACCTTTGGCTTCACCAAATCCCAGGCCTCAGTGCCCCAAGCTCGCTCCCGTGCCTGGATCTTCCGTTCAACGCCTTAAATGGCTGTGGCGGCGGCTTCGCCTTCGTGAATGGCGCAGATGAGATTGCGCGGGGCAACGCAGTCACCGACCAAACGCGTATCGACACCGGCCCGGCGCAACGGTTCGGCCAGCGCGTCGTTGGCGACGCGCGGCGTCGACCACAGAAATAGAGCAACGTTGTGAATGTCACGCACCCGGCCCGTGAAAGCATTGCGCCACCTCAGCACGCCGCCACGGAAGGAAACCGGCTCGGCCGCGACGATGATCTCGGCATCGGCCTGGTAAAGTCGGCGGTGGATGCCAATCGCGCTGCAGTAATTCACGTTGCGGGCAATCTGCGGGCGCGGGGTGAGAAGGACGAGCTTTTCGTAGCGATCCGCCATGGCCTCCGCCACCGCGTAGGTTGCGGCGCTGTGGTCCATGTCGAACAGAACGGCTATCCCGTCGGAACGGACCTTTAGCCGATGTCCATCCCACTCGCGAACCGATACACCGCCCTCGCTCCCTGCCAGCGGCCGCGAATTCGAGCCGGTAGCAAGGATCACGGTCTCTGGATTGCCCGCCAAAACGTCCGGCGGCGTTGCCATCTTGCCGAGTTCGATCTTTGCCGAGGTGTCGCGAAGCTGCCGTTCCATCCAAGCCAACACGTTGTGATAGTCCTGGCGACCGGGAAGTCCGGCTTCCCAGCGCAGTTTGCCGCCCAGCTCTTGCGACGCACTCAGGAGGGTTACGTCGTGCCCGCGTTGCGCCGCTATGCGGGCCGCCTGCAGACCTGCCGGGCCGGCACCCACCACAACGACACGCTTCTTTTTGGCGGCGCCGGCCGGTCGCCAGCGCGATTCGCCCCTGGCACCGAGCTGCGGATTGTGCGCCTCGGCTAGCGGCTTGCCGAGATGTACCTCTCCCCAAGCAAAGTTGTCGAAGCTCGACGGCCGAATGTCCTTGGCGCGACCCTCGCGTGCCTTGCTCGGCCAATCGGCATCCGCGATCAACGCGCGCGTCATTCCGACCAGATCGCCCGCACCCTCGTTGAGCGCGGCTTCGGCTTCCTCCGGCGTCGCGATCCGGCCAATCGCCATGACAGGCTTGCCGCCGGCGGCGGGGCGGATCCTCTTGTGTATGTGGAGGAAGGGTGCCGGCCGGAAATGCATGTCCGGCACATGGTTTTCCAAACTATAGCTAAAGTTGCCCTGGCTGTAGGCGAAATAGTCGAGGCTACCGTGAGCGACAAGCGCCGCGGTAATTCGCGCCGCCTCATCGGGATCGATGCCACCTTCGACGCCCTCGTCGCCCGGCATCTTGAGGCCGATCACGAATTGCTTGCCGCACGTCGCCCGGATTGCGTCGCACACCTCGGCAATGAAGCGCACGCGATTTTGCAACGAACCACCGTAGCGGTCGGAACGCTGGTTCGACCACGGAGAAAGGATCTGCGACAGCAAGTAGCCGTGGGCGCCGTGCAGCTCCACGCCGGCAAAGCCACAGCGCTGCAGGCGCTGCGCGACAGCCACAAACGCAGCAGCGACCTGCCGCAGGTCCTCTGTCGACATGACGTGGGGCACGGTCCAGCTATACGCGTCCGGTTGATCCGAAATACCCTTTGGTGACCACACGGGGCTCCAAAGTTGCTGGCGTCCGGGGTGCCAGAGTTGCCCGATCAGACAGGCGCCCGCACCCTCAACCGCCGCCGCGGTTCGCTTGAAGCCCTCTTCATTCTCCTTCGCATAGCCAGCCACGATCGCGCCATGCGCAAGCGCCGCCGGATCGACGGCGATCACCTCGCTGACAACGGCTCCGCAACCGCCGTTGGCGCGCGCGGCAAGAAAATCGGTCCAGCGCTCTGTGACGCGATGGCCCGCGCCATAATTTGTAAGCGTCGCCGACAGCACCACGCGATTGCGCAAGGTCCGTTCGCCGACCTTGAGCGAGCAAAACAGGCGCGGGAAATAGGGATTGTCAGGCATGCCTACCTTTCCATTCTGCCGCCAATGCAAGCCAATGATCGCGTTTTTTTTGAACTATTGCCACGATCTGGACCGATCCGGGCAACATTGACCGCCAAGACCGCAGCAAGGGCCAGGAGGCCGGCAGGCCCAGCCCTGGTGTGCACACAAGTTGCGCCGTAGCCCGCGGCAAAGAGATCCACGTTGGGGGAGGCGCCCATCGAAGGCGACCAGCTTGAGGTGGGCTCGCGGAGGCGACCGAGGATCCAGCCCTGGCAGGGTGTGGACGGGCGCCACGATCAGCCAGGGATGATCGGGCGCAGGCAGCCACATGAGACCGCCTCGCATTAGGCCCCGCAGAGCAGCTCATTGAACCGGTTTCACGACGCTCTTCAAGCGTTCTTTGGTTTCCTCTGTGAGCGAGCGGGGCGAGCGCTAGCTCGCAGCGTCGTGTTCAGCGCCACGGCGGCGCGAATGAGCGCCTTTAATGCCCTTTCATCGATCTTGTCGCCCTCATGGAAATCGATGGCCCGCCTGGTGTTGCCTTCGAGACTGGAGTTGAAGAGGCTCGAAGGGTCCTCCAACGAAGCGCCCTTGGCGAAGGTCATCTTGACGACATTCTTGTAGGTCTCACCGGTGCAGATTATTCCCGCGTGCGACCACACGGGAACCCCTCTCCACTTCCACTCCTCGACCACTTCGGGATCGGCCTGCTTAATGAGATTTCTGACCCGAGCAAGCGTCTCGCCACGCCAATCCCTCAGCTCCTCAATTCTCGCATCTATCAGCTGAGAGGGCGACCCTCCTCCAATCTCTTCCCTCGAGCCGCTCTTGCTTTTCTGCATGACAATTGTTGTTTTCTTCATGGTTGTTACTTTCTTCATGGTTGTTGTCGCGCCCCTTTCACTCGGTATCGCTCGTTACCATCGCATCTCGCTTCCATCCGGGTCTTCGATGTCGAACCAGCTTATCACGTTGGGTCTCGTCTCGATCTCGGGTCCAACGACCCTGGGGGCGCCGTACCCGCTGGCACTTGATGGCTTTGTGCACGCCTGGCGTGTCGACGGCATCGACGCGGCGAACGTCGGCGGTTTAGCCGTCGCGTAAGGGTCAATTCAGGCGTGCGCGGCGCCGTCAGCCTCGACCTTGGGCATTGTGTCGTGCGCCGGCAGTTCCTTCGCCGCGGCCCGCGTGGGCGTGCGGGCCGATGACTTGGTGTCCGCTCGCGCCAGGCACGCGCCCCACGCCGGTCGCTCACATTCGTGCACCCGGAAATTGGCTGGCTTGCTTGACCCAAGCGGCGAGCTGCGCTTCGTCGAGCCGATCGTCCTCGTGGATGTTGAGGTAGCGCGTCTCCTTGCTCTTGGACGCGCCGGGGGGGACAGGACGCAGCGACGTGCCGCGGAAGAACGCCACTTTGACGTAGTTCGTGAAGGTATGGATGCCGAGGAACCAACCCTGGCCCTCGACGCCGTAAAGCGGCGAGTTCCATTTGACGGCCTTGCGCACGTCGGAGACGGTGCGCACGATGAGCGCGTCGAGGCGGCGCCCGACCTTGCGTTTCCAGCCCGGCATGGCCGCAATGTAGGCCTGCACGGGGGCGTCGCCGTCGGCTTTCGCGATCTGCGGATTGCCGCCTGCGAGGAGAGCCGCCTTTGCCTTGCGGGATTGCGACTTCGCTGCCGTCCTGCGCGGTTTGGGCGCCTTGGCAGTGACGCGCTTGGCGGCGCCAATCTTGGCGGCCTTCGCCGAGGTTTTGGATGTCTCGCCGGTCATTGTCTTCACTCCAACGGATCGGCTTTAGACAAACTGGGGAACAAAGCTCGCCCGCTCCTAAACGTGGCGAGCCTTGAATTGTGCCAGCAGACTTCAATGGATCCGCGCCAAGACCTGCTCCAGGTTCGCAAAGAACCGCTGCCACCCGAACTTGGCGCCCTGGTAGGCCTGCTGCTGATCCGGCCGGAAGCCCGACTGCTCCATGCGTAAGTGGGTCCCCGTGCTCGTTGGGGTGAGAGTCCAAGTGACGACACTCTCAAGACCATAGGCAGCCCACGTGTAAGACAGCGTTTTGTTTGGCTCGATGCTCAGGACCCGACAGTCAACACTGCCCCAGTCGGCACGAAAATCGAAACGGTGGCCCACGACAGGCTTGAAGTCATTCTTCATGAGCCATTCGTCGATCAGGTGTGGTTGCGTGAGCGCGCGCCAGATCTTTTCCAGCGGAAACGGAATTTCTCGTTCGACAATGACGGAACGCGTTGCGGTCGCGGGTTTGCTCATTGGTCCATCCTTTTGAGTAGATCTTCGAGTTTGTCGAATCGGTTTTGCCAGAAACCGGTCATTTGGCTTGTCCAGTCGATCAGCGCGGCCAAGGCACCGAGCTGCGCGCTATAGTGCGTCTGGCGACCTTCGTGACGGTCGCGCACCAGCCCGGCCTGCTTCAGCACCCCGAGATGCTTTGAGACGGCCGGTTGCGAGACCCCTGCCCGAGCTGTCAGAGCCCCGACCGTCTGCTCGCCTTCGCGACACAGTCGCTCAAAAATGGCCCGTCGCGTCGGATCGGCGAGCGTTCTGAACAGCACATCGTGGGTGCTCGGCATTTTGGGATCAATAACCCTCTGGCTATGGATTTACGTATAACCATGGAGATATGAGTGAGTAAGCCTGACTGCGAACGCCGACCCGTAAGGGCAGCCGACCGGCGGCCCCTGAGAGCGCGCCGGCAGGGCTGATGACCCTGCGACCGACCGCTGCGGCTTGGCCGCCTTGGCAGCGACCCGTTTGCTGGGGACCGGCTGCAGCCGTTGGGTGCCTTTTTCTGCCGGCGGTCCCATTGCGACTCAAATCCCTAAGCTTTTATTCCTTGAGCGGATCAAAAAAACCATGGCGCTATTTGCTTTGACCCTGGAATAGGGCGCCACGCACCAAAGTCTTGGCTTCCAGAGCGCAGGCAAAGTTTGCGCACGCCACGAAGGAGTTCCCGATGACCACTCACAACAGGCCCGATCACAGCAGGACAATTTGCCCTGAGGTGTCGACGTCGCCTGCGGCTTGAACCGTGGGATGCTATGGCGCGTGCCGAGAGCTTGAGGCGAAGCTGCCCCTCGAGCGAGACTTCTGCGTGAGTGTCGCGTCACACGCTTCGGGATGCCGACCATTGCGCACTTTTTTTTACGGGCCTTGGACCGGACTAACGCCCCGGTAACACCGATCTAACAGGGCGACGACGCCAGGCCTGTTCAATACCCTCACAAGCGACCGGCCATGGGTTCCGGCCGCCGCGGACGGTGGCAGCAAGAGGCTAACATGTTTAAGCATCAGATTTTTCACTGCGGCGGCGCGGCCAACTCCAATGCAGGTCAGCTGCGGGTCCTCCATCACACTGAAATCTCCCTGTATTACAGCCACTTGGCGCGCTTGAGCCGGCAATGCCGCCGATCGCGCTTCGGCAACGAGGTCTCCGACCAGTTCCTGGCCGACTATGTGGATCGCATCGACCTCACGAACACCGTCATCGTTGGCTACCTCGATGGCGAGCAATTGCACGGGGGCGCCGAACTGCGATCCTTGCGCAAGGTCTGGTGCAAGGCGGCGGAGGTTGCCTTCTCGGTCGATGCCCAATGGCGTTCGCGCGGCATTGGCAGCGCGCTGATGATGGACGCTTTGTTCATGGCACAAGCGCTCGGCGTCGAGCGGACCTTCCTGATTTGCAACCGCAATAACCGCGCCATGCAGCGGATCGCGGAAAAGGTGCACGCCGACATTCACTTCGAAGACGGCGATTGTCTGGCAGTGATTGTCGTACCGAGGCTTCAGGCCGAGGCGATATGTGCGGTTGCGCGCTGCGCCGCCTAGCAAGCGCCGCCGCAGAAACCCTCCTAACGCGGAGACCCTAGTGTTTTGCTTCCTCGCCGTGGCGCCTCGCCTTTCCCTGGCGGGCCGCCTTGCCGGCTCTGGCCTGCCAGCTGTCGCCGCAGAGCGCTCCGCTCCTGGTAAAGGTCGCCCAACAGGTTGCGCATGACCTCAAGGGACTCCTCGGCCGAGGTCGTGTCCCGATGGGCAGCTTCCAGCCGTTCGATGAAGGAGCGTTGAAGCATCAAGCGCAATTCCGCGTTTCGCACGCGAGTGTTGTTCCCGCTCAATCTCTCCAACATCGAAATTGCTGCCCGTCGTCGATTTTCGCTGGTCTCGCAACCCCGTGCTCGCTGTCCCGATCGCGTGGACTTGTCACTCATAAAAGACGCCAAACACTTTGACGCACGAGCTGGAATTTTGCTTGAGCACGTTTCGCCTAGAATGGCACTTCGATCATCGTCCGCCATTCGCTGTCGGCGATAATGATCATCCTGCTGCTGCCGACGGTATCTTGCATCGACGCTTTTGACGCAAGCTCCTGCGCCCGCCGCATTGCCTCCTTCGCCGCGTCCTCAAGGCTTGGCAATTCGGTGCCGTCCTGATCGAGCACGGTCACTTGACCGCGTTTGACGTGGAAGAAGTAGCGCGGCATTTTGCCGAAGAGTTCTTCGCTGAAGCGACGCTGGGAACGCCTACTTTTCACTTCGTCCAGGGTCACGTGCTTGGCGATGTATGATCTGGCTGACATTCAGGGCCTCGAAGCGCGCTTGCTCTACACACCTACCGCGATGCGCAAGACCTGGGGCGGTTGCTGAGGATCGAGCGTTGGGTCGATCCACCGATGCCGCCAGTCCCCACCATCGCTCACTCGCGGACAGCGACTATCCCTCGAGGGGTATGCGAATGCGATTGCGCCTGCGTTCATCGCCGCTATCGGTGCGGACAAGGGGGCCTATACCTAGGTTTAGGTCGGCTCGGCCGCTGGGGTCCCGCCATCGCCTGCGAAAGCCGCCGTGATAAACCCTGTGAACCTGGTATCTCCCCGGGGTTGAACCCCCGCGGCGGGTGGCGCAATGATTTCGCGCCGGGTCGGCTCCGGGCGCATCAGCTCCGCCGGCTCGGGCCGAAGCCCTTCTGCGACCTGACGGTACCGCCACGGCATGGCAGACCCCAACGCGACCACACCGGGAAAAGTAGATCATGTCCGATTTCGACCCGATCGCCACTCGCACCGTTCGCCAGGCAGAGAACCTCGAACCGGCCTTCGTGCACGCGGATCAAGTCGATGCCTCGCGCAAAAAACTCGCCGAGCATCGGGCGCGCCGCAGGCAACAGCCCAACTTTCTTATTTTCATGATGGACGACGTGGGCTGGGGCGATTTCGGCTGCTACGGCGGTGGCGTAGCGGTCGGCGCGCCGACGCCAAATTTCGACAAGCTGGGCCGTAGCGGCTTGCAGCTTACATCTTGCTACTCGGAGCCGAGCTGTTCGCCTTCGCGAGCCACGACGCTGACCGGACGTGTTCCGCATCGGCACGGTTTGCAACGTCCGCCGATGTATGGCGAGGCAGGAGGCTTGGAAGGCGAGACCACCATTGCCCACCTGCTTTCGGAGGCGGGTTATGTGACGCAGGCGGTTGGCAAATGGCATTTGGGCGAGAGCCTTGCTTCACAGCCGCAAAATGTCGGCTTCGATGACTTTTATGGGTTTCTGTCGGTTTCCGACATGTATTCGGAGTGGCGCGACCCACACTTCTTTCCCGAGATGGTCTACTCGGACGCGCGCACCGAGTGGGTCAAGAACATGCCCTTCAACAAATGCTTCGTACATGCGCGCAAGGGCGGCAGCGCCGAGAATGTCGAAGAGGTTACAATTCCGGTGTTGTCGCTTTTGGATGAGAAATGGTGCCGCTATTCGGTCGAATTCATAGAAGGCATGGCCGCCAGAAACGAGCCGTGGTTTCTCTACCATTGCACGCGCGGAGCCCACTTCGACAACTATCCGCACGAACGATTTCTCGGCAAATCACCGGCGCGACATCCCTATAAGGACACCCTTCTCGAACTCGATGAGGTGATGGCGCGCCTCATCGAGGCGCTACGCAAGACCGACCAGCTCGAAGACACGTTGGTCTTCGTCACGTCGGACAACGGTCCACACCTAGAAACTTGGCCCGATTCCGCCTTCACTCCATTCCGCTGCGCCAAAGGGTCGACTTGGGAAGGGGGCGTGCGCGTGCCGGGCCTGTTGTCGTGGCCAGGCGTCATCGAGGCCGGTCGACAAAGCGATGGGCTCTTCAACCTGAACGACGTGCTGCCAACGCTGCTGGGCTTGGCGGGCGAAACTGCCAAGCTGCCTACCGATCGCTACATCGATGGCGTCGATCAGAGCTCATTCCTGCTGGCCGCCGATGGGCTATCCAATCGCAAATATCACTACTACTGGCTGGTCAACAATTTCTCTGGGTTACGTTGCGGCGAGTACAAAATGCTGCTTACCGTGACGAGCGACGATGCGAGCGGTTCAGCAGGCCCCGGTGGTTTCACCGGGGTTTTGCAACGTTTCGCGTACGCTCACTTGTACAATCTTTATCTCGATCCGAAAGAAACGCACAATTACATGACACGCAAGCTGGCCTATGTTGATGCATTCCAATATGGCATCCGCACCCATCTTGGCAGCTTCCGGCAGTACCCGCCCAAGAAAGTCCTCGGCCGCCAATAAGGTGCGGGCACGATCACGCATCCTGCAGCGAGCGCCCACACGATGGCCTCAAACACCTCGCCAGAGCCGCCGCCACCGGCGGATTGGCATGCCGCGGAGCGGGCCGGGAAAACGCCAACGCCAGGCCCCTCACGACATCCCGTACGCCGCTCTGTTCTCGGCTGAGGAGGGTGGCGGGCTCGCCTTCTCAAGGCATGCCGGAAAGATTTTGGATGGCGTCAGCCACCCCGGGAGAGACTGCCACAACCTCCCGATCCGCGGTCGTGACCGCATAGAAAAAGATCCAGCCTAACAAGAACAATAGGGCCGCAAGGCTGGCCGTCTGCAAGCCCAAGGCGACGGGGGTTGGTTCAACGGTTGGTCGCATGCGTCATCCTCCAACAAGAGCCGATAGATTTTCACGGGGAAGGGTGCTGCTCGTGCCCTAAGGGTCACGTCGCCGGGCCAAACAACGAGGCCCGCGCTGGCTAACAACGGGTCATGCTGATCTCCTTGCCGCGCGCGGGCTTGCCGCCGGCGCCCGGACGGGAACCCAGGGCATTTTGAGGGTCATAGAGCAGACGGATTAGGCGGGGCCGTCGCGCCCGGCATTCACCGTTGTGAGCCCGCTTGCGAACGGCAGCTTGAGAAATTTGGCATTCGGCGCGAGCGACCGGCGCCCGAGCCGCAGGCGCCCCTGGTTGAAGGCATCAACCAGGCAGAACACTGCCTCGACGAGGCCGCCGCCGTGATAACGGCGATGCACCTCATCGTGCGCTCCCTCGAACTCGTTGGAACCTGGGCCGGTCCATGGCCGAACTCCCGTCTGGGCATGTGTTAGTTGATAGCCAAGACTCCGCCCAGCTCGGGTTTATTCCAACCGTTTACAGAAATTCCGTGAGATGAGTTCGCGCGTCGATCGGCGCTGCCTGAGAGCGGCAACCGCGCGGCGTGTCAGACCTGACGTTTGCGCATGCAGGCTTCAATCAGGCCGCCGAACACTCGATTGCCCGGGTGATCCGTCCCCGCGAACTGCTCTTGGTGCCACTGCAGGCCGAGCGCGAAGGAATGCGATGGAACCTCTATCGCCTCGACGACCCCATCATCCGAGTGTGCGCTGGCGATGACCGTATGCGAAAGCTCTTCGATTGCCTCGCGATGAAAAGTATTGACGAGCAGGCTTCCTTGCTCGAGCAGGGCAGCCAGCCTGGTGTGCGGTGTGATCGTGACATTGTGCATATGGTCGCGCTTGTCGTGCTCGAGGATGGCCGGGGAGGAAGCCCGTAGGTCAGGGCAAAGCCGGCAACCATGGAGGCACGCGAGCAGCTGCATGCCCGCACATATCCCGAGAACGGGTTTGTCGCGCTGCAGATAGCCTTCGAGAATAGCGCGCTCGACGGCAAGACGCTCTGACGGTGGAGCTTTGGAGGACTGCCCGGGCAGATACCAATAGTCGGGGTATGCGAAGCGGCCACCGACGCAGAGCAAGCCCTCGAACTCTTCGATGACTACGTCGATCAGATCACTGTGATAGGGAATTCCAAACGGCAAGCCGCCCGCGTTGGCAATGGCGCGGAAATAGCCCTTCGACGCCTCATAACGGCTCGCATCGCCGCTCGTGTTCTCATCGAGGATGACCGCGATGCGTGGCTTCCGCGACATCTCATACCGTCGGTTCGTCAGACCGTTGTCTTGCCCTGGGCTTTGAACCACATCAGGGGCACGTTGATGGTAGCGTGCTCCTCGGTATGTGCAAGCTCGGACGACAGAGCCTGGTACTCTTCCAATTCGGCCCAAATCGTCCTGCACAACTCCCTAGGATTTGCTCGTTTGTCGTCGATCGGGCCTTCAACGTAGACGGAAGATATCGTGGGCTGCCAGTAGCCCTTTGGGATGCCAAAGGCCAGCAGCGCCCCGCGCATCTTGCGCCGCTCGCGTCCGCCTCGGCGTTCCGGCATGTGCAATAGCGTAAGCCGCACTTGTCCTTCGAAATAAGCTGGCATGCTTAGAATGCTGCGCTCTTGATTCAAATAGACATCGCCCCGGTAGTGTATTTCCTCACGCACCCCACTTTCGGAGTCATAGTAGTGCAGCTCATGAAACGCCAAGCATTCCTTGGCATCACTTGTCTGAATCTCAAGAATGCTGCGGGTAATGTGGCGGGCACTCAGGAACGTCCGCCGATATAGGAAAAACCGGCCGCAGAGGAAGCGATAGTCACTCGTCTTGTACCCGCCATGCGGCGAGGTCTGGCTCGGAACGCCAATCGAAAGCCCGTACGCCTTCGGGTCCAGGCCGGAGCCGGTAAAGATACTGACGAAGGTATGGCGCTTAAGGGCGAGCGGGCTTCTGTCTGACAACTCGAGACATTTCCTGAAAGTATTCGGAGAAACCTTTAAAATCTGCTCCGCATACTCCTTGTCAGTAAGCGAGAAAGCCTCCCTATGGTCGCGCAGGTCGCTTACAAATCGGTCCCTGTTGTGTCCTGAAAGGTTAATCATCATGGTGCAGATGATTCCGGTGACCAAATGAAAGGCCGCCAGGGGGTAGGGACCCCCTCGGGGTTAACGCGCTTGCTCGTGGGCTAGGGCCCATCCTGACACGTTCTGCGCAGCGTTGAAAGAACCTGACGCGTAATTGCGTTTAAATGAATTTGTCCAACTCCTAGCGACTGCGAAATAGAGTTTTCCGTTGACGAACTGCGAGGCAAGCTTGGGCCATGATTTGATCCGCGCCCGCACGAGCGAGCCCGCGCATGGACGACCAACGATCTCGGTCAAGCGAGACAGGCGATTTCGCGCGACTTGCCATGCCGCATCGGACTGCTGCCTTCAACTTGGCATATTGGATGCTGGGCAATCGAGAAGAAGCCGAGGATGTTGTGCAGGAGGCCTACTTGCGGGGCTTTCGGGCTTTTGCCGGCGTCAAAGGCGAAGACATCAGGCCCTGGTTGTTGATGATCGTGCGAAACGCTGCGCTGACGGCGCTGAAAAGCAAAAGGCGCACGAACAATGTTATCCTGCTAAGCGATGACGTCTGGGCATCGACCGGCAACAAGGCCGAAGAGGTTCCCGCAACCACCCCCACCCCGGAAGCCCTGGTGATCGCCGAAAGCGAGCGCCAACAGCTGATGGCGGCGCTCGCCAAGCTTCCCCTCAAATACCGCGAAGTCATCGTGCTGCGCGAAATGGAGGGGCTGTCCTACCTTGAAATCGCCGAGACCACGGGCACGGCCATCGGCACCGTGATGTCACGCCTCTCGCGCGGTCGCGCGGAGCTGCGCAGGACATTGGAGTTGTCCTTGCACCGCCATGAGCAGAATGCCGTGTAGGCCCGCCGGCGAGCTCGGTGCGCTCCCCGGCCTGCCAGCATCCGAGGCCTCGAAGCGACCCGCCGTGAGCAAACCCGTCCGCCAGCACAGAAAATCGCAAATTGCGCCGCCAAGCGCCGACACCGCCCAAGTTCACCAGAGCGTTATCGGCCCAGCCTTGGGCGCCAGGGCAGCGCTCAGAATTTTGTGCCCAGGATGCCTGCGAGCGCCTGCGGTAGGGCGAGCGTTCTAAGGATCAGATCCGTGTCGATGGAAACGGCGCATGCCCCGACAATCGAGACGATGGACCCAAAAACGACGATCGCGCCAAAAAGCTCATGATGGGGGTTCAAGAGCAGCGCGAACAGGAAGCGAAACACCAAAGAAAGTTGCAAAAGGGGCGCCACCAGCATGATCGGCGCAACGGCGAGGGCGGAGTAGAGGAAGCCTTGCGCCGCGGCGACGAAGACGCCCGAGTAAACGAACCAGCGTGCGTTATCACCGCGTACGTGCATCAGGTTTCGGCGTAAGGAGGGGATGAAGAGCCCGAGTGTGACGACCAAGGTCGCTGCCGCATAGGCGATCGAGCCTCCGGCCAATCCGCTAAGCGGTCCCACGTCGAGCAACGCCTGGCGAACGATGATCGGGGTCGTGCCATACATGAGCGCTGCGATCGAGGCAAAGAAGAAGCCCGCGGCAATGCGTGGTGCAAACGTTGGCGAGCTGCCTTGCTTGCTTTCGACCACGGGTTGTGCGGCGCGCTGCGTCACGAGAGAACCGGCGACCATAAGGGTACCACCGAATAGCTGCAGGATCGTGCAAGGCTCACGCAGAACGACCACCGCCAGGACGAGCGTGACGACCGCGTTCAGTTGCATGACCGGTGCAGTCAAATTCACACCCGCCGCTTGGCTCGCTCGGAAGTTGCAATATCGCCCGATCACAAAATGGAGAATGCCGGCGGCAGAAAGCGATGCCAGCGCGGCCACGCTAATGCGGCTCAGGCTCTCGAGCGCGCCCGTCAGCAGCGCCACCAGCAAAAAGCAGAGCAGGCCGACCGGAATACTGATGACCATGCCTTGCACAGGCGTGCCGGTGATCACTCCCCGGCGGCCGGTGGCATTGGTGAGGGCAAAGGTAGCTGCCGACAGAACTGCGAGGACGGCACCCAAGACATGCACGGATTTGCTCCTCGGTGGGCTCCCCGCCCACCCTGCAACGCTTCCTCGAGCGGCTTGCCTTGGGCCGTTTGCCCGGCAAGGTAACCGGCGCTCGGGGTGACCCGTCAAGGGCTTGCCGCGGCACCGCGGTCATGCCGACGGGGAAGATTGGTCAAGTGCGACGGCTGCGCGGAGGATCGCGTGCGGGTCCAGCTGGGCTTGCGTCCGTTCGTCAGTCGGCCCTTCAATTGCGAGTGGGCGTCATCCTTTCGTGCCGATCGAGGGGCAGCGGCCGGGTCGGCACACGCCACCGCCCATCGGCGTGCGCCACCACAGCACCCCCAGCAGCAGCATGGCTGCCAAGCCTTCGCACCCCATCACTTTCATGGCCGCTACGGAGCCGAGCCGCTCGAACAACAGCCCGGCGTGCCAATGGCCGAGCATCGAGGAGCCGATAAAAATCGAAAGCACGCCGGTGGCCCGACCCCGCATGTCCGGCGGCGCGATATTGTAGACAAGCGCATATTGGGTCGATGAAAACGCGGCCGCGGCAACGCCGGTTATCAGCAGCATGACGACGGCGGTTCCGAGGCTCAGGTAGAGCGCCAATCCAAGCATCAGTAGGAGGCACGCGAGCGTGCCCAGGTAGTAGAAACGAAAGAGTGTACGTGGCGCGGCCAGTAACCCAACGGCCATCGCGCCAATGGTGCCGCCGAACCCGTCACAGGCTGACAGGGCGCCAACCAGGGCCGGCGTGAGCGCGAAATCCTTCTGCCCGATAACCGGGACCATGCCGATGAATGGCCAGCACCAGAGGTTGTAGA
Source organism: uncultured Alphaproteobacteria bacterium (assembly GCA_963770295.1). GTDB lineage: Bacteria > Pseudomonadota > Alphaproteobacteria > Rhizobiales > Hyphomicrobiaceae > AWTP1-13. The sequence goes on from CAVYPA010000017.1 coordinate 176,520, forward strand.
CGAGTGTCACACCCATGATGATTTGGAAGCGCCGGTCGAAAACCAGCTGCCGCGGCGGCAGCAGGAAAGCCAGTCGGCTGCGCGCCGATGGCGCGAGCTTTGGGGTCTGAGAATAGACCGTGACGCGCGCCGCCAAGGCTAGGCAAACGAGGTAGCTCGTCGCGATCAAGGCATAAATGCCGCTTATTCCCAACACCTGGTAGGTGGCACCACCAAGCAGCGGTCCGAGGGCCCGCGTGGCGTACATCGTGGCGTTGTCAAATCCAAGCGCGGCGGGCACCCTCTCGACGCTGACCGCATCAACCAGGAGGCGGCGCCGTACCGGCATATCGGTGGTCCAGAACGCTCCCGATACCATCACGATCGCAGCAGCGGCCGCGTATGTGGCAGCGCCCATGGCGGTGACGACGAGCATCGTTGTGGACGCCAGCACCATGATGACAAAGCCCGCCACCAGCAGATGCTTGCGGTCGATCGCGTCCGCCACGGCTCCCACCAGAAACCCGAGCAGAACATAGGGGACCATGCGCAGCACGGCGAGCAGAGCGACGAGCGCCGGAGATCGCGTTAGCTCGTAGGCGAAGATGGCGACCGCGACAAACTCAAGCCAACGCGCCACGCCCGTCAGGCCGCCGATCGCCCACAGGCGGCGATAGTCGGCTCCAGCGAAGAGGAGGCGTGTGTCGGCGGTTTGCGGCAACAGGAGACGGAAAGGGTTGGGGGTGGGGCGATGGCAACCGCTTAGGTGTAGCGCTAACCGGCGCCCATGGCGATCCCATTAGCATGTGCCATCAAGCGAAAAGGGGCCACGTCTCTCCGGCTCCCGTGGCCCGAACGCAAATGCGCCCGCGATTGCGTCTCGCCTGCTAGCGGCGTCGCCCCGCACTGTCGCTCAAGTCCCGGCCCCGGTAGCCCCACCCGCCCCAGGCCCGCGCCGCATCGACGCTTCGGTAGGCGGATCGGTAACCCCAAGGTAACAGGGCGAACCGATAGGCGGGAGAGGCGCAATCGTAGTCGTACAAGTAGCCGCCACGACACCAGGCGGCGCGGAACACCCCGGCGCATTGCTAAAGAGGAATACCGCCTTAAAGAGCCGCTCGTTCAGGCGACGTCAAAATCGGTTAACTCGCAAATACCGTGTCAACCCCCCGGCCGGGACCTCGCTCCCCCCAGTCCCCCCGTGGCGCGACCACCCGTTTCGATCGGCCGGCGACGGGCTTGGTGCGTGGTTGCTTCAGCCGACCCCATAATAAACCAGCACGAAGAAGACGGTGACCACCGACATGACGGTCGAGATGACGATTGTGGGTGACACGGTCTTGACGTGCACATTGTATTGCTGCGCGATGACGTAGGGGTTGGTGCCCACGGGCATCGCCGAGAGAATAACGGCTGCCTGTGACCACAACGGCTCCATCACAAAGGCGTACGTGACGAGCACGAACGTCAGAATTGGATTGATCACCGCCTTGAGCACCGCGAGCCAAAGCACTTCGCCAATATTGCCCACGAGCTTGCGACCAACCAGCGATAGCCCCACGGCGAATAGCGCCGCCGGCCCCACGGCCGCAGCCATCAAGTCAAGATAGTTGCCGATCGCCTTTGGCAGGGGTAGTGCCGTCATCGAATAGAAAATGCCCAATACCGGCGCGACGACCACAGGATTGCGCAATAGCGTGCCAGCCAACTGCAAAGCCACGCGAAGGGGAGATGATCCTGATGCGCGTGTGGCTTCCAACACCGCGATAGCACTGCTGATGAACAGCACGCTAAAAACCAGGGCGACAACAATCGGCGGCAGGGCTCCATCCGGGCCATAGGCCGTCAGCAGGAGTGGTAGGCCCATGGCAATGACATTGCCGAACACGGCGGTGAACCCGACGATACCCAACGTTGCCATATCGTGGCGAAACCAAAGCCGACCGACGCTCAGTGCGAGCAATAGCGTCAAGCCCGAACCGGCGACGAAGGCACCAATGAACGGCCAGTTGAAAGTCTTGTCGATCGGCGCCCGGGCCGAGAAGACGAAAAGCGCCGCGGGAAAGGCAAAGTAGTAGACAAAGCGGGTAAGGGCAGCGGCCGATTGAGGACCCAACACCTCAAAGCGCCCGGCAAGGTAGCCGGTCAAGATGAGACCGAAGACCGGAATGACCACATTGATGAGGGCGTCCATGGCACCTCGCTCCCCGCCGAATTTGCGTGACCAAACCGCGGTGCGCCGTCCGCTAGCACGAAAGCCTCGGCGCGACCCCATCCTCGGGTGTGGTCTCGTTGTGATAACGGCGAATACGTGCCCAATAGAGCGCGCCTTGGCACATGGGACAGGGGGTTGCGGTCGAATACACGTCGCAGTCGGAGAGGTCGCGTCTGTTGAGGCGCCGCGCGGCATCGCGGACCGCAAGCAGCTCGGCATGAGCGGTGGGATCGCTCTCGAGGACCACATAGTTCCGGCCTTCGCCCACAATCACGCCCTCGCGGACGACGACGGCGCCATAACCCTGATCCCCCTCTCTCATCGCTTGGTCCCGCAGCGCCCGGGCCCGCGCAAGGAAGCCCGCTTTGGTCTTCTCTTGCGGCTGAACGATCGGGGGGTGCGTGCTCGAGGTTTGCGCATTGCCAGACCGTGCCTGCACAATTTCGGTGATGGGCACCACAAGCAGCGCGGAGAGGAAGGTGCGACGGTTAGACCTGTGGGACGCCATGAGAGCCTCGTAGGATTTGATCAGCGTGCTTCGATCGTGCGTCGGGCGGTAAAGTTAGATGCTTCCGCGCCGCCCGTCATTTCCACCCGTTTGGCTTGCAAACCCGATCGCAACGCGCACGGTCAAGCCCAACGCAACCGTGCTCGGATCCCGCCCCGGCCGTCGGGCCCACCGCTTCGCGCCGGTGGACTTGGCGCGTCGGCAGGAGCGCTGTGAGCTGGCGTAGGCGGGCTCGACGGCCCGGCGCCAACCTGGCGGAAGGTCAGGCGTAGCGCGCCACCGCACGACTTAAGCCGTCGCGGAAACGATAGTAGGCACCGATCGCCGGAAGCGCCCAGTTTGGGCTGCCGTTGTAGAGCGGAAAATCCGGGAATTCCGCGAGCTCGAAGCCGCACGTGGCATTGGCGCCGCCGACAATGCGACGTGCCGTCTGGTAGCCAAGGTAGGTCATCATGGCGACGCCGCTGCCGTTGCAGCCCAGCGCATAATGCATACCGTCCATGACGCCGGTATGCGGGAGCGCGTCCCAGGTGAAGGCAACGTTGCCGGTCCAGGCATGGGTGACGCGGATCCCCTGCAGCTGCGGGAAGCGATCCAACATAAACCGGTGCAGGATCGGCGCACTGATCGCCGGCGTCACCGGTGTGAACCGCGCGCGTCCGCCGAAGATCATGCGCTTGTTGTCGGGCGACATGCGATAGTAGCAAAGTACGCGCTTGGTATCGGCGAGCGTGCGGCCCTTCGGGATTAAGCTGCGCGCCAGGTCGGCCGGCAGTTCCTCCGTGGCGATGATGTGACTGGCGAGAGGAATCAGGCGACGCTTGAGGCGTGGGGTCGTGTCGCCCGTGTAGCCGTTGGTGGCGATGACGAGGTCGCCAGCCTCGATGGTGCCGCGCGAAGTGGTGATGCGCCAACCGTTGCCTTGCTTGTCGATGCGATCGGCCGCCGCCTTGGCACAAATCGTGATCTTGCGCCGGCGCGCCGCATCGAGCAGGCCCTTGTAGTAAAGGGCGGGGTGCAGCTTGGCCGAGCGCTCCACCACCATGCCGCCATAGTAGTAGTCGGATGCCATCTCCTCGCGCTGGCGCTCCCTGGGCACCATGTAGGCGCCCGAATTGGCATCCGCGTTCAAATTGGCGACGCGGCTCTCCTGAAACGTGTAATCCTTGGGTGTCCAGGCGCCGACGAAGCGACCCTTCTTTTCCCAGAAGCAGTCGATCTTTTCGCGCTCAATCAGGGTCTCGATCAGGCCGAAGGCGTCATGGCCCGACGCCAAGATGGCCTTCACCACCGCGGGATCACGCGCCAGCACCTTGCCGGTAAAGCTCTTGCCGATATTCACTCCGCCGCTGACGCCGCCGCCGCTTCGCGTACTGGCGCCGGCGCCGAGCTCGGCCGCTTCGAGCACACACGCTTCCACCCCGGCATCGGCGAGTTCGATGGCGCAGGAGAGCCCCGCATAGCCAGCGCCGATGATAACCACGCGCGCCTGGCGCGGCACGTCGACGAGATCGCCGGCGGCGGGCCGGTAAGCCTCCCACCAATAGGGCAGCGGCTTGAAGTCCTCATGCAGGATGTCACGATTGCGCATCGGGTGCCTCTTTGCGGAAAGCCATCGCATCAACGCAGTATCGGCGCGGTCGCCGGCCGGCGCAGCCTGGTCGCCAAAATCAGCAGCGCGGAGATGAGGACGATCTGAATGGTGGAGACGGCCGCAACGGTGGGCTCGATCTCGCTCAGGATATTGTCGAACATCTTCTTGGGTAACGTCATGTTGGCGCCGGAAATGAACATGGCCACCACCAGCTCGTCAAACGAGGTGATGAAGGCCAAGAACGCAGCCGAATAGACGCTGGGCGCCAGGATCGGCAGCGTGACGGTGCGTACCGCCGCGAGCCTTCCCGCTCCAAGGCCACGGGCGGCAAGCTCGAGATTGACATCGAAATCGCGCAGGCCCGCCAGGAGGACAATGACGACGAAGGGGAGTGCCAGCACGGTGTGGGCGACCGCCACGCCGTACCACTCCCCGATCAGCCCCAGGCGCGAGAACAGCCCATAGATCGCGATCGACAGCACGATGTGAGGGACAATAATGGGGGCGGAAATACCATTCTCGATGAGGGCGCGCCCACGAAATCGCCCGCGCGCAAGGCCAAAGGCGAGAGGCAGGCCGAGCAGCAGGGCCAACCCGGTGGTGGCGGCACCGATCTCAAGGCTGCGATAGGTGGCATCGATCCACGCCACATCCCCGAAGTAACGGGCATACCACTTGAGCGAAAAGCCAGGCGGGGGAAACCGCAGGTAGCTGCCGGAGCTGAACGAGATGGGCAACAGCACGAGCAGCGGTAGTATCAGGAAGGCAAAAACAACCCCGCTTGTCAGGCGCAGTAGGATCCGTCCAACTCCTGCTTTCGCTTGCTTTTTTGGTCTGCGCATTGCCGTCGTCCCCTGAGGTCTCAGTCGCCGAGACGGCGGGCGACGCCCTGGTTCAGCAACCAGAATGCCAATAACGTGACCGCCAGCAGGATGACCGACAGGGCGCTGGCAAAGTTCCAGGCCAGAAATTCTCTGACCTGCTGCTCGATCACCATCGCGAACATCAATACCTTGCCGCCCCCGAGCAGCGCCGGCGTGATGTAGAAACCGAGCGAGACGACGAACACCAGCGTCACTCCGGCAAGGATGCCGCGTAAGGTGAGGGGAAGATAGATGGTGGTCACCACCCGCAGCGTCGATGCACCAAGGCCGCGCGCCGCCTTCGCCAGGTCGGGGTCGATGCGCGTCACCGCGCTGTAAATGGGCAGGATCATGAATGGCAGCATCACGTGCACCATGCCAAGGACAACCGCCATTTTGCTGTTCAGCAGCGGCAGCGGCTGCTCCATGACACCGGTGTCGATCAGCAAGCGATTGATGATGCCATTGCGCCCGAGCAGCACCATCCAGGCATAGGTCCGCACGAGCACGCTGGTCCAAAGCGGAAGCATGACAAAGGTGAAGCCGATTGCCCGCCAGGCCGGCGTCGTCGTCGCAAGCAGGAAAGCTACGGGATAGCCGATAACCAGGCAGCACACCGTGACGATGGCCGCGATCTCGAAGGTCCGAAGCAAGATCGTGGTATAGAGCCCACCGGTCAGCGCCTTTGCGTACCATTCGAGGCTGCCTCCCGCAAAGCTCAGGGCAAACAGGCGGCCGAGTGGGAGCACGAACAGCAGCAACAATAACGTGAGGGCGGGCAACGTCAGCGCCAGCGTCCCGAACGCAAAGCGAGATCGGCCTGCCTCCCCGGCGGCGGTGGCAAGGCGCGGCGTGGAAGCTGCCGACGAGAGCGTCATCGCCGTCACTCAACCTCGATCAGCCGCGCATCGGCGGCGTGGAACCCGGCAGCGATAGTCTCGCCCGGCCCGTAACGCCGGCTGCTCGGCCCGCTTGGCAGCCGCACGAGGACATCCAATCCCGCTGCCGTGGCTATGCGATACTTGTCGGAAACGCCGATATAGGCGCTTTCTGCGACCAGCCCATCGATCCTGTTCACCGTCGCGGGCGCGCCGACAACATTGAGATCGACGAACCGCTCGGGTCGTACCATGACTCGAACCCGCTCCCCAACGCGCGCCGCCAGTTCGGCCCGGCTCGGCACTTGGATGCTGGGGCCGCCATCGAGGCGAACGCTCAGCACCTCGCCGCCGCTGGCCTCGATGCTGCCTGAGAAAATGTTGAACTCGCCGATGAAGTCGGCAATGAAGGGATTGGCCGGGGCCTCGTAAATTTCCAGTGGCGGCCCAACCTGCTGCAAGCGCCCCTTTGCCAGGACGGCGACGCGGTCGGACATGATGAGCGCTTCTTCCTGGTCATGCGTGATGAAGAGCGTGGTCAGGCCGAGGCGGCGCTGAAGGCGGCGTACCTCCAATTGCATTTGTTCCCGGAGCTTTCGATCGAGCGCGCCGAACGGTTCATCAAGCAGCAGCAGGCGCGGCCGGAAGACGGTGGCGCGAGCGAGCGCCACCCGCTGTTGCTGCCCGCCCGAAAGTTGTTTTGGCAGGCGCTCGGCCATACCGCCGAGCTCGACCATCTCCAGGGCCTCCCCGACCCGCTCGGCGATCTCGCCTTTGCTCATGCCCCGCATGGCAAGCGGATAGCCGACGTTACGGGCAACGTTCAGATGCGGAAACAAGGCGTAGTTCTGAAACACCATGCCGATATTGCGCCGCGCCGGATCGAGGTCGGTGAGGTCCGAACCATCGACCCGGATGCGCCCAAAGTCCGCGGTCTCGAAGCCGGCGATCACCTTCAGCAGCGTCGTCTTGCCTGATCCGCTCGGGCCCAGGATGGTGACGAACTCGCCGGCCGCGACCCCAAGACTAATGTCGGCGAGCGCAACCACGTCGCCAAATGTTTTGCTCACCCCTTCAATGTCAAGGCGGCCGGCCTGGGCGGCCGCACGGCGCGCAGCCTCATCGCTCATTTGCACGGGCCAGGTTTTGCTGAGCGGCCCGTCTGGGCGGGCTTGGTCGCGACGGCGGAACAAATCATGCCTTGGAGAGCATCCACTTATTCCAGCGCTCGCCCATTTCCGCGCCGTTCTTGGTCCACCACTCCTGGTCGAGCCAGATCTGCTTTTTTAGGTTGTCAGGGAAGAGCGGCAGCAGCGGCTGGATTTTTTCGGCCACATACTGATTGGACTCCAGGTGCATGCCGGAGTAGCCGAGAACCTCGGCGTTTGCGGCTTGGCGCTTAGGATCGCTCATCAGTGCCAACACTTTCATCGACCAATATTGGTCCTTGGCGCCCTTCGGCACAACCCAGCTACCCTGTTTCAGGATGCCGCCGCTCCATTCCATTGCGAGCGGCGCCTCCTTGCGAATGAGGTCGTAAAAACGCCCGTTCCAGCCAGTCGCCAATACCACTTCTTTGTCGACAAGCAATTGCGCCGGCTGCTGCCCCGTGGCCCACCAAACGTTAATGTGCTTGTGGATCGCATCGAGTTTCTTGAAGGCGCGATCGACATCGAGCGGATAAAGCTTGTCGGAAGCCACGCCGTCGGCCATTAGCGCCGCCTCGAGATTATCGACGGGGTGGTTGCGCAGGCTGCGCGGGCCCGGAAACGAAACCACGTCCCAAAACTCGGCCCAAGACTTTGGCGCTCCCTTGGGGAAAGCATCGGGCCGATAGGCGATAACGGTCGAGTAGCAGCTGGGCGAGAAGACGTGGCTCATCTGCGCCTGTGGCTGGAACTTGCTGCGATCGACGATTTTGGCGTCGATCGGTTCCGCCAGGCCCATCTGGGTTACGCGGTAGCCGTCTTGACCGCCAATCTCAGTAATGTTCCAGACCACGTTGCCGCTCTCGACCATGGCGCGAAGTTTGCCGAAATCGGTCGGGCTGGTATCGACGATTTTAATCCCGGTATCCTTCTCAAAGTCGTTGAAATAGCTCTGGCGTAGGGAAGCGATCTGGGAGCCGCCGGAGGCGTTGATGACGAGCTGCTTTGGCTTGGCTGGCTCCGCTTGCGCACGTCCCTGCGCCGGCAGGGCGAGCAAGGCTGCCGTCCCGACCAGAACCTCTCGCCTCGTCCTCATGGTGCACTCCGTTCGTTGCCAAACCCCAAGGCGGAGAAACCGGCGGTGGCCTCCCGCAGCATGCTTGAGACACTGCATCGCCAGATCCGCTGCGAAGCAAGGCTTCGCAGCCAGGCAACGGCGCCAGTCCCCGATCTTGAGCCGGCACCACACCTTACCGATCAGGATAGGGCACCCAGCAACGGCCACCGCGTGCGCTAAAAAAGCGCTCTGTCGAACCCGGCCAAGCACCCGAGATCCCGCAAAACCGGGCAGAGTCGCGGCCGCAGCGCAGCGGTCGCGTTCGCGGCAAGGGCCACCCTTCGCCCTGGCTCTCGGGGGTATGATTAAAAACGGCAAGGCCGGCGGTGACGCTCTGGTGCGTCGCCGCAACGGCACCGCCGCGGCCGGAGCCTCGCACCTTGGGCAACGGCCAGCGCATGCCATGCGCCGCGCACTTTTTGGGCCCAACTTCTACATGGACATCCCCGTCCGCCTGCCCGAAGCTCGCCGGCGGCAGAAGTGAAGCGTGTGACGGTATGAGCAACGGAGCGGGCGAGGGCGGGATATTCAGCCTCAGCGGCAAGCAGTGGTTGACCCTGCTGATGGTGCAGCTCTCCAACATGCTGTTCGGCATGACCATCACGCTTGCGAACTTGGTGCTGCCACAAGTGCGCGGCACGTTGTCGACGACCCAGGACGAAATTGCCTGGGTCATTACCTTGAACCTGGTGGCCACCGCCGTGGCCACGCCCATGACCGGCTGGCTGTCGAGCCGCTTCGGCTGGCGCAATCTCATGTTTGGGACGGTGCTGGGCTTCACCGTCGCCTCGTTCCTGTGCGGTCTCGCCAACAGCCTCGAGACCCTGATCCTTGCGCGCGTGGCGCAGGGGCTGTTCGGCGCACCGATCATGCCCATGGGGCAAGCCATCCTGCTCGCCACCTTCCCTGCGCACCTGCACGCATTTGCCATCGTCATGTGGGGCGTGGGCGCCGTGTTCGGGCCGGTGGCGGGGCCCATCGTCGGCGCCGTCGCAACCGAGGCCTACAATTGGCGCTGGGCGTTCTTCATGATCGTTCCACCGGGCATCTGTGCGCTAACCTGCATCTGGTTCGCGCTCGCCGACCACACCGGACGGACAAAGGTACACTTCGATTGGACCGGCTTCCTCGCCCTTTCCGCCGCCGTTGTCGCCGCCCAACTGATCTTCGACCGCGGCCAGCGGCTCGACTGGTTCGAACTCGCAGGAGATCGTGATTTGCACCTTTGTTTGCGCGCTATCGCTGTGGATCTTCGTTGCCCATTGCCTCACCGCCGAGCGACCCTTCCTCGACCCGCGTCTGCTGCTCGATCGCAACTTCGCCGTCGGCACCATGATCGCCTTCGTCATGGGCATGCTGACATTCACGACCCTGGTGCTGTTTCCAAGTCTCCTGCACGATCTGCGCGGCTACCCCGACAACGCCATCGGCTTGCTGCTCGCCTCGCGCGGGCTCGGCAATTGGACCGCCTTCTTTTTCATCGCCCAGCTGACGCGCGTCGCGCCCAGGACGGCCATCGGTATGGGGCTGGCGATCCAGGCCGCGGGCGGCTTCTGGATGGCGCAATTCGATATTAACGTCACCGAGTTCGGCCTGTTCTGGAGCCACTACCTGATGGGGCTCGGTCAGAGTGTCGCCTTCACGCCGATGATGGTGTTGGCCTTCGCCACCCTGCCGCGCCACCGGATCACCGAGGGCGCCGCCGTCTTCACCATGATGCGCAACTTCGGCTCCAGCCTCTTCATTTCACTTGCGGTGATGGTCTTGGTGCGCTCCACCTCCATGAACTATGCGCGCCTGACCGAGTTTGTGACGCCGTACCGCGAAACGCTGCTCTACCCTAGTCTGCCCACGCCCTGGAGCCTCGACACGGCCAGCGGCCTCATGCAGGTCGCCAACGAGGTGCAGCGTCAGGCGGCAATGATCGGTTACGTCAACGCCTTCCACGTGATGGCCTGGACGGCCACGCTCGCCGTGCCCCTGGCATGCCTCCTGCGCACCCGGCCGTCGCTCACTTGAGGGTTGCAAGCGGCGCAATTCGGCAAGGCGGCGGTTGCGTTACGGACGGCCTTGCCCCCTCAATGCGCGTGATGCGCGCCGGCGAAGTGGTCGATGTGGTAGGGCGTCTTGGCGAGCCCGGGGCAGAAGCCGTTGACCAGGCCCTGCAGGCGTTCGAAAAGAGCCTTGTTGCCGGCGTTGAGGGCCGCAAGGCGCTCGCGCGTGGCTTCGGCTTTTTTGGCCAGCGCCGAAAGGTCGACGCCGATGGGTCGGCGGTTCTCCACCCGCATTTTTCCACCGACCATGACGGAATTGACAGCACTGCCGTCTTCGGTGTGGACCAGCTGGTTGGTCGGGTCGTTGCAGGGGATCCAGTTGATGTGGGTAAGGTCGAGGAAGACCAGGTCGGCCTTGTACCCGTTGGCTATCCTGCCGAGTTTATCGGCAAAGCCCAGCGCCCGAGCGCTGCCAACGGTAGCGGCCTGGAGGATCTCCTCGCTCCTGAGCCAGCGATCGATATCGGGTCCCTTCGCATTGGAGCCGTAGGCGGCGACGCGGAGCGACTCGTACATGTTTTGATTGTCGCAGCACGACGCCCCGTCCGTACCAATGCCGACGTTCAGCTTCCGGTCCAGCATGGTGCGCACGGCGGCGATACCATTGCCCAACAGCATGTTGCTGCCGGGATTGTGCGCCACCGAGGCGCCGTGGTCGGCAAGCCGTTGGATGTCGTCGGCATCGAGCCAGACGCCGTGCGCGGCGACGAAGTCGGGGCCGAGTAGTCCCAGGTCCTGCAGGTGTGCCGTCGGCGTCTTGCCGTACTTCTTGAGGCCGACGATCACCTGCGCCTTGGATTCCTGCACATGCGTGTGCAAGCCGACGCCGAATTCGCGCGCAAGCTTGGCGCAGGCAAGCATGAACTCGTCACTGCAATGATGCGGGATGGTTGGCGCGACCGCGGGACGGACCAACTCGCGATCGAAGTGCCAGTCGGCGAGCACGTGACGCATCGCGGCGATACTTGCCTCATAGGGGGCGAGCTTCAGACGCTCGACGTCCTTTTGCAGGCTGGCCGGAAGGATGTCGAGCAGGCCGGGGATGGCCTCGTAGAATGAGAGGCTCGCGACCATCGGCGCCACCACCGCCCGCAGACCCGCATCGGCATAGGCCTTGGCGCAGGCGCCGAGACCTTCGGGCGTCGGTTGCGGGAACTCGACCGTGAGGTCGTAACAGGCGGTGCAGCCCTTGAGCAGCATCTCCAAGGCGCCAATGTAGGTCGTCAGATACTTGTCTTCGGCTGCGCGGTTGCCGCTGATCCACGGTGCGGCGGTGAGCAGGAGCTCGAGCGTCCAGCGGTCGCCCATACCCTTGCTCAATTCCCGTGGCCGTGGGTGTGGGCGTTGATGAGGCCCGGGTGGATTAATCGATCGGTGGCATCAACAAGGGCGGCGTCATCCGGTGCGACGAGGCCCGGCGCGCCGACCTCGACGATGGTGTCGCCGGCAATCAGGATATCGGCCGGCGGCGCCCGGTGACCGCGGATGTCGAGCACGCGGCCATTGCGCACGATGCTCATACGCTGGTCTGCCATGGAGTCCTCCTTTTTAAACGGTCGGCTTGTCGATGCCGGGAGACCAAGGGAAGAAGATGCGTTCGACCGCCACGATAATCTGGAACAGCACGATCCCCATGATCGAAAGAATGATCAATGCGCCCCAGGCAAGCTGTACCTTGAAAAACGCGGTCGACGTTTGGATCAGGTAACCTAGGCCGGCATCGGCGTTGACGAACTCGGCGACCACGGCGCCGACGACCGCCAGCGCAATGGCGGCCTTGAGGCCACTGAAGATGAAGGGCACGGCATAGGGCAGGCGGATACGCCACAGTTCGGTCCAGCGGCTGGCCCGGCAGGCCCGGCCTAGCTCGATCAGGTCTGGCGGCACCGACACGAGGCCCGAGGCGACCGACAGCACCAGCGGGAAGAAGGCGACGAGGAAAGTGACGACCACACGCGGCAGCTCGCTGGTGCCGAGAACGACGACGAGGATGGGCGCCAATGCGACTTTGGGGATTGCCTGCGTCAGCACCAGCAGTGGGTAGACGGCGCCCGCGACGAGGCGCGAAGAGGTGAGGAGCACGGCCAGGGGCAGGCTGACGAGGACGGAGACGAGAAATCCGAGCACGACGGTCTTGCCGGTCACCAGCGTGTGCCAGGCCACGTTGCCAGGCAGCGCGCTCGTCTCTTTCCAAATCGCCGACGGGGCCGGGATGATATAGGAGGGGATGGCAAAGAGTTGGCAGACGGCCTCCCAGACCAAGATCAGCGAGGCGATCGCCGCGATCGGCAGCACGATCTCGACAAACCAGGCAGGGGCCGACCGCGGCTCAGTGGACTGCGCTAGCGGCAACTCCGAAGATGAGCCGACGGATCCGACTGGCTGCACGCTGGAACTCATCTAAAGCCTCCATCCCAAACTGTCGCGGCCGCGGAACCTCGACGGGAACGATCTCGAGGATGCGCCCGGGGCGCGAGGACAGCACGACCACACGATCCGCAAGCATCACCAATTCCGGGATCGAATGGGTGACGAAAAGGACGGTCTTGGGTTGCTCGCGCCAAATGCGCATCAGTTGCAGGGTCAGCTCCTCGCGTGTCAGTGCATCGAGAGAGCCGAAGGGTTCGTCCATGAGCAGGATGTCCGGGTCGTGCACCAGCGCGCGGCAGATGCCGGTGCGCATCTGCATGCCGCCTGACAGTTCGCGCGGATATTTTCCCTCGAAGCCTTCCAGGCCGACGAGCTTCAGCAGGCTTTTGGCGCGAGCCGGGCTTTCGGGCGTGACACGCTTCATCATTTTGAGGGGAAAGAGCACGTTGTCGAGCACGTTCGCCCAGGGCAATAGCGTGGGCGACTGAAACACGATGCCGGTCTCCGCGCGCGGCTCGGCGACCAGCTTGCCTTCAATCATCACGCGGCCCTGGCTCACCGGTAACAGGCCGCCGACGAGCCGCAGCAGCGTCGATTTCCCGCAACCGGAGGGGCCGACGAGGCAGACGAACTCGTTGCGACGGATCGAGATCGAGACATTGCTGAGGGCGGCGACCCGATCGCGGTCGCGCGAGACGAAGTGCTTGGAAACGTTCTCGATCTCGATCACGCGAACTGGCTCACTTTTCGACGAGCGAGGTGTCGATCGCCTGCTTGTAGTCCCATTTCGGATCGAGCTCCTGGGCGTCTGCAATCGCCTTCCATGTGAACTCGAGCCGATCGGGGCTCTCCTTGCCCCAGCCGTATTGCTGGGAGTGGTCGTTGAAGACGAAGGCCAGCGTGGCGCGCACGCTACCCAAGCAGTCATCGAGTGCGACCTCGGGGATCCTCTCGACGTGCGCCTTACAGGTTTCCTCGGGGTTGTCGCGCGCGAACTCGAAGGACTTCTTGATGGCGCGCAAGAAGCGTTTCGCCAGCTCCGGCTTCTCGGAGATCATCTTGTCGGTGGCGACGATGGTGGCCGCAAAGATCTTGAAGCCGACCTCGACAAAGGGGAGCACAACGATCTCCTCGCCCGCCGCCTTGGCCGCCTTGTTCTGGTAATAGTGGTGGATCGAATAGAACGGCGCCGCATCGAGATTCTTGGCAATTAACTGCGTGGCCATCGCCGCGCCATCCATGTTGACCCAGGTGATTTTGCTCGGATCGGTACCGGCGCGCTCGGCGACCTTAGGGAAATAAAACTTGTGGCTGTTGCCCGGCGTAATCCCGATCTTCTTGCCTTCGAGGCCCTTGAAGTTGGTGATACCGGAGCTCTTCAGTACGAACAGCGAGTGCGGTGACTGGGAGTAGATGACGGCGATGGTTTTCACCGGCACGTTTTGGCGGGCGCGGGCCGTCATCACGGCCGCCATGTCGGAGACGCCGAAGTCGAAGCCGCCGCCGGCGAGCTTGGTGACGGTGTCACCCGAACCATAACCGCGGGTGATGGTGATATCGATACCCTCGGAGGCGAAGATACCCTTCCGCCAACCGCCGTAGTACATGGCGTGCTCACCCGAGGGGATCCAGTCGGTCTGAAAACGCACCTTGTCCTGAGCCAACGCCGGCGTTGCAGCGCCAAGTGCCATGGCGGCGGCCGCGATCTTGAGGCGCGCGAGCGTCATCACCCCCTCCATCGTCTGTGAACAGCTGTGCAAAGTATGCGCCGTGGGCCAGCGGCCGGCAATTCGAAAACAGAGAACGCGCTGCCGGAACGTGCCGTTGTCGGCAACGCGGGCAACGTCTCGCCATCAGCGCGAGCAGTTTGCTTAAGCTTCGAGCAACCGGATGGGGCCCATTGCGTCCAGGCTTGGCGTGGCGCGCTCAAGGCCAGCGTTTTTGTATAGATCACACGCGCGCATCGAGCCAATCGCCAATCCGCACTGTTGAATGGAACGGGCGCAAGGTCGAACCTGCGCGACAGGCGAAAGGTTTCGCCGACGAGATGTTGGCGGCGTTCTGGTTTCCGGCGAAGCGAAGCTATCGCCGGGCAAGCACAGGCGGTTTATCAACCTTGCGGCCCGTCGCGGTGATCCATCCCCAATCGTTGGCCTCCTCCTGCTCGTCCGAAGGGCCGCCGGAACCCCACCGACCGTCTGATGGCTCGGCGGTTCGCCGGCTCGCACATCGACACCAGTTTGGCGCACGCTGGTCCGTGGGGGATACAAATTGTGGGGCCATCCCCGGCGCCAACTCGAGCACGCCGGCACCCTTGCACTCGGCCCCGACGGCGCCGCCGCGCCACACCCCAGACTGATCCTGCCGCCAGGCCCCGGCGCTGCCCGGAAAGCCGGAGCTGCGCGCGCAAAGCCGACGTGCGGGGAGTAGAAGGCGCTGGGCGGCGGAGGGGGTACGACCTAGGCCGGCCGTCGCCTAGGCCACCGGGCCCGTAGCTCGCGGACCTTAGTGCCTCCTCCGTCTCCACCCAACGTCTATGGTGCGCTGCCGCTTCAAACCATAAAACCCGCCGGGCCAGTAGCGCGAGCAAAATGACTATGCAAAAAGGAAGCGAAGCGGGGGCGCCGACGCCAGACCCGATTAACACACTCTGCACCGCCGTGATGCTTTTTTCCGTAGGCGGCTTGATTTGGATCGCGCTGACCTGGGCCCCCTGAGAGCTGGGCGAGCAGCGTCGGCGCTGAGTGAGGGGGGACGGTCACCCCATCGCGGCTATCGACACAGGCCTTTCAACCTGCAATTGGCGCAATGGGCAGGCCGCTCCGCACCTTGCGCTTAGCCTTGCAGCGCCGATGACGCACAAACCTTGCAATGTTGACCGATGCCGAGACGATGCTGAGGCCGTAGCAAACGATCTGACTGGTCATAAGAAAGGTATTCATGGCGACACCCTCCGCAACGGCGCATTCCAGTTGGGCTGAGCTCGGGACGCCGTCCGCGCCCCGACCGGTGGCGAGGCTCGCTTGCGACGTACCGTCGGCACCAAGCCCGGCTCTGCAGTAAAGACGCGCGGGGGGATGGGAAATCGACCGTCGAAAGCATTTTTTTGTGACCGATTAGCGCCCGCGGGTGGTGGGTTCCCACACCGGGCCCTGGCACGGAGGACGCCGCAGGCGCCGGGGCACGCCGCACGTCAACCTCGCGTGCAGCGTGAAGCCGCGCTGGCGCGGCATGACGCTGGGCCGGGTAAAAAAGGGACGCCTGGCGACAACAGGCGTCCCTGCACCCTTGTGAAAATGACCAGTCAACATGCTTGCCGATCACGGGGGTGGATCGGCATGTTGGAAGCGACACCAAAGCCCACAACCAGTGCTGCCAACCCCCCAGCCATATCGTTTTTCGCAGGGCGGGCATCAGACCTCCGGCCCAATCCTATTGCTAGGCCCTCGGTGGACGGCCCAGCCGCGCCAATGCAAAGGATCGCCGGAGTTTGAGAGCTGGAGCGGTTCACCAGGCGTGGCCGCTTGGAACGCAGATGCGGCGCAGGACACCACCACTGCAATCGCCGGTTGTTTCCTCGCGGCGTCGATTTTTTTTCGCGCGCCGGAATATTTTCCACCGTTCTCAGGTCCAAGCTCTAGCCGTCGGACTTTGACGAACCCGAGGGGGCATGTTTTGATTTCGAACGGCGATCAGTTCGCAATCGCTTGGGTTCGGCGCGATTCCTTTCGCTCGCTCCGAGCCTGGGGAGCGCTGACAGTTGTATAGCCGCCGATTGGTGCGCTGAGAGCACCGCAACCGCTTCACCGGGAATAAGGCAACCGCCCGTGCTGAACGTTAAAATGTGCGGAATAAGCGTCGCCTTTGGCACCGCCTCATTCTTTATGACGGACAACGATAGGACGGTGCGCGTGGACGTCTGTCAACGATTGCTCGCAAGCCTCGAAGCGCCTGCACCAACGAGCAAAGCCCAATATGCCAGCCGCTTGCTGCGCTATCGTTCGCGCTTCGCGCAGATCGCCTCGGTCAAGTACGACGAGGGCCGCTTTGACTTGGAGGTCAACGTCCTGGTTGTGCGCATCACGGCCGACGATCTGAGTTAGCCGTGCTTGAAGTTTCGGCAACGGCAAACCGATCGATCGCGGCAGGTTGCCCTAGAACGGTACCGGCCTGACGCCCCACAGGTCGGCGCCGCTATATCCCTGCTTCGACGGGCAACGCCGCCGCCTCCATTGCGGCAGGCCGTCTTCCAACTGAGGCCTCGTGAGGCCAAGCTCGCGCAGCATGGCGACGGCCGCAAACGACATCGCGCAGCAGGGACCCCGCAATCGGCGCCAATCTCAGTTTTGCGCTCGAGCTTTTCGATGACGGTGATGGTTGCAAAAGGGTTTTTGCCACGAACCCGCCCTTTGGCTGCATTCCCTTACCGATGGCAAAATGTTCAAGGGTTTGAAAACCCTCGCATGCCCCGGCGCCGTCATGCCGCGGGCAGGAGGAGCTCGCCGATCCGGCGCACATCCTGGAGATCCTCAAGCCGATCCAACATCTCGATGAGGCGGCCGGCGTTCTCCACGGGCAGGGGATTGAGGGCGGAGGCGAAGTTGCGGCGGAACTTGTGCACATGCGCCTCGCGACTCATCGGTCTCGCCGGATTGCCGTAGACGGTATCGATGGTGCACGAAACCTCACGACCGTCCTTGAGGCGGATGCGCACGGTGATCGGCGTCAGCGCGTTTGGGTTGGGATTGCCGTCCACGATCACCTTGATCCGCCGGCCGAGTGCCAACCTCGCCGGGTCGCGGCGCGGCTCGTCGCCGAAGTCGTCGAGGCCAAGCTCACCCCGGAGCAAGGCACAGGCAGCGACATAGGCCCCGCACAGGCGGGCATAGTTCGCGGCCATGTCGTCGGTGACCGGCCGACCAACGAGATGGTGCGTGAGGGGGGGAACGCGTGCCTCGGCGCTCTCCACTTCGGCGGCCGTAAAGCCGTGCTCGGCCTTAAGCTGCATAAAACCATCGAGCATGCCATGGCTGGCGCGTCCACTCGGGAACGGCTTGTGCGCCACCTCGGTAATGCGCCAGACCTTGCCGATATCGGCCAACACCCGGCTTAGGTCCCCTTCGGCCTCGATCATGCCGAAATAGCCAAACGGTCCTTCCAAGACGTTTTCGATGCTGGGGATGCCGCGCTGCGCCAGATCGGCGGCGATGACCGCATTGCGTGCGTTGAAGCCAATCTGCAGGCCGAGCAGCATGGACCCCTCGGTATGCGGCTGCATGGTGCCGCACAGCTGGCCATAGACATGGCCAAACAGGGCGGTCTGGCGCTCGGCATCGAAACCGAGCACGCTGCCTAGCCCGGCAGCGGCAGCGAAAATGCCGGCCGTGGCGGGCCGGAAAAAGCGCAGACCCGTGGTGCTCGCAACGCCGAGGTGACAGGCGGTATCGACCCCCAGCACGACCGCGGTGATGAGATCGCTGCCGCTGACCCCGCCGTGACGGTCCGCATGGGCCATAACGGCGGCCAAGCACACGGTCACAGGGTGAATGACGGCAGCCTCGTGCACGCAATCGAACTCTGAATTGTGGATCTGATAGCCGTTGATCATGGCCGCGCCGGGCGCCGACAGGGTGCGGCGATGGCCCCAACAGTACGCGGGCCCCTCCCCCATCATGGCGGCCGCCGATTCGATCAGCCCCGCCACACGAGGTCCGTTGCTGCCGGCGAGCCCAACACCGATCGTGTCGAGGATGAAAATACGCGCCGCGCGCACGGCCGCCGCAGGCAAATCCTCAAACCGGGTCCGGCTCACGTGCTCGGCGAAGAAGCGGATGGCATCGGGCATCGGCAGGTTCCTCCTCACGGTCCTCGATGAGACTTCGTTTCGCCCCAACTTGGATGCTCACCCTCTCGCCTAGTGATCCATAGGTTCGCACGGGGAAGCTTTGGTCCAGGACTTTCGCAAAAAAAGCCCACCAAACAGCGCCGCGGCGCGGTGGCTGCACGTCGCAGGACCATCGCGCGATGGCGCGCCTCGCCTTCCCTTTTTCGAAGGGGTGTTGGCGAGCAACCGCGGCCGGCGGGCAATAATGCCGCAGCTGGCCTCGCGCCGCGGCGTCAGCTCGATCTCCCGGCGCCGCGTGCCTATGCTTGGACCAGGAGTGTCCCATGACCCAGAACATCTACGACGATCCAAACTTCTTTCGGGCGTACGCTCAACTGCCACGGTCAATTCAGGGATTGGACGCTGCACCGGAGTTCCCGGCGCTGCGCGCTCTGCTACCCGACCTAAACGGCCTCGACGTTCTGGATCTTGGTTGTGGCTACGGCTGGTTTTGCCGCTGGGCCCGCACCCAGGGCGCCGCTCGGGTGTCCGGTGTCGACGTATCTGAGCTGATGTTGGCGCGGGCCCGCTCGATGCCAAACGACCCGGCCATTACCTATGCCCGCGAGGACCTGGAGACGATCAAGCTGAAGCCAAAGGCCTATGGGCTCGTCTATAGTTCGCTGGCTTTTCACTACTTGCACAACCTGGAAGGCCTGCTGGGGGAAGTGCGATCGGCGCTGACGCCCCGCGGACGCTTGGTCTTCTCCGTCGAACACCCCATCGTAACGGCGCCCCTCCAGCCCGGCTGGAGCGATGACGTTTCCGGGCGCAAGTCGTGGCCGGTGAGCGGCTATCTGCAGGAGGGCGAGCGCTCCACGGACTGGTTGGCAAAGGGCGTCATCAAACAGCATCGGACCATGGCCACCTATGTCCGCCTGCTCCTGCGCCAAGGCTTTCGCTTGACGCAGCTGGAGGAGTGGGGGCCCACGCCCCAACAAATTGCGGCCCAACCCACGCTTGCGGTTGAACGCGAACGCCCGCCCTTTCTTCTGCTCGCCGCGGAGTAAGCAAGCTTGGACTTGCCGGGCGGAGGGCAAGGCCAACCACAGAACCCGGAACAAAAGTTCACGGGGGCGCCGAGCCACCGGCGCAAGGCCCTCGGGTCTTCGCGTGGACCTCGACGTCCGCGGGATCAGATTGCAAACCCCTACCCCAGGTAATGTTTGAACAGCTCCTCGTGATCATGCACGTCGGCGGCGGCGGCCGAATGCACGATCGCGCCGTTCTTCAGCACGTGCACGTGGTCGGCAATCTCGATGGCCATCGCCTTCTGCTCCACCAGCAGAACCGCGATTCCGCTCTTGGCGAGGCCCGCCAGCGCAGCCAAAATGCGCTGAACCATCTGGGGGGCCAAACCCAGCGATGGCTCGTCCAACATGATGAGCTTCGGGGCCATCATCAAACCGCGCGAGACCGCCAACATCTGTTGCTCACCGCCCGATAGCGAGCCACCGGCTAGCCCGCGCCGGGTCTTGAGCACGGGGAAGCGCGCGTACTCCTGCTCGAGGCGCCGCGCGATCACCTCCTTGCTGATGCCCGGCAGATGCGAAGCGCCAATGATCAAGTTTTCCTCAACCGACAGGGTCGGAATGATTTGCCGGCCCTGCGGAACGTGCACCAGGCCCAACCGAGCCAGCTCGTGCGCCGGCCGGCCGGCAATCGGCTCGGCACCAAACTGCATGTTTCCGCTCCAGAGCGGGACGACGCCGGAGATCACGCGCAAGAGCGTGGTCTTGCCGGCCCCGTTGGCGCCAAGCACCAGTACCAGCTGGCCCGGCGCGACGGCTAAGTCCACCTCGCGCAGAATTTGGACGCGACCGATACCCGCGCTGACCTTTTCGAGCGCGATCACGACGCGGCCGCCACGGCGGCGGAGGACGCCGGCTCAAGCGGCGCCCCGAGGTAGGCCTCCACGACGCGCGGGTCCTTCTGCACCTCGCTCGGGGCACCTTGCGCGATCCGCTCACCGTGGTCGAGCACGGTCACGCGATCGGCAAGTTGCATGACGAAGTCCATGTTGTGCTCGACCAGGAGGATCGACGTGCCGGCGTCCCGGATGCGCCGAATAACGCCTGAGATTTCCTGCGCTTCCCGATCGTTGAGGCCGGCGACGGGCTCGTCGAGAAGCATGACGATGGGCTCCTCGGCGATCGCCCGCGCCAGCTCCGCCAGCTTGCGGTGCCCATAGGGCAAATCCTCGGGAAAGGCCGCCGCGAGATGCGCCATGCCGAACTGCTGGAGAACGTCGAGGGCGCGGGCGCGCTCGTCGGCCTCGAAGGCATCAGAAAGGAGCCAGGCGCGGAAATCGGCAAGCACGGCTCGCCTGGGGCGAAGACCGAGCTGGAGGTTCTCCATCACGGTGAGGCTGTTGACGAGCTGCAGGTTCTGGAAGGTGCGTGCGAGCCCCATGCGGGCTCTGGCATGCGCGGGCAAGTCGGATACGTCCTTGCCGGCAAGTCGGATGCGGCCGGAACCGGCGCGGTAAAGGCCGCTGACACAGTTGATGAGTGTCGATTTGCCGGCACCGTTCGGACCGATCAGCGCGTGCACCGTGCCGCGCTCGATGCAAGGGAAACGTTGCTCACCGCCACGACGCCACCGTAGGATTTCGACAAGTTCTCGATGACGAGAGTGGGACCGGTCGCCGCCGGCGCAGCACCAGGGGTGAAGCCGCGATCCGCCGCGGCCTGAAACCCCGCAGCTGTGCCATCGCGCAGGGGCCCGCGCACAAGCGCTGCCAGCTTGTACACCAGCCCGATTGCGCCTTGCGGGAAAAGCAAGAGGACGCCCAGGAGGATCAAACCGTTGATCAAGAAGGACACGTCGTAGAGCGAGGCAATGAACTCAGCGATCGTCAGCGTGATCAGCGTACCGATCAGCGGACCATAGGAGGTGCCGAGGCCCGCCTATGACGGTCGCGATCAGCATGCTCAGCGTCAGGTTGAGCGTGAAGGCGTCGCTGTTGATGTAGGCGTTCTGGTGCGTGAAGAAGACGCCGGCGATGCCCGCTGCGACCGCGAACTCAGCGCGAAGATGGTCGTGCGCCAGACGGGCACGTTGAAGCCGGTGGTTTGCGCCGCGCTCTCGTTTTCCTTGATCGCCAGCAGCTTGCGGCGAATGCGCGACGTCATCACATAGTCGCTGGGATCTGCACGGTGAGATAGACGCCGCCCGCCACCCACATGAAGTAGGCCTCGCCCATCTTCGTGAGCCGAAATCGAGGCTGGAATGCCAAGCACCCCCATGGTGCCGCCGGTGAGGTCTGTCCAGCGCTGCACCGTGATCTCGGCAATGAAACCGAAGGCCAGCGTCGCCATCGTCAGGTAGATGCCCGCGCGTGCGTAGGGCCACCAGCCCGACGAGCCACGCCGAGCCAAGCCCGCCAGCAGACTACGCCGCAAGCATGCCGTAGCCGATCGGCCAGCCGAGTCTTGGCCGATCAGCAGGGCCGATCCGTAGGCGCCGATGGCATAGAACCCGGCCTGGCCGAGTGACATCTGGCCGGACAAACCGAGCAGTATGTTGAGACCAATGACGGCGATCGTCGTGTAGCAAAGCGTTTGCGCGAGCTGAATGTGGAATTTGTTGGTGACGACCAGCGGGAACACAAAGATAACAACCGCCGCTAGCCAGAAACAGGTCCAACCGCAACAGTGGGCGGCGATGGGCAACGGTACCGATTGTCAGCGGACATCGGCCTTGGCCTCTCCAAACAGGCCGCTCGGCTTCACGATCAGCAGTGCCAGAACGACCAGCAGCGGATAGAGATCGCCGAACGCCGAATTGAAGTAGTTCGAGAAGCTTTCGGCCATCCCGAAGATGATCGCTCCAACCAGTACGCCGAACGGATTGGCAAAACCGCCAAGCGAAGCAACCGCGAGCGCCTTGACCGTGAAGACCAGTCCCATGTGCGGTTGCACCGTGACGATCGGCCCCACCAGTATGCCGGAGATCGCGGCCAGCACAGAGGCAATCACAAAGACAAGGACGTCGTGCGGTGACGTCGATCCCGAGCAGCGCGGCCGTCATCGCGATTGAAGGCAACGGCGCGAATGGCCCTCCCATGACCTGGTGCAGAAACAGGAACACGTAGAACAAGACCGACGACGAGAAACGCTGCAGCGATCACCAGCAGCTCCTCCACAAACACGCCGACCCCCATGATCTTGATGACATTGTCGCGAGTTGCGGAGAACAGCGGCGGGGAATACTGCGAGGACTTGCCCCACACCAACGTGGCCACGTTCTGTACGATCAGGGCGACACCCATGGTCGTCAGCACCCAGGAATATTGCCCACCGACCAAGCGATTTCAGTCGGTCGAGCGGCCGCATGCAATCCGCTCGAGCGCCCACGCCCATGAGCGCCAGCACGGCAATCACGACCGCGACAACGAGCAGGATCACGGGTACGCCCGCCAGCAGCAAGTGCCATGCTGAGGTAGGCGGCAATCATCAGGAACTCGCCCTGCCCGAAGTTCATCCGGGTGGTTGCCAGATGCGCGATGAACAGACCGTTGGCGGTGAGCGCGTAAAGCGCGCCCATCGTCAAACCGCTCAGAAGTAGCTGAACGAAATTCGCCGTCGACATCGAGTGTCGCCTCTGCGAGAGGCCTAGTGCCGGATGCCCGGATCAGTATTTCAGCCGAACGACCGGCCCCATCCTTCCAGACGCCGAGGAAACACGTGCTCCCGGTCGAGGCATTCGTGATCCTTCGGTCCGTAACGGTTTGGGCGGCGTCGCCGAGATCGCCTTGATGCCGTCAACGGCCTCGAGCGCATCGCGGACACCGCTTCCGGATCGATGGTCTTGGCGGTGTCGAGCGCCTTGAACGCGACTTGCGCTGCATCGTAGCCGAGGGCGGCGACCACCGGCCAGCGGAAGTCCTTGCCGTACTCCTTCTCCATTCGTGCGACGAACGCCTTCGACGCGTCGAGCGACAGGTCGAGGGCCTGGCCCATGACGGTTCCCTCGATCTCCTGCTGTCCAACGATGTGCGAGCACCTTGAGTGACGACAGTCCCCAGTTGCCGGCGATCGTGGGCTTGTAGTCGAGTCTTCGACATCGGCCGGAACACCAGTTCGAACGACTCATGGAAAGTCGAGCACAAGCTCGGCGCCGGCTTCCTTCATCTTCAGCATCTGCGGCGTTAGATCCGAGACGTTGGGCGCCACGACTTCGACGGCGACGAGGTTGCCTCCGCGGGCCTTGAGGCCTTCCGGATCTCCTTCGCTGCGAAATTGCCATAGCCCGTGGTCGAGTGAATCAGGCCGATCTTCTTGAAGGTCTTTACGCCCCAATCGAGCATGCCTCGATCTGGAATTTCTCGACCATCGAGCAGCGGAAGATAAAGCTCGGTTTCTCTTCGATGAACTGGGACGGTAATGTTGGACGCGATCGACGGGCCGGCAATCAACGGCACGCCGGCCTTCTGCATGATCGGCGCGAACGCCAGGACGTTACCGCTCGATACGGTGCCAATAATGAGCGGAACCTTGTCGTTCTGCATCAGCCGCTGGACCAGGGAAACCGCCTTTTGAGGATTGGCTTCGTCGTCGTAGACGACAAATTCGATCTTGCGCTTGCCGCCCGCGGCGGAGTAATCCTTGAGTGCGAGCTTCATGCCCTGCAGATAGACTTTCGCCAAAGTCGACGATGGCCGGTGGCCCGCTCAAGCCCATGACCACGCCAATCTTGACCGTATCGGCGCTCACTTGCGTTGATGCGACGGCGAACGCGGCCAGCACCGCGGCCCAGCATAGTCTGCGTGTCATGCGTTTCCTCCTAAGACGTTCGGTTGTGTTTGTTGTTGGTATCGCGCCCGCCTCAAGCGACGCGAAAGATCGCAACCCCATCCTTGTTGCGCAGCAATCTCACCCGTGTGCCGAGGCCTTTGACGTCATCGGGTGCCTCCAGTCGGCCGGTCACCTTCACCCCGGCATCGAGTTCGACGACGGCCACCGCGTAGGAACCCTCGGCCCGGAACGCGGCCGGTGGACGGCGGATGACGGTCCAAGTCAGGAGCGTGCCCTCGCCTGCCACAGCATGGCGCTGCAGCGCCGCCTCGTGGCAACGGGGGCAGATTTCACGCGGGCCGGCGTCGAGCGCACCGCAGGCGCCGCAGCATAAAACCTCGACCATGCCGGGTTTGACGTCCATCACGCATCCGACCGCTTCAGGATGCTCACGGTACAGGCGATGCCGGCGCCGCCAAGATTGTGCGTCATGCCGATGCGGGCACCCTTGACCTGGTTGGCGTGCATCCCGCGCAGCTGCAGCACGGCTTCGTAGAGTTGCCCAACGCCGGTGGCCCCGACGGGGTGGCCCTTTGCCAACAGCCCGCCGGAGGGATTGATCGGAATGTCGCCACCAACCCGCGTGCGACCCTGCGCGGCCCATTTGGCCCCCATGCCACGGGGAACCAGGCCGAGGTCCTCGCTGTCGATGATCTCGGCCATGGAAAAGCAGTCGTGAAGCTCGACGAGATCGATATCCTTGGGCGTCAAGCCGGCGGCCTGGTAGGCGCGCTCGGCGGCTTTGACCGTGGCATCGAAGGAGACGATGTCCTGATGGCCACCGATCCTGGGCGAGCCACGGGTTTGCACGCTGGCGAGAATGTCGATGGGCAAATCCGGCGCCGCCTTGGCACGATCCTTGGCAACCACGATGACGGCCGCGGCCCCGTCACTTACCGGACAGCAGTCATAAAGTTGAATTGGATCGGCGATCGGCTGCGACTGCCGGATCATCTCCGGGCTAAGTTCGGCGCCAAGCTGGGCCAGGGGGTTCTTCAGCCCATTAGCCTTGTTCTTGATCACCACCGCGGAGACCTCGTCTCGGGTGGTTCCGTATTTGGCAGCGTGAATGCGCCAGGCAAGGCCAAACAAGCCGGGAAAGGTGAGCCCTGACGGGCCGTCGGAGCGATTGTCCATGGCGCAGTTGAGCGCCTGCGTCACCTGACCGCCCGAAGCGTGCGTCATCTTTTCGACGCCCACCACCAAAGCCGCATCGCACAGGCCGGCGGCAACCGACAGCACGGCGTGGCGGAAGGCGATGCCGCCGGAGGCGCAGGCGCCCTCCACCTTGGTGCAGGGTATGTTCTCGAGCCCGAGCTCGTCGGCGACGATGCCGGCCAGGACCTCCTGCCCGCTCAGCGGGCCGGCGATAAAATTGCCGAGATAGACGGCGCCGATCTCTTTGCGCTCCACGCCGGCGTTCCTAAGCGCTGCGTTGGCCGCCTCGACGGCGAGGCTTTCCAGGCCGCGCCCGTCGTGCTTTGCAAAGGACGTCGAGCCCACCCCGGTGATTGCCACCTCACGCATTGTCGGTCTCCTTCAGGAGCTGTCGCAGATCCGTTTTGAGGATCTTGCCGTAGCTGTTCTTGGGCAGGCTGTCGACGAACCGATAGTGGCGCGGCCGCTTGTAGCGCGCGATGTTGTCGAGGCACACGGCATCGAGATCCTGAGGCGTGATCTGCGCTTGCGGGCGCGCCACCACGAACGCCACCACCTCCTCGCCCCATTCCGGGTGCTCGCGGCCGACCACGGCACATTCGAGCACCATCGGGTGGGTAAGCAGGACCTCCTCGAGCTCGCGTGGGTAGATGTTGGAGCCACCCGAGATGATCATGTCCTTGGAGCGATCTTTCAGCGTGAGGAAACCTTCGTTATCGGTGAACCCCATGTCCCCCGTCCAAAGCCAACCGTCGCGCAGCGCCTTGGCGTTGGCCTCAGAGTTATTCCAGTATCCGCTCATGACGCAGTCGGAGCGGGTAATCACCTCGCCGATTTCGCCCGCCGGCAACTCGCGACCGTCGGCATCGACCACCAGCATGTCGACGCCGGTGCGCGGCACCCCGCACGAGGCGAGAATTTGCTCGCGGCGCGGATGCTCGCGCTGACCGAGCAGCCGCTTGGAGACATAGCTGATGGTCATGGGCGATTCGCCCTGGCCGTAGATTTGCGTGAGCTTCGGCCCGAAGATCTCGAGCGCCATCTTCAAGTCGCTCACGTACATCGGCGCGCCGCCAAAGTAGAGCGTCTTAAGCCCGCTGGTATCGGACGACCCGGCGCGACGATGGTTGATCAGCCGCGACACCATGGTGGGGGCGCCGAACATCGTGACGTTTTGCTGCTTTGCCAAGACATCGTAGATCCGATCCGGCTCGAAGGAGCCGGACATCACAATGTGGTGCGCCCCCTTGGCGACGTGGGGGAGCGCATAAAGCCCCGAGCCATGCGACAGCGGCGCGGCGTGCAGCTTTACATCGCGATCGTCGAGATGGTCGATGTCGGCGTAGTAACAGTGCGACATGAATTGCAGATTGCGGAAGGACAGCACGGCGCCCTTGGGGCGGCCGGTCGTGCCGCTGGTGTAGAACAGCCAAGCCTCGTCGTCGGCGGTGCTGAAGGTTTCGGCGATCGGCTCGGACGCGATTAGGCCCGTGTAATCCTTCGTCTGCGTGCAAAGGATACCGGGTTGCCCCGGCTTGAAGATGTCGAGCGATGACAGACGGTCTGCCACATCGGGCGTGCAAAATGAGGCCTCGCAGCCGGCATTGACAATAATGAACGCAATCTCTTTTTCATGCAGCCTTACGTTCATGGGCACGGCCACCATGCCGGCCCGCCAAATGCCGTAGAGAACCTGCAAGTACTCCCCGCAGTTCTCCATGGCGATGCCGATGCGGGTGCCGCGAGCTAGCCCGAGACGTCCGCGCAGCCCGCCGGCAATGCCGCCGACCCTCTCCTCCAGCTGGGCATAGCTGATCGTTCCGGCATCGGAGGTGATTGCGGGCTTGTGTGGCAGGCGATTGGCCACGCGCCGCACATCTTGGGAGAGGTTCACGGCCGACCTCGACTACGCTTCAGGCCAGAGCATTGCACAGGGATACGCGATGCGGAGCCTGGACGGAAGCCCAATAGCACGCCCGTAGGGACGCGCCCGTCACGGCCGCCGCAGCTCGGCCTCAAGCCTCTCAAGTTCCGCAGCACTGATTCCATAGCTGTGTTTGTCGTCGGGAAATTGTCCGGCGACCACCTCGCTGCAGTAGCTCTTGAATGCACCGCTGATCTGCGTTGCAAGATCGACATAGCGCTTGGCGAAGCGCGGCGTGAACTGCTCGAAGAGGCCCAGCATGTCCGCCGACACCATGCCCTGGCCATCGCAATGCACGCCCGCCCCATAGCTGATCGTTGGCACGCGAAGGCGTGCGGTGATGATCCTGGCGACCTCGCGCGGGACGCACTCGAGGATCACGGCGAACGCCCCTGCCTGCTCGAGCGCCAATGCCTCCTGCAACAGCCTCCTGCCGGCGACCGCATCGCCGCCCTGGACCTTGAGCCCGCCCAGCTGCGCCGCATTCTGCGGCGTGAGCCCGATATGCCCTATCACCGGCACCCCCGCGTCGTGCACGGCCTTAAGCGTCGGCACGATCGCTTGCCCGCCTTCGAGCTTCACCGCATCCGCACCGGCTTCCTGCAAGAACCGGCCAGCGTTGCGCACGGCTTCCTGCGCCGAAACCTGATAGGACATGAAGGGCATGTCGGCGACGACCATCGCCCGCTTGGCGCCGCGGGCGACCGCGCGCGTGTGATGCAGCATCTCCTCG
Source organism: uncultured Alphaproteobacteria bacterium (assembly GCA_963770295.1). Classification (GTDB taxonomy): domain Bacteria; phylum Pseudomonadota; class Alphaproteobacteria; order Rhizobiales; family Hyphomicrobiaceae; genus AWTP1-13. Next base: position 204,743 of record CAVYPA010000017.1, read on the forward strand.
AGCGAGACCGCAACGGTGCTCGGATAGCCGAGCGCCGTCATGGCCAGCGAGTTGCCGACCAAAATCGTATCGAGACCCGCGCGATCGGCCAGCATGGCAACCGCATAGTCATAGATACTGAGCATAGTGATCTTGCGCCGTTCCTCCTTCAGCTTTTGCAGATGGATCGGCAAGACCTTTTGCACTGAATCCACGCGGCACTCCACTCTTGTTCGATTGCCATGACCGCTCGGGAGAAGGCACGAATACTAGCGCCCGGCCGCGAATGGGCAAGCCGACAAGGCGCGCGCACCGGGTGCAGCGCATCTTGTCGAGAGCGGGCACCGGTCAGCTTCGCCTTCGCTCAATAAGCGCTGCGAGGACCCTGGTTGGCTCGGCAGCGCTTCTGCGCACCAAGCCTGGCAAGCCTCGCCCGCAGCATCGCCGATCGCGGCCTTTCACGGCACCGCGATGAGAACCACGCCGGCGGTGATCATGAGCACGCCCAGCCAATGGTGAAGGGCAAGATGCTCGCTCAAAAATAGCACGCCGAAGACGGCAACCAGAACGACGCTCAGCTTGTCGATCGGGGCCACGCGCGCGGCATCCCCCAGTTGAAGAGCACGAAAATAACAGACCCAGGACGCCCCCGTCGCCATCCCCGACAGGGCCAGGAACGCATAGGTGCGACCGGAAATGCTTGTGAGCGGTTGAAAGCGCCCGCGCAAAATCAGGATGCCGCCCAAGACAACAAGGATGACGACGGTTCGAATGAACGTGGCAAGATCGGGGTCAATGCTGGCGACGCCCACCTTGGCGAAGATCGCCGTCAGCGCGGCGAAGGCGGCGGACAAAAGGGCCCAGACCATCCAGGCCGGGAGGCCGATATCGGGCATGGCCTGCACTCCTTTTATGCTGGTGTCCGCATGACCTACACGGGTGACCCTAACACCCAAAACACAGGGTCGACGCGGGACCATTCGGTGCTGGAGCCCTTGCCTCGACCCAACCCCGGAAAGTGGGGCGATGCCAAGCAGATCGGTGATCCGGCCATCCTCAATTGCCAGACCTGGCTGGCTGAGAATTACGAGCGCGCCGATATCGTCACGGAATTGGCACGCCAATCGGGATTACCGAAGCGCGCCTTCGATCGGCGGTTCCGGGCGGCCACCGGCTATGCGCCGCTGGCCAATCTTCAGGCGCTGCGCATCGAGGAGGCCAAGCAGCTCGTGGAAACGGGCTCCGCCACCATCGAGGCCGTCGCGCGCGAGGGAGGACATGGCCTCGTTTCGGCGGCTGGCCTGGAATGGCGCCCGGCGACGACCGGCGCAAGTTCCAAGGACCGGCGTTCGTGAGCCGGGGGGCACCCACGCACAAGCGCCAAGGCCAAACAAAACCGCAAGCCGAGGCCATCCGCCGAACAGCCCTTGTCCCGGTCGCAACGGCGCGCGCGGTGTCGTAAGACCCCGCGCGGCCCCGCTTGGGGCGCGCGCCGTCCGTCGGCTCGGCCAGTCCGATTACCGCCCGACCGGTCCTCACCGCAGGCCGAAGCTTCGGCCCCACGGCGAGGTCCGGCACTTCGCCTTCGACGGCTATTCGCCGAAATATTTCAAGGCGATCTGAAGTCCATCATCGTACATCTTCTGGTACTCGCCGACCGACTGCTCTGCCCGCTTCGTGCTGCGATGGAAAAACTGGATGACATGCGCGATCGGGGTCGCCGGCCGCCTTTGATCGAGTTCCTCAATGCGCGTCGTCGATCCAACATCGACCAGACCATCGAGATCCAAATCCACGATGTAGTAGTACAGGGCACCGATGGAGACGCCGCGCGACGGCTCGTTGCGGATCCTTAGCATCTCCGCCCGATTGCCCTGCGGTGGGATGTGCTCATAGCACCAGCGTCGTTCTTCTAGGCGGATGCATCCCGTTGTGGTTGTGTCGCGCTCCAACCAGACGCGCTCGGTCTTCGCCCGATTTCGCGCCAGCCCTTCCGGATACGGCATCTTTACCGCCGAAACCAAGTTGATGACCTTGCGTACGTCTTCGCGTTCCGCGGCGATGCCGCTCGCACAGGGGATACTGAGTAGGCAAATTGCGAGAACAAGAAGCTTAGCGTGCTGAAGCATTTGACAAATCCCTTCCCAATGGGCCGCAGGCTCTCAGCGACGTGGCCAAGTTTCGTCCGTCCAGATACTTTCTGGTTACGAGGCAGAGCCCACGGTGCAACGCCGAATCCCGGTTGCGGTTCTGTGCGTGCACAAATAATCACGGCGTGTTTCTTCGCGGCCGCAACGCCCGGTGATCGGCGATTGAGCCGCGCAGCAGAGCGGCCACGCGCCGATCAACGGCCCAATCCGTTCGAGCACAAAGCAGTAGCAAGGATGGCGCGCATGACACGGCATGCCATGCGCGCAACTCACTGGCACGCAGGCATTATTCGCCAAGATACTTTAGCGCAATCTGGATGCCGTCGTCGTAAAGCTTTTGATAGTCGCCGCGGAATTGGTCACCCCGATTGGTCCCGCGATGAAAAAACTGGCTGACCACTCCGACGGGGGCATACGGCTGACCTTCGAGCTTTGTAGTGCTGCCGACGTCGACCGCACCGTCAAGGTCGTAATCATCAACATAATGATAGACTTGGCCGACCAGTGGGCCATCGGCAGGCTCGCTGCGCACGCGCAGCATCTCGGCGCGCGCGCCGACTGGGGCTATATGCTCGTAACACCACCTCTGCTTATCATCAAGGCGGAGGCAGGCGACGGTGGCGCCGTTGGTGTCGAGCTGAACGCGTTCGGTGCGCGCGATATTGTTGCGCACATTGCCCGGAAAAGGCATTTTCACCCCGGCAACGAGATTGATCACCATTCGGACTTGTTCGCGCTCGGCCGCCGCTGCCGGCAAGACCGACGCGCACCCTGCAAGAGCGAGCCCAAGTATCTTGCCTGTAAGTGTCTTCCCTGTAAGTGTCTTGCCTCTAAGCGTCTTGCCCCCAAGTGGCTTGCCCCCAAGTGCCTTGGCCCCGAGTGGCTTGGCCCCAAGCGTCTTGCCTGTCTGTGACATGAGATATCCCTTCCCTGAGCAAAAGGTTCCCTTCAGACACCGTAGTGTCGCCGCTACGGCAGCGCTCACGTTGTGAACGCTTGCCAAACTGATGGGTGGCGCTTGAGTTCCCTGGCGCGCAACGCCGATGGCCGCTGCGAGCGGCATCGCGGTCGGCTCAGGGACGCCGCCGCGAGCGCGACAAATCGTGGCGGCTCCGGGGTTTGGCGGCTCCCGCCTGCGCGGCGATAGGGTGCGGCAAAAAAATCTGTTCGCGAACGCGCACCGGCACTCCGTTCACGGTCATTGCCGTGCCTGTTGCGGGCAATGTCCTAACCAGCCCAGCCACCCAACCCTGCACGAAAAGTGCTCTTCGACAGGGCGGCCACTGCCGCAGTGGCGGCGAGGCTCGCGCGATCTATTTTCTGGCCGACACCAGGACGGAGGCACCAAAGAGTTGATTTTCAATCTCAATATTTGTAAATCGATGGGCACGGAGGGCTTGGGTGAGCTCGTCCACCCAGCGTGTTCTTGCCAACAGAGCGGGCACGTCGTTGAAGGCCTCACTCCATTCGGGGCGCCTCCACCTGCCATAGGCCTGCAAAACCTTAAAATGCGCGTTCCAGAGGGCCACGAATAACGGCTGCGTCGGACGCGTGAGTTCGTGCATCACGAGGGACCCGCCCGTGCGCAGCATCCTCCATGCGTGCCCCACCAAAAGGTCGAGGTCGACATATTTGGCAAGGTAGTCGGAGACGATACAGTCAAACTCCCCCTCCAAAAGCACGTTTTCTGCGCGACCGTGAATGAATTCCACGTTGCGCAAGTCGAGATCGTGCACCTTTTTTCTGGCAATGCGCAAATAACCCTCCTGCAGTTCCACACCGATCACCCGGCAGCTGGGATAGCGCCGGGCGATTTTGCACGTCAGCAGACCGGTGCCGCAGGCTTGCTCGAGGATCCGTTCAGGTGCCGCCGGTAATTTCTTGATAATTTTCTGCTTCCACCATGCATCCAGTCCAAGCGTCGAGACGCGGGCAATATGGTCATAACTTGCGCCATTGTCCGCGAAATAGCGCTCGGCGAGCTCTTCAGGTCGGATGTTCATGGAACGCACCTCGTCCTTGTCGCTGCCGTGCTTGCCAACGTCGTCTTCGTTGCGGTGATCTTCACTTCCCGGTCATAGCCTTGCCCCAGATGGCGGGCTCGAAATCGAGCACCTCGGCAAACTCTCGTCGACGGCGCGGACATTCGCCTGTTGCGTGACCCCGCTGCGAGATGCGGCCGTCCTTGCCAAAGCAATGGGCACCTGCTGCCTCCGTCGCTGCCCCGGGCCGAGCTCACAAGATCCGCGGCGATCGGCTTGATGCCGGCGCGGACCTAACTCAAATCCGCGGCTGCACTGACCGACCGAGCGCTGGTTCCCCCACCCTCTAGCCGTTGACGATGGTGATGTTGCGGCCGTTGCGCCGCGCCAGCCATGCCGGCGGAAAGCATCAATCGGTCGAGTAACTTGCCCGCGAAATCTGGCTGCTTTCCGAGGGCAATCTCGCTCATGCTCGTGCGTGGCGACCGCGCCTAGGCCGCCGCGGCGCGCGCCACCAAGCGGCTCCTGCATGGCAAAATGTCCTCGCGGCCCGGCCTCCGCGCCGGGCGGTCGCGGACGGCAACCTGATCTTGGGCCTTCATCGCCTTGCCCGCAACCAGCCGGGTGTTTGGCGCATGGGCATCGCGGCTGGGGCGGGATATGGTGGGCGCCGCCGTCAACACGCCAAGAGAGACCGACGCCATGGCCCGGGAAGGCGCACCGCACTACGGCCTGACGGAGGCCGAGCTTCGCGCCATGCCGACCGTCTACCGGTCCGACCTGTTCAAGGGCAAGGTCGTCGTCATCACCGGGGCCGGCAGCGGCTTCGGGTTTGCGATCGCCAGCCTGTTTGCTCGCCTCGGCGCCGGCCTCGCCATTCTTGGCCGCAACGAGGAGCGGTTGCTGAAGGCCAAGACCTTCTTCGAAAGCCTCGGCGCGCCGGTCTATACCGAGGCTTTGAATATCCGCGATCCCGAACGCTGCACGGCCTATATCGCCAACGTCTGGCGCGAGCATTCTCGCCTCGACGTGCTCATCAACAATGCCGGCGGCCAATTTCCGCAGCCGGCCCTCGACTTCAAACCCAAGGGGTGGACCGCGGTCATCGACAACAACCTCAATGGCACCTGGTATATGATGCAAGCCGCGGCCAAATCGTGGGTCGAGCGCATGGCAGCGGGCGCAATCGTGAACATTGTCGCCGACTTCTGGCGCGGTATGCCGGGCATCGCGCATACGGCCGCCGCGCGCGCCGGCGTCGCCTACCTTTCCAAGAGCGTTGCCGTGGAGTGGGCGCCGCTTGGCATCCGCGTCAACTGCATCGCGCCGGGTGTGCTGGAAACCTCAGGGTTCGCCCACTATCCGCCGGAAGGTCTCAAGACCTACACAGAGGCCAATCCGATGCGCAAGGCCGGCGATGTCTGGGATGTGGCCGAAGCCGCCGTCTATCTGGCGGCGGCCTCGGCCAAATTCATTACCGGGGAGGTCCTCACGATCGATGGCGGCCAGCAGTGCTGGGGCGACCCCTGGCCCACCGGCAGGCCCGATTATTTCAAGTTGGGGTGAGTGTTGCCGCCAGCGCCCGCAGCAGGTCCCGCGCCGACGTCGGGCACGCGCGCGATGGCCGTTGTGGAGACCGAGGGAGGAAACCGGATGCCAAGGGTCGAGCGAAGAGCGGTCTTGGGAGGTCTTGTCGGTGCCGCCGTTGCCGGGACCATGCTGTTCTCCAGCCAAGCTCACTCCCAAAGCCGCGAGCAACCCCTGCGCCTTGTCTTCCCGTTTGCTGCGGGCGGCTCCGGCGACGCGCTGGCACGCCTGTTGGCCGAGCACATGCGCATCGGCCTCGGTGTTCCCGTCATTGTCGAAAACAAGACGGGCGCCGCCGGTCGCATTGGCGTTCAGGCGGTGAAGGGCGCACCAGCCGATGGCAGCACCATCCTGCTTACGCCGATTGCACCGGTCGCGATCTACCAACATGTCTATGACCCTCTGGGCTACGATCCGGTCGCCGATTTCGAACCCTTGGCGCAGGTGGCAACCTTTGAATTCGCCGTCGCCGTGGGACCCCAGGTTGCGGCCAAGACGCTCAAGGAGCTCGTCGACTGGGTGCGGGCCAATCCCGGCGCCGCCAACTATGGCACCCCCGCCGCCGGTACGCTGCCGCACTTTTTTGCCGTCTCCTTTGCTCGTGCCAGCCTCCTCGATCTCCGCCACGTCGGCTATCGCGGCTCCGCCGCCGCCCTCACCGACCTTATCGGGGGCCAAATTTCGATGGTGTTCACGACCACCTCGGACCTGCTGGAAATGCATAAGGCGGGGCGCATCAGGATCCTCGCTACGTCGGATCAGCAGCGTTCGCCCCTGCTGCCCGATGTGCCCAACTTCAAGGAGGAGGGATATGCCATCCAAGGCACCGCCTGGTACGCCATGTACGCTCCCGCCAAGACCCCACCCGAAGTCGTCGCCCGGCTCAATGACGTGATCGTCGCCGCCCTGCGACGGCCCGAGCTCAGGGAGCGATTGCTGGCCCTCGGCCTCTACGCCACCGGCACCTCACCCGACGAGCTGGCAAAGATCCAAAAGGCAGATTCCGAGCTGTGGGCGCCGGCCATCAAGGCCGCCGGCTTCACCCCCCAGCAATAAAAGCCAGCAAGACGCTCGGCAGCTGCGATGGATCTCAGCGCGAAGACAAGAGGTTTCGCTGAGGCAAGGCCCGCCGCATCGTTGGCGGGCATGCTGATCACGCCGCGGGTGAACCAGACGCGCGAGCCCACCGTCCTAATGAAAGGCAGGCCGCAGTGGCCGGCCAGGACAACGTCCGCTTCCGCGCGGGTAAGCTCCGCCGCGATGAGGTCGTGATCGGAGGCGAAGACGAAGCGGTTGACGACGTCGACGCCGCCGTGGATCACACGAAAGGTCGCCCCCCTTCGTCAAAGGTTGGCGTCTTGGGCAAACCCGCCATCCACGCCCGACCCGCCCGCGAAATGCGCTGATCGGCGAACGCGTACTAACCTTTGGAGAGACGATCACACTCTGTCCCGGGCGCAAAACCGCAGCCGCAAGCGTCGGCGCCCGTCGCCAGTTGTTCTTCACAATTGCCGGCAATCACCCGACAGCCCCAGTCACGCAGGATGCCAATAATTTCCTCGGGCTCGCTGCAATAGGCCACCACATCGCCCGTGCAGAAGCATCGATCGGCGGGAATTCCCAGGACCTGGGCCTGTGATCTGAGCGCAAGCACGGCTCGCATGTTCGAGTATGGTCCGCCAAAGACCAGGCTCTGTCGTTGTTCTTCGCCGAGCATGCTGGATTGTTGCATTTGCTAGGGTGCTTTGCCTAATATCCCAGCAAACCTATGGAGCGCCGCGCAGATTGGCGCCCTCGGCCCGCCCCCCTCGCGCCCAAAGGGACATTTGCAAGAACGTCCTTTGGCAAACCCTTTGCAAACCCGCCGGCGCGCACGATGGTTTGCCCCGACGATTGTCGCGCGGCCGTCTTGGCAAAGCCTTGCCATAAGGTAGGTTTCGAAATGGGTAATCCCGCAGCCGAGGCGTACTGGGCGAGGTTTGCACGCGAGAGGAGCCTTGCCGGCGGCCTCTACATCGTCGCCTCCTTCGGCGATAGCGCTGCCATGGCGGACGAGCTTCTTGCGTTGGTTCTTTCTGGTCGCAAACGCGCGACGGCCTCGCTGGTCCGCGACTACCAGCGCGCGGGCAGCCATCCCTTCCCGACGGTCGGTGAATATATCGTCTGGCTCGATGGCTCGGGCTCCCCAAGATGCATCACCCAGACCACGAGCGTCGAGGTAAAGCCGCTGTCGCAAGTGGAAGCGCAGTTCGCCTGGGATGAAGGTGAAGGTGATCGAAGCCGCGCCTGGTGGCTCAATGCCCATCGAAACTACTTCGCCAAGCAAGCGGCGCGTGAAGGGTTCACGATGCACGATGACATCGAAACCGTGTTCGAGCGCTTCGATCTCATCTGGGTGGCCTAGAGCCGCAAAAAATCGGCCCCATCGGGCCCAGCGCAACAGCCGAGCTCGCGCTGACGCCCACGGTGCGGCGCGCCGCGGCAAGGGCTCTCCTGCCGGGCCGGCCGGATACCAATCGTCATCGCCCGTGGAACCCGCTGCAAGGGAAACGGATTTCCCTGCCGAGGCGACGTGTAGCAGTGCTTGCGACAAAATACCCGGCAGGGAGGACGCAGATGTCGAGGCTCAATCGACGGCACTTCCTCGGTGGCTCGGCCGCGGCGGGCGCAACGTTCGCGGGCGGCCTGCCAAGCTTTCCAGCGGCGCGCGCAGCTCAACCGGAGCTGGCCGCGGCGCTGCCCGCCGGCGTTCGTGCCAGCGCCGTGCTTGACGCGCTGCCCGGCAAGAAGCCGCTCATCAAGTTGAGCTATCGGCCGCCGAACTATGAGACGCCCGTCGAGTACTTCCGCGAGGCGATCACGCCAAATGACGCGTTCTTTGTTCGATACCATTTGGCCGTGATCCCCGAGGTCGACGTCAAGACCTGGAAGATTTCGGTCGGCGGCGATGGCGCCAAGACTTCAGGCCCAATTGACCCTACAGGATTTGCAAGCCATGCCGGCAACCGAGGTGGTTGCGGTAAATCAATGCTCAGGCAATCGCCGCGGCCTGGTCCAGCCGCACGTGCCCGGCGTCGAATGGGGCTATGGTGCCATGGGCTGCGCCCGCTGGAGAGGTGCCCGCCTGAAAGACGTTCTCGACAAAGTCGGGCTCAAGAAGGAAGCAATCGAGATCGTGTTCGATGGCGCCGATGGTCCGGTGGTCGACAAGACACCCGACTTCATCAAGAGCATCCCCGTGTGGAAAGCCATCGAAGACACCACGCTCATCGCCTACGAAATGAACGGCCAGCCGCTACCACACTTCAACGGCTATCCTGCGCGCCTGGTGGTGCCAGGCTGGACCGGCACCTACTGGATGAAGCATCTCACCTCGATCAAGGCGCTCCTAAAGCCCGAGTCGAGTTTCTGGATGAGCGCTGCCTATCGAATTCCGCTCGGCAAATTTCCGTTGGTTGCGCGTTTCACCTCGCAGGACACCGCCGCCAACACGCCGATCACGGAAATGATGGTCAATTCGCTGATCACCAGCCATAGCGATGGCGCCGAGGTCAAAGTCGGCAGCCCGCTCGGCGGCATTGCCTGGGATGGTGGCTATGGCATCCGCACCGTCGAGATCTCCAGCGACGGTGGCAAGACTTGGAGCTCCGCCACGCTCGGGTCGGACCTCGGCCGTTACGCCTTTCGCACCTGGAGCTTCCCCCTGCAAACCAAGGGCAAGCAAACCGTGATGGCGCGCGCCAACAATGCCATCGGCGACACGCAAACGACCGAGTTGATTTTGAACCCTGCCGGCTACCATCACAACGTCATGCACAGCCTAGCGCTGACGGTCGTCTGAGGAGGCGAACATGCGCACCATCCTCTTCGTCCTCGCCGCCGCCGCCGCCCTGATCGCTAGCCCGGTTGCCGCCGACGAAAAGCCGATTGAACTCAAAAAGGCCCCGGGCCTGGACAAGGTTGAGGCCAATTGCGCCTCCTGTCACAGCCTGGACTACATTCAAATGAACTCGCCGTTTCTCAGCGCCGCCGTTTGGGACGCCGAGGTGGGCAAAATGATCAAGGCCTTCGGTGCCCCGATCGAAGACGCCGACGCGGCGGCCATCAAGGACTACCTCAAGCAGAACTACAGCAACTGACGCGCGCGCCCCAGGCGCAAATTGGCGCCCGCCGCGAGGCTCCCGCTTGCCGAGCTCGGCGTTGCCATGTGGCGGCGACGACACTGACCCAAACCCAGGCGACCGTTGTCGTCTGCCGACGACCAAGCCCTTAGACTGGGACGCGCAGTCCCGCGACAAATTCTTGGTCGAGGTGGTGAGGTTCTTCCCAAGTCTCTCCGATCGCAGATCCCACGCCAATTGCGGTCTCGGCTGCTAGACCCTATGCCGCCGCAACTCGCTGATCAGCGCGATTTGTGCTACCCTCGTTTTGTGGCCATGCAAGCGATCACCACGATCTTCGTAGTCGAGCGGATGAGCGAGGGCTGGTCCGTAAGCGTTGGAGGCGAGCGGTTAGGTTCGTTTTCGACCTACCGCAACGCACTTAACTCTGTCAAAAAGCGCCGAGCGAAACTAACCTCCGAGGGGCAACGCAGCACGGTCGTCGTACGAGGGCGCGAAAAGCGTCACTTCTCTTGAAGCTTCCGCGCTAGGTCGACTTTCCACGATAAGCTGCTTGCATTCTTGTACGGTGATGTTTCCGTTGCGGGCAGCAGCCCTTGCAGCCAGCTGGACGACTATGTGCTCAGGCTGCTCTTGGCGTCCTTGAGCCGTTGCATCAATTCCTCGTAGGTCACAGCCGCTTGCCCGGAGCGCTAATGCCCACGAGTGTCGGTACAGGATGCTTTTAGTCGCCTTTTGGCGATCTCCGTCTGCTCGGCAACAGCGCGCTCTCGCTGGGCAGCGATTATGACGGCGGTTTCGGTGCGCGGTAAGGCGTCCAGCCAGGCAATGATGCCGCTCAATTGCTCGTAGCGGGCTGCATCCGTCAGTGTCGCGGCTCGCGTCTTGATCATCGCGAGCGCTTCGGCGAGCTTCGCGTGACCGGCGGCCCTAGTTCGCACCGGGTAACGCGCGAGCAGCTCGCCGTTATCCGCGGCGACCACAGCAACGAACGGGAATTCCGCGTTATCGGCGGGTTCCACCGTCCCCGTGAAAGTAATTTGAGTTGCCATCTGTCCCACGCGAAAACCCAATATGAAGCTCATCATAGACCATGTTTTGCCTGCTCCGCGCACAATTCGTGCGGTCAGCAACCGCGACCTTCAAAAAGAGAGAAACGCTCCTGGTTGTCGCGCTTCCAACCAGGGCATTTTATCTTCAGCCAGGACTTCGCCGGGCCGCTGACATAGCGCCGGTCGAGCCGCTTGGAGACCACGCCCTCGAACCCGAATTTGGCACCGTGCCAAACAAGACCTGGCCGTCGGGGAACGGCTAGACCTGGCCCATGAAGGGGGTCTTGGTCTTGCGGCAAAGGCGATCGAGATCCCTCTTGCGCTCGCCCAGGGGCGTGCCGGAGGTCAACTCCGTCCTGGTGCAGCAAATCGAACGCCATGAACATCAAGCGCTCCTCTGTCATTCGATCAAGCTGCCAGGTAACTCGGCACCGCTGTATGTCTGCCCTATCGTTTGTGGCGCGTGAGCTTGCTTGATGATGAAAGAGCAGACCCTCAAATCAGCAAGCCGAAACGGAAGCCGAGGAGACACAAATGTGGAGCCGACGCGGAACTCTCACCGGGTATCTGATCGGGGTGGTGATCGTTCTCGCGATCCTCAACGGCCTCACATGGCATGCGCAGTCGCAAAGCAACATGACCTAGGCGTCTTCTCGGCAGGCTTCGTGCTGGGTGCGCTTGGCATGCACATCTCGGCTTGGCTCAATGGGTATAGACGCGTGCAGTGATGTGGTTCCGTTATTGCTGAGTGACGGCGCCAGGCACCCAGGGCGAGGGCACGCCTAGGCCCAAGGTCCAAAGGGCGGTGCGCCTCATCTCTCGAATACGTAATAGCCAGTGCGCTTTAGATGGCGGATGGCTGTCTGATCCTCAGGCATATCGCGGTCGGAGGTCACAGTTACGAATGCCCACTTGGTGCACACCGTGTGCTGCGGGATGTTGCGCCCCGTCACGTCTAGGGAATACGCAAAGGTATTCGAGCTGTCTCGATCGCGGAAAAGGTAAACACGCACGAGGATTGTTCCCGCCGGGCGCTTCGACACACGGGGATTCGGTCCCAGCGCAGCGGGGTGTGAGTGCACGCCGGGACCGTCTCCGAGTGGCCGCTCGCGCATCGCGGTCAACGCATGCAGCCATTGTCTAGCCTGGCATACAATTGGCCGCCACGTCCCACCAATTTTCGAACCAGTCTCTCTACGCTGCTTTCAGTGTCGCAGCCCGGCCACTCCCTTGGAGGACCCAACAATGCAACGTTCTTGTTCTAATTTGGAAATCGCAAACGTGCCCCTTCGCGTTTGCCCTCGACGCGCCAAAGGTCTCACCGACGGAATTGGGGGATCGGTGTTGGTACCTTCTTCAATTGGATCGACGCTTGGCGGCGTCCTTTGACGCCTTCGCCTTGCCGGTCATCGCCGCTTGTCCTTCTTGGCCAACAATTGCTGGCGCCGGATCGGGGTGACCACGCCGCGGCCGCCGCACGCGTCGCAGGGCTTGGTCCGGAACGGCAGGCGGCTCGGGACCGTGCCCTTGCCATCGCAGATCGGGCAATCATGGAACTCGGTGTGAACTTTACTTTTGCTTGGCATGCTGGCTCACTTTCCAACTCGGCAATCTCGCGCTCAAGCTGAGCCTGCTGCTTTTTCAACTCACGGGCCATGCCGTGGCTTAGCGGCGGCGATCGCAGCCGCTCGATGACCCCTGGCAGGTTGAATAGCCCTGCCAAATAGCTTCCTTCACCATTAGCTCTGTGACAAACTACGCCCTAAGGGTGTTCCTAGGGCTTTGCCTTTGCGTCACTCAAATGATTGAGTTTCTTTACATCCTTATCGCTGTGGCCAAGGGCCTTGCTCTTTGGCTCGTGCCGTTTGCTGTTACGGCGTACGTTGTGACCTATTTCGTTATGGCCATCATTTTCGTGATCCTTTGGAAGCAAGAGCAAGACCCGAGGGTAAGTCCATTTTGGAAGAAGATTGGGAAGCCGCGTCGATAGGCTCCTGGCGCTTCTTCGCTAATGCCTTCTCACTCGGGCTTGCGCGGTCCCTCGAACAGCTTGTGCCGTTCTGCGTTTACGCGCTTCCAATCGGGCACTTGATCTTGAACCAGGGGCGGCTTGTAGCGCGAGCTTAGTCGTTTGCTGACCACGCCCTCGCAACCGAACGTATTGCAATAGTCGAAGAGGATGGCGCCGTCTGGGAACGTCTCGACCTGGCTGAGATAGGTGATCTTTGATTTCGGACAGAGACGATCGAGATCGCGCTTGCGCTCGGACAGCGGTAAGCCACGCGCAAATCAACGCCATCCTGGTGCAGCAGATCGAAGGCCAAGAACATCAACTGGGTTTCGTCTGGATGGCTCGTGGCGCGGTACCAGCGCCTTTATGCAGCCGGCGGCAAGATCGACGCCAATAAATCGGCGCTCGTGCCCTTGCCCGCGAGGTGTTCGAGGAGCTTGGCTGTCGCGTCTAGCCTGCGAGCGCTCGCTTCCTGGGCCAATTCGCTGCGCTGGCCGCTAATGAGGTCGGCCAAAACGTGCTTGCCGATCTTTTCGCCGTGGCGATCGATGGCGCCGAACTCGAAGAGGTGGTCTGGGTGGATGCGGCTGCCCCCGGCGCCGATCGGCTGGTGCCGCTGAGCCGCGAATGCATCTTGCCACTCCTCCGCACGGGCGTCGGATGTTCCTGATCGCCCACACGAGGCCGATATTCTCCTGCGCAAGACGCAACCGCGGAACGACCGGGGACCCTCGTCGCGCGGACGCATGTAAGCCCTGCGCTTGGAAAAGCCGTAAAAGCAAGGCATGCTCCTGAGGGTGCCGAGGTGCGTCCGGGGGCGCGTAGGACGACCCAGAGAGCATTTTGGTTTGGCCTCGTGCATCGCGCCGGGGCGAAGCTCACATCGCTGCCCCGGGTCTAGCAGGCGAGGATCGAAACACCACCAACCTTGGCCAGAGGACATGAGTTTCCCGATTACCGAACACGTCGCCCGCAGCCGGCGGCACACGTCGTTCTATCTGGCGTGCGGGATGGCGCAGGCGACGCCCATCATCTTTCTGCACGGCTGGCCCGAGCTATCGATTTCTTGGCGGCATCAGCTGCCGGTGTTTGCAGGCCTTGGCTTCCGCGCAGTCGCTCCGGACATGCGCGGCTACGGACGCTCCAGCATCTATGGGCGTCACGAAGACTATGCCCTGGAGGAAGTGGTTGCCGACATGATCGAGCTCGCCGACGCGCTCGGCGCCGAGCGCGCAATTTGGGTGGGCCACGATTGGGGCTCACCGGTGATTTGGTCGATCGCGCAGCATCATCCCGGGCGCTGCCATGGCGTGGCAAGTCTGTGCGTGCCCTATATTCCCGCGGGCTTCCGCGTCGAGCATACCATTCCTCTTTGCGATCGAAGCGTTTATCCGGAGGATCGGTTTCCCGCGGCGCAATGGGATTACCAGCTGTTCTATCGGGAGAGCTTTGCGGCCGCGTGCGCCGCCTTCGAAACAGATGTTCGCGCCACAGTGCGCGCGCTTTTCCGCAGGGGTGACCCAGCCGGTAAAGGCAAACCGGCGCGCACCGCATCGGTTCGCGCAAACGGCGGTTGGTTCGGCCCCCAACGCGCGGCCCCGCAGCTGCCACGCGATGCCGCCGTGCTGGGCGAGGAGGACGAGCACCGCTACGTCGCCGCGCTCGAGCGCAATGGCTTCTTCGGTCCTGCCAGCTGGTATTTGAATGCCGACGCGAACGCTGCCTATGCGCAGCGCGCCCAGCCCAACTGGCACTTGAGGATGCCGGTCCTGTTCCTGCATGGCGCCTACGACTATGTCTGCGAGACGGTGCAGTCGCGCCTTGCCGAACCCATGCGGGCGCACGCGCCGCAGCTTAAAGAAGGGATCGTCCCGTCGGGGCATTGGATGGCCCAGGAGCAGCCGCTTGCGGTCAATGCCGCGCTGGCGAAATGGCTGGCCGCCGAGTTCCCCGGGCTATGGATTGGCACGCGCGAGGGCGAGGCACACCGCCCCACGTGATCTCTATCCAGGGGGAAAATGACAAACGCTCGAACGCCGTGGTGCCCCGCCGCTTAGGGCGAAACCGGCAAGTAAAGAACAATTTCGCTCGAGCGCTTGTAGTATTCGATGGGCAAGCGCGCCGGGTCGCGCCCGTGTTCCCGGCGCATCTGGGCAAATGTTGGCGCGATGCGGGCCACGATGTCGGCGAACGGCCCAACCAGTTTTGTGGAGGCATAGGTTCCGCCGGACAACACGCCTTCGGGTAAGCCATACCAAGCACCGCTTTGCTCGGCCTTGAGCGCGACACAGGCTCGGTATTCCTGCGTCAGGCTATCGAAGGTGGCAAAGAAACGGTTGCCCTTTAGAGGCACCACCTGCTCAAGCCTTTGGAAGGCATCCGACGCCGAGGGATCGCCGATGGACGTCGTGTAGGCCACACGTATCGCCGCCCGCTCAATGATCCGGTAGCTCACGACGAACCTTCTCCACCGCTGAGCCAACACGACAAAGACATGCCTGCCAAACCGCAGCGCCCGGCGGCTACTTCAAGAAATAGTTCGGAATCCACGAGGAAAGGCCGGGAATGAGGATCACGAGCACGAGCACCAAGGTTTCCGCCAGCATGAAGGTCCAAACATGACGGTTGGTCTGATCGATCGGCGTCTTGGCGATACTCGTGGTAATGAACAGCAAGGGCGCCGTCGGCGGCGAAACCGCGCCAATTTGATTGCAGATCACCATCACAAGACCGACTTGGAAGGGGTCGAGGGCGTAAGCCTTTGTGACGCTGACGGCTACGGGAGCGAAGACGAGCAGAACGATCAACGAATCGACGAAGGTGCCGAGCAAGATCATCACGCCGGCGAGGATGAGCAGGATCATCGTCGGGCTCGCCGACAGCGTTGAAACGTGTTCGAGGACCATTCCGTCAAACTGCAGGTAGGACAAAACCCATCCCATTGGTCCTGACACGGCGATGATGCCCGACACCATGGACGTGGTGATCGCCGCGTCAACCAGGATGTCGGGCACCTTCTTCAGCGTGATCTTTTTTTCCACGAAGTAGCCGATGCTGAAGGCGTAGACACAGGCGACGGCACCGGCCTCGGTGGCGGTGAATACACCCGAGAGAATGCCCCCAACGATAATGAGCGGCGCCAGCAACCCCGACCATGCCGAGCTCACCGAGTGCCACAAGGCACACAGGTCAAAACGTGCCGTCACTTGGCGCAGCTCGGGATAGGCGGGATGATAGGTGTAGAGCTTGATCGTTAGCATCAGAGCGATGCCGATCAGGACGCCGGGAATGATCCCGCCGAGGAAAAGCCCGCCGATCGACACCTGGGCGATGGCGCCATAGACCACCATAGTCATGCTCGGCGGAATGATCGCCCCCATTGTTCCCGCGGTGGCAATCAGGGCGGCGGCGAATCCCGGCTTGTAGCCCGACTGCTTCATGGTCGGGATCAGAATCGAAGCGATCGCCGAAGCATCCGCCGTCGAGGAGCCGGACACTCCCGACATCACCATGCTGCCGACGACCGAGGCATGGGCGAGCCCGGCGCGAAAGTGCCCGACCAGGGCCCGCGCAAAATCGACAAGCTGCTTGCTGATGCCTCCCGCCGTCATGATCGAGCCGGCGAGAATGAAATAAGGCATCGCCAGCAGCGTGAAGGAATCAAGTTGGCCAAACATCTTCTGGGCGAACAACGGCATGACGACCTCGGGCAACAAGGCCATGCCGACGAAGCCGATCAGGGCAATGGAAAGCAGGATCGGGATGCCCAACAGCATCACGCCGAGGAGAGAGGTGAGCAGAAACGTTATCATGGCGTCGTCACCTCGGGCGGAAGCTCATCGGCTGCCGGTGTCGGTAGCTCGCCAGTGAGCCGCCGGATGACGACAAATGCCAGATACACGCTGCCCAGGATCATGCCGTAATAGGGATAGCTCATGGGTATCTCCAGGCCGGGCGAGACGGAATTCCGCGTGACCAGGGAAACGCGATAGCTGTAGTAGGCCGTGGCAACCGCAAAACCCACCCACATCAGCTCGATCAGCAGATCGAGCGCCCGGTTTAGCCACGGCGATAGGACGCGCCGGATCGCCTCTACCGTGATGTGGGCGCCGCGCCGATAGGCGATCGGGATGGCCAGGAAAACGAGCCAGATGTGCCCGAAGATCTGTACTTCCTCGCTCCAGCTCGGCGTCGCGTTCAGCACGAAGCGACCGAAGACCTGCCAGGTACCGATCAGGACCATGGCGGCAAAGATTGCCGCCACCAGCAGCTCGATGCCCCGATCTATCCCGGCAAACAGTGCTTTCATGATTGTTCCCAAGCCGGCGGCCGCGCCTGATGGCGCCATCCCGCCCCCCTCCTCCCTGGCGAAAGGTCTGGCGGGGCCCCGCCAGACCTCGCTGGCCGCCAGCTATTGCTGGGCCAGAATCTGCTTCAGCAGATGCTCGGCTTTGAGTTTGGCCGCCATCTCCTGCTGGAAGCCGGCGGCGGCCTTGCGCGCCTCCGTCATGTCCGGACGCGTGATGGTCATGCCGCGCTTTTGCAGCTCGGCCATGCCTTCGGCATCGCGCACGGGCGACATGGCGCGGGCGATATCGGTCGCGAGCTTGGCGCCCTCCAGCACCACGACCTGTTCCTTGTCATCGAGCTTCTTCCATTCCGACAGCGAGAAGGCAACCACGGTCGGATCAATGAGGTGCTGGGTCAGCGCGTAGTACTTGGCGATCTCGTAGAATTTGAAGGACGCGGTCGTGGTGGCGGTATGCTCGTAACCATCGAGCACCCCGCTCTGCAGGGAGGTGTAGACCTCGCCGAAGTTCATCGGCGTCGCCGACGCGCCCATGGCGTTGACGGCCCCGACGAAGACCGGCGTCGGAATGGTGCGGATCTTCAGGCCCTTCAAGTCGGCCACCGTCTTGATTTCCTTCTTGGCGGTGACGACGTTGCGGTAGCCCCAGGAATACAAATAACCGAGCACCTTGAAGCCGATCGTTTCCAGCTCCTGCGAGAGTTCGGCACCGACCGGGCCGTCGAGCACGCGTTGCACGTGATCGTAACCCGAGAAGATGAAGGGCAGGCCGATCACGCCGCATTTGGCCTTGCAGAAATTGGCGAACTCGGCCATGCCGCCGACGTGCATGCTGGCACCGGAGCCGAGTTGCATGGCCTCGATCACCTGTCGCGACTGCCCGAGGCCGCTATTGGGAAAGATCTTGACGTCGAGGGTGGGTGATTTCGAGTTCACATAGTTGGCGAAGACCCAGGAAAACATCTGGTGCTCCGTGCCGACGATGTCGTCGGCCCCGGCGTGATTGATGCGAATAATTTTTTTGTCCGCCGCAAGCGCGCCCGCCGCCCCAAGCACGATGGCAGCCACCAGCGCCAGCCCAAGCATTGCCAATTGCCGACTTAATCGAAGGCGCCCCAGCATCGTTTCTCTCCCCAAAGTTCGCCGACGCACGGCTTGGTTATGACGATCCCCACGATAGTTTATCTGTCGCGGGGAAGTCACGACGTTTGCGATGATCAGCCCACCACGTCCGCGCAGCCAATCCTCGTCGGCGACGCCCCGTTGGTCGCCCGACAACGCGCCGTTGACGCGGCGCCTATCCCCGGCATGTCCTCAAATTCGAAGCCATTACGAGCCTTGACTCGCACGTGGCGCCTGCCCCTCAACGGCGCCAACCCAACAATCTAGCGTAAAGAGGAACTCTCTGCCGGCGCGATCGTGCAGCAATGCCGCCGCCAAGCCAGATCAGTGACGACGCCACTGCAACGAGCGACTGTGCGCTCACGGTCTTGCAGAAGCCAATGAAAGGTGGCGAAAGTGCAAAAGAGCCGAACGAGGCCAGGTCTCGACATCGTGTCGAGGCATCGCTGCAACCATGGCCGGCAAGCTAGCGCGGCGTTTGAGCTTCCCAGCGCGTTGACGCAATGGCGGCAGTCACCGATGAGCCCCATTCATTGATATGCATTTGCAGGGCGTTGGCCTTGGTCAGGTCAATCGTGCAATTGTTGCCCGTGACTTGCAAGCAGCTGGCTTGGTTCAGTCGATCCAAATCCTGCTTGCATGCCTCGATGGCCACGTGAGCGACGGCCTCGGGATCTTGTGGGGTGCCGGCGTGTTTCTTGATGTTCGAATAGAGGCAGGTCTGGGCAACCAGCCTTTTGGCCTTCACGTTGACTTGCAGAATCCGGTCGAACTCCTTGTTCGTCTGCCCGTTCTTGCGCCCTGTCTCTAGATCGAGCGAATGGGCGGACGCACCGGTCAGAACGTCTTGCGCCCCAACAGCAATCGCTGCTCTCCACTCGCGCTCGAAGGCCATTTGCTCAAACGCCGCTCCTTGTTCTCTGCGAGAGGCGCGTTCGACGTCCTGCATCTGTGAGCGACAAGTCGCCTCAACGGATGTCGCCACAGTGAGCGGCGAGGTCGCTGCCGAGGCGACGGCGCTCTGCTTGTGAATGTCCAGACGAATGCAGGCAACAAGAGCACTCATCGCGCTCGTCGACTTAGCCAACTCCGAAGCGGGCCCGCGCTGGGCGAGTGCCGCAGTGGGCTGCAAACCGCAAACGAGGACGGAAATGACGACGCCGAGATAGCGCATCTGAGCCCTCTACCCGAGTGCCTCTGCTTAACAACGCGCTTGGCGTCTCGCAATCACCTGCGAAGCACACTCCACAGAGACCAAAGCCCCTGGAATGGCTATACAAGATCAGGGCCTGCGGGCCTAAGCAAAGCCCGCTCGCGGACACTCTAGCCCGGATTAGGCAAGCTTTGGCCCGTTGCGGTAAATCTCGGCAACGCAGCAACGCTCTGGGATACAAGGGACATCACGCCCGGTCGTTGCCGTAGCCACCCTGGCGCCGATGCCATCGTGAGCGGCAGCAACGGGCCCAAGATCTGGCGCGCCCGATATTTTTGGGCGACGCCAGTATCGCGCGGGCTCTCCGCCAGGAGCTACGGGCTGATCCTATTCCGCCGCCGCGCGAACCGGCCCCTGGTCAACGGGCAAGCCCAGCGCGTGCCGGATCGATTTGTGGTAGTGCGCCAGCGCCGGCTCGTTGCGCCCGTAGATGACGTGGCTTTGCGCGCCCGAGCTGAAGCCAAGTTGCATGCTACGGCCGGCCGGAAAATCTTCGGTCGTGATCACCTTGATGGCAAGCGCAAGGTTCGCATCCCAGTGACGCTTCTCATCGGCGGTTTCGATCGGCTTGGGAATGTAAAGCGACGTCTCCATCACCGCCCGATCGGTGCGACCCTTCACCGGAAAAATGCGGAATATTTCCATATGATCGCCTTGCGGGGAAAAGATGGTGTTGGCGAACATGGAATAGACGATGGTGGTGTTCCACATCAGGTCCCACTCGCTCTCCGGCATGGCTGTCAGCCGGTCAAGCTTGGTGCGACCGTAGACGAGGCGGAAGTTCGGCCCATACGGGGTAAACTCTCCGACGTTGTGCACCAGGATGTCGCGCAGGCTTTCTTTGTGCAGAAAGCCGAAATGATAACCCTCATGGAAGGTATCGACGAGGAGTTTCCAGTTCATTTCCTCGTGCTGCACGTGGCGATCGTGGAAGTGATAGGTGTCGAGCTTCCAGGACGCAAGATCGGCCCCCAAGCCGTCGAGCCACGGATCAATAGCAAGCTGGGCCGAGCCGTCGGCGGCGGCCGTCGGCAACACCCAAACCATGCCGTACTTCTCGGCAAGCGGCAGCGCTGTCAGCCCCGGTCGTTCCGCCCGCACGCCGGGAAAGGACGTCGCCTCCTCGGGCAACCCGCGCAGCCGCCCGTCGGTGCCGTAGGTCCAGCCGTGATAAGGGCAGCTGAAGGCTCCCGCACTCCCCGCGCCCTGGGCAACCTTGGCGCCGCGGTGACGGCAGACATTGAGGAAGGCCCGCAGTATCCCATCGCTGCCGCGCACCGTCAGGATCGGTACGCCGGCGAAATCGTCGGTACGATAAGCGCCGGGCGTGGGCCAGTCACAGGAAAGCCCCATCACCAACGGCCGCTTTCTGATCAGGATCTCCTCTTCCCGTTTGTGCCGCTCCGGACAGGTGTAGGCCGTCACCTCGTTGTGCCATGGCGCCTGCGCCATCGCCGTCGTCTTGGTATCGATGTAATGCAGCAGCGTCTTGAGGAGAGTGATCTCTGCCGCGCGGTCCATGTTCAGTGCTCGCCGGGTTGCATAGGGCTCGAATTCTAGTCTCCGCCGAGCATCGCGCGCTAGCCCCTTTGCGTCGATAGAGGTCAACAGCTCCCAATCTCGCCTGTTGTTAGAAACGATGGAGATAAATCCTATGCTTGGCCCACCGGCCTGGCGCGGTCGAGGTCGGCGCCATGACCTGCCGCTCGCCGCCAACGCGAGGAGGCAAAAAAGGCCTCGACCGCCCAAAGCCACACTATCGATCGCAGTGCTTGTCGGGGGTTTATCGGGCAACGTCAGGGCAAAGGCCGCTCGCCGAGCGTCTTGCTCAAGTCGACGCCGGTCTCGAGCGTTCCCGCCACGTTGCAGTCGATGGCGCTTGCCGGCTGCTGCCGCAGGATAAAGCGCACCAGCACCCCAATCGAGGCCGCCAGCGGTACGGCGATCAATAGGCCGACAAAGCCAAAAAGATAGCCAAAGGAAAATAGGGCAAACATCAGCCAGACGGGATTCAAGTGAACCTTGTTGCCGACGAAATAGGGCACCAACACATAGTCCGACAGCGATTGGCCGATTAGAAAGATGCCAAACACCAACACGATGGGTGTCCAGGTCAACCCGAACTGGGCAATGGCAATGCCAAGGGACAATAGGAACCCGGTGAGCGAGCCAAAATAGGGAACAAAACCAAGCAGGCCCGATACGGCACCGATCAGCAGGCCGTGGTTTAAGCCCATGGCGCGCAGCGCCAGGGCGTAGAAGACGCCGAGCATCAGACAGATGGTCGCCTGGCCGCGCATGAAACCCGCCACCGTGCTGTCGATCTCGCGGACCAGCGCCCTGACCGTGTCGCGGTGGGCCACCGGCACGAGCCCGTCGAGGGTCGCAATGATGCGGTTCCAATCGTAAACCAGATAGGCGGTGATGATCGGTGTCACCACCAGCAACGAAAAGATGGACAGGAGCATCCTGCCATCCGACCAAAGCGCGCCCAGAAACTCCGACAACCAGCCGGCGCCCACGCTCGCCAGCTCACCGCTTGATCGTTCGGCTTCCTCGATCCCGACTTCAATGGCTTTGCTGATCGAGGGGTGGCTTGGATCGGCGGCCATGGCCTGCAGCCGTCTGATGTAGCCCGGAAGCTTTTCGATCAGGATGGTGATCTCGGCGATCAGGACAGGAAGCGCCAGCAGAAGCAAAAGGATCACAGCGGCAAAGAACATCGCGAGGATAACGAGCGTTGCAGCGCCCCTGTTCATTCCCAAGCGCGTGAGCCGACTGACCAGCGGATCAAGCAAATAGGCGAGCGCCAGACCGGCCACAAACGGCAGCAAGACGTCGCGCAACAAGACGGCCGCCGTTACGAGCAGGGCAAGGGCGGCAAACCAAAAAATCGCAGGACGGGCGGGGGTGCTGGATGGGGAGGTGGACATTGAGGGGTTGCCTATTACTGTCGCCCCTGCGCGTGTGGCTACCTTTGTGTGTCGGCACAGCGCTTCCTCGGCAATCCGGGAATGCCCTGAACTCCACGCAAGGGCTGTGATGCGGGTTTCGCCCAGGCGTTCACCATGCCGGGCACAGCGGCGCCAGCAGTTCGCGCGGCAAGAGCCAAGGTCCACCCGGCGGCTTTCAAAGGCTGGTCGAGGGCCGTCCTCGAACTTCCCCTTAGGGGCGCAGGTGCGCGCGTCCCGGGGGTTTGTGCCGATTAACGAGCGCCGTCGTCCCGCGCGAGGATGCCGAGCCTTAGGGCCTAGGCCCCCCGAAACCAAATAGGACGGCCGACATGTTGCCAGCAAAGTTGAGGCCGCTGCACGGCCTGTGCGCAAGCCTGCTGCTTGCAGGCGTCTCGTTCCCGCTTCCGGGCAGTGTCCGGGCGGAGCCTTCACAGCCTTCCCTGACGAAGCCGTCCCAGCAAAAGACCCTCGAAACGGTTCGGGCCACCTCGGCGATGTCGCGGTGTCTGGCAACCTGGGATCGCTCGAGCCAAATGTCGCGGCGGGTATGGAGGCAAACCTGCAAGCGCGTGGTGAAAAACAACCCAGGCCTCTATAACAAGCCGTTTTGAGGACCAAGGCGCTCGCGTTTCCGGATCGCGTCACCTAAACCCGCGCCCGCAGCACCAGTGCCTCGCGGCCTTTCGATCTACGGCCGAAATCACCAGCCCTTGCGCCGCCCTTCCCTTCAGCGGCTGGCGCGCCGCAACCGGCCATCCCGATCTACTTTAGTCGGTGTCGTCAAACCAGGGCTTGCCCCCTTCACCTTGATTGCTCTTGCCGGCCGGGGCCGCGCGAGACATCCTCGCGTCCCGCCCGCCACGTAAGCTGAGGAGCCTCGGCCATGAGCCTCGATTTTTTGGTCACCTCATTGATCATCGTTGCCTCGCCCGGCATCGGCGTTCTCTTCACGCTGGCGGCCGGCCTTTCCCGCGGTTGGCGCGCCAGCGTCATCGCCGCCTTCGGATGCACCCTCGGCATCGTTCCCCACATGCTGGCGGCCGTCCTGGGACTGGCCGCCCTCCTGCACACCAGCGCCCTGGCGTTCCAAGTCCTCAAATACCTCGGGGTGGCCTATCTCCTGTACATGGCCTGGAGCTCGCTGAAGGAGCAGGGCGCGCTTAGGATCGAGGAGGAGATCGGCGCCCGCTCGGCAACGCAGGTGATCGTCTCCGCGATCCTGGTCAATGTCCTCAACCCCAAGCTGTCGATTTTCTTTTTGGCCTTCCTGCCCCAGTTCGTCAGCGCGGAAGACCCCCAACCCTTGGCGCGGATGCTGACACTCAGCGCGGTCTTTATGTTACTCACGTTTGTCGTGTTTGTCGGTTACGGCATTTTTGCCGCCTCCGTCCGCACGCACGTGATCTCGCGCCCACGCGTGCTAATTTGGTTGCGTCGCACCTTCGCGGGAGCGTTTGCGGCACTCGGCGCCAAACTCGCACTTGCTGACCGCTGAGGCCGACCGCCGAGGCGACCAAGGCGGCCCCCCCTGCGCCGACGAAGCTGGCAGCGGCGCACCCGGCTTACGGAGGCATGGAACCGGCGGCCGGGCAAGCCGGGGTTCGGCACGCTCGCTAAGCGCCAAGCCCTGTTAGGGTCAGACCAAACTTAACGGGCTGGACGTCACTGGACCCCGACGTCGCTTGCTTCCTAGCTCGGCGACGCGCCGACCAGGAAAAGGCGGGCGCAGGTGTAGCCTCGATGGTCATGCAGATGACCTTCCCGTCGTCGACAAAAATTGGCCTGAGCCGCCGACGGATCGGATCCGTCGCATGCGTTCCATCGATGGATCTCGCTCGGGACACGGTGAGAGGCATTAAGATGCTCAAAGCTGTCCTGGTAGCGTCAGCGCTTATAATGGCTGCGTTTGTCGGTTCTGCGCCGCAAGCGTCGGCGGCAGTTCAACCCCACCTTGGCAAGGCTACGGCCAACGTGGTGAGTACGGTTGGCTGGCGTCATTCCAATCATCATCACAGTTATCGCCCCTATCGTCACCGCCACTTCGGCCACTTCCATCGCCGAGGGTTTATCATCGGTGCTCCGGTCTATGCCTATGGTTACGGCGGCTGCAGCTGGCTGCGCCATCGTGCCCTCGTCACGGGCAGCTCCTATTGGTGGCACCGCTATCGGTTGTGCCGCCGCGGCTGGTAAAGGGCTTTGGAGGCCGCGCGCCCGCGCGGCCTCCTCGCCTATTTGGCCAGTGCGGCGATCACAGAGCCGCAGCCGCCGCGGCGGCTTCCAGGCCGGCGTCGTAGTTCCAGATCCAAGCGCGCTCTTGCGACTGGGCGGCGAGCTGTTGGTCGCGCACCCCGAGGTCCCTGCTGGCCCCGTCATAGCGCGCGCCATTGACGCGTGCGCTTAGCTGGACGCGCGCGGTCCGCGGCCGCCGCAAGGTTTCGTAAATGCCCAGGGCCCGCGGTGCGGAGCTCCGGTCGGCGCGCGCCAACACCGTTGCCAATGCCACCGCATCCTCGATGGCTTGGTTCGCCCCCTGGCCGACATGAGGCAGCATCGGATGCGCGGCATCACCCAGCAAGGTCAGGCGGCCGCGCGTCCAGGCCGGCAGCGGCTCGCGGTCGTAGAGACCCCAGCGAAAGGTCATGCTGGCCTGGGCCGTGATGGCTTCAACCATTGGATCCCAGCCGGCAAAGGCCTGGGCGAGGGCGACGGGATCCCCCGCCGTCGACCAGGACTTCGCGCATTTGTTCGTCTGTTCGCACGAACCCGACGTAATTAATGAGTGCGTCGGAGCGCACCGGATAGACGAGAAAATGCTTGCCCGCCCCCAACCAATTGCGCATGGCCCCGCGCGGCCAGGAGACGCTCGCCGCCGGAATGAGACCGCGATAGGCGACCGAGCCCGAAGGCAGTGGGGCGGACGGGGCGACCACGAATTCCTGAAGCATTGAATGAATGCCATCGGCGGCAATGACGACGTCGGCGACCTCCCGTCGGCCATTGGCAAACGCGAGGATTGCCTCATGCTCGTCCTGCTCAAAGCCTACGCATTTGTGGTCGGTCGCGACGACGTCTGCGGGCAGCCGCTCCACGAACAACTGCAGCAAATCGGCGCGGTGCATGCCGTAGAGCTCGATCTCATTGCCAAGCTCTGGCGGCCACATGCATGCGATAAAGCTGCCGTCCGACCGGCGGAACTGTGGATCGAGCCAACGCGCACCCCACTGGAGCAAGGCGTCTCCAAGCCCGAGCTGCCGCAACATTCGGATGCCATTGGGCTGCAGTGCCACGCCGGCGCCGACCTCGGCCAGAGCTGGCGCCTGTTCGAAAAGGCGAACGGTGACGCCACGCTGGGCGAGCGCGCTGGCCGCGGCAGCGCCACCGATGCCGCCGCCGACGATCGCCACACGCAAGGGCTTTTTGAGCATGGCAACAGCCATCGATGCGCCTCTACTCGGGAGCCTTGAGTTTGGCCTGCTCTATGACGCCTCCCCAAAGCGCCCGCTCGCGCTCCAGGAATGCCGCCATCTCCGGCGGAGAGTTGCCGATCGGCTCGGCGCCCTGGGCACGGAATTTTTTACGCACATCTTCGCTCTGCAAAACAGCAACGACGTCCCTGTTGATCTGCGCCACAATCGAGTTGGGTGTTGCCGGCGGAGCCACCAAGCCGAACCAGGCCAACGACACAAATCCCGGCAACGCCGCCTCCGACATGGTCGGAACCTCGGCTAAATAGGGCGAGCGTTCGGGCGTGCAAACCGCGAGAATCCTGAGCGCCCCCGACTGATGGTGCGGCAGCGACGACGACAAATTGTCGAACATGAAGAGAATGTGCCCCCCAAGCAGGTCGTTCATGGCCGGGGCGGTGCCGCGATAGGGGACGTGCGTGAACCTGACGCCCGCCATCCTCTCGAACAAAGCCGTCGTCAGATGCGACGTGGCACCGATCCCTTGGGAGCCATAGGCAATGCCGCCGGGGTCCGCCTTGGCTTTGTCGATCAGCTCAGCAACGGTTGTGACCCCGAGCTTGGGGCTGGCAATCAGCACATTGGGCGAACTGGCGAGAATGGTGATGGGCTTGAACTTGGTCGGATCGTAGTTGAGCCTCTTATAAAGCAAATGATTGATCGCCAAGGTGGTGGGTGGGGACGCCAACAGGGTGTAACCATCAGCCGGTGCGCGCGCGAAGGCCTCCGCGCCGATATTACCCGCCGCGCCGGCCCTGTTCTCGACGACGACCGGCTGCTTCCAGACGCTACCGAGCGCGTCGGCGATAATGCGTGGCAAGACGTCGGCAGTGCCGCCGGCGGGATTGGGAACAATGATTTTGACAGGGGTGGCGGGGAAGGCATCGCCGGCACGCGACGTGTCGCCCGTCAGCAGAAAACCCAAGTTGGCCGCGAGCACCACGAGCAGACGGGCTGGCTTCATTTGCATCAGGCAATTTTCCTCTGCGCTTGCCCCGCGAATTGGTGCAAGTGCGCGCCCCACGCTATCCTCCGAACCGGCGGGTTCAGCACAAGCCTGTGTCGGCGCCGACACCCTACCCACAAGCTTGACCAACGCGCAAATCGAGCGAGTGAACGCGGGCTCATCGGTGGGTCAACAGCTCTGCGCAAGCGCCGCGCGGGTCCAATCAGAACTTCACTGACCCCGCCATAGAGAGCGAAAGGCGCCGCCTGCGGCAGCGGAAGTGGCAAGATCTGGCCCTGGCGCCCTTGACGCGAAGCGCCCCCTGCAATCGCCCTCAAATCGCCTTGCGCGGCGTGCTCCCGCCGGCGTGAGCAAGAGCGACATGGCGCGCGCGGGCGGCGCGCGGCCCATGTGATTCGACCGAGCCAGATTGCATCATGCCACGGGGCGCGCGCCATACCGCCAGGATCCGTCTGGGCTTGGCGTCGGGACCGAAGTCGCCCCAACCGATGGTGTCCTATTTGTGGCAGCGCCGCTCTGAGGCCCGCAAGTTTGCGCCCCTGACGCTCTGCTGGCTTGGCACCGAGGCTGCGCAGGGGACGGGGTGGGCTGGGGAATGAGCGCCCTTGGCTCCGCCAATTTGGCCCTGCAAACCAGGGTTGCAGCCGTTGTCTTCAGAATGAGCGTAACGGCGCGATGGCACCATAACGCTGTCGTCCGAGCCGGGGCGCGCGCGTCCCGCTGCGGATCGGCAAAAATGTAGCTGGACATAGGCCGACCAACTTGCGCTTCTTGCTGGCAATTGTTGTATACCGGTCAGCGCTTCGCGCTCAGTGGGTCACCGATGTGGGGGGGTGCCATGGACTTATTTCCGATCAAGACGGGCGTGCTCGCCGTGCTTGTCGCCGTGTTCGGGGCCATCACACTTGGGGTCATGAACCACGCGCAGCAACTCGACAAGCACGGCATGATCGTCATCGCCGCGGGCAATCCCCAATACGCGGAGCTCGCGCAGCGATACAAGGAGGTCCTCGCCAAGTTTGGCGTTCAAGTGGTGGTTCGGCAAACTGTCCCGTTCAAAGAAAAGGATGGGCGCACGACGATGCGACCGCTGGAAGGCCGCATTACACTGCGTGCCTTGGTCGACGATGACTCCGGGATCACGGCGGGCTTCGTCAAGGGAGACCTAGTGGGGAGCCTGCAGGGGAGCCTCGCCACCGAGAAACAAAAGGACCGCCACTCGGAATACTCAAAGCTGCTCTCCGTCGGACGTCTGTTTCACGAGCCGATCTGGGTCTTCACACGCGGCGACTTGCCCATCGCGAGTTTGCGCGATCTCAAGGGCAAGCGCATCATGATCGGCACCCGCGATAGTGGTGCGCGAGGCGTCGCCAGGCAGCTGTTGAAAGCCAATGGTGTGATCGAAAAGGAAAACGCGACCTTCATTGATCAGGATCTTCCCGCCGATGCCGAGCCGCTATTATCGGGCGCGGCCGATGCCGGCATTGTCATCACCGCCGCCGATACCGAGAAGATCCAACAACTCCTGCGCGTTCCCAACATTCGCTTGATGGACTTTGCCCGCGAGGCGGAAGCCTACACCAACCGCTTCCCCGCCCTGTCCAAAGTCGTCCTGCGCCAGGGTGCCGTGGATTTTGATCCCTTGACGCCCACCGAAGACATCACCCTGCTATCGACCGCGGTCGCCTTGGTGGTTCGCCCCGACATGCAGTCGGCGCTAATTACGCTGCTCACGCATGCGGTGGTGCAGAAGTCCTAAGCAAGGGTTCGACAAAAATGGGGACCCGGTGCTGTTTTATCGCGCCGGCGAGTTTCCCACCGCCAACGACCCGGAATTCGAGGTGCCGAATTCCGCCCGCGTTCTTTATAAAACTGGCGAACTTCCGGTGGTGCTCAAGAGCCTAGCGCCAAAAGCAACGAGCCTTGGCGTGCCCTTCTCCTATACGGCGTTCCTCAATGAGCATTGGACCACCCTGGTTGGCGGGCTGGGCATGCTGGCCCTGCTGCTGCCACTGACCCGGGCAATTCCAGGCATTTACGTCTGGATGGTGCGTCGGCGTCTGGTCTATTGGTACCGGCAGCTCAAGGCGCTGGAGCGGAAACTGGATCATGGCGGCGCGAAATTCGACGCCGAAGCCATGCGGGCGGAATTCGACCGCATCGACACGCACGTGAGGACCATCAGCGTGCCGCCCTATTATTCAAATCAGCTCTATGACCTGCGCGGACACATCGACCTGGTTCGGCAGCGCCTGGACGTCAAAGCGCAACCAATCCGCATGGCGGCCGAATAGGTAAGAGTGCGGGCGCCAAGCCGCCGCTATCGCTCGCCGGTTCGTTGCCGCGTTCATAGGGCATTTTCCACCCCGCCTTCGGCGCCGCCGACCCATCCCGCGCCGCGGCCACATTAGCCGGCGCGGTGGGCCGAGGTTTTGAGGCTGAACGCGGGCGGCGAGCGCTGCGCTTGGGCGGCCCAAGAAAAGCTGGAATTCGTCTGGCGCAAGGAGGCGCCGTTGGTTGTAAGATGACGCGTTCTCGATAAAATGCGAAATCTACGAGACAAAAAGGGGGCGTCGTCGCAGGGAGGTGTGCGCCTTTATCGGCTGCGTAAATATGCGAGACATTAAATTCAGGGCCTGGGAATCGGTTAACCGTCAGATGAATTATGACCCGCGCTTCATCGCCTGGGACAGCGCGGCCGGCATGCCCCTTTATGCCATCAACCACGCCAATAAAGAGGCTGACGTTGTTCTGATGGAATATACGGGGCTCCAGGATAAGAACGGCCGGGACATCTATGAGGGCGACATTCTCAAGGGAAGCAATGGGGGTCTGGTCAAGTGCGAGGACGCCCTGCGCGTGCTCTACAGCTCCGCCGACATGGCACGCCAGCTTGAAGTCGTCGGCAATATCTATGAGAACCCCGAGCTGCTAAAGAAATAATTCGAGCCTCGGACCTCAATCGGCGGCGGTGCGCTCTTGGCGAAGGCGAGGGGCTGCCAAAGCCGTCCTGGCAACGCTTGCGACCACGCCGGTGGGCGCCCGCGCGATTTCACTCTTTGCGGTCGCTCAGCTTCGGTCGGCGCCTCGCCTTTGCCGCCGGCTTTTTCAGCCGTTCTCGCCGAACGTCCGTGCGCAGGGCGTCATTTTCCAGTCGTACTCCGCGGTCGCCCGCTTCGCTCCGCTGCGCCAACGAAGGCGAGGCCGCACCGCCCAACAGTACGGCCGCCATGATCGCTGCGATGATGATTGGCTTCATGCTGTCTCCGAGAACACTAAAAGGCCATGTCAAGTCTCGGTCCTATTTCGAGATCGCGATAATGCCTCAGCGGCACGTTCGACGTGCGCCATGCGTAGTTGGCGCTGGTCGTCAGCGAAATGTTACTGGCAATGCTGTACCGCAATCCAAGCGAGGTAGAGTAAATGATGTCCTGCCGTCCTTCATTGAGGCCGTCTGTAAACCAATAGGCCTCCACGAACGGCGTTGAAACCAGCGACCAGCGCGACGTAATCCTGGCCTCAAGAGGCAGCAGCAGATCGAGCCGATAGCGTCGCGCCTCGGGGACGTCGGCAAACCGGTAGGACAATTGCGCGGTCGGAGAAACGGTAAATGGCCCGTAGCTAAAGTCGCGCGTCGTGGAAATCAGCACGTCATCGGCAATGAATAGGAGGTCCTCGTAGACGCCGGTGTATTCGAACCGGTGCTCGTAGCTGATACTGGTTCGCCAATCCAAGATGTTCCTTGTCAGGCGCGCGCCGACAAGTGCGAAGGTTTCGTTTGAAACCTGCTCTTGCCCGAAGGTGTCGAAGGATGTGCGCCCGTAGAGGCGATAGGAAATGTCCGACGTCAGTTTTCCGTCCAGGCGCAGCGTCAGGTCGGGTTCTGCATAGACGTCGCGCCGCCGATCGTCTCGGCTGAACAAGCCATTGTTGGTATAGGTGGGAGAAAACGAGACGAGCACGCTCCATTGCGGCCGATGCGCCAGCTCCGGCGTGGCCTCGTCGGCAGCCAGCGCCTGTTGCATCCCCAGCAGCCCAAAGGCGCTGGCCAAAGCGTTCAGCTTCCGCACAAAATCAGTCCTCAAGCTCGTGAGGGGAAATGGCTGACCGGCACCGCGGATGACGCGCAAAAAAGGTGAAAAGCGCGATAATGACAAAACGACTCAAACATGTGGGCCTTCGAGGCTAAGCTGTCCTTGGCTTCAAAGCCAAGACGCTTTTTGCCCGCACACCGCTTTTGCGCCGTGTTTGCCGGCGTTCCAGCCGCCCCCCGCCAAGGCCCACCCACCACCACGCTGCACGCGTGTTGAGTTGGTATCCCATCCCTTAACGCCTCCCCGGTGCGGTGCCCCATGGCGCCCCATGGCGCGCGCCGTGTCCTGGCCGGCTCAAACGGAGGGAAGCGGGACACCCTTGGTGCCGGCGCGCTCGGCCGCGCAACCAGCCAGCCCCGTCATCGCGCCCGCGCGGGCCGCGCAAACGTTGGCGGACGACAGCCCGCAACATTCAGGGTTCTCATGCATGTACAAGACGCGACCACCTGCGCACACCCTACCGGGTGTCGCCTGCGTACGACCGGCGCCTGCGCAAGCCCGTCTGGCGCCAAATTCAAAGTCAGATTCAAAGCCAAAATCAAGGAGAGTGAAACCATGCCCGAACTCGACCGCCGCAGCCTCCTCAGAGCCGTGCTGGGTGGGATCGCCATCGCCGGCAGCACAAGCCTCTTGGTTGCAACGACAACGCACGCGGCCCCGCTCCCTGGCTTTGCCCCCACGCCATCGACAGGACCGGGCCCCATCAAAAAGGCGCAAGGCGTTGTGGTCGGGCCGCGGCGGCGGCGGCGCTGGCGGTGCGGCTGGCGGCGCGGCCGCCGCGTTTGCGGTTGGCGCTGGTAGCTCGCCCACGCGTTTGCGCGAGGCGGGAAAGTTTCGCCGGGCCGGCGATGCTCGGCCGCCGGCCCGGCGATACCCCGACGACAGACGAACTGGAGCAGGCAGCTCCACGGCAAAGGGTGAGCGGACGCCCTTATCGGGGTTTCCCTCGATGTCAATTGGCCGCAAAGGCGGGCAAGAATGGCTGAACAGAAACGAAAGGGGGTGAAAGATCAGCGCGTGTCATGGCACGCATACTTATTGTCGACGATCAATACCTAGTCCGGCTCGGGGTTCGCAGGATTCTTCGTGCTGATGCCAGCCTGAAGGTGGTCGGCGAAGCCGGCGACGGCGAAGAGGCCGTAGCCAAGGCCATCGAAACCAACCCCGATGTGATCCTGCTTGAGTACTTATTGCCCCTCATGACCGGCTTGGAGGTCGTGCGCCGCGTCCGTGCGCTGCGACCCGAAACCGAGTTTTTAATGTTCACGCTGCATGACAATGAGGTCCTGATCGAGCAGGCACTCAAGGCCGGTGTGCGCGGCTACCTGTTCAAATCAGATCCGAGCGGTGACCTGATCGCTGCCCTCACGGCGCTTGCCGCCCATCAGCCATTCTTTACCAGCAAGGTCTCCCTGCTGTTGCTCGAGGCGCTGCTGGCGACGCCCGATGAGGGCTCCATCATTACCAACCGCCAGCGCTGCATCGTGCAGCTGATCGCCGAGGGCTATCAAACCAAACAGATCGCCAAAATTCTCGGCATCGGCCTCAAGACCGTGGAAACCCATCGCGCGCATATCATGCACCGGCTCGATCTTTCCTCATCGGCGGCCTTGGTGCGCTATGCCGTGCGAGCCCGGCTCGCGGAGGCTTGAGTTGGGCGCCACGCGCGTTGATCAGCGCTTGATCCCGGCCATGTCCTCGAGCACCGCGCACACGGAGGCCGTGTCGTGGGCGCCGTGTCCGCGCTCAAGGCCCGAGCGATAGATCGGCTCGGTGGCGCTGAACAGGGGTGTCGGGCAGCCGAGCTGGGCGGCAAAGGCACCGATTACGGCCATGTCCTTTTGCCAAATCGAGCAGCGCATGCTGGCAGGCTCGTAGCGGTTGTCCGCCATCAACGGCGCGCGCAACTCGAACACGCGCGACGTTCCCGCCCCTGCCGCAATCACCTCCACGATCTGCTGCGGCGCCAACCCGGCTTTCATTCCGAGTACCATGGCCTCGGCGCTGGCGACGTTGTGAATCGCAACCAACAGATTGGCGACGAACTTCATTTTGGTGGCGTTGCCGTAAGCACCGAGATTGAAGACCTTGCGACCAAGACCGAGGAACAGCGGACCCAAGCGCTCGATTTCGGTGCTGCTGCCACTGGCATAGACCACCAGATCCTTGGCTTGGGCCTGCGCGCCGGTCCCGGACAACGGGCAGTCCAGCGCAATGTGCCCCTTGGCCGTCAGCACCGCGGCAAACGTCTCCTTATCTTCGAGCGCCAGCGTGCTCATTTCCACAACGACGCGGGGAGCGGGTGCCGCTGCGGCGATCGTCTCGGCCGTCGCGATGGCAGCCCGCGAGCTCGGGAGCGAGGTGATGATGTCTGACACTGCCGCGGCAACGGCGGCCGCGTCGTCGACCACCTCGATGCCCTTCTGCCTGGCGGCTGCCATTGCCTTGGCGTCAATGTCGTAGCCGATAACGCGCCAGCCGCCGGCCACGAGATTGCTGGCCATGGCCCCGCCCATAAGGCCAAGTCCAATGACGCCGATGCGGCGCCGGGGCGCATCGGGCCTATGCACGGTGTCGGCCATCCTGCTCTCCTGCTGCGGCTCGCCTCAATGCGCTCCCGCTGTCCCATGGTACTGATCGCACCGAAGCTTCGACAAGCCTGAGACGGCGCGGGACCGAGGAGGTCGCCTCAACAGGCATGGGAGCCATCCCCCCTCTCCACTCGGCATGCTGGGATGAGGCCCCGGTAAGCGCGTGCGCGGGCCGGCTCCTCCCTCCAGGAAAGACGTCACGGCCCCGACGCCTCGCCGCCCATCGAACCGACGGGCTCGGCGCCCGGCGGCGGCGGCGCCACCACGACGGTTGTGTTCGCCACGGTGGCGTGGATCAGAAGGCCGAGCAGGCAGAACAGGACCACGAGGATCGACGCCGTCTCAAGGGCTCGGCCGAGGTTGATCGGGTTTGCCTTCTTTCGCCGCATGAGATCCTCCAACAGCAACAGGTCGATTTGCTGCATCGGATCGCTCGGCAGGCGCTGCCTGCGGCACCTCGCGATCCCGTTCGTCACAGGCACTGACCGCAATGGGCCCCCGACGCACGGATGGCGTTGGGGCTTGGCTCAAGGGTTTGGGTGTCGGCGAGATGTCGCACCGCGGCAAGGGTCGCAAGGCTCACCTCACGCTCCAGCTCGCGCAAAGGCGAAGCGGTGTCCCAATCACACTGCCCACACCCACGACCCGCTGTCGCTGGCGTCGAAGGCGATCTGGTGCGCCTGCCGCAGCGCCGCCACAGCCGGCGGCGCACATAAGAGGCACTGACGCGAGCCATCGTTAAAGCTGTCCTCACAAGGCTGTCCTCACAAAGCCTCCTGGACCCGCAAGGCCCCGCTCACGTCCTCGGCTAACAATCCCGTTCGCGCTCACCGGTTTGGGCAACGAGGCATCCGCCAGCGCGTCCTGAGGTTGTGGGTGTCGTTGCTGGGCCCTGACACCCGAGACTCCCGGTAACGACGGCGCATTCCCAAGCCCGGCGCCGGATCGAAAATTTTATTTTTGCGCCGCGCGGGAATAAATTCCCCGCCGTCGGGATCTAAGTGTAAATGCACCATGCCCGGGGGTTGCTGAGAACGGGAATGGTCGCGAAGACGCCATTTGAAGACCTGGTGACGCCCCACCTGCAGGCGGCGTTCAACTTGGCCTACTGGATCATGCGCAGCCGCGAGGAAGCCGAGGATGTTGTCCAGGACGCCTACATACGGGCTTTCCGGGCCTTCTCCGGCTTCCGTGGCACAGCGGCAAAGCCATGGCTCCTCGCCATCGTTCGCAACGTGGCCTATCGGGCCTTGCAAAATCGAAAACGGACCGCGAACGTGATTTTCTTTAGCGAAGATCTCAAGCACAGGGACAAGGAGGCGCTGAGCGAAGCGGTGTCAGCGGACCCTTCCGCCGAAAGCATCCTGGTGGCGGCCGAAGAGAAGCAACGGCTGCTGTCTGCCCTGGCGGCGCTTTCCGTCGATTATCGTGAAGTGATCGTTCTACGCGAATTGGAGGGCTTAACCTATAGTGAGATCGCCGAGGCGATCGAAGTACCGGTTGGCACGGTAATGTCGAGGCTGTCACGGGCCCGCGCGGAGCTTCGCGATCGCTTGGCACGACAGGTCGCCAAGGATGAACCCAATGCAATGTAGAGAGGCGCACGAGATCCTGAGCGCCCTTCTCGACGACGAAGTCGGCGCCGAGCAGCAGCAGGCGGCGAGAGCGCACATCGCCGGGTGTTCCCTGTGTGCGCAGCTTGCGCGTGATTATCGCCGCATTGGCGATAAGCTGCGGACGGTTGCCCGGATGCCCGCACCGGCCGATCTTGCCGACAAGGTGCTCGCCCGGCTGGCGACCGAAGCTCCGTCGGCCAACGACAATCGACGTTTCAATTGGCGCGGCTTGGCGCAACACGCCGCCACGCTTCTCCTCGTCTGTGGTCTATCGGGTCTCGTGGGCTGGCATCTGGCCCAATCCAGCTTCGAGCAGCACCGCTTGGAGCGCGACGTCGTCGCTGCCCACGTGCGCTCCTTGCTGCAGGACAGCACCGTGCAGATTGCTTCCTCGGAAAGCCATACCGTTAAACCCTGGTTCAACGGTCGCATCGAGTTTGCTCCAACCGTCAAGGACCTGACGGCCGAAGGCTTTCCTCTGATCGGGGGCCGGCTCGATTTTATCGACAATCGGCGGATTGCGAGCCTGGTCTACAAACGCCGCCGCCACGTCATCAACGTCTTCATGTGGCCCGCCGACGCACAGAACCCGAAGGCGCCGGTGCCGTCGATGCTGCAGGGCTATAATACGGTCACCTGGACCGCAGGCGGCATCACCTTCTGGGCCGTTTCCGACCTCAACGCCAAAGAGCTGGGGGAGCTGCAAGGCCTGCTCTAGGCCCGGCCATGGCCCGACGCTGGCCCCGGACGGTCGCAAGGGGCGCGCCCGGCCGAGCCGGGCGCAGTGCATGTCTCTTTTTTAGAGAGCCGCGTGCCGTGAGGGTTCCGGCGCGATCACAGTGTTCACCGCCAGCGGTCCGCTTTTCTCGTTTTGGACGATAAGGCCGACCAAAGTCTCGCGCTCGGCCTTCAGCTCTTCCATGCGCACGAAGCGGCTTTCGCCGAGTTTGTTTCTCACCAAGCCACTGTACTCAATGTTGACGTCCCTCAACCGGCGTCGGACTGCAATCATGTCGGTGCAAGTCATGGTCCACCTTCCCTCGATTGGTCCCACACCCCCGCATGATTCGTGTGACACGATCGCGGCGCTGAGACGGCCGACGCGATGTTTGCCGCGCGGGAAAATCAAAATTTTTCGGCGTCCGCCGATGAGGGGTGCACACATTAATGCCGCAAATCAATGTGCCAATGTGATGCGGGCTTTCGGGAGGAAAGCGTGAAACGAACGTCTTTGAACCGCACCTTTGCCAAGCGAAATCCAGCGCGAGTGTTTAATAGCCCGTCTGACATCGTCGACGAAATGCTGCTCACACGTGGCGAAAAGCTCGGCACTCTGGATCGCTGGCGCCAAAGTATTCTCGACCAACTTCAATGCCACGACGCAGATTTGCGAGGCTGCGGAGCCTTCTCGCAACTGCTAGGGCAGATCGAGGAAGCCAAGCACCGTCTCAGCACGGGCTTGTCGTAGGTTGCATCGGCGTTGCCTGATGATAGCTGCTGGCAGCGAGGGTGGCGGCGCGCCACCACCCTTGCTTGTTTTGCACCTGGTGAGAAAAACCGAGGGCCGGCATGGCAGGCGCCCCGTTGAGGCGCCAAAGTTTCCTTCGTGCGCCCCTTAGTTGCTTGACTTGAACAGCGTGGCGTAGCGCTGCACGTCGTCCTTCAGGATCTGGTCGAAGCGATCGGGTGAGGTGCTGACCAGCACCGCGCCCTGCGGTTCAAATCGCCCCTTGACGTCGGGCATGCGCACGATCTCGGCGATATCGCGGCTGGCCTTGTCGATGATCGCTTTCGGCGTACCCGCCGGCGCCAACACGCCAAACCACGAAATCGTACTCAAACTCGGAGAGCCCCGCCTCCTTGAAGGTCGGCACGTCGGGCAGCACGGTCAGGCGATCGGGACCGGTGACGGCCAAAGCCCGCATGCGGCCGCCCTGGATCAGATCACCCGCCGCCGCGAAGAAAGAAAACCCCATCGCGACGTCGCCGCGAATAATCGCCGTATGCGTTTCGGGAAGTCCCTTGAAGGGCAGGTGCACGAGATCGGTCTTGGTCGTCTGCCGGAACAGCGCTCCGGCGATGCCCGTCGTGCTGCCTAACCCCGCCGAACTGTAGTTGAGATCGCCCGGCTTGGAGCGGGCCAGATCCACGAGCTCCTTGACGTTTTTCGGCGCGGAGTCCGGCGGCACCACCAGGATCAGTGGTGTGACGGCCACCTGCGTTACGCCGACAAAGTCGCGCACCGGATCGAAGGCCAAATTCTTGTTGAGGTGCCCGATGACGGTATGTCCGTTCGAGGACAGCATCAGGGTATAGCCGTCGGGGGCCGCCTTGGCCACGCTGGCGGTCCCGGCAAGTCCCGGCCGGTTCTCGACCACCACGTCCTTGTTCCAACGCTGTTGCAGCTTTTCGGCGACCACGCGTGCCAGCAGGTCCGTCATGCTGCCGGCCGAGAACGGCACAACCATGCGCACCATTTGCTCGGGGTATTTGGCAGCGTCCTGCGCCAGCGCCGCAGCGGCGAGGCCAACGGTCGTGAGCAGGGTGAGCAACAGGTTGGCTAACTGGCGCATGCGGACGTCCCCCTTTTTTGCTCCACCCGTTGCGCGTCTCTTCCGAAGATCGCGGGGCAATAGCCCACCCTCCTGGCGCCAACGCGTCTGGACCACGGCCGGCGCGGTGCCACCGAGCGCTCGCCCGCCACCGGCCGGTATCTATCGTATCTGCTCTCAACCGCGTTCGAAAGCACTCGAAGTGCGCCCCAAGAACCGAGGCCCGGCCTCGAACATTGCCCCCCGGCTTGCAAGGTAAGCCCCCAAGCGGCGCCTTGCGCCGGCGTGCCACACCTTGCCGGTTAGTCCCGCCGACGTGATCGGGTCGCCGCGCGCGTTGTCGGATCGGCAAGCGCCAAGTCCCAGACCCATCGCATGGGGGCGGGGAGGAGGACCGTTGGGAGGTGTTGGGCGCCTTGGGGCGCCTTGGGGCGCCTTGGGGCCACTTGGAGCCCTGGGTGGGAGGGTATGGGCCGGTCTAAAGGCTGCGAGCCACGCTCGGGAGGGTGGGCCGACCCGGCATGCCCGCCGCAGTCGGCGCCTGGCTCAAGCCGCTAGGGCACCGGTCGCGGGCGGGCGCCCGGTGCCGTCAGCCTGTCACTTAGCGTGTCAATTGGGGAGGTGCTCGCGCAGGTTGGCCGCGGCCTGACGCCAGTCGCCCGTACGGGGAGCCGGCTGGTTCTGCTCGTAGGTCGGCACGTCGATGGGCGCGTTCTCCAGCGAGGCATAGGGGCTGCGCGGCATCGGCAAGGCGCCCATGCGCGTGGCCAAGGCCTGCAACTCGCGCAGGATCCCCTCACGCCGCATCTCGTGCTCCAGGCCAACATTGCGCACGTCTTGAAGGAGCTTCTGGTCGGCACGGTTCAGCGCCTGCCCCAGGGCCCTGACCAGGTCCTGTTCCCTGCGGGCGAGCTGGTTCATGCGAACGCGCATTTCCTCGATCTGCTCGACGAGTGACGTCGTCATTGCTGATATCCCTCTTCTGTCGGTGGCCCTGACCTGTGACGAATCACGGGCCAAGAGCATCCTTGACGAGTTTGGTGATGAGGAGGCGAAGCCGCGACCCAAGCAGACACGCCTCGGCCAGCGCATCGAAGCTGCGCGCGTCGCCGAAGCTCAGCATTGCCGACCTGCAAAATCGGCCACCCCCTGTGAGAGCCAACGCATTGACCAACGATGCCGTCCTCGACCAGGACTGGCGCACCGCCGAACACAACGTAAGCGAACTGGAAAGACCCGAACCGACGAGAGCCGCAAACTCGAAAGGCGAATCACCTGCCTTGACTCACGGGCAGCCAGCATGAACAACGAATGAGGCGCAATGACATTTCCTCCTCACGGAAATGTGCTTCCTGCGCCTTTGATCCCGGAGCGCCGTCGCAAACGGGCCCAAAGGACACTGGGCGGCGTCGCAGCGTTGCCGCGCCGGCGCCTCTGACGTCTCCATCGCTGTTCCGATACGGTGATTCGCGCGAGCCTGCTGGGGCAAAAAGGCCTTCGCAGCCGGGCACGAGACGGCGGACCGGGCGTGCGTGTCGTCGGGCGCCGATGCGTTTTGTGCCTCGCCCGCTACAGCCCCAACAGCGCCTTGGCATTGCCGCCGCAAATGGCCGCCGTCGTTGCCGCATCGAAGTCGCAGGCCGCGACGTGCCCCACGGGATCGTAGTCGGCCATGTCGAAGGGATAGTCGGTGCCCATGACGATGCGGTCGGCGCCGTAGTGACGCACCAGCTCCCGCAGCTGATGTGGGGTGAAAACGACCGAATCGAAGTAAAGGCGCTTCAGGTACGTGGTCGGTGGCTGCGGCAGCTTTGCGTGCGAATCGGAACGCGCGCCCCAGGCATGATCGATGCGCCCGGCA
This sequence comes from uncultured Alphaproteobacteria bacterium, assembly GCA_963770295.1. Taxonomy (GTDB): domain Bacteria; phylum Pseudomonadota; class Alphaproteobacteria; order Rhizobiales; family Hyphomicrobiaceae; genus AWTP1-13. The sequence goes on from CAVYPA010000017.1 coordinate 244,368, forward strand.
TAGGCCGCCAGATAGCCACCGCCGTGAACGGCCAAAATCTTCAGCTTCGGGTGGCGTTCCAGCACGCCGTCGAAAATCAAATAATGCACGGCGATGCTGGTTTCTAACGGATTGCCGATCACATTGTTGAAGTAGAACCGGGAGAGGCGGCCGGCGTCGGTGAAACCGTTGGGATGGATGACGACGAGCGCGCCGAGCTCCTCGGCCTTCTGCCAAAACGGCGCAAAGGTTGGATGCGATAGCTCCTCGCCGTTGACGTTGGTGAGGACCTGCACGCCCTTGAAGCCGAGCTGGGTGACGCAGCGCTCGAGCTCCTTTGCCGCTTCGTTGCCGTCCGGCATTGGCACCGTGCCAAAGCCCCTGAAGCGATCGGGCCTGCGGGCCACGAACTCGGCAATGCCGTCGTTGATGATTCGCGCCGCCTCGACGGCGATCTCGATCGGCACGGCGTAGTAGCACTGCGGCGGCGGCGGCTTGATCACCTGCATATCGAGGCCCATGGCGTCGAGATCGGCCAGCCGTTGCTCGAGGCTGGCGCGTGCCACAATGTCGACCTCTTGCTTTTGATTGAGCTCCTTGGTCTCGGCGTTGGCAAACCGCACCAACGGGGAGGCGACCGGCGGCAAATGCGGCTTCACGAATTCGCTCGCCCGCGGCACGCCCAGGTGCGAATGCAGGTCGACGGTCAGGCTTTTCGGCCTGACCTCGCGCCCGGGCCTCGCCTGCGCGCGCGCCGCCGTCGGCCCATACTTGTTCCATTGGCTCATGGGGTCCTCCTCAGATGCTCTTGGCTGTCCCTGACGCTGTCCGGTTGATGGCCTGCAATTGCTGGCCTTTGCTGTTGCGCCTTTCCGCCTCAATGCACGCCCAGGTGCTGGGCGACGATGGCATCGTCCAAAGCGATCTGGCGCGCCAAACCGCTGAACACCACGTGTCCCGAGTTCAAGATGACGATGTCGTCGGCCAACTCCAACGTCAGCTTGATGTTCTGCTCCACCAGCACGATCGAAAGCCCTTCGCCCTTCAGCCGGGCAATGGTGCGCCCGACGTCGGCGACGATCTGCGGTGCCAGCCCCTCGGAAGGCTCGTCCATCAGCAGCAGGCGTGGATTGCCCATCAGCGCCCGGCCGATCGCCAACATCTGCTGCTCGCCACCGGAGAGCAGACTGGCGAGCTGATGACGCCGCTCGGCGAGCCGGGGAAACGTCTGAAACACCGTGTCGAGGTCCCAGGTGGTCTTGCCGGCGACGATCGGCTTGCGCGCGGCCACGCTCAGGTTCTCGCGCACCGTCAGGCTACGAAAGACGCGGCGGCCTTGCGGCACCAGCGCCACGCCGCAGGCGGCAATCGCTTCCGGCGTGAAACCCGCAACGTTCCTGCCGAACACCTCCACGCTCCCGCCGCGCGGCGGCACCAGGCCGACGGCGACGTTCATGGCGGTGGTTTTGCCGGCGCCATTGCGGCCAACCAGACCGAGCAAGCGTCCCGCACCCGCCGCGAACGACACCTGTTGCAGGGCATGGCTGTCACCATAGTAGGCATCGACCTGGCGCAGCGTGAGGGCTTCAGACGCCAAGGTACACCTCGCGTGTGCGCGGATCGGCCACCACCGCGGCGCGCGTGCCTTCGACGATCACCTCGCCAAAATGCAACAGCGTAATGCGGTCGGCGAGCTCGAGGGCCACGTCCATATTGTGCTCGATCATCACCACGGTCACCTCGCGAGGGATGCCAAGCAGCAGCTTCTGCACGTCGCGGCGCTCGTCAACCGAAAGGCCGGCGAACGGTTCATCGAGCAGCAAGAGCTTGGGATTCTGCGCCAGCGCCATGGCAATCTCGACGCGTCGGCGCTCGCCATAGGAGGTCTCGCCCAGCGGCCGCTCGGCGATGTGAACGAGGCCGACGCGAGCCAGCACGGCGCGTGCCTCAGACACAAGGGCGCGCTGCGCGCCCAGATCGCGCAGCGCGTTCCAACGCAATGGCGACAGGCCGAGCAATGCCAGCATGATGTTGCGCACGATGGTATCGCGCGCAAACAGCGTAATGATTTGGTAGGTGCGCGCCATGCCGAGATGCGCGCGTCGGCGGCAAGGCGCAGCCGTGATGTCGCGACCGAACAGCCTGATTTTGCCGCTATCGGGGCTGAGCTCGCCCGTGATCAGGTTGAAAAGCGTGGTCTTGCCCGCCCCGTTCGGGCCGATGATCAGCCGCCGCTCTCCCGGGGCGACGGCAAGGCTCACATTGCGCGTCACGCGTAGGCCGCCAAAGGCCTTGCTCAGGCCGTCGATTTCGAGCGCCGTCATCGCAACGCCTCCGGCGCGCCCCTCGCCCGCGCGGTGGCCGCAGTCTTGCCACGCCAGGCCTGCCAGCCCGCGCGCCACAACCGCACCGAGCCCGGCACCAGACCCTCCGGCATGAAGCTGATAATGAGGATGAAAATGACGCCGAGCACCAGGTTCCAGCGCTCGATGTAGGCGCTGACCACGTTCTTCATCACCACCACGATGGCGGCGCCGAAGATTGGCCCGAGCAAGGTGCCGCTGCCTCCCGAGATCACCATCAGCAGGGCTTCCGCCGAGGTCGTCAGCGCCACGACCTGGGGACTGATAAACTGGTTGTAGTAAATAAAAAGGAGCCCCGCCACGCCGGACCAGAAGCCGGAAAACAGGATGCTCAAAAAGCGTATCAGCCAGACGTTGTAGCCGAGCGCCGTCATGCGGCGCGCCTGGTCGCGGGTGCCGAGCAGGCTTGCCCCAAACGGCGAGCGCACGAAAACGGCCATGCTGACGACGGCGAGCAAGAACACCAGCAGCGTCGCGTAGTAAAATGCAGGCGCCGCTGCCAACGACAGCCCGAACGGCGCCGGCCGGCTCGACACGCTGATGCCATTGTCACCATTGGTCAGGCTCGCCCACCGGTAGGCGATGCCCCACAGGATCTGCCCGATCGCCAAGGTGATCATCAGGAAGCCGATGCCCGTCGCCCTTAGCGCCAGGACGGCGAACACCGCCGAGGCCAACAGCGTGACGATCAGCGCCACCAGCACGGCGAGGACCTGGCCGTGGCCGGCGGCAAGCACCATTGCGGCGGCATAGCCGCCGATGCCAAAGAGGCTGGCATGGCCGAGCGAGGTAAGCCCGGCGTAGCCGACCAGCAGGTTCAACGCCAGCGCTAGGACGGCCCAGATCAAAATCTGGCTGGCAATATTGATGTAATAGGAGTTGCCAATCCAGACCGGCAGGCTGACGAGAACCGCGATGGCGAGCGCGCGCGCGGCGTACTGCGCGTTGCGGTGGCTCACGGCACCACCTTGCCGAACAGACCTTGCGGGCGCAGCACGAGGATCACCAGCATCGGCAAGAACAAGATCACATAGGCGAGATCGGGAAACATCGCCTGACCGAAATTGTAGAGAAAGCCGATCAGGAAGCTGCCGACCAGGGCCCCCAGCAGGCTACCGGTGCCGCCCAGGATCACGACGATCAGGGCCAGCGGCAGCATCTCGAAGTCGAGCCCGGGATAGACCGACAGATAGGGCGCCCCCATCACCCCGCCGAAACCAGCCAGCGCCGCCCCCAGCGCGAACACCAAGGTGAAGAGCTGCGAGACCTTGATGCCGACCACGCGGGCAATGTCGGCATCATCGACGCCGGCGCGGATCTTGGCGCCAAGCAGTGTCCAGTCGACCAGCAGCCAGAGCGCGATTGCCACAATGAGGCCGACGGCGACGATCACCAGCCGGAACAGCGGAAAGTAAAGTCCTCCCACCTGCACGACGCCGCGCAGGTGCTCGGGCGTGCCCGGCTGCCAGGGATCGCCCGTCCACAGCAGCAAACAAAGGTCGGCAACGATAAAGGCGCCACCCAAGGTCAACAGCACTTGCGGCAATGGATCGCCGGCAAGCCGCCGCAGCAGCACGCGCTCGATCAGACCGCCGATCAGCGCCAAGGCCGCCGTGCTCACCAGCGCCGCAACCCAGAAGTTGACGCCGCGCGCCAGCAAGGTCACGCCCAGATAGGCCCCCAGCATAAAGAACGAGCCGTGCATTAGATTGGGAATGCGCATCAGCCCGAAGATCAGCGAGAAGCCCGATGAGAGCAGGAATAGGAGGCCGCCCAGCGCGATGCTGTTGACGGCCAAAGTCAGCCACAGGCTCATGTAGCCTCGCCTCGGTCACGTCGCTTGGTCTGATCAGACGGCAAGCGCTGCCCACCGGCACGCACCAAGTTGCCTCCCAGCCGCGCCAATCAGCTAGTTTTCGAGGTTCTTCGCCGGCGGATAGTCACGGGTATAGACCGGGTTCGCCAGAAACTCGCGCTCGTTGTAGTTCCAAAATTGGCTGACGTTCTGATAGGTCTTGATCACCGTGTTGACCAGCTGGCCGTCCTTTTTGTCGCAGCGGCGAATGAAGACCTCGCCGACCACGTTGCCGTATGGATCGAATTTCACGGCGCCGCGCGGCGTATCGGTCAAGGTGACGCGATGCAGCGCCTCGGCCAAGGCCTTGCGGTCGTCGGCCTTGCTATCGAGCTCCTGCATGGCCGCTTCCACGCACTGGCCGGCGACATACATCCCGGCCGAGTAGCCGCCAGGGAGCACGCCGTAGTCCTTCTGCATCGCCGCCACGAACCGCCGGTTGCTGGGCGTATCAGCGGTTGCCGAATAGTAGGCCGCCGAGAGGACGCCAACCGCCTCATCGCCGAGGCTTTTCAGCAAGGCATCGTCCATGCCGGTCCAACCGGCGAGCAGCGGCACCTTCCCCTTGAGGCCGAGATCGGCGTAGGAGCGCATGAATTTGACCGGGTTGGAGCCGGCAAAGCCATGGAACACGCCATCGACATTGCCGATCTGGGCGATGAAGGGGGTGTAGTCCGGCGTCACCAGCGGCGGCCACAGCTTCTTGACAACCTTGCCGCCGGCATCCTCGTAGGCGCGCTGGAACGCCGATATCTGCTCGTGGCCAAAGGCAAAATCATCGGAAATGGTGGCAACGCGCTTGAGCTTGAGCTCCTTGGCGGCATAGTCACCCATCACGTGGCTGCACTGCCCCGAGGTGGCCGACGGACGGATGACAAACGGATTGGCCTTGCGCTGGGTGACGTCTTCGGCCGCCGCCAGGCTGATGAGCGGGGTGGCATTGTCGCGCACGTAGTCGGTGATCGCCAAGAGTTCGAAGGCGGCGAGTGGGCCCAAGATGACGTTGACCTTGTCGCGCTCGATCACCTCCTGCGCCTTGGTTTTGGCACCGGCCGGGTTGCCACCGGTGTCGGCGACCAGGAGCTCGACCTTGCGGCCGGCGAGCATATTGTTCTTTTCTTTCAGGAACGCCGCGATGCCCTGCTCCATCTGGATGCCGCCCTGCGCCAGCGGGCCGGTCTTGACGGTCAAGAGGCCTATTTTGAAGGGCGCGGCCTGAGCCCGGGCGACCGGCATCCGCACGGCGACGGCGCTGGCCCCGCTGGCCAACATGCCGGCCAGCACCGTCCTGCGTTTGATGGTCATGGCGTGTACTCCCTTACTGGTCGTTTATAGGGTTGTGTTGTCTGAAAGCTGAGGCTCATTGGTGAAAAGGCGCGGTCTTAGGCCAAGAGGTCTTAGGCAAAGAAGTCCTAGGCAAAAAGCTTAGGTCTCAGCGAACGGGCCCCGTTGTGGGACGTCGGCCGCCGAGCGCGTTTATTTTAAGGTCCGGATCCAGCCTTGCTCGCGCAGGCAACGGCGGGCAGGCAGCTGGTGCCCCGACCCCAGGACAACGAAGCCAATCGGCACTCGACCCGATCCGACCTTGGCCTGTCAATGCGCCCTTTCACCCTGCCCAGCACGCCGGCAGCGGGCGAGTTGGGCTGGCACCGCCCACGGCAGCCCTGATCTTGCTGCCGAACACGCGACGTTTGTCTCCAAGATCTACGGGGTCGGCTCGGCGCGTTGGGCCGCCGGGCGGGCGCGGGCGATGCGCTCGCGCGTGCCTTCGGGCAAGGTTACGACCAGGTCGTCGTCGACCACTTTGATCGCAACCGGCCGCAACCGCAGGCGTGGGTTGCCCTGATGTTGGCCGCTGGCGATGTCGAACTCGTAACCGTGCCAGGGGCAAACGATATTGCTTTGCGTCCGCGAAAAGGACAGCCCCAAACTGGTCTTGTCTTCCCGGACGCGCTCCTCGACCCGCGCAATGATCTTGCCCTGGCAGACCGGCCCACCCATGTGCGGGCAGACGTTCTCGAAGGCCGTAAAGGCGCCGTTGTGGCGGAAGATGCCCGACGGCGATGCCGTCCACTTCGACCACCTTGCGGCCGGGATCGGGAAACGCCGCTACCTTGCCGATCGCTATCTCTCGCATGGGGCTCTCGTTGGCTGTGTGGCGGGGATCACTGTGGCTGGCCCCGGCGATACCACATCGCCAGGTCGAAGAGAGAGATATCGAGCGCACGCAGCATCTCGCTAACGACGAGCACGACCTCGGTCGGGGTGACCCGATCGGCGCAGAACGGCGCCGGCAGCGCGCCCTCGGCCTCCGCCTTGGCGGCATAGAGCTTGACGATGGCCGTCATGGCGCGCCCGACATCCGCGCTGGCAATCGTTGCGGTGTCACCGCTCGCCAGCGCCCGCGCGGCGAGTTCGGCAACCGCTTGCGTGAGCCCGTGAAACTCGGCGGCGAGCGGCGTGGGCGCAGCGGACATATCAGGACGCCCCGGGCGCGGTTGCCGGCTCGGTTACCTCGCCCGTTGCCGGCCCGGTTGGCCGCCCTGAGGCCCCCCCAGGTGCCCGCCCAGCGGCCCTGACGGCGCGGGCGGTTGGCCGCATGCGCTTCACCTCCAAGTTGAAGAGCCTTGCCGCATTCAAGCCCAGAATGTTGCGTTTGGCCTGCTCCGTCAGGAAGGGAATGGTCGTGATCGCGCTCGGCGGATCGAAGTCCCAATGCGGCCAATCCGAGGCAAACAGCAACTGCGTTTCGGCCTTCATGGCGGCGAAGGTCGCCTCCAGCAGTTTCAGGTTGCTTTTCTCCAGCGGCTGACTGGTGAAGTACATTTCGCGGATGTACTCGCTGGGTGGACGTTTGAGCATCGGCGCCTCGCAAACGCGCATCATGAACTCGTGATCGAGCCGTTGCATGATAAACGGTATCCAGGCGAGACCGCTTTCCACCCAGACCAGTTTCAGTTTTGGGAAGCGCTCCGGCAAGCCATTGATGATCCAATTGGTGAGATGGATCAGGCTGTAGTGCACAAAAGACAAGGCGTGCATGGAGATGAAGCGATTAAGTTGCAGGAAGGAGGGATCGCCCCAATGAAAGCCCGAGTGAAATGCCAGCGGCTTTCCCATCTCCTCGATCATGGCATAAAGCTTCATGTATTGATCGTGATGCACGGGCTTGTTGCGCGTGCAGGTGACGGTGAAGCCGATCACGCCCTTGGCCTCGCCAAAGTCTCTGACGATGTCGACGCAGGCCTGCGGTGAGTTGAAGGGCAGATACAAGAGCCCCTTGATGCGCTCGTCCTCAGGCAAAATCCGCTCGACCAGCCAGCGATTGTAGGCCCGGCCGACGGCCGCCTCGATGTCGTCCTGCGGATGCATGCCGAGGACCAGCATGGGCGTGGGAAACACCACCTGGTAGTCGACACCCATGGCGTCCATGGCCCGCCGCGCCAGCTGCGTGAAATGGTGACCCTCACCGGCATCGACGGCCTCCGACAGGGCCAACTGATGCGGGATGCGACCGTAGACGTTCTGAAAGGCAACGCCCGGCTGCGCATTGAGCAAGGCGCCGCTGACGCCGGGCCGCGACGCCATCGCCTGGCCCATCTGGCGGATCACGTCGTTGTCAATGAGCTCGATGATCTCGTTCCAGAACGAGGTCTCGGTCACGTGCGCGTCGATATCGACGAGAAAGTAGTCTTCCAGCGCCTCGGCCTGGATGCTCGCATGCGCAAGGATATCGCGCGTGTCCGTCTTGACGGTGATCTCGGCCAGCTCGTTGACCTTGGTCTCGCTGTTGAGCTGCTGCTGCATCGAACTCTCCTCTGAGCCCGTTCGAACCGCCTTGCCATCGAGGACTTTACCCCAGCCGGCGCTGGCGCGCGTTCAAAAATGTAGCCGGCGCGACGCGCCCGGCCTCGATCGGGCCAAATCGCGCCGGGCGGGAGTGAATGTGTTTTTGAAAATGTGCCGGCGCGGGGATTGGCGCGGCCCCGCGAGCAACGCGCCTTATGGCCCGGATCCCGCGGGACCGGGGGCGGTCACCACCCCCGGCCCCCACGAGGCGGCTCAGGCGCTATAGACCTTTTTGATTTCACCTTCGGCCCACTTCACCGCCTCCTCGGCGGGCATGCCCTGGACCGCCTTGGCATACATGTCGACGATGATGTACTTGCTCAGCACCTCGGCGGCCATCCGACTGGGTGGTCCGGCGTAGCCCATCAGGCGGCCCGTGCGCGCTGCGGACCGGAAGGGCTGCATCACCGGGTCCTCGTTCCACAGTGGATGCTTCTCCCACTCGGTCGTGCAGCCGATGGCAAAGCCTTGTTGGGAAACAAACCACTTGTCGAAGATCGGCTTGGAGCTCATCCAGCGGATGAACTCCTTGGCGGCCTTCTGATTTTTGGAATAGCTCATCACGGCGTTGGAAAAGGCGCCGTGGTAGCTGAATTGACCGGCCGGCCCGGCCGGCAGGGGCGCGTGCTGGGTATCCTCGCGCATGGCTTTGCCGGTTTCGGTCCGATAGGCCTCGGGCTTGCGCTTGGATTCGATATAGATCGAGGCGCCGTTATTGGTCGCGCAGATCGTGCCCGACAAAAATGCCCGGTTGTTGTTGGAGTCGTCCCAGGCAAGCCCACCTTCGTCGTGGGCATCCTTCCAAAAACCCACCATATATTTGACCAACTCGATCGTCTCCTTGCTGTTGAGGACAACGGTCTTGCCGTCCGCCTCCACCTCCTTGCCGCCCCACGACCACAGATAGGGGTAGGCAAAGTTGGGCGCGTCACCAAAAGTATGGCCAAGCGTTTGACCAAGCGGTCTGCCTTTGGCTTTGAGCTTTTTGCCGGCGTCGCGATACTGATCCCAGGTCTGCGGAAATGTCGTGTAGCCGATCTCGTCAAACCAGGATTTGCGATAAGCGATTTGCACGCCGACAATATTGTAGGGCACCGCCAACCAACGTTTGCCGTCATGGGCGGCGGCGCGCGCGGTATCATAAAATCCACCCTGGGATTTGCCGAGCTCCTCGGCGATATCACCGACATCGGCCAAGCTTTCGGTGTAAAGATGCGCCCAGTTATTGAGAACGTTGACGATGTCGGGCCCGGTGCCCGATTGGATCGCCGAAGTGATGCGCGCCTGAATGTCGTTGGCGTTAATGGTCTCGACGGTGAGTTTGATACCAAGCGCTTTTTGACATTCCGCCGTGATTTCCCCTTTCAGAAGCACGTCCGAGGCTGGGACAAAATCTGCCCAGCGCAACCAATGCACGTTTCCCGACGCCTGCGCGTAGGCCGGCGCGCGCGCGGAGGCGAGAATGCCGGCGAGACCACCGGCCTTTGCGGCAGCACCCGCCCCGCTCAACTGCAAAAACCTACGCCGCCCGATCTTTGTCATAGGGCTCCTCCCACTTTTTTGCTGCAGGACAACTGCCCATGATCGCTCCGCGGCGCCGCGCTCATCGGCTGGTCACCGATGCGGAGGCGTTCAGTATACCGCAAATTATGGCTTTCAGTGTTCCGGCTGTCGTGGGCGACAAAAGACGACATTCACAAAAGCGAAATTGCCGTTTGTTTTTGGTGCCTTACAACGCGGCCTTGTCAGCGCACGACGGATCTGCCTGTGGCGCCAGGCCCTCCCGAGTTTTTTGCCGCCCCTGCAACGACCCATTGGTGCGGGGGTCGCCCAAACCCCGCCGCCTGCGCAAGCAGGCAACGCCAAGCGCAACGAAATTTGCAAAGCCGTTGCCAATAGTCTCAGTCTATAAAAAAGGGAGGTTTACGCCATGCTGAGCCGACGCGTTCTCATCTCGGGTTTGGCGGCCGTCGTGTTGGTGAGCCTGCACGGGCCGGGGCTCGCGCAATCCTACCCGGCGCGGCCCATCACGCTCATCGTTCCTTTTGCCGCCGGCGGCTTCAATGACGTGATCGTGCGCATCGTTACCGCGCCTATGAGCAAGACGCTTGGCGTGTCGATCATCGTCGAAAACGATGCCGGCGCCGGTGGGACCACCGCCACGGCGCGCGCGGCCGCCGCCGCCGCCGACGGCTACACCCTGCTCGCCGGCAGCATGGGAACGCACGGGGCCGCGCCGACCCAGTACCCCAATCTCAAATACGATCCTGCCAAGGATTTCACGCCGATCGGCCTGACGGCGGAAGCCCCGGCGGTGCTCGTCACGCGCAAGGATTTCCCCGCCAATACCTTGGCGGAATTCATCGACTATTTGCGCAAAAATCCCACCAAGGTGAACGAGGCCCATGCCGGCGTCGGCTCGCAAATGCATACCTACTGCACGCTGCTGCAGTCGCTCCTCGGCACCAAGACGGCCCGCATCGCCTATCGCGGCGGCGCCCCGGCCATCAACGACCTGGTGGCGGGCCAAGTCGATTTCGGTTGCGTTTCCATCAATACGGCGGTGTCGCAGATCCAGGGCGGCACGGTCAAAGCCCTTGCCATCGCCAGCCCGGAACGCGCCGAGATCATCAAGGATGTCCCAACCAGCGTGGAGGCGGGCCTGCCCGAATTCCAGGTCTCCGGCTGGAATGCCATTTTTGCTCCCCGGAATCTGCCGCCCGACATTCAGGCGAAATTGAGCGATGCGCTAACGCGCGCGCTCGAGGATGCGGCGACGGCCAAGCGGCTTGAGGAGATCGGCTGCTTTATTCCCAAGCGGGCAGACCGCACGCCTGAGGCCCTGCAAGGGCGCGTGGAACACGACGTCGCCCGTTGGGCCTCGGTCTTAAAGCGCGAGTGAGCGCCCGTTTTGCCCCTATTGCGCCCCTATTGCACTATGGCGATGACGCGGCGCTCGACATGGGCTTGCGGGCGATCGTCGGGTGCGGCGAGGACCGAGGCCTCCGGCGCGCCCAAGCTATGGCGATTGCGCGGCAGGACTTCACCCCCCAGCGCCACGATGGCGGTCTCGACGCGTCGCAACAGCGTGTTCAAGCCGGTGATGAACACCTCGTGCGGTTGATTGATCTTGCTGGTGTCGTAGGCGTCCTGGAGTTGCTCCATCCACTTCCAATTCGAATACATGCCCTCCTGGGTGGCATAAGCCCACACGACCGAGAGCAGCTGATCCTTTGGCAGCAGTCCGACCTTGGCGACTTGCCCGCGATAGCCTTGGTACAACTCCGACCCGCCCATGAATTTGGGCACCGTGAAATTGCTGCGTTTGCGACCCTCCATGCACACTTGATGCATGGTGGAGAGGCCGTCGTGCATGACCATCAATTCGGCCAGGATCATCGCGCGGGCACCGACGCGCTCATGCTCGATCTCCCGCTCCCTCTGGGCCAGCGCGCCCTCCGCGTTGGCCCTGAGCGTGGCGGTCACGCTCCAAAATCCCAAGCCACCCGTGGCGGCCAAGCCGATCAGCAGCTGATACTCCTTGATGAAGTGGGCGACATCGACGAGGCCGGTCATCTGCAGGGCAACGAGCACGACCAAAACCCCTAAGGCCACCTCCCCGATCCACCATCGCCAGTCCGATAGGAGTGCCTCGCGCGCTTTCGGGAGCATCTCGGTCCTCACCAATCAAAGAAATCAATGATCCAATCCGCACCCTCCCGCGAGCCATGGATGCGCTCCATCGGCACAGCCTTAAGACCCATTGCGGCAGCCCGGTGGCCAAGCCCGACTTCAGACACAATTGCGCCGGGCTGCGGCGCGCGGGACACGCGCCGCGCGCGGGGGCACCGCGTGATCGATGACCGCAGGACGACGGCGTCGCGTCGGCACGAAAAATGGCTATCGCGATCGCGGCACGACTTAAAAAATAACAGGCGCGCGGCGGCGGAATGGCGCAAAAAATCCGGGGCGCGGCGGTCCCACCCCTCACGCCGGCACGGCCCAAGGGAGAGCCGCCCCGGTTTGTTTGGGCGCTGGACCGAGCCCGCCTCCTCACCCCGCGCCTCGCCCGCTGCCGGCGCGTGCGCGGCAAGCCTTTCCGTGGGGCAAGGCGGCCCTGCGGCTGTGATCGCACCGCCACGACTGCGACCAAACGCCAAGGGCCGCCTTCAGCCGTCCGCATTTACTGTCTTTTTTGCGGCTGGTCGCCGTGAAGTCTTGCGTCAGGGGTTTTGCTGCATGCTGGGTTTTGGGCTCACACCCCGCACCACCAAGTCGGGGCGGGGGTGGACTGTCTCCCCACTGTCCCGGCTGTTGGGTCGGCAAAAACAACGCCGCGCGCGGGACGAAGCGACATCGGCCATTGGCCTACCCGCCGATGATCACGCCCTGCCGGCCATCGTCGTCCGGGCGCGCGAGGACGCCCGCTGCCGGCGGGCCTTGGCCCGCCTGGGCTACGTCAAGGTGCGCGCCCACTATCAACGCTCCAGGCGGGAGCGGCAGCACACCTTCGCCGCGCTCGAGCGCGAACGCCTGGCACCAACCATGGACTTCGTGCGAGATTGGCTGGCCGAGGAGAGAAAACGCATCGTTGCACGGATGCGCTGGCCTTTCCTGATGACAATGCTGGTCACGATCGTTGCCGGCATCGTCTTCGCGGCGGTCACCCGCGTGCTCGATTGGCTTTGACCCCCGCGGGGCAGGCCGGCAGTCGGCAGCCCAGCCCCCTCGGCGACCCCCCACACTCTCTTGGCCGGCGGGCTTTTGCGCCCTTGCTCAAACCAGCCGGCTTGCGCGGGGCCACGCGCTGGGGCAGCTTGCGCCGGGTTGGCGTGTTGCTCCGCGCCGCGGCCCCCGTTCGATCGGCTCGACACCCGTGCGTTATAGCGCGAAAATCCCGCGATTTGGACCGCGCCTGCGACCTCGCCCGGGGTGGGTGCGGGGCGCGTTGGCGGCGCCTCGCAATGCGGGCGTTGCCGTTGCCGTCCTTTTCGCAGCCCTCCTCGCCGGCCCCGCCGCCGCAATCACCGAGGACGTGCGCGGCGGCCCGCAAGACGCGCTGAGCTTCACCGATGCCGACGGCCGCGTCGTCCTGAGCAGTGATTTTCCGGACAAGTGGCTCCTCATCTATTTTGGCTATATGCACTGCTCGGATCTGTGCCCGACAGGGTTGAGCGTGCTCGCCAATGCGCTCGATCAGATCGGGCCCGCCGCCGCGCAGGTCCAGCCCTTGTTTGTGACCGTCGATCCCGAACGCGACCGGGGGCCCGAGCTTCGCCGCTTCGCGGAGGCCTTTGACAAACGCCTGATCGGCCTCGGTGGCTCCCTCGCGGACATCAAACGGGCCGCCGCCGCGCTCGGTGTGTCCGTCGAGAAGGTGGCGCAGTCAGACGCGGGCTACGTCGTCGACCACAGTTCGGGCTACGTGCTGATCGACCCGGCGCGCAAAAGCGTGCGCTCCTTGCGTTTCGCCGAGCCGCACCTCCTCGCTGCCAAGCTGATCGCCGTCATGGCCGCGGCCGGCACACCGCTCGGCGCTATCAACAATATCGGCGCCTATCGCTGAGCCGCCGCGGTGAAATTGCCGATGCGCCGGGCCTGACCCGTCAACTTGAGAATATGCATGCCGGTATTGGCCCGATCCACGGCATAGATGTAGCCGCGTTCGTCGATCTCCACATTGTTGGTCTGGATCGCCACCTTGCAGCGTTCGGCGCCGGTCTCCAGGGTAATACAGCGCTTGTCGGTGTTGCGCGTGACCGCCGGGATATAGTGCGCCACTTCCTTGAGGTGGTAGGGATCGCGAATGTCGACGGCGCGCACACCGGCATTGAAGTGCGAAAAGAACATCAATCGCTTGTAGTAGACGGGCGCCGCACTTTCGTTGGAGGCATGCGTGCCGAAGCGCCCGCCGCGGCTGCAGAAGCCGCCGCTCGCCTCGGGCACGCCCCAGGTTGCCACCGAGGCGGGATAGCGCTCCACCGTCACGTCGACCATCCACACGAACTGACGCGCCTCCTCACACTCGTTCTTGATCTGCTCATTGGTGACGACCACAAAGTTGCGGACCTTGCCCACCTTGTCCTTGGCAAATTCCGCCACCGGCAGCTCCAGCACCGGAAAGGTCGTGTGCGCGCCCGTGAGCGGCGACATTGCGAGCCGGCCGACCTGCGGATAGGTGAGGTTGTCATCGGTCGGCTCCTTCGGACCATTGAGGAGCTTCTCGCGGTCGACGATCTGCAGCACGCCGCCCTCGTTGGTGCCGTAGCCGAAGTAAATGCGGTTGCCCTTGGGACCCGTGGAGATGGCGCCGTGCAGTCGGGTGGGAACGGGACCGCCGGCTCCGGGCTGCTGGCCCGGCAGCCCGAAGTCGCGAATTTTCACGGGTTTGGCCGGATCGGCGAGGTCATAAACTTCGGTCATGCGCGGCACCCGCCAGCCGGCAACGCCCGAGACGAGGTAGGCAATGCCCGTATCGCATTCCCACCAATTCTTGTGTGTGCCCTTCAACCCGTCGAGGCGGGTGACGAGCTTGGGGCTGCTGGGGTCGGAAGTGTTCCAGATCTCGTGCGCCTGATTGCCGAACGTGCGCAACATGTAGACGGCGTTGGGATCGCCCTTGGGCAGGCTCTTGCCGTCGCACACGCGCACCATCTGCGCCCCGCCATCCTCCGCGAGCCCCTCATCGCCGGGAATGTGAAACAGGTAGGTGGGGTGGCGCGGGTCGGTCACATCGACGATGGACGTGCCGTTGAACTCTTCCGCGCCCGTCAGCGCGTTGCGCGGCTTTGGCACCTCCTTGCTGCCGCCGTGATGGCCGATGTAGGCGATCCAGCGCTCGCCCTGCTTGTGGATGGTGGGTTGGTAGGCGCTGCGCGCCTGCAGGTCGCTGGAGCCGACGAGGGCCATGTCCTTTGCCTCGGCCCGCGATTGGGCGAGGAGCGGTTGCGGCACCGCGGTAAGCGCCGCTAACAGTCCGCCGAGGCCAACTGTGGCTAAGTGCACCATTTCCTCCCCCTGTTTGTTTGCCGTGGCCACAGCTTGCTTCGACCTTAAGGGTCGGCGACCCAAGCGAAGGCCTGTCCCTTTCGTTCCACGCGTCCGAAGCCCGGAAACGGCATATGGTAGCAAAGCACCTGCAGCTTGTCGGTCACGGCCAGGTCCAAGAGCTTGCGCCGGCTGGCGGCGGCCTTGGCCCCATCCATGTCGGCGGCCGGGCGCCAGTCGGGATGGGCCAACGCAATGTGATTGTTTTGCACGGCATCGGCGGTAATCAGAAGCGCGGTGCTGCCCGACGTCAGCAACACCGAAATGTGGCCCGGCGTATGCCCCGCGGTGTCGAGGGCGACGATCCCCGGCGCAATTTCGGCGCCCGGTTTGATGCGTTGCGTGCGTTCTTCGATGGCCCTGAAGACGCGTTTTGCCCCCGCCGCGATCCCTTCGACGGGTCCCCTGAGGAGCCCTGCCTCGCCGCCGGTCCAAAACTCAAACTCCCTGGCCGACACCAGGTACTGCGCCCGCGGAAAGCGCAGGCTGTTGTCCAATTCGTCGATCAGGCCCCAGAGGTGATCGGGATGCGCGTGGGTTAGCACGACCTTGCCGATCGTCTCGGGCGCGATCCCCGCGGCTTCCAAGCTTTCGGCGAGGTGGCCGGCCGTGGGCTCCCAGGTGCCACCCGACCCCGCATCGATCAAAATGTGCTCATCGCCGGCTCGCAAAAGGGCGACATTGATGTGGAAATTGACGCGATCGGGACCGAGGCCACGTCCCCCCAGGAAGCCTTTGACCTCGCTCGCCCCAACATTGGTCGCCAGCATTTGCAAGGGGACGACGAGGTGCCCGTCGCTCAACACAATGAGCTCGCGTGCCCCCAACGACAGGCGATGGTGGGCGGCGGCGAACGGTTGGACCTCCTGCGCGCCGGCGTTGCCGCCGACCCCGCCGGCGGCGAGCCCCCCGCTGGCCTGCAGGAAGGCACGGCGGCTCAGGTGCGAGTTCGTTGCCATGGGCAGTGTCCCCAAATGGCGAAGGGCAGGCGCGGCCAAAGGCGGGGGCTCCCGGGGGGGCCTGCCAAGCCGGGGCCCGTTGTAAGCCGTCTTCGGCCTCGCCGGCAAATTCCCCCGCGGGCTGGCGGGTGAGACATGAGCGCTTTTGCCGGCGCCGTTCCCGGTTGCCGGCGCCAAAAGGTTGCAAAGCTCTGAGGCGGGGGCCCATCATGGCGGCCGCTCGAGGTCCTGAAACAACAGCGGGAGTTGACCGTGACGGCCGCGACCAATCGACAAATCCTGCTCGTGCAAGTCCCCACGGGCAAACTGGGCCCGGAGCATTTCGCATTGCGAGAGGGCGCGATCCCCGCGGCCAATGCCGGCGAGGTGCTCCTCAAGGTACGCTACCTCTCGCTTGATGCCGCCAACCGCGCCTGGATGCAGGGCGCCACCTATCGCGACGCGGTGGTGGCGGGGTCGGTCATGTCGGGAGCCGCCGTCGCCGAGGTGGTCGAGAGCAAAGCGCCACCTTTCTCCCCGGGTGACCTCGTGTTTGCCGATACCGGCTGGCAGGACTATGCCGTGCTGCCGGCCAAACGCCTCGTCGCGTTGCCCAACATCGAACCCATGACGCATCTGCTCAGCGTCTACGGCATTGCCGGGCTTACGGCCTACTTCGGTCTCCTCAAAGTGGCGATGCCGAAACCAGGCGACACGGTGGTCGTCTCGGCCGCGGCGGGCTCGGTCGGGTCCCTCGTCGGCCAGATCGCCAAAATCAAAGGCTGCCGCGTGGTCGGCATCGCCGGCGGCGCCGACAAATGCCAGTGGCTCTTGCAGGAGCTGGGCTTCGATGCGGCCGTCGACTACAAGGCCGGCGCGACCTTCAAGGCGCTGAAAGCCGCCGCACCCGGCGGCATCGACGTTTACTTCGACAATGTCGGCGGCGACATCCTCGAGGCCTGCCTGGCACAGATGAACATCGGCGGCCGGATTTCCTGCTGTGGTGCCATTTCCGCCTATGACGGGCCGGCGCCGGCGGCCGGCCCGCGCGGCATTCCGGGTCTGATTGTCGTCAAACGCCTGACGTTGAAGGGCTTCATTGTCACGGACTATTTCGCGGAGCGCGACCAGGCGATTGCCGATTTGCGCAGCTGGGTCGCAGCCAACAAGCTCAAGGTGCAGGAAGACGTCATCGCCGGGCTGGAAAACACGCCGGGCGCTTTAATCGGTCTGCTGGCCGGACACAATCGCGGCAAGCGCATGGTTAAGGTCGCTTGAGGCGACCGCCGACCTCGCACAGGGACCCGCCGGGTGCAGTCCCTTGACGCCAAAGGCGAACAACAAAGGCCGCGCTCTGGCTGAGAGAGCGCGGCCGACCTAACAGGTCTCGTCCTGACTGAAAGCCGGGCGGCCTGCCCGCGCATATGCATACCGAAAATGCGCGGGAGCCACCTAAGTTCCCTGCTCATCAGACTTTTTTACCGGCCTAGATGCCCGCCACGGCGGCTAGGGTCTCTTTTTTTGCACTGCGAAAGACGCCGGCGAGCCCATGCTGTCCCGTCCCGTCGCCACCGCTCGTCACGTTAGCGCCGCCGCCAATCGCACCAAGCCTGACCCGCCGCGGCCACCTCCTCGGGTCAGCCCGATTTGCCCGATATTTCTCGAACGCCGCCGTCGTCCCCGTGCCAGGGGGAGCAACGCAATTCTTGCGCAGCGCTATCTGGCGGGCCCGTCGGGCGGCGCCTATCGTGATCGGGTTCGGCAAGCATTGAGAAGAAGGGATGGCTGGGGACGCCCATGGATGAAAAACTGCTTCGCGAAGCTGCCCTGGACTACCATCGCGCGCCCGTTGCCGGAAAGATCTCCGTCGCCCCGACCAAAGGCCTCACCAACCAGCACGATCTCTCCCTCGCCTATTCGCCGGGCGTGGCCTATGCCTGCCTCGCCATCCGCGACGACCCCCAGCAAGCGGCGGCCCTGACCTCGCGCGCCAATCTGGTGGCCGTGGTGAGCAACGGCACGGCGGTGCTCGGCCTCGGCAACATCGGTCCTTTGGCTGGCAAACCGGTGATGGAAGGCAAGGCCTGTCTCTTCAAGAAGTTCGCCGGCATCGACGTGTTCGACATCGAAATCGATGCCACGGATCCCGATCGGATCGTTGACATCGTCGCCGCGCTCGAGCCCACCTTCGGCGGCGTCAATCTCGAAGACATCAAGGCGCCCGAGTGCTTCGTGGTCGAGCGCAAGCTGCGCGAGCGCATGCAAATACCGGTCTTTCATGACGACCAGCACGGCACGGCCATCATCGTCTCCGCCGCCGTGCTCAACGGCCTGAAGCTCGTCGGCAAAGAGATCGGCCAGATCAAGGTTGCAGTCTCCGGCGCTGGCGCCGCCGCCCTTGCCTGTCTCGATCTCTTGGTCGCCCTCGGGCTCAGGCGCGAACGCGTGTTTGTCGCCGACATTCACGGCGTCGTCTACAAGGGCCGCGCGGCGGAGATGGACAGCGAAAAAATACGCTACGCCCAGGACACCAAGGCGCGCACGCTTGCCGACATCGTACCCGGCGCCGACCTTTTCCTCGGCCTGTCGGCCGGCAACGTTTTGCGCTCCGAGATGATCACCGATATGGCGGACAATCCGCTGATCCTCGCGCTCGCCAATCCGGAGCCCGAAATTAGGCCCGAGGTCGCCCTCGTGGCCCGCCCGGATGCCATCCTTTGCACGGGACGGTCCGATTATCCCAACCAGGTCAATAACGTGCTGTGCTTTCCCTTTATTTTTCGGGGCGCGCTCGATGTCGGTGCGACCCGCATCAACGAGGCCATGAAAATTGCCGCCGTGCACGCCATCGCCGACCTCGCCCAGGCCGAGGCATCCGATATCGTGGCCAGCGCCTATGGCGGGCAATCCTTGAGCTTTGGTCGGCACTATCTGATCCCGCGGCCCTTCGATCCGCGGCTGATCGAGCGGATTGCGCCGGCGGTGGCCAAGGCCGCCATGGACAGCGGGGTGGCGACGCGTCCGCTTGCCAATCTCGAGGTCTATCGTCAGCAGCTCGCCCGCTTCGTCTATCATTCCGGCAACAGCATGAAGCCGGTCTTCGAAGCCGCGAAGCTGGCGCCCAAGCGCGTGATCTATGCCGAAGGCGAAGAGGAGCGCGTGCTGCGTGCCGTGCAGGTCGCCGTCGACGAGGGCTTGGCGCACCCCGTGCTCGTCGGCCGCGCCGACGTGATCGCCAGGCGCATCGACGCGCTGGGCCTTCGCCTCAAAATCGGCGACGGCTGCGAGGTCGTCAACATCCTGAGCGATCCTCGCTATTCGCAGGTGGTCGCCGAATACTATCAGCTGGGCCGACGCAAGGGCATCACCGAAGCCATCGCCAAAGAGGCGATGCGCAGCAGGGCCTCCCTGATCGCCGCCATGCTGCTGCGGCGTGGCGATGTCGATGCCATGCTGTGTGGCACGGTCGGCACCTTCGACGAGCACCTCGGCTACATTAGCGACGTGATCGGCCGTCGCCCGGGCGTACGCACGCTCGCGGCCATGAACATGCTGATGCTGCCCAATCGCCAGATTTTCATCTGTGACACCTACGTCAATCACAATCCGAGCCCGGAAGACATTGCCGAGATGACGCTACTCGCCGCCGAAGAGGTTCGCCGCTTCAATCTGACACCGATCGTGGCGTTACTTTCGCACTCGAGCTTCGGCAGCTCGGCGGCCCCCGAGGCGCGGCTGATGCGCGAGGCCCGCGTCATCCTGATCGAGCGGGATCCGAACCTGATCGTGGAAGGCGAAATGCGTGGTGACGCCGCCTTGTCGAAGCTGGTCCTCGACGACGTTTTCCCGAATTCGCGGCTAGCGAACGATGCCAATCTGCTGATCATGCCCAGCGTCGATGCCGCCAATATCTCCTACAATCTTCTAAAAATTGCCGCCGGCAGCGGCATTACGGTCGGCCCGATATTGCTCGGCACCGCCAAGCCCGCCCACATCCTCGAGCCGGCTGTCAGTGTCCGCCGCATCGTCAACATGACGGCGCTGGCCGTGGTCGACGCCAACACGCAACGCTAAGCGAGCCCAAAAGGAGAGGCCACGCTGCAGGCCCACGCCGTAGCCCGCCCCGCCCTGTCCTCTGCACGATCGTGCACGGCATGCAGGACATGCGCGAGGTCGGCCGCGTCGGCCTCAAAAGTACTGAGGACGCTGGCGCTGATTATCGACCCGATCGCGGCCAATACGGCCGACCCCCGGGGGAGGCTACCTTGCGCTGCGCATTAGATCGGGTTCGCCCTGGGACCCGGGGGCGTCGATGTGAGTTGCGAGCTCCAGGTCGGCTGCGGAGCCTGCAAGATCACCCTTGTCATGCAAAGCCC
This sequence comes from uncultured Alphaproteobacteria bacterium, assembly GCA_963770295.1. Classification (GTDB taxonomy): domain Bacteria; phylum Pseudomonadota; class Alphaproteobacteria; order Rhizobiales; family Hyphomicrobiaceae; genus AWTP1-13. The sequence continues at coordinate 264,775 of CAVYPA010000017.1, forward strand.
TGCCACGATTGATGTAGGCGACCGCCAGCATCGGGTCGATCTTAATCGCCCGCGTAAAGTCGGCAATGGCCCGTTCGTAGCGACCCTTCTCGTACCAGATCAAGCCGCGCTCGTTGTAGGCTCTGGCGTCGGAGAACCCCAGCCTGATTGCCTGATCAAAATCCACCAGGGCACGATCGAGCGCACCGTTGCGCCGCCAGTAGATCCCACGATCGGTGAATGTGGCGGGGTTGCCGGGATCGATGCGGAGCGCCAGTTCGTAGTCGGCCAGTGCGCGGTCCTGATCACCCTTCCCGCCCCATGCGCTAGCGCGGTGGCGATGCGCCAGAGCATTCCGCGGTTCAAGCCCTATGGCTGCGTCGAAGTCGGCGATAGCCCCGTCAAAGTCAGCCTGCTGGAGCCGGAGCAATCCACGCTTCAGGTAATGGGCGGCGTCCGGAGAGGGGGTTGGCAGCTTTGCCTCACCATCGTTGGCAGCGACCGCCGCCGCGGCGTGCTGCTTGATGGTGGCGGCTGCGCTCAAGTCATTGAGGCGCCGCTGCGCCCGCTCGGCGACGACGCCGTCGGCAGCACGCAGCGTATTGAGGAGTGCCACATCCTCCGCTGCGTCGATGAAAAGCATCAACCGCGATCGTGCCAACTCCGCCTCGGGTGCCTCCGGATTGCGAAGCGCGAACGCCCAGATCCGCATCGGATCGCCGTTTTCTGCAATCTGTGCCCATTCGCGCGCCAGCGCGGGTGCGGGTGCCGCCGGGCTAGCCTGGTCGGTCTCGCGCTCGGCAACTTTCTCAGGTCCATCGTGTCCGGAACCGGCCACTTTCTGGTTCACCGCGGGATCGGCCTCGACGACCGCAACGGGCTGCTCGGGTGCCTCCTGCGGCTTGGCAAGCCATATCGCGAGAGTGAGCGAAACCCCGCTGACCAACCCGGCGCTCGCAAGCGCCGTGGTTAGAAAGCGCCGTACCTTCTTCTGGCGGCGGAGGCGTAGATGACGATCGTAGGCCGCGCGCCGGTTCGGGTTAACCAGCAGTTCGTAGGCCGCGATGGCCTCCTTGAGATGCTGCTCGGCGCGCGCATTGCCGAAATTGACGTCGGGATGATATTTTTTGGCGGCCCTGCGAAGCGCTGCCCTAATTGCATTTTCGTCTGCGGATCGCGGCACACCAAGGATGTCGTAAGGTGTCTTCATGTCTGGATCTAAGTCACCAGCCTCCCAGGTGACCTGGCGCGCGGATATTACGATCGTGCCGGCGCCAAGGACGTCGGCTTTCCGGTTGCGCAGGGTCAAGGTGAGGGGCCCGATGGAAAGCGTTTTAACTCTTGCCCGTGCCGGGCTGTGCGCGTGCGCGTTGCAAGCTGAAGACGTAGCCCGCGCCGTCCTTGGTCATCCGACCGACCCCGGGCCAGGGGAAGTGGGAGCCATAGATCATGATGTTATCTGCTACGACGCGATCGAGTAGCTTGCGACGCGAGGCCTCGGCCGCCGGCGCGTCTTGATCGTAGACCCCGTGCCAGCCTGGATGCCGCCCAACCAGCGCCGGCATGTACACGGCATCGGCGGCAATCATGAGTTGCTGATTGCCTGAGCTCAGGTGAAATGCGGTGTGACCGGGTGTGTGGCCCGGTGCATTGACAAAGCGGATGCCGGGCACAACTTCGTCCTCGCCGGCGACGGGCAAAACGTTCTTCCATTGCGGGATCACGGCTTGGATGCGCCGCGCAAGCGGCCTGCGGGCTTGGGGCATTTGGTCAATGCGCGACGGGTCCGTCCACCATTTGTATTCGGCGGCGGGCACGATGATCTCGGCATTGGGGAATACTGGTGCATTGGTCCTGCTTTGCAGCAGCCCGAAGATGTGATCGGGATGGAAGTGCGAAATGAGTATTGTCTCGATCCGGCGAGGATCGATGCCGGCCGAACGCATATTGCGCATCATATTCCCGGAGGTGAAGACCGATTGCGGATTGTAGGCCTGCACCTGACCACCACCTCCTGCATCGCAGAGCGTGAGCTTGCCGTTGACGTCGACCACGAGCGCCGAAATCGGAATCGGGATGAAATCGGTGCGCAACCCCGCGCTGGCCAGAGCCTTCTTGGTCTGCTCGACGGTGGCGTTGTTGAAGTAGGCTGGATCGTGCGCCTTCTCCCAGATGCCGTCGTACAAGGCGGTGCAGCGCGCTGCGCCGACGCGAAAGCGATGGAAACCCGGCATCGGTTCCGGCGTCTTGGCGCGGCGCACCGGCGCGCTCATGGCGATGGGCCCATCAAGCCCAAAGGCCGCCGCCGCTACCGCTGCCGACAGAATGACATCCCGACGTGTCGTAGCCCCCATCGCAATACCCCCTTCGGCAAAGCATTCTTGGCTATTGGCGCTCACTCGACAATTAGGCTCAGGCGCGCGTGTTAGCGATCACACGATCGCAGTAATGGTTGCCAACCTCATAGCGCAGCGAGTTCGGCACTCCGGCAATAGCGGAGCAGCACTCCACCCCGCGGCTTTAACGCACGAGGGGACGAACTTATTCCATTCGAACTCGATTGAATTGTCATCCACGGCACATTAAGACGAAGAAAACAAGCTAGCCGCGCGAGCGAGCCTCGCCGGGCCGGAAGCCGCGGTCTCGGCCCATTCGGGTCTAGTCACGGTCGCTCGGCCGGCCCGACGATTGCGCAGCGCCTCTCACGGTCCAATGTGACAATGTCACAATGTGACAATGTCACAATGTGACAGCGAGCCACGCTGATCGGGCAAGACACAGCTAGGCGCCGCGCGTGGCAGGGTCCATTGAGCCGGCCGCGTCATCACATCGTTTCACACCGCAATCGCAATCACACGGGTATTGGCAGTGTCGTCCTATCTGCAGCGCCGGTCGACCGACCGTACGGAACAAGCCTGCGAACCTCCGGCGACCGGCGGCGGGCCAACAGACCGCGCACCACAGCGCCGACACGGGTCAGGATGGCAGGCGCGGCAGAGCGCCTCGCCGCACCGGTGGCAAGGGGACTGGCCCGCGTCGAGTGCAGGTTAGCGTAGGTGTCCACGCCCGCGGTGATAAGGCGATCACCCTCACGACGCCGACAGCGTCAGCCTTGTGCCCATGAAGAGACATCAAAAACCATCGGGGCTAAGTGGTCGCCGTGATCACAAACCCTTGGATCTTTGCTGCCACCTCCCCGTTTCCATGCCGCCTCGCCATTGCCGCGGCGGCATAATCTGTTGCGGCTTGAAGTTTGTCTGCTCCCCTTGCCTCGATCTCATTGCGCAGCGGCGTACCCTGGCAGTAGGCAAGGGCTGGATAGCGTGCTGATGGCGCGCCGCTCTGCTCTCGGCGCGTCTCGATCGTAATAGTGCAAAAACCAGCGCTTTGCAGCTCCTCGCGGATCAACGACACGTCATGGTAGCCATGGGGCGTCCGCGCCAAGAAGCGCGGCGGATCGCTGGGAAAAAACTCAGCGAGCGCATGAGTGACATCGTTCGCGAATGTATTCTCTTCAATACGATCCCAGACGTTGAACAGCCAACGGCCGCCCGGCTTGAGAACCCGTCTCACCTCACAATATGCGCGAACCCGGTCGGGAAAAAACATCGCGCCAAACTGACAGCAGACGACATCGAAGGCCGAAATCCTCGAACGGCAAGGCCAGCGCATCTGTCTGCTGCCAGGTGATCCGCGCATCCGCGCCTTGGCGCTCCGCGGCCCGGTCGAGCATCGGCTGATTGAGATCAGTCACCACATAGTGGCAAGCCGGAGAAAGCCTGGCCGCAAGCGCGCGCGTGACCACACCACTACCGGCGGCTGTCTCGAGAACGGCGGTCGGAGAAAGGTTGGCCGCGCGCTGTGCAAGATCCTGGGCAAAACCTTGGAAAATCAGCGGCACCAAGTAGTCGTCGTAGATCTTGGGGATCGAGCCGATGAATACCTTGTCGGACTGAGACATTGTCTTGGTCCCTACGTTGTCCATTTCACAGCAGACCGACAAACTCGCGCAGGCGTGGCGTGCGATTGAGATTAGGCCATTTCACCCCTAGGGTCCAAGGTCGCGAAGGGTCAAGAGCGCCATTGGCTCGCTCGAGCGCGAGACGGATGCCGACGCTGAGGAGCCCGAGCGCGTTTTCGACGTGCAGGGCCCGCCGGCCGCAGTACGTTAGGGTTTGAGCCAAGAGGAGAGCCGCAAATGTCCAAGCGCGTTGCCGTGATAACCGGTGGCATGGGAGGTCTCGGCGAGACCATCAGCACCAAGATGGCGGATGCGGGCTACGGGGTGGTCGTCACCTATTCGCCATCGAATAAGACCTCCGACAAGTGGCTGGCGGCCATGCAGGAGAAAGGCTACCGCTTCAATGCCTATGCCTGCGACGTCACCGATTTCCCCTCGAGCAAAGCCTGTGTCGAGCGGGTAGTCGCCGAGGTCGGCCCGGTCGATATCCTGGTGAACAACGCCGGCATCACCAAAGACATGACCTTCCGCAAAATGGGCAAGGCCGAATGGGACGCGGTCATCAAGACCAATCTTGATTCGGTATTCAACATGACCAAGCAGGTTTACGACGGCATGATGGACCGCGGCTGGGGCCGCATCATCAACGTCTCCTCGGTCAACGGCTCCAAGGGCGCGTTCGGGCAGACCAACTATGCCGCCGCGAAAGCCGGCATGCACGGCTTCACCAAGTCGCTGGCCTTGGAGTCGGCGCGCAAGGGCGTAACCGTCAACACCATTTCGCCGGGCTACATCGGCACCAAAATGGTGACGGCCATCCCCAAGGCCGTGCTTGACAGCAAGATCCTGCCGCAGATCCCAATCTCGCGGCTCGGCAAACCCGAAGAAGTCGCCGGCTTGATTATCTATTTGTGCTCGCAAGAGGCAGCCTTCGTCACTGGCGCCAACATCGCCATCAACGGTGGCCAGCACATGCAATAGGGGCGCCGGCCGACGCCGGCAGCCGCCAGGAGAGCGCGCCAGTGGACAAAGCCATGCTGGCACCCGGGGCTTGGCTGTGCTGCTCGGGGCCTTGCTGATCGCCGTACCGGGCGCGTTGGCGCGTGAGCCGCCTGGCCCCCACGCTGAGGATTGGCACCGCCTCGGTGGCGGGCATTGGGGGGCCAAGGCCTGGTGGGCAAGGCCTGGTGGCAAGGCATGCTGGCAAGGCATGGGGTTGCGCGGGCGGCGGCGTGCGCGCTCCGCCAGCTTCCCTTCCTCAGGAGGCCTTGAGCACGCCGCGGCGGATCTGGTCCTCCTCGATGAACTCAAAGAGGGCCTTGAAGTTGCCCTCGCCGAAGCCCTCATCGCCCTTGCGTTGGATGAACTCGAAAAAGATCGGACCGATCACGGTCTTGGAGAAGATCTGCAGCAGGACGCGGGTGTGCCCGCCGTCGACCACGCCTTCGCCGTCGATCAAAATGCCGTGCTTCTCGAGGCGCGCGATCGGCTCGGTGTGGCCTTTAACGCGGCTGCGCGAGCGCTCATAGTAGACGGCGGGCGGCCCCGGCATGAATTTGAGGCCGCGGGAGGCCAGCGCGTCGGTGGCGGCATAGATGTCGTTGCAGCCCACCGCAATGTGCTGGATGCCCTCGCCCTTGTATTGCCGCAGATACTCCTCGATCTGGCTCTTATCGTCGGCGCTCTCGTTGATCGGGATGCGGATCTTGCCGCAGGGCGAGGTCAGCGCGCGGCTGGTCAGACCCGTCAGCTTGCCCTCGATGTTGAAAAAGCGGATCTCGCGGAACTTGAAGGTTTCCGCATAGAAACGGTACCAGGTGTCCATGTTACCGCGCCGGACATTGTGCGTCAGGTGATCGATATAGTGAAATCCGACCCCCTGCGGCTTGGGATCTGCCGCACCCAGCCAGTGGAACTCCCGATCATAGGGCGAACCCTCCGCCGGGCGCTCGACCAGGTACAAGAGCGAGCCGCCGATGCCGATCACCGCGGGCACGTCGAGGGAGGTATCGGAGCCCTGATATTGGCTCCCACCGCAGGCGATGACGCGCTCGAGCGCCTGCCTGGCATCGGCCACGCGCCAGGCCATGGCCGGCGCCGAGGGTCCATGCTCGGCCACAAAGCGGGCGGCGTGCGCCTCGGGCTCGCGGTTGATGAGGTAGTTGATGCGGCCCTGGCGGTAGAGCGAAATGTTCTTGGCCTTGTGCCGGGCAACCTCGACATAGCCCATCTGCTGGAACAGCCGCTCGAGTTCGAGCGGGCGGGGATGGGCAAACTCCACGAATTCGAAGCCATCCGTGCCGGCGGGGTTAGCCGGGCTGATGCTCGCCGGGGGCGCATCGTGCGGGAACGGACCCATCGCGGTCTCCCTCATTAATTTAAGATGCACAATGCTACCGGTAACACCGCGCATACGGCTTGCGTAAAGCCGCATTTGCCGGGCATGATTGCAAAGATCATGCATCTAAAATGGCAAACGTGCGGAGGTTGTGCATGGATGCCTTCGACCGAAAGTTGCTGGCCGCCCTGCAGGACGATGGCCGGCTGACCAATCAAGAGCTCGCCGACCGCGTTGGGCTCTCCTCCTCGCAATGCTCGCGCCGGCGCGCCGCGCTCGAGTTCGGCCGGCATCATCGAGAGCTACCATGCGCACTTGTCGGCCGCGGCACTCGGACTGGGTGTCGTGGTGTTCGTGGCGGTCACGCTCGCCACGCATTCCCCCGATACCTCGAAACTTTTCCGGCGCCTGATCGACGGCCTCGAGGAGGTGCAGGAGGCCTATGCTTTGACGGGGACGGCGGACTATCTCGTCAAACTGGTCGTGCCGGACCTCAAGGCGCTGTCGGACATTCTCAACGACGTGTTCTTGCCGCACGCCAGTATCCAACACGTGCACTCATCAATCGTTCTCGATCGCCTGAAGCAAACCTCGAGCCTTCCCTTGGGCCACATTCCCCGCCCCTAGCAGGCAACCGCTGCCGCTTTTGCGCCGGCGATGCCCGCAGCGTCCGCCACGACGGCTCCCGCGGGCGCCAGGACGGCGTGCCGCCATCAGTGGCAACGGTCGGCGGCGCCCAGTGCGTGCAGGACCTTCCAGTCAGCCCTGGGATCGACCAACCGCACCCCGTCATTGGCGACCGCAACCTCAATAACGCAGTTCACGCCGCTCGGGCCGAAGGTGAGCGCGACCGTGCCATTGAGCTCGTAGGGGATGAGATCGCGGATCACACTGGTGCCGTATCCCGTCTCGGTCGGGGGAACCACCGTAGGCCCGCCAGCTTCAAGCCATTCAAGCTTCAGCTTCGTCGGCACGCCCGCGTTCGACAGCCGCTGCCAACGCACACGCACCCGGCCGCGCGGCGTCGACAGCGCCCCGTATTTGGCGGCGTTAGTGGCAAGCTCGTGCAACACCATCGCCGTGGCCTGGGTCGCTGCCGCCGCCAGCACGATCTCGGGGCCTTCCACCACGGTATTTCCGTCCGTGGCATAGGGCGCCAGCTCGCGGTTGACGAGGTCGGCCAGGCTGACCCCCTGCCAGCGGTTGCGGCTGAGCAGATCGTGCGCGTCCGCCATCGATTGGATGCGACGGTCCAGCGTGTCTATGAAATCTTCCATTGAGCCTTTGCGCTCACCCGTGCGCCTGGCGATCGCGGCGACGCTGGCAAGGACATTCTTGACGCGATGGTCGAGCTCGGCGATCAGCAGGCTCTGCTGTTCCTCCGCGCGTTTGCGCTCGGTGATCTCCTCGCATACCAGCAGTAGCCCCAGAGTCTCGCACGGCGCGTGCTAGTTCTCTGACCCATATGATGCTGCCGTCGCGATGCACCTTGCGCAATTCCGTCGTGACCACCGTTTCGGGATTCTTCGCGCACCGCGCAAGGTGCCGCAGCGCGGCCTCCCGGTCCTCGGCGTGGACGACCTGAAGCACCGACTGTCCCACCAGCTCGGCCGGTGTGTAGCCAAGCTGTTGGGCGCCGAATTCGTTGACCGAGAGCACCATGCCCCCGGCATCCACGGTGAAGTACATGGATGGATTGTCATCGTAGAGGGCACGGTAGCGTGCCTCACTCTCCTGCAGGGCGGCTGCAGCACGCTTGCGCTCGGTGATATCGATGTTGACGCCGACGAGGCGTGTCGGGCGTCCGTCGTCAGCGTAGGAAAGCAGGCCGCGCAATTCGATCCAGCGCGTCTTGCCATCCGGCAAAACGATGCGGTACTCCGTGTTGTGCTCTGAGCGCCGGTCGGCGAACGCCTCACTGCGAAGAGCATCGAGGCGGGCGAGATCATCAACTTGGACACGGGTGCGCCAGTCCACCCGCGCAAACTCCACAGTACCCTCGGCTAATCCGTGGATGGTGGCGTAACCAGGTGATATCTGCACCTTGCCGGTAGCAATATCGATCGCGAAGCTACCCACGCGCGCCGCTCTCTCGGCCAGCTGCAGCTGCGCCTCACGCTCGGCCAGCGCCAGTTCAGCTTTCTTGCGCTCGCTGATGTCGTGGGTGATGCCGCTTACCCGTAGGGGTCGGCCATCCGCATCACGCTCGATTGACCCCTCTGCCGTGACCCAGCGCACGCCCTCGCTGACATTCAGGCGAAATTCCAAGCCGTAGATCGCGGCCGTGCCAACGGCTTTCCAGAATTGGCTCATCACGCGGTCGCGATCCAACGGATGAATGGTGTCGACCATGGCGCTGAAGTCCCCAGGCAACGCGCCCTCCGCCAGATCGAGAAGGCGGCGGACGGGACCCGCCGAGTGCACGGTGTTGCGCTCAAGATCCACATCCCAGGCGATGACGTTGGCCGCATCCAGGCTCGATCGCAGTCTGGTCTCGCTTTCCGCAAGCGCTGCTTGATGCCGGCGCCGCTCGGCAAAGATCGCGGCCAGGGCAAGCGCCGCCAGGGTGGTGCCGAGCATTGCAAGCTGGGCGGCCAAGACACGGTCGGCGAGTGCCTGGCTCGGGTCGCCGTAGCGGCCCAACTCGCGAATGGTGGTCCAGACGATGCCGGCGGCAATCGTGAATACGGCCGCAGCCGCAAACACGGGACGGCAGCGGGCGCCGAGCCAGAGCAACAGCGGAAATAGAAAACTGGCCGGCTCGATTAACGAAGAAGATCCTGCAAGGTGCGCCAAGGCCAAGGCGTTCGTCACGGCGGTGACGACGACGGCGAGGCTGCCTTCAAGGAGCTCACGCCGGGGCGGCAGATCACGCGCGGCCGCCACCGCGCCAATCAAGAGCGGTGCAACCGTGACCGCACCTAGCACATCGGCCGCGAACCAAACCTTCCAGACCTCGACAAAATTGGCGCTGGGAGGGCCAAGCAGCTGCATCGCGCCCGAAGCGACACCGGCCGCTGCCGCCGTAGCCACAGTCGTCGCCGCAAAAAACCCAAGTACGCCGCGCAGGCTGTCGAGACTGAAGGCGGGACCGAGCCAGCGGGCAATCAACCACATCGCCAACAGCGCCTCGCCGGCATTGCACAAACCGAACGCGAGCGCACTGGAAAGGCTCCGCTCCACGCTGACACTGGCTGCAAAGGTTGCCGCGATCACGCCGGCGGCCACCGGCACCCGTGCCCAGGGCCCGAACGCCACCAGCATGCCGATAGAAATGCCCGAGGCAGGCCAGAACACCGCCACCGGTTCCGCGGTGGTCAGCAGCACCAGTCCCAATCGCGCGGCCAGGAAGTAGGCAACGCCCACCGCGACGGCGAGACCAATCCCGCGCGACCCCTGCGCCGCGGCAACGGGCGAGGAGCCGTGATTGGCAATCAGCGCCGTCATGGCCGCCAGCAGGCGCGAGCCCTGCCGGCCAAACCACTGCTTAACGTCACGCGCCTGCGAACGGGACCGAGAAGATAAAGGGATCATCGCACCTTCAATGTCCGGGGACCGCCTATTGTGGGCTGCTCTGTCGCCCAGCAAGCCGCATGGGCAACGGCACCGCCCGGTGCCTGCAAGAGCCCTGGCGAGGCGACCGTAAACCTCGGGCCTGGGGCACCTCCTGTAGCGGCCTTTGCTGGCGGTGCCTATAGTCACGCAGCGGCACTTGGGCGGTGGTTTGTTGAGAGGAACCAAGACCCAGACCGCAGATAGCCATGGCACCAAATTGATCAAAGTTAAATCCTCGCATGCCACGGCTGCGTTCGACGCGAGGTGCCCAACATCAGGCCCGAGCACCCTGCCGCAGGCGTGGCTTGGCATGGGTTGGGGATTGTCGCGCGCTTCACGCGCCTGTGCGAGTTGTTGTCGCAGTCCGCCCCGGCGCGTGGGCTACCCCGCACAAGGCAGGCTCCCGGTCAGGACCAGGTCCGGCCCAGGTCCGACCCAGGTCCGGCCCAGGTCCGGCCCAGTTCGGGCCCAGGTCGGGCCCAGGTCGGGCCCAGGTCGGGCGAGGGCAACATCGCCCCCATCAGCGTGCGAGCTTGCGGGTGGAGGCGATAGCCGTCGGCGCGGCGGGGCAAGGCTCAGCGCAGCAAGCAGGGCTTCTTGGGGTCGAAGGTCCAGCCCGGGATCAGGAATTGCATGGCCGCGGCATCGTCGCGCGCCCCGAGCCCGTGCGCTTGATAGAGGCGATGGGCCGCCTCGACGCGCGCCAGATCGAGCTCAACGCCCAGTCCGGGACGCTCCGGTACCTCGAGGAGGCCCGCCTTGATCGCCAAGGGCTCCCGGCACAAGCGCTGTCCGTCCTGCCAGATCCAATGCGTGTCGATGGCCGTAATCTGTCCCGGCGCTGCCGCTGCCACGTGGGTGAACATCGCCAAGGAAACGTCGAAATGGTTGTTGGAATGCGAGCCCCAGGTCAGGCCCCAGGCGTCGCACATCTGGGCCACCCGCACAGAGCCCTGCAGCCCCCAGAAATGCGGATCGGCCAGGGGAATATCGACGGCTTGCAGCTGGATGGCATGGCCCAGTTCGCGCCAATCGGTGGCGATCATATTCGTGGCGGTCTTCAAGCCGGTGGCGCGGCGAAACTCGGCCATGGTCTCGCGCCCGGAAAAGCCGCGCTCGGCGCCGCAGGGATCCTCCGCGTAGGCGAGCACGCCCTCCAGGCCCCGGCACAGACGGATGGCATCTGCAAGCAGCCAGCCACCGTTCGGGTCGAGCGTGATCCGCGCTCCTGGAAAACGCTGCGCCAAGGCGGTCACCGCCTCGATTTCTTGCGCGCCGGCGAGCACGCCGCCCTTAAGCTTGAAATCGTTGAAGCCGTATTCGGCTTGGGCCGCCTCCGCCAGCCGGACGATCGCCGCCGTCGTTAGGGCTTCCTCGTGACGAAGGCGGAACCAGTCGTTGGCCGCGGCGGGCTCCAGCCGGTAGGGCAGGTTGGTCTTGTTGCGGTCACCGACATAAAACAAATAGCCGAGCGCGCTGACCTGCCGACGCTGCTGGCCCTCGCCCAACAGCGCGGCCATCGGCACGCCGAGGAACTGGCCGAGCAAGTCCAACAGCGCCGCTTCCAAGGCCGTGACGGCGTGGATGGTCGTGCGCAGGTCGAAGGTCTGCTGTCCACGACCCGTCGCATCGCGCGCCGCAAAGGCCGTGCGCACGGCGTTGAGGATACTGTTGTAGGCACCGAGCGGGTGCCCCAGCACCAGCGGCTTGGCGTCTTCGAGGGTCCGGCGGATGGCCTCGCCCCCCGGCACTTCGCCGAGACCGGTGCGGCCGGCATTGTCCTTCAGGATCACGAGATTGCGCGTGAAGAACGGGCCATGCGCGCCGCTCAAATTGAGAAGCATGCTGTCGTGCCCGGCCACGGGAATGGCTGCAAGCTCGGTCACGATGGGCGCGGCAGTCACTTGCATGGGGGATGGCTCGCTCACGCTGGCTCTTGCTCCTGGCGCAATCCTCGACCGCAAAAGTGGGCGGCCCCGGGGTGATGGTTGGCTGCCCCCCCGCCGCGGTTCGGCGCTGCGATCCCAGACGCAGCGCCGCTCCCTCGCGCTACCCGGCCCGGGCGCCGAAGGCGCTCTCGATGATGCCTTTGAGGTCCCCTATTTCCGCCTCCGTCAGGTCCGTCAGCGGCGGGCGTACCCGCCCGGCGGAGCGCCCCATGATGCGCATGCCCGCTTTGACGATGCTGACGGCATAGCCACGCCGGCGATTGCGCAAGGCAACGTAGGGCATAAAGAATGTGCTGAGGAGAGCATCGGTCGTGCGCTTGTCGCCGGCTTTGACGGCCGCATAGAAGCGTTGTGCGGCGACCGGAATAAAATTGTAGACCGCCGAGGAATAGGTGGTGAAGCCGGCGGCGAAGTAGGGCACAGCAAACACCTCAGCCGTCGGCATGCCGCCGATATAGAGCAGGCGCTCGCCCAGCAAGCGGCGCACGCGCACCAGCTGTTCGACATCACCGTGCCCATCCTTGAAGCCGATCAGGTTGGCATGACGATCGGCCAACCGGGCCACGGTTTCGGCGGCATAGAGGCTGTTGTCGCGGTTGTAGAGAATGACGCCAATGCCGACGGCGCGGCAGATGGCGTCGACGTGCGCCTCCAAGCCGCTCTGCTCGACATTGAGAAGATAGGGCGGCAGCACAAGGACGGCCTGGGCACCCGCGGCCTCCGCACCCTTCGCGATCGCCACCGCCAACTGTGTGCCGTAGCCGGTGCCGGCGACAATGGGAACCCGCCCAGCCGCCGCCACCACGGCGGCGCGGGTCACGCGCCGGGCCTCTTCCGGGGTGAGCGAAAAAAACTCGCCAGTTCCGCCCGGGGCGAACAGCCCAACGGCGCCATGCCCGATATTAATGGCGATGCTTTCCCGGTAGGTGTCCTCGTCGAAGGCCAGGTCGCTGTCAAAGGCGGTCGCAGGGAAGGCCAGCAGACCCGAGCCGAGCGTCGCCACCAACTTTGCGAGGTCTGCCGTCATGATGGTCTCAATACAGCTCGAGCGTGACAAGGATGTCAGGTTATCGTACAACATCTAACAGCGATCGCGCGCGCGTTCAACCAAATGCGCGCGTGGGGCAGGCAGCGGCGGCGCGGCGTGCAAAGGACGGAAAAACGTCGCAGGCAGAATTGCTGCTATAGTCGCGCCGCGGGAAGCAGAGGACGTTCGATGCAGGGGACCTCAATGCCTCAGCGTCTCGCCACGCGCTGCCGCCGCGCCGCCGTTCGTGCGACCGTGATCGCAACCCTGGTTGCGGCCTTGGCCCTGCCACGGGCGAGCTTTGCCGCCGGCGCTGACGACTATCCCAACCAAAACGTCAAGTTCGTGGTGGCCTTTCCCGCCGGCGGACCAACGGATGCCCTTGCGCGCATTCTCGGCCAGCGACTGAGCGAAAAATGGGGACAAGGCATCGTCATCGAAAATCGCGGCGGTGCCGGCGGCAATATCGCGGCGCGCCAGATCGCCAAAGCCGAGCCTAACGGCTACGCCATCCTCGTCACCACCAGCGCTTTTGCCGTCAACCCGAGTTTGACGGCCAACGCCGGCTATTCCCCGGAGAGCGACTTCAAAACCGCGATCATCGCCGCCACCACCCCCAACATCATCGTCGCCAGCAAGACGCTGCCAGCCTCGACGCTCAAGGAACTCATCGACGCGGCAAAAGACGCCAAATTCAGCTACGGCATGCCGGGACCGGGCACCACGCCACATTTATCCGCCGAAAGGATTTTCAAGTCGCTGGCCAAAGTCGACATTCCACCCGTGCCCTTCACGGGGGCCGCGCCCCTCCTCAACGCGCTTCTGGGTGGGCATATCCCCGTGGCCTCGCTCGCCATGCCCCCCGCGATTGCCTTGATCAAAAGCGGTGAGATCAAGGCCCTGGCCGTGCTCAGCGACAAGCGCGTGCCGAGCCTGCCGCAGGTGCCGACCGCCATCGAGCAGGGTTACGGCGACAGCGAAGAATCCACCTGGATCGGACTGTTTGTGCCGGCGGCGACGCCAGCCACCGTCATCAATAAGCTCAACGGCGAGGCCAATGCCGTTCTCACCGAGACCGCCATTGGCGAACGGCTCGAGCAGCTGGGCATGGTGCCCGTCGGCGGTTCGCCCGACAGCTCGGAGGCCTATGTGCGTTCGGAAATTAAAAAGTGGGGCGAGGTCGTGCGCAGCCTCGGGGTGAAAGCGGAATGAGTGCTTAAAAAAATGCGGCGGCCGACCCGCAAACGGCGCGTAATACAGCCCGGCGTCCTCTGGCCGACACGCCTCGGTTGGGAAGCAGTCAATGAGCGCGCAAGAGCTGCTGTCTGAGACCTGGCGGCGACTGGCCGCAGGCCAAGGCGTGCGCGCGCCCAGCGCTGAGGCCGTGCTGGATGAGTTGATCGGCGCCTACTTGCAGCCTGCACGTCAATATCACACGCTCGAGCACATCGCCGCGCTCCTGCGCCAGCTCGAGCAGCACAACGCCGGCGTCATCGATCACGACGCCGTGGCGCTGGCCATCCTCTTTCACGACCTCGTCTACGATCCGCGACGCCAGGACAACGAGGCGCAAAGCGCCGCCGTGGCGCGGCAGCGCCTGACGTCGCTCGGCTTTGCCGCTGCCGGCGTCGACAAGGTCGCCGCCTACATCGAGGCAACCCAACACGGTGGCGAAGTTGAGGTCACTGATCCCGATCTGGCGCTGCTCCTCGATCTCGACCTGTCAACGCTGGCGGCAGCGCCCGACGCCTACCGGCTCTACGCCAGCGCCATTCGCCGCGAGTATCACCACGTGCCCGACGCCCTCTATCGCAGCGGGCGCCGGCAAGTCCTCGACGGCTTCTTGGCGCGCAAGCGGATTTACCGCACCGAACGGTTGCATGAGCTTTGGGAGGCACGCGCGCGTGCCAATATGAGCGAGGAGATCGCCGGGTTGCGCTAAAACGGCAGGTAACGGTCAAGCCAACGCCCAAAAAATGGGCCGCGGCGAGGCGAGCTCATATTTTGCGCCATACATATTCGTCCGTGCACGAATTACATATCAACTATGCTATGCAAATAAATTGCATGGACATAGCATTATCGATAAAAGACGCTAGTCAACAGTATTCGCGAGTAGGAACGATGGCACGGTCCAATGGTAAGCTTTCCGAAAAGCAGGTATCTGCATGGTTTTCGGAGATGGACTTCGATAAGCAGCACACATTCCTTGGCACCCTCAATCAAACCCACGACAGCGCGAAGCAGGTGAAGATCGACGCGCTGCGTCGGCAGCTCGCGGAATTGGAAACGGGTCGGGGCCGGGCCATCGGCAAGCGTGCCCGCAAGAGTGTGCGCCGCAAACGCACCGCGGCGGTAAAATACCGCGATCCCAAAACGGGCGATACCTGGTCGGGCCGCGGCCGCATGGCGCGATGGTTGGCGGAGAAGGTCTCGGCGGGCGAAAAAGCCGATAAATACTTGGCCTAACGCGCCGGTTTAAAGTTACACACAGCCCCGGGGTGACAACGGCGAACGCCTGGGCTAGGATACCGCTTGTGTGTTCTCCCACACGTTGCGGTGCAGGATGGAAAGGGGCCGCTCCCTCCGAGGCGGCCTTTTTCTTGTGGCGTCCTTCGGGCGCCCCTTGAGCTGCCGCCCGTGAGGCCTCGCGCGCCAAGGGTCGATCGGCTAACGTATCGGCAGGCGCCGCGGCGCGGAGGGCATTGACCCGGGCCCAGCATGGCGCTCGGGCCGAGGCCGGCCCTGATCCGCCCCGAAGGGGCGGGGCGATGCCGAGGAGGCAAGCCCATGCTGCGGGATGCCCACCAACACGATCTGTCCGGGGCCACGAGCGAGGCGGTTGGCGCCTTCGATGCCGCCGTGCGCGCCTTCACCCTGGTTTATGGCGACACGCTCGGGCTTTATGACGCCGCCCGCGCCGCCGCGCCCCGCTTCGTCATGGCCCACCTCGGCAAAGCCTGGTCGCTGTCCCTCGCCAGCGATCCCATCCTGGCGCAAGAGGCGCGCACCGTGCTTGAGACGGCCCGCGCCCTGCCCCGCAACGCGCGCGAAAGTGCCCACCTCGCCGCCCTGTCGCACGCGGTTGCCGGCCATCGCGCCGCCGCGGTGATGATCCTCGACCGGCATCTCATGGCCTATCCCTTTGATCTTATCGCGCATATGGCCGCGCTGCAGATGGATGGGCACTTGGGGCGTTTTGCCTTGGCGCGCGCGCGCACGGCGCGGGCGCTTCCGCGCTGGTCCAAGGCGCAGGCGAACTACGGGATCTTGCTGTCGTTTTACGCCTTCGGCCTGGAGGAAGCGGGTGATTATAGCCAAGCCGAAGAGGTGGGACGCGCCGCCGCCGAACTCGAACCCTTTGGCTACTGGCCGCATCACTGCGTCTCGCACGTGCTGGAGATGACAGGCCGGCCGCAGCTGGGCATCGATTGGATGCTGGCGCGCCAACCGTTCTGGTCGGCGAAGGAAAACAACAATCGCGTGCATATCTGGTGGCACAAGGCGCTCTTTCACGTCGAGCTCGGCCAAGACGCAGCGGCGCTCGAAATCTATGATGGGCCCATTCTGGCGGCGATGCGGCCCGCCAGCCTCTCCATCTGCAATGCCTCCTCGTTGCTGTGGCGCTTGGAATTGCTGGGCTGCGACGTGGGCCCGCGCTGGCAACGGCTCGCCGCCCACTGGCAAGGCCATGCCAACGGCCAGCTCTACGTGTTCTGCGATATTCATGCCGCCATGGCGGAACTGCGGGCCGGGGCGATGGAGGCCTTGCAGCGTCGGCTGGCGGCGATGCGCGAAACCGCCGCAGGCCCCGGCGAAGCGGCCCCGCTTTATCGCGACATTGGCCTGCCGCTGATCGAGGCGCTTGCCGCCTTTCACCACGGGGCCTACGCCCAGGCGGTGGAACGCCTGCTGCCGGCGCGCTTTGATCTGTGGAAAATGGGTGGCAGCCAGGCGCAAAGGGACGTGGTCGATTTGACCCTCGCGGAGGCTGCGACGCGGGCGGGATTGCGCGATGTTGCCCTGTCGTTGGCGCACGAGCGCCTGGGCACCCGGCCGCAGAGCGCTCCCAACCGCCGCTTTCTGGCGCAGGCGCAAGCATTACCCGCTTGAAGTTCTCTGGGAGTGCCGATGCTATAGTCGCCGGTACCGTCGATCATCGCTTGTCTTGCGAAGGAGGCCATCTTGGGCACACACATATCGCTGACCGCCGCCGACACGCATCAACTGGGCGCCTATCGCGCCGACCCGCAAGGCCCCGCCAAGGGGGCAATCGTCGTCATTCAGGAGATTTTTGGCGTCAACACCCACATGCGCTCGGTTTGCGATCGCTTCGCGGCGGAAGGTTACCTGGCGCTGGCGCCGGCGTTGTTCGATCGCCTGCAGCCCAATTTCGAGAGCGGCTATTCGCCCGATGAAATCGCCAATGCGCGCAAGTTCATTGCCAATCCCGATTGGGAGGCGATGCTGCGCGACACGCAGGCGGCAATCGAGGCGGTGAAGTCGGCGGGCCGCGTCGGCATTGTCGGCTTTTGCATGGGCGGCACCGTCGCCTTCTTGGCCGCCACGCGGCTCGCCGGGCTCAGCGCCGCGGTCTGCTATTACGGCGGGCGCATCGTTGCCGTCGCCGATGAAAAGCCCCGCTGCGCAACCGAAATGCATTTCGGCGAAAAGGACCAGAGCATTCCCATGTCGGACGTCGCCAGCATCAAGGAGAAGCGTCCGGATTGCACGATTTACGTCTATCCCGAGGCCGGACACGGCTTTCATTGTGATGAACGCGCGAGCTACCACGCCGCGAGTGCCAACTTGGCCTGGGAGCGCACGCAGCAGTTTCTCAAAACGCACATGAGCTAAGTCGCGTGCCAGCGCGCCGCCCTTTAAGGGCGGCGCACCAGCCGCGCCGGCGCAAAAAGGCAAAAGCCCGCTGGCGCTGCTCGGCGTCCCATCCGTGGCCGCGGGTCGCTGCGGTTAGGGGCCGCGCGCGGCCGCGGCGCCGCCCTTTGCGCTCTCAGACAGAAAATTAATGTCGTCACGCAAGGCGCTCGTGCGACACAAATCCTGGACTTCTGCGAACCTTGAGCAAAAAGCTTTTTTTTGCGCAGCACCGGCCGACGGCGCGCCGTTTTATCGTATGCTGGCGATGGAGCCGGCGCTCAGCCTGGGCGCACCGACTGATCCCGAGCAGCGATTCCGACTGATTCCGAGCACCCGTTCCGACTGATCCCGAGCAGCCATTCCGATTGATCCCGAGCAGCTGTTCCGGGCGATCCCGAGCAGGCTGTGGATCGCGGGGAGGAGTGTGGACGAGGACCGTTGGGTGATCCGCGAATCCTAGTGGCCTCACCCCTTTTTCCACGGGGAGAGGGGTCCGATGCCGGGAGCGAGATTACCCATGCGCAATATCCGTGACGTCCTGCGGTTGACGGCCGCCGGCATGTCGAGCCGCAAGATCGCGGCGAGCCTGTCGATCGGAGCAACGACGGTCATCGATTGCCTGCACCGCGCGCGGCGTGCCGGGCTGAGGTGGCCGTTACCGGAGGACTTGAGTGATGAGGCGCTTGAGGAACGTCTCTACCCTCCGCCGACGAGCAACAAGGAGCAACGCCCTCTGCCAAACTGGGCAGAGATCCAGCACGAGCTGAAGCGGCCCGGCGTGACGCGAGAATTGCTCTGGCAGGAGTATCGCGAACAGCATCCCGACGGGTACGGATATTCCCGGTTCTGCGACCTGCACCGGGAATGGGAGAAGCGCCTCTCACCGACAATGCGGCAAACGCACATGGCTGGCGAGAAGATGTTCGTCGATTACACCGGCACGAAGCTGCAGGTCATTGCCCCGACCACCGGCGAGATCCTCACGGCCGAGCTGTTCGTCGCAGTCCTTGGCGCGTCCTCGCTCACCTATGCGGAAGCGACCTGGACGCAATCGCTTCCCGATTGGATCGGCTCGCATAAGCGCGCCTTTAGCTACTTTGGTGGTGTCACGGCGATGACGGTCAGTGACAATTTGAAATCGGGCATTACCAAAGCCTGCTTCTACGAGCCGAACGTCAATCGTACGTATCAGGAGATGGCGGACCATTACGACACCGCAATAGTCCCAGCCCGTCCCAAAAAACCTAGGGATAAAGCTAAGGTGGAGGTTGGAGTACAAGTCGTAACCCGATGGGTCATCGCCAAGCTCCGTAAGCGAACGTTCTTCTCGCTCTCAGAGCTCAATGCCGCCATTCGCGACTGTGTCGAGCAGATCAACAACCGCGTCACGCGCCACCTCGGAACGAGCCGCCGTTCGCTGTTTGAGCAAATCGAGCAGACCGCGCTCAAGTCGCTTCCGACTACGGAATATGTGTTCGCTCAGTGGAAGCACTGTCGCGCCGGCATCGACTATCACGTGGAGATCGACAAGCACTACTACTCGGTCCCATACACATTGATGCGTCAGGAGCTGTCGGCCCGTTACACCGCCAGCACGGTCGAGGTATTCCATCGCGGCAAGCGCGTCGCTGCGCACCGGCGTGGTCCTCCCAACCGCGGGCACACGACCTTGCCCGAGCACATGCCCTCAAGCCATCGCCGCTATGCCGATTGGACGCTTCCGCGCATCATGCGCGAGGCCGGCGAGATCGGGCCTAACGCCGCCGCACTCGTCGAGGTCATTCTGCGCGCGAAGCGCCACCCCGAGCAGGGCTTCCGCTCCTGCCGCGGTATCGTCAACCTCGTTGGACGCTTTCCTCGCGAGCGGGTGGAGGCAGCCTGTGAGCGAGCACTCGCCATCGGCACTCGCTCCTTCAGCTCCGTCAAATCCATCCTCGATACCAAGCTCGATCGCAAACGGCCCGAGAAAGCCGCGGAGGGGCCGGCGATCGTTCACGACAACATCCGCGGCCCCACCTTCTACCATTGAGGAGACAAGCAGCGATGCTCACCCATCCCACCCTCGACCAGCTTAGAGCGCTGAAGCTCGACGGCATGGCCGACGCTTTCATCGAGCTCGAACAGCAGGACGCAGCCAGAGATCTCACCCACGCCGAATGGCTCGGGCTGTTGCTTGATCGGGAGATCACCAATCGCACGACCCAACGCACGCAGATCCGGCTGCGCGCGGCGCGCCTGCGCTACAGCCAGGCTTCGGTCGAGGACGTCAACTACCGCGCGCAACGGCAGCTCGACAAAGCCCTCTTCCAGCAGCTCGCGACTTGCCGTTGGATTGCCGAGAAACGCAATCTTCTCGTTGGCGGCAAATGTGGCTTGGGCAAAACTTGGCTCGCCTGCGCCCTTGCTCAGAGGGCGTGCCGCGAGGGGTACCGCGCCTATTACGCGCGCTTGCCGCGCCTCTTCGCTCAGCTGGAGCTCGCGCATGGGGATGGTAGCTTCGCTCGCCTCTTCCGCTTGCTGACCAAGGTCGATTTGCTCATTTTGGACGATCTCGGTCCCGACCGCCTCAACGCCGGTCAACGAAGCGATCTCATGGAGATCATCGAGGAACGGCATGGCCGTTCCTCGACCCTGATCGCTAGTCAGCTTCCCGTCAAAGCCTGGCACGACCTCATCGGCGAACCAACCTACGCCGATGCCATCCTCGATCGCCTCGTCCACAACGCCTATCGTCTCGAGCTCGAGGGGCCGCGCTCGATGCGCGAGCCCGCGGCGGCCGGCGAATTGCAAACACCAAGCACAGCGACGCCGATGGTGTCGAATGGCAAGGCAGCGAAAGGAGCCCGGAAATGAGCGCACCGCTGTACGTCACGCCCGCCCCCGTGGGTCAACAGGGACCTCCCGCGCGCGCCGCTCCGTTTGACTTGTGGCGGTCACTCCGCGCCGCGCACGGGCCCCGCCTGCTGACTACGGGGACGGGCGCTCGCGATCTTGACTTACCCCCAGGAAATTGACACTCAAACTCACGCACCCAATGGTGCCTTCATGCACCGCTCGGGATGGCCGGACATGGCTCTGCTCGGGATCGTCGGGAATAGGTGCTCGAGATCGTCGGAATTGCGCAGGCATGGTACGAGGATTGCAGCAAAGGCTGGGATGCCAAGACGCACATGAGTAAAAAAGACTATGCGCGCACCTGTCGCCGCATGGCGCATGAGCGCATCAAATTCTTGAGTGACGATGCGAAGAAGAGCAGGGCACGCGGAAAATAAAAATCAAGAAGTGGATCGGTCGCACCACTCATAAGACCGTTCATTATTGAAAGCGAAACGTCGACGCTTTACGAAGCGTCCTTGCCGATTGCCATGGACGAGAGGGGGTCGATCTACCCTCATGCGCAGGGAACGCTCGAGGATACACGACGGCCCCTGAGGAAAACGACACGCTTGAAGGACATCCCTCATCGCGTAAGCGCTTGCCAATCGGCGTCTCCAGATCTGGCATCCTTCATCCCCGGAATGCGGGTTTGACCCGATTTTCTTGTGCCTGCGGCCGGGCTCAGTCTTTGGGCGAGCCAGACCAGCCTTCGGCCCCCGAGCGAAGGTAACCGATCCGGGGACCCGAGCATGACATCGAACTCGACGTCGTTTGCACTGACATCACCGGTCTGCGGGGTCGTCACCTGCACCTCATTGGCCTGCGCGCAATCTCAGCAGACAGCCCCGCAGAGCCTCTCCCAGCTTCCGCAGGCACAGAAACGATCGTTCAGCGAGATCGGAGGCGGCGATGCCCGGTGAGCTCGCTCGCGGAACGATCCAAGCTCTCAGCGCCCCCGCTGAATTCGAACGGCGGGAACAAGGGCCTCCTCTTCGGATGCCTGCCGCTCAGATCGAAGCTGCGAAAGATCCGCAGTCGGCGCCTGCAGCGCCGCGGACCTGGTATCCGGACCGGCGATAGTAGTGAAAAGAGGCCCCCATGCGAGCCCTGCTCTGCAGCCTTCTCTGGGGCGGCGCTTTGGTTGCGCTTACCTCCACTGGCGAAGCGGCCAACGGTCGAGCGAAGCATCGTCGACCGAGCGGGTATTATTACAATTCGCCGACCACGACGACAGAGCGTCAGCTGCGCAATCAGCGGGCATATGAACGCGGCGAATATTACGAACACGATTCGAACGCTCTGCCATTCGGTAGCCGGGCTTGGTGGGAACAGAAAATGCGCGAGGGTGCCGACGAACGCTGAATCAATCCGTTCCCGAGAAGGGAAGCTCGAAGGTCGTTTGCAGGTTCGGGCATGGCTATCTCTTTCGCCTGAGGTTCGCCTCGCCGCACGCATTTTTGATTTGGGCCATTCCGCGGCGGCTCTGTCAAATCGGCTCTTGCGCAACCTATGACGTTGCCGGGCACAACAATCCGGATCGAGAGGCAAAGCCCACTTTTTGCCTTGACGAGCCATTTTTGCGCGGTGCCCTCGATCCCAAAAGGCGCGCAGGCGATGCCATTCGCTGCATTTTTTGAGCCTGTTCCAACCCAAAGACGCTATGCCGCGGACCATGTTGACCGCCTGACGTGGGGGAACTGTCACCCGGCAGGCTCGTTACCGGTGAAGGACCGCGGTCGGTTCAATGGTTAGAACCGATTGTCAAACCGCTTCGAGTTCGGGGGAGATCACGGCAGCGAAATCGCACAAAGGAGCTATGTCATGGCCAGTTCGACCGAGCTTGCGAACATCCCTGGAATTACCAAGGAAATGCGGGAGGGCATCGTCGCTGCTTTCGACGCGTTGTCGAACTGGAGAGACGAGATCGAGACCGCCAACGAGCGCTGCTTAGGCAAGGTGCTGGATCAGACATCGGCGGTCGCGCGTTCGATGGGATGGCCCGACCAGGCAATCAGAACAGCCCGCGAGTATTTGGAAAATACCTCCAAGATGCAGATAGAGATGATTGATCAGATCATGGACGGGTGGAAGCAACAGCTCAAGTCAGCGAACGCGCCGATGGCCATCCCCCGCAGCTTTACCGCTCAAACGTCTAAGCTTTCTGGGTCGCCCACGGGAATGCCGGAATTTAGTCCCTTTGCCCCATGGGCGTTCTGGTTGCAAGCGGCCGAGATGTGGCAGCGCACCTGGATGCCGGACGCACGTTCCCGCCGGGAGTTTCGCTCACACTAGCCGGAATCTCCGCAAACATCGCTATCGTGCATCGGCGTTCGGAGAGGGGAGACCGTCGCCAACCCACCTCCAGCCCAACTTGTAGGCGTGAGTAGGAAGTCAAGACCGAAGGCGCCAAAAGAAAATCCCCAGTTTGGCCTGGATGGTCAGGGGGCGGTGGTGGGTTTGGGCAGACGCATTCAGCATTGAGTTGATTCGCCGACGGACTCGGTGAATGGTTCCAAGCAAAGTAGTGGTAACACCCGATTGCTTGTTCGGGCCTTGGTGACCAGCTCGCATGCAAGGAAAACCCCTTACGCATGGAGGTAACCATGTACCGGGCTGTTACTATTGCACTAGCTAGCACTCTATTGATCCTTGCTCCGAGTGCCGTATTTGCTCGAGGGGGCGGTGGCCATGGTGGCGGAGGCTTCGGTGGAGGTCACGGCGGATTTTCTAGCGGAGGCTTCGGTGGAGGCCACGGCGGATTTTCGAGCGGGCACACCGGGCGGGTTTTCAGCCCCGTTCAGACGGGTCCGGTCGGATTCCGAGCGATGCCTGGTGCCTGGCACGGCGCCCACGTCAACAGGCACGTGGTGGCTCACCAGTTCCACCGGCGCAGGGTCTTCATTGGCGGCTTCGGTGACTATTACTACTGTTACCCGGTCTGGAATGGCTACGCTTGGGTAAATTCCTGCAACTATGATTACTGATAGCAGACCCGGACAGATGCACCGTCGCCCGACGTGGCTCAGCGGGTGAGATCATGCCCGCTGTGCCCATGTTAGAGAAAGCCTTGCAACAACACGGCGCGCCAGAGACCTGGTGCATCGCCGCCCTGGCGCACCCTTGACGTGGAGGGGCCTTCGAAATGAGGCCCCTTCTATCAATCGCGGTTAGCTTACCCGTCTAGGCCGGCGACGGCCCAGCAATGGCCTTGACCTCGAGATACTCCTCAAGGCCAAATTTGCCCCACTCACGGCCGTTGCCCGATTGTTTGTAGCCGCCAAAGGGTGCGCTGCGTTCATTGGGAACGCCGTTGAGGTTGATGTTACCCGCGCGGAGTTCACCGGCAACCTTCCGCGCACGCTCGATATTGCCAGACCAAACGTAGCCGGCGAGTCCATAGGGCGTTTCGTTGGCCATCGTCACTGCGTCGGCCTCGTCTCGGTAGCCAATTATGGACAGCACCGGGCCAAAGATCTCCTCGCGCGCGATTGTCATATCGTTGGTCACGTCGGCAAACACCGTCGGTCGGACATAAAAGCCCTTGTTCAAGCCTTCCGGACGGCCAAGACCACCAGCAACAAGGGTCGCGCCTTCGTCGATACCTTTCTTGATGAGGCCTTGAATCTTGTCCCACTGGACCTTGTTGACAACGGGACCCATTGTCGTGGCCTCGCCCTTCGGATCGCCGGGCTTGGCCTTCTGCGCGACCGATTTGGCGATGGCGACCACCTCCTGCATCTTCGCCTGCGGCACCATCATCCGCGTTGGAGCATTGCACGACTGTCCCGAATTGTTGAAACAATGGGCGATACCACCGGCAACAGCCTTCTGCAGGTCGGCATCGTCGAGGATGATATTTGGCGACTTACCGCCGAGTTCCTGGGTGACGCGTTTGACGGTCGGGGCCGCCCGCTGGGCGACGTCGATGCCGGCCCGGGTTGATCCAGTAAAGGAGATCATGTCGATGCCGGGATGCTCACTCATCGCTGCGCCGACCTCCGGGCCGAGGCCATTAATGAGGTTGAACACGCCCGCGGGCACGCCGGCCTCATGCAATATTTCGGCAAAGATCAACGCCGACGTGGGCGTGTATTCCGATGGCTTCAAGAGCATCGTGCAGCCGGCCGCGATTGCCGGAGCCACCTTGCATGCGATCTGATTCAGCGGCCAATTCCACGGCGTGATCATGCCGATGACGCCGACGGGCTCACGCACCACGGTTGCCGAGCCAAGCAACTCTTCAAACTTATAGGTCTTGAGCACATCGATCGCCGTCATGATGTGGCCAAGACCGGCACCCGCCTGCGCCCGCTCCGCAAGCGCCATAGGAGCTCCCATTTCGTCCGAGATGGCGGCTCCGATCTCTTTAATGCGCTTCTTGTAGGCATCGACGATACGCGTGAGCAGTGCTACGCGCTCGTCTTTGCCGGTGCGCGAAAAGATCGGGAATGCCCGCCGGGCGGCAGCAACGGCCTGATCCACATCATCCTTAGAACCGAGTGCGATCTCATACATCGCCTCCTCGGTCGCCGGGTTAACCACCGAGCGGGTCTTCTCGCCGATCGGATTGACCCAAGCACCATCAATGTAAAACTTCATGTGATTGACCATGATGCGACCTTTCATGACGCGATGAGGCAAGACGCTATCCAATTCAAGCAGGAACGCCCGCACAACGCCAGCGTGCCAAGCCGCCGAGCTTGCGCGACATTTGAGCCGTCACGTCCCCTGTCGAGCGCGAACACTACCCCGAAACCGTCGGTTTCTACAGCCTCAGCGCAGGGCTGTTTAGACATCGAGTAAGGGCCGGCGCCCCCGATCTCCGATTTGCCCCGCTCCTCACAACCTGTTGCTGATCTGCTTGAACGACAATTCTCGCACCATCTCAAGATCGTCGTCGATGATGATCACTCCGCCGTTGGGAGCAGCACCTTTGCGAATATCGAGCGCCGCAATATCTCGCCCGCGCCGCTCGGCTTCCTTTATCGCTTCGTCGATATGGGCGAGCTCGATACCCTGCCGGTCCACCTCCTTTTTGCGTTCGAGGGCCGCTAACCAAACTGAACGCAAAACATTGCGCCCCCGAGCGACAATTCTCCGATCTTAATAGACCCGCCGTGCAGCTCCACGGCCTGGCGAACAATCGCCAGCCCGAGGCCAACGCCCCCTGTCGTGCCGTTTCCTTTGCGGAAGGGACGAAACAAGTCTTCCGTCCTGCCGGGCGAAAGTCCGGGCCCGCCATCTTCCACTGTGGCGCGCCGACCCGGTCCGGCGATGACCCGTATCGCGGTCCCCGCCGGGGTGTGTTTGACAGCGTTCTCCACTAGATTTACCAAAGCCTCGCGCACCGCCACGGGGTCGCCGTGCAGGTTACCCGGCTCGCGCGCGAACATTTGAATAGAATGCTGTTGTGCTTCCGCCCAGGTGCGAAGTCCTCGCACCGCATCTTCCGCTACGGCCCCAATGTTGAAGTCGACAAAATCGGGTGACTCGATTGCTTGTAGGCGCACCAGGGTTAGGAGCCGATCGACGGTCTCCGACAAATTGGCGACGTCCTTTTCGATGTCTCTTGCCCGTTCACCCTCGATCTTATCGAGCTCGATTAGGATGGCGGCAAGCGGTGTTCGCAGCTGATGCGCCGCGCTCGCCATGAAAATCTGCTTGGAGTGGATGAGGACACCGACCCTCTCAAGCAGCCGGTTTATCGCCGCGGCAAAGGCTTCCGCTTCGCGCGGAATTTCGCTGAGCTCCAAACGTTGCGCCGGATACCCGGGATCGATCGCTTCCGCCTGCCGGGCTGCGCGGGCCAGGAAATTCAGGGCGCGGCGCACCGCGAATAGCGTAACGATGGGTATCAGAAACGCGAAAGGGAGGATTGGCAACCAAATGTCCTCCAAGGTCTCGTAGGCTACCACGCGCCAATGCACACCCGCCGGGTCGCCCAGTGTGGCGATCTCGATCAACACCTCCTCGGCGCCGACGCGAAAGCGACGACCCCCGGCAAAATAGAACCGATCCGTGTCGTGGAGTTTCCGAAACCAGAAACCCGGCATGGCCGCCCCACTCGTAGAGCGGTACGGCGATATCCTTTCCAATAGAGATGGTTGCTCCGCCGCGATCACGCGGCCAGCGCTATCCAGCACGCGAAAGGCGTAGTGGGCGCGATCGGCATTGCGGTAGTAGGCAAGGCCTTTCGGGAGCGTGAAGGAAAGTCCGGCCGGTCCAGCAGACAAGCCTTCGCGCAGCGACCGCGCTTCACGTCTGACGTGAGCTAAAGATAGATCTTCGTAGTCGAAATAGTTGTGACCGAGGACCACCGTCAATTGCGCAATGCTCGTGATGAATGCAACCACGCCGACCTGAACGGAGATACGCCTGGCGAGGCTTGGGCGCTCGCCGTTCGGCCCGTTGTTCATGAGTGGACTTCCTTCAAAACGTAGCCGACACCCCTCACGGTCTCGATCGTGACGCTACTCGACTTGTCATCGAGGGCCTTCCGCAGGCGATAGACGATCACTTCGATGGCGTTACCGGACAACGTGCGTTCGAAATCCGACAATGCGGCTTCAATGACCGATTTCGCAACCACGCTTCCCGCCCGGCGCATGAGCAAGGTCAACAATCGGCGTTCTCGCAAGCGCAAGTCGAGCACTTGATCATTAACGCGCGCCTCACCAGTATCTGCGTCTACCTTGAGCGAACCCACTTGCATAACAGGCGTGCGCAGTGTGCGCGGGCGCCGCAAAAGGGCGCGAATGCGGGCCAACAATTCCGCCTGGTGAAACGGCTTGACCAAGTAGTCATCGGCGCCGCCTTCGAGACCGCTTACCCGCGCATCAATCGTGGCCTGCGCGGTGATAACGAGAATCGGTGCCTCACAGCCGGCGGCGCGCAGCTCCCGAATGAGGGCAAGGCCCTCGCCGTCCGGAAGACCAAGGTCGATGATGAACAAATCGTAACCAACCAGTGCCACAGCGCTGCGAAAAGTCGCTGCCGTTCCGACGGCATCGACGAGGTATTCGTTTGTGCGCAGGCTATCGCTGACGACGGCCTGTAGGCGCGCGTTGTCTTCGAGGAGCAGCAAGCGCATGGCCGGGGCCTCTTTGCGTGGAACCGGCACCATAGGACAGGCGCGGCAATCCTGACCCGATCGTTGCGAAGGCAAAGACAGCTTCCTGTAAGCAACTAATGCAAGGGCTAGCAAGGGTGAGCGAACGTTTGGACCGCTCTGCCCAGGGAAGCAATAAGACAAAGAGCGGACGAGTAGAGATTGCAACGGCACCTGGAACCTACGCCCGGTCGGGACCATTTGTACACTTGGCTGCACCTGCGGGCCCGTGTTCTTGCGCCAATGGTTTTTGCCTGGCTGGCAGCTACCGCATGGATGCGGCCGCTGGCCCTGCCGGACGAAGGTCGCTACGTCGGCGTAGCATGGGAAATGGTGCGATCGGGCAACTGGCTTGTACCGACGCTTGATACCTTGCCTTTCTTTCACAAACCGCCGCTTTTCTACTGGCTCAGCGCCGGTGCCATCGCAACGTTTGGCAACCACGAATGGGCCGCGCGACTGCCATCACTCCTGGCAGCAACCGCGGTCGTGATAGGACTTTTCAACTTTCTGCGGCGATGGGCGGGCCAGGCCACCGCCCTTACCGCGCTTCTTGTCATTGTTACGATGCCCTACTTTTTCGTCGCGGCACAGTTCGCAAACCTCGACCTGCTGGTCGCGGCCTGCATAACGGGCACAATTCTTTGCGCCGCCGACGTAGTGCTCGCGTTACGTCATCGGCGACGTTCGCGAGCACTGACCCTTGTCGGAGCATACCTGTTCGCGGCGCTCGGCGTGCTTGCCAAAGGACTGATCGCGATCGTAATCCCGGCGCTTGTCGTCAGCCTCTGGCTCGTCTCGATGCGCAATACACGCTTGATCGTGCGTCTGATCTCATGGCCGGGAATACTGCTTTTTGCAACGATTGCGGTACCCTGGTTCGCGCTAATGGAAACGTGGTATTCAGACTTCCTAGATTATTTCTTTATCCATCATCATGTGCAGCGCTTCCTATCGTCAGACTTCAATGGCAAGCAGCCATATTGGTTCTATGTACCGCTGTTGTTTGCCGTGACACTTCCTTGGTCCGCGTTCCTTCCATGGGCTTTCCGCAAAGCAGGCGAAGACGGGATTGGTCCCGATCTGCGCCGGCTGCTGTGGATTTGGCTGGCCGCGACACTTGCCTTCTTCTCGATTCCAAGCTCGAAGCTCGTGGGCTATGTGCTCCCCGCCGCCCCAGCGCTCGCTGCCTTGGTCGCACTGGTGATCGTAAATCACGCGGGCACCTGGATTGGCAGCCGTAGCAACGTCGTTGCGAATGCGGTCATAGCCGCCGCTGTTAGCTTGGTTGGTGTGTGCGGTTATGCGCTCTATGATCGCAAGGGCATTGTGCAAATGGCAGCCGCGGTTCGCCCAGAGGTGCGCCCGGGCGATCGACTGCTAGCCATCTCGCAATACCCGTTTAGCTTGTCGTTTTACTTGCGCTCCGAGCAACCCATAACCGTGATTGAGGACTGGAAGGCTCCGTCGGTGCAGGTGCGGGACAACTGGCGCAAAGAGCTTTACGACGCCGGCAAATTCGATGTTGAACGCGCGAACCACCTTTTGCTTACGCCGTCGCAACTTTCGGAAGCCCTGTGTGTGGGCAGGACCTGGGTGTTCGGAAGTGCAAAGGACTTCGACAGTTTTCCCGGCCGGCAGCCAATCTTCCGCAATAGTACGAACGTGGTGTGGTTCTCCGGGCCGACCGACCTGAGTTGCCCGCCCCGGAACAGTTAGTGGCCGAGCGACGACGGAACAGGTGCTGTCGCACTGGTCGATAGGCAACAAGGCCGTGAATGCTTTGCCTCCGCCGAAATTCACGATTTCGTTGGCTCGCACGAGCCCCAGTGGTCCTTGAACGTAACATCGACAACGAAGCCAGGCCCCGCGGCCCCGCCGCCATACAAAGCGCTTAAACCGCCCACTGGGGAAATTCCAGATTTAGCCAGGTGCGCGCCCTCCATTTTCCTGCAAGGATCAGCCTCGCAATCGTGGTAGCGGCACAAACGAACCTACTGCGTATGACCTAGACCCGACCGAGCGATCTGCGAGTGCCCGCGCAAAAAAGGTTATCCTCCTGCAGGTCGCTCCCGGGAAAGGCAACGAAGAGGGCACTGGCGAGGAGCCAAAGTATCATTGCGATAAGTCCAAGCCGCTGCCAGCGCAACGCATGCGTGCAACGGAGCTGGGCTTGGCCGGATGATGCTGCCTCACACCGAGCCCGCGCGAAAGTGCCCATGCCTCTCGCGCTTGGTTAAGCCACATCGCATGGCTGCCCTTCAAGAAGCTTTCATGCATCGAAAATGATCAGCGAATGGTTGCGGTGGCCCCATCCCATCATGACGCGCAAGGAAACGTCCCGGATGAGGCTAAGCAGAGTATCAGGGCTTGAACCTTCGTATGCCAGCGAGGAACGCCGCATCGTGCGACCCAGCGGGTCTTCAGCTGAATTCACGGCTCATGACCTGAGCCCCGAAAATTCCTGCAAAAAGGGGTAGAGTCCGTCACTGAGAGGAGACGGACGATGAAGGGAAGCCGGTTCAGCGAGGAGCAGATCATCGGGATCTTGCGGGAGCAGGAGGCGGGGGCGACGACGGCGGATGTATGCCGCAAGCACGGAATTTCCGAAGCCACGTTTTACAAATGGAAAGCCAAGTTTGGCGGCCTCGAAGTGTCGGACGCCAAGCGGCTGAAGGCGCTTGAGGACGAGAACGGGAAGCTGAAGAAGCTATTGGCAGAGGCGATGCTGGATATCGCCGTTTTGAAGGACATTAATTCCCGAAAATGGTGACGCCCGCCGCCAAACGGCAGGCCGTGGCTCATGCCTGTGGGGTGCATGGGGTGAGCGAGCGGCGGGCGTGCAGGATACTGGGTGTGGATCGCGCATCGATGCGCTACCGCAGCCGCCGTGCCGGCGACACGGACGTGCGGCGGCGCATTCGAGCACTGGCGCACCGGCGGCGTCGCTTCGGCTACCGTCGCTTGCATGTGTTGCTGAGACGTGAGGGATGGCGCATGAATCACAAACGCTTTCGACGGCTTTACCGTGAAGAGAAACTGCAAGTGCGCCAGCGTAGCGCCCGCAAACGCGCCTTGGGCGTACGTGCGCCGCTGGCACTTCCGAACGGTCCCAACGAGCGCTGGTCACTGGATTTCGTGTCCGACTGTTTCAGCAACGGCCGGCGCTTTCGGATCCTAGCGATCGTCGACGACTTCACGCGTGAGAGCCTGGCGTTGATCCCGGACACCTCGTTGTCGGGCGTGCGCGTAGCCCGGGAGCTTGACGCACTGATCGCGCGGCGGGGCCGGCCCAAGAGCTGTGTTTCCGATAACGGTACCGAGCTGACCAGCAAGGCGATCCTGAACTGGACGGACACGAGAGGTGTCGACTGGCACTACATCGCACCGGGCAAGCCTCAGCAGAATGCGTTTGTTGAGAGCTTCATCGGTCGACTGCGGGATGAGTGCTTGAATGAGACGCTGTTTGGCTCGTTGGCCCAGGCACGCGCCACCCTCGATTCTTGGCGTATCGATTACAACGGCGTGCGTCCTCACTCGGCGCTAGCCAACAGGACCCCGGAAGAGTTCCACGCCCAGCATATCGCCATTGCGGCCGCGAACAGTGTTGGTCAAAACTGCAACCCAGGACTCTACTCCTGAATGGATGAAAGAAGGGGCTCAGCTCACTCAGCCCTAGGCTCGCGTTCAGCGCGCCTGTTTGGTAAGTTCTTGGTGCGCCGTCGGATTGGGAATAGATTTCCCAAGTCGCTGTCGGACCAACCGCCAATCACAAACGGCTACTGCTGCCTAGGCAACACCAGGGCACAAGAAATGAATGAAATCCGCAAATTTGAGCCGACGGGGGGAAGGGATCCCCTCCTCTTGCTTACCGAAGAAGTGCGGGAGTTGCGGCGGGAACAGCAAATTCTGCGGGACCAAGCGCGGAAAGCGTCTGACAGGCTCAAGCTCGTGAGCAGGGCCGCGCTTGCTGGCTGCATTCTGCTGTCACTGGAACTCATTTTAGACATTGTGACGAATGTGCTGCGTGCGACACCTTAACAAACGCTGGCTTCAATGTTGTTCAAAAGAACGCGGGTCTCGAGCCCTTCGGGCTGCACAGTCGGAGCCATTCCTGACACGCTTCGGGGCGCTAAACCTTGCCACGGGTGTCGCGGATGCATGGGCGAACACCAGCAGGACATGCGACATGTCCGGGTTAAGTCGGATATCGTAAAACCCCCGGCGCGAGGTTGGTTGGATCCTTCGGCATAGCATTCAACGAGGCGGGCTTCTAAGGAAGCCCCAGTGCCAAGCCATAGTCCCATGCCGTCTTAGCTAGAGCGCACGCCCGGAAAGTCTACGGAGGCGCGATCGATGATCCCGCCTCCGTAGGTTTTCATCCCCAGTAAGGTGCTACATTGTAGTGCTTGTAGGTCTGGGTCTCCCAAGTGCGGTCTGCCCAGGAGTCATCGCTGAAGGCAGGTGCATCCTGGAGCTGCTGCTCCGTGATGCCAGTGACATAGCCACCCAGCTTCGGATCGTATTTGAGAGCCGCCCAAGGGATCGGGTAATGGCTGTGCCCGAGGCCGATGAACCCGCCGAAGCTCATTACCGCGTAAGTGACCCGACCGGAGATCTTGTCGATCATGAGATGGTCAATGTCGCCGATCTTGCTGCCTTTCATGTCGTATACGTTGGTACCTTCAACATCCTCGCTCGAGATGAGCTGATGATTGGGATGCACCGTACTTGTGGCCATAATTCGTTTCCTTCGTTCGTCAGCAAATGTTCACTCCGTAAACCACTGAAATCCTGTCCCGTTCCCGGCCGAGTGAGTCTCACGAAATGAAACAGGAGTTCCTGACGACATCGACGGGGTCAGCCGTTGCGATCTCGACATCGCTGCGGGGACAGCAATCGTCGGTAAGGTCACCGAGACTCTCTCAAAGCCACATTTTCGTTAAGCGGTTCCAAGCCGCGGGCCAAGGCCGCGCTTGGTGCGCGCAACGGAATGCGGTCCTTTGCTCCGTTGCCGACTGCCGGCTCTAGCTGAGCCACAACCGCTTGCCGTCCTTCGTGCATTCCAACCTTCGCCAAGCTTTTCCGCATCGGAGCTATAGAATTAACTGCCCTTACTGGGCCGTTGCCGGTAGGGAGACATGGCGACTGCGGTGCATCGTCAGCGTTGACTTAAGCATGGCGATTTGCTGCTCGCGAACCTGGCCCCAAACGTTCCCTCATCAGGGGATCAGTTGCTTGAGGGCCGGCCGCCAAATCGCAGGCAATGACATTCGCCTGAGCCCGCGATCCCGTGCAAAGCGTGCTGCGACACCTGCGAGCCGGGTGCGATGGGTTGCCTCGTAGCCCCATCGCAAAAATTGCTAGAATGGGCGGATTATCTGCAGCTGTGGCAACGAGGCTTGTTGCTACAAAAGAGGGTCCCGAGCAAACAATCGACACCGCGGGAATGTCGACAGCGCGACAGCGCCGTCGGGGCGAGGTTAGCTGACATGCGTGGTTAGGGGTGCGTCAGGGACTTGAGACGATGGGCGACCATTGGTTCGCATAGATATTAGATCTCCTGCATGGCCGGACCTGTCAGACACTGAAGGGGGGCCACGCCCTGGTGCCTCCCCCCAGGACGTGGCAGCGCGCGCGGTTGCGGGGTCAGGCCTTACCACGCGCTGGGCGGGTTCAAACGTCGCCGCCTGGTCGCTCAACCGTTTTGGGGGAGACCTGGGTGCCAAAAACCGCAAGGGCCACCGTCGCTGGGCGCTTCTGCCGACGGGATGTCGAGCGCGACGGGGCGCGAGGCGCTACCAGGGAGGGGATCGAGCGGTTCCGAGCCTAACAAAAAATCTGTCAGCGGATGCCTCCGCTGCCCCCTGTTGCGATGCAACCGACGTCCTGGCTACGCTCCAACCTAACGACACGCTCCTACTCCATCAACGCCTCCGCCACCCTGGCGAAGGCCGGGAGCGTCACGGCATCGTTGTTGATGTTGCCCGCAGCCGGGTGAGAGGCGTAGCGCGCGATCACCATCTCGGCCCTGGGATCGACATAGATCGACTGGCCATGGATGCCGCGCGCCATATAGGCGCCGTGGGCATTGTGGCTCACCCACCACTGATTGTGGTAGGACCAGCCCGGCAATGTGGCGTAGCCGGCAGGGGTGAATTTTTTTGGATCGCCGCCCTTTGCGATGCCATCGACAACGCTGGCAGGTACGATCTGGCGGCCGTTGAAGTGACCGCGATTGCGCATCACCTCACCAAACCGGACGAGATCGCGCAAAGTCGTGTTAAGGCCCCCACCACCACTTTCGACACCGAGCCGGTCGACGGTGTAGTGGGCGTCCTCCTCCGCACCCATCGGCTGCCAGATGCGCGTTGAAAGTTGTGCCGCGAGGGTCTTGCCGGTTATGCGACGGGCCATCCAGGCGAGGACGTCCGTGTTGACCGTCTTGTAGGCGAACACGCGACCGTGCTCGCCTTGCTTTTTTTGTGTCGCCAGATATTCCAGCAACGAGATCGGCGGTGCCCCGGGCTCAGGAGGCGCCATGCCGTTCGCGCGTCGCATCGCCCAGACGTCAGAGTCCGCGTCGGTGTAGACCTCTGTGTATTTGAGGCCAGTGGTCATATCCATGACCTGCTCGACAGTCGCGTCGCCGAAGGCACTCGGCTCCAGCTCCGGCACGTAGGCCGTCACCGGGGCGGCTGGATCGAGCTTGCCCTCGGCAACGAGAATACCAGCGAGCACGCCAGTGAACGACTTGGTCACCGACATGGCAATGTGCTGCTTATGGGGCTCGAGGGCGCCGAAGTAGCGCTCAAAGACAACGCGGCCGCGATGCAAGACCGCGATGCCATCGGCATAGGTCTCCTCGAGAGCTTGACCGAATGTCATCGGCCGTCCGTCCATTGTCGTGAGTTTCACGCTCCCAAGGTCCCGCTCGGCACGGGGCAGCACAGATGTCGGGCCCGGACCACGCCAGACCCCGACCGTTGGCACCAGCTGGCGGATATTGCTCCACGACCAGCGCAGCTCCGGAAACTTGCGAAAGGAGCCGTCGGCGAAAATAACTGCTTTGTCCGGTGGCGGCGGAAAACCGGTCATCCACCCGAGGGCACGCGGGTCGCTGTCAGCGGAATTCGGGAGCGTTGCGGGTGTGGGGATCGTCATCTGGTCCTTCCTTTGATGAAGCCAACGCCGAGGCCAATGTTTGACAGCCCAGCTATCGACCAGCCTGGCATATTGCCGGATGATCAAAACGCGCAAAAGATCTCAACCAGTGAACAAGAACTTGCCAACGACGGGTCGCGCATTCGACGAGCGCGCGCCCCAGTCGGCCCAGGGTTACGCGGCGGGCAGCTAGGCGGCGGCGAGCGGGCCGGCGCCGATACTGGTCGTGTTCCAGAGTTTGTCTCCTTGGTTGGGAGACAGAGCGCCTTGGGTTGGAAGGCTCGAGGCAATGACGTTTAAGTCAGCTTCCCTGTATCAGGTTTCAGGGCGCGAGCCCCCTGACCAGCCATCCTCGTTGTTGCTGGCAGCACGGCGCCACCACGCGTGGCCGCTCCACGGCCGGCGGCTTCCTGTACTTCTCCTCCGCCAAAGCTATCAGAACCTTGCTTACTCGTTCTTGTCTTGCGTTCGAGCAGCATCGCTTGGCAAAGAAAGGTAAAGCCGCGCGTTGGCGTTCATTGCCAGATGGCGCAAGGTTGCAAGCTCTTCGAGGCGCAAAAGCGCCGGGTGTTCGGCATAGGCAGCCGCATTGCTGCGACGGCGTTCAAGTGCGAGGGTCTCAGCGGCGACGGCCGTTTCCGTGGCAGTTGCCCGCGCGGTCGCCTCCTGTCGGATGGTCTCTGCCGTCGCGGCTGTCTGCAACCGAGCCGCTTCGGCTTTTGATTCCGCTTCTATCCGCTGCACCTCGGCCTTTGTCCGTGCTTCGACGAGCTGGGCTTGGCTCTGGCGCTCCGCCGCCAACACCCGGTTCATCACTTCCTGCACGTTTCCTGGAAACGATAAATCCCGCACATCTGCGCGAGCGATGTTCACCCCATAGCCAGCCGCAATCTCCTTGACGTCCTCAAGGATTTCTGAGCTTAAACGGTTACGGTTCGTGAGGATCTCCTCGAGCGTCATGCGGGCGAGGGCCCGCCGGGCGGCAAGCTGAACATCGCTGTAAAGACGATCTTCATAACTCTCCACCGCGTGCACAGCGGCTTTGGGATCAATCACCGCAAACTGCACCACAATACTGACGCGCAGCGCGACCTTGTCGGCGGTCAGGATTTCCTGTCCCTTGATGATCAATTCGCGTGATCGCATATCGACAAGCACAATCTCAATGACTTCCGGTTGACCAAAAACCCTTGTCCAAGGCGACGTCTTGAAGACGTGGCGACCCGCGCCGAGAATTCGCTCAAAAGCACCATCGCGGTAGAGCAGACCACGATGCGTGTCTTTGATAATGTAATCGGTTTTTCTGGCCATGGAGCCTTCTTGGCACGGCGCTCTAAAAGTTGTGGGCACGACCCCGAACCCGGCCGATGTGGAGGATGGGCTGGACCAAGTTGGCAACTTGGAGTCGGCGCTTGAGCCAATGCCGACCTTCACCAGTGTCAACCCTGCTCCTTGCCGGGTGGGGTCGTCCCACGCCGGGTTCTATCGGAGCAAGTCAAAGCAAGCCAATCAAAAGCGGCACCTGGTCGGCGATGTGCAACGGTCTGTTGCTTGCGAGATGTAATGGGAGATATCGACTCTGCGTCGCCTTGGGCAAAATTTCGCGTCTTTGGTTTGCTACATCGCGTCCGACGGAAGGTTTCATCACACCACCGTCAACCGACTTCCGGGCTAACTCTGAGGCGAAGAGCTCTCCAATGAACCCGCTAGAGAAGCGGAGGTGTCCTGCGCCATGGTCGGGAAGCGTGGCGGGACCAGGATGATAGCCAGCATTCTGACGTGGTGCGGACGTGGCGGATTACGTGCACCGCAGCATCTCGCAACCCTTACTTGGTCAGTTTGTCCTGTGTTTTCGTGTCGAAGTCGCTTGCATCATGGCGTTCGTGCAACTGCTGAGCGGGATCGCCCACAGCGCGGTTGACCATCCTGCCGCGCTTAACGGCTGGCCGCTCGGCAATCGCTTTTGTCCAGCGGATGACGTGAACATACTCATGCCCCTGCAGAAACTCGCCCGCGCCGTATTGTGCGCCCAGCGCCAGGCCGCCATACCAGGGCCAAATCGCCATGTCGGCGATCGAATACTCATCGCCAGCCATATACTCGCGTTCCTTGAGGTGCCTATCCAGCACATCCAGCAGGCGCTTCGCCTCCATCGCAAACCGGTTGATCGCATACTCAATTTTCACAGGCGCGTAGTGATAGAAGTGACCAAACCCACCACCGATGTAGGGCGTACTTCCCATCTGCCAGAACAACCAGTTCAGCGTTTCGGTACGCTTGTCGAGATCGGACGGAAGGAACGCGCCAAATTTCTCTGCGAGATAGAGAAGGATTGATCCGGACTCGAACACGCGACGAGGCTTGGCACCGCTCCGATCCACCAAAGTAGGTATCTTCGAGTTCGGGTTCATTTCCACAAAGCCACTGCCAAACTGCTCGCCTCTACCGATGTCGATCAGCCAGGCATCGTACTCGGCGCCGCTGTGGCCGAGTGCGAGAAGCTCTTCCAGCATCACGGTCACTTTCACGCCATTGGGCGTTGCACGCGAATATAGCTGCAGGGGGTGCTTGCCGACCGGCAGCTCCGCGTCATGCGTCGGCCCGGCGATGGGGCGATTGATACCCGAGTACCGCCATTCCCCTTCCGCCCTCGGCTTTTCCCATTTCCAGACCTTCGGCGGGGTGTAGTCGTCGTTGCTGCTCATCGCTCTGCATCTTTTCCTGGTGATACGACCGAGATCCCAAACATGCCGGACCGGTTGTGACTGTCAACAGGCGGCCGCCCCAAATCGACCAAGGAGATGGCCCATGTCCACTGTCGAGAGAACTCCAATCGATATCACAACTGCCCGACGGCCACGGTCGAGAGCACTTGGTTTACGGACGCCACACTTCAGGTTGCACACCTGCTAGACCGGCCCCCGACATCGCGCCACCGGAGCGCGAAGTGGACCGTCGCTCCCGCCGAACAGAACGGTTCTGGCCCAACAAAATTCGGGAAAGGTCGCGAACTTGAGCATTTGCGACCGTCAAATCCAGAAAGCGTCCCAGACTTCGCGTGGCCGTCGGTCGAGACACGCAAATCACCGTGGCGCGACCGTGTCGGCAATCGCTCATCACATGCGGCACCGGTTCAGCTACACTCCAAGCGGCTGATCGCAATCGAGACGTCAACCCGCGCCACTTGCGGAGGCAAAATCCACGGAAAGGCCCAGCGATGACCTCGGATGAACTTTGCTATCTCGACCTCGTCGAGGCCGGCCGCCGCATCCAAGCCCGCCAACTCTCCTCGTTGGAGGTGACGCAAGCGATGCTGGACCGCATCGCCCGCTTGGATCCACGGTTCAAATGCTATGCCAAGCCCACCCCGGAGCTGGCGTTGGCCCAAGCGCGGCAAGCCGACAGCGAGATCGCCCGTGGCACTCTTCGCGGGCCCCTGCATGGCGTTCCAATTGCGGTGAAGGACCTTTGTCATACCAAGGGTATTGCGACGGCCGCCGGCATGCCCATGCACAAGGATTATCGCCCAAATCGTGACGCCACTGTCGTCAGTCGCTTGCGGGAGGCCGGCGCTGTTCTGCTGGGCAAGCTGCAGCTCACTGAAGGCGCCTTCGGCGCGCATCACCCCGCAATCGACCCCCCGGTCAATCCGTGGAGCGCCCGGCATTGGACAGGTGTCTCTTCGAGCGGTTCAGGCGTCGCGACAGCAGTGGGGCTCTGCTACGCTTCGCTGGGGAGCGATACGGGTGGCTCCATCCGCTTCCCCTCAACTATGAATGGCATCACCGGGCTCAAGCCGACCTGGGGACGCGTCAGCCGGGCCGGCGTATTCGTGCTAGCGGCATCCATGGACCATATCGGGCCCATGACACGCAGCGCCGCCGATGCTGCCGCCATGCTGCGGGCCATCGCCGGCGCCGACGCAGACGATCCGACTGCGTCCCATGAACCCGTGGCGGACTACCTCGGCGTCATCGGCCAGGGCGTGCGCGAAGTCCGTGTCGGCATCGATCGCGCGCTGATCGCCGCCGGAGCCGATGTGGACATGGTCCGCGCTACGGAAGAGGCTGCAAGGACCCTCGCGGAGATCGGCGCCAGGATCCTGCAGGTTTCGTTTCCCTCCCCCGACGCCGTCGTGCGAGACTGGTTGCCTCTCTGCGCAGTCGAAGCGGCCGTTGCGCATGAAGCCACCTATCCCGCGCGCGCGGCCGAATATGGTCCGCTTCTGGCCGGCCTGTTGCAGACGGGCCGCAGCCTTGATGGCCGCGCGGTAGCCAAGATGCTGTTGCGCCGCGAGACCTTTTGTAGCCAGCTGAACGCACTTTTTAGCGGTATCGATCTGTTGATCGTGCCAGTCATGAATGTCGCCGCACCCACCCTGGCGGACCTGGCCGCGGCGGGACGTGCGCCACCAGCTATTGAAGCCCGACTCCGGTTCACCGCACCATTCGATATGAGCGGACACCCCACGCTGACGCTGCCGGGCGGCACGAACTCATGATGGTCTGCCTGTCGGCTTTCAAATTGTGGGACGGCCAATGGAGGAGGCGCTGGTCCTGCGCGCCGGCCACGCGTTCCAACAAACAACCAGCTGGCATAGACGCCGGCCGCCGATATTATGAGGCCGTTTCAGCTCGCCAAGAGCTCTCGCACCGCTGTCCGCAAGACGGCTTCGTCCTGCGGGTTTTGTAGCGGATTACCGGCGCGATGGCCCCAGAGCGAGGAAATGGGGAGTAGCTCCGCGTTGGGCATGAGCCGGGTCTCGGCCTCGCTGTCCGCGAGCGTGAAATAAAGATCCGTCGTCGACGGCATGATGATCGCTCGCGCCGTGACCGCCTCCAGCGCTCTTGGCAGGTCTCCATTGTAAACCGTGTTGTCGGAAATGTCGGATTGATACCAGGTGTCGATCATCGACAAGAGGTCTTCGCCATTGCGGCGCAGGAAATTACCCTCCCAGGCGCGCACCAGGTAGTCCTCTAGCGACGAAAACCCTGCGCCCTTCCAGAGCTCTTGGCGATAGAACGCCTGGCTCATTGCCCACCCGGCATACACACGCGCGAAAGCGCGTAGGGCGCGCAGCGGGCGTTCAACAAAGCGTCCGTCGCGCCAGGCGGCATCGGCCGTCAGTGTTGCGCGGATGCCTTCGAGGAACACCTTGTTGTGCGGGCTCGTGCGCGCCGACGTACACACCGCGCAGATGCGGGCGACACGGTCGGGGAATAGGGCGCCCCAGTGCAGCGCCTGCTGGCCCCCCATGGACCACCCATACACGAGGGCCAGTCGTGTGACGCCGAATTTCTCGCGCAGCAAGCGCTCCTGAGCATGAATATTGTCCCAGTGCGTGAACAGAGGGGTGCGGCCGAGCCCAAACGGCTCGGCAAGATTACTCGGCGAGGTCGACAGCCCATTGCCAAACTGATTTGGGATCACAATGAAGTAGCGCTCCGGATCAAGCACCCGTTCCCGCCCAACAAGCCATTCGATATCGGTGTGATGCGCGCCATAGGATGTGGGATAGACAATGACGTTCGACTTGTCGGGGGCGAGCGTACCGTAGGTCTTGTAAGCAAGGTGCGCCTTGGGCAGCGTCAACCCACGCTGCAAGGTCAGCGGGCCGAGTTCGAACGTCTCTTGGTCGGCCACAACAATCATCCTTTGTCCAGGGCGCAGTCTTCGCGGAGTGCCGGCGGATAACAGCCAACTCTGACCCAGCTCCCGTCTGTTTTCAACACAGGCAGCAACTCGAGGCTACGGCCGCGCTGCGGCATTGCCTCTCACCTCATTTCAATACTTCGCTCGCATCCGCTATATTGATCCTATCTGGACTATCCCGGACTCCATACCCGGGAAATGGTTTCATGGGCGGGAACTGAAATGCTCGCAGCAACCGAAGCGGCTTACCTTTTTCCCTTTGACAACAGCTACGCTCGGTTGCCTGAGCGGTTCTTTGCGCGCCTGCCGCCTACGCCTGTGGCTGCACCCCGCCTTGTCCGGCTGAATAGCGAACTTGCCCGAAAGCTTGGGCTCGATCCCGCTAGGCTTTCTTCACCGGTGGGTGTCGCGATCCTTGCTGGCAACGCGCTACCAAAGCTCGGCGAACCGCTGGCCATGGCCTATGCCGGGCACCAGTTTGGCAACTTCGTGCCCCAGCTGGGTGACGGCCGCGCCCTTCTTCTTGGCGAAGTCGTCGGTCTGGATGGCGTGCGCCGGGACATCCAGCTCAAGGGCTCCGGCCCCACCCCGTTCTCCCGCAACGGCGATGGCCGGGCCGCACTCGGCCCGGTTCTGCGCGAGTACATCATCAGCGAGGCCATGCATGCCCTCGGTATCCCCACGACCCGCTCGCTCGCCGTCGTTACAACTGGCCAGACGGTCCGGCGTGAGATGCCTCTGCCTGGTGCGGTGCTCACTCGCGTCGCCTCGAGTCACATCCGCATTGGTACCTTCCAGTTCTTTGCTGCGCGCGGGGACGTTGAGGCTGTGCTTCAGCTCGCCGACTACGTCATTGCCCGCCACTACCCCGAGGCCGTTCGCACAGAGAAGCCCTACCGACTGCTTCTTGAACTGGTGATCGCACGTCAGGCCGAGCTGATCGCGCAATGGCTGCTCGTCGGCTTCATTCACGGTGTCATGAATACCGACAATATGTCGATCGCTGGCGAAACCATCGATTACGGCCCCTGCGCCTTCATCGACACCTATGATCCCGAAGCGGTGTACAGCTCCATTGATAGCTTTGGGCGCTACGCTTACGGCAACCAGCCACGCATCGCGCAATGGAACCTCGCCCGACTAGCGGAGACACTCCTGCCCTTCCTCGCTGAGACCGAGGAAGCTGCCGTCGAAGTGGCGAATGAAGCCCTCGGCGAATTCGCGAGCCGCTTCGAGGCGGCCTACGCCGCCGGACTGAGGCGCAAGCTTGGCTTGTTCCAAGAACGACAGGACGACATTGTCTTGGCGCGCGATCTCCTTGACCGCATGGCCCGCAACGGAGCGGACTTCACCTTGACCTTCCGACGACTATCCGACGCGGCCGTCAGCTCTGAGACTGATACGGTCGTGCGGAGCCTGTTCACCGATCCGACCGCTTACGATGACTGGGCCTCAAGATGGCGCCGGCGACTAGCCGACGATGGCGAGGGGGCCGGTGAGCGGCGGGGGGCGGCAATGCGTGCGGTCAACCCCGCATTCATTCCGCGCAACCATCTCGTTGAGCAAGCGCTTTCAGCGGCGGTAAACCATGGTGATCTCTCCGCCTTCGACAATCTGCTGACAGTGCTCTCCCGCCCCTACGACGAGCAACCGGACCATCGACCTTACGCGGAACCGCCGCGGCCCGATCAAGTGGTGCGTCAAACATTCTGCGGCACTTGACCGACCACCTTTCAGGCTAACCCGCCGTTCGGCAAAGCAGCCGGTCCCTCCCAGTCGAACATGGCTATGGGTGCGCGACCCTTGGTTGCCTAGGCCTTGTACCCCTGCCTGGCCGAATAGGTGAACGCGCCCTACTCAACCGCCGCCAAAGACGCCGCCGGATCAATGAACGGCTGGCGCGCCAGGAAAGGAGCGCGCCATAGCCGTCAAACGCGCAGCTGAGAATGCCAGCACTCTCGGCGTCGAGAGTGGAGTGGCGGACGCGCGCGCGCCGCGTCACTTTGGTTGGGTTGGATCTATCCCCGCCGCGGCTCGTAACTACCAGCGACGATGGTCCCGATAGTGACGGTGATGGTGGCGGTGGTAGCCATGGCGTGGATAAGCGTAATAGTTGTGATAGCTTGGGTAGTGATAGAAATAACGGTAGTAAGGCTCGTCATAAGGATAGTACCTGTCGAAATCATCGGAAGAGTATTCGCTATAATAGTAAGCATAGCGCCTGCGCCAGTGCGTCGTTGCGACAATCGAGCTGCCGTCTACCGCAACTTTCGGGCCGGTTGTCACGCCGGAGATCGGTGCAGCCGCGGCGGGCATTGCCCAGAGGGCCAGCGCCAAGCAACTGACGACTGCACTGAGCCAATGCTTCATTTCCATGGTTTGTCCTCCTTGGTTGGTGTCGACGCCTATGCGCCATCCCGTCGGTACGATGTACCTGAACAACGCGGCGATGGGCGATTCGGAAGTTCGGCGTCGCGCTCCACCAGGTGCACTATGCCGGGTCCCCCGACCCGTATGCCGGCGTAGAGCCAGACGAACAATGTGAACGTATTCATGAATTCGAATGTAACACGGCCACGCATGGCATGCCCACCATCGATCTAGCCTTCCGCCAGGCGTGAACACTTTTTGGCGGACCTGGTGGCGCCAAATGCACCGCAGCCCGTGTTATGCGCATGCCACGGGATGCCGGACTAAGCCTCATCGAGCGCGCGTTATCATCTGACGCTTCGACCTAAGGTGTTAGAACGCCTTACGAAAGTAGGTGCTCGACTCTTTTGCTTTCCGTTGCAGGCACCGGATTTTCGTCCTCCGTCAAGCCTGTCCAGGCCCTATTGGCGTGCGGCTGGTCCGGCGAGGGTGTCGGAGATATGTTCAATCTGCAGACCGCAAAAGTGGCCGCCCTGCCCGCGTCACTGCTCTAACGGACGGATGGACCAGGTCGTGGGGCGATCTCGGTGCAGCGCCATGGGGAAAAGGTGCAGGACAGCAGGCAGCGCGGCTCGGAGGCACCCTCAATCTTGTTGACCCAGATTGAGGCCGCGCACGCTGCCCGCCGCAACCTCAAGGGCATCGCCGCAATGGTCGCGGCGACCGCGCTCTTCACCTGCGGCGATGCCGCCATGAAGCTCGTCTCGACCTCGCTCGCCACCGGCGAGACTGTCTTCCTGCGTGGCGTTTCGACCGTAACCATCGTCACCATCGCGGCATTCTGGACCGGGGCAATCTATCGGCTGAGGGACGCGCTGGTGCGCGCCATGGGCTGGCGCAGCGTCGGCGATGTCGGCAGCGCTCTATTTTTCCAGGCCGCCCTCGCGCGCATGCCATTCGCCGATCTGATGGGCATCTTGCAGACGACGCCGCTCAGCTTGACAGCCGCCTCCGCCCTGTTCCTGGGCGAACAGGTAGGGTGGCGGCGCTGGACGGCGGTGGCCACGGGCTTTGCTGGTGCGCTGCTCGTCATCAAGCCGGGATCGAGCGCCTTCAACGCCTGGGCGCTCCTCGGCGTGCTGTCGGTGCTGTGCGGTACACTACGCGACGTCTCCACGCGGCGCCTCGACGTGGCGCTGTCGCCACTGCTGATTATGATGCTCTCCCAGCTGGTGGTGGCGTCCGCCGGGCTCGTCTGCTTGGTGTTCGAGGCCTGGAAGGTGCCGAGTGTGGGCGAGCTGTTTGCCCTCGTCTTTGCCTCGGTGTTCTCACTCCTCGGCCATCTGTGCGTGATCTACTCGCTGCGCTCGGGGGAGATGGCCGCCGTGGCTCCCTTCCGCTACGCCGGCATAGTCTGGGCCATCCTGCTCGGCTTCCTGATCTGGAAGGAGTTGCCCGATACCCTGTCGCTTGGCGGCATCTCAATTCTCGTGTCGGCCGGGCTCTACACCTTCTACCGAGAGCAGCAATTACGGCGGCGCGCCCCAGCGCTCTAGCCCGAGCCGGGTTTGGATTGCCGCAGTCCCCTCAGCCGGTGGCGATCGGCACCAGGTTTTCAATCGCCGGTGAGGCGTTCGCCTGTCGCTACGCGATGTGAATTTCGACCTCGTTGTGATCGGTACGCCGGAACCCTGACCGACCTCATCCGCTGGTTGGGTTATTGCGTGTCATCGAGTTCAATCGTGGGTGGAAGCACGTTGTGGATGATGGGAGAGCGCGGGGACTACTACCGAGATGGTTGCGCCGTCGCCCAGGCGATTGCATTGCTCAGAAGGGTCGAAAATGCTCGCGTTTCCCATGGCCCTCTGAACGTCGCGCGCTGTTCGCTACCCGAAGTGGCGGGCGCGCCGATGCGCGAGTACGGGTTGTGGCAGTGGCCGAGCGCCAGGTAGGTCACGGTACCGCCGCCGACCCGTCGCGTGTAGCCGAGCACGCGCGTCTTGCCGTCGGACTGCACGGAGGTG
Source organism: uncultured Alphaproteobacteria bacterium (assembly GCA_963770295.1). Classification (GTDB taxonomy): domain Bacteria; phylum Pseudomonadota; class Alphaproteobacteria; order Rhizobiales; family Hyphomicrobiaceae; genus AWTP1-13. The sequence goes on from CAVYPA010000017.1 coordinate 309,657, forward strand.
TCGGTGCCATACAGCTTCTCGACCACCGGCCATCTGCTCGTCGCCCCGTAGTCTGCCGTCAACAGGATCTGCGCTGAAACAGGCGCTTGAAGCTCGATGAAGTAAGGTTCGTCCTCGACCTCGAACGACGTGCCAAGCCCTTGAGTGACCGGGTGCTCCGCATCGCGCACATCGACGCGGAATAGGCATGCTGGCGGATGCGTCAGGAACATGCTGCCAAGCAATGCATGATGCTCGGTCTTCACCGTGCGGCGTTGCGTCAGGCCCTCGACGCGTTCGGCACGCCCACCGCTAGTGCCGTGCAACCCCAGCCAATGGCCGCCAGCCTCGAGCCAGGATTTCAGTCGGGTGCACTGCTCGGCACTCGGGTAGGGACCGGCGACGTAGGTGACGAGCAGGCGGCTTACGGGCAGCCATTTCTCCACGTCGGCGAAGTCGTTGGCGACGGAAGCCGGAATTTGTCTGTCGGACAGCAGGGTCAGGAGCCGAAGGCGGGCATAGTCGTGGTCGTGACCGGCGCTGGCGCCGGGCGGAAATCCGCCGGCAATGACATGAGCACGGTGGTGGATGACGTCGGCCATGCGATGCTCTTTACCAGTTCGTGCACGATGCTATCGTGAACCGTGCTACCGCGTCCATCACTCCGCCCACCCTATTATATTGCCAGCAGCTGACCCGACATTGAAGTGGGCTGGGCCGCTGCCGTCGGACGCTGCGGATCGGGTGCGCCCTTTGAAGGGCCCTCTGCCACGCTTTGCGGCCCAGATGCATATCGTATCGATTAAGTTCATCGTTGGGCCGGCAGAGCCACCGCACTCTGCCAACGCACGTCAGATGTGGAACCTCGCCGCGATTTCGATGGCATCATCCACCCTCGATGTCGAGGTAGCGAAGGTACTCTCGACCTTCGTGCGCCCGAGCAGAGTTGGACAAGCGCGCAGATTGCCAGCCCGATTGCATTTCAGATCACACTGACCGTCGTGAAGTCACGGGGTCGCAGGAGAATACCCCTTCCGGCGCCTACCGGCCACGGGCACAAAATCCGCAACCGGCCCAGTGTTGCATGCGTTGCCGGCGGCGAGCGCTAGGCGGCCGCCCAATCAACCGGTTTCGGCGAGCGCCTTGCCATTGACTCGCGTCTCGCGCTTCGAATTGTCGACCGTGACGTAGGTGTCGTACCACGTAAGCCTGGGTCGAACGCCGAAGCGCTTAGTCAACTCAACCATGCGATCCTCGGTGAACCATTCCTCGGCGGAAGCGCGGCTCTCCCAGAGGTAAACGCCCCCGGTCCCGCCATCGCCATTGAGGTAGTCCTTCCGGATCAGACCGTTCGCAGCAAGACCGCGGTAGATGGGGGCACTCGACATACCCGCCTTCACGGCTTGCTCCTCGGTTCGTTTCGGCAGATCGAACTGGACGACGACGATGCAGTTGCCCATGAATCGTTGCTCCACTCGAGGTCCTCGATGCGCGAGCATCCTACGTCCGACGCGGGATGGTCAATGGATCGTCTTGTGGGCGGCCACAAGCCCGGGGTGCGGAGCGCCGTATCTCGCGGCTGCAGCTTGGAAAACCCTATACACATGGAGACGTCGAAAGGGCCCAGTGCGTCCCTTGTGACACCGCGCATTGCATGTTTGTATTTGAAGAAACTACTGCCCTGCTCACCTGGAGGTGCAGGGAGGCCTCGCCGTGAAGCTGCGGCCCCACCTGCAAGCGGCGCCAGGAGAGACGGATGTTGCGCCTTGTGCTACCACTACCGCCTCACCAACAAAGGATGACAGCCGATGCATGTCGAAATCCAATACTGCGGTCAGTGAAACTATGAACCGCGCGCCCGTGAGGCGGCGAACCTCATCCGCAAGGTCCGACCAGATGCGCAGGTGACATTGCGGCGCTCCGGTGGGGGCGTCTTTGAGATCCGCATCGACAACCGTATAGCCTGCTCCAAGCAGACGCTTGGCCGGTTCCCCACCGATGCCGAGATTGTCGGGGTCGTAACCTGAAGCCAACGAAACCACCGTTGTGGTTCAAAGCAGCCGGGGTCCTCATCTGCGCAATCGACGCAAAAGGGCGAACCACCCGTGATCCATCACGACTTCAAGGTCGAGGATGTTGGCGTTGAAGTCGCGCCTTTGACGTATCGGTCGTGGCGACGTTTGTGATGAGGCGCTTGACGATCGTGGTGCAATGCTATCAGCGACCGGCACAACGCACCATGTCTCTGGGTCATGATGGTGAGCGAGCAGACCAATTTGGGGACGAGGAAAGCTAGCGAACAGTGGACATCGGAGAACACACCGAGACATTTTACGCCTCCAAACCTGGACCTCCGCGTCTCAAGGATACGACAGAAGCGTCTCAATGACCCGCTCGACAATATCGCGGCTGCGGGCCTCAACGGCGACTAGCGCATTCGGTGGCGGTGTTCGCTTCGGGCCCGCCGCCAACGCCGCGGGCCGCAAGTCGCAAAGCGTCATACCGCGCGTGTGCGTTCCTCTCAGCTCGATCTCGACGCGGGCATGCGCATAGTTGATCAACCCGGCATAAGCGTAGGGTAGTACAGCGCAGACATCGTGCATCGGGGCGATGGTGATGCCGGAGCGCGCACGCTGATTAGCCAGGTAGAATTCGAGCAAGTTGGCGATCGCGTTGGCCACCTTGCGGCCGGACCCTCGCAGCTGCTCGATGTCGGTTTGCTCGAGGCCGGTCAGGCGGGTGATATTTAACCCCACCATACGGATCGGGATACCGCTGGTGAAGACCGCCCAGGCGGCTTCTGGATCGCAGTGAATATTCCACTCTGCCGCTGCCGTAACGTTGCCGTTGCCGGTCGAGCCGCCCATGACGGCGATCTCGGCGAGCCAGTGCTCCAGGCGCGGCTCGCGGCGTAGAGCAAGCGCGATGTTTGTCTCCGGTCCGATCGTCGCCAGCACCAGCTCGCCCCGGTGGCGCGATGCCATCTCAATGATAAAGTCGACTGCGTGCGCGTCGATCGGTCGCTGGCTCGGCTCGGGTAGGGTAACGCCGTCGAGGCCGGTCGAGCCGTGCACCTCAGCGCTGCCGGCGTTCGGCATAGCCAGCGGTCCGGCGCAACCGCGTGCCAGCGGCACCTCGATGCCACCCAGCTCGAGCACGGCCAACGCGTTGCGCGTGGTGTTCTCGAGGCTGTTGTTGCCATGCACGGTCGTGACACCGACGAGATCGAGATGCCGCGCCGCAAACAGCAGCGCCACGGCATCGTCGTGACCGGGGTCGCAGTCAATCAGGATTTTCCGCTTTGCCATTGAGGTCTATCCAGCATCAAATCGATTGCCACGCCGGTCGGGAAGCTCGGTGCAGCACCGACCAGCGTACACGCCATACTCGCCGCCACGCACGCTCGCCGCATGGCAGGCTCCATCTCCAATCCGCGATCCATGGCCACCGCCAGCACGCCAACGAAGCAGTCGCCGGCTCCGGTCGTGTCGACGGCCTTCACAGGCATGGACGGGACTTGCCAGATCTGGTCACCCTTTGCGCCCACAGCGCCGTCCGGTCCCAGCGTTACGATCACGGTGGTGCCGAGCAGTCTCGAGATGGGACCCGCAAGTTTAGCGGGTGGACCGGATGCCTGGCCTATGTGCGTACAAAGCAGGGAAGCCTCGTGCTCATTGAGGACTAACACATCGACCTGCCGCAGTGCCGCCTCCTCAACCGGCAGGGCCGGCGCGAGATTGAGGATGACGCGGGCGCTCCGCGCCTTGGCGAGCGCCACGGCCTTTGACACCTCGCCACTGGGAATCTCCATTTGCAGCACCAACCAATCGTCGGATGCGAGAATTTCCGGGCACAGTGCATCGGCTCTCGTCAAAAGATTGGCTCCCGAGGCAACCGCGATCTGATTGCGTCCTTGCGTGTCAAAACAAACCGAAGCCACGCAGGTCGCCGCCTCGACGATCGCGAAGCCGGACAGATCGATCCCTTCGGCCAGGAGTAGCGATCGCGCCTCGGTACCGAAACCATCCGTTCCGGCGCTGCCCACGAAACGCACCCTGCCCCCGTCGCGTGCGGCTGCCACGGCTTGGTTGGCGCCTTTGCCGCCCATGGCCGTCGTGTAAGCAGGTGTCAGCACCGTCTCACCGACGCTTGGCAAGTGCGGCAAGCTGAATAACAGGTCCATGCCGATAGAGCCGAAGACCGTGATCATTTCGTCACCTCCCCGAGTACTATCTTGATTGGACGACGGTGACAGGTTTCCACACCACCGTTGACCGGCACATTTTCGATCTATGCGAGTCGGAGAAAGTGCCCCGATGTCCCTAGGCTTCGATCAGCAGGACACATCTTTCCATGTCAAGGATCTTGAGAAAAGTGAGCGCATCTACGGCGAAATCTTGAGGCCCGGTTGGTGCTGAACCAAGGGTTAGCCCGCTACCGTCTGCGCTAGGCCTAAATCCCTATGGCGGACCGGCCGCCACCCACCTCTCGCGGGTTCATTCCCTGGCGGCTGTCCGACGCCGGCCCCGATGTGTACCGCACCGTCGTCTTGGGCCGGCATCTGAAACCCTTCACAAGGGCGGCCCCGCATGTAGTCGCCTGAGACCATCCACGGTGTTCGCAGCTACCTCAATCCCCGCCTTCAGTGGCGGTCGGCAATTTAGCTACTGATCCGTTACAGCGCCGCACTGCCAGCCCGCCTTTCACGCGCTGCGACAAGGAACATGTGCAGCGATACCGCCCAAACGTCCACTCTGACCGGGGCACTCACGCCATGCGCAGTCTTTCAGCGCCTGACCAACTGAGTGACCGTACTATCGCCAGCAGCAGGCAGGCGCCGATAAAGGCGCTGATTACTGAGCGAATGAAGCCAGTACCGAGATGGATTCCCATCCGCGGTAGCAAATCGCCGCCGATGACCGAGCCAATGATCGCGTCGTCGGCACTCCATTGCTGATGCGGGCATGATGGCCACCCGCCTGCTGCGGACACGCACAAATCACCAGGCACCGGCAACTGAGGGTGACGGTTACGAGACGACTTTGCTAGGCAATCTCAGTACCTCGGTGGCCCATCACTTGCCAGCCGGTTTTTGCGTCTCGTCCGGCAGGGACTGAACCTCGTCACCCCGGAGGCGTAGCCTAACCTTGTCGACAAGTTGCTCAAATTTGTCGGCGGTAATGGTGATGGCTTTAGAGCCGAGACCAAGCCACCGATCGAGCTCAAGTTGGATGGACTGAATTTTGCCGTCTGGGTCCTTTTTGACCTCGACCACTTGACCGAGCTCCTTGCCGTCCGCGCTTTGCACGGTCTGGCCCCTCAATGCTGCCAACCCCTGGTATGCCTGCTGTAGATCGTTGATGACTGTCTGGCAGGGTTGCGAAAGTGAAACCCGCTTTTCCATTACGCATTGCCCGATCTTGTCCGCATCGCCGCATTTCTCTTGGATGTCGTTCCAGCACGCATCAGCGATGCGGCCAACTCGGCCTACTACGGATTCGAGATTGCGCGAAACCCGGTAGAGCGCCAACTGGCATCGCTTACTTAACTGATCGTCGTAGGCCTGCATGCACAGCATCAGACGACCCTCACCACGCGTGACGTTGCCACAGAAATTCCTCACGTCCGAGGCGCAGGCGCCTTCGATCATCTCAATTGCTGCGGCGATGCGTTCCCGAAGATTGGATTGAGCCGACGCATTGGGATTGGATTGCGCGGATGCGTTCGAGTGTGCCAGCGCCGCTGCTATAAACGCAGCTGCAGCAAGAACGCTCTTCAGGTCGTTCGCCATTTGCCATTTCCTTTCTTGAGGGAGAAGCTTTGACTTTGCCATTCCGGGCGCAGTAAGAGAAATCGAGACAAACCCTGACTTGAAACCCCGAGAACTCCTCATGATGGCTACAGCGGCAAAGCCAAGCGATAGCCAAAGTCAGCCCCAAGACGGTTAAGCCATAGCGCGAGCAATATCACTTCGGCTCAGTGCGCCTCGGAAGAGGCGTAGGCCTCAGGCAAGGGCATGATGCCAGGTCCTGCCCCGGGAAGGGACGAATCAGGCATTGAGCGCACACCTAGACCTAGGGCTCAAATTGATCCCCAGCCATCTAACAATGGCCTGCTTCAGCTTCGAGAACATCATTCGCGGCCAGCTGCTGGCCGCCTCCGAGCTTTCGCGAGTCACAGCATGGGGGCCGCCCGTGCATCTCGACCCGCAGGTCGCTCTACACGTAGCGCTAATGTTGCACGAACTTGGGATCAACTCGGTGAAGCATGGCGCCTTGTCGAGAGCGGACGGTAGCGTGAACCTCAATTGGTCCGTTAGCGACGGGAAGCTCCACCTGCAATGGGCCGAGCGCGGCGGCCCGACTGTCAAAGCGCCGCTCAAATGCGGCTTCGGCACAACCTTGATCGAGCAAACAGTGAAAGCCCAGGACTCTCTTTGTTTCTTAGAGGTCTATCCGGGCAGTGCAACATCGGCATCCCCAATGCTGCGAAGTACCGAAGTAACCCGAGTATTTCTTTGTGCAAAACCGTACGTGGTCAGAGCCTCGCGACGGCGATTGTCCGACAGTCAATCGCCGCCTACGGGGCTTCTTATTCAGCGAACGAGGACGAAAAGGCGGTAAAACTCAGAGATAGCACGCATGCAAAGCTGGTTGGGAGTAGGCGCTCAAAGTGGTGCGGGGCTCGAGCGCACGATGCCCCCAGCACAACTTACAGCAGAGCGGTAGGGCCCGCACCCCGCCGGCAAACTCATGCGTAGTCAGATTAATTCGGCCCACCGTCGCTTCGGTACGGAAGATGACGGAGCGATTTGGACTTAGACCAAAGCGGGCTTCCGCTTTGTGCCTTTCGAGTATCAAGTCCACCGGAAATGCCGGCAGTCACCTGTGGCGGAGTCGAGTAGGGTCTGCTCAAGATTCATTCCCGGGTTTACCCCGATTGCGATGCGCGGGGCGTCAAACGCTGGATGTTGAGCCCTGCGCTTTAGCCGTCACGAGGGCATCTTGAGGTAGCTATGCCTAATCGAACTTCGCGCGCGAATTGGAGCGATGGTGACCGGAGCGCGAACATGTCTTTGGCTCCCGTTCTGGCTCTCAGCATGTGGAACCCGTTCCTGGCCGGCACCATGGGAGGCAATGCCCAAGCACATGAGGGCTTTGGGACGATCGCAAACGAGTGGCAAGATTTTGTGGGGCGCCGACTGAAGGAAGACTTTGCTCTGATGCAACGTCTTGCACACAGCGCTACACCCGATCAAATTTTGACTGCTTACAGCGATTTCTGGCAGAAGGCTGCAGAGGACTATGGCAAAGAGTTCACCACCATATCCAAGCTCATGACCGGCGTCACCACGAAGACGGGGTAAGCGGCTTGAGAAAGAACTCCGCCGCTGATACGCGACGGCCGCGGATATTTCGGACCCTGCAGGCCTTGCGGCAAAGGACCAGTCTGAAGAGTGCCATGCCGAAGCAGTTAGAGTAACGGTCGGATCCGGAAGAAACACCATGATCTCGTTCGAAGATTGCTTTGCGCTGTGCGGACTGACGAGAGATGAGGTGCTTGCGCTCGCTGAGCATGAGCACATTCCCGAGATCGCGGCCGCGGCGCTCGGCCAATACCTGCTGAATCAACCGACCGGTCGTACGACCATACGGGCGATGATTGCCCGAAACATCCATTCCGCACGCAGGCGCGGCGACATGCGCCATGCCGAGGAGCTCGCAGTTACTCTCCAGCATTTCGTCACTTCGCATCCCGAGGTGCTCGCGCACTGATCCGCCGCGGATCACCCTCTTTGGCCAGCACAGAACCGTCCGCAGCACCGATCACGACCTGCGCCGCCCACCGCCTCTGCCGCCACCTCTGAAGCCACCCCCTCTGAAGCCACCCCCTCTGAAGCCGCCCCCGCCCAAGTGATCGTCTTCTGCACGGTGATTGCGCCGGCGCTCATGCGGATCGACCTGAAGAGGGAGGCACTAAAGCTCGAGCAGCAATTGGGAATGACCCGCACCAAACCAGGCCTGCGTCCGCCTGGCGGATTTCGAGCTACGCGCATATCGATTAGCTGAGGGTCGCCTCTGGCCGGATTTACGGTCGCCGCCGCTGAGGCCCGAGTGCCCGAGCATCGGCTTTTTATCCTCCGGCTCCGCCGAGGAGAATGCATCCTCGTGGCTCACCTGGCATTACCTCGACGAGGAAGATGTGGTCGCGCTTTCCGGCCCGCGCCGGATCATCGTCGAACTGGTCGGACCCGCGCTGAGGAGGTCGAGGACAAGGAACTCTTGGATGTCCCAGTCACGACCGCCGATGTCCTCCTTATCGATCGGAATCTTGCAGGACGACTCGTGGGGAGGCATCGAGGCAGGATTGGACGCGTGGCCCCTACTTGCGAGCGCAAAGCCGCGGCGGTCAGCAGATCCCCATCGCCGCCGGCGTTGTGCTGGAGCGCGGCGACTTGCATCAAATCGTTGGTCCTGAGCCCGTGGTTGAGAGGGCGGCTGAGAGAATCGGCACCATCATCGCTCCCAGCTCAAGCATTGACTTCGTCGTCTTGGGGCTTGCGATTTTCGTGGGCAGCGTCATTGGCGTTCCCGCCACGTTTGCCATCGGAAACCTCAAGATCTCCCTAGGTACGAGCATTGGCACACTGCTCGCGGGACTCGTGGTCGGTCATATCCGCTATTCGGGCGGATTCCCCCGGCGCCGTCGCTTTTAAGAGAGGTGGGCATCGGGCTCCTGTTCGGCGGCATGGCGGCGACCCTGCTGCCACAGATCGTCGGGTTTTTCTTCGCCCATTTCGTGCTGCGGATGAACCCAATCCTTCTTCTCGGGGCTTTGCAGACGGTGACCGCAGCGATGGCCGCCGTCCAGGAGCGCTCAGGGTGTGTTGAATTATTCACCGGCATATCCGGTTGCGAACATTCTCCTGACAACTTGGGGCACGATCATGGTCCTTGCAGCCGCCGGCTGAACACATTGATGGTAAGGCCTAGACCGTTGCCCTCCTTCGGGAGCTGTTCAAGCACAACTCGGCTGGCGGCGTGAAAAGCCTCGCGCGCTGCCGCGCAGGTGGGTTTCGAGAGAGGATCTGTTCTTCAGCCGAGCGCACGGCTAACGCGGCAACAACGGCACCGCATAGTCGACAATAAAGCGAAACTCGGGTTGTTCGTCGCGCGCGGTGCCGCTTAAACCCTTCCAGGGCCATCGCTCGGTTTACTTTTGCTGCACGCCGCCCGCCTTGGGAATAGCCGAGCCGCTAATCGGTGGAAACCCCGATAATTTGCTTACCACGCTAGGCGCAAACTAAGCCTTTCGGCGAAGGCTCTTCGGAGCGAGCTTGATGCCAGGTTCGTCGATGCCGGCGTTGCGTCGGCCTCGAACGCTGTTTGCGCATCGCGTTGCCACCAAAAGAGCAAGGGATGTGCGGCATGTCACAGGCTAGCTCGGCCAAATCGGACGCGGTTTACAGCGGCCAAAATCTAAAGGACAGACTGCTGGTTCGGATCGCCATCGCTTTTACCACCTGGGCGGAGCGCTGGTTCCCTGACGCATTCGTTTTTGTAACGATTGCAGTTGTCGTTGTCGCGCTTGCGGCCATGTTGAACGGGGCCTCGCCGCTTGCCATCAGCCGGGCCTTTGGCGACGGTTTCTGGAGCCTCATTATCTTTACGATGCAGATGGCATTCGTTGCTATCGGCGGCTATGTCGTCGCGGTCTCCGCCCCGGCTCAGCGGCTTATCCGCAGGCTCGCGGCGATACCCACTTCCGGCTCCGGCGCCGTCGGTCTTGTCGCGGCGGTAAGCATGCTTGCGTCGCTGCTCAACTGGGGCCTAAGCCTGATCTTCGGTGGCCTTCTGGTGCGCGCGCTCGCGGAACGCCGTGAACTGAAAATGGACTATCGCGCCGCTGCTGCGGCGGCGTATCTCGGTCTTGGTGCAACCTGGGCAATGGGTCTTTCTTCGTCAGCGGCGCAGCTCCAGGCAAACGCGGGAAGCCTACCAAAGTCACTTCTGCCCATAACGGGCGTCATCCCGTTTTCCGAAACAATCTTCTTGTGGCAGTCGATCGTTGTCTCCGTCGTCCTGCTGTCGGTCTCGGTCGGGATCGCGGTTTGGTCGGCGCCCGGACCTGACACCGCCCTGACGGCTGAGGCGATGAACATTAAAGTGGAACGCGATGTGACGGACGACCTGCCACCGCCGCAGCAGCCGGGAGAGTGGCTGGAGTATTCGCCCTTGCTGACGATTTTGATCGTTCTGCTGGCGGCAGGTTGGCTAATTCATGAATTCGCGACCAAAGACACGATGATCGCGATTTCGAGCCTCAACACATACAATTTCCTCTTCATCATGCTCGGCATGCTGCTGCATTGGCGGCCGAAGCGCTTCCTCAACGCGGTCGTTAAATCCGTTCCGGCGACGTCTGGGGTGCTGATCCAGTTTCCGTTTTACGGCTCCATTGCAGCCATTCTCACGATGGCGAAAAATGATGCCGGGCTGACCGTCTCCGACCAGATCGCCCACGCGTTCGTCGCTATGTCGACCCAGCATCTTTATCCGCTTGTGATAGGCGTATATTCCGCGGTGCTCGGTTTTTTCATCCCGTCCGGGGGCGGCAAATGGCTCCTCGAAGCGCCATATGTCATGCAGGCCGCCAACGACCTCAAAGTGCATCTGGGTTGGGCAGTCCAAGTCTACAACGCTGCGGAGGCTCTGCCGAACCTCATCAATCCCTTCTGGATGCTGCCGCTGCTCGGCGTACTCGGCCTCAAGGCGCGCGATATTGTCGGCTTCACATTTCTGCAATTGCTCGTCCACTTACCGCTGGTGCTCTTTTTGCTCTGGGCCTTGGCCTACACGCTCGATTATCACCCGCCGGTGGTTCCGTGACAGGGGAGCCGGTCCAGGTGGCGACATAGCGCAGAGCCTTTCCCAGCTATTCCGGATGCCGACCGGCCAACAATCGCGCGTCGCTCATCGGTATATGGCTCCAAATTAACCAATATAAGTGCAGATCTCAGTAGTCGCCCCGATAGGTCGAAATCAATCTGGGGTGCAACCTCTTCCCAAGTGTAGCCAACCAGGTAATCAGCCGGTGCCCCATGCATTCGTTACCGACTGCGTGCGCGCTATTACTGCTGCTGTCGTCGAGCGCGGCCTACGCCCAATCTAAGCACTCATCTTCATCGTCGTCCAAAGGTGTCGGCACCAGAGCCCTCGGCCAGGATGACGAGTATCTGCATGCACGCATCACGACATGGTATGACGATTGTCTCAAGGGCTGGAATGCCACGTCGCACATGAGCGAAAGAGACTACGAACGCACTTGCCTCCAAATGGCACGTGAGCGTGTCAAGTTTCTTGACGACGAGACGAAAAGAAGGACGCGCGCAAAGTAAAATATTTGACTAAAGCGCAGGGAACCCAAGAACAACGTTGCAATCACAAAGCGATGCCATGGCTTCGCGCTCCAGCCAGCATGGTAACGACAGCATATATTGACGATGACAAACCTAGTGTCAGTTGGGCAAGCCTCTGAACCGGGTACGCCCAGCTTAAGGGAGTTGCTTTTGGATCTGGTTACCTATTCGCGTCTTGTGGAGCGGTCGACAGATAGTAACTGATCGAACACGGGAGCGTGGCGTCATGCCGAGCGAGGTGCGGCGACTGACCAAAGCCTTGGCCTTCGCCGCCGAGGCCCATCGAAACCACCGTCGCAAGGGGGCAAGCCAAGAGCCCTACATAAACCACCTTGTCGAAGTGGTCGACCTAGTCGCGTCGGTCGAGGACGGCGACATGGACGTTCTAATCGCGGCGTTGCTCCACGACGTGCTCGAGGACACCCGGACCGGCTATGACGAGTTGGCTGCGACGTTTGGTGAGCGCGTTGCGCGCATCGTCCAGGAGAACTCGGATGATATGACTTTGCCTAAGCTCGAGCGGCGACGCGCCCGGTTGGCAGGCATAAGCAAGAAGTCGCGCGAGGCGCGACTCGTGAAGTTCGCGGACCTTATCTCAAACCTACGCGCCATTGCGGTTTCGCCACCGGCCGGCTGGTCGAACGATCGCAGGCTTGGCTACCTGGACTCGTGCCGAAATCTGGTGGATGCCGCACGCGGTTCCAATACCGAGATCGAACGCATCTTTGACGATACTGCAAAAGCGCTGGAGCAAGCTATCAGGACCGAAGGCCTCGGCGATATCGATGGCAAAGCTTCAGCGAGGCGGGAGCTTGAGGCTGCAATAGGCCAGCCGGTGCATCTGGTCTACGTGCCGAACACGCGGTGCCGGCCGCTGGGCGCGGGCGATATTGACCTGCTATGCCAAACGATCGCTCGAACGTTCCCGTCGGCCACGGTGCAAACAGCGGAAGGCATTCACGAAGGCCGCCGCAGATCGATGCTCATCGGCAGAATCCGGACGGACAGCAGCGACGCGGTCGTTGATCTCGCCCAGCGCCTGTGCATCGCCTTTGACGAGCCCTTCGTCGGCATCGAGGTCGATGGGCGCTACATCCGCATCTACGGCGACGACACTGCCTAGTGCGCCTTGCGGAATAGCTGCGAACCTAAGGGTGTAAGCGAAGGGGGGACCAGTTGACCGGGGAATCCATCGCGATTCTTAGTCTGGCTTGCCGCCCTTGGCTCCCTTCCCGCCACCGGCACCGACCGCAAGTGACCCACTTCTGCCGCAGCGTCGCACACGTTGCACGACAAAGTATTAAACGCGGCACTTTGGCACCCACTGCTTCTGATGGGCCTGGCCCGTGCGTTCTTGGTCGCCTCCGCCATCGTACATCTCCCTTCCCGTTTGCCAGGGTTATCGTGACCGTCCGGATACCGTGGATGGCGTCCCGTCGTTGGGCCTTTGTCGGTGCAGGTCAGACGTGCACATCGCCGTAAGCGAGTTCACCCTCGGCCCGCGCATGCCGCAAGGTGGCATAGGTCATCCACATATAGAAAACTCCGACCAGCGCCACCACTAACCATCCAGGCAATGGACCGAGCGTGGCGTTACCGAGCCACTCGCTGAGCGAATGCACGAACTCGGCGTCCCGTCCACTAGGTTGCAGCCTCCCCGAGGCGGTCTTCAGGAGCCAGGCCGCCAAAAGAACAAAGAACATCCAGAAATAGTTGCGACGCAGCCGGCGCGACATCGCCTCGGTGAAACTAATAGAAAAAGCCGGTCGCTGCAGATCGTCGGCCATCCGCCGCATCCACTCATCGTCAGCCGCGCGTGTGGGGGAGAAGATCGAGGCAAAGTAATTGCGCTCCAGCCTCCGCACTCGGCTCCTATACACGTCAAAGAAGCGATAACGGCGAGAACTCGATGGCTAGGAGTAGCAGGACGAGGACCGCAGCGAACAAGAGCACACCATGGTGCGCAGTCGGTGTCGTCAACGATACCGACAACATGGCGGCCGAGACAGTGATCGCCCAGTTGCTCGTTCTGTCGACGCGATCACGCCAGCTCGTCATCCGTCCCATCTCGCCTCGGTAGTAGTGGGCGACCAGGTTGACGAATTCCGTCCTCGTTGTTGGAAAAATCAATCCCGCAGGCGGCGTCGGAATAAGATCGTGTTCGCTTTGCATGTCACGTTTCCTCACCTTGAGCGGTTCACCCGCCGGCACCGCACTGCCGGCAGTACGCAGGCTTTCTGCGCCAACTATCAGGCGCTTCTGAAGCGCAAATCAAGGTGGGAAGGAGGTTTGGGACGCGCAGGGTCACCAGCATCGTCCGCGATGGTGGGCTTTGTTTGCTGCGGCAGCGTCCATACTACAATGCCGTCATCTCGAAGCTTTTCGGTGAATTGATCACCGATATCCGCGAGCCCAGCTGCCGAAGCGCCCGGACAAATCTGAGGATTCCTCTCCTCAGAAAAGTTCGAAAGCCCCATGTCGAGATGAACCACTTGTCGCACAAGCGCGGCAATCTCGGCTGAGTCAGCTCCGTCTAACAACAATTTAACGGGTGGAAGGCAAGTAGGGGGCGTATTCATCGAAAATGGCCAATCCCGATGCGATCAAACCTGCACTATTGTCGGCGACAATCGCCGAAGGGCTTGGGGAGCTCGGTCACGCGGAAGGTCGCGACATCGATCGAGGGTCAGCCGTACCGCAGTTTACAGGAATAGCTCAGGTACTTGCATCCAGCGCCCTTCGGCGTTGCTGCGATAAGCGAGATCGGCGAGTTGCACGGCCTTCGCGCCTTCGAGCAGTGTCGGCACATAGGCGGTGCCGTCGGCAACGTGGTGCAGAAATGTTTCCCAGCACTGCCGGAACGGATTCTTAACGGGCAAGATGTCAGGCACTTCCTGCCATTGAGCAAAGAAGTCCATGTTGGCGGGTCGGCCACCGCCGAAGAAGGCCTCGGGCGTATTGACCGCGCTCTGAGTGAAACAACGCATGCGGCCGGCAACTGCCGAGCCCGCCAAGCCGTCGATCTGTACCACCATCGTGTCGTCACGGCGAACACGTGTGGCCCAGCTATTGGTGATGACGCCGACTGCGCCACCGGTAAGCTTGAGGAGTGCATGGGACGTATCCTCGACATCGACTGTGTAGAGCCGACCATGCTCGTCCACGCGTTCAGGAATGGCGGTCGACATCAACGCGCTCACGGCGATGACGGGCGCAACCAGCCGGTCGATCATGTAGCGCCAGTGCGCCATCATATCGAGCGCAAGGCCACCACCCTCGGCACGCTTGTAATTCCAGCTAGGGCGCTGACAATCCAGGCCCATGCCGTCGAAGATCCAGGACCCCGCATCGATTTTTATTGAGAGGATACGGCCTAAAAAACCGGCATTCTTCACGAACAGCAGCTTTGCGAAGCCAGGAAGGAACAGCTTGTCCTGAACGACGCCGTGCTTGACGCCGGCCTTGTGCGCTAGCCGCGCCAGCTCCAATGCTTCCTCGACGGTGGACGCCGTCGGCTTTTCGATATGAATATGCTTGCCGGCCGCGATAGCCTGGCGCACTCGAGCAGGGCGATCGCCGGTTGCGGCGCAATCCATAAAGATGTCGTCAGAGCCGGCCAAGGCCTCAGCCAAGTTTGTAGTCCACCGCAGGCCACCGTGTGCAGTAGCAAGGGCCGACAGCCGATCGACATCTCTCCCCACGAGTAACAGGTCGGGCACCAGTCGGTCGCCATTTCGCAACTTGAGACCGCCCTCCGCGGCGATCGCCAGGAGGTTCGCCATGTGTTGCGTCGTGCCCATGCGCCCGGTGGCCCCGTTGACGATGACACCGATGCGACGGTCGCCCATTGCTGTCTCACTCTCTCGGCCATGTTATGCGGAAAGCGTCTTCGCCCAATAGACAATATCAGCATGGGTTGCGCACTAGATAGCCCTTTGGCCCCCCTGACGAGCTTAGCCGTTTGGAAGGTTCATCTTTTGGTTGCGACCGGCAGCAGTGCTCACGCAAGGACAAATCCGGAAACGAAACTTAGAATTATGCATTCGGCGCCAATGACGCGCGCGAGCGTGAGATAACGGCTTTTGGTTGATCAGGGAACTACGAAGACGGCTCCGAAGAGGTAGCGTTTTTGCGTGTTCGAAGAAACGGATCGAGTAGGGGGCGTAACGAGGTCGGCAATAACACTAGGCTTCTCCGCATCAATGTTGATGGTGCAGAGTTGGATTAGAAGTCCGACGAGTCCGGGACCAATAAAGGTCGCAAAACGAAAGGGCAAAAAAATGCGGCGAAGATATCTGCGAGAACGAGCAAGGTCAAAAAAAGGAATTCCGGCAGGAAGGCCGTAGCATGACGATAACCCTCAAAGCTCTTACCCGTGGCCGTAGACACCTGCATAGAAGAAATGCTTGCGAAGTAAATCGATGAGACCAAGCTCGCGAGCCTGTTTTTCCGATTCAATCACCTCCAGAACTCCGACGCTGCAATTGCAAAGTTCAAGTTCTGAGAATCGCGAACAGTGTAGGTCGTGACCCCGATCAAGTTGCCGCGATCATCGAATAGGCCCCCTCCCGAGGAACCCTCCGATACCGGCGCGGTGACCTGAATGTACTCTGCGGCTCCTTCCGATTTTCGCAGCCCGGACAACAAACCGTTGCCGAGCGAGTTAACTAGACCTTTCGGTGAGCCGATTGTGAAGACGACTTCCCCGACTGCCAGACTGCCGTAGTCCCGAACGCCGGGGACGGGGTAGAGTTCGCCGTCCAGGACTTCGGAGGTAGCACCGATCCGTTGAGGGATCCGCCGAAACAACCTCGGCCCTGAGTGTTGTGGCCGCATTGGCGAGCGTGATGGTCTTGGCATTGGCCACAACGTGACAGTTGGTGATTGCTTCCTTCGACGAGACGGCAACCGCCGATCCCTGGGATGTTCCCTGTCCCGTAGTCTGCGCAGCAGCGAGGGCATAGACGGCCGGGCTCACTTTTGTGAACAGTTGGCTTGGCGTCAGAGTCGACCGCAGAACCCTTGAAGGCATTGGCGAGGATACGCTCCAGGCCGGCAGAGTAGGCTGTGAGGCACTACCCAGCCGAGCTAGTGGTCGAGCCTCGGTCTGCTTCGGAGTCTTGGTAGTCTGGCGAGCATTAGCCTGCCGCTTCTTAGTCGGCTTTGGCGCTTGATCCGGTGTAAACTCAAGCATAGCCGCCCGTTCTGCCGGGGTGCATCCGGTCAAAAGCGTCATAATGAGACCAGCAAGCAACTTTGATGATGACTTCATTGACAAACACTCCACGCTTCGTCCCCGTGCAGAGTGCGAAGTGATTCGGGCCGCAAGTTCCCATTGCGGGATTTATCTGTGGATTGTTTCGTAGGTGCGCCGCGCCGCGGAGGTCTTTGATCCTCGTGACTGACCAACATCAAACCAACCGTGCGGCGCAGCAAATGAAAGACGCCCAAGCCTGGATCGCTCCCCTAGCTCTCTTACTAGAACACACCCAGGGTTGCCACTCGTTCGCCCGTCGAGACCGTCGAGAGCGTCGTGGAGCGAACGAACACGCCCGCCTGCGGTGCCGTAAACATTTCGACGTCCTGACCGTGGATATCGACGGTACGGGCCAGGAGCTGGCCCTTTTCGACTCGCTCGCCGAGCTTCGCCAATGTGAAGAGAAGACCGCCACGCTTGGCGCGGATGCCGAGGAAATCCCGCATCACGTAATTCGCTTTGGCTGCGACGCGTGCTCCGTCGATCATGCCTAGTCCGATCAGACCGTTGCGAATGCAGCGCACACCTTCGGCGATTACCTCAGGCTCAAGGCGACCCCCCTCGCCGATTTCAAACGTAAATGAAGGCACGCCGGCCGCAGTTGCTTCGACACAGAGAATGCCGCGGCTGACGTACATACCCTTCTCACCCAATACAATGAAGCCAGAGTCACATTGCTCAGCGAGCCAAAGTGCTTTCTTGCTGTTATCGCCAAGCGCAGGTCCTGGAAGGATTGAGATCGGCACATACCGTCCACCGCGTGTGGGGGTATGAATGTCGAAGGCAAAGCTGCATATCTTAATCAGCTGGAACAGCTTAGCCGCCAACTGTTGAGAGAGATTTCCTTCAGCGTCGCCGGGAAAGCATGTCCAGGTGTCAATGGGTGCTTGGTCCAGCGGCGACTTAATGAATTGTGATACTGGAATGCGATGATCGGCGTGGAAGGCCAGAGGATGCTGCACGGGCACGGCAATGATGGAGCCGCTGAGCGCATGCGGGTCCATATCTTTGAGAATGCCTGTGATGATCGACACACCGGTAACCTCGTCACCGTGGATAGCGGCACCGACATAAAGGCGCGGACCAGGCCTTGCTCCATTGATGACGACGACGGGAAGACGGATGATTGTGCCGTCCGACAACTCGGCCAGAGGCAGATGGAGAACTGCCTTGCTGCCAGGCGCCACGCTCGCGCCACCGACAATTATGGGCGAAGGCGGGTTACGAGGTATGTTCACGGCCGCGTTCATTGGGTGGCATCCACAACAGAGGTCTCACACCCTATATTGCGAGAGCACCAGGTTAACGCCTCCCTTAGCCAATGCCCAATCGTAGTGCGGTAGCCGTGCCTCGTCACAAAACGGCCCGCTATGAATCCTGCGGATCCCAATTCCAACACTCGGTCATGGATGTCTCATCTGGCCGGTCCCGACCATCGCCCGCATCGGACGTCACTCTCCCGCAGGCCCCGAACTCTCTCGATGGCTGGACGGCTTCGATATGGTAGGGCCGGCCCAAACTCTAAATCCTGAGCCAGAACAATCCAGCCGCTTGGGATAGTTCGCGTATTTCGCGGCAAGTTGCGAGCCTTCAAATGGCGTTCCTTGCGGTATGCCGCGGTCAAGTAGGTAGCGCTAAGGTTGTGCCCTGACCCGATCCCTCTCACAATGCGAGTGGGAGCGCGCTTTCGATGCGTCGCGCGCTAAGCCAATCTCATCATAGGTGGGTCAGGCTGCGCCCGCAGCGCGGCGGATCTCTTCGATGCTGCCCGTGAAGTAGAAGGCCTCGACGGGAAGGTCATCATGCCGGCCGTCGAGGATTTCGCGGCAGCCCCGCAAGGCGTCGGCGCGGCTGACGTGAGAGCCCGGCCGCTTGGTGAACGGCTCGGCGACGTAGAAAGGCTGCGAGAAGAACGCCTGCAGCTTCCGCGCGCGATCGATCAGGACAACATCAGGCGCCAGCTCCGAGTGATGCTCCGCCCTTCGCGCCGTAGCGATCGTATCCTTGGCCGTGCGTGCGAGAGCCACATCTTCGGCGGCAATCTTGTTCTCGTCGATCAATCGTGAGCGCGCCGTCCGCACGTCTACGCCCGGATAAGTCTTGCGCAAGATCATCTCCCGTGACAAGTGCACCACGGTGTCGACAGCGGCAAGCGACGCCAGCATGTCTGCGGTCCACGGCCTGTCCACGCCGCGCAGGAAGAAGGTCTTGACGGCGCCGACCGTACCCTCGCTATAGCCTTCCGCCCTCAGCTCGTCGGCGAAGGAATAATTCTCGTCCAGCGACGGCGGATAGAATTTGGACGGCAGCGGGATCAAGACGAACATCGTCACTGGATGGACTTTTCTGCTGATACGCCGCACGATCTCCTCCATCACGACCGTGATGCCGGCGCCGCACTCGCCGGCGATCGCGACGCTGCCTCCTGCGCGGATCGGGCACATCACGTCGATCACCTTGATACCGGTCTCCGCCACCTCATCGGTTAGCCGCCCTTCGGTGGTGGCCGCCGCAAGCACCGGCACCAACCGGTCCAGCTGCATCGGATCGATGGCACCCTGAGACCGGCGGCGCGAGCTCAGCACGGTCGCGCCCTTCGGCAGCGGCAGCAGCGCCGATGCGGCAAGCCCACGCACCACACCCCCGCCGGGGCGCTGCATCACATGGACCTTGAGACCGTCCTTGCGCGCTTCGTCGCTGACCGTCAGCTCGGTCAGGAGATCAGGCAACGCGGCCGGATTGAATAGGGCGTCCACGACGTCGCCGCGCGTTTCGATCAGGCGCCCGATCCGGTTGGCGAAATCGTTAGGTAAAGCGTGGGCATGAAGCGTGTCGGTCACCATGGTCAACATCCTCTGCTTCAGGTGCGAGCGGGCTGCGTGCAAGCGGTTGTTGACGGTCGCGACCGACAGCCCGAGGAAGGTGGCGACGTCCTGGTGCGAGCATTCGTGGACGAAGAAAAGGGTTGCGGGCTCGCGCAGGCGATCCGGCAATTCGGAGATCGCTGCAAGCGCGGCGGCGGCCTGCCGACGCGCATCGAGGATATGATCCGGCAGCGGCTCCTCATCCGGCACCGTTTCGGCGTCGGCCAGCGGAACGGCGACGAGCTGCTTCCGCCGCAATACGCGAAACGCGTGGTGGCGGACGATGCCCCTGAGCCAGCCCGGAAAGGCGGCGGGATCGGCGAGGCCCGGGAGCGCCGACCAGGCCGCGACGAAGGCTTCCTGGACCACGTCCTCGGCGTTCTGGAAATCCCGGACCAGTGCCAGTGCGGAGCCGAACGCGAACTGCTGGAAACACCGGGTCAGTTCGACGAACGCCTTGACATCGCCTGCGGCCGCTTGCCGCGCCAGCTGCTCGTGTTCCATGACCATGCCCTTTCACTCTCAAGGTGCCAGGATCGGTGGTCGGCCTTTAAGGATACGGTGTGCTTTTCGCTCGACAGCCCGCACCCAGCGACCGGTCACTAGCCTCGCAGAATAGCGACATGAAAAAACTCCGGTAGAGCGACAGGGACTTTTGCATGGATTGCTCGCCAGCGCGGAAGAGGTTGTCCGAGGCCTGGATCACACCCCTCCGGCTGTGAAGGGATTTGGAGCAATCGAGGGCCGACTTCCAGGTTCTAGCGCTTCGCCCTTAAGCCCGGGTCGACCGCACGTGAAGTTTCCAGACGGAACGGAGATCGAGCTGATCACGGCGCCTGCGGCCGCCTACGCCCTCAGTTCGGGGTATCACCATTGGCGGCAGGGCGGGGACAATCCGGCCTTTCGGGCCTCGACGCGCCGGATTTTAGCGCCTTGGTCCAGCGCTTGTCATGGATCGGCTTGTCCCTGGACAGGAAGGGTGGTCTTGGCACTCTTTCCGAGGTGACTATTCTTTGTCCGTCGTCAGCACTCGCCGACAGACCGGCCAGAGCACGTCGCTCGCACGAACACCGCGCTGAGCCTTGTGGGGGTTTTGCTGGCTGGCGCTGTGGCCGAGCAACGCCTTCTCCCCATGCTGGGGTCTGTGCCACTTGAGGAGTTGGCTTGTGGACCGTTCGACTCTGGTTCGACGGCATTCTCGTTGTCTGAAGGAGTAGTTGTGTTCCTTCCGGCGACAGCCCAATTGGCGCCCGATCGAACGATTGTCGGCGCGACCGTGACAGTCAAGCGCTTGAGACGGCAAGAAGCATCCTGACTGGGAATCGCATCCGCCACATTCAAGTGGTCGGCTGCGACCGAACAGCCTCTGGGTCGGCCCCACAGCCGCCCATTGGCATGTGGGTGGAATTTCATCAGCAGCCAGGGACTTCGCACTGATGCTCGCATTTCGAGGGCTTGCGTCCAGGTCGCAACGCCGGCTTATGTCACTTCGCGTCTGACGCCCGTTGGCCGATTGCGGATCACTCCGACCGTCGATGGGCGTGAGCTAAGAGCAAAGTCCCTCAAGCCGGCTCAACGTAGCGGTGCTGTCTCTGCCAACCGCCGCTATACCCATCGGGGGTCAGGGCTGTTCCTGACCACCGTCGATGCGAACCAGCAACCACTAGTCGGGGGAACCAATACGTGCAGGGTGACAAAGTAGGCGGCAAATGCGAAACCGGCAACGTTAGTTCGTCTTGGCCTTTTTTGGGCTAACCGCATCGCCGAAGCCAAAAACTGAGAACACGGAGGACAGCGGGGCAGAAGTGCTCACGCCGGAATAACTCGAGACGACACGCACCGTTGTCCCGACGCGAGCAAGCGTGGCGAGATGGGTCACGTGTTCGTTCATCATGCGGAAGCATCCCGACGACGACGCGCGGCCGATCGAACGCTCATTGTTCGTACCGTGAATGCGGTAGATCGTGTTGCCGAGGTAGAGTGCCTTCGCTCCAAGCGGGTTGATGAGGCCGCCTGATACGGTGATGGGTAAACCCGACTGGCGCTGGCGCATCTCGGGCGGTGGCGTCCAAGATGGCCAGGACGCGATGCGGCTGATCCGCTCGGTTCCCGTCCAGGTGAAGCCGTCCCGTCCCACCGAAATTGGGTAGGCGTATGCCTGTTTTCCGGACAGCACGTAGTAGAGCTTTCGCCCGCCGGTATCGACGATGATCATGCCCTGCGGCTCGTTCTTCTCCAGATAGACCACCGGTGGCTTCTCCGGTGCGATGTTGGGTTTCTCGCCTCCGTCCATAAACTTAGGGTAGGTGACATTATAGGTCTTGCGGCTTTCGGCGCGCTGCGCCTTGAGTTGACGTTCGCGCAGCTCAACGTCGCTCTGGAAAACAGGGGCACCGCCCATCCATTGATCCTCCGCGCGCGCCTGAGATGCCTCCCACGTGACATCGGTCCCAGCGATCAGGAAGCAGAGCGATGCTGTCTGAGCAAAGTTCATTGTTGCCCTCGAACTGTTTCTCCTCACGCCACGCGGCGCAGCAGTGGTGAGGCCCCGCCAGCACCTAATCGCATGCGTTGGGTCGGGACAAGGTTTCTGCCCCTGTGGAGCCCGACTGCGTTAAAAAAACAAGGGCGAGAGCGGCAATTTTGCACAGGAGACAGCGTCCCGCCTGCCTTCAACTTGGGAGGTGAGGAGACAAGTGCGTGGCGCTGAGAGGACGACTTCAGATTTGTCTGACGGAGGGCTCGGACCCGGCGGTTGTCACCGAGACGGCGTCAAAGATGAACGTCGGCCTGAGGGGGGCCACAGCTCGGCAACCATGACGCTTGATCGCTATGGCCGTTTGTTTCGATGATGCTGCCGAGATGGTAGCGGCTGAGGCGGCGTTGCTAGGGCGAATGGTGGCGGGGTGCGGATATTACCGAAGAAAAGGGCGTCCATCTGCGTCCCGTAGCGTCCCTTTACTGATCACCACAAAACTGCTTGCTGCCGTCAAGCGGATCTACGCTTGTCGTGCGTGCACCAAGTCCAAATCCGTGCAACAACAATGACAAGGCCTTTTGGGCAAGTTGAAATCTGTCCTTTGCGCATGGGGTACTATCGAAGCTACAATCTGTCAGTAGGTGCTCTTCGTTTGTCCACGATCGAAGGGAAGCATCATGATCTCGCTGCAAGTCGCACCAGTCCCGATGTCCTTTTCACCATCTTCCCGCAACGAGCACGGGCCCTGCGCTAACAAGCGCCGCCCAACGCGCCGCCACGTTCTCGCACTCGCCACCGCTCTAGTGTTGGGCCTCCCTTACTCCGCCCGAGCCGCCGGCCCCGATGGCCAGCTCACCTGGGCCGTGCACGTGACGCTCGCCCCGACCTGGTTCGACCCGGCGGAAACCTCGGGCATCATCACACCTTACATGATGCTCTACGCCGTCCACGATGCGATGGTGAAGCCGATGCCTGGTAACAGTCTAGCACCCAGCCTGGCTGAATTGGTCACCATCAGTGACGACAAACTCACCTACGATATGATCGTTCGGAAGGGCGCCAAATTCCACGACGGCACTCCCGTCACTTCCGATGACGTTAAATTCTCGTTCGAGCGCTACCGCGGCGCCCAGGCGGCGCAGATCAAGGGCCGTGTCGCCTCAATCGAGACGCCAGATCCGGGTCATGTGCGCTTCAAGTTGAAAACCGCATGGCCCGACTTTCTCACCTTCTATGCTAGCGCCACGGGCGCCGGCTGGGTCGTGCCCAAGGCGTATGTGGAGAAGGTGGGTGAGGAAGGTTTCAAGAAGGCGCCGATCGGCGCCGGTCCCTACAAATTCGTTTCATTTAAGCCTGGCGTGGAATTGGTTGTTGAGGCATTCGAGGATTACTGGCGCAAGACGCCCAGCGTGAAGCGCCTGATCTTGAGGGTCATCCCGGAGGAGGCGACACGGCTGGCGGCGCTGAAGCGCGGTGAGGTCGACATTGCCTACAGCCTTCAGGGCGAGATCGCCGAGGAGCTGCAGCGCACCCCGAACCTTAAACTCAAGGCGCCGATCGTCAACGGTACCTTCTGGCTCTACTTCCCCGACCAGTGGGATGCTAAGTCGCCCTGGCACGATGTGCGCGTGCGCCAGGCGGCGATCCTGGCGATTGACACTAAGACCATCAATAAGGCGCTGGCGCTGGGCTTGGCCCACAACACTGGCAGCATCGTGCCAGAGAATTTCGACTACTACTGGAAACCACCGGCGCCGGTCTATGATCCAGTTAAGGCGAAGACACTGCTCGCCGAGGCGGGCTTCCCCAAGGGGTTCGACGCTGGCGATTATTATTGCGATGTCGCCTATGGCAACCTAGCCGAAGCGGTGATCAACAACTTGGCCGAGGTAGGCATCAAGGCGAAGCTGCGGCCGCTGGAGCGCGCTGCGTTCTTCAAGGGCTATGGCGAGAAGAACTTCAAGAACCTGATCCAAGGGGCAAGCGGTGCCTTCGGCAATGCCGCCACACGGATGGAGACCTTCGTGGTGAAGGGCGGCGTCTATGCCTACGGCAGCTACCCCGAGCTCGATGAGCTGTTCCAGCAGCAGACGGCTGAGCTCGACCCGAAGAAGCGTGAGGGCCAGCTACACAAGATGCAGCAGATCGTGCACGACAAGGCGATGTACGCACATCTATGGCAGCAGGCATTCGTCAACGGAGTCGGCCCCCGTGTGGCCAAGTCCGGCTTTGGCCTGATCCCTGGGTACGCCTATTCGGGACCTTACGAGGATGTCACACTGGCCGGCAAGTAGGACCCTATCAGACCTCCACACCAGAGGCCGCGCGCCGCGGTGGGCCACAATGCCGAACTCCGCAAAGTCACTGGCATCAAGCGTCACCTCCAAGCCGTTCGCCGTGAAGGCGAAGGCACGATCAGCTTCGTCTACTATTCCGGTCACGGTGCTGCCGATCCAGACACCAAGATCAATTATCTGATCCCCGTTGACGTAACCAGCGCCGAGGATGAGAACCTCTGGATCAATTCCCTCAATCTCAACAACGTCATTGAGAACCTGCGGGAGCAGGCTCCGGCAGCCACGCACTACGTCGTATTCGACGCCTGTCGCAATGAGCTGAAGGTCAAGCGGACGGGACAGAAGGCGCTGACCGACAAGGGCTTTGTGCTAAACGCCCGGCGTAATGATCGCCTATGCAACGACACCGGGGCGGACAGCATCGGACACTGGAACCGGAAGCGGACCCTACGCCAGGGCTCTGAGCGAAGAGATCGTCAAGCCTGGCGCTAAGGCTCTGTACATGTTCAGGCGCGGGGCGCTGAGGGTCAACCGCGGGATCGGGCAAGATCCGTGGATCTCAGCGTCGACATTGCCTGAAGTCTACTCCGCCGGCAAAGAAAGCCGGAGGGGTCGACGCCAGAGCAGCAGATGGAAATGGCCTTTTGGGCATCGGTGAAAGACAACACTGATCCCGCGGTGCCGAAGACGTACCTTGAAGGATATCCCAATGGGGTCTTTGCTCGGGCTGCTGCAGCGCTGATCGATCAGCAAGAACAGCGGATCAAGGCAGAGGTGGCCACGCGTGAGGAGCAGAGAAGACGTGCTGAAGAAGCGCGAAAGGCGGCGGAGCTTCGGCGCAAGGAGGATAAACGCCAAGCGCGAGAAGCGAAGCTTGCTGAGGAGCGTCGCCGTGCGGAAGCGGCGAGAAATAACGCGGAAGCAAGTCGAGTTGCTGAACAACGACGAGCAGAGGCTCTTGCCCAAGCAGAACTTCGCACCTCCAGTTCACTTGGACGTGCAGGCGGGAGGGCTCTTTGCTGAGAAGGATGCCAAGCGGGTGGCATCGCTAGGAGAGAAATACAGATTCCTGATCCCCGATTTTCGTATCGATTCGCCAGGTAATGATGTCCAAAGCAGCCTGCGCGGCTTCGTTGGTATTTGGCTGGATGGAGAAGGAAAGGGCCGAACGCATCTGATCATCGTAACCCGTGTTCACCAAGACGGTACAGCCGACGGTTTTCCTAGCTCCGGTCCACCAACCCCAAGTTCCTTCGACAAAAGGGCCTCCTGGAGTCGTGATAATTGCCGGAAGGATTCAGGAGATACCCTAAGATTTTCCGAACCCAAAGGGCTGTCGAGTACAGGTTCATTCTGACAAAAGCTAAGCAACTACAATACTTTTATTCGAATTCGAAGGGACAAACCGCCTCGCGTGTGTTTAATCCAGTCTGGACGCTCGTTGATGCTGAGCGATCAGGCAGAGGCTAGGCCATTGGATCGCATGCTCCACCAACTGTTGCGATGCCATTCTGAGAGCCCATAGGTGGCGATGGCTAGGCAGAGAAGGTGGCAAGGAGGCCGCGAGCACCCCACCGCTACGCAGGCGCAGAGCGCGGCGCGGGTGCCCGTGGGGGTTTGCACTATCCCCGTTCGCGGGTGGACGATCGGCTTCCCGCACCACTATTGTGGCACATACGATACTGAGTGCACCAGCGCAGGGGAGCACGCATGGTCGATACGCGTCCAGGTGCGAAGGGCCAGACTGTAGTGCCCCGACCAGCACGCGAACGCCCGGTCGCTCCTCTTGCTCGTGACGCCCGATTTGGAAGCGACGTTGCCGCGGATACGCTGCGCGCCCTCGAGATCGCTTACATCACCCTCAACCCCGGCGCCAGCTTTCGCGGATTGCATGACAGCCTCGTCAATCGGCTCGGTAACGAGCGACCGACGCTGCTGCTTTGCCTGCACGAAGAACATGCCGTGGCGATCGCACACGGCTGGGCCAAGGTCACGGGCCGAGCCATGGCGGCAGCCGTCCATTCCAACGTCGGTTTGATGCACGCAACCATGGCCGTATTCAATGCCTGGTGCGACCGCATGCCGGTGCTGCTAATCGGCGCAACCGGACCGGTCGACGCCGAGAAAAGGCGGCCGTGGATCGATTGGATCCATACGGCACGCGACCAGGGTGCTCTGGTGCGAGGTTATGTGAAATGGGATGACCAACCAAGCTCGCCGGCTGCGGCACGCGAGGCCCTGGTGCGTGCCAAATGGATCGCGGACACGCCACCGCAGGGCCCGGTCTATGTCAATCTAGACGCCGGCATGCAAGAAGCGGAACTCGACGCACCGCTCCCGGCCTTCGACGTCGGACGCCTGACACCCCCTGTCGCCTCCGCGGCTCCTCCCGAACTTATCAACCACGCCGCCACCACGTTGGCGGCAGCGCAGCGGCCCGTGCTGCTGGCTGGCCGGGGTTCGCGCACGCTAGAAGCCTGGCAGACGCGCCTGGCCCTAAGCGAGCGCATCGGCGCCCGCGTCATCACGGATCTCAAGCTCGGCGCCGTTTTCCCGACGGACCATCCTCTGCACGCGGGGGTACCAGGGATTTGGCTCGACGCCGAGGCAAGCGCGGCGCTTGCAGCAGCTGACGTTATCCTTAGCCTCGATTGGGTTGATTTGGGCGGCACGATCAAAACCGTGTTCGGCAGCATGAGCCCGCCTGCCAAGATCATCCATGCATCGCTTGATCATCGCCTGCACGGTGGCTGGAGTATGGACTATCAGGCCCTGCCCCCCGTCGATCTGTTGCTGACGGCGGAGCCCGATGCGGTCGTGGCTGCGCTCGCCGCTCAGCTTGAGGTGCGGTCGGACACCTTCAAGCCGGATCCGCGCCCGTTTCCGGTCGAGTTGGTTGCTGCGGGCGCGATGCGTTTGGCGGAATTGGCTCACGGTCTGCGTCACGCGGTCCAGGGGCGCGACACCTCTTTGCTCCACCTCCCGCTGTCATGGGACGGAAAGCTGTGGCCGTTTCGGCATCCACTCGACTTCATCGGCCAAGATGGCGGCGGCGGCATTGGTGCGGGTCCTGGCCTATCAGTAGGCGCCGCACTAGCCCTGCGCGACAGTGGGCGCCTGCCTATCGGCATCTGCGGCGACGGTGACTTTCTCATGGGCGCAACGGCGATTTGGACGGCGGTGCACTATCACATTCCGCTCCTGATCGTGGTGGCCAATAACCGTTCCTTCTACAACGATGAGGTGCACCAAGAGCGCGTGGCGCGCCTGCGGGGGCGGCCCGTTGCGAACAAATGGATTGGTCAGCGCATCGCTGATCCGGAGATCGATATCGCCGCATTGGCGCGCGCTCAGGGAGCACAAGGTTTCGGGCCCATCGCTCGCGGGGAGGATCTGGTCGCTCACCTTGAGGCGGCACTTGCCGTGGTCGATGCCGGCGGCGTTGCCGTCGTCGATGTACGCATCGAACCCGGCTACGCGCCGGCGATTGCGGCGGCGGTGGTAGGAACAATCGACTGATCTCGCGCTTGCGGCAGCGCATGGCCGCATTGGCGAAAAACGCAGCGACAGGATGAGATCGAACTCGGCGGGGCACGATGCACGCCATCCCGCTCGATGTATACAAAAAAACCAGCGCACGATCGCACTTGCGGCGCCTGGCGCGAGAATGTCCCAGCCAGCTCCTCGCCGCACTGAGCAGGACGTTGCTCGCACCCTTCCGCCGTGGATCAGGTGAAACGCGCCGGTCAGATTTTGACCGTCTCATGCGCGGAGGGATGAAACAGCTCTTGCGGGGCCATACGTCGCCGAGACAACCCTTGTTGTTGATGATGGCGAAGGAAGTAGTGCAACGCCTGCTCATTCGCTGCTAGTCCATAGGACCAGTAATCGTCGCCGAGCATCGCGCGGGCGCTCAGGAGCTGCTCGGCGACGAACGGCAACATCACCTTGGGTGCCGCAGTGTCGGCGAGACGTGCAAAGGCCAGGGCCTTCGCCTCGGCAAACGCTTTCAAGACGGCGGCCGGTAGCCAGGGGTGACTTTCGGCAAGACTGCGACGCACACCGACCAGATGCATTATGGGAAAAACGCGCGTACGCCGGAAGTGTTCTGTGGCGGCCGCAACCGGATCGTCGAACAGCCATCCGATATGGGCGTCGCCGCGGATGTGACTTGAGGGTGCCCGCGGCGAGATAATTGCATCGATGTCTCCGCCGCTCAGTAGGTCACTCAACGACGCTCCTGCCGGTGCCGCCTCCAATCGAATGGAAGCCGGCAGCGTCAGGGAAATCTTTTCCGGGCGGCCGGGCTCCTCCAGTCCACCGCGGACCCAGATGGGATCGGATGGCGCGACCCCATGCTCATCCGCCAGTAGGGCTCGCGCCCAGACATTGGCGGTGAGCTGATATTCTGCCAGGCCAATTCTGCGCCCCTTGAGGTCTGCCGGCACCTTGATCCTATCCTTGCGCACATAGATCGAGGTATGGCGGAAAGCCCGAGAAACGAACGCCGGTATGCCGACATACGGACAGTCATCGGTGGCTGTCCTGACGGCGAAACTCGAGAGCGATAGCTCGCAGATGTCGAACTCTTCGTGTCGAAACGCCCGAAAGAAAATCTCCTCGGGGGTTAAAGTCATGGTAACAGGGTTGACCCCGTCGATCTGGACGCTGCCGTCCAACAGCGGGCGCGTGCGATCGTAGTCTCCGATTGCGAGCGACAATTGAAGTTTGGTCATGGGCGATCCGCGTGCGCTGCCAGAAGCGAAGAAAGAGCCTTAGATCGCCAATGTGGCAGTGCGCAAGGAAATAGCGATCACACAGTAGGCCCTCCGTGCGAGAAGCGCTCGGCGTGCTGGAGGCGTTGCGCATGATCGAGCCTCGACCCTGATCGACCCTAGAAATCAGACATTGGCAACGCCGGCAGCTTTGCGAATCACGTTAACCTTCGACGTCGGACCACAATGGCGAGGGTTTCAGACGCGTCAGCTGCCAGAGGAGTTACGGACGTGCTGAGCCCGGGCCGCAGAAGACCGGCTGGCAATCAGCACAAGCCAAGCGACCGTGCGTCAAATCTCGGCGACCAGCTTGCGAACGAGCGGGATCAGCTCAGCGCCGTATCGCTCAGCGTCATCGAGCGGCTCATAGCCTCGAATAAGGAGACTGCTGGCACCGAGCTTGTAGTAGGCCAGGAGTGCGTTGGCGACTGTATCGGGAGCTCCAACAAGTGCAGTTGAGTTGCCCCGCGCGCCCGTCGCCTCGGCGAGCTTCATCCACAAGCAGGTATCATGCACATCGGCCGCGGCGGCTGCCGATAGCAAGCGCTGCGAGGCAAGGTTCTCGGGCTTCGGTGGGGGCGCCCCGCCACGCTGGTCCTGGACGCGGCGAAGAATGTCGCGCGCCCGGTCCCAAGCTTTATCATCGGTTGCGGCGAGAATAGGACGCGTCGACAGGCTGAAGCGCGGCGGAGATTTGCCGGCAACCATCGCCGCCTGGCGGACCTGCGCCATGAATGCCGCCGTCTCGCGCAGCGGCTCCCCCCACAGCATGTAGTGTCCGACACGTGGCGCGAGCGCTTGGATCGCATCATTCGATCCGCCCCCACCGTAGATTGGGATGTGTGGACTCTGCCTGCAACGGATGTCGGAATAGGCGCCCGACACACGGTAGAACTCGCCAGCATGGTCAAATGGAGTCGATGACGTCCATGTGCGTTGTAGGAGTGCGATGTACTCGCTCACGCGGCGATAGCGGCCCGCATGGTCGGTAAAGTCACCATCCTTTGCCTGGTCCGAGTCGCTACCTCCCGCGATGATGTGCACGGCAAGGCGGCCTCCGCTCAAGTGGTCGAGCGTTGCAAGCTTGCGCGCAGCGAGGGTTGGGGAGACGAAACCCGGTCGATGCGCCAGGAGCAATCCCAGCCGCTTGGTGACGGTCGCTGCATGGGCGCCGATGAGGAAGCCATCTGGCGCATCGGAGAAGTAGCCAATCAGGACGCGATCGAAATCCGCTTTCTCGTGGGTGCGAGCCGTTGCCGCAATGACGTCAGCATTGAACGGCGGTCCGCTAGGTGCCAGCACCTCGGAAGATACACGCGGCGCGATCCAGCCAATCATCTCGACAGGCAAAGCGGCCTCCAGGTCATCCGGCGCACGGCCGAGATGCTAGCCGAGGGTTAGGTCGATGCCTACAGCGTCCTGCGCCACCTTGTATCTCTCACGCGGCGCACCTTCTCGGATAGCGATGGCAACTCTTGGCACGGCGCGACAGGGACCTATGGTAGCTAACGGATCACTCCGATCATCGCTAAGCCAAGGCTGGCGTAGCGCCTGATTCAGCTAAACACAAGCGGTCCGCCTCTGCAAAGCGACGAATCAGCGATAGATAAGGAATCGTCTGCCGCCAAGCTGCTCCCTGGGGGCCGGACGGCACGTGCAGGACCCACACTCCTATGAGTGCGGCCACACAGAGGCTTCTGTACGCTCACCCCTTGTGCTGCTTCTGCGGCGGGGAAGAGAAGGCGGTTAATCTCGACCATCAGCCCGCACGCATCATGTTTCCCGACGGGCACCGGCCGAAGGGCGTAGAGTTCCCGGCATGCGCCGCCCGCAATCAGCAAACTCGACAAGACGAGGCGCTCGTAGCCTTCTTGGCGCGGGTCACTGGCAAGCACAGATATCCGAGAGACCGGTTCGAGAAAGGCTTGAGCAAGGCGATCATCGCCGTCTCGCGAGCCTTTCCCTTGGTGCTGGCGCAGATTGTCCGGCCGCTTTGGGTGCGGGAGAGGGGTCTGCTGATCAGGCGCCTCAGCGTCAACGGAAGGAAACCCGACGCTCGGGCTCAAGAAACGCAACGTCTCCGAGCCTCGCGAGCGCGTTCTGCGTGATCCAGAGGTTGGCGCGCTATGGCAAGCGCTCGATGCTGCTCCGCTGAAATTCGGGTCTTGTTGCGCAGCCCAATCGGTAGCCCATGCAGATTATGTCTGTCGAGACAATCGGTGACCTCGCCCGCGAAGCATCCATTGATCAGTTAGTCACCAGACTCGCCACATTTGGCCCCGCGTACACACGAATGGAGAACCAAAGAATACAAGGATCAACAACGGCTGCACGCGTAGATCG
Organism: uncultured Alphaproteobacteria bacterium; assembly: GCA_963770295.1. Lineage (GTDB taxonomy): Bacteria > Pseudomonadota > Alphaproteobacteria > Rhizobiales > Hyphomicrobiaceae > AWTP1-13. Next base: position 341,070 of record CAVYPA010000017.1, read on the forward strand.
CCGAGACCGCGCATCAGCTATGACCCCTTCTCGCGATTAAGCAGAAGCCTTTCACATCAACCTGTGCAATACCTGCAGCGAGCTTGCCCGGCGGAATTGGCTGGGCTGTGGTCCGCCGCGACGGGGCCGGGACAAATCAAGTCCTAAATTTCCGCGGCCGAGGCCATCACTTCCAGCCCAAGCTCCATGACCTCGTGCCGGCTGTGCGACGTAGGTACTTTCCGAGGCTTGGCTGGACATCCGCATTGTGGGCTCCATACGGGGTCGAACTCCGTTAGCGACCAAGGAAGGTCTCAACATGCAAGAGAAATACACATACGGTCTCTGGGGTGCTGCTGTAGGAGCAATCGCACTCGCGGTCGTCGGCTTCTCGTGGGGCGGCTGGTCCACCTCAGGAGGAACAGCGAAGCAAGTCCAGGCAGCGGTGCTAACAGCATTTGTCCCCGTCTGCGCCAAAGACGTGATGGCAGACCCAGTTGCCCTCGCGGAGCTGAAGGTAAAGCGCGTAGCGGATTATGATGATGTCGTCCGAGACTATCGCAAGAGGGTCGGTGAGCTAGCCAATTTCGGCTACGAGTTCAACAGAGACTGCGGCAAGGCGATCGAGGCAATAATGGCCAAGCACGCCACTAAGTCTTGATTTTGGACGAGAGGAGAGTTCGCCCTCTCAATATGCAGGGGCAATGGCCCTTCCACCAGCCTATTCCGAATAGCGTAGCGCGCCGGGGCAGCGGGTGAAGAGAGCTCAAGCTTGCGCATGACGGCGGCTCGGCATCTCTCGACGGTTTTAAGGTCGATTTTGAGTACGCTTGGGATCTGTTTGCTTGAGTACCCCTTGGCTATCAACTGGACCACAACGCGCTCCCGGTTCGTGAGTGTCGAACTCGAATGAGGTCCGTTGAGAACCTGTCCGGCAAGGAGCGGTGGTCTGAAGTTACTTCAAGGCTGATCTCGTTCGTTGGCGCTCGGCAGCATAACGCTGTGGGACTGCTCTCGTGTTACTGTCGCGGTGCGCCGGAAAAGAAAAAAGGCCCGCAACGCGCTGCGAGCCCTCATCAGCAGATGACCGGCGGCCAATGCGTCGCACTGCCGTTGTTGACCACACTCATTTTTTATCACCGGCCATCGAAATGTTCGGCATCGTTTGGATATCCTCGGCATTCTCGGTCGAGTCCCTGTTCAAGGCTGTCTCCAATTCGAGGGGATCAATAGCGATCACATGCCTCCTTGAGCCGGCTACACCGACGCAAGGCAGCTCTATCGTTGTCGACACGCGGCGGTAGGCGAGAAACGACAAGCTGTCGAGCGTCACATCAAGCGTTTGGATCCGGTACGTTCCAGCGGGTTGGATCCCGTCAAGATCCGAAAGCGAGAAAGGACGCGAGAATGTCACCGATATGCGCGTTGTCCGTCCTGTCATGAGACTACCCTGTCAGGAGGATCGGGCGGTTGACGGGTGCCGCTTCAAGGGCTCATTTGCTATCGATCTGATCGTGTAGCGGCCATTGCTTTGAAACGCGAAGACGTTATCGCCGGCGGAGCGAGCCTCACGAAGCTCTAGGAGGACGTAAGCCTCCGCGCTGGCGCGCCCTCGCGCTGAAGCAAGTCGCTCGAGTCGGGCATAAGTAACAGGCTCGGGTATATTTCTCATGCTCGCGTCCCTAGCCTAGCCATGTTTCTTGGCCGTGGTTACTAACCGGGCCTCGTTGAGCCCGACCTCACCGGACAGTTTTCCAACTTAATTTGTGGAGTAGCAGCAGCGTAAGGGCGGAGGTAGCCTCGGAATATACTTAGGTGCGCGGCGCCCTGTTGGCGAGAATGCTCTGCTTCCATTTTGTCGATAAGTTGTCATATAAGGCCTGCGCATTTTGCATGCCAGCTCCACGTGTACGGTGAATATTCGTCCGGCATCTGATGCACGGACCTCGATAACCGCAAGGTTGCGGCGAAAGGACTAGCATGCCTTGAGCACTCCGCTGCACCGGGCCGCAGTAGACCACCTTGCACCGAAGGCAGATGCGCTGACCTCCGCCCATTCGTTCGGGAAGGATACCTTGGCAGAGACTAGGCGGGACTTGGTCTTGGTGCCGGTCACGCGCTCGTCGCCAAGCCGGCGAGCATCGGTGCACGAGAGCTTCGCACTCTCCTAGCTTCGTCTCCGTGGGCGGGAGTCCCGCTGGCTTGAATACGTTGTTGCTCGACGCGCGCTTCGGCGCGACCGATTATTTGACCCAATTGCTCTCGCAGCATCTCTTCAGTGGCTGACATCGCGCGTGCTCCGATCTGTGCCAGAGCCGTCAATATACGTTGTGGGCGCACTTCGAGCGCTGATGACAAAAGTGGCTGGGCTGTCGAGCTTCCACCTGACGCCACCTGGTAGGAAATCGTGTGTCACCTTTCCCTTTAGAGCCTGCGCTGTCAGCCGCTGGATAACCTGCCGGCCGAAACCCCAGTGCTTTGGTTGTCTCACCATCGGACCACCGGACTCGCGCCAACTCATGCGGAAGCGCTGTCGTTCGCCAATGTTGACAAGCTCCCAATGCACGGTGTGGGCATTTACCCCGCTTGCGAGACTCATCGAATTCCCCTTGACTTGATGGCGGATCGCAGCCCCGCCTAGTGATCTGACGGGAGCTCATCCCAAACCCTCCTGGCTCTCTGGTGGCGCAGTTGCTGTCGCGCTGATCGGATCCAGGGGCCGGCGAGTGCAAGCCTAGGCTGAGGCCGAGCAGCGGGACAACTCGGAACCTACCTATTCGTACCGGCAGCAGACCAAGCGCCAAAAATGGAAGCGGCCCAGCTTCGTACGTGGAAGCCAGGCCACCGACGGTTGCAGCCTCCTGAATAATCGGGTCTAGCGATGTGATATTCATTTGCCCGCAGGCTGGTGAGAGAAACCCCTGTCAACGGCAAGGTGTAACCAGGTGCCGCGTTTCGTCAGTCAAAGTGGCCAAATGGGATTTTCTTGCTGCGGAGTTGTGCGCTCGCGGTCAACTCAGCATGAAGATCAGAAATGAGCTCTTTGTGCACGGAGTGGTTCTTTCCAGGCTGGCGCTTAGCCTTCTGTACCGGAATAAGTGCACGCCGGGTCTCGCGAACAACGAAACTCAGGATGATCGACAAGCCTACCAGGATCAATAGGCCCATGGTGATTAGCGCAATTGATGACAAAATGTTCTCATGGTCGTTTCGTTAGCGATTTGCTTACCAGCAAAACGAAGATTGCTGTTCTTTGTTCCGAACCGAACGCATCGCGCGAGCCAAGAAGTGCCTGATCCGCTTTGGAAAACTCGGGACCACGCCCGACATCGGCTCTTGTTGAGCGATCCGCGCGCCAATCACCCATTAGCATCGTCGATCCGATCCAATCACTTTCGTGCCAAGCGAGCAATCCTATCCAGGTCAGCCGCAAAGTGCTTGGCGGCATTTGTAAGCTTAGGCTCATCGTACTTGTGTAGCTGGCGGCGGCGCCGGCGCATGCTGATCCGAACGCAGATCAAGACGACCGCCGCCAGCAGCACTGCGAATATTAAGAACGCGGTATCCATGGCGGTTCGGAAAAAGAGCAAGCAGCG